>NZ_QMEW01000100.1 GCF_003284965.1 Mycolicibacterium sp. GF69
CATCACGCCGGCTCGGCTCACCCAACGACAGATCGATGAGCTTGACCAACAGTACGAACTTGTCGATGTCTTCCCGTTGACCCCTCTGCAACAGGGCTTGCTGTTTCACGCCAACGCCGCGCAGGCGAGAGACGACCTGTACGCGGTGCAGCTGACAGTCACGTTGAGCGGCGCCCTCGACTCGGACCGACTGCGTGAAGCGGTCGACACCGTAATCGAGCGTCACCCGAATCTCGCGGCGCGATTCTGCCCGCAGTTCGAGGAGCCGGTACAAATCATCCCGGCTCGTCGCAGGACACCCTGGCGATATGCCGACCTCATCCCCGACGAGCACATCGAACGCGTCTGCGCTGAGGAACGTGCCGCGGTGTGTGATCTGGTCGGCCAGCAGGCTTTTCGCGTCGCCTTGATTCGCACGGCAGAACAACGGCACCGGTTTGTGCTGACCTTCCATCACATCGTGATGGATGGCTGGTCGCTGCCGATCCTGCTGGGTGAGATTCTGGCCTGCTATCACCGACAGCGTCTACCGGCCCCCGGGTCGTATCGCAACTTCGTCACCTGGCTGGCCGAACGCGACCGTCCCGCTGCCGAGACGGTGTGGCGCGATGTGTTGGCCGGCTTCGAGATCCCGACT
>NZ_QMEW01000101.1 GCF_003284965.1 Mycolicibacterium sp. GF69
CAGCACGAAAAAGGAAGCCCACGCAATCGGCGAGCCGATGGGCGGCGCCCCCGACCCCGGCGCCAGCGGGGCACTCTTCGACACCCACATCGTCGTCTCGGTCGGCCCGTAGACGTTGACCATCACCCGCCCCGGCGCCCACCGATCCACCACTTCCACCGGACAGGGCTCGGCGCCGATGACCAACGCCGCCGACTCCAGACCCCGCGGCGACAACGCCGCCACCGCAGACGGCGTCTGAGTGAGGACGTTGACCCCTTCGGCGATCAGCAACTCATGAAAGTCCTCCGGCGAACGCACCACCGTCTCGGGCACCACCACCAGCCGGCCACCGTGCAGCAGCGCACCCCAGATCTCCCACACCGAGAAATCGAAGGCATAGGAATGAAACTGGGTCCACACCTGAGCCGGCGAGAATCGCACCCCGATCTCGAGTGCGTCGAACATCTGCACGACGTTGTGATGAGTGACCGTCACCCCTTTCGGAGTGCCGGTCGTACCCGAGGTGTAGATGATGTGGGCAAGATCGTCGGGTGCCGGACCAGCCACCGCCGTCGCAGGCTGCGCGTCGATGTGCCGATCACCGGCATCGATGACAACCACATCACAGCGGTTTAACCGCGCGCGCAGCCCTG
>NZ_QMEW01000102.1 GCF_003284965.1 Mycolicibacterium sp. GF69
CCGCGAGTTTGATCCCGACGTGGTGGTGCTCGACCTGGGGTTGCCCGGCGCCGACGGGTTGGAGGTGTGCCGGCAGCTGCGCAGCTTCTCCGATGCCTACGTGGTGATGCTTACCGCCCGTGACACGGAAATGGACACCATCGTAGGGCTGACCGTCGGCGCCGACGACTACATCACCAAGCCGTTCAGTCCACGCGAGTTGGTAGCCCGTATCCGCGCTCTGCTGCGCCGGCCACGCACGGTGACCGGCGGCGACCAGGCTGCACCGCCGCGGCGCTTCGGGAAGCTGCAAGTCGACATCGCCGCCCGAGAGGTGCACCTCGATGGTGAGCCGATCCGGTTGACGCGCACCGAGTTCGACTTGCTGAGCGCGTTGTCTGCACGCCCGGGCGTGGTCTTGACCCGCCGCCAGCTACTCGAAACGGTGCGGGAGGGACCGTGGGTCGGCGACGAGCACGTCGTCGACGTGCACATCGGTCATTTGAGACGCAAGCTGGGCGACAACGCGAGCACCCCGCGCTACGTGCTGACCGTGCGCGGCGTGGGATACCGGATGGGAGGCGGACAATGAGCA
>NZ_QMEW01000103.1 GCF_003284965.1 Mycolicibacterium sp. GF69
AGCCAAGGCAGTGGGTAACGCGGTCAACGAGACGGTGGTGTATGCGTTCATGGCGTTGTTCGTGATCAACGTGGTCGTCACGGCCATCGGCATCCGGATGACGACGGGATAGCGGGGGTTTGGCGATGGGTACGGTTCAGGTTATTCGCAGCACCTATCCGCGGTTGACGCACGGTCTGCGCCGGCCGGTCGACTTTTTGGGTCGTATCGGCGATCACATGCTGTTCTATGTGCGGGCGTTGGCCGGTGTGCCGCATGCGGCGGTGCATTTCCGCAAGGAGATCGTGCGGTTGATCGCTGAGATCTCGATGGGGGCGGGCACGTTGGCGATGATCGGCGGCACGGTCGCCATCGTCGGATTTTTGACGTTGGCCGCCGGTGGGACGTTGGCGATTCAGGGCTACAGCTCGCTGGGTGATATCGGTATTGAGGCGTTGACGGGGTTTTTGGCGGCGTTCATCAATGTGCGTATCGCTGCGCCGGTGGTGGCCGGCATCGGGTTGGCCGCCACCTTCGGGGCGGGGGTGACCGCGCAGTTGGGTGCGATGCGCATCAACGAGGAGATCGATGCGT
>NZ_QMEW01000104.1 GCF_003284965.1 Mycolicibacterium sp. GF69
GGCCAAGGCGGTCGGTAATGCGGTCAACGAGACGGTGGTGTATGCGTTCATGGCGTTGTTCGTGATCAACGTGGTGGTCACCGCCATCGGTATCCGGATGACAACGGGCTGACGATGAGCGCGACGACGATACTGCGCAGTACCTATCCGCGGTTGACGCGGCAGGTTCGGCGCCCGGTTGGTCTGCTCTCACGTCTTGGCGATCACATCCTCTTCTACGGTCGCGCCTTGGCTGGTGTGCCGCACGCCGCGATGCACTTCCGCAAAGAAGTCGTGCGGTTGATCGCTGAGATCTCGATGGGTGCGGGCACGTTGGCGATGATCGGCGGCACGGTCGCCATCGTCGGATTTTTGACCCTGGCCGCCGGTGGGACGTTGGCGATTCAGGGCTACAGCTCGCTGGGCGATATCGGTATTGAGGCGTTGACGGGGTTTTTGGCGGCGTTCATCAATGTGCGGATCGCTGCGCCGGTGGTGGCCGGCATCGGGTTGGCCGCCACATTCGGGGCGGGGGTGACCGCGCAGTTGGGTGCGATGCGCATCAACGAGGAGATCGATGCGC
>NZ_QMEW01000105.1 GCF_003284965.1 Mycolicibacterium sp. GF69
CCGACGCAGAAGCGTGGAAACCCCATGAACCATGTCCTATCCGTACACACGCCCGACCTGTCCGCCTCACGTCGCCGCGCCGTCGGCCGGTATCACCGGCGGCCTGCCACGCTGGTCGGCCGCACTCCAGTGCTGTGGATCGGTGCTCCATTCAGCTCTGAAGAGCGGGGCTTTTGGGCCAAACTCGAGGGCTTCAACCCCGGCGGGATGAAGGACCGCCCGGCCATGCACATGGTGCAGCGAGCCCTCGCCCGCGGCGATCTGCAGCCGGGTGGCCGGATCGTCGAATCCACCAGCGGCACACTCGGCTTGGGACTAACGCTGGCGGGCACTGTATACGGGCATCCGGTGACGCTGGTCGCTGATCCCGGTATGGAACCGATTGTTCAACGAATGCTTTCGGCATACGGTGGGCAGGTGGATCTGGTGACCGAGCCGCACCCGCGGGGCGGTTGGCAGCAGGCTCGGCGCGATCGGGTGGCCGAGATTTTGGCCGGTGATCCGACCGCCTGGTATCCGGATCAGTACAACAATCCCGACAATGTCGACGC
>NZ_QMEW01000106.1 GCF_003284965.1 Mycolicibacterium sp. GF69
GCCAGAGCCACCGCTTCCGAGCCGTCAACGGCGGTGCGGGTTTCAAACTGTTCGCGCTGCAGATAACTGGCCACCACTTCGGCGAGCGCCGCCTCATCGTCGACGATCAAGGCTCGGTAGCCCGGCGCGCCCAGACCTCCCTGAGCTGACGTGGCATCCATAGCGTCCATAGTGCCCGTGAACAGCTACCAGTTACACCGACACTGGGCTCGCCCGCGGCACACTGGTGCCAGCCGATCGGGTCTTGAGCAAATCTTCACAAAACCTCCACTGAATCAGCGGACGTCGACGGGCACCTTGGAGTCCGGAAGGAGGCCGAGTCGATTCATGTTGCCGTACTGGGGTTGGGAGAGCTGGCTGGCGGCCGGCGCACTAGCCGCATCCTGGACCGCTGTCGTCGCAACGGCGGTCGCGTGGTTTGGTGCCTTTTCCAGCGACCGGGATACCCGCGGCGAGGGTGTGGCGACGGGCGACATGTCGATTGACTCGGCCGATACGACCCGAGCGGACGGGCCCCCAGGCTCG
>NZ_QMEW01000107.1 GCF_003284965.1 Mycolicibacterium sp. GF69
ATCGGCATCAGGCCGTGATTCCGGTGGCGGATCTGGGCGAAATGTGTCGTCGGCCGGGCGCATTCCTGTCAAGGATGTCCGGTTTGACCGTGAGAAGTTCGCCGTCGGCCGGGAGGCCTACAAACGTTATGTGGCCGAGGCGCTCGACGTCATGGGTATCACCGATCCTCAGGCGCGCCAACGGTGGGCTCAGGGCCTGATGACGGCGGCGGCGCGGGAGTCAAGCTTCAATCCGCTGGCCATCAATCTGACTGATTCCAATGCCCACGGCGCTGCTGCGGCCGATGGCTATTTTGGGAACTCGTCACGGGGCGGGTTGCAAACGATTCCGACAACGTTCGCTGCATACCATCAGCCAGGCACCTCGACCAACATTTATGACCCGGTGGCCAACATCAGCGCCGCCATGAACTACGTGATGGGCCGATACAACGTTTCCCGTGACGGCAGCGACCTGGCGAAGGTAGCTCAGTTCAATCCGGGCTCTTCTGGAGGTGGTTACTG
>NZ_QMEW01000010.1 GCF_003284965.1 Mycolicibacterium sp. GF69
CGGCTCAACCGATCCACTTGCGCGTGATCCAGTACCGAGGGCGCCCAGGTCCAGGTGGCGTGCAAGTGAGGACCGGCCTCGGTGTCGATGGTGCCCGCGTTGAGCTCCAAGGCGTGCGGCAACGGCGTGGGCACCGCCGTAGAGACGCCCGTCAGCGACACCCCTTCCGGACCGATCCGCCACAGCTCATCGGCGGCCGCACCTTGTGGGGGGCCACCCAGTCTCCCAAGGTAATTGAAGCCGATCGCCGGGTCGGGGCTGGTCAGATCAACCTCGGGGTTCAGATAGCGCAGTAGACCGTAGGTGAGCGGATCGGGCAACGCGCGCAGTTGTTCTTTGGCGTTCTTGACCACCTCCCCCAGTGCCGAATCCCCGGCCAGCACCTGCGCCCAGGACATCTCGGCGACGGCCAACGCCACCGGGCATTTGGTGGTGAACCACCCCACCGTGCGCGACAGATCAACATCGCCGGCAAGTTCTTCGTAGCGCCCGTGGCCCTCCACATCCACGCCGATCGGCCCCCCGCCGGTGCCGAAGAACTCTGCGCACGCCAACGCGAACCCGATCAAGAGGATGTCTTGGACCCCGCAGTGGAACGCCGCAGGCACCTCACCCAACAGCATGCGGGTGAACTTGCCCTCCAGCGACACCGATAGGTGCCCCGCGGCGGCGAAGGTATCGATCTCGGGTTGCACCGGTGCTAGCACGGCCGGGGTTGACGCCACCTGCTTCCACGCCTCGGCCTGCTCGACCACATCCGAAGCATGGGCATACGCGCTCAGCAGCGACGACCACCGGGCAAACGACGTCCCGCCCGCCGGAAGCACGACCGGCTGTCCAGTGCGGTGCTGGGCCCAGCCAATATTGAGGTCCTCCAACAAGATCCGCCACGACACCCCGTCAATGACCAAATGATGAATGATCAACACCAGCTGGTTGGTCGAGACCACCCACAGCGCGCTCAGCATCACCCCCGCGGCTGGGTCCAACCGTGACCGCGCCGCCACCAAAGCCTCATCACAGAACGCTTCCACGGTGTGCAGGCACTCACTCGCTGACACCGAACCGGGCTCCGGCACCGTCAGCGACCACGCGCCGGAGCCGTCGTCGCCGACACGGCACCGAAGCATCGCGTGGCGATCCAGTAACGCCTGCAACAGGATTGCCACATCGGCCTCGGTGGCCGCCGCCGGGGCCGACACCAGAACCGTCTGATTGAACTGATCCACCGGACCGTCCACAGCGGCCAACCAGCACATGATCGGGGTCACCGGCACCGGCCCGATGCCTTCATCGACCGGACGCGTCGCCCCGTCGGCCACCACAGCCACCCGGGCCAGCCCGGCCACGGTCTGCTCGACGAAGATGTCGCGCGGCCGATATATCAGCCCGGCCGCCCGGGCGTACGTCACCACCTGCATCGACAAGATACTGTCTCCGCCAAGGTCGAAGAACGAATCGTCGATTCCGACGCGCTCGAGGCCCAGGACTTGGGCGTAGATGCCGGCCAAGATCTCCTCAACCGCATCCCCCGGCGCCCGGTAGCGATCGCCACCCTGGTACTCAGGGGGCGGCAGGGCGCGGGTGTCGAGCTTTCCGCTGACCGTCACGGGCAACGCGTCCAACACCACCATCGCCGCCGGCACCATGTAGGCCGGTAGCCGCTCAGCCAACACGCCGCGTACCTTTGTTAGATCGACTGCACCGGACGATGTTTCGGTGACGTAGCCGACCAGGCGTTTGTCGCCGGGGCGGTCCTCGCGAGCGATCACCACCGCGTGCTGAACCCCATCCAGCGTGGCCAAGGCGGTCTGGATCTCGCCGAGTTCGATGCGATACCCACGGATCTTGACCTGCTCATCGACACGGCCGAGGTACTGCAACTGCCCGTCAGCACCCCACCGAACCAGATCGCCGGTGCGATACATGCGTGTGCCTGCACCGCCGAACGGACACGCCACAAACCGCGACCCGGTCAGCCCGGCCCGGCGCACATAGCCATTCGCCACCCCGGCCCCGGCCACATACAACTCACCGACCACACCGACCGGCACCGGGCGCAACCACCCGTCCAACACGAACAACGCCGCCCACGCAATCGGCGAGCCGATCGGCGCGGAGTCGGATCCCGCCGCCAACGGCGCACTGTTCGACACCCACATCGTTGTTTCGGTCGGGCCGTAGACGTTGACCATCACCCGCCCGGGCGCCCACCGATTTACCAGCTCAGGCGTGCAGGGCTCGGCGCCGATGACCAACGCCGTCGACTCCAAGCCCTGGGTCGAAAGCACCCCGACCGCCGACGGTGTCAGGGATAACACGGTGACATGCTCACCAACCAGCAACGCATGCAGGTCCTCTGGGGAACGCGCCACCGTCTCGGGCACCACGACCAACCGCCCGCCATGCAGCAGCGCACCCCAGATCTCCCAGACCGAGTAATCGAAGGCGTAGGAATGAAACTGCGTCCACACCTGCTCGGGCGCCAACGCCACACCCATATCCAGTGTGTCGAACATCTGCACGACGTTGTGGTGGGTGACCGCCACGCCCTTGGGCACACCGGTGGTGCCCGAGGTATAGATGATCTGCGCCAGATCATCGGGCGCCGGGGTCTGCGAAGCGGCGCAGGACGGCGCGTCTAACGCCGGGGCGCCGACATCGACGATCGCCACATCGCACCTACTCAGTCGTGAGCGCAGTTCTGCAGTGGTGATTGCGGCCACCGGCGCGGCATCGGCGATCATGAACTCGATCCGCGCATCCGGATGCGCAGGATCGATCGGCACATAGGACGCCCCGGACTTGAGCACCGCCACAATCGCGACGATCGCCTCAAGCGACCGCGAAAACAGCAGGGCCACACACTGTCCCGGTCCTACCCCCTGACGGGTCAACACATGCGCCAACCGATTCGCAGCCTCGTCCAACTCTCGATACGTCAGCGACCGGCCCTCGAAGCTGACCGCCACCGCCTCCGGCGCGCGCGCCACCTGCGCAGCGAATACCGCCGGAATCGACACCGGCGCAGGCCCGCACTCGGTCAACACCGCCCGGTTACTCAAGCCATCCAGCCGCGCGCGCTCACCGCTACCGAGAACGTCGATCGACGACAACGCCCGCTCCGGATCAGCAGCCATCGCCAGCAACACCCGCTCCAACCGCGCCAGAACCGTCTCGATGCTGTCGGCGTCGAATACATCGGTGCGAAATTCGACCGTTCCGCCGATCCCGGCGGGCTCACCAGCCTTGGTGAAGCGTTCCGCCAGAGAAAATGCCAAATCCATGCGAGCGGTGCGGGTCTCGATTGGCAACGACGTGACGCTCTGGCCCACCAATGCCAGTTCCGCGGCGGGGTCGCTATCCCCGGCGAACTGCCACCCCAACATCACCTGGATCAGGGGATGATGTGCCAACGACCTGGACGGGTTGAGTCGCTCCACGAGCACTTCGAAGGGCACGTCCTGGTGTTCGTAGGCCGTGAGGCTGTGTTGGCGGACCTGGGCCAGCAGCTCGGAGACGGTGGGATCGCCGGTCAAATCGACGCGCAGTACCAGGGTGTTGACGAAAAAGCCGACCAGTTCGGCCAGCGCGGGGTCACTGCGCCCGGCGATCGGAAATCCCACCGCCACATCGGAAGTGGCGCTGAGCTTGGACAGCAGCACCGCCAGCGCGGCTTGGACCACCATGAAGCTGGTCACGTTGTGCTCACGGGCCAGCTGGGCCACCTGCAGCTGCAACGGCGCCGGCCAATCCACCACCACAGTGGCCCCACACTGATCGGCCACCGCCGGATACGGCCGATCCGTGGGCAGCTCTAGTCGCTCGGGCAGCCCGCAGAGCTGCTGCTCCCAATAAGCCAACTGCGCAGCGATGCGGCTCTCGGCGTCGTCGAGATCGCCCAACTGGGCGCGCTGCCACAACGTGTAATCCACATACTGCACCGGCAACGGCGCCCAATCCGGGCCATACCCAGCACACCGACAGCCATAGGCCAGGCCCAGATCCCTGATCAGCGGACCGATCGACCAGCCGTCGGCGGCGATATGATGCACCACCGCCACCAACACATGCTCCTCATCGCCGAGGCGGAAAAGAGTTGCCCGCAAGGGAATTTCAGAGCCCAGATCAAACCCGTGACGCGCCACCGCGCCGATGGCCTGATCCAACCGCTGAGCCGACCAACCCACACCATCAACGACCTGCCACCCGAAGTCGGCGCACTGCGGTGCCACCACCACCTGCTCAGCCACCCCCTCAGAAGCAACAAGCAGCGTGCGCAAGATCTCATGACGGGCCACCACATCACACAGCGCCGATCGCAAGTCTTCAGTCTTGAGAAGACCGTTCAACCGCAAGGCTGTCGCCAGGTTGTAGACCGGCGAAGGCCCCTGCAACTGATCGAGGAACCACAACCGTTGCTGGGCATACGACAACGGCACCACTGCAGGCCGTTCCACCGGCATCAAGGGCTGAAGCCGACGCGAACCTGCACCGATTCGGTGAGCCAACTTGGCCACCGACGGTGCGTCGAACACGCTGGGCACCGAAAGGTCGGCATCCAGCGCAGTGTTGATCGCCGCGGACAGCCGCATCGCCAGCAGAGAATCCCCGCCCAGATCGAAGAACGAGTCGTCGATCCCGACGCCCTCCACCCCGAGGACCTCGGCGAAAATGCCAATCAAGATCTCCTCGACCGCACTGGCGGGGGTGCGATTGTGATCGACAGCCCGAGACTCCGGCGCCGGTAATGCGCGGGCGTCGAGCTTGCCGTTGGGGGTGAGCGGCAACGCCTCCATCGTCACGACCGCGGCCGGAACCATGTATGGCGGTAGCCGCTCCCCCAGCTGTGTGCGTATCCCGGACGGGTCAGCGGTGCCGGTGATGTAAGCGACCAGGCGTTTGTCTCCGGGCCGGTCCTCACGGGCGATCACCGCCGCCTGGTTGATCCCATCGAGCGCGGCCAGCGCGGTCTGGATCTCGCCGAGTTCGATGCGATACCCACGGATCTTGACCTGCTCATCGACACGGCCGAGGTACTGCAACTGCCCATCAGCACCCCAACACACCAGATCCCCGGTGCGATACATCCGTGCGCCAGGCCCGCCGAATGGACACGCCACGAATCGCGACGCGGTCAACCCGGCTCGCCGCACGTAGCCGTACCCGAGCCCGCCACCGGCGACATACAACTCCCCGACCACACTTGCCGGCACCGGACGCAACCACCCGTCGAGCACAAACAACGCCGCACCCGCCACCGGGAACCCGATCGGCACTACACCCGAGTCCGCAGTCAGCGGGGCACTGACCGCCACGCACATCGTCGTCTCGGTCGGGCCGTAGGCGTTGAGCATCACGCGCCCCGGTGCCCACCGATCCACCACGTCGGCCGGGCAGGCCTCGCCGACCACCACCAACGTCGCGGACTCCAGACCCTCAGGTGGGAGCAGGGCCACCGCCGAGGGGGTTTGCGTCAACACGCTGACTTGTTCGGCAACCAGCACCTCATGCAGGTCTTCGGGTGAGCCGACCACGGTTTCCGGCACCACCACCAGCCGTCCGCCGCCCAGGAGAGCACCGAAGATTTCCCACACCGACACGTCGAACGCGAGCGAATGACACAGTGGCCACACGCCCGGTGCGGGGAGCACCTCCTGTATCGACTCCAGCAATTGAGTGACACTGCGGTGGGCCACAGCCACGCCTTTGGGCACCCCGGTGGTGCCCGAGGTGTAGATCACATACGCGATGTCGTCACCGCCCGGCGCAGGCAACGGTGTGTCGGGCTGGCCCTCAATTCGGGGATCACCCAGGTCAATGACCTGCAGACCGCTTCCGTCGAGCCGGCCGGCCAGACCCCCTGTGCTGATCGCCGCAACGGGCGCGGCATCGGCAACCATGAACCCGATCCGGTCCGTCGGCAACGCCGGGTCGAGCGGTAGGTAAGCCGCCCCCGTCTTGAGTACCGCGAGTATCGCCACGATCGCCTCGGCCGATCGTGGAACCAGCAGCGCCACAAGGCAGCCCGGTCTCACAGCGTGAGCGACCAACATATGCGCCAACCGATTCGCGGCCTCGTCCAGTTCCCGACACGTCAGCGGACAGCCGCCGAAGGTCACTGCCACCGCATCGGGCGTTTGGGCCACCCGCGCGGCGAACACGGCCGGAATCGAGACCGGTCCAGCCGCCGACTGGGTCAACACCGCGCGGTTGCCGAGCCCATCGAAGAAAGCTTGCTCGTCGTCATCGAGCACACCCACCGAAGACAACGGCCGCCCCGGATCAGCGGCCATGGCCGCCAACACACGCTCCAAGCGTTCGGCCAAGTTGCGGACATCGCAATTCGGAAAGAATTGTCCCGTACCCACCGTGCTCAGAAAGAGTTGATCATCGTCTTTGAAGAAGACCAGTCCGAACTCGATAGGACCGGCGTGAGTCAGTGTTCCGGTAGTCGGTGCACCAGCGAAATGCCCTGTGTGCTTTGCGGGAATGTAATTGACGACCACCCGTTCCGAGGCCTGTCCAGACCCGCGAAGTCTGGCCCGATAATCGATGGAATGTACCGGGAACCGTTGATGCTGCAATGCTTCCCGCATTCGCGTCTGGACGAGCTCGCAGAAATCGGCGATCGTCGAGCCCGGCGAGGCATTCAACACCAGCGGTACGAACCCCGAAACCATTCCGGCCACCAACTGAATCTCGGGACGCACACGCCTGCTGACCGGGAAGTCCAGCACCACCTCCGAGCCCTCAGTCTCGAAGGCGCGCACCAAGAGTGCGCAAGCCGCGGTGATCACCGACGAGCGACGCACGCCCAAGGTCTGAGATAAAGCTTGGATGCCGGCTACCACCCAGGGATGTAACTGAACGGGCGCGGACGACTCCTCACCACCGTCGGACAACTCGCGGTGTATCGGCCGGTGGTTCAGCACGCTTTCCTGCGGAAGATTCCTCGTCCAATAGGCCTGATCGTCCAGATAGTCGGTAGACGTTTCGTATTCTGATTCGCACTCGACGAGATCGCTCAGCGACCCAAAAAATGCAGACGGAATCGGAAGGCCGGAGACCATTGCCGAATAAACGTCTGCGATGCGATGGCAGATCAGAGTGAGGCCGATTCCATCTACCACGATGTGATGGCAGCATGCGAATAGATAACATTCGTCAAATTGGGTCTGCAGCAAAGCGAACTTGAAAAGAGCTCCGCCGAGCGGCATCTGCGCGCGTTGGATCTCCGCTGCCAACCGAAGGGCATCCTGCGCAGAATCCTGCGAGCCGGTGAGTTCGTAGCGAGCAAGAGAAACGTTCGGGTAATCGACAGGCTGCTGTAAGACCCGGCCGTCCACCTCGAAGAATCGAGCTCTGAGTGGTTCGGCCTCTCGAACCACCGCAACGATGGCTCGCTCGAGTAGATCCGGGTCTATCGCCCCTTCGATTCGCAGGAGCTCGCCCAGCTGCCACTTCGCTCCGAAGCTGCCGGACTCGTGCGCCAGCCAGATGTCCAGCTGTCCCCGCGTAAGCGGAAGGGCTCCGTTCTCGAGGTCCATCCCAATCCCCCACCCGAGATGATCCGAGTATTCAGAAGCCGGCCGCGCGCCGGCGATTCGCGAAAGTTATGGGCCCCGGTATCGACCCAACGCTGTTGGAACTGGGTCAATCACGTGGGTCTGTCCCTCTGGTGGCCCCCCCGCCAGCCGCTCGAAACACTGGCGACCCTCGGCCTCATTCTGCGTTGCTCCACGTCGTTGACCACGACATAGGAACTGCCTTTGTCGTGGTCGAACGGGCGAGGCTCATCGGTGCTCCAGACCATGTCGCAGGCATGAATTGAAATCGGCCGATCCAAACTTTACTGGCCCGCGCCGAAGTGGGTCTGCCGTTTTCGGCAAAGTTTCGATAGAAGGCCAGAAGGCAGCTCAGGAACTTTGGAACGTCCTGGCATCACGGGCCTGGGCGGAGGTCGCCCTTGTGTGGCTAGAGTGAAGTATGTGCATGTCGCAGCCATCGCAACACCTCGAGCGGGATTCGCTGGGACGTTGAACCACGCTTGACTCCTTAGTTCATCTAGCGAATTGGTCGATAGCGTGCACCGTCATTACCAGCAAATTGCGAACAACCTCCTCGACAAACGTCGCCGCGCGGACCCAACGCGATCTATGACGCGTGCACGGCAGGTTCTCGGCCGCGACTCTCAGCAAACTTCTAGGAACCCTTGAACAACCGCCCTACGTCGACGAGCTCCGAGGCCGGCACACAAACGCGCGAGGAACACCAGACCGGAAAAACATTGGAAAACCAGAACACCGGACAGAGCGGGCGAATTAGGAAAACCAATTGCTAAGGGAAATAAATAGCCGGCTAAGGGAAGCTGGCGCGAACACCGATGACAAGAGACGGGAAATCTGGGTCGCGGCTGACTTACGCTTCAGATTGTGGGATCGCTCGAACGCCCTGTTCCTAGCCATGCCATCCGGATCGAGGGTCTGACCAAACGGTTCGGGCGAGTCAAGGCCGTCGACGATCTGACTGTCAGCGTCGCGCCGGGTGAGGTGTTCGGGTTCCTGGGCCCCAACGGTGCAGGCAAGTCAACGACCATCCGCCTGCTGCTCGGATTGATTCGACCGGACGCGGGCAGCGCGGAGATATTCGGCTGTGCCGCCGCTGACGTGCGTCGGGCCCATCGTCACATCGCCTATGTGCCCGCTGACGTTGCGCTGTGGCCGAGGCTCACCGGCGCCGAGATCCTCGAGCTGCTCGGATCGGTGAGCGCCGGTGTGGACACGAGCTACCGCGACCAACTGGTCGACCGTTTCGATCTCGAGCTCGACCGGCCGGCCAAGAGCTATTCGACCGGCAACCGGCAAAAGGTCGCCCTCGTCGCCGCATTCGCGACACGGGCGCCGCTTCTGGTGCTCGACGAGCCCACAAGCGGCCTGGATCCGTTGATGGAGAGGGAATTTCGTCGCTGCGTGGCAGAGGCGCGCCAGCGGGGGCAGACGGTTTTCCTCAGCTCTCATCAGCTGGCCGAGGTAGAGGCCGTATGCGACCGGGTCGCCATTCTTCGCGCGGGACGGCTCGTCGAAGTCGACAGCATCGCCGATTTACGGCGGTTACACCAAACCGTCGTCGAAGTGTCTCACCGTGGTGCCCAGCCCTCCATGGAAGGCGTCGCGGGGGTGTCAAACATCGAGGAGCTAGGAGGGCAACGGTTGCGGTTCAACCTGACGGGACCGCCCGCGGCCGCGCTTCGGGCACTCGCGACTGCCGACATCACCGTGCTCGCGATGCGCGAACCGACGCTCGAAGAGATCTTCCTCGACTACTACGGAGAGTCTTCGCGATGACAGCCTTCACGCGGCCCCGTTCGCCGGTGGCCGCCGCACCCGACCTCGCGCAGGGAAAGGCCTTGGGCTATCTCGCTGTACGTCAGGTTCGCCGTGGTGCCGTCATGGTTGCCTTGTTCTGCGGGATCATGTCAGCGGCGGTCGCCAGCCAATACCAGCCGATCGGCGACCTGCTGGATGAATCGAATCTGCGTGCTCTTGCCGAGAACCCCGCGACAAGGGTCTTGTCAGGCCCACCCGTTGCTCTCGACGATCCCGGCGGTTTCACTGTGTGGCGCACAGGCATACCCGCCGCAGTGATTGCGAGCGTATGGATCATCCTCGCCGCGACACGCATCACCCGCGGCGAGGAGGACAGCGGCAGGTGGGACCTGCTCCTCGCCGGGCGCCTACGGATGGTCGACGTCATTGCCCGCTGCCTGATCGCCCTCGTGGGATCGGCGGCCCTGATCGGCGTGGCTGTCGCGGCGGGTCTGTTGGCGGCTCGGACCGAGACGGCCGGGGCGTTGATTTATGCGGCCGGAATCAGCTGTATTGCCTTGACGTTCGCGATGACAGGCTTGCTCGCAGCACAAATCATGCCGGGGCGATCCGGTGCCACGGGACTTGCTGTCGCGGCTCTCGGCGTCGCCCTGACACTGCGCATGGTCGCCGATTGGTCGCATCAACTCGCATGGCTGGCGTGGGCGACGCCCTTCGGGTTGGTAGCTCGCGCAGCGCCATACGCCGACAACCGTGTCTTGCCGCTCGTCGTGTTGAGCACATTCCCGGTTGTGCTGGCCGCTGCCACGTTCGTCGCAGCATCGCAGCGAGATCTGCGCGACGGAATTGTGAGCGTGACGGATCGCCGCCCTCCACGAAGACAATTCCTGCACTCCCTCGAGGGGTTCGCCCTTCGCCGCACCGCTCGGACGACGGGCGGGTGGGCAACAGGCATCGCGGCATACTTTCTGCTGGTCGGTGTCATGCTCGCCTCACTTCTTGAGCTGTTCGACACGAACGCTCGGTTCGCTGAGATCGCGGCGTCTGCGGGAACGGGCCGCGGTGAATTGGTGGATGTCGTGGTGGCCGCCCTGTTCGGCGTACTCGCAGTTCCCACGGGGCTGTACGCCACAATGCGTCTCGCCGCGATGGTGGCCGACGAGAAGGCCGGTCTCTACACCCTGCTGTTCGCCCAGCCAATCTCGCGGGTACGTCCGATCTTGGCCGAGGTCCTGGTGACAGCCGGCGGTGTCGTCGTCCTACATTGCTCGGCTGCCGTCGCCATCTGGGCTGGCGCCAAGGTGACCGGCGCTCCACTGCAACTCGCCGATGCGATCGGTGGTGCGCTGACATTCCTTCCTATCGCCTTGCTCGCTGGCGGGGCGGCCGCGGTGGGCGCCGGGTGGTTCCCAACCGCTGTCGGTGCGATCGGCGCACTGCCGCTGCTTGGCGGATACCTGCTGAACGTGATCGCGCAGACGACGAAGGCCCCAGGATGGATTGCCAACCTGTCACCGTGGACGCACCTCGCCGCGGAACCCGACGCACCGCCGAAATGGGCGGCCGCCATGATTATCCTGCTCATTGCCGGGTGCCTGACCGCATTCGGATTGTATGGATATGGCCGGCGCGATTCGGCAGCTTGACATGGAGCGAACGCTGCCCTGAATGACCTGAGCGCAGGCAAACGACGCGAAAGCCAAACTTCCATTCGAACGACGACGGATGCCACCCCCTTGAACACAATTCTTCGTCGACGCGGGGCGCTTGATTCCAAGGTCTCAGCAAAGTCAGCTCCGCACTGACCCGATACCGTCCGACAGCTGACGGAGAACGTTCCGGTGCCCTGGGAGTGAGCTGACGCGGGTGGACGCCGTCCGGAGCGGTTCAGTCACCTAGATGGGGACGAACGCGAGCCTGTATGAGGCTACGTGCAGACGCAACGGTGTTGCCGCGAACGCGGGTTATTTCCGTCTGCAAGCGTTGATTTGCATCCGCAACCATCCTTGCCGCTGCCCCGCCGAGGAAGGCCGGCGACCGCACGAAGACACTCGCGCACCGTTGCCACCACCCGCTGACGGTCGTGAGTTGGCCGTGGCCGTCAATGCTTCGATTGCCCATGAACTTGGGTCGCGAAACTGCCGCCGCGATGACGTCCCGCTGTCCTACCATGGTCCGAGGCAGCAAACTGCACCCCAGAAGATCGCTCGGGTTTGCGGCTCCCGCCAGAAGGGACTCCACATGGGATTGATACCGGTCTTCGGTGAAATGAAGGAAACGGTCGAGGACGCCTTCGAACTTCTCAAACGTGCAGTCACGGCGCTGGAAAGGCTTGCGGCAGAACAGGCGCGGGCCAACGATCTCTACGCCGAAGTAAATCAGGTCGCATTGCCGCGGGGCCGCAACAACAAAGCCATAGCCTCGGGCAACCGTAGGTGAGCTCTGACGGGTTGCACCGGTGCCGGTGGGCCAGTCGCGTACCCCTGCTGTGTTTCTCCACCTCGTGATACCCGTGAAGTAGGCGCCGTGAGCGAACTCCAAAAGCTCGACTTCTTCACCGACAAGTCGCTGGTCGACGACCCCTATGAGTACTACGACGCGATCCGTCGTTGCCCGGTATGGCGTGAGCCGTCACACGGGGTGGTGATGGTGTCCGGGTACGACGACGCAGTCGCGGTGCAGCGCGACCCCGCCCAGAACCTGTCCGTATGCAACATAGTGAGCGGTCCCTGGTCGGGCATTCCGGTCAGCACCGACAGCGATGACATCTCCGAAGTGATCGAGCGGCACCGCCACCGGGTGACGTTCGGCGACTACTTCATAACGTTCGATCCACCGAAGCACACTGCGCACCGTTCGCTGCTGAGTAAGTTGTTCACACCGAAGCAGCTGAAGAACAACGCCGACTTCTTGTGGCGACTCGCCGATGAGCAACTCGACGAGTTCATCCAGAAGGGCAAGTGCGAGTTCGTCCTCGACTACAGCTTCCCGTTCACCGTGGTCGCGATCGCTCATTTGCTCGGCGTGCCCGAGGCCGATCTCGAACGGTTCCGTCGCGCTGCCGCGGCAAGCAGACTCAAAGGCGAACGCCGCGACTTCGTTGGCGCGCGGGAGGAATGGTTTGTCGAGTACATCGAAGATCGGCGGCGCGAACCGCGTCACGACGTCCTGACCGAACTGGCGATGGCAAAATTCCCCGACGGCACGACACCCAGCGCGATCGACGTCGCCCGCGTTGCGACGTTCATGTTCGCCGCAGGGCATGGCACGTCTGTCGACTTCATGAGCAACGCGATGTTGATGCTGGCTGAGCGACCGGACCTGCAAGCCCAACTGCGAGAGGACCGCTCAAAGGTCTCGGCGTTCGTCGAGGAGATGCTTCGATTCGAAAGCCCGATCAAATCGAACTTCCGAATCGCTCGGCGCACTACCAAGATCGGCGATGTCGACGTGCGCGCCGGGACGAGCATTCTCGTCATGAACGGTGCGGCAAACCGCGACCCGCAACGGTTCGACGACCCCGACGTATTCCGCCTTGACCGCCCGAACATATTGCAGCACATCGCCTTCGGCCGTGGCATTCACACATGCCCCGGCGCCCCGATCGCGCGCGCCGAAGCGCGGTTGAGCCTGGAGCGAATCCTCGACCGGACCACTGACATCAGGCTCTCCGAGCGCGAGCACGGCCCCGCTGGCGCGCGTCGCCTGAAATGGGACCGCACCTTCCTGTTCAGGCGCCTCAAGGAATTGCACCTCGAGTTCACACCGATCTGAGGCGTGGCAGCAGCGGACGGTGGCGCCCCCGTGACGCGCAACCGTTCAGGCACCGTCAAAGCATTGGTCGCAACTAACCTGTCCCCATGCGGCAACGCGCTATCGCCCTGGGCTTCATCGCGATAACCCTCGCGGCGTGCGGGATGAACCTGCCCGAGCAGATGCCGACCTCAACGACGAACATGCCGACGCCATCGGCACCTGTTGTCCTTCCAAGCACGCCGGCCCCACCTTCGACCGCTACTCCCCCCGCCGCCTCCACCTCCGATATTCGCGAGATTCGGACCGGACCCATAGCGCACCTCGCTACGGCGCGGATGGCCCGCCGAGAGAGTTCCGACCGGTTTGTGCTCGAGTTCACCGACCGAGTGCCCGGGTACACCATCGGGTACCGGCCGCTCCCGGCGCACGCAGATGCATCCGGTGAGGAGATTCCATTGCCCGGAGCGACGGCATTGGTACAGATCACGCTGTCTCCAGCCACTGGTACAGGTTGGGTAGGCGACCCGCGCACCTACTTCGGGCCGTCGACGGTCACCGCGGACACCGCCTCGGTGACCGAGGCGAAGGCCGCGGGCGACTTCGAGGCCATGCTGACTTGGGTGGTTGGGCTGCGGACGAAGGTGCCATTTCAAGTTCGGGTGCTGGACGGGCCACCTCGCCTGGTAATCGACTTCAGCAGTAACTAGGCGCCCGCTTAGCCCACGAAGCCGCCGCGCTGAACCGCGACGAGCACTTTCGGTAGCCGACCTGTCCAGTATAAGTAGCGTCTGACCAGGCGGTTTAGTGTGGGGCGGGCGGGGCTCGAACCCGCGACCAATGGATTATGAGTCCACGGCTCTAACCAACTGAGCTACCGCCCCGGCGCGCTGCGCGGCCACCATGGTCCCACATCGCTCGCCGCCAACGATCACGCGATATCGGCGTATACCGGCTGCCCGTCGCCGCCGATCGAGTACCGCTCGGTGCCGGACGCCACCCGCGGCGTGTCCGCCCCCAGTGACACCGCGATCTTGTTGCATGCGTTCCGCATGACGTCGAGCGTCAGCTCCCACGCCTGTTTCTCCGAGAAATGCCTGCGCACGCCCGCGGCTACCTCCGCCTCGATGCGCGCCGGTGTCCAGATCAGCGCGTCGACGTAACGCAGCGCGGCCTTGTGCGCGTCGGTCAAAGACTCGGCGGACTCATACCGCTCGATTTGGGCGTACATCTCCTCCGACCCGCCCTCATCGAGCGCATTGCCCTCTCGTAACGACTTGCACAGCCGGCAGTTGTGCTGGGTCGCGCCGCGCAATCGGACGATCTCTGTGGTCACCGGGTCGAGCGCCTGTAACCGCGCTACCGCGGGCGCGAAACCGTTGAGAAGGGCATCGACCGGATCTGACTCGTGATCCCATTCGACGACGGTGTAGTGGCCGGGCCTGCCCATGTCCAGCGCTTCGCAGCCCGCCCACACCCGCGGCACGAAGTCGGCGATGAAGGTAGCGACCACTGCGCGAAAGGTGTTGTCGCCCAGTGTTGCCGACAGCCGGTTGCGCTGGTTGTCACCAACCCCGGATACATCGATCGCGAACTGCTCGGCGAACGCCGCCACCACCCGGTCGGCTTCGGTGTCCTCGTCAAGCAGGTCCACTTCCACGGCCAGGGGAGGTAGCGACAGCGCCCTGCCACACGTCAAACGGATCAGCGTGTCCAGTCGGTCATCACCCGACGACATCGCCACCAAACCGGCGATCCGATCGGCAAGCTCGTCAGCGCCCACCAGGTGATTATTGCGCCTGACTGACCGATGACATGTGAAAGTCGGGAATCCGTAACGACGGCATCGCCGCCCGTGTCGCCCAGTCACCCCATTCCCGCGGCAAGGTGATTTCGCTGACGCCGGCCTCCGTCGCCCGGCGCAACAAGTCCAACGGGCCCTCGTTGAACCGAAAGTTGTTGACCGCAGCCGTCACCTCGCCGTCCTCGATCAGGTAGACGCCGTCGCGGGTGAGTCCCGTCAACAACAGCACCGCCGGATCGACCGCGCGGATGTACCACAGCGTGCTCAGCAGTAGCCCCCGCTCGGTACGCGCGATCATGTCCGCCAAATCGGCCTCCCCACCGGTCATCAGTAGGTTGCCCGCCGGAACGGCAGGGGTCGCATCGAATTCCGCGGCGGCCGCCCGCGAGTAGGTCAACGCGTTGATCGTGCCGTCCCGGATCCAGTCGACGCGGTTGATGTCCATGCCGTTGTCGAAGACCGAAATCTGTTCTGATGACGTCGGCGTCGCGACGAACGGCGTGCACGCCAGCCCGTCGGCGAATGGATCGGAGTACAGCGTCAACGGCAACTCGGTCAGCTTCTCCCCCACCCGCGTGCCGCCGCCCGGTGCCGAAAACGCCGTCCGCCCTTCCTGGGCACCCCGCCCATCCATCGCCCACGTCAGGTAGATCATCAGGTCGGCCACCGTCGACGGCGGCAGAATCGTCTCGTAGCGCCCGGCCGGCAACTCGACGGTGCGCTGCGCCCACCCCAGCCGGGTCGACAGCTCGTCGAGCATCGAATCCGTTGGTACATCGGTGAAGTCAGCAGTGCTGACGCCGACCCACGCACTGGCGTCTGCGCGCTTGGCGTTGATCTCGACCGAACCTGTCGGTTGTGTGTACCTCCGCCGCAGCCCACCCGAGGTCGCCACGAACGTCGTCTCCAGAATGTGCCGCGCATATCCGTACAGTCGGTCGCTGCCGCGAAAGCCACGGGTCAGAGCGTCGGCCACCGGCAGGAACACCTCCGCGCCGGTGCTCGGCACCGGGACATCCCAATCCGGGGGCGTCTCACCGCTGGCCAGCAGCGGCGCACTGTCGCGAGCCGCGGGTGCAGAGCGCGCCGCCCCCTGCGACGCCCCCACCAGGGCCGAAATCGTCGACGGATCGACCTCGCTGGAACGCACCGACCCGACGTGCGATTCGTCGCCCGTGCGCACCACCGACACCACGGTCGTGTGCCGCGTCGTTGACTCCCCGTTGGTGGTCATCGAGTTGCCCGCCCACCGCAGCGACGCGTCGGAGCGGTCGGTCACCAACACGATGGTTTCGTCGGCGCCGCCCATGCGAACAGCTTCGGCCAGCGCGATCTCCACCACCTGCTGTGCGCCGATCATCGACTACCGTCCTGCCTCGGTCCGGGTGTTGAGCACGTTCACCCCGCGGAAAAGCGCCGACGGGCAACCGTGACTGACCGCGGCCACCTGGCCGGGCTGGGCCTTGCCGCAGTTGAACGCACCGCCGAGCCGCCACGTCGACGGCCCGCCCACAGCCTCCAACGATCCCCAGAAATCGGTCGTCGTCGCCTGATACGCCACGTCGCGCAGTTGGCCGTCGAGCCGACCGTCGCGGATGCGGAAGAACCGCTGCCCGGTGAACTGGAAGTTGTAGCGCTGCATGTCGATCGACCAGCTCTTGTCACCGACGATGAAGATCCCGTCGTCCACACGCGCGATGAGGTCGTCGGTGCCGACGTCCGCCGCGGCCGGCGCCAGCGAGACGTTGGCCATCCGCTGAATCGGCACGTGGTGCGGTGAGTCGGCGTAGGCGCAGCCGTTCGACCGACTCACACCGAGCCGCGGCGCGAACACCCGGTCCAGTTGGTACCCGACGAAGACCCCGTCACGAACCAGGTCCCACTTCTGCGCCCGCACCCCGTCGTCGTCGAAACCGATTGTCGCCAGGCCGTATTCCACTGTCCGGTCGGCGGTCACATTCATCACCGGTGAGCCGTAGCGCATGGTGCCGAGCTTGTCGGGTGTCGCGAACGACGTTCCCGCGTATGCCGCCTCGTAGCCGATCGCACGGTCGTATTCGGTGGCGTGGCCGACGGATTCGTGAATCGTCAGCCACAGGTTCGACGGGTCGATCACGAGGTCCGTCGGCCCGGCGTCGACACTGGGCGCCTTGGCCTTTTCGGCCAGCCAAACCGGTAGCGCGGACAGCTCCTCGGTCCAGTCCCACACGTCGTCGCCGGCGACGTACTCCCAGCCGCGCGCCGTCGGCGGGGCCAGCGTGCGCATCGTCTCGAAGGTTCCCGCCGCGGCGTCGACCGTGACGGCCTCCAGCGAGGGTTGCACCCGCACCCGCTGCTGGGTGGTCGTCGAGCCGAATGTGTCGGCGTAGAAGGTCTGCTCCTTGGCGGAGTGCAATCCCGCCGAAACGTGGTCGATGCCGTCAGCGGCAAGCAACCGACCCGAGTACTCGCCGAGGACGGCCAGCTTCTCGGTGGCGCCGACACCGAATGGGTCGACCCGATAGTCCGAAACCCAGGTCGCGTCGGTGTACACCGGCTCGTCTGCGAGCTCGATACGCTCGGCGTTCAGCCGTGCCAGTGTCCTGGCCACCCGCACCGCACGGCGCGCGGTCTCGGCGGCGACGTCGGCGCTGAGCTCGGCATGAGAGGCGAACCCCCAGGTGCCGTCGACGATCACGCGGACCGCCAGGCCGATCTCGCGATCGACGACCGCGGTCTGCAGTTCGCAGTCACGCAGCGCGATCATCTCCGACGTGATGGCGTGGATGCGAAGGTCCGCGTAGCCGGCACCGGCGGCCAACGCCGCCGAGAGCGCCGCGTCGGCCAGCGCGTGGCGCGGTAGCTCGAGGAAGTCCGCATCGACTCGTCGGGTGCCGCTCACGCCACCACCGTAGTGGTGGCGCGCTCGGACCGCTTTAATGACTCGGATGGCACAGCGCCGCCGCCCGAGGGCAACCGGGTACGCACTCCTGGCTCCGAGCCTGTTCGGAGTCGTCACGTTCATGCTGCTGCCCATGCTCGTCGTGGTCTGGCTGTCGCTGCACCGGTGGGATCTGCTGAGCCCGATGGAGTTTGTCGGACTGCGCAATTGGCAAGCGGTGCTGACCGACCCGTCCTTCGGCACCTCGTTGGCGGTCACGGTGTTGTTCATCGCGCTGGTGGTGCCTGCGCAGACGCTGCTCGGGCTTGGCGCCGCTGCCCTACTGGCTCGCGGGTTGCCCGGCAGCGGGTTCTTCCGGACGTTGTACGTGTTGCCGTGGATCTGTGCTCCGCTGGCGATCGCGGTGCTGTGGCGCTGGATCCTCGCCCCCACCGACGGCGCGGTCAGCGTCCTGCTGGACCGCCAGATCGGGTGGCTCACCGATCCGACGCTGGCGCTGCCTGTCGTCTCGGCGGTTGTGGTGTGGACAAACGTGGGGTACGTGACGTTGTTCTTCCTGGCCGGCATCCTCAACATCCCCGAAGACATTCACAACGCGGCGCGCACCGACGGGGCGACGGCCTGGCAGCGGTTCCGGCACATCACGCTGCCGATGCTGCGGCCTACGTTGTTCTTCGTCCTGGTAACCGGAATCATCAGCGCAGCACAGGTTTTCGACACCGTATACGCTTTGACCGGCGGTGGGCCGCAGCACCGGACCGATCTGGTGGCGCATCGGATCTATGCCGAAGCTTTCGGCTCGGCAGCAGTCGGGCGGGCCGCCGTCATGGCCGTCGTGCTCTTCGTCCTGTTGGTCGGCGTCACGATCGTCCAGTACCTCTACTTCAGACGGCGGATCAGCTATGACGTCACCTAGCCGGGTACCTAGCCGAGTCCTCAGCCGGGCCGCGTCCGCCGTCGTCGTCTACCCCGTCCTGCTGGTCGGCGCGCTGATCACGTTGGCTCCATTCGTCCTCGGCCTGCTGGCCTCGCTGCGTGACCCGGCCGAGTTCGCCACCGCCTCGCCGCTGTCGCTGCCGTCTCCGCCGACCCTGGACAACTACGCAAACCTGGCCGACGCCGGGTTCGGCCGAGCGCTCGCGGTGACCGCACTGATGACCGCGGTGATCCTGCTCGGCCAGTTGACGTTCTCCGTGCTGGCCGCGTATGCCTTCGCGCGCCTGCGGTTCCCCGGCCGCGACATGCTGTTCTGGGTGTACGTCGCGACGCTCATGGTACCGGCGACCGTGACCGTCGTCCCGCTGTACCTGATGATGGCCGAGGCCGGGATGCGGAATACGTTCTGGGCGTTGGTGCTTCCGTTCATGTTCGGCTCGCCGTATGCGATCTTCCTGCTGCGGGAGTACTTTCGCACCATCCCGGGCGATCTCATCAACGCGGCGCGCATCGACGGCGCCAACACACTGGACGTGATCGTGCATGTTGTGCTGCCCGCGAGTCGGCCCATCCTGGTGACGTTGGCGTTGATCACCGTTGTCTCACAGTGGAACAGCTTCATGTGGCCATTGGTGATCACGAGCAGCAGCCAGTGGCAGGTGTTGACGGTCGCGACCGCCGGCCTGCAGTCCCGGTACAACGCGCAGTGGACCTTGGTGATGGCGGCAACGACGGTGGCGATCGTGCCGCTGCTCGTGCTGTTCGTGGCGCTGAGCCGACACCTCGTGCGCTCGATCGTGGTGACGGGGCTGAAATGACACTGCGACCGAGGTTTTCGACGCTCGTCGCGGCGGGTGTGGCTGTAACGGGTGTGGTGTTGCTGGTGGCCGCGATGCTGCTCGGGCAGTCGAGCTATTCGGGTGGCCGCACCGTGGTGACCGTGCGCCTGTGGGACGAGCAGGTCGCCGAGGCGTACCGCGCGTCGTTCGCCGAGTTCGGTCGTAACCACCCCGATATCGAGGTTCGGGTCAACGTCGTCGCCTACTCCACGTATTTCGACACGTTGCGCACCGACGTCGCAGGAGGTGGCGCCGACGACATCTTCTGGACCAGCAATGCGTATTTCGCCGAATACGCCGATAGCGGCCGGTTGATGGATATCGGAAAGTTGCTGGGCGACGAGACAGCTCGGGGGTGGGAGCCGTCGGTGGTCGATCAGTTCACCCGAAACGGCGCGCTCTGGGGGGTGCCGCAGCTGACCGACGCCGGCATCGGGGTGTACTTCAATGCCGACCTGCTCGCCGCGGCCGGGATCGACCCGCGCGAGCTTTCGACGCTGCGCTGGTCACCGAACCCCGCCGTCGACACGCTGCGACCACTGCTGGCCCGCCTCACCCTCGACCGCGACGGCCGCGCTGCGGGTACCCCGGGCTTCGACGCGCAGCGGATCCGGCAATGGGGATACAACGCCGCCAACGATCTGCAGGGCATCTATCTCAACTACATCGGTTCGGCCGGCGGGGTGTTCGCCGTCGGCGACCGGTTCGCGTTCGACAACCCGCAGGCCGCGCAAGCCTTCGAGTACCTGGTACGGCTGATCAACGCCGATCACGTTGCGCCGCCGGCATCGGCCACCAACGACAACGGCGACTTCTCCCGTAACCAGTTCCTGCAGGGCAGGTTGGCGCTGTTTCAGTCCGGGACGTACAACTTGGCCACAATCGCCGACACCGCGCCGTTCCGATGGGGGGTTGCCTTGCTGCCGGCGGGACCCGACGGCCGGGTCAGCGTGACGAACGGTATTGCCGCTGCGGGTAATTCGGCCACGGCACATCCCGAAGCGGTGCGCGAGGTGTTGGCGTGGATGGGCAGTGCCCGCGGCAACGAGTACCTCGGTGCCGGCGGCGCGGCGATTCCCGCGGTGCTCGCGGCCCAACCGGTCTATCACGACTACTGGCGGACCCGCGGCGTGGATGTAGGCGCATTCTTCGACGTGCTCGACGGCCCGCGCATCCCGGCTCCCGGCGGCGTCGGTTTCGCAGCCGGATTCGACGCGCTCAAACCCTATTTCGACGAGATGTTCCTGGGCCGCCGCGACGTACCGACCACGCTCGCACAGGCTCAGGCGGCCGCGAACGCCGCCGCGCAACGGTAGCGCTCGCCGAGACTGCGGTTTATGACCTGATTCGGCCGTTTTTCGTCAGAAAGCGTAGTCTCGGCGCGCTAACCTGACGCGGCGCTGGTTCCGAGCACCGTCAACTCCAGCGCGAGCGCCGCACCGCACACCGCGGCGACGATGAGAAACGCCCACCAGTCGATGGCTTTCGGATGCGACGGTGCGGCCGAGATCTGGCCGGCCCCGCCCCGCGCGGTGATCGCGTCGCCCATCTCGTCGGCGCGCCGCAGCGCGACGGTGATGGCCGCCGCGAGCAGATCGATCGCCTCGAGCCACCACCGGCGCAGACGTCCAGTGCGACGTTCGGGTATCTGCTTGGGCCGCAGGTTGCGCGCGGCGTAGAGCACGCGGAACTCGTCGATCAGCATCGGGAAGGCCCGCAACGCCAACGCCAGTCCGACTGCCCACTCGTCGACGGGTACGCGCAATACCCGCAGCGGTCGGCCCAATTTCGCGACGGCGGGCGCGATCTCGGCGACGTTCGTCGTGAAGGAGACCATCGCCCCGAGACCGAGCAGCACTATCGACAACGCGGTGATGCGCAGAAAGTTCAGTAGCCCGCCGAGCCCGACTTCCACGGAGCCCATTGAGATGATGGGGCTGCCGCCAGCGAAGGTGGCCGTCAGACCCCCCAGGAACAGCAGGATCCAGAGCCAACGCGGAATCGACGGGAGCACACCGCGCGGGATGTCGGCCAGCCGTGCCGCGACCACCACGAGCACCGCGACCGCGCCGATCGGCACCCAACCCGGATAAAAAGTCATCAGAACGCCGATGGCCGCCACGAGTACGAGTTTTGTGCCGGCCCAGAGTTGGTGGATGACGCTGTTGCCGGGAACGGGCCGCAGGAGTACGACACCCCTGCGCTGACGCCGCCTCGCCGGGGCCGTCATGGGAGGCCACCCGCTGTCGTCGGGGCGGGCACCAGCAGGCCGCCTTCCAGATGCAGTGTGCGCGGGCACAATTCCTCCAGGCCGGCGAAGTCGTGGGAGATGACGACGACGGTCAGACCCGCCCGCCGACGGAGGTCGACCAGCAGACGTAGCAGCCCGCGCTGGCTCGTGGCGTCCAGACCGGCCAGCGGCTCGTCGAGGATGAGCGCCCGCGGTGAACGGGCGAGCAGACCGGCGAGGACGACCCGGCGCATCTGGCCGCCGCTGAGTTGGTCGATGCGTCGGGCCGCCAACGTCGGGTCCAGACCGACAGTGGACAGCGCCTCGACGACCCGCGTGCGATCGCTCGGGGAGAACCCGGCAGCCGAGGCGATCTCGAGATCGACGCGACTGCGCATCAGCTGCAACCGCGCCGCCTGGAACGAGATCGCAACGGCGCCCACTTGATCCGAGGCGGGTTTCCCGTCGAGCAGACAAGCGCCCTCGGTGGGCTCGGTCAGGCCCGCCATGATCCAGGCGAGTGTCGACTTACCCGACCCGTTCAGCCCGTGGATCAGCACACCGTCGCCTTCGTGCACGGTGAACGTGATGTCGCGCAACGCCGTGGCGGCCCACGGGGTACCGCTGCCGTATTCATGGCTGACGTCTTTGAGTTCTAGCACCGCCGCGCACGCCGCGCCGGGTGCGACGGTCGGCGCCGGTGCGTCGGCGGATTCGACCATGTCGGTGTTGTCGGCGGCGCCGCCGTTTCCCGTCAGGTCGACGGTACGGTCGGCGGCCACGGCTTCGTCGTTGTAATGGGTGATGTGCACCAGCGACATCTGGTGGTGGTCGGTCAAGCCCGACAGCACCGACATCAGCCCGTCGCGGCCCTGCTGGTCGACCATGCTCGTCACCTCGTCGGCGATCATCAGCGACGGCTCGCGCGCGAGCGCGGCGGCGACGGCCAGCCGCTGCAGCTCACCACCGGACAATCCGCCGGTGTCACGTTCGGCCAACCCGTCCAGCCCGACCTCGGCGAGCAACTGGCTGACGTCGGTGGCCTTGCCGGCCGGCAGACCCCAGACCACGTCGTCGGCGACACGAGTGCCGAGCACTTGGCTCTCGGGGTGCTGCATGATCACCGCTGTGCCGCCGATGCGGCCCAGTCCGACGGCGCCCGGCCGGTCGATCCTGCCCGCGGTCGGCTCCCGCCCAGCCAGCATCAGCATCAGCGTCGTCTTACCTGAGCCGTTGGCGCCGGTCACCGCGAGGTGCTCGCCCGGCTCGACATCGAGCGAGACCGGGCCCAGCGCGTCGTGGTCGGCAGCCGGATAGCGGAACCGGACGTCGCGAAGCCGCGCGGGAACCGGGCCGATCGCTGCGGTGTCGCCGGCGGGTGACTCGAGCTTGTGCACATCGGGGATCCCCGCCAGCCGTTCCATCACCCGCGAGAGGGCCCACCATCCGACGAGGCTGACGAATGTGATCGAAAACACGCCCGTGACGAAGAAGAGCACCGGCCAGAACTCCAGCGCGGTGGCGAAGTCACGCTTGAGTTGTCCGGCGAAACCTTCCATTTCGGGTATGCGCGCGATGATCGCGGCAAGGCCGTTGACGTTGGCGGTGACCGACTCGAAGATCAGGTAGCGCAGCCGCGACAAGATGGCCAGCGCGACCACCACGGCCACGCCGAACACCGCCCCGGCGATCATCGCGGCGAAGAGCACCGTCGGCGTGCCGCGGCCCCGCCTCTTGACGATTCCGGTCAGCCCGCCGATGTAGGCGCAGTTGACGACGGTCATGAACCCGCCCATGCCGGCGATCAGGAACGCGATGATGCCGCCCGCGACGGTCGCCGTGAGTAGGACCCGCAACCGGTAGCGGTAGGCCAGCAGGCCCATCGGCACCGTCCCCAACAACGACAACCCGGCCGCGAACGGCACCACCACCGAGATGATCGCCGTGGCAGCGCAGAGCGCCGCCATGACGGAAGCCTGTGCCAGTTCGACGGGACGCAAGCGACCGGTGCGTCGAGTTCGATCCCCGGTCGCGGCCATTTCTCGATTCTGCCAGCCAAGATCCGACTGCCCGGCCACGGCTGCGCAGCCACGACGTTTGAAACACATAGAGCAGCTATGCAATAGTGGCTTCATGACCGAGAATCTCGGAGCCGACCTGCTGTCCGTCGTCGCCCGGATCAACCGACTGGCCACACAGCGGGTCCGGCTTCCGCTCGGTTATGCCCAAGCCCGACTGTTGTCGACGATCGAAGACCAGGGCGAGGCGCGGATCTCCGATCTGGCCGCGCTCGACCACTGCTCACAGCCGACGATGACGACCCAGGTCCGTCGGCTCGAGGATGCGGGCATGGTGTCGCGCAGCGTCGACCCCGAAGATGCGCGCGCGGTGCTGATCCGCATCACCCCGAAGGGGATCGACACGCTCCGCCAAGTCCGCTTGGACCGTGGGGCCGCCATCGATCCGTACCTCGAACGGCTTGATGCCCCGGATCGGGAGACGCTCACCGAGGCGGTCGCGGTGTTGCGTCGGCTGCTGAAGGACGCGGCCACCCCCAACACGATCACCAAGTAACCATCCGAAGGAGAGATCGCCCGAATGTGGCGTCAACCGAAAGCTGTTTGGGCCGTTGCCTTCGCGTGCGTCGTCGCGTTCATGGGCATCGGTCTGGTCGATCCGATTCTCAAACCGATCGCCGAGAACCTCGACGCGTCACCGTCGCAGGTGTCGCTGTTGTTCACCAGCTACATGGCGGTGATGGGCGTGGCCATGCTCATCACGGGTGTGCTGGCCAGCCGTATCGGCGCGAAGCGCACGCTGCTGGTCGGTCTGGCCATCATCATCGCGGGCGCCGGCCTGGCCGGAATGTCCGAAACGGTGATGGAAATCGTTGGCTGGCGGGCGCTTTGGGGGCTGGGCAATGCCCTGTTCATCGCGACGGCGCTGGCCACCATCGTCAGCTCGGCGCGCGGTTCGGTGGCACAGGCGATCATCTTGTACGAGGCGGCGCTCGGCTTGGGTATCGCGGTGGGCCCACTCGTCGGCGGTGTGCTGGGGTCGATTTCGTGGCGCGGACCGTTCTTCGGGGTGTCGGCGTTGATGGCGTTGGCTCTCGTGGTGACCGTCGTGCTGCTGCCGTCCACTCCGCCCGCGGCGCGTGCCACGACTCTGGCCGATCCGTTCCGCGCCCTGCGCCACCGCGGACTGCTGGGGGTCGCGGTCACCGCGCTGCTCTACAACTTCGGCTTCTTCACACTGCTGGCGTTCACACCGTTTCCGCTCGACATGAGCGCCCACCAGATCGGGCTGATCTTCTTCGGCTGGGGCGTTGCGCTGGCGTTTACGTCGGTGGTGGTGGCACCGCGGCTTCAGCACCGGTTCGGCACCGTGCCGGTGTTGTTGGTGAACCTGTTGGCGATGACGGCGACGCTGGTCGTGATGGCCGTGGCGACCGAGAACAAGGCGGTACTGGCGACGTGCGTGGTGGTCGCGGGGCTGTTCATCGGCATCAACAACACGTTGATCACCGAAACTGTCATGAAGGCCGCTCCTGTCGAGCGCGGTGTCGCTTCGGCGGCTTACAGTTTCGTGCGATTCTCCGGGGCTGCGCTGGCGCCATGGCTCGCCGGAGTGCTCGGTGAGCAGGTGAGCGTGCACATGCCGTACTGGGTCGGCGCCGCCGCCGTGCTACTGGGCGCGGGCATCCTGGCGATCACCCGGACGCGGCTGGCGGGTATCGACGTCGACAACACCGAACTCGACGAGGTCAGCGAGGCGACCGCGATCACCGTCGGCAGCGACAGCTGACCATGCGGCCCTGTCAGGTGATCACCGAGCCGACCAGCAAGCCGACGACATAAGTCGCCGCGATCGCGGCCGTACCCAGAGCAAGCTGCCGTAGCGAAGCGAACCACAGCGGTCGTTTGGTGAAGCGCGACGCGACACCACCGGCGATCATGAGCCCGACGCCTCCGCACAGCAGACCGAGCCACAGGCTCTCGAAGCCCAGGAAATAGGGAAGCAGCGGCGTCACGGCGCCGATCGCGAACATGACGAACGATGACACCGCCGCGACGTACGGTGACGGCTTCTCGGTGGGGTCGATGCCGATCTCCCGGACGAGGTGGAAGTTGACCGCACGATTCTCGTCGCGGTGAATCTCCTCGGTGGCCAGCGCGGCGGTCTGCGGCGACAGTCCCAATTCCATCAGCTCGTCGGTGAGTTCGGCCTTCTCGGCTTGCAGATGCTTGCGGAAGGCGCGGCGTTCGACGACGACTTCGGAGTCGATCTGTTCATTGGCGGTCCGCACCGAGGTGTACTCGCCCAGCGCCATGGAAAATGCTCCGGCGGCCAGGCCCGCGAATCCACTGAGCACCACCGCGTGCGCGTTGGCTGCCGCGCCCACGCCCGCGATCAGCGCGGTATTGGAGACGAGGCCGTCCATCGCGCCGAACGTCGCCGCCCGCAGCCATCCGCCGCTGACGTCGCTGTGGCGGTGGTCGAAGTCGTGCGGACGCCGCCGGCGTTCCCCGTTTGCCTTCTTCATGGCCTGATTGAACTCCGGGTGTCGTGCGACGAACCACTGAGGTTCACCTTCGTTTGCGGCATCACAGTTTGGGGAACCGCGTCGAGGGTTACCGTCGAGTCATGACCACTACCGCAGAACATCTGCGCAATGCACTCGACGGCCGTTGGCGCGATGTGAAGAACCGGTTGCGCGAAGAACTCTCCAGCGAGATCTTTCGTCCGCATTACACCCCCAACACCGTCATCGCCAGGACCAAGGTCGCCGAGCAGTTGAAGATCATGGCGGCTCAGGGTTCGGCCGAGGACGGGTTCAAGAAGGCGCACGGCGGCAACGGCGACGTCGGGGCTGCGGTCACCCAGATCGAGATGCTGGCGATGTCGGATCTGTCGCTGATGGTCAAGGCCGGTGTGCAGTGGGGGTTGTTCGGCGGGGCGATCGAGAACCTGGGCACCGAGCGCCACCACGAGAAATATGTGCGACGGATTATCGACTGCGATCTGCTGGGCTGTTTCGCGATGACCGAGACGGGTCACGGCAGCGATGTGCAGTCGTTGGAAACCACCGCGACCTACGATCCGGCCACCGAGGAGTTCGTCGTCAACTCGCCCACGCCGACGGCGCGTAAGGACTACATCGGCGGCGCCGCCGAAACTGCCCGCATGGCAGCGGTATTCGCTCAGCTGATCACGCCCGACGGGGTCGGCCACGGCGTGCACTGTGTGCTGGTGCCGATTCGCGACGACGAGGGCAACGACCTGCCGGGGATAACGACGTCGGACTGTCATTACAAGGGTGGGCTGCCCGGCGTCGACAACGGGCGCATCCAGTTCGACCAGGTCCGTGTTCCCCGCGAGAACCTCCTCAACAAGTACGGCGACGTGGCCCCGGACGGCACCTACTCCTCGCCGATCGAGAATCCGGGCCGCCGGTTCTTCACGATGCTGGGCACCTTGATTCGGGGGCGGGTCACCGTCGGTGGCAGCGCCGCGGCCGCCGCCCGTGTCGGGCTCGACATCGCGACGCGATATGCGTTGCAGCGCAGGCAGTTCGAAGCGCCTGGCGACGACAAAGAGGTGCTGATAATGGACTACCTGGTGCACCAGCGGCGCCTGTTCCCGCTGATCGCCAAGTCGTATGCGTTGCAGTTCGCGCAGAACGAGCTGGTAGCCAAATGCCACGACCTGCAGAGCGCCGAAGATCCTGATCCCGAAGAGCAACGCGAGCTGGAGGCGCGGGCGGCCGGGCTGAAGGCGGTCAACACCTGGCACGCCACCCGCGCGATTCAGGAAGCCCGCGAAGCGTGCGGCGGCGCAGGCTATATGGCCGAGAACCGCCTGATCGCGTTGAAGGCCGACACCGACGTGTTCACCACCTTCGAGGGCGACAACCACGTCCTGACCCAGTTGGTGGCCAAGCAGTTGCTCACCGCCTACGCCGACGACGTCAAGAGTATGAGCCCGGTCGAATGGGTGCGGTTCGCCGCCAACTTCGCTGGTGAGCGCGTGCTGAAACGCACCGCGGCCGAGACGATCATGCAGACCATCCTCGACACGCGGCAGGACAACGAGGAGGAAGGCAGCCTGTTCAACCGCGGCACCCAGGTGCAGATGTTCGAGGACCGCGAGGAGTACATGATCGCCACGGTGGCCCGCCGGTTGCAGGGTAAGTCCAAGGAGATGAGCGAGTTCGACGCGTTCAACGCCGTGCAGGACCACGTGTTGCACAGCGCTCAAGCTCACATCGATCGGGTGATCCTGGAAGCGTTCGTCGCCGGCATCGACTCATGCCACGACGACGAAGCGCGCAAGGTTTTGAACATGGTGTGTGACCTCTACGCGCTGTCGGTGATCGAGGAGGACCGGGCCTGGTTCATCGAGCACCGGTACATCTCCACCGAGCGCGCCAAGGCCGTCACGCGCGGTATCAACGAACGCTGCCGGTCGCTGCGCCCCTACGCGGAGTTGCTGGTCGACGGGTTCGGCATTCCCGAGCAGTTGCGCTACGCCGAGATGCTGCACCCCGAGCACATACCCGATGCCGACGAGCACACCGAGCAGAACGCGATCAGCGCGGGCACCATCGAGCCGAAGTAGCGCAATACTTGAGATCGGTAGCCGCGGCCGTCGCCTGTACTTGATCGCACAGGCGCGGCCACCGCGGCCGCGCCCCGAAGCAAGGAGCGATCATGAAGCCGATCTCGCGATTCGCCGCGACAGCAGCGATCTCCGGTGGTCTGGCGCTCGCCGGATTGGGTGTGGCGGGTGCCGCCGGGGCCGACTATTACTGGTTCGACTGGTGCCCGGGGCAAACCCCGCCGTCAGCGGCCTCGAACCGCAACCTCGACTGGGACTGGAACGTCTGCCACCGGTACCGCTATCAGGGCAACGATCTCATCGACGAGAGCGGCCGCCTCTATCCCGCGCCGCCACCGGCACCCGGCGCGATCTGCGGTAGGGACCTGTTCACCGGAATACCGATCTACTGCTGATTCGTTCGATCACGCTTGCTCCCCCGGCTGGACTCGAACCAGCAACCCTTCGGTTAACAGCCGAATGCTCTGCCAATTGAGCTACAGGGGACTGCTCACCCGCGATCACGCTACTGTGCGGGCCGGGGGTTGACTCTAGCGTACGTGTCGCAGCGGCCGCCAATACGCCGCCACCCCTCCCGCTCTCAGCTATGTGAGGCAGGATGGAGCGAACACACCGTCGTCTGGAAGGGACCCCGTGATCGGGTATTTCGTCGTATTGGGTGTCGGCTATGTGCTCGGTTCGAAGGCGGGCCGTCGCCGATATGAGCAGATCGCCGGAACCTACAAGGCGGTCACCGAGAGCCCTGCGGCCAAGGCCGTGCTCGACGCGGGTCGCCGCAAGATCGCCGACCGGGTGTCACCTGATCCGCCGATGGTCACGCTGACCGAGATCGATGCTGGAACCGAGGTGATCGGTCCCGAAGCTGTGCAGTCGAGAAGGTCGGTTAACGGTACGGGTCAGTGATCGTCTGACCGGGAACCAGTGGCCCCGTATTGACGCCGGCACCGCCCTGGACCACGCCGACCTCCGGCGTTCCGACGTTGACGCCGTTGCCGTTGGAGACGCCCAGGCAATGGCCATCTTCTTTGTTTCCGAACCACGCCAGGCATTGGCCGAGAGGCTGGCCGGTCTCGGAAGTGCTCAGCACTGATGCCGCCAACGGCACCGCGAACGCAGCCGCCGCGAACACACCTGCGGCAACGAGGCGCCGCGCCCGGTTGTTGGTCGATGTCACGTGCATGCCTTCCTGACCGTTCCCACGGTTTATAGCGCGCCCACCATATCTCGTTACCGGGGCCTACGCAGAGATGTCGTCGCCGCTCGCCTGTTCCAGCAGGCTGCGGCGGTATGCCTCCATCGCGACCAGGTCCCCGAACAACGCGTGGTACTCGTCACCCTGCTCGACCGGCGACATGCGCTGAAGCTTGGACTTGACCTCGGCGATCTGCCGGCCCACCCACACCTCCTGCAGCCGCGCCAGCACCCCGCCGATATAGCGGGGCAGCCTCTCGTCGTCGACGTTGACGGCTTCCACACCGAGTTCGTTGACCAGATTCGCCGCAGCGGGCGTCTCGGTCTGCGACCGGACCGTCTCGATCCATTCGGCGCCCGACTGGCCGGTCGACGTCCCGCCGGCGGCATCGATGGCCGAACGCACCGCGGTGTAACCCGGGTGCGTGAAGCTTTCGACCGTCAACGAGTCGAACACCGGTCCCGCCAGCGCCGGATACTGCAGGGCGGATTTGAGCGCTTCGCGCTGCGGCCACAGCGTCGGATCGGTCGGGTCGGGCCGTGCGCCGCCCTGATCGGAAGTGCGCGGCCTGCGGGCCTGCGCCTGCTCGGTGCCGGCGCGCCTGCGACCGCCGCGTCCGGGCATGCCGCGCTTCTGGGCCTCCTCGCGGACCCGCGTCAACACCTGCGTCTCGTCGGCCCAGCCGACCCAGCCCGACAGGCGGCGCGCGTACTCGTCGCGCAGCATCGGCTCCTTGATGCGGGCCACCATCGGTACGCATCGGCGCAGCGCCGACACCCGCCCCTCCGCGCTGTCGAGGTCATGTTCGGCCAGTGCGGTGCGAATCGCGAACTCGAACAACGGTGTTCGACGCGCGACCAGGTCGCGTAGCGCACCGTCGCCCGCCTTGAGTCGCAGATCGCAGGGATCCATGCCTTCTTCAGCCACCGCGACGAACGACTGCCCGGCCAGGTTCTGCTCACCCTCGAACGCCTTGATCGCCGCGGCGCGTCCGGCGGCGTCGCCGTCGAATACGTAGATCAGTTCGCCACGAAAGAAGTTGTCGTCCATCATCAGTCGGCGCAGCATCGACAGATGCTCGTCGCCGAAAGCGGTCCCGCAGGACGCGACCGCCGTCGTCACACCGGACAGGTGCATGGCCATCACATCGGTGTAGCCCTCGACGACGACGGCTTGATGACCCTTGGCGATGTCACGCTTGGCCAGGTCCAGCCCGAACAGCACCGATGACTTCTTGTACAGCACGGTCTCGGGGGTGTTGACGTACTTGGCTTCCATCGGGTCGTCGTCGAAGATCCGGCGGGCGCCGAAGCCGATCACTTCGCCACCGCTGGCCCGGATCGGCCACAGCAGGCGCCGGTGAAAGCGGTCCATCGGACCACGCTTGCCCTCGCGCGACAGTCCGGCAGCTTCCAGTTCCTTGAACTCAAACCCTTTGCGCAGCAGATGCTTTGTCAGCGACTCCCAGCCCGACGGCGCGAAACCGCAGCCGAAGCGTTTGGCCGCCTCGGCGTCGAAGTTGCGTTCGATCAGATACTGGCGCGCGGGCGCGGCCTCCTCAGACTCCAGCGCAGTCGCGTAAAACTCCTGAGCGGCGGCGTTGGCGGCCAGCAACCTGCTGCGGCTGCCGCGGTCGCGTTGCACGTTGGTGGTCGACGCGCCGGTGTAGGTGATCGTGTAGCCGACCCGGTCGGCGAGCAGTTCGACCGACTCGACGAAGCTGACGTGTTCGATCTTCTGGACGAAGGCGTAGACGTCGCCGCCCTCCCCACACCCGAAACAGTGGAAGTGGCCGTGGTTGGGCCGGACGTGGAATGAGGGCGACTTCTCGTCGTGGAAGGGGCACAGACCCTTCATGGAATCCGCGCCGGCACGCCGCAACTGCACGTAGTCGCCGACGACGTCCTCGATACGCACCTGGTCACGGATGGCCGCGATGTCACGATCAGGAATGCGGCCGGCCACCGGGCCAGTCTAGAGCGCCCGACATCGGGTGCGATCACCGTTGTGTCGGTTCCGGCTAAGCCGGTTCCAACCGCTCCAACCGCCCCTCGGTGAACGACGCCACCTGGTCGATGACCACCCGCAGCCGGGCTCCGTCGTCGCCCGCGGTATTGAACGCCGGCACGAAGATCGGGTCCAGCGTCGCCGGCGCGCCCGCGCGGACCCAGTCGACCACCCGGTGGACGCGTTCGCGCTGCTGCGCCTGCAGATCCAGATGCCGCGGATCGGACATGATGAACTGCAGCGCCAGGATCTTGAGCACCGCCACCTCGGCGCGGACCAGTTCCGGTATTCGCAAGTCGGCCTGATAACGGACCAGCGGTCCCCGGCCGGCCTCCTCGCGGGTGGCCGAGATGGCCGCAGAGGCGAACCGGCCGACCAACTCACTGGTCAACTGCTTGAGAGCGACGGATGCGGCCAGCGTGCCGTCGTACTTGCCGACCGCGGCGACGACCGGCAGGCTCGACAACCGCGAAGCCGCTGCGACCAGGTCGTCAAATCGCATTCCGGCGCCCATGCCGCTGGACTCCCCCAGCCGCCCGAGCTCCGCGGCCGCGTCCGCGTCGGCGAGTACCCGCATATCGATGCGGCCGGACACCACGCCGTCCTCGACGTCGTGCACCGAGTAGGCGACGTCGTCGGCCCAGTCCATCATCTGCGCCTCCAGGCATGGCTTGTCGCCGGTCGCACCGGAGCGCACCCACTCCGCTGCAGCCACGTCGTCTTCGTAGAAGCCGAACTTGGCCGGCCGCGCCTCGCGCCGCCACGGATACTTGGTGACGGCATCCAGTGCGGCGCGGGTGAGGTTCAAACCGGCGCTTTGGCCCTCGGAGTCAAGGACTTTGGGCTCGAGGCGCGTCAGGATGCGGAAGTTCTGGGCGTTGCCCTCGAAGCCCCCGCAGCCGGCGGCAATCTCGTTGAGCGCGCGTTCGCCGTTGTGGCCGTAGGGCGGATGGCCGATGTCGTGGGCCAACCCGGCGAGGTCGACCAGGTCGGGGTCGCATCCCAGCCCGATGGCCATGCCGCGGCCGATCTGGGCGACCTCAAGCGAGTGAGTGAGCCGGGTGCGCGGTGTGTCACCCTTGCGCGGCCCGACCACCTGTGTCTTGTCGGCCAACCGGCGCAGCGCCGCACAGTGCAGCACCCGCGCCCGGTCGCGCGCGAAATCCGTACGGTGCTCGGTGTCGGTGCCCGGCAGGGCGGCGCCCTTCGGCGGCTCGACCACCAATCGCTCGCGGTCGAACTCGCCGTAGGGGTCTGAGTGCGCTGTCACCGACGGATAGTCTGCCAGCACCAACCGGACCGACCGTGCCGCGCACTAGATTGGCGGGCATGCGCTTTGTCCGCTTGCTGACTCTCGTGGTCGCCATGATCACCGCCGGTGCGCTGCTCGCGCCGGGGGCGGCTGCCGAACCGCCGTTCCGGCTCCCGGGTTACCTCACCGACAACGCGGGCGTCCTCAACGGTGCCAGCCGGGCCGAGGTCACCTCGGCGATCGACTCGCTTTACAACAGTCGCAAGACCCGGCTGTGGGTCGTCTACGTCGACTCCTTCTCGGGCCAGTCGGCCGAAACGTGGGCGCGTAACACGATGCGGGCGAGCGACCTGGGTTCGTTCGACGCGCTGCTGGCCGTGGCCACCGTCGATCGTGCGTATGCCTTCATGGTGCCCGACAGCGCCACCGACCTGAGCTCGAGCCGAGTCGAGAACGTACGGCGCAACGACATCGAACCCGCACTGCGGCAGAACGACTGGGCCGGCGCGGCAGTGGCCGCCGCCGACGGGCTGGGTCAGTCCGCGCGCTCCGGTTCGAGCATCAGCTGGGCCGGTCTGCTGATCACCCTGGCCGTGATCGCTCTCGCGGTCGTACTGCTGATGTTCTGGCGACGGCGGCGCCGGCGCAAGCGTCGGGAGGCCGAGTTCGCGGCTGCGCGCCGCGTCGACCCGACCGACCCGCACGCATTGGCCTCGGTATCGCTCGACGCGCTCGACGACCTGTCGAAATCGATGGTGGTCGAGGTCGACAACGCGGTGCGCACCAGCGACCACGAACTGGAGCTGGCCGTCGAGGAATTCGGCACAGCACGGACCGAGCCCTTCACGCGTGCGGTCACGAATGCGAAAACCACGCTGGGCCAGGCGTTCAACGTCCGGCAGATCCTCGACGACGCCATCCCGGAGACCCCGGCGCAACGTCGCGACCTGCTGACGCGCGTGGTGGTCGCGGCCGCCAAGGCCGACCGCGAACTGGAAGCGCAGCAAGCCGCGTTCGCCGAATTGCGCAATCTGGTGATCAACGCACCGACCCGGCTGGACGCGTTGACCCAGCAGGTCGTCGACATCACCGCGCGCCTCGACCCGTCGCGGCAGAAGCTCGCGCAACTGCACAGCGAGTTCGACGAGACGGCGCTGCACTCGGTGACCGGCAACGTGGACGCGGCCACCGAACTGCTCACATTCGCCGACGAGAGCATCACCCGCGGACGCGATCTCGCCCTCCACCCGGCGCCGGGACGTCAGACCGAACTCGTCGAGTGCGTGCGGGCGGCCGAATCCGGTTTGGTTCAGGCGCGCGGGCTGCTGGATGCCGTAGACAGCGCCGCCAGCGATATCCGTCGCGCCGCTGCCACGCTGCCCTCGGCGATCGAGGACATCCAGAACGGCATCAAGCAGGCCAGTGCCCTGCTGCAGCAGGGAAACGTACCGCAGGCCGCTCAACTGACCGAGGCCCGCGACGCTGCGGCGGCCGCGGTGGCCGCCGCACAACGCTCGAAATCGGTTGACCCGTTGGGGTCGTTCACCGAGCTGACGAGAGCCGATGCGGACCTGGACCGGCTGCTGGCGGCGGTCGAGCAGGAGCGCGAGGCGGCCGAGCGACTCAATCGGGCGCTGGACGAGGCGCTGTTCACGGCGCGGTCGCGGGTTCGGTCGGTGTCCGATTTCATCGACACGCGCCGCGGCGTCGTCGGTCCGGAAGCGCGGACCCGCCTGGCCGAAGCGGTTCGACAGATCGGCGCCGCCGAGGACAAGCGGTCGGCCGATCCGGCCGGGGCCATCGCTCATGCCAACGGCGCGGCGATGCTGGCGGCGCAGGCGCAGAACCTCGCCAACGCCGATATGCAGAACGCGCAGCGGTCCTACCTGGGTCCGTTCGGCGGCGGCGGAGGCGGCGGGGGCAACATGGGCGCGATCATCGGCGGCATTCTCATCGGCAACATCCTCAGCGGGGGGATGCGCGGCGGGTTCGGGGGCTTCGGGGGCGGGGGTGGATTCAGTCCCGGCTCGTTCGGCGGCTCCGGCGGCGGAGGCGGGATGTTCGGCGGCGGCGGCCGGTTCTGATCGGGCGTCAGCGCGAGCGCGCCATCGGCGAGCGTGCTCGCTACGAGAAGTCAGCAGCCTTTGAGGCGGATGGCCAGGTAGTCGCTGACGTTGTCGAGCGCGACGCGGTCCTGTGTCATCGCATCGCGCTCGCGGATCGTCACCGCCTGATCCTCCAGTGAGTCAAAATCCACCGTCACGCAGAACGGGGTGCCGATCTCGTCCTGGCGCCGGTAACGACGACCGATCGCGCCGGCGTCGTCGAAGTCGACGTTCCAGTTCTTGCGCAGTTCGGCGGCGAGGTCGCGAGCCTTCGGCGACAGGGCCTCGTTACGCGACAGCGGCAGCACCGCGACCTTGACCGGCGCGAGCCGCGGATCCAGCCGCAGCACCGTTCGCTTGTCGACGCCACCCTTGGCATTGGGCGCCTCGTCCTCGGCGTAGGCATCGACGAGAAACGCCATGAACGACCGGGTCAGGCCGGCTGCCGGCTCGATGACGTACGGAACGTAACGCGTGTCGGTGGCCTGGTCGAAGTACGTCAGGTCGGTGCCGGAATGCTTTGCGTGCGTGGACAGGTCGAAGTCGGTGCGATTGGCGATGCCCTCGAGCTCACCCCACGGGTTGCCCTGGAAACCGAACTTGTACTCGATGTCGACGGTGCGCTCCGAATAGTGCGACAGCTTCTCCTTCGGATGCTCGTAGAGCCGCAGGTTGTCGCGGTCGATGCCGAGCTCGACATACCACTGCAGACGTTCATCGATCCAGTACTGGTGCCACTCGCGGGCGGTCGACGGTTCGACGAAGAATTCCATCTCCATCTGCTCGAACTCCCGCGTCCGGAAGATGAAGTTGCCCGGGGTGATCTCGTTGCGGAAGCTCTTGCCCGTCTGCGCGATACCGAACGGCGGCTTCTTACGTTGCGTGGTGACCACATTGGCGAAGTTGACGAAGATCCCCTGTGCGGTCTCGGGCCGCAGGTAGTGCAACCCCTCCTCGGTCTCGATCGGACCGAGGTAGGTCTTGAGCATCATGTTGAAGTCGCGCGGTTCGGTCCACTGACCCTTGGTCCCGCAGGCCGGGCATGCGATCTCGCTCATCTCGACCGAGTCGGGACCAGACAGGCCCTTCTTCGCGCCGGCTTTTTCGAAGTACGCCTCCTGCATGTGGTCCTGTCGGTGACGTTTATGGCAGTTGAGGCACTCGACCAGCGGATCGTTGAAGACTTCGAGGTGCCCGGAGGCCACCCACACCTCGCGCGGCAGGATGATCGCCGAGTCGAGCCCGACGACGTCGTCGCGGCTGGTGACCACCGAGCGCCACCACTGACGTTTGATGTTCTCCTTGAGTTCCACCCCGAGCGGCCCGTAATCCCATGCGGACTTGGTACCGCCGTAGATCTCCCCCGACTGATAAACCAGGCCGCGCCGCTTGGCCAGGTTCGCGACGGTGTCGATGATCGAGGAAGAGTGAGCCACGACTGCACAGCCTAGCGACCCCGGCTTGCGACGTTGACATGCGTACAAGCGCATGTATTGTTGGCCATAATGAAAACCGTTTCCACTTTGGCTGAGGGTCATCCGACTGCCGGCGACGCCCACGAACACAGTGGCGCGCCGTTCTCCGAGCTGCCGCCGCGTGCGGTGCTCGACATCTCCGGCGACCTGCTTCGCGCGTTGGCCGCGCCGGTTCGGATCGCGATCGTCCTGCAGTTGCGCGAGTCCACGCGCTGCGTCCACGAACTCGTCGACGCGCTGGCCGTACCCCAGCCGTTGGTCAGCCAACACCTGCGGATCCTGAAAGCCGCGGGTGTGGTGGCCGGCGAACGGTCCGGACGCGAAGTGATGTACCGCCTCGTCGACCATCACCTCGCCGACATCGTCGTCGCGGCGGTGACACATGCCAGCGAGATCGACCAGTGAGTGCGGACCTATGAGTACGGGTGTGCGCTCGACCCGCCAGCGCGCGGCGATCGCGGCACTCATGGACAACCTCGACGAGTTCCGGTCGGCCCAGGAACTCCACGACGAGCTGCGGCGGCGCGGCGAAGGCATCGGGCTGACCACCGTGTACCGCACCCTGCAGCAGATGGCGGCAGCAGGTGTCGTCGATACCTTGCGCACCGACACCGGCGAGTCGGTCTACCGGCGCTGCTCGGAGGACCACCACCACCACCTGGTGTGTCGAGCCTGCGGGTCGACGGTGGAGATCCAGGGCCGCGACGTCGAAACCTGGGCCGCCGAAATCGCCCGCGAGCACGGGTTCTCCGACGTCAGCCACACGATCGAGATCTTCGGGGTCTGTGGCGACTGCACCCCGGCAAGCCGTTCAGCCCAGTAGCGCCCGACGCACCTCGGCGCCGGTGGCCAGCACCATGAGGATCAGCGTGCGCAGCGCATCGTCGGTAAGACCGGCGGCCGGAAAGTTGTAGCGCAGCAGCACATCGGCGGCCTTCTTCGAATTGCGCTTGGCGCCCGCAGCGACCTCCTTGGGGCCGCTCTTGGCCGCCAGCGAGACAGTACCGAGCAGCGTGTTGTGAGCGTGTTCGGCGACCGCGGCGCGCAGCTTGGCGTCCAGGGGCAGATCCCAGGCCAGGATCTGGGTCAGCGAGACCAGTTCGAGGCCCTCGGCGATCGGAACCGTCCGCAGCGAGGCGAAGGTCTCGTCGTGGTGGACAGTGACCGCCCCGTCGTCTTCGCGCGTCACAGGCAGCACGTCTTCGAGGATCTCGCCCAGCCGCTCCTGCAGTGCCATCAGGCTCGCCCGCTCAGGTACATTATTCGGCTCTGCCGAAGCGTCGGTTGCGGTTGACGTACTCCTCGCAGGCGGCCCATAGATCTCTGCGGTCGTAGTCCGGCCACAGCTTGTCCTGAAAGACGAACTCGGCGTAGGCCGCCTGCCACAGCAGGAAGTTGCTGGCGCGCTGCTCCCCCGAGGTCCGGATGAACAGGTCGACGTCGGGGATGTCGGCGCGGTGCAGATGCTTGGCGAAATTGGCCTCGCTGATGCGGTTCGGCTTGATCTTGCCGTCGGCCGCCAACTGCGCCAGCTCGCGCGTCGCCTCGACGATCTCGGTGCGACCGCCGTAGTTGACGCAATAGTTGATCGTGATGACGTCGTTGCCGACCGTCATCTGTTCGGCGATGTCGAACTCCTTGATCACGCTGCGCCACATCCGCGGCCGCGAACCGACCCAGCGCATCCGCACGCCCATGTCGTTGAGGTTTTCCCGGCGACGACGCACCACCTCCCGGTTGAACCCCATGAGGAAGCGCACCTCCTCGGTGCTGCGGCTCCAGTTCTCGGTGGAGAACGCGTACACCGTGAGGTGCTCGATACCGATTTCGATTGCGCCACAGGTGATGTCGATGAGAACAGCCTCACCCATCTTGTGCCCTTCGGTGCGATGCAGGCCGCGCTGGATGGCCCATCGCCCGTTGCCGTCCATGACGACGGCGACATGCTTGGGGACTTGGTCGGCCGGAATCCGTGGGGCGGCCGCCTTCGATGTGTGCTGGGGCGGGCGGGCGAACCGACCGTTGGTATGCGCGGGGATCTCGGGAAAGACGACGGGCCACGTCGACTTGTCGGGGAACGTCGGATAGTCGTCAGGCGCCGGGGGCAGCTGTGGGTAGGTGTGGGCCTTCTTCCTCCGTCCAGCCCGTTCGCTTGCCATGTGGCACATCCTGCCCGACCAGCGGCACCTGCTGGTCTCCGACACTCCTATCCAGCCGGTACACCCGTTCCACCAGCGGCAACGTCCGAAGTTGGCGTTCCAGATGCCACTGCAGATGCGCGGCCACCAGACCGCTGGCCTGGCTACGGTGCGATGCCGTCGTCGTCTCGGCGTACTCCCAGTCCCCGTCGTGCAGCGCCGCCATCAGGTCCAGCACCGCCTGTGGCGGTGTCACCGACCCGGACGGCCGGCAGTGCACGCAGACACTGCCCCCGGCCGCCACGTGGAACGCCCGATGCGGTCCAGGCGCGGCGCAGCGGGCGCACTCGGTCATTGCCGGAGCCCACCCCGCGATCCCCATCGCCCGCAACAGGTACGCGTCCAACACGAGTTCGCGGGCCCGGCCGCCGTCGGCCACCGCACGCAACGCAGCCACCGTCAACCGGTGCAGCGCGGGCACCGGGGCGCGTTCCTCACCGGCCAGCCGTTCGGCGGTCTCCAGCACCGCGCACGCGCAGGTGTAGCGGCCGTAATCGCTGACGATGTCGGCGGCGAACGCGTCGATGGCCTGCACCTGGGTGACGATGTCGAGGTTGCGGCCCGGATGCAGCTGAACGTCGATGTGCGCGAACGGTTCCAGCCTGGCGCCGAACTTGCTGCGGGTGCGCCGCACGCCCTTGGCCACCGCGCGGACCAAGCCGTGGTCGCGGGTGAGAAGTGTCACGATCCGGTCGGCCTCGCCGAGCTTGTGCTGGCGCAGCACCACCGCCCGGTCTCGATACAGCCGCATCGGTTCAGTCTCCCACTGCCATCGGTCAGATTCCGATTCGCACCGCCGATATCCTGGTAAGCGATGGTTCAAAATGCCCGATTCCCCACCCTGACTCAACAGCTTTTCCAGCTCGCGAGCGGCTCGGTCACGTCGGTTGAACTGGTTACGCGCTCGCTCGACGCCATCGCGGCCAGCCAACCGACACTGAACGCGTTCCGGGTCGTGTTCCCCGAGCGCGCGCTGGCCGACGCCGCCCGCGCGGACCGCAAACGTGCGGCGGGTGAACAACTTCCGCTGCTCGGCATCCCGATCGCGGTCAAGGACGACGTCGATGTCGCCGGCGAGCCGACCAGGTTCGGGGCTGACGGCACCGTCCGCCCCGCCGCCCAGGACGCCGAGGTGGTGCGACGGCTACGAGCGGCCGGCGCGGTCATCGTCGGCAAGACCAACACCTGCGAACTGGGTCAATGGCCGTTCACCAGCGGACCGGCGTTCGGCCACACCCGCAATCCGTGGTCGCGCGAGCACACCCCCGGCGGATCGTCGGGTGGCAGCGCCGCGGCGGTGGCTGCCGGGCTGGTGACCGCCGCTATCGGCTCCGACGGGGCGGGCAGCGTGCGCATCCCCGCCGCGTGGACACATCTGGTGGGCATCAAACCGCAGCGCGGCCGCATCTCGACGTGGCCGCTGCCCGAGGCGTTCAACGGCATCACGGTCAACGGCGTGCTGGCGCGCACGGTCGCCGACGCCGCACTGGTGCTCGACGCCGCATCCGGCAACGTGCCCGGCGATCGCCACCAGCCGCCGCCGGTGAAGGTCACCGAGTACGTGGCGCAGGCGCCCGGCCCGCTGCGAATCGCGATGTCGACGAGGTTCCCGTTCACGGTGTTCCGGGCCAAGCTGCACCCCGAGATCCAAGCTGCGTTGTCCGTCGTCGCCGCTGCGGTCGAGGACCTCGGGCACAGCGTCTTGCCGGCCGACCCCGACTACAGCCTCGAGATGTCGTGGAACTTCTTGTCCCGCTCAACCTCGGGGCTGCTGGAGTGGGCCGACCGCCTCGGCCACGACATCACCCTCGACAAGCGGACCAAGGCCAATCTGCGCACGGGCCGGCTGCTGTCCGAGCACGTGCTGCGCAAGGCGCGCGCCCGCGAGGCCCGCGCGCACCGCCGCATCGGCTACATCTTCAACATCGCCGACGTGGTGCTGGCGCCGACCACCGCGCAGCCGCCGCCGAAGGTGCACGATTTCGATCACCTCGGCGGGCTGGCAACCGACCGCACGATGATCAAGGCCTGCCCGGTCACGTGGCCGTGGAACCTGCTGGGCTGGCCGTCGATCAACGTGCCCGCCGGGTTCACCTCCGACGGGCTGCCGATCGGCGTGCAACTCATGGGTCCGGCGCACAGCGAGCCGTTGCTGGTGTCGCTGGCCGCCGAGTTGGAGGCGATCAACGGTTGGACGATGCGCCAGCCCGAGCCCTGGTGGGAGTCCGGAGCCGCCCAGGCGGCGACATCCGATCCGGCGCCCGACCCCGAGCCGACTGCCTCCGACGAACCCGTAACCGGTTCGCAGCTGCCCGAACCCGAGGACGTCTCCGACGAGGTCGCGTAACGTACTCGGGCATGAGAATGCTGCGCTGTACCTGTGCGGTTGCGGTGCTGGCCGTCCTGGGTGCGGCCGCGGGCATCCCGTCGGCCGCCGCTGACAACAAGCGGCTCAACGACGGCGTGGTGGCCAATGTCTACACCGTGCAGCATCAGGCCGGCTGCGACACCGACATCAAAATCAATCCCAAGCTGCGACTGGCCGCCGAGTGGCACACCAACGATGTGCTCAACAACCGCGCGCTGAACGCCGACGTCGGATCCGACGGGTCGACCACCGCTGATCGCGCGCGCAACGCCGGTTACGCGGGTGCGGTCGCCGAGACAGTGGCGATCAACCCGGCGTTGGCCATCAGCGGCATCGAGTTGATCAACCAGTGGTACCACCGGCCGGACTACAAGGCGATCATGGCCGACTGCTCAAACGTCGATATCGGCGTGTGGTCGGCGAACGCGATCGACCGCAGCGTCGTCGTCGCCGTCTACGGCAAGGGCGACGCCGCGCCACCCGCGCACGGGCCTGGCCGGCCGTTCGGAGAGCCCGGCTCGGGCGCCCAAAGCTAGAATCCCAAGCGGCCCAACTGTTTAGGGTCGCGCTGCCAGTTCTTGGCGATCTTGACCCGCAGGTCGAGGAACACCTTTGTGCCCAGCAGCTTTTCGATCTGTTTGCGCGCGGCGGTGCCGACTTCGCGCAGCCTGGCGCCGCCCTTGCCGATGACGATGCCTTTCTGGCTCTCGCGTTCGACGTAGAGGATGGCGTGCACATCAACGAGTGGATCCAGGTCGTCACGGCCCTCTCGCGGGGTGACCTCCTCGATGACGACGGCCAGCGAGTGCGGTAGCTCGTCGCGCACCCCTTCCAGCGCAGCCTCGCGGATCAGCTCGGCCATCAGCGTTTCTTCAGGCTCGTCGGTGAGCTCGCCGTCGGGGTAGAAGGCCGGCCCGGGTGGCAGCTGGGCGGCCAGCACCTCGACGAGCACCTCCAGGTTGTCTGCGGCGGTGGCCGACACCGGGACGATCTCGGTGTCAGGGCCGACCAGCTCGCTGACCGCGACCAGCTGTGCGGCGATGCGGTCCTTGGGCACCTTGTCGATCTTGGTCACGATCGCGACCAGCGTCGTATTGGGCGCGACGGCGCGGATCTGGTCGTGTATCCACCGGTCCCCCGGCCCGATCCTCTCGTCGGCCGGGATGCACCACCCGATGACGTCGACCTCGGAGTAGGTGTCCTTGACCAGATCGTTGAGCCGCTGCCCCAGCAGCGTGCGCGGCCGGTGCAGACCCGGGGTGTCGACGAGGATCATCTGGAAGTCTTCGTGGTGCACGATGCCGCGGATGGTGTGGCGGGTGGTCTGCGGCCGGTTCGACGTGATCGCGACCTTGGCGCCGACCAGCGCATTGGTCAGTGTCGACTTACCCGTGTTGGGACGCCCGACGAAACACACGAAGCCGGAGCGGAATTCGGTCATGGCATCCTCGCCGGGCGTGAATTCACGCCGATTCTCCGCCCGCTTTTTCGCCCTGGCTTCACATTCGGCGCCCGGAGCGGTCGGTGACGATGATGGTCGCATCGGCGGACAGTTCACGGACCGCGGCGACGCCGGCATCGTCGGAGGATCCTCCGACCAGCACGGCTGCCTCCAGACCGGTCGCGCCGCTGGACACCGCGGCGGCGACGGCGGCTTGCAGCGCGGTCAGTCCCAGCGACCGCAACGTCACCGGCGCGCCGGCGTAGGTGCGGCCGTCCGCATCGCGTACCGCCGCGCCGTTGGACGCCTCGGCCCTGGCCATCGCGCCGCGGGCCAGCGTCACCAGCTTGGCGTCCTCACTGTCGAGGTCACTCATCGTTTCGGTCTCCTTCGGGAGTCTCGCCGGTACGGCTGACCAGAACCGTGCCGATGCGCACCCGTCCGCGGTGATCCGGACCGCCTTCGGCCTGTAGCCGCAAGCCGTCCCACGTCACCTCGGCGCCCGGAAGTGGCACTCTGCCGAGTTCCAGTGCGACCAGCCCGCCGACGGTGTCCACGTCGAGGTCGTCGTCGAACTCGATGTCGTACAGTTCGCCGAGATCCTCGATCGGCAACCGGGCCGAGACGCGATAGCGGTTGTCGCCCACCTCTTCGACGGGGACCACTTCGCCGGCGTCGTATTCGTCGACGATCTCGCCGACGATCTCCTCGAGCACGTCCTCGATGGTGACCAGACCGGCGATGGCGCCGTACTCGTCGACGAGCAGAACCATGTGAACACGGTCGCGCTGCATCTCGCGCAGCAGCGCGTCCAGCGGTTTTGAGTCCGGAACAAAGGCCGCGCGCCGCATGACATCGCAGACCTTGGTGCCACGTCCGCCGTCAGTCGAGTAATAGGTGCGCTGGACAAGGTCTTTGAGGTACACGACGCCCACCACGTCATCGACGTTCTCGCCGATGACCGGGATTCGGGAGTGGCCACTGCGCACCGCAAGCGAGGTCGCCTGACCGGCCGTCTTGTCGCTCTCGATCCAGACCATCTCGGTGCGCGGGACCATCACCTCGCGGGCCGGGGTGTCGCCGAGTTCGAACACCGACTGGATCATCCGCCGCTCGTCGTCGGCCACCACACCGCGTTGCTGGGCCAGGTCGACGACCTCGCGCAGTTCGATCTCGGAGGCGAACGGGCCGTTGCGGAAACCGCGACCGGGCGTCAACGCGTTACCGATGAGCACCAGCAACCGGCTGACCGGGGTGAGGACCACCGAAGTCGCCTGCAACGGAAGCGCGGCGACCAGCGATATCGAATAGGCGTTCTGCCTGCCGACCGTGCGTGGACCGACACCGATCACCACGAAACTGACCACGGTCATGATCGCGGCCGCCGAGATCAGTCCCCAGCGCACACCGGTGTAGTCGTCCAGGTAGGCGGCCAACAGCACCGTCGCGCTGACCTCACACGCAATGCGAAGCAGCACAACGAGATTGATGTAACGCGGCCGCTCGGCCATGATCTTGTGCAAGCGCACCGCACCCGGCCGCTCGTCGCGCACGAGTTCCTCGACGCGCGCGATGGACACTGTGCTGATCGCCGCGTCGATCGCCGCGAACAGCCCGCCGAGGGCGACGAGCACGATCGCGGAAATCAGCTGTCCGATGCTGGTCACAGTTGGTCGAAGTATCGGGAGTTGTCGAGCAGCCTGCGCTCCTTCTCCGACTGGCGGTCCTGGTGGTAGGCCTCGACCTGGTCGGCCACCCACTCTTCAAGCAGTTGGCGTTGCAGCGTGAACATCTCTTTTTCCTCGGCGGGCTCGGCATGGTCGTAGCCCAGCAGGTGGAGGACACCGTGCACGGTGAGCAGGGCCAACTCCTGGCCCAGCGAATGCCCGGCCGCGGTGGCCTGCTCGGCAGCGAACTGCGGACACAGCGCGATGTCACCCAGCATGGCCGGGCCGGGTTCAGGCGCGTCCGGCCGTCCGCCGGGTTCCAACTCGTCCATCGGGAAGCTCATCACGTCGGTGGGGCCGGGCAGGTCCATCCACCGCACGTGCAGGTCGGCCATCGCCGCGGTGTCGAGCAGCACCATCGACAGTTCGGCCGCCGGGTTGACCTTCATCTTGCGGATGACGAAGCGGGCGACGCTGATCAGTTCCTCTTCGGAGACGTCGATGCCCGACTCGTTGGACACCTCGATGCTCATATCGGCGTGCTCATCTCGACCGCTACCGCCTGGGCCGGCCGCCGCCGGAGGCGCGTCGCTGAGCACGGTTCAACTGCGCGGGCTCTTCGTGTCTGGCGTAGGCGTCGACGATCTCCGAAACCAACCGGTGCCGCACCACGTCGGCACTGGTGAGTTCGGCGAAGTGGATGTCGTCGATTCCGTCGAGGATCCGCACAGCCGCCTGCAGGCCCGACGCGGCCCCGCCTGGCAGGTCGACCTGCGTGATATCGCCGGTCACAACGATTTTCGAGTTGAACCCGAGGCGGGTCAAAAACATCTTCATCTGCTCGGCGGTGGTGTTCTGCGCCTCGTCGAGAATGATGAATGCATCGTTCAATGTTCTGCCCCGCATGTACCCCAGCGGTGCGACCTCGATAACGCCGGCGCTCATCAACTTCGGGATCAACTCCGGATCCATCATGTCGTGCAGCGCGTCGTAGAGCGGACGCAGATACGGATCGATTTTCTCGCTCAGCGTGCCCGGCAGAAAGCCGAGCCGCTCCCCCGCCTCGACGGCCGGCCGGGTAAGGATGATCCGCGAAACCTGCTTGGACTGTAAGGCGTTGACGGCCTTGGCCATTGCCAGGTACGTCTTGCCCGTGCCGGCAGGCCCGATGCCGAAGACGATGGTGTGCGCGTCGATCGCGTCGACATAGCGCTTCTGGTTCAACGTCTTGGGCCGAATCGTCTTACCGCGCCGCGACAGGATGTCGAGCGTGAGCACCTCGGCGGGCGATTCGTTGCCTGCCCCGGTGAGCATCGCGACGCTGTGGCGTACGACGTCCGGGGTCAGCGACTGACCGTTGGACACGATCGCGATCAGTTCGGAGATCACCCGTTCGGCCAAGGCGACATCGGCGGGTTCACCGGAGAGGGTGAGCTCGTTGCCGCGGGCGTGGATGTCGGCCGCCAGGACGCGCTCGAGCGCGCGCAGGTTTTCGTCGGCGGAACCGAGGAGGCCCAAGACGTAGGGGGGCGGAACATTGATGCTGCTGCGTACCGACTCAGGAGACTGAGCAGAGTCAGCGGGCGTCTCGCGGGGCGTCAAGAGGGTTCAGTGCCTGCTTTCTGGTTCTCGCCTGGGCGTTGCCGAAGTGGTATCGACAGTTTACCGCTGGTCAGCGACACCACCCAATGGTTAACCGCGCTGCGCGCCTCACGACCACCGTTCGGTCAACGCGCCCAGCGCCCCGAGCGCGACGGCCGCGGCGGTCGACGTGCGCAGGACGGTTGGCCCGAGGCGCACGGTCGTCGCACCGGCGCCGCGCAGCGCGACGAGCTCGTCGTCGGCGATGCCGCCCTCGGGTCCCACCACCAAGGTCACCGACTCGGCGTCGGCCACCGGTACCTCGGTCAGCGGTTGTGTCGCCGATTCGTGCAGCACCAGCACGACGGAACTCCCGCCCAGCCCGACGAGCAGTTCGGCCGTCGACACCACCCCGCTGACCTCGGGGATACGGGCACGCCGCGACTGTCGGGCCGCCGACCGGGCGACCGCGTTCCATCGCCGCAGGCCCTTGTCGACCTTGGCCGCCGATTCCCACCGCGCCACGCAACGGGCCGCCTGCCAGGCCACGAAGGCGTCCGCGCCCGCTTCGGTGGCCAGTTCGATCGCCAACTCCGAACGGTCCGACTTCGGCAGCGCCTGCACGACGGTGACGGTCGGAGCCGGGGCGGGCACAAAGCGCCGGTCGAGAACGCGCCCCGTCAGCCGGCCCTTGCCAACGTCTTCCACCTCGCAGTGCGCCAGTTGCCCGGCGCCGTCGCTGAGCTGCAGCCGTTCACCGGGCCGGATACGACGGACGTTGGCCGCGTGGAAGCCTTCGTCGCCGTCGACGACCGCGAGCTCGCCGACTTCGGGGACGCTGTCGACGTAGAAGAGAGCGTGGGTCACGGCTGGTAAGCCCGAGATTGCACTGAGGGTCGTTGATCGCGGTCCGGCACAGCCCTGGGCGCAATCTCGCGCATAGGCGTCGGCATCGGGGGCACCGGGACCGCCGGGTCAGCGGCCGCTGAACGTCTCACGCAGCCGGCTGAACAGCCCACCGCCGCCGGCCGAGGCGGCCTGCGTGGAGCGCACCTCGGCGACGTCTCGGGTCCGCTTCTCCTTCAGTTTGCGCAGCAACTCGGTGTCTTCGTTGTCGAGCCGCGAGGGCACCACGACGTCGATGTGCGCGTGCAGGTCACCCCGCACCCCGGAGCGCAGATGCGGCATGCCGTGACCGCGTAGCGAGACCACCGAACCGGGCTGGGTACCCGACGGGATCGTGATATCGGTCGGGCCGTCGAGGATCGCGTCGACCGAGACGGTGGTGCCCAGCGCCGCGTCGACCATCGGCACCGAGATCGTGCAGTGCAGGTCGTCGCCGTCACGCAGGAAGATGGCGTGCGGTTGCTCGTGCACCTCGACGTACAGGTCACCGGCGGGCCCGCCGCCGGGGCCGACCTCGCCCTGGGCGGCCAAGCGCACCCGCATCCCGTCGCCGACACCGGCCGGGATTTTCACACTGATCTCCCGACGCGCGCGCACGCGGCCGTCGCCGCTGCAGCGGTGACACGGATCCGGGATGACCTCGCCGACGCCGCCGCACACCGGGCACGGCCGCGACGTCATGACCTGTCCCAGCAGCGAGCGCTGCACGGTCTGGATCTCACCGCGCCCGCCGCAGGTGTCGCAGGTGACCGGGCTGGAGTTGCCGTGGGTGCCCTTGCCGTGGCAGAGGTCGCACAGCACCGCGGTGTCGACGGTCACCTGTTTGGTCACGCCCGTCGCGCACTCCGCGAGGTCCAGACGCATCCGCAACAGCGAGTCCGAACCGGGGCGCACCCGCCCGATCGGGCCCCGAGCGCTGGTGCCGCCGCCAAAGAACGCCTCGAACACATCGCCAAGCCCACCAAATCCGCCGCCAAATCCGTTTGCGCCTGCGGCCGCCGATGCCAGCGGATCGCCGCCGAGGTCGACGATGCGGCGCTTCTCGGGATCGCTGAGTACCTCATAGGCGGCGCTGATGTCCTTGAACCGGGCTTGGGCCGCTTCGTCCGGGTTGACGTCGGGATGTAGCTCGCGCGCCAGCTTGCGATAGGCGCGCTTGATCTCCGCGTCCGTCGCGCCCTTGCTCACTCCGAGCAGCCCGTAATAGTCGCGTGCCACGCTGACCTTGCCTGACCTTCCTGGTTAACCGTTGCGGTTTACCGGGTGCCTAAGACTTCCCCGATATAGAGAGCAACCGCAGCGACATTAGCGATAGTTCCCGGATAGTCCATCCGGGTGGGTCCCAATACGCCCATGCCGCCGTACACCTTGCCCGAACTGCCGTACGCAGTGGACACCACCGAAGTGCCCACCATCTCCTCGGCCTCGGTTTCGTGACCGATGCGCACGGTCACCTTCCCCGCCTCCTGCTGCGCCGCGAGCAACCGCAGCACCACCACCTGCTCCTCGAGCGCCTCGAGCACCGAACGCAACGAGCCGCCGAAGTCGGCGGTGTTGCGGGTGAGGTTGGCGGTGCCGCCGAGCAACAGCCGCTCCTCGCGGTGTTCGACGAGCGTCTCGACCAGCACGGTCGCCGACCGGCCGACCGCGTCGGCGAGCCCACCCTGCCAGTCGAGCTGCGAGGCCAGATCCGCCACCGCGACCGACGCCGCCGCCAACGGCTTGCCCTCGAGCGCCTGACCGAGCAGATCGCGCAGCTTGGTCACGTCGTGTTCGTCGATTGCGTCGCCGAGTTCGACCATGCGCTGGTCGACCCGACCGGTGTCGGTTATCACCACCAGCAGCAGCTTGGCGGGGGTGAGCGCGACCACCTCCAGATGGCGGACCGTCGAGGTCGACAGCGTCGGGTACTGGACGATCGCGACCTGCCGCGTCAGCTGCGCGAGCAGCCGCACCGCGCGGCGCAGCACGTCGTCCAGGTCGACGCCGGATTCGAGGAACGTCAGGATCGCGCGACGCTCCGACGACGACAGCGGTTTGACGTCGTCGATCCGGTCGACGAACTCGCGATAACCCTTCTCGGTGGGCACCCGCCCGGAACTGGTGTGCGGCTGGGCGATGTAACCCTCGGCCTCCAGCACCGCCATGTCGTTGCGCACGGTCGCACTGGAGACCCCGAGGTTGTGCCGCTCGACGAGCGTCTTCGACCCGATCGGCTCCTTGCTGGCCACGAAGTCGGCGACGATCGCGCGCAGCACCTCGAACCGGCGGTCGTCGGCGCTACCCATGTCTGTTCACCTACCCCTCGAATCGAATTGTCGCCCATTTTACGGGGACCAGCAGCACCGATAGCGGGCAAGCGGCTGTTGGCAGGCGGGCGCGTCCGGCGCACTGCCACCGCGCGGTGTCGCCCACGTGGTATCAAAGTCCGGGGGACTTCGGGGGATGACGCGAAGGACATTGGCGCGATGATCTTCAAGGGAGTCCGCGAAGGCAAGCCCTATCCCGACCACGGACTGACCCATCGTCAGTGGGCACAGATTCCGCCGCGCCAGATCCGGCTCGACGAATTGGTCACCACCACGACGGTGCTCGCGCTGGACCGGTTGCTGTCGGAAGATTCGACGTTCTACGGCGATCTGTTCCCCCATGCGGTGAGGTGGCAGGGCGTCGTCTACCTCGAGGACGGGCTGCACCGCGCGGTGCGGGCCGCGTTGCGCAACCGCACCGTGCTGCACGCGCGCGTATTCGACATGGACGTGCCGTCCTCCGCTGACGCGTGGGCCGAGGCTCGACACGGCTAGCGATCGGGGCCGACCGGTCACCGAACCGTTTGGGGTTTCGAGCCTCTCGTCGATTGCGGGCCGGTGGTCGCCGCCAGGTCGGCACCGAGTATGCGGTCCGACAGCAATCCGAGACAGGACAGGTTCGGAAACCCCGGCCCCTGCGTGAGCCCGGCCAACCCCGGCAGGAACAGTTTCGGCTGCACGCCGCTGAGCGCGAGGTCATCACCGATCGCCTCCTGTAACACGTCTGGCGTCAACGGTGCGCCGAGGCCGAGTTCCAGTAGATCCAGTGCATCCTGGCCGAGCAGCGGCACGAACCACATCGCATCGGCACCCGAGCCGTCTATGACCAAATCGAAACCGTGGACGGTCTCGAGCGACTCCCCGCCCGCGGTGGTGCTCAGCGTCAACCGGATTCGGCCGTCGCGGGCGACCGCGTGCGCGACCCGGCCGCGCAGATGGCGGATCCGGTCGTCGGCCAGCAAGGCCTCCTGCACCCGCGCGGAGAACACCCCGCGATCGGTGCGCAGCAGCGCGTCGCGCCGCTCCCCCATCGTCAGACTGGTCCAACCGGTGGGGTCGGAGAACAGGGTGTTCTCGAAGAAACCCTCGCCCCTGGTGAACAGCGTCACCTGCGGCGAGATCACGGTGATCGTCGAAACCCGGTGGCGGAACAGCTCGTTGAGCATCGAGGCCGCGGTCTCGCCACCGCCGATCACCGCCACGCGTTCGGCGCAGATCAGCTCGTGTTGGGCCGCGCGGTGCCAGAACTGCGCGATCGACAACACGCGTGGATTACCGGGCAGGATCGAGCGCTCCGGCTGGCCGGGACCGGTGATCATCAGCCCGTCGGCGGGCACCGTGCGGTCGGGTGTGTGCAGCGCCCAGCGTGGTTCGCCGGATTCGGTGTCGACCGAAATACCCCGCACCTCGCCGCTGACGACGGTCATCTCGACGTTGCCGGCGACCCAGCGCAGATACTGGCTCCACCGGCGGTGGGTAGGCGCCGGCCTGCCGCGGTCGACCCACTCGGCGAACTGGCCCGTCGAGATCAGGTACTGCTGCCAACTGTGCCGGGTCATGCGCTCGTCGAGTTCGGCGTTGCGGCGCGGCACCAGCGCGGAGCGGTAGGGGAACCCGACGTCCTTCTCCGGGCTGGTGCCCAGTCGGTGCTGACCGTCGGTCCAGCCGCCGTCGGACTGCCAGTTGGCCGCCACCCCGGTCTTCTCGACCGCGACGACGTCGGGCGCGTCGATGCCCATATCGCGCAGCTCGGCGGCCTTGGCGGCGACGGCGACGGCCTTGGCGCCCGCGCCCACCACCGCGAGTGTCCGGCTCATGAGACCACCTCTCGTAGCGATTCCTGCCACATCGCCTGCAGTGTGGCGACGTCCTCGGCGGTCAGAATGTCGGGCAGCGTGCGCCACTGGGTGACCAGCACCGGTGCGTGGCTCTCGCCGAGCACCGCCGCGAGGATGGTCAACTCGTGCCGAACCGCCAGCTGCGGCTCGGGTAGCGGTGACACCCGCGCCATCAGCGCGCGGTCGGGGCGCAGCGCGCCGCCGTCGATGCCGACATGCACACCGCCCAGGAAGTTGAGCAGCACCTGCGGCTCGCGCAGCGCCGCCAGGCGTTCGGCGGTGTCGGGGCGCAGGTAGCGCAGCAGCCCGTAATCGATGCCGTCCCCGGGTATCTCGGCGAGATCGCGAGCCGACCCCACCCGCAGCGGGTAGATCCCCGTCAGCAGTCCGACGGTGTCGGAGGTGTCGGCGCCGTCGATGAGGTGGTCCGCGCGGCCATGGGTTTCCAGGGCCAGCAACGGCGTGGGTGTCTCCTGGCCGCGGTGCTGACGCCAGCGGGTGACGGTGCGCCCGGCGGCCGCGGCCAGCAGGTGCGGCGTGGGTTCGGCTCCGTTGAGCAGTCGCAGCGTGACATCCGTGTCGGTCACCGCCATCGAGACGACGACATCGCCGACCCGGTCGGTCTGCGGGTCCAGCCTGCGGCTGCCCAGCGGCGGGTCGGCGCCGTCGAGTTGCGCTGCCCAGAAGTCGGCCGTGTCCAGCGTTTCGGCCCGTTCGCCGAGCAGCCCCGACCAGCGCCGGTAGCTGGAATGCTCGCGGGTGGGCGACGGATCGCGGCCGGACGCGATGGTGTGCCACGCCGCATCGAGTTCGCCCAGCGCGATCCGCCACGACGCCGGGTCCAACGCCAGTACGTGCGCGGTCAGCAGCAGCACACCGGCGTCGCCGGGCGGTCGCAGCCACACCGCGGTGAGCATCGACCCCCCTTGCGGATCGAGGCGTTCCACCGACCGGCGGGCGTGTTCGGCGACGGCTTCGGTCAGTGTCTCAGCGTCGTCGGAGTCGACCCGCACCTCGGTCAGCAGATCCTGCCGCGGGTGCTCGACGAACGTCATCGTCTGGCGGTCCAGCCGGCTGCGCAGCACCGGGTGACCGTCGAGGAGCGTGCGCAGCATTCGCTCGAGTTGCTCGCCGGTGACGCCGTCGGGCAGCCGGATCGCCTCGGTCTGCGCCAGCCGCCGCGGGTTGCCGTGCTCGAAGAGCCAGTGCGCGCTGGGCAGTACGGGGGCCGGGCCGTCGAGCTCGTCATGGTGGCCGGCGACGGCCGATTCGCCGTCGACGGCGGCGGCGAGTTCGCGCAACGTCGCGCACTCCAGCATCAAGCGGGCGCGCAACGGGATTCCGCGTCTGCGTGCGGCCTGCACCACTGACAGCGCCACGATGCTGTCGAGGCCGAGCGCGAGAAAGTCTGCGGTCACATCGATGTCGAGGCCATTGCCACCGTCGAGCAAGTCGCTCAGCACGGCAACCAGCGCCTTCTCGGTCGGCGTCTGCGGAGCGGCGGACGGCCCGTCGGCGACGGCCAGGGCGGTCAGTGCCGCATCGTCGATCTTGCCGTGGGCGGTCAGCGGCATCCGGTCGATGACGACGATCGAATGCGGAACCATGTAGCGGGGCAGCCGTTTTGCCACCAGCGCACGAAGCTCGGCCACGTCGGGCGTGGGTTCGGCGGCCACGAAGGCCACCAGCTGCGGACCCCACCGCTGTTCGCGGACCACGACGTGCGCGTACCGCACGGCCGGGTGGGTGTGCAGAACCGCGGAGATCTCCGTGGGCTCCACCCGAAAGCCGCGGATCTTGACCTGGGCGTCCGAGCGACCGAGGAACTCCAACGCCCCGTCGGGTTGGCGCCGCACCACGTCCCCGGTGCGGTACATCCGCTGGCCCGGCGTGAACGGATCGGCCACGAACCGGCTCGCGGTCTCGCCGAACCGGCCGAGATAGCCGCGCGTCAACTGGCCACCGGAAAGATACAACTCACCGGAGACACCGTCGGGCACCGCCCGCAGCCATGAGTCCAGCACGTAGGCAAGCGTCGGCGACGTCGGGCGGCCGATGGTCGGCGCATCGTGCTCGGCGATCGTGGCGACCACGGCTTCCACGGTGGTTTCCGTTGGCCCGTAACAGTTGTAGGCAGCCATGCCGGTGCGCGCACACTCGTCGCGGATCAGGTTCCACGCCGGTATCCCGACGGCCTCGCCGCCGAGCGCCAGCGCGCCGAGGGGCACCGTCGTGAGCAGTCCGACGGCGTGCAGCTGGGCGAACATCGACGGTGTGGTGTCGATCAGGTCGATGCCGTAGCGGCCGATGGTCTCGACCAGCGCCTCGGCATCCCGCTGGACGTCGTCGTCGACGATGTGCACCGCGTGCCCGTCGAGCAGCGCGGCCAGCGGTTGCCAGGCCGCGTCGAAGGTGAACGACCACGCGTGAGCGACCCGCAGGGGGTGCCGCAGCCGAGCGGCCGCGGGCCGCAGCACGTTTCGGGCATGGTCCTCGGCGTAGGCCAGCAACGCCTGATGGGTGCCGATGACGCCTTTCGGCCTGCCCGTCGTGCCGGAGGTGAACACCGTGTACGCCGCCTGGCCCGGCAGCGCGGCCACCGGCCGGAAGTCTTCGGCCGACTCGGCCGAAGATTTCGGGTTGGCGGCCGACAGCATCTCGTCGTCGACGATGACCGAGGCGCCGCTCTGCTCGAGGATGTCGGCGATCCGCTCCGCGGGCATACCGGGGTCCAGCGGCACGATGACGCCGCCGGACTTCAGCACCGCCAACATCGCGATCACATAGTGCGGTCCGCGCGAAAGACAGATCGCCACAGGCGTTTCGGTCTTCACGCCCCGGGACACCAGGGCGGCGGCCAGCCTGTCGGCCGCCTCGTCGAGTTGCCGATAGGTCAGTTCACCGCCTGACCAACTCAACGCCGGTGAGGCCAACCGCGCGCTTGCGGCTTCGGTGAACGCGGTGTGCACGCCGAGATGCGCTGGGGCGGGCGCGCGCCCGGCCGTCGGGATCTGCGCTTCAGCGTCGAGCAGGACACTGACATCGCGCAGCGGGCGGTCCCAGTGGGTGATCAGCCGCTGGGCCGTGGTGAGCACGCGGCGGCCGAGCGACTCGGGACTCATCTGGCCGAGTGCGCCGTCGATCACCTCGACCAGGACCGTGAGTTCGTCGTCGATCATGTGCGCGGCGATGGTGACCGGGAAGTGCGACACGCTCTCGAGCGCCGCCGGACGGAACGTCGCGCCGTTGGCGACGAAGTCGCCCCCACCGACCAGGCCGCCGGGGGGAAAGTTCTCGTAGACCAGCAGGGTGTCGAACAACTCGCCGATCCCGCCCAGTGACCGCAATTCGTTGTGCGGCAGGTAGCTGTGGTCACGCAGCGTGGCCGCTTCGCGTTGCAGCGCAGCGCATTGCGCGCCCACCCGCGCGACCGGATCAAGCCGAACCCGCAGCGGCACGGTGTTGATGAACAGCCCCACCATGGTTTCGACGCCGGCGAGCTCGCCCGGGCGCCCGGAAACCGTCATCCCGAAAACTACGTCGGCGCGGTCGGTGAATGCCGACAGCACTGCGGCCCAGGCCATTTGCACCAGTGTGTTGACTGTGACGCCGTGCGAGCGTGCCGCCTCCGCCAGCCGCTGTGAGGCATCGCGGTCCAGGTTCAGCTCGGTCCGGTGCGGTTCGCCGGCGGGTGGTTCACCGCTGGTGAGCGCGGGTGTGACCAGCGTCGGTGCGTCGATGTCGGCGAGGTGCGCACGCCACAGGTTTCGGCTGGCCTGCTGATCCCGGGCGGCGAGCCAGCCGATGTAATCGCGGTACGGCCGCGGCGGCGGCGGCAGTACTGCAGGGTCGCCGGCCGCACTGTAGAGCGAGATCAACTCGCCCACGAACAGCGGCAGCGACCAGCCGTCGATGATGATGTGGTGAGCGACAACGACGAAGCGGAAACGGTTCTCGTGCGGAACTTCGATCAGGAGAAACCGGATCGCCGGTCCACGGCCGAGATTGAACGGTCGGCGCCGTTCGTCGGCCTCCAGCGCGGCGACCTCGTCAGCCGTGGCGGTGATGTGGCGCCACGGCAGATCGACGCGGTCGGGCACCACCTGAACCGGCTTGCTCTGCGCCCGTAGGAAACTGGCCCTCAGGTTCGGGTGGCGGGCCAGCATGGCCGCCGCGCACTCGCGCAGCAGAGCCGCGTCCAGGCCGCCGGTGACGTCGGCGGCCATCGCGATGACGTACGGGTCCTCACCCCCGTCGCCGGCCCCGGCGTCGTCACCGACGCTCAGCTGCGCCAGCGAGAACAATCCCTGCTGCAGTGGGCTGAGCGCCATCACATCCTCGATGGCGGCCTTCGGTTCGGCCCTGGATGCGGTCTCGGATTCGGTGGCTGTCATGGCGCACCGTCCTGCGATGCCGACCACATCGACGTCACCGCGGCCAACTCGTCGGCCGACAGCCCGGATGCCGCCATCGGCTCGTGGCGGACGTCGGGCGCCTCGGTTTCGGCACCGGCGTCATCGACCCTGGCCGCCAACTCGTGAATCGCCGGGTGCTCGAACACCATTCGCGCAGTGATCGCCAACCCCGCGTCACGTCCCCGCGCGGCCAGCTGCACCGCGAGGATCGAATCGCCGCCCAACTCGAAGAAGTCGTCGGTGCGGTTGACCTCGGGTACGTCGACGATCTCGGCGAGTATCGCCGCGAGCACCCGCTCGGTCTCGGTGCGCACCGGTTGCGGGGGGCCGGCGGGTGCCGTCGAACGCCGCTGCTCGGTGGCCTCGACGAACTCGAGGTCACCGTCTGCGGTCCACCGGCCGCGTCTGCCCGTGGCCCGGAGGTCGGCGCCGGTCTCGTCGATGACGTGCTCGTAGACGTGGCCGAGCGCCCCGATCGCGACCGGATCGCGCCAGCCGTCGAGCACACTGGCCGACCGCGCAGCGCTGAACCGCTGCACCAGGCTGCGCTCGTCGCGGTCGGCGATCTGGACGTCGCGTACCCGTTGGCCGGGATCGTCGGCGAATGCGGCCAGCACGCGGTTCAGCCAACCGACGAACCGTTCGGCGGTGCTGCGCCGGTACAGATCGGTGCGGTAGATGACGTGACCGCGGTAACCGTCCTCGGCGCCGAAGAAGTTGACCGACAGGTCGGCATGCGCGACGTCGAACGGCGGCTCGAGTGCGGTGAATGTGGTGTCACCGTCGGGTCGGGACTCGATGACCTGGTCGGCGGGCAGCGCCTCGCGCACATGCACGACGACACCGAACAGCGGGTTGCGCGACAGCGACCGCGCCGGCCGCACCGCGTCGACCACCTGGTCGAACGGCAGGTCCTGGTGCGCATACGCTGCCAGCGCGGTATCGCGGGCCCGGCGCAGCACCTCGCGCAGCGTCGGGTTGTCGGTCAGATCGTTGCGCAGCACCACGATGTTGATGAAGAACCCGACGAGTTGGTCGAGTTCGGTTTCGGTGCGACCGGCGACCGGGGTGCCCAACGGAATGTCCGGGCGTTCACCGGCTTTGTGCAGTGCGACCGCCACGGCCGCCTGTAGCAGCATGAACTCGGTGACCCCGAGTTCCTGGCTCAGCCCGGCGAGCTTCGCGCGGGTGGCGGTGTCGATGCCGAACTCGACGGCGTCCCCTTCCCCGCTCAGCACCGGTGGGCGCGGGAAATCCGGTGCCAGGCCCGGGTCTTCGGGCAAGCCGGCCAACTGTTGACGCCAGTATTCGCGCTGCGACGCGAGCCCGTCGGTTTCGTTGAGCAGCGCCGCCTGCCACGCGGCGTAGTCCGCGTACTGGACCTGCAACGGGGCGAACCCGGGCGCGTCACCGGCGCGGCGCGCCCGGTAGGCGGCCAGCAGATCGGTGAACAACACCATCGCCGACCAGTGGTCGGCGGCGATGTGGTGCACCACCAGCGACACCACGTGCGCGTCGGGCGTCGCGAGCACCGCGGACCGCACGGGCGGGTCGCTTTCGAGGTCGAACACACGCCTGCGCTCCGTGTCGAGTTCGTCCTGCAGCCAGGTGTCGTCGTCACCGTGGGCGCGACGTACCGGCACCTCGAGCCCTTCGTTGACGATCTGGTATGGGGCGCCGTCGATTTCGCGGTAGGTCGTGCGCAACACCTCGTGTCGGGCCACGACGTCGCCGACCGCCGTCACGAATGCGTCGGTGTCGCAGGGCCCGCTGATACGGGCCGCGAACGGGATGTTGTTGACCGGGCTCGGGCCGTCGATGCGGTACTGGAACCACATGCGCAGCTGCGAGGCCGACATGAGCAGCGGCCCGTCGTGCGGAACGGGAACGAGTTTGGGCCGGGCGAGCTCGGCACTCGACGCCGAGTCAACACGGTTCGCCAGCGCGGCCACGGTGCCCAGCTCGAACACTTCGCGTACGCCGATGTCGACGTTGAACGCACTGCGCACTCCGGCAACGAGTTTGGTGGCCAGCAACGAGTGGCCGCCGAGGTCGAAGAACGAGTCGTCGGCGCCGATGCGGTCCCGCTCGAGCAGTTCGGCGAACAGGTCGGCGATACGCCGCTCCGTCCCGTCCGCTGGCTCTCGGTAGGCGATGCCGGAGTCGATGTCGGGCTCGGGCAGCGCGGCCCGGTCGATCTTGCCGTGTGCGGTGATCGGGATCTCGTCGATCACGACGTAGGCCGCGGGGGTCATGTACTCGGGCAGCGCGGCGGCCACCCGGTTGCGGATCCGCTCGACGTCCACCGTCTGGATGTCCTCGGCGGGCGTGACGTAGCCGACCAGGCTCTTGCCAACCCCGGGCAGGTCGCTGACCAGCACGACGGCCTGACCGACGCTGGGGTCGACAGAGATCGCGGCGGCGACTTCGCCGAGTTCGATGCGGAACCCGCGGATCTTGACCTGCTCGTCGGCGCGGCCGACGAATTCGACGTCGCCGTCGGCGTTGCGGCGGGCCAGGTCGCCCGACCGGTAGAGCCGCCCGCCGGGATTGAACGGGTCGGCGACGAACCGCTCGGCGGTCAGCCTCGGCCGGTGGTGGTAGCCGTGCGCCACATGCGTTCCGCCGATGTAGATTTCACCGATCACGCCGACCGGAACTGGCCGCAGCGCGTCGTCGAGCAGATGGATCTGGGTGTTGAGCTTCGGTTTGCCGATGGGCACGATGCGGGTGCCCTGCTTGCCTTCGACCTTGTACCGGCTCGCGTTGATGACCGTCTCGGTCGGCCCGTAGAAGTTGTGCAGCAGAGCGTCGAAGGTGGCGTGGAATTTGTCGGCCAGCTCACCGGGCAGGGCCTCACCGCCGATGGGTACCCGCTGCAGCGTGCGCCACTGGTTCACCCCGGGCAGCGACAAGAACAGTCCGAGCAGCGAGGGTACGAAATGCATCGAGGTGATGCCCTCGTCGTGCAGCAGTTCGGTGAGATAGCCGACGTCACGCAGTCCGTCCGGGCGGGGAATCACCAGTCGGCCACCGCACGCGAGCATGCCGAAGATCTCGGCGATCGAGACGTCGAAACTCGGTGATGCGACCTGCAACAGCCGCTCGCTGTCGTCGATCTCGTAGTCGGCCTTGAACCAGACGAAGTACTCGGCGACGGGCCGGTGCGGCACCGGGACACCCTTGGGCAGACCGGTCGATCCCGAGGTGTAGATCAGGTACGCGGTGCTGTCGGGGTGCAGTTCGCGGACGCGCTCGGCATTGGTTGGGTCGGTGGTGGGATGACGGTCGAGGTCGGTGACCGGTTCGCGGATCACCAGTTTGGGATCGGAGTCCGACAGGATGAACGTCAGCCGGTCCTCGGGGTAGGTCGGGTCGACCGGCTGGTACACCGCACCCGCCTTGATCACTCCGAGCGCCGTGATCACCAGCTCCGGTGACCGGTCCAGCAACACCGCCACCCGGTCCTCGGTACCGATGCCCTGCTCAATCAGCCAGTGTGCCAACCGGTTCGCCGACTCATTGAGCTCGCGGTAGGTGTAGTCACGCCCTTCGTAGACCAGGGCCACCGCGTCGGGTGTGCGGGCCACCTGAGCTTGGACCAGCGCGGTCATCGTCGACGGCGCGGTGACGAATTCCTCGCCGGCCGAGACGCGGCGCAACCACTCGACGTCGTCGGGTCCCATCACGTCGAGCTCGTTGATCGCGGCATCCGGGCGCTGCAGCGCATCGTCGAGCAGCACGCCGTAGTGCTCGAGCAGTTGGCGGACCAACGGCGCGTCAAGAATCTCGACGAGGTACTCGGCCTCCACCACGACACCGGCATCGGGGACATCGAACTCGACCATGAAACCCAACGGCAGCTGGGTGAGGTGTCCACGCAATTCGGCTCGCCGGCAGGTGATCCCAGGTGGGTTGAAGCCGTCGCCGTCGGCGCCACGCGCACCGAAGGTCACCCGCGTCATCCGCTCGACGCCATGGCGACGGTCCGGGTTCAGTTCGCGCACCACGCGGTCGAGGTTCACCCGCTGATGTGCGAACGCACCGACCGCGGTGTCGCGGGTATGCGCGACGACGTCGCGGAAGCTCTGGCGCGCGCCGGGACGCAGGCGCAGCGCCACCGTGTTGCCGTAGTAGCCGATCGCGTCCTCGAGATCGGCGGTACGGTTCAGCACCGGCGTGGCGACCAGGAAGTCGTCGGCGTGGGTGTAGCGCTGCATCAGCACCCCGAAGGCAGCCAGCAACACCATGTACGGGGTGGCGCCCGATTCCTTCGCCAGCGCCGCGACCCGGTCCACTGTCGTCTCCGGCAACTGCAACGTCAGGCGTTGTGACCGCCAGTTCGTCGGCACCGCCGAGCCGTTCGGGCCCGGAAGCTCCAACGGCTCGGGCGGGTCAGCGAGCACGTCGCGCCAATAGTCCAGGTCTTCGGCGACCGAACCGAGCGCGTGCGATTGCGGTGTGACGGCCGCAGGCAGCGGTTCACCCGCATAGGCCTGTGTCAGCTCGCCGAAGAACACTCGCCAGCAGCCGTCGTCCCACGCGATGTGGTGCGCGGTCAGCAGCATGACGTATTCGTCGGGTGCGGTGCGTACGACGGCCAGCCGCAGCGGCGAGTCCGTGCTCAGGTCGAAGGATGCACCGAACTCGCGCTGCGCCAACACTTCCAGGCGAAGCCGGCGCCCGTGTTCGGAGAGCTCGGTCAGGTCGTGAACGCTCCAGCCGGGTGCCAGCTCGTCGTGCACGGTCGGTTGCGGTTCGCCGTCATCGTCGACGTGATAGGTGGTGCGCAGCACGGTATGGCGCGCGGCGACCGTGGCGACGGCGTCGTGCAGCCGGGCCACGTCGAGCTCACCGGTGATCCGGTAGGACAGGCAGATGTTGAGGATCGCCCCGGTGGGGTCGGCGGCCTGGACGAACCACATCCGCCGCTGCCCATCCGGCAGTCCGCCTTCCGCGCCGGCCGACGTGTTTTGCGTGCGCAGTCCCCGCTCGGCGAGCCTGCGGCGCAGCAGCTCCAGCCGGCGGTCCTCGACCTGCTCGCGGATGTCGACCGTGTCAGTCACGCGTTGTTCACCTTCTCTGATTGTTTTGAGCTGTCCAGGTCGGCGACGAGCTCGTCGCCGGTGACGCCGCCGAGCAGGGTGGCCAGCGGCACCTTCTGGCCGGTCACCCGATGGAGGCGTTTGCGTAGGTCCAGGGCCAGCAACGAGTCGACACCCAGGTCGAGCAACGACATGGCGAGATCGATCGAGGCCGCATCGAGTTTGAGCACCGCGGCAAGCGCCGCCCGCACCTGCGCGGTGGTGTCGGCGCCGGGTCCGGTTGCACCCGAAGCGGTCTCGGGGTTTGTGTCGGTGACCTCCGCGTCCCGGCTGTCGAGGAACACGCGCAGCCGGGACTGATCGGCCCTGAGCAACAGCGGGTCGTCGCGATGGTCGCGCAGGCTGGCCTCGACCGCGGCCTCGGGCACCATCGGCAGCAACCCGGACCGCTCGATCCTTCTCACCTCGCTCGCGTCGGCGATCCCGCTGCCGCTCCACAGTCCGTACCTGGCCGCCACGCAGTGCTGACCCTTGGCCCGCAGCTGGCCTGCCATCACGTCGAGCATCCGGTTGGCAGCCGAGTACACGGCGTGGCCACGACCGCCCCAGACTCCGGAGACAGAGGAACACACCAGGATTCGTGCGTCGGGACGCAGCGGCCACAGCTCGGCCATCCGGGCCAGGCCTCCGATCTTCGCCGCCGCGGTGTCGGCGACCATCGCCGGTGTAAGCGCGTCGTGGTCGGCGAAGATCGCCGTGCCCGCGGCGTGGATGAGCAACGATGCGCCGCGACCGCCGAACTGCTCGGCCACCGCCGCCACCTCGGCCGCCGAGGTGACGTCGCAGCGCGGTGCGAGAACATCGAGATCGGTTGCCGAAGCCGCCAGTTCGGCCGTGAGCGCCTCATCGACGCCGCTGCGGCTCAGCAACACGATGCGGCGTGCGCCGTGCGCGGCGAGATAGCGCGCGAAGTGCAGCCCGACCGCGCCGTTACCACCGGTGATCACGACGTCGTCGAGCATGCCTGCGACCGCAAGCCACGACGGCGCAGGCTCCTGCGATTCGGCGACGTTGCGGGTGAAAACCGTTGGGCCCGAGCCATCCTCGCGGATGGCGGCCTCGTAGTCGCCGCCCAGCAGCACATCCACCGCCGCCGCAACGACCGCGTCGTCGGGTTCCCACGACGGCAGATCGAGATGCCGGAACGCCTGCTCGGGCCGCTCGAAGCCGATACTGCGGTGCATCGCGGCCAGTGCGGTCTGTGCGGGCAGCGCCACCGGTTCGCCGGGTCGCACATGCTCACCGCCGACCGTGACCAGGCATACCGCGCGACAGTGCGGTCCCGGCGCGTCGACGTAGTCCAACAGTCCGGCGCCGATCAGGCCGCCGAGCTCGTGGGCGGCATGCTCAGCATCGGGGTGGTCGAGCAGCGGTGCGAGGGCCACGACCAGATCCGCCAGGGCGGGCTCTACGAGTTCGGACCCGCTGCGGCGCAGTGCGGTCCGCAGCTTTTGACCAAGCGGTCCGCCGGGTGCGCCGAGGTCGAGGACCGCGACGCGTTGCGGGGTCGCCTCCGATCGTGCGACCGCATCCCACTTCTCGCGGGCCACGGTGAGCCGGTAGACCGGCGCCAACGGCTGCGGTTGCGCCCACAGGCGCACCGCCCGCATCGGCGAGTTCGGAAAGCCCGGCAGCGGTGGCTGCGTTTCGACGTCGACCAGGGCGGACCACCGGTATCCGGGGTTGGCGATCGCGGCGGCGGCGATATTGGCCGACAGCGCGTCGACGAGAGGCAGGTCGCGGTGCCCGGACCCGACGACGAGCGGATCCTCGTCGGTCAGCAGGTCACCCAGTGCGAACAGTAGCGCCGGATGCGCCGACATCTCGATGTACGCCGCCGCTCCATGGTGTCGGGTCGTCGCGACGGCGCGGTCGAAGCGCACGGTGTTGCGCAGGTTTTGATACCAGTAGTCGGCGAATCCGGTGCCCGCGGGTACCACGTCCGCGGTCGTGGATCCGATGAACTGTACTGGTGCATCGGTGAACTCAGCGGCCGGTAGCAGCGCGCGCAGATCGTCACGCACCCGCTCCAGCGCACTGGTGTGGCCGGGGTAGTTCACGTCGAGTTCGCGCGCGAACAGGCCCTGTTCGGTCGCGGTCTTCACCAGCGCCGCGATCGCGTCGCGGTCCCCGGAGACCGCCACCGAAGCAGCGGCATTGACCGCGGACACCTCGAGCCACCCAGGGACCGACGACATCAGTCGTTCGGCGTCGGCGAGCGAAACCCCCAGTGCCGCCATGCAATAATCGCCGCGGAGGCGATCGACGGCCTTGGCCCGCGCGATGACGACCGCGGCCGCGTCGGGCAGCGCGATGCTGCCCGCTACGTACGCGGCGGCGACCTCGCCGAGGCTGTGCCCGACCACCAGGTCCGGCACGATCCCGCACGACCGCCACAGGTGGGCCAACGCGACGGCATGGGTGAACTGCGCGGCCTGGATCTGGGGCTGCGACCAGTCCCCGTCGCCGGTTTCGGCGGTCAGGTACGGCAGCGGTGACGACTCGCCGGCAGCGACGAACGCCTCGGCGCACCGGTCGACATGCGTTTGGTACACCGCGGACCGCTGGTAGGCCTGCGCTCCCATGGACGGCCATTGGTTGCCCTGGCCAGGGAATACGAAAGCCGTTCGCGCGGTGGCCGATTGCGACGACCGGGCGACCAGCGGGTGCGGGACGCCGGCCACGACGGCGCGCAGACCCTCGGCCAGTTCGGCGGTGTCGGCGGCGCGAACCACCGCGCGGTGCCTGCGCAGTCGGCGAGTTCGCAGCAAGGTGGCGGCGACCGCACGAACGTCGGGCTCTCGATCGAGGTAGCGCAGTATCGCCTCGGCGTCGGCGGCAACGAGTTCTTCGGCGTGTGCGCTGAGCACGACCGGCACCCGGGCGTCGGGGAACGCGGCGGGTTCCATCACGCCGCCTCGGGTTGACTGGACGGAATCGACACGACCAGGTGAGCATTGGTGCCGCTCATGCCGAACGCGGTCACCGCCGCGAAGCGCTCACCGTCGACGGCCGGCCAGGGCGTCAGCTCGCGGGCCAGCCGCAGACCTTGTTCTTCCCAGTTGATCTCGCGGCTGGCCTCATCGGTGTGCAAGGTGGCCGGTACCGCGCCACGCTCGGCGGCGATGAGCACCTTGGCCAGGCCGAGCCCACCGGCGGCCGCCTGCGTGTGGCCGAGGTTCGACTTCACCGAACCGAGCAGGCCGCCTCCGCCGGGTGCGGTCGCGCCATAGGTCTTGGCCAGCGAGATCAGTTCAGTGCGGTCCCCGAGCCGTGTTCCGGTGCCGTGACCTTCGATCATCCCGATTCGTTCGGCCCGCACGCCGCTGCGTTCGAGCGCCCTGGCGAACAACCGCTGCTGCGCGTGCCCGCTGGGTGCGGTCAGCCCCACCGAGCGGCCGTCCTGGTTCAGGCAGACGGCTCGCAACTCGGCCAGTACCCGACGCCGGTCGCGCACGGCGCCCGATCGGCGCTGCAGAACGAACATCGCTGCGCCCTCGGCCCATACGGTGCCGCTGGCCTGTGCGCTGTAGGGCCGGCAGTGCCCGTCGTCGGACAGCGCGTGCTGTTTGGAGAATTCGACGAAGAAGCCGGGCGAGCCCATCACGCAGACGCCGCCGGCCAACGCCAACTCGCAGTCACCCGAGCGCAGCGATGAGGCCGCGGTGTGGATCGCGGTCAGCGTGGACGAGCACGAGGTGTCGATGGTCAGGGCCGGTCCGGCCAGGCCGAGCGTGTAGGCGATCCGCCCGGAGATCACACCGAGTGCGGTGCCCGACATCAAATGCCCGGTGAGGTCGGAGAACTCGGCCAGATCGGGTCCGTATCCCATCACCGATGCGCCCACATAGCAGCCGGCATCGTGGCCCGCGAGGTCCTCGGGGTTTATTCCGCTGTTCTCCAGCGCGCGCCACGCCACCCGAAGCGCGACGCGTTGCTGCGGGTCCATCGCGACGGCCTCGCGCGGCGATATCCCGAAGAACTCGGGGTCGAAATCCGCTGCGCCCGAGAGGAAACCACCCAGGTCGTGAATTCGCTTGAAGCCGTCGCGTTGCGAGCCGTCGAGCACGTCGCGGACCGCCCACCCGCGGTCCCGTGGGAACGGGCACAACCCCTCGCGCCGCGCGACCAGCAGATCCCAGTAGTCCTCGGCGGTGTCGATGCCGCCCGGCGCCTCGAGCGCCATCCCGACGACGACGATCGGGTCGTCGTCGGCGCCGTCTGGCGTGCTAACCGGCATTGACCAGCTCCGCGACGGCGTCGATATGGTCATTGATGTAGAAGTGGCCACCGTCGAACAACGAGAGGGTGAAGACACCGTCGGTATGAGTTTCCCAGCCGCGCAACATGTCTGGGCTGATTCGGTGGTCGGCGCGGCCACCGACGGTGTGGATGTCGGCGGCCAGACGGGCGTCGGGTGCACACGCGTAGCGGTTGAAGGCCAGATAGTCTGCGCGCACCGCGCGGACGAGCAGGTCGATGAAGTCCTCGTCGGCGAGCAGACGGGGGTCGGTTCCGCCGAGATCGACCATGTTGGCGACGAGTTCGGCGTCGGCGGTGGGTAAGCGCGGTGAGGTGGCGATGGTCGACGGTGCCTGACTCGCCGAAACCCACAGCTGCGCAACGGGAACCCCGTGACGTTCGGCGACCCGGCCGAACTCGAATGCGATGACCGCGCCCATGCAATGGCCGAACAGCCGCAAGGGGCCCAGCCGGGACCAGTCCCCTGCCGCGAACAGATCGGCCGCCAGGTCCTCGACCGTGTCCGGCGCGGGATGGGACAGTCGATCCGCGCGTTGCGGATACTGGACGACGTAGGCGTCGTCGCCGCCGCGCGCCAACGCCGCGGCGAACGCCCGGTAGGCCGCCGCCGCGCCGCCCGCATGCGGGAAGACCACGGTCGCGCCGTTCGACGATTGCCCGGCGGAGCGTTTGATCCAGGGCGCGAAGGTCAATTGGCTCTGTTCGTCGATCATCGTGTCGGTGTCGGCTCGAGGCTGCGGCGGAGGTGCTGGCGCGGGGCCTGCGCGTCCGCGTCGAGAGCACCCATGAATTCCTCCGTGATTTAGCGCAGGCTGTCCTAAGTCGGAAGTGAGGTTACCCTATCCTTCGCGGCCCGCAGACGCCTACGTGCGGGGACCAACCACGTGATTTCGGGGCGCTACAAATCGCTCAGCGACCAGTAGCGCGCCGAAATCGCCAAGTTAGTCGCGGGCTGCCATCACCCAGCCGCTCGCGGCCACACGCTGATTCCAGAACTGCGCGTACTGTCCGCCGCGCTTCATCAGGTCGGCATGGCTGCCCTGGTCCTCGACGGTGCCGTCGGCCGACAGCACCACGATGTTGTCGGCCGCGGTGACCGTGGACAGTTTGTGGGCGATCACGATGACCGTGCTGCGTCGCGCCAGGACCCGAATGGCTTCGGCGACGTGGTGTTCATTCTCGGGGTCCAGCGCGCTGGTCGCCTCGTCGAAGAGCACGACGGGCGCGTCTTTGACCAGCGCCCGCGCGATCGACACCCGCTGCCGCTCGCCGCCCGAGAGCGCCGAACCGCCTTCACCCACCTGCGTCTGCCAGCCCTTTGGCAGGCGCTCCACCACCGACAGCAGACCCGCCGTGCGGGCCGCCTCGACGATGTCCTCGTCGGTGGCGTCCGCCCGCCCGATGCGGATGTTCTCCCACAGCGTGTCGTCGAACAGGTAGACGTCCTGGAACACCAGCGACAGTTGCGCCATCAGATCCGCGGTGAGCTGATCACGGACGTCTGTGCCCCCGACCCGGACCACCCCGGCGTCGACGTCGTAGAAGCGGGCGATCAGCTTGGTGATCGTCGATTTACCCGAGCCGGACGGGCCGACCAGCGCGGTCATGCTGCCGGGCTCGGCGACGAAGCTCACCTCCGACAACACCGCGCGATCGGAGTAGCCGAACCCGACCCGGTCGAGTTCGACCCGGCCCGGCGTCGCGACCGCTCCTGCGACGGCCGGCTCGGAAAGCGACGGTGTGTCCAGGATCGTCGTGATGCGTTCCAATTCCGCGGTCGCCAGCCTGATCGCGGACCCGAGTTCGGCCAACTGCGACAGCGGCGATGCGAAGCGGGCCGCGAGACCCAGGATGGCCACGAGCGTGATCGGATTGATGTCGCCCTGCACCGCGATCCACACGCCGGCCCCGATCAGCACCGAGAACACCGCCTGCACCGCGACGCCGTTCAACATCAACCCCGCTACCGACTGCCACAGGGCGGCGCGGCCGGCCCGGTGTTGGGTCTCCAGCGCGTCCCCGAGCGGTTTGTAGTCCGCGCCAGTGCGCCCGAATGCCCGCAGCACCGGCTGGTACCGCGCGAACTCGATCACTCGGTTGTTGACGTCGGTGGCCGCGTCGTGCGTGCGCACCTCCGCGGCGGCGATGAGCCCGGAGGCGAACCGTCCGCACACCACCAGCAGCGCCCCGCCCACCAGCGCGACGAGGCCGATGCGCCAATCGAAGACGAACAGCCCGACGACCACCGTGACCGCGCTGACGGTGTTCACCACCATGGGCGTGACCAGGTTGCCACCGCTGGTGCCGACGAAAACCGTTCCCTTGACCGCGATCTGGGAGACCTTGCCGACGGTTTCGCGGCTGAACCAGCCGAGCGGCAGGGTGACCATGTGGTCGCCGAGCCGATGATGCAGCAGACGCATCGTGGTCAGCGCCATCCGGATGGCCAGCTTGGCCGCGATGTAGTTGAGCACCGACGCGACCAACACCGTGGCGGCCATCAGCCCCAACCACCGCGCGGTGGCGGCGAAATCGCCGTCGAACATCGACGCCGTCACCGGAACCAGCAGCAGCATCACCAGCCCGTGCAGGATGCCGTAGACCGTCACCACCGACAGGAAGCTGAACATCCGGCCCCGCTGCGGGCCGAGAATCTGCAGAAAGCCCCGGATCATCGGGCGACCTCCCATTCCTGGGTATGACTGGCGGTGTAGGTCTGCCACATTCGCGAGTACTGCCCGCCCGCGGCGCGCAGGTCGTCGTGCCTGCCCTGTTCGGTGACGCGGCCCTGGTCCAGCACGACGACGTTGTCGGCGGACACGATCGAGCCGAGGCGGTGGGCGATGACCAGGACGGTGCGACCGACGATGAGCCGCGACAGCGCCTCCTGGATCTGGGCTTCCGAATCGGGATCGGCGAATGCGGTCGCTTCGTCGAGCACCAGGATCGGGGTGTCGGCCAGCAGTGCTCGCGCGATGCTGACGCGCTGTGCCTCACCGCCGGAGAAATGCGCGTCTTCTTCGACGATGGAGTCATAGCCCTTGGGCAGCTGAAGAATCCGGTCGTGGATGCGCGCCGCCTGCGCCGCCGCGACGACCTCGTCGTCGCTGGCATCGGTCCGGCCGAGGCGGATGTTGTCGGCAACACTGATGCCGAGCAACTGCACGTCCTGCAGGACGAATCCGACGTGGGTGTACAACTCGGCGGGGGCGATGTCACGGACGTCGACGCCTCCGATGCGCACCGCGCCCGCGGTCACGTCGTGGAAGCGTGGCACCAGGGTCGCCAGCGTGGACTTGCCGCTGCCCGACGGCCCGACCAGTGCGGTGATGGTCCCCGCGGCAAGCGTGAGCGACACGCCATGCAGAACCGTGTGATGGCCGTCGTAGGAGAACTCGACATCGTCGAACTCGATCGAATTTCCTTGAGGCACTTGAGGATCACGCGCGACAGGAAGCGCGGGTGTATCGAGGAGACGCTGCAGTCGGCCCGCCGCCGCCGCGGCCTGCCGTTTGATGTGCGTGGAGTAACCGACGGTCAGGACCGCCGCTGGGATCGTGACCGCCACCAGGGCCGAGCCCAGCACCTCGACCGGGGTAACCCAGCCGCTGCGGACGAACCAGTACCCGCCCGCCAGGTTGGCCAGCAGCAGGACCGGGGTGTCGATGAAGATCGAGGACACCGCCTTGACTCGCACCAGCGGCCCCACCCAACCCGCGAAGCTGTCGTTGAACTCGTCAGCGGCGTCGGCGAAGCGCTTGTGCGCCTTGCCCGCTTCCCCGAAGGTCTTCACCACCGAGACGCCGGCGATGAACTCGACGATGGTGGCGCTGATCCGTTCGACTCCGCGGTCGAGCCGCTCCATCTGCGTCCGCGAGTCACGGCCCAGCGCCAGGTAGACACCGATGTAGAACGGCACGGTGGCCATCGCCAGCAGGCCCAGCCGCCAGTCCAGGTAGAAGCAGTAGATGAGCCCGAACAGCGGGGTCGCCAGCGCGCCGGTGTTCTCCACCGCGGAATGTGCGACCAGGAAGTGCAGTTCGCCGACGTCGTTCTGCACGGCCTTTTGCACCTCCCCCGACGATCTGGTGCCGAACCAGCCCAGCGGCAACCGGCCGAGCTTGTCGACGATCCGCAGCCGCAACGACCGCTGCAGATCAACGTCGGCGAAGTGCGTGATGGTCAGCGCGGCGCCGCCGGCCAGCGTGCGCACGAGTAGCGCCGCGATCACGACGGCGACGATGATCCACAGCCTGGCGGTGTCCGGCGGACCACCGCCGAGCAGCTCACGGCCGATCTCCACGATGCCGATGAACGGCACGATCGTCGCCGCCGACGCCAGCAGCTGGTAGCGCTGTGCACGTGACGAGCGGGCGCGGGTCGGGGCCAGCAACTGCTGCAGCGCGAGCTTGTCGTAGGTGGCGGCCCGCTTGGCGGCGTCTGCCGTGTGCTCGGCCGGGACCGTCTCGAGGTCGTCGAGTGCGGGTTGCACAGCGGTCATGCACTCTCCAGGTCTGGTGGGTAAGGGTCGCCTAACCCTACCGGCCGCGTGACGGGCGGCGGACGCTACGTAACGTGGAGAGACAGTTACCTCGGAAAGGACTGTGGCATGGATCTGGCGGGCGTCGGTGTGTGGAGTTCCCAGCTGCGGTACGGCGACCAGGGTGAGGCCGCCGCGGCCGCCGCGGAACTGGAGGAACTCGGGTTCACGGCGCTCTGGATTCCCGACGTCGGCGGACCCGTCCTCGATTCGGTGGAGCACCTGCTGTCGTCGACCAAGCAGGTGGTGATCGCCACCGGAATCCTCAACCTCTGGATGCACGAGCCCGCAGACGTGGCCGCCCGCTATGCCGCGCTGGCCGAGAGCCACGGCGACCGCTTCCTGCTCGGCATCGGCGTGAGCCATGCCCCGCTGATCGACTCGAGGGAACCGGGCCTCTACCGCAAGCCACTGGCCGCGACCCGCAAGTACCTCGACGACCTCGACGCTACGCCGCAGCCGGTTCCGGTCGAAAACCGCGTGCTCGCGGCTCTGGGCCCGAAGATGCTCGAACTGGCCGCGACCCGCTCGCGCGGTGCGCATCCCTATCTGGTCACCCCCGACCACACGCGGTACGCCCGCGAGCAGCTCGGCGCCGGGCCGCTGCTGCTGCCCGAACAGACGGTGCTGCTGTGCAGCGACGCCGACGAGGCGCGGACGCTCGGAACCGATTGGCTGCGTTCGTATCTGGCGTTGCCCAACTACGCCAACAACCTCCTGCGCTCGGGTTTCACCGAAGACGACGTCGCAACGGTCAGCGACCGGCTGTTCGACGCGATCATCGCCTGGGGCGACGAGGAAACGGTACTGAATCGGGTGCAAGAGCACCACGACGCCGGCGCCGACCACGTTTGCGTGCAGGTGCTCACCGCCGATCCGCGGGAGTTCCCGCGCGATCAGTGGCGCCGCCTGGCTTCGGCCCTTAGCTGAAGCCCTGGGCTGAGGCCTACGCTCGGCCCTACGCTCGGCCCTACGCCGAGGATTCGAGTTCGGAAAGCACCTCCGCGCTGTCCATCTCGGCCACCTCGAGGTAGATCTCGGCCACCGCGTCGAGCCGCCGGCCGTCGGGTTCGCGGGCGAGAAGCCGCTCGGCGAGCTTCGATACGCAGCGCGACGCGAACATGTCGGTGACCAACACGGTCGGCGTGTCGAGCCAGTCGCGGACGCGCGCGATCACCTGCGTCGCCAGCACCGAATCCCCACCGAGGGCGAAGAAGTCGTCGTCCACCCCGACCCGCACGCCGTCATCGACATCGAGCACGCCTTCGACGATCGCGACCAGCGCGGACTCCAGCGGGGTGGCCGGCGCCCGATAGTCCTGCCCCGCAGGCGGATCGGCGTCGGCCAGCAGACGCGCGGCGGCCTTGCGGTCGAGTTTGCCGTTCATGGTGAACGGGATCCGGTCGGCCACCACGACGATCTTCGGAATCATGTGCGCAGGCACCAGATTGCTCAGCGCCGCGGTGACCGTCCGACCGTCGACGGCGGGGTCGTCGGTGCGCACCAGTGCGGCCAGCACATCGCGTTCTCCGGGGATGACCGCGGCGACCGCCGCGTCCACGCCCGTGACCCGCTTGAGCGCCGCCTCGACCTCGCCGAGTTCGATGCGGTAGCCGCTTATCTTGACCCGATGGTCGACGCGGCCGACGAACTCCAGTGTCCCGTCGGGTAGGTAGCGCACGAGATCGCCGGTGCGGTACCAGGTTCGGCCGTCGTGTTCGACGAACTTCTCGGCGGTCAGATCGGGCCGGCCCCGATATCCGCGGGCAACGCCGCGTCCGGTGAACCACAGTTCGCCGGGCACCCAGTCCGGGCAGTCCGAACCGTCGGCGGCCACCACACGGCAGGCGTTGTTCGGCAACGGCGTGCCGTAGGGCACCGAGGTCCAGGACGCCGGCGGGTCGTCAACCTCGCAGATCGTGCCGTGCACGGCGGTCTCGGTTGCGCCGCCGAGGCCCGCGGCGCGCACGCTCGGCGCCGAGTCACGCAGCGCCCAAATCAGTTCCGGGCGCACCCAGTCACCGCCGAGCAGCACCACGCGCAGGCCGGCGAGCCGATCGCCGCCGACTTCGAGCAACATGTCGAGCCAACCGGGCATCCAGTTCAGGAACGTCACGCCGTGCTGCTCGATCAGCCGTGCCCAGGTGTCGGGGTCGCGGCGCTGGTCCTCGTCGACCATCACGACCGCACCGCCGGCGCGCAGCGGCGCGAAGATCTCGAGTACGGACATGTCTGCTTCCAGCGACGCCAGCGCCAAGCTGCGATCGGCCGCGTCGATCCCGAAGCGGTCGGTGACGAACTCGACGGTGTTCATCACCGCGTCGTGGGTCAACTCCACCCCCTTGGGTTCACCGGTCGAACCGGACGTGAACAGCACGTAGGCAAGCGCATCGGGGTCGACATCGACGGGGTGCACGTCGATGTCACGGACGGCCGCGTCGGACACGTCGATCACCGGCACACCGCTTCGCGCGATGTCGGCACCGCCGCACACGAGCACCGCCGCCACCCCGCTCGAGTCGAGTATCCGCGCGGTGCGCTCGGCCGGCTGGTCCGCACCGATCGGCAGGTAGGCGGCGCCGGACGCGAGGATGCCCAGCACCGCGGGGACCTGCTCGGCGCATTTGGGGCCGATCAGTGCCACCAAGTCACCGGGTCGAACACCGTTGTCGCGCAACGCAGCTGAGACGCCCAGCGCGCGGCGGCGAAGTTCACCGTAGGTCAGGTCGCCGTCGCGGCTGAACACCGCGGGCGCATCGGGGTGAGCAGCGGCGTTGCGGAAGAACCCATCGTGGATCGCCTCCCCGCTGGGCGGCGCGGCCGTGCTGTTCAGCTCCCGCCGCACGGCCTGCTGCTGCGCGGGCACCGCGGACGGATCGGGTGCGTCCCATGCGGCGTCATCGGTGGCCAGGCGGGTCAGCTCCGCGACGTGATAGGCGAACATCGCCTCGGCGACACCGGGCCGGAAGGCGTCGACCCGTACGTCCCAGTTGATCATCAGTCCGTCGGTCAGCGGCGTCGCCTGCGCGTCGATGAGCACCTGCGGGCCTTGGGAGATCGTCCACACCGGGGCCCCGAACTGGTCGGTGACCTCGCCGGCGAACAGATCGCCGAGCCCCAGTGCGCTGGTGTAGACGATCGGAGCGAGCACCTGGTTGCCGCGGTGCCGGCCGAGGTCGCGCAACACCGAAAGGCCGGAGTAACTGGAGTGCCGCGCGGTGTGGTGCAGCGTCTCCTGCACCGCGCGTGCCCGCTGCGCCGGGCTGCGGGTGTGTGTCAGGTCGATGTCGAGCATCAGCGAAGACGTGAAGCAGCCGACCAGTTTTTCGACGTCGGCGTGGAACGGCTCACGGCCGAACATCGGCAGGTTGAGCAGGAACCGGGAGTTGCTCGACCAGCGGGCCAGCGCATGGGAGTACGACGCCGCGACGGCCATCGCAGGTGTGATGCCGCGGCGGTGTGCGGCGGCGAACAGCGCGTCTCGGGTCGCGACGTCGAAGATGTGCCAGAGCCGGACGCTGCGACAGGGGTCCTGCTGCTCGGCGGGTGGAATCAGCGGCAGCGCAGGCGATTCGGGGAGTTCGGGCACTCGCTCGGTCCACCAACGCCGGTCTTCCTCGGAAGGTCCCCTGTCCGCGGCCGTCAGCGCGGCCCGGTACTCGCGGTAGGTGTAGCCCAACTCCGGCAGGTCGCCACCGCGGTAGAACACCGCGAGGTCGGCCATGAACTTGCGATAGCTCACCGCGTCGGCGGCGTTCATGTCCATGTCGACATGCAGCCGGGTGCCACCGTCGGGACGCAGCGACAGGCTCAGCTCGAGCACGTCGCCGTCGAGGATCTGATGCGACTTCTGCTGCCGAATGGTCTCGAGGCGCTGCTCGGCGGCTGCGGCGTCCAGATCGCGCAGGTCGTACACCGTCACGGGTAAGCCACGGTCACCGATCCGCTGGGTACCGTCGGGAAGGATTTCGACGCGCAGCATCGGGTGGCGCGCAACGAGTTTCGCCGCGGCCTGCCGAAGCCGCGCCGGGTCGACGCCCACACCGTCGAATTCGACGTAGAGGTGCGCGGCCACCCCGCCGAGTTGCTGATCGTCGTTGCGGCCCAGCCACATCGCGTGCTGCATCGGCGCCAGCGGGAACGGCTCGCTCTCGTCTGCGGGTGCCGGTTGGGCCGCCCGCTCGGGGCTTTCACCGCCGGAGCGTCCGGCCACCAACGCCGACCACGCCGCGACGGTGGGGTTCTCTGCGAGCGCGGCGAAGTTGATGTCGATGCCCTGCCTGCGCCACCGCCCGGACAGCGACATCATGCGGATCGAATCGAGACCGGAGGCGATCAGGTCGGCCTCCGGGTCGACGTCGTCAGGGCGGACACCGAGAAGTTCGGCCACCTCCTCCCGGACGGTGCGATCGACCGAACCCGTCTCACCAAGACCCACGCGACCCTCCGAATTAGTGCAGGCTGCCCTAACTAACGCGGGGAACGCTACCTTATATTCGAGCCACCAAACACACCTACCCCGAGGGGCCGCATCCGTCATGAGCACCGGTTTCGAGCAGCGTCCACCAGCAGAACAGGGCGGTCTGCGCGACCTCACGACCGGTTTCACACCGTTTCCCGCCGACCGCGCCGATGAGTACCGGCGGGCGGGCTACTGGGCCGGGCGCCCACTCGACTCGATCCTGCGCGACGCGGTGGCCGCGTGGCCCGAGCGGACCGCCGTGATCGACCCCACCGTCAGCTACACGTTCGCCGAACTGGACGCGCGGACCGATCGCATCGCCGCGGCGCTGGCCGACCGCGGCATCGCCCCCGGTGACCGGATGCTGCTGCAGCTGCCGAACACCTGCGAATTCGCCGTCGCGTTGTTCGGTGTGCTGCGCGCCGGCGTCGTCCCGGTCATGTGCCTGCCCGGGCACCGATCCGCGGAACTGAACCACTTCGCCGCGGTGAGCGGCGCCGTCGGCCTGATCGTGCCCGACGCGGTCGGCGGCTTCGACTACCGCGAGCTCGCCGAGGACCTCCTGCGGGACAACCCGGCGCTGCAGCACGTGTTCGTCCACGACGAACCGGGCCGCTTCCAATCCTGGTCTGATCTAGCCGATTTCGACGGGCCACTGCCCGAACGTGCGCCGGTCGATCCCGATGTGCCCGCGCTGCTGCTGGTGTCGGGCGGCACCACCGGGCTGCCGAAGCTCATCGCCCGCACCCACAACGACTACGTCTACACCGCGAGAGCAAGCGCCCAGGAGTGCCGCCTCAACGGTGACGACGTCTATCTCGTCGTGTTGCCCGCCGGACACAACTTCCCGTTGGCGTGCCCGGGCCTGCTGGGCTCGATGAGCGTCGGCGCGCCTTCGGTTTTCACCACCGACGCCAGCCCCGAGGCCGCGTTCGCGCTGATCGACCGGCACAAGGTGACGGTGACCGCCCTGGTCAACGCGCTGGCCAAGGTGTGGACACAGGCCTGCGAATGGGAACCGGTGCTGCCCACGTCCTTGAGACTGGTGCAGGTCGGCGGTTCCCGGATGACACCGCAGGAGGCCGAGTTCATCCTGTCTGGTCTCACCCCGGGACTGCAGCAGATCTTCGGGATGGCCGAGGGCATGTTGAACTTCACCCGACCCGGCGATCCCGTCGACGTGGTGGTCAACACCCAGGGCAGGCCGATGTCGCAGCATGACGAGATGCGCGTGGTCGACGAGTCCGGCGCCGAGGTCGCGCCCGGCCAGGAAGGCGAGTTGCTCGTGCGGGGGCCGTACACGCTCAACGGCTACTACCGGGCCGACGAGGCGAACGCGCGGTCGTTCACCCCCGACGGCTTCTACCGCAGCGGCGACCGGGTGCGGATCTTCTCCGACGGCCCGCGGGCCGGCTATGTGGAGGTGACCGGGCGCATCAAGGATGTCATTCACCGCGGCGGCGAGACCGTGTCGGCGTCAGATCTCGAGGAGCACCTGTTCGCGCATCCGGCAGTCTATGCCGCAGCCGCAGTGGCGTTACCCGACGAGTTCCTCGGTGAGAAGATCTGCGCCGCAGTGGTGTTCAAGGGCGCTCCGGTCACACTGGCCGAGCTGAACCAGTTCCTCGACGAGCGGGGCGTATCGGCGCACTGCAGGCCCGACGTGTTGGCGCCGCTGCCGACGCTGCCCAAGACCGCCGTCGGCAAGGTCGACAAGAAAAAGGTCATCGCCCAGTTGACGTCCTGATGCACCTGCGCAGGGCTTTGGTCTCGGCGCTAAAGGTTCTCAGGACACCTGGTCCGCGGGCTCCGGTGCGTCGAGCAGTTCAACGAGGCGTTCGGCGACCGCCGCAGCCGTCGGGTACTCCCAGAGCAGCGTCGGCGGCAACGACAACCCGGTCTGCTTCTCGAGCTGGCGCAGCAGTCCCACCGTCATGATCGAGTCGACGCCGACCTCCACCAGCGGAAGACCGGTCTCGACGTCGGCCTCGGCCACGCCCAACTGCGCGGCGACGGCGGCCGCGACGACCTGCGCGACTCGCTCCGGATCCGCGTCAACCAGGCCCACCGGTGGCGCGTCCTCGATGCCGCAGGCCGTCTCCGAAGGCGCCACATCGGCGAGCATCGGAACTGCAGCAGCAGCCGGAAGTAGAGGCAGCACAACAATATTCGGATCGTCGTGACGCATGGCGAGATCCAGTGCACGCATCGCCTCGTCTGCTCCGACGGTGTCCATACCCAGTGCGTCCAGTTGTGCCGCGACGAAGCCGGACGTCGAGCCCATACCCAGGCCGCGCCAGGCGGTCCACGCGACGCTGACGGTGCGGTCGCCGAGAGCCTGCCGGTGCCGTGCCATCCCGTCGAGGAACGAGTTCGCGCACGCGTAGGCGCCCTGGCCGGGGAAACCGGCGAGATAGCCGCACGACGAGAACAACACCAACCAGTCCAACTGCTCCGGTGGGAATACCTCGTGCAGGGTGAGCGTGCCGTCTACCTTCGGCCGCATCGCCGCGGTGAAGTCCGCGGGCGTCGTGTTGACCAACAGCGCGCCCGCCTCGACACCGGCCGCGTGGATCACGCCGCGCACCGGCGGCAGGTCGCGCAACGCGGCCCGCAGTTCGTCGGCGGCTCCAGGTGCGGCGATGTCCATCGCCACGCTGCGAACGGACACCCCCCTCTCCTCGAGTGCGGTGACGGTGCGGACCAGATCCGAATCCAATTGCCAGGTGGCGCGATCCGGCATACCGCTACGCGACAGCAACACCAGCCTGCGCGCGCCGATGTCGGCCAGCCGCTGCGCCATTCGCAAGCCCAGCGCTCCGGTCCCGCCGGTGATCACATAGGTGCCGCCGGCCGAGCACTGCATCGGTGTGCCGGTCGCCCGCCCGGCGGACGACAGCCGCGCACTCAAGGCGACGCCGTCACGCAGAGCAACGACCGGGTGACCGTGCACCGCGGCGAGCACGCCGACCGGAAGTTCGGTAGTCGCCACGTCGAGCACTCCCGCGAACACCTCCGGGTGCTCCGCGGCGGCGACCCTGGCCAAGCCCCACAGCGGTGCATGGGCCACATTGCCGCCCTCGTGCACATCCTGGGTGAGCACCCACGTCCGCGCCTTGGCGCCGTGCTCGAGCAGTGCCCGCAACGTCTGCGTCACCACACCGACCGAGCACTCCGGCGAGTCATGCCTGCTCGGCAACACCAGTACAACCGCGTCGCGGTCCAATGAATCTGCCGCGCCGGCGATTTCGGCAGGACCGGCACAATGCACCCAGGGTACGTCGGCGGCCGACAGGTCACGCGCCACGAACTCGCGCGTCGCGGCGTCCCCGCCGACCGTCACGACCGCCGCCGGCCGGGCGTCCGCCTGCCATGGCACCGGCTGCCACGACACCCGGTGCAGCATTGCGGAAACATCGCTGCCGGAGGGATTCTCGAGCTGTTCGAAGGACATTCCGGTCAGCGAGGCAAGCACCTTGCCGGACTCCTCGGCCAGCAGCACGTCGGTCGAGGTGGTGCCGGGCCTGCGCCGAACGTGCAGCAACGCAACTGCTGGGGGTTGGCCGTGCACCTGGACGCGGTCGATGCGGGCCGGCATCCGCAGCCGCGGCGGCCCGTCGAACACCGTGGAGGCGGCAGACGTCGCCGCATCCAGCAGCGGGGCCCACGACGTCGCTGCCATGCGGTCGCCGCGTGCGGCAACCCTGGCGAGCAGTTCACCGTCGCCACCGTGCAGTTCGAGGATCTCCCAGTCGAATCCCATCGCGGCGACGCCCAGTGTCGCCAGCCTGTCGACGACGTGGCCGGACGGCAACAGATCGCGACATACTTCGCGCGCGGCGGGTTCGTCGAGCACTTCGCCGAGGAGGTCCTCGATATCGTCGTCGGCCGCGGCCACCGCACTGCTGTGGGTCAGCCACCCGCCGTCCTCACCTTGTTCGTCGTCGTCGACGAGGCGCGTGGCCAGGGTGAGCCCGCGATCCTGCAGCACCACCTGCACATCGCGGGCGCGGCCCGGCGCCACCGGGGTGCGCAATCGGACATCGACCAGGTCGGTGCCGGCGCGGTCACAGCGCGTACGCAAACCGCCGGCCGCTTCGAGGAAGGTGTTGATAATGACGGCGGCGGGCACGATCTCGGTGCCCTGCACCGGATGGTTGCCCGGATAGGGTCGGGTGTCGAGGTCGACCCGGGTCTGCCACATCTTGGAGGCCACCGCGCCAGTCACCTCGATACGGCCGCCGAGCAGAGTATGGCTGTCGACGTCGTGCACGCCGCGGCCACCGGGCGGCGGTGTCGGCGTGCGCCAGAAGCGACGATGCTGCCACTGCGTCACCGGCAGCTCGGCTGCCCACGGCACGGTCGCCGACTTGTGTTCGACCGGCGCGCCGTGGCAGTAGAGCGCACCGACCGCCGTTGCCACCGAGTGCATTTCGGGCCGGTCCCGACGCAGCAGCGGAACGACGGCGTGCTGGTCGACGCCGGCCGAGGTGAGCGTCTCGACGATCGAGTGCGCCACCACCGGATGCGCCGACACCTCGAGGAACAGCCGATGCCCATCCTCGATCGCGGCGGACACGGCTTCGGCGAACCGCACCCGGTCGCGCAGGTTGGCCACCCAGTAGTGCTGGTCGCGCGGCGCCTCGGAGCGCGGGTCGGCCAACGCCGTTGTGTAGAGCCGGGTCTCGGGTGTGCGAGATGGCGGCAGTTGTGCCGTCAGGCGGCCGAGTTCGCCGGTGAGAGCATCCATAGCCGGACTGTGGAACGCGACGTCGGTGTTGACGCGGCGCACCATCACCCCACGCTCGGTCCACTCGCGGCAGACGTCGTCGACGGCAGCCACCACGCCGGATATCACCGTCGATTCCGGCGACGCGCTGATCGCGGCCACCACATCGCTGCGGCCCGCCAGTCGCCGCTTCGCCTCGGCGAACGGCAGACGCACCAAGGCCATCGCGCCCTGTCCCATCACCGACCGGAAGCCGCGGGCCCGGTAGCACGCCACCGCGGCGCCGACGGTCAGGTCGAAGACACCGGCGGTGACGCATGCGGCGACCTCGCCGACCGAGTGACCGATCACCGCCGCGGGCGTGACCCCACGCGACCGCAGTACCGCGGCCAGCCCGACCTGCATGGCGAACGTCAGCGCCTGCACCTGATCCGTGCCGCCGAGTTCGCCGGTGGTCATAGCCTCGCGGGCCGAGAACCCCAGCTCCGCGGTGAACACCGGATCGATGGCATCCACCACCGCAGCGAATTCAGGTGCTGCGGCGAGTAGTTCACGACCCATACCGATCCAGTGCGAGCCGTGGCCAGAGAACACCCAGACGGCGCCGTCGGCCGCGGCGGGCAGCACCGTGCCGGTCACCACGGCGGGTTCCGGTGCATCGTCGGCCAGCGCGGCCAACCCGGACGTCACCGCGGCCACATCGTCCGCGTGGTCGGCCACCACCACGGCCCTGGCGGTTTCGTGCGAACGGCGGTTCCACAGGGTCGACGCGAGCTGCTCAATCGGCGGCGGGTTCTGCCGCAGCCGCGCCGCGAGCGCACCCGCCTGCGTGCGCAACCGGGTGGTGTTGCGCGCCGATACGGGAATCATCACCGGAAGTTGCTGCGGCGGCGCGGTTTCGGTGTCCGGTTGGGTGAGGGGTGCCTCCTCGAGAAGCACATGCGCGATGGTGCCGCCGTAGCCGTAGCTGCACACCGCGGCGCGGCGCGGCGCACCGGCGGTGCGCTCCCACGGCTCGACCTGCGTCGGCACGCGTAACCCGCTGGCGGCCCAGTCCACCGCCGGGGTCAGCGTGGTGAGGCCCGCGGTCGGCGCGATCGTCTCGTGGTGCAGCGACAACGCGGTCTTGATGAGCCCCACCACCCCCGCGCCGCCTTCGAGGTGTCCGACGTTCGGCTTCACCGACCCGATGCGGCACGGCGCGTCGGCGGGTCGGCCCGTCCCGTAAACCGCCGCGAGCGCACGCACCTCGGTGGGGTCGCCGGACGGCGTGCCGGTGCCGTGCGCCTCCACGAAGTCGACGCTCGATGGTTCGATACCCGCGAATCCGCATGCCCGCCTGAACATGTCGGCTTGTGCGTCGCCGTTGGGCGACATGATGCCGACGGTGCGTCCGTCCTGCGCGACGGCACCGCCGCGCACCACGGCGTAGACGTGGTCACCGTCGCGCACCGCGTCGGCGAGGCGCTTGAGCACCACGACCCCGGCACCTTCGCCACGTCCGTAGCCGTCGGCGGCGGCGTCGAACGTCTTGCAGCGGCCGTCGGGTGCGGTCGCGCCCGCCACGTCCAGCACCCGGGTCAGCCCCGGCCCGATCAACGCGCTGACCCCGCCCGCCAGCGCCAGCGACGTCTCGCCGGCATTGAGCATCTGGCACGCCTGATGCACGGCGACCAGCGACGCGGCACATGCGGCGTCGAGAGCCACGCTGGGGCCCCGCAGATCGAGCAGGTGAGACACCCGGTTGGCGATACCGCACAGCGACGTGCCGATCCCGGTCCAGGCTTCGATGCCGGGCAGATCTTCCATGATCAGCTTGCCGTAGTCATCGGAGTTGACACCCATCAACACCGCGGTGTCACTGCCCGCCAACGACTTCGGGGGGATGCCGGCGTGTTCGAGCGCTTCCCAGCTCACTTCGAGCGCCAGTCGCTGCTGGGGGTCCATCAAGTCGGCCTCGCGCGGTGACACCCCGAAGAACTCGGCGTCGAATCCGGCCAGGTCGTCGAGGAACGTTGCCCAGCGCGTGACGTCCTTGAGCACCGCCGCGTTGCGGGGGTCGCGGTGCAGGTACGGTTCCCAGCGCTCCGCCGGCACCTCACGGACGTCGCTGCCGCCGGCGAGGAGGAAGTTCCAGAACCGCTCCGGTGTGCCGATGTCGCCGGCCACCCGGCAGCCGAGGCCGACGATCGCGATCGGCTGGGGTCCCGTGAAACCTTGGTCTGTGGCGGTATCGGTCACGTCAGCTTGATCCCGAGGTCTGGATAGCCTTGCCTAAGAAGCCACACACCATGGCGGCAATGCTCGCATAACTGCGGTCATTTTTGGAATGTACGAACGCCGCCCGGAGGGTGGTGCCGATCACGTTCGACACCGTGAACCTGGGATCGGCGCCGCCGGGTCGTGAGTACGTTGGCCGAAGTCAGTCAGGCACGCCGCGGTCAGTCCAGCAGGGTGCGAACCACCGCGTCGGCCAGCAGTCGGCCGCGGTCGGTGAGCACGAGCCGGTCGGCCGCTCGGGTCAGTAACCCGTCGGCGACGGCGGTGTCGGCACGGCGGAGCTCGCGCTCGCCGAGCGCGCTGGTCGGCAGCCCGGCGCGCAACCGCACGCGCAGCATCACGTCTTCGGTGTGCATGGTGTCGGCGTCGAGACGCTCGTAGTCGGCCACCGGCAGCCTGCCCTCGGCCAGGGTTTGCGCATACGGCTGGGGATGTTTGACGTTCCACCACCGGACCGCTTCGACGAAGCCGTGCGCACCGGGTCCAGCCCCCCACCAGTGGCCGCCGTTCCAGTAGCCGATGTTGTGCAGGCACTCGCCGCCCGGCTTGCTCCAATTGGAGACCTCGTACCAGTCGAAGCCGGCGCCCGCCAGGCGCGCGTCGAGCAGCTCGTAGCGGTGGGCCAGCACGTCGTCATCGGGTGGTACGAGCTCGCCGCGGCGCACCCGACGCGCCATCGCCGTCCCGTCCTCGACGACCAGCGCGTACGCCGATACGTGGTCGACACCGGCCTCCACGACCATGTCGACCGAGCGCAGCAGGTCCTCGTCCGACTCACCCGGCGTGCCGTAGATGAGGTCGAGGTTGACGTGCTCGAATCCGGCCGCACGGGACTCGCGAGCCGCGGCGAGCGCACGGCCCGGCGAGTGGGTCCGGTCCAGCGTCTCCAGCACGTGCGGCGCCGCGGACTGCATGCCCAGCGACACCCGGGTGTAGCCGGCCTCCAGCAGTCGGTCGAACAACGACGGAGAGGTCGACTCCGGATTGGCCTCGGTGGTGACCTCGGCGCCGCTGACCAGAGGAAAGTGCGCGCGTACGGCGTCGAGCACCGCGGTCAGGCCCGCCGCGCCCAGCAGCGACGGCGTGCCCCCGCCGACGAATACGGTGTTCACTTCAGGGACGCGGCCCAGATGGCGCACCGCCCGGGCCAGCTCGGCCCGCAGTGCGGCCAACCACCCGTCGGGGCTGGTGCCGCCCAGCTCACCAGGTGTGTAGGTGTTGAAGTCGCAGTACCCGCAGCGGGTGGCGCAGAACGGCACATGGATGTAGATGCCGAACGGCCGCCCCCGGGCAGGAGTCATGGCCGGCAGCGCCACCGTCGGCGCATGGTTTCCGGCTGCGGCGGTTCGGGTCATGCAAGCGATTGTGCGCTTGAACGCGAGATTGCATCCACGCAGGCGGCTACTCGTACTTTTGCTGCGTGGATGCAATCTCGCGTTTGTGCTCACGATGAGCGCAAATCTCGCCCGGTTAGGGCATATGTCGGTGTCCGTGGCACAATTGGGCACGTGACCTCCGTCCGCATCTTCCCCCAGCGTGTAGCCCTGGTGGCGCGGCGGCATGTCGATTTCAAGCGCGTTTGTAGCTGTTGTTGTCTGCCCTGACGCCGTAGACCTGCCCATCTGTATTTCAGCTGGCCGCCGGATCTGCGCCGCCGGACAGCCCCGGTGTTGACGCGCGATCCGGCTCCACGAAGGAGCCACATCCATGACCACAGCAGAATCCAAGCCCAAGCCCGCGAAGCGGCCCCGCGCCGAGGGGCAGTGGGCGCACGGCTACCGTGAACCGCTCAACGGCAATGAGCAGCTCAAGAAGGATGACGACGCGCTGAATGTGCGCCGCCGCATCATCGACATCTACGCCAAGACCGGCTTCGACGGCATCGACAAGACCGATCTGCGCGGCCGGTTCCGCTGGATGGGTCTGTACACCCAGCGCGAGCAGGGCTACGACGGCACGTGGACCGGCGACGAGAACGCCGACCTGCTCGAGGCGAAGTACTTCATGATGCGGGTGCGCTGCGATGGCAAGGCGTTGTCCGCCGCGGCGCTGCGCACGCTGGGCCAGATCTCCATCGACTTCGCCCGCGACACCGCCGACATCTCCGACCGGATGAACCTGCAGTATCACTGGCTCGAGATCGAGAACGTGCCGGAGATCTGGGACCGACTGGCCGCGCACGGCCTGCAGACCACCGAGGCATGCGGCGACTGCCCCCGCGGAATGCTCGGGTCGCCGTTGGCCGGCGAATCGCTCGACGAGGTGCTCGACCCGACGCCCGCACTCGACGAGATCGTGCGGCGCTACATCGGCAATCCCGAGTACTCCAACCTGCCGCGCAAGTACAAGACCGCGATCTCGGGCCTGCAGGACGTCGCGCACGAGGTCAACGACATCTCGTTCATCGGGGTCAACCACCCCGAACACGGCCCCGGCCTCGATCTGTGGGTCGGCGGCGGCCTGTCGACCAACCCGATGCTGGCGCAGCGGCTCGGCGCGTGGATCCCGCTCGACGAGGTGGCCGACGTGTGGGAGGGCGTCACCGCGGTGTTCCGTGACTACGGATACCGGCGGTTGCGGTCCAAGGCGCGGTTGAAGTTCCTCATCAAGGACTGGGGTGTCGAAAAGTTCCGGCAGGTGCTCGAGGCCGAATACCTGGGCCGCAAGCTGATCGACGGGCCCGCACCCGAGCCGGTCAAACACCCGATCGACCACGTGGGCATCCAGAAGCTCAAGAACGGCCTCAACGCCGTCGGCGTCGCGCCGATCGCGGGCCGGGTGTCGGGCACCATCCTGACCAAGGTGGCCGACCTCGCCGAGGCGGCGGGTTCGGACCGCATCCGGTTCACCCCCTACCAGAAGCTGATCATCCTCGACGTGCCCGACGACAAGCTCGACGAGTTGTCGGAGGGCCTCAAGGCGCTCGGGTTGCCGCCGGAGCCGTCGCACTGGCGCAAGAACCTGATGGCCTGCACCGGTATCGAGTTCTGCAAGTTGTCGTTCACCGAGACGCGCACCCGCGCGCAGGTTCTGGTGCCGGAACTGGAGAAGCGGCTCGAGGACATCAACGCGCAACTCGACGTGCCGATCACGGTCAACATCAACGGCTGCCCGAACTCGTGCGCGCGCATCCAGGTCGCCGACATCGGGTTCAAGGGCCAGATGGTCGACGACGGTGATGGCAACTCGGTCGAGGGTTTCCAGGTGCACCTGGGCGGCAGCCTCGGGCTGGACAGCGGTTTCGGGCGCAAACTGCGCCAGCACAAGGTGCTGTCCAGTGAGCTCGGCGACTACATCGACCGGATCGTGCGCAACTTCGTGAAACAACGGGAGCACGGCGAGCGTTTCGCTACGTGGGCGATAAGAGCCGACGAAGCGGATTTGAGGTGAGCCGAGTGACGACGACGGATACCGACCTGCAGGCGCTGGCCGAACGGGCAGCGGCCGAACTCGAGGGCGCGAGCGCACTGGATCTGCTGCGGTGGACGGACGAGAACTTCGGTCCGAATGCCGCCGGCGGGCCGGTGAGATCCGGCTACGTGGTGGCGTCCAACATGCAGGACGCGGTGCTCGTCGATCTGGCCGCCAAGGTGCGGCCCGGAGTGGACATCTTGTTCCTCGACACCGGTTACCACTTCGTCGAGACCATCGGCACCCGCGATGCGGTCGAAGCGGTCTACGACGTGAACATCGTCAACGTCACCGCCGACAAGAGCGTGGCCGAACAGGACGAGTTGTTCGGCAAGGATTTGTTCGCCCGCGAACCCAACGAGTGCTGCCGGATGCGCAAGGTCGAACCGCTCTCCAAGGCGTTGCGCGGGTACTCGGCGTGGGTGACCGGAATCCGCCGGGTGGAGGCGCCGACGCGCGCCAACGCGCCGCTGATCAGCTGGGATGCGGCATTCGGGCTCGTGAAGATCAACCCGCTGGCGACCTGGACCGACGAGGACATGCAGGCCTACATCGACACCAACGGTGTTCTCGTCAATCCGCTTGTCTACGAGGGGTATCCGTCCATCGGTTGCGCACCGTGCACGGCCAAACCCGTCGAGGGCGCCGATCCGCGCAGCGGCCGCTGGGCCGGCACCGGCAAGATCGAATGTGGGCTGCACGCATCGTGAGGCCCCAGTGACGCTCGTGCTGACCGCGCACGGCAGCGCCGATCCGCGGTCGGCGGAGGTGACCCACGCAGTGGCGGGCCGGATCCGGCGGCTGCGTCCGTGGCTTGACGTCCGCCCGGCGTTCCTCGAGCAGAACGGCCCGAGCCTGCTCGACACCCTGCGCGACCTTCACACCCCCAGTGTGGTCGTACCGTTCCTGTTGGCCAGCGCTTTTCACGCGCGGATCGACATCCCCGCGGTCGTCGCGGAGTCAGGCGCTATGGTCGACCGGGCCGAGGTGCTCGGCGAGGATCCCGCCCTGTTGACCGTGCTGCGCCAGCGGCTGGCCGAGATCGGCGTCTCCCCCGACGACCGAGACCTCGGTGTGCTGGTGGTCGCGGTCGGCTCATCGCACCCGGTCGCCAACGCCCAGACCGCGACCGTCGCTCACGCGCTACAGCGCGGAACGCGTTGGGCCGGAGCGCAAGTCGCGTTCGCCACAGGACCGTACGCCGACGTGGCCGACGTCGCCGACCGCCTACGCGCCGGCGGCGCCGAGCGCCTGGTCATCGCACCGTGGTTTCTGGCGCACGGCCGGATCACCGATCGGGTCGCCGCATACGCTGCTGCGGAGGGTATTCCGATGGCCGAGCCGCTGGGCTCGCACAACCTTGTCGCGGCGACGGTGCTGGACCGCTTCGACACGGTGGTCGCGATCACCGCGGGCGCTGCGGCCGCCGCGTGATCGATATCAGGGCCTGATTTCAAACACGTTGTTGAACGGCGTCTGGGCGGCGAGCCGAAAACGACTGAACCCTGCAGCGGTGACGACTTCGCGGATGCGGGCAGGGCCTGCCTGCGTGCCAAGTGCCATTCCGACGGGTTGCGCCAGCGAAGACGGTGTGCACAACAGCGTCGAGAAGCCGTAGTACGCCCGCCCGATCGGGTTGAGGTTGTCTTCCACGCGGTCACCGGCCGCCGGCTCGACCACCATCCACGTGCCGTCATCGGCGATGACCTCCCGCACATGGCGTGCCGCGCCGATCGGGTCGCCCATGTCGTGCAGGCAGTCGAACATCGTCACCAGGTCGTACGGGCCGCCGCCGAACGCGTCCGCGGCTGCCGTGGAGAAACTGACCGATCCCGCGCCCGTTGCCGCCCCACGCTCACGGGCCACCGCGATCGACTCGGCGTGCCCGTCCGTCCCGACGAACGTCGACGCCGGAAATGCTTGAGCCATCAGTATTGTCGATGCCCCGTGGCCGCAGCCGATATCGGCCACGCTGGCGCCGGACGTCAGTTTGTCCACGACGCCGTCCAACGCGGGGATCCAGTCGGTCACCAGATGGGCGGCGTACGTCGGGCGGAAGAACCGTTCACATCCGACGTGGACATCGGAGTTGTGCTCGCCCCATCCCACACCGTGCCCGGCCTCGGCCGCCGAGATGATCTGCGCTGCATCAGTTGCCGTTCCGTGGGCGATCTGGAACAAGCCGCCGACGAAGGCCGGGCTGGTCTCGTCGGTGAGCGCGACCACTTGCTCGGGCGGCAGGTGGTAACGACCGGTCGACGGGTCGTATTCGACGAACGACCCGGCGGCCTGCGCATTGAGCCATTCCCTGGCGTAGCGCCCGTCGGTGTCGGTGTGCTCGGCCAACTCGGCCGGGGTGCTGGGCCCGTGCTCGGCCAATGACCGGTAGTACCCCAGCCGGTCGCCCATGACGACGAGCGCACAGTTGAGTGCGGCCCCGGCCTCCTCGACCGCGCGAAAGACGAAGGCCATCAGCTTGTCCGGGTCGACCCGGGTTGGTGTGCTCAAAGTGTCCATGCGAACAACTGAACCAGCGCGGGCATTTCCGGGGATGGGGCGATTGCCCCATTTTTGGGCCCGGAGTCAGGACTTCGTCAGCGCCTCGTCGGCCTGATCGCTCGGGGCCTGGTCACGGTCCGGCAGCGGCGGAACGCGGGTCGCACGCACGTAGACCGTATCGCCCTCCTCGAGGCCGAGCGCCTCGGCGTCGCCGCGGGTGATCTGCGCAGTGAACGGCATCTGGTCGGTCGCGCTGTGCAATTCAAGGCGTACTTCGAAGCCCAGCATGACGATCCGGTCGATGATCGCGCGCACCACTCCGGTGGTCTGCACCGACTCGTCGGTGGCGGCGATCGCCATGTCCGGGTTGCGCCCGACCCGGATATCGTGCGGGCGGACCAGCGAGCCGTTCAACGACGACACCGCGCCCAGGAACGACATCACGAATGCGTTGGCGGGTGCATCGTAAACCTCTGCGGGGGAACCGACTTGTTCGATACGGCCGTTGTTGAGCACCGCGATCCGGTCGGCGACGTCGAGTGCCTCGGACTGATCGTGTGTCACCAGCACCGTCGTGACGTGAACATCTTCGTGCAGCCGGCGCAGCCAGGCCCGCAGATCCTCGCGAACCTTGGCGTCCAGCGCGCCGAACGGTTCGTCGAGCAGCAGTACCTGCGGGTCGACCGCGAGCGCCCGTGCCAACGCCATGCGTTGACGCTGGCCGCCGGAGAGCTGGTTGGGGTAGCGGGTCTGAAACCCGGCCAGTCCCACCACTTCGAGCAGGTTGTCGACCTTCTCGGCGATCTCGGCCTTGGGCCGCTTGCGGATCTTCAGCCCGAACGCGACGTTGTCGCGGACCGTGAGGTGCTTGAACGCCGCGTAGTGCTGGAACACGAAGCCGATGCCGCGACGCTGCGGCGGGACGTTCGTCACGTCGCGGCCGTTGATCGTGATGGTGCCGGTGTCGGGCTGATCCAGGCCCGCGATGGCCCGCAGCAACGTCGACTTGCCGGAGCCACTGGGACCCAACAGCGCGGTGAGCGAACCGTCCGGCACCTCGAAGTCGACGTTGTCCAACGCCGCGAAGTCGCCGTAGCGCCTGTTGGCGCCCCGCACCACGATTGCGTCGCTCATCTGCTCCTTCTTCCTGCGCCTACTTGCTCGCCCGGGACCGGCGGGCGTCGAGGACCACCTGCGCGACCAACACCACCACGGCCACCGTCATCAGCAGCGTCGACACCGCGTAGGCGCCGTACTCCGCGCCCCGGGCATACCGGTCCGATACCAACAGTGTGAGCGTCTGCGACGATCCCGGCAGGTTGGACGACACCATCAGCACGGCGCCGTATTCACCGAGGGTGCGCGCAATCGTCAACACGATGCCGTACGTCAGTCCCCACCGGATGGACGGCAGCGTCACCCGCCAGAACGTCTGCCACCACTGCGAACCCAGCGTGGCCGCGGCTTCTTCCTGGTCGGTGCCGATCTCGTGCAACACCGGTTCGACCTCACGGATCACGAACGGGACCGTGACGAAGATGCTGGCCAGCACGATGCCGGGAAACCCGAAGATGATCTTGAGGCCCAGGTTGTTTTCGACGAAACCGAAGAGTCCCGCCGAACCCCACAGCAGGATCAGCGCGACACCGACGACCACCGGCGACACCGCGAACGGCAGGTCGATGACCGCCTGCATGGCGCTCTTACCGCGAAACTTGTTGCGCGCCAGGACCAGAGCCGTCGGCACCCCGAACAACACGTTGAGCGGCACCACGATCGCGACCACCAGCAGCGAGAGGTGCAGCGCCGATATCGCCGCTGGGGTGGTGATCGATGCGACGAAGGCGCTCACCCCCGGGGAGAAGGTGCGCCACAGGATCAGGCCGACCGGGACGACCACCAGCACGAGGACGTAGGCCAGCGCCAGGTAGCGCAACAGGTGCTTGACCGCGGGCGACAAAATCATCGGGCCAGCTCGTCACGTTTGGCCGCGCGCGAGCCCACCGCGCGCAGAATGAACAGCACTACGAACGAGATCGCCAGCAGCACAATCGAAATCGCCGCCGCTCCGGTGCGGTCGTCATTCTCTATCAGCGTCCTGATCCACTGTGAGGACACCTCGGTCTCGCCGGGTACGGCACCGCCGATCAGCACCACCGAACCGAACTCGCCGATCGCGCGTGAGAACGCCAGACCCGCGCCCGACAGCAACGCCGGCAGCAGCGCGGGCAGCACCACCCTGGTGAAGATGACCCAGTTGTTGGCGCCCAACGAGGCCGCCGCCTCCTCGACCTCGTGGTCGAGTTCGAGCAGCACGGGTTGCACGGAGCGCACGACGAAGGGCAGCGTGACGAACAGCAGCGCCACCCCGATGCCCCATTTCGTGTGCTGCAGGTGCAGGCCGACCGGGCTGGCGGGACCGTAGAGCGCCAGCATCACCAGGCTGGCCACGATCGTCGGCAATGCGAACGGCAGGTCGATCACCGAGTCGACCAACCGCCGGCCGGGGAACTCGTCGCGCGTCAGCACCCAGGCCACCAGCAGCCCGAAGACCAGATTGACCAGCGTCACCCCGAACGAGACGGTCAGCGTCACCCGGAACGAGTCCAAGGCCGCGTTCGACGTGACCGCGAACCAAAACGCCTTCCATCCACCGCCCGCGGCCTGCCACAGGATCGCGGCCAGCGGCAGCAGCACGATGATGCTCAGCCAGATCGACGCCGCGCCGACGCGCAGCGATGTGGTCCCGTAGCGAGGGCCCCAGAGACCCGACCCCCGTTCGCCCGCACCGTCGCTGGGGGCGGGCCGGATCGTCTCGGGGTTGAAATCCAGCGCCCCCGAAGCTGGGGTCATCCAGTCGCCTGCTTGTAGATCTTCGTGATGCTGCCGGTGTCCTTATCGAACAACGCCGGGTCGACCTCGGCCCAACCACCTAGATCTGCGATCGTCCACAACTTCTCCGCCGTGGGGAAGTCGTCGGCGAAGTCCGCGGCGACGGCCGGGTCGACGGGCCGGAAACCGGCCTCGGCCCAGATCTTCTGCCCCTCCGGGGTGTAGAGGAAGTTCTTGAGCGCGTTGGCCTTGTCCAGGTGCGCGCTCGACGTCACCACGGCGACCGGGTTCTCGATCTTGAAGGTCTGCGGCGGGTTGACGTGCTCGACCGGCTTGCCCTGCCGCTCGACGTGAATGGCCTCGTTCTCATAACTCAACAGGACATCGCCGGTGCCCAGCAGGAAGACGTCGGTGGCTTCGCGCCCGGAGCTCGGGCGGGTCTTGACGTGCTCGGTGACCAGCTTGTTGACGTAGTCGATACCGGCCTGTTCGTCCCGGCCGCCGTTGCTCTTCGCCGCATATGGAGCCAGCAGGTTCCACTTCGCGGAGCCCGAACTGAGCGGGCTCGGGGTGACGACCTCGATACCGGGTCGCAGCAGGTCGTCCCAGTCCCTGATGTTCTTCGGGTTGCCCTCGCGAACGACGAACGTGACCACCGACCCGAACGGGATGCCCTTGGTGGCGTCGGCGTTCCAGTCCTTGGCCACTTTGTCGGCATCGACCAGCCGGGTGATGTCGGGTTCGACCGAGAAGTTCACGATGTCGGCGGGCTTGCCGTCGACGACCGCGCGGGACTGGTCGCCCGAGGCGCCGTATGACGCGGTGACTCCGACGCCTTCACCCTCCGGCGTCGCGGCGAACGCCGGGATGATCTTGCTCCAGCCCGGCTCCGGAACGGCGTAAGCGACCAGGGTGAGCGTCGTGTCGGCGTCGCTGCCGCCGCTGCCGCCCACCACATCGCTCGATCCCCCACCGCACGCCGCGAGCACTGTGGCGGTGGTCGCCAGCCACACGGCGGCGCGCCAGGAGTTGCGGAAGTCGACCATCAGAGACCTTTCGTTGCGGGAGATTTCGGTGGAACCCGACCCGACGGGAAGGCGATGGATCAGCACGAGGCGTCATCTCACAGCCGTCACCGACACCGAACCGCGGACGGGCAGGGGTCAGCAACAACAACAAACATCAGCGACAGCGCTCAAACCCACGGCAATGAGGGCCAATACATGGCCGTTCTTGTTGCCGGACGCCGTTTGCATGGCGCGAAGCCTAACAGAATTCCCGCGATCTGCCCGTCGAGCGTCGCCGGTGTCAACGGGTGAACAGCCACATGACGATCACCAGGATCACCAGGATGACGAGGACCAACGTGACCCGCGAGCGCGGCATCCCGCTCATCGGTATCTCCTGCTCTTCGCGCAAGCGCTCATCGGTCAACGTCCGGGTCGTCGTGACGTAAATGCCGCACCAACCTGATCCCGTTACCGAGGGCGCCGTCGAGTACCACCGCGATGCCGTACGCCAAGGCGAGCACCACCGGCATCACCACCGCGGTCTGGGCGACGAACGGCAGACCGGTGAGCCACAGCTCAACTCCGTCCCACCAACTCAGAAAGCCACCCACGCGGCCAGCCTAGGCGATGCGAAGATTGGGCCGTGTCCACCGACAGGGATCCCGAGCACCGCGCAGAGGGCACCACATGCATCGTGGTCGGCGGCGGCCCGGCGGGCATCACGCTCGGACTGCTGCTGGCCCGCGCCGGGGTCGAGGTCACGGTGATGGAGAAACACGCCGACTTTCTGCGCGATTTCCGCGGTGACACCGTGCACGCCAGCACGCTGCGCCTGCTCGACGAGTTGGGGTTGTCCGACGAGTTCGCCGCGGTTCCGCATCGCGAGATCGACACGCTGGAGATGACGGTGCAAGGCACCCGGGTCGCGATGGATCTGCGGGGTCTCCCGGGGCCGCACAAGCACATCGCCCTGGTACCGCAGTGGGATTTCCTCGAACTGCTGGCCGCGGCCGCCGAACGCGAGCCGTCCTTCACGCTAATGCGCAGCACCGAGGTGCTGGGTCCCATCTGTGCAGGCGACGCGGTGGTCGGAGTCCGCTATCGCGGTGCCGACGGCCAGGTTCACCAGAAGCGTGCGACGTTGACGGTCGCCTGTGACGGGCGGTCTTCGACGCTGCGCACGGCGATGGGGTTCAAGCCGAAGACCTTCGGGGTGCCGATGGACGTCTGGTGGTTCCGGCTGCCCCGCGACGCCGACGATCCGCACGGTCTGGCCGGCGTCCTTGGTGCCGGGCACGCGCAGATCGTCATCGATCGCGGCGACTACTTCCAGTGCGCATACGTCATTCCCAAGGGCCGCGATCAGCAGTTGCGCGCGCAAGGTATCGGGTCGCTGCACCGCGGCGTGGTGGCCCTGGTGCCGTGGCTGGGCGACCGCGTCGGAACGGTGACGTCGTTCGACGACGTGAAACTGCTCGACGTGCAACTGAACCGGCTCAGGCGTTGGTACTGCGAGGGTCTCCTGCTGCTCGGCGACGCCGCCCACGCGATGTCGCCGGTCGGCGGGGTCGGGATCAACCTCGCGGTTGCCGACGCCGTCGCGGCGGGGCGGATTCTGGCCGGGCCGCTGCGCTCCGGCAGGCTGTCGAGGCGACATCTTGCGCGTGTGCAGGCCCGGCGGTGGCTGCCCGCGGTGCTCATCCAGTCGGTGCAGAAGCTGATCCACCGCCATGTCATCGCGGTCGCCGTCGCGGCAACCGAGCAGGCCGAAGCGCCCCTGTTCGTGCGCATCGCCGCCGGTGTGCCACTGCTGCGCAGGATCGCGGCGTATGGCGTGGCGATCGGCCCCCTGCCCGAACACATTCCGGGGTTTGCCCGCCGGGAACCGTCCGGTACCGCCAACGAGTAGACGCCGGGCACGTCGGCAGTCGATGATGGCGGCATGGTTCTGCAACAAACCGGGCCGTCGGACGGGTCAACGGAGACCGAGAACGGGGCGAAGCCTGCCCACGCCGTCATGGCGAACACCCCGCTCACCGTCACCGCGCCAACGCCGTACGCGCCCACCGGGGCGTTGCGTAACCCGTTTCCACCCATCGCCGACTACGGCTTCCTGTCCGACTGCGAGAACACCTGCCTGATTTCCTCGGCCGGCTCGGTCGAATGGTTGTGTGTGCCGCGGCCCGACTCCCCCAGCGTGTTCGGCGCCATCCTGGACCGCGGCGCCGGCCATTTCCGGCTCGGCCCCTACGGAGTGTCGGTACCGTCGGCCCGCCGGTACCTGCCCGGCAGCCTGATACTCGAGACCACGTGGCAGACCCACACCGGGTGGCTGATCGTGCGCGAGGCGCTGGTGATGGGCCCGTGGCACGACCTCGAGGCCCGGTCGCGCACGCACCGGCGCACCCCGATGGACTGGGACGCCGAGCACATCCTGCTGCGCACCGTGCGCTGCGTGAGCGGCACCGTCGAGCTCGTGATGAACTGCGAGCCGGCGTTCGACTACCACCGCATCCCGGCGACGTGGGAGTACTCGGGGCAGGCGTACGGCGAGGCGATCGCCCGCGCCGCCCGCGATGCCGACGCGCATCCGACACTTCGGCTCACCACGAACCTGCGGCTCGGCCTCGAAGGCCATGATGCGCGGGCACGCACCCGGATGAAGGAGGGCGACAACGCATTCGTCGCGCTGTCCTGGTCCAAGCACCCGGCGCCGCAGACCTACGAGCAGGCCGCCGACAGGATGTGGCAGACCAGCGAGGCCTGGCGCCAGTGGATCAACGTCGGCGACTTTCCCGATCACCCGTGGCGGTCGTACCTACAGCGCAGCGCGCTGACGCTGAAGGGGCTCACCTACTCCCCGACCGGTGCGCTGCTGGCAGCGCCCACCACATCGCTGCCGGAAACCCCTCAGGGCGAACGTAACTGGGACTATCGCTATGCGTGGGTACGGGATTCGACGTTCGCGCTGTGGGGTCTCTACACGTTGGGCCTGGACCGCGAGGCCGACGACTTCTTCGCGTTCATCGCCGACGTGTCCGGGGCCAACAACGGTGAGCGCCACCCACTTCAGGTGATGTACGCCGTCGGTGGCGAGCGCACGCTGGTCGAGGAGGAGCTGCGTCACCTGTCCGGCTACGACGGTGCGCGGCCGGTGCGCATTGGCAACGGCGCCTACAACCAGATGCAGCACGACATCTGGGGCACCATGCTCGATTCGGTTTATCTGCACGCCAAGTCGCGGGAGCAGATCTCCGACACGCTGTGGCCGGTGCTCAAACAACAGGTCGAAGAGGCCATCAAACACTGGAAGGAACCGGACCGCGGCATCTGGGAAGTGCGCGGCGAACCACAACACTTCACCTCCAGCAAGATCATGTGCTGGGTGGCGCTGGACCGCGGCTCCAAACTGGCCGAACTGCAGGGCGAGAAGTCCTACGCCCAGCAGTGGCGAGCGACGGCCGAGGAGATCAAGGCCGACGTTCTCAAGAACGGTGTCGACTCCCGCGGCGTGCTGACGCAGCGCTACGGCGACGATGCGCTCGACGCCTCGCTGTTGTTGGCCGTGCTGACCCGGTTCCTTCCGCCGGACGACCCGCGGGTGCGCGCGACCGTGCTGGCGATCGCCGACGAGCTCACCGAGGAAGGGCTGGTGCTGCGCTACCGCGTCGAGGAGACCGACGACGGGCTGTCCGGTGAGGAGGGCACCTTCACGATCTGCTCGTTCTGGCTGGTTTCGGCGCTGGTCGAGATCGGCGAGATCAGCCGCGCCAAACACCTGTGTGAACGCCTGCTGTCGTTCGCCAGCCCGCTGCACCTCTACGCAGAGGAGATCGAACCGCGAACCGGTCGGCACCTCGGCAACTTCCCGCAGGCGTTCACCCACCTGGCGTTGATCAACGCGGTCGTCCACGTCATCCGGGCCGAGGAGGAGGCCGACAGCTCGGGGGTCTTCGTCCCGGCCAACGCCCCGATGTAGGTCGAACTCGCGGCTTGGTGCGTCCTTGCGGGGCTACCGTCGTCAGTACTGTGGGGCGCCCGCTGTGGGCGCCAAGAGGATGACGGCCATGAGCACCGACGAGACCAAGACCGCGGTTGCGCTACATCAACCCACCGAACAGATGTGGCGGGACCTGTTGCCGCAACTACAGACCTTCGTGCGCCGACGGATCGCGGACCGCAACCGGGCTGACGATCTCGTCGCCGACATCCTGCTTCGCATTCACCAGAATGTGGGCTCGCTCGACGACGAGGAGAAGCTGCCGAACTGGGCGTTGCGGATCGCCCGAAACGCAATCATTGATGAGTATCGACGAGCAGGCCGGCAGCGAGAACATCCGGTATCGACCATGGCGGAGCAGCCTGAATCCGTGCTTACCGACGAGGACGAGCCCGACGCGCTTCACGAGCTGTCCGCCTGCCTGCGCCCGCTTCTCAGCGGGTTACCGGTGGAACAGCGAGCGGCGGTGGAGATGATCGATCTCGACGGGATGAGCCAAGCCGATGCCGCACAGCGAGCCGGAATCTCGCTGTCCGGGATGAAGTCACGCGTGCAGCGCGGGCGGCGGCGGCTCGCGGAGCTGCTCGGACAGTGCTGCGCACTGACGTTCGACGGTCGGGGCATGCCGATGGACTACGAGCCTCCACCGGGCTGCGAGTGCGCTGGGCGCTGACTCCGCAGCCCGGCTCGGCTTCTTGTCAGGCGCAGCAGGTGCTTTCAACGGAATCGATTTCCGCGCAGCTGGCCTCGCATACGGATGAGGGTGCGGCGTCGGGGTTCGCCGGGTTGTCGTCGGTGATGGTGTAGAACTCCCACCAGCCGAGCGGCACATCGGGAGCGGTGACGAACACCTTGTTCTGCGTTGCGTGACAACAGACATCGTGCTCGGCGACCGCGATCTCGAGGCCGACAGCTCGGAAGCGTTCCTGCGCCGCGACGACCTGATCGGCTGTGTCAACTTCGACCCCGAGATGGTTGAGGCTCTCGTCGGCGGCGGATTTTTCGATCAGCACCAGCTTCAACGGCGGGTCCTCGATCGCGAAGTTGGCGTAGCCGTCGCGCACCTTGTGCGGCGGTACGCCAAACATCTTCTCGTAGAACGCGGTCGCCACCGAAATGTCATCGACGTTCAGTGCGAGCTGGATTCGTGTGTTGGCCATGGTGACTCCTTCAGGGTCGGTGCTGGACGCCTGTTCTGACGCGTGCGGGTTCCCACGGACGCAACGCCGAGGTGACCGTGCGTCTTTCTCGACGGAAAGCGTCAGTAGATGTAAGTACTCCCAAGGCAATCGGCCTTGCGGGCGATCACGAAAGGATGTTCACCATGGAGATTCGTACGCTTTTGGCCAAGACGATCGCGGCAGTCGCGTTGTCCACTGCACTCGCGGGCTTCGGCGCCGACGTGGCCGAAGCCAGACCCCGCGACGGCAGCTGCGCCGGGCTACTGAATGCGGCCAGCCACGCCAAAGCAAACGCCGATCACTATGTTCGCCAGGGCGACAACGGAAACGCCCGCTATTGGCAATCGGTCTACCAAAAGACGATTGACAACATTGCACGGCGGAACTGCTGAGAGCCACTCGGCCGGCGATCGGATACGAAAGATACGCGGAGTCGGCCGACCGGCCGCTACTTGGCCGCGTTGGCGAGCATGTCACGGGCAATGGTGGCGGCCTCGTCGCCGATCGAATAGCTGCACGCCCACGTCTCGACGCTCAGATTCGACGCCGCCGAGAGCGCGTGCTGGCATGCCCACCCGTCGGCATCGGTCTGCGTCGCGATCTGGGTGATCAGCCTGTCCTCCGTATGCACCTCGTCGAACTCCCACAGGTGCGATGAGCCCGAACTTCCCACCGTCACAGTGGAATTCGCGCAGCCCTCCCAAGCCGACCTGGAGTCGTCGAAGAAACGTGCCGCATCCTCGGCCGAGGAGTACAGCACCGCGGTCTGTTCGACCCAGTGATCGTTGTCGGCGTCCGGTTCGCGCGCCACCTGGTCGCGCACGTCGGTCCATCCGCTGCCCGCGTAGACCGGCTCCTCCGCGCCGTAGATGGCGCCGAGGCATTCGCGGTCCGCCACGGCATCGGAATGATCGGTCATCTCCTCGAGTTCGCTCGTCACCTTCATCCTGGTCGCACCCATGATCCCGTTCAGCTCTCCGATGGACAGCAACACATCGTCGAGCTGCGCGGCGGTCAGTGGCGGCACGTCGTGCGGCCCGGCGCCCTGCGCCCGCACGCCCGTTCCCGAGACCGTGCTCACGCAGCCGGCCAGCAGCACGGAGGTCGCCAGGACGGCACTCACGGCGCTTGCGCGCAGCGCCGTGTCCCATGGACTCACCGCGTCATTGTGCCCGACCGGTGGCAAATTCGCGGGGCGGCGGCCATTTTCGCCCTGCGGCGGTCATTTTCGCCCTGCGGCCGTCAGGAGCCGTCCAGCTTGTCCAGCATCAGGTCCGCGACCAGGGCGGCGTTCCGCGCGCCGGTCGCACTGGGACCGCCGACATCGGCGATCTCCACGTCCACGATGCAGTCCCCGGCGACACCGAGCGCCCGCTGAACCGTCGAACCGGCGTCCTGCATCACGACCGCCGATACGATCCGTTCGTCGATGCCGACGTCGGTGATCCGGCTGGTGCCCTGCGCACCGCGACCGGCTTGGCTCAGCACCAGCGTCTGGCCGTTGCACCGGTGCCATTTGTCGGCCGAGCCGGCGAAGAACTCCCGCGCGGCATCGGCGTCGACGAACTCGACCACCCCGAAGAATCCGGTGGAGGTCGGGCCGTTGACGTCGCCGCCGGCCCACGACTGGCTGGCCACCGACTGCACCGGGCTGGCCTGGTAGACGACCTTCTCCAACCGGTATCCGGTGCTCACGCAGTCCAGCGGCGTCGCCTCGGCTTCCCGCACACCCTGCAGCAGCATGTCGGCGCCGCCCTCGACCAGTTGGCCCATGAACCCGTCGGCGCCCAGCATGATGCTCAGCTCCTCGGCGGTTGGCAGCGCCCGGTCCAACGTCCGGTTCGGCGAGGGCTTGACGACCTCGGCGACGCGCGGGGATGGCGGCTCGGCGGCCGGAGCCGAACAGCCGGCGAGGATCGCGCATGCGCCCAACGTCGCCGTCACCGTCGCGCGCTTGCTCATCGGCGAGCTATTTCTTGGCCTTGTCGGCGGACGAGTCGGTAGACAGGGCGGCGACGAACGCCTCCTGCGGCACCTCGACCCGGCCGATGGTCTTCATCCGCTTCTTGCCTTCCTTCTGCTTCTCCAGCAGCTTGCGCTTGCGGGTTATGTCACCGCCATAGCACTTCGATAGCACGTCTTTGCGGATCGCGCGGATGTTTTCGCGAGCGATGATCTTCGAACCGATCGCCGCCTGCACCGGAACCTCGAACTGTTGGCGCGGGATCAGCTCTTTGAGCTTGGTCGTCATCTTGGTGCCGTAGGCGTAGGCCGACTCCTTGTGCACGATCGCGCTGAACGCGTCGACCGGCTCGCCCTGCAGCAGGATGTCGACCTTGACGAGGTCGGCTTCCTGCTCGCCGGCCTCCTCGTAGTCGAGGCTGGCGTAGCCACGGGTGCGCGACTTCAGCGCGTCGAAGAAGTCGAAGATGATTTCGCCCAGCGGCAGCGTGTAGCGCAGCTCCACCCGCTCCGGCGAGAGGTAGTCCATGCCGCCGAGCTCGCCGCGCCGGGACTGACACAGCTCCATGATGGTCCCGATGAATTCGCTCGGCGCGATGATCGTGGTCTTGACCACCGGCTCGTAAACCGTGCGGATCTTGCCGTCCGGCCAGTCCGACGGGTTGGTTACTTGCATTTCGCTGATCTCGCCGCCCTTGGCCTCCTTCTCCACCCGGTACACCACGTTGGGCGAGGTGGAGATGAGGTCGAGGTTGAACTCGCGCTCGAGCCGCTCGCGGGTGATCTCCATGTGCAGCAGCCCCAAAAAGCCGCTGCGGAAGCCGAACCCGAGCGCCACCGATGTTTCGGGCTCATACGTCAGCGCCGCATCGTTGAGTTGCAGCTTGTCCAACGCGTCGCGCAGATCCGGATAGTCCGAGCCGTCCACCGGATACAGCCCGGAGTAGACCATCGGGCGCGGCTCGCGGTATCCCGTGAGCGGTTCGGCCGCACCGTGGCGCGCCGTCGTCACGGTGTCACCGACCTTCGACTGGCGCACATCCTTCACGCCGGTGATGAGGTAGCCCACCTCCCCAACACCGAGGCCCGCGGAGGCCTTGGGTTCCGGCGAGACGATGCCGACCTCGAGCAGTTCGTGGGTGGCGCCCGTCGACATCATCTTGATGCGCTCGCGCGGGACGATCTTGCCGTCGACGACGCGGACGTAGGTCACCACGCCGCGGTAGGTGTCGTAGACCGAATCGAAGATCATCGCCCTGGCCGGCGCGTCGGCATCGCCGACCGGCGGCGGCACCTCACGCACGACGTGGTCGAGCAGGTCGGCGACCCCGGCGCCGGTCTTGCCGGACACCCGCAGCACGTCGCTGGGCTCGCAGCCGATGATGTGGGCGAGTTCGGCGGCGTAGCGGTCCGGGTCCGCCGCGGGCAAGTCGATCTTGTTGAGCACCGGGATGATGTGCAGGTCGCGGTCGAGCGCGAGGTAAAGATTGGCCAGCGTCTGCGCCTCGATGCCCTGGGCGGCGTCGACGAGCAGCACCGCGCCTTCGCAGGCCTCCAACGCGCGGGACACCTCATAAGTGAAGTCGACGTGGCCGGGGGTGTCGATCAGGTGCAGTACGTAGTCCTGCTCGACGCCCTGCTCCGTCATCTTCCAGGGCAGCCGCACGTTCTGCGCCTTGATCGTGATGCCGCGCTCGCGCTCGATGTCCATCCGGTCGAGGTACTGCGCGCGCATGTCGCGATCGGCGACGACGCCGGTCAGTTGCAGCATCCGATCGGCCAGCGTCGACTTGCCGTGGTCGATATGGGCGATGATGCAGAAGTTCCGGATCTGCGCCGGCGCCGTGAAGGTCTGATCGGCGAAACTGCTGATGGGAATCTCCTGGTGAGCCGGGACGACGGGTGTCACCAGCGTATCCAGGCGGCGCCCGCAGCACACAATCGCGCGGTGCGGCCCTCGCTTATGCTCGGAAACATGGCTCCGCCCTGGAAAGCAATGCGGACGTTCCAGCGGTTCACCGAGAACTTGGTGTTCAACGAGGCGCCCAAGTTCATCCGTCAGATCGGTCAGTCCGAAACCGTGCAACGCGGTATCGCGCAGGGCATCAAGATCGGGTTGGATGCGATCGCGGGGACCACGAAGGATGAAGCCCCCGCAATCACCGCGGGACGGCCGGTCAGCAGCAATTACGTGCCGACCGCCCACCGCGCCCGCAAGGTCTTGTACGCGCCCGACCTCGACGGCCGCGCCGATCCCGGCGAGATCGTGTGGACCTGGGTGGTCTACGAGGACGATCCGACGCAAGGCAAGGATCGGCCCGTCCTGGTGGTCGGGCGCGACCGGTCCACGCTGCTGGGCCTCATGTTGTCCAGCCAGGACCACGATCGCGACGAGGCGAACTGGGTGCCCATCGGCAGCGGCACCTGGGACTATGAGGGCCGGGCCAGTTGGGTGCGGCTGGACCGGGTGCTCGACGTTCCCGAGGACGGCATCCGCCGCGAAGGCGCGATCCTGGCTCGCGAGCGCTTCGAGGTCATCGCGACCCGCCTGCGCGCCGAATACTCCTGGAGCTGACCCGATTTTTTTGCGCGAACGTGGGTTACCCGCACGCATTTGCGTCAGAAGCGTGCATCAAGCCCACGCTCGGCGGGATAGTCAGCGCTAGGCGGGATCGTCAGCGCTCGGCGGGATCGTCAGCGCTCGGCGGGATAGTCAGCGCGGGTGGCGCCACATCGGCCACAGGCTCGGACCACCGTCGGGCAGGTTGATCTCGCCGGTGACGTCGAATCCGAAGCGCTGGTAGTACCCGATGTTGTCCGGGTTGCTCGACTCGAGATATGCGGGCGCGTGCTCGGCGTCGCAGCGGTCCAGACGCGACCGCATCAGCGCTTGTCCGAAGCCGGTGCCCCGCACCGTCGGGTCGCTGCCGATCACCCCGAGATACCAGTGCGGCTCCTCGGGATGCTGCTCCTTCATCAGGTCGGCGACGTATTGGCCGCGGCGCACCCTCGTCCCGAACGCCCGGATGAACGCGGGCATCATCCGCAGTTCCTGCAGCTGCGTCTGCTTCCACTCGCCCGGCGGATCCCACAGCGCAGCGGCTCCGACGCGTCCGTTGCCGGCGACCTCGACGCCTTCGGTGCGCAGGAAATGGTGCCGGGTCATGGCCGCGAACATTCGCTGCAGTCCGCGCTCACGCGCTGCGTCGTCGGGCAGCATCCACGCCATCAGCGGATCGTCGTAGAACGCCCGAGCGAGGACGCGCGACATCTCGCGCACGTGCCGCCGCGAAGCGGGCGCGACCTCGACCTCAGCCACGGGTGATGTAGGCCTGCAGATGCTCCTGCTGCGCTTCGAGCTCTTCCATCCGCGTCTTGACCACGTCGCCGATGCTGACGATGCCCGCCAGCCGGCCGTTGTGCATCACCGGGATGTGCCGCACCCGGTTCGTCGTCATCAGTGCGCTCAGGCTGTCGACCGAGTCATCGGGTGCGCAGGTCGCCACGAACTTGGTCATGATTTCCGAAACCGGCCTGCGCAACAGGTCAGCGCCGTGGGTTTGCAGTGCCCGTACGACGTCGCGTTCGGAGACCATGCCGACCACACCGTCGGGTGACACCACCACCATCGCGCCGATGTTGTGCACTGACAGCTCGGTGAGCAGCCCTGCGACCGAGGTTTCCGGGGTAATCGTGGCCACCGCGGCGCCTTTGCTCCGCAACACGTCCGCGATCCGCATCCTTGCCTCCGCTCGTGATGTTCCTCACAGGCTACCGGACAGGCGTGGCGCGGAAGGGTTTGCGAGGTTGCAACCGGGTCACGGCCCGGCCGGACCGCGATTGGCGCCCGTCTGAGACGACCGTCGGGTATATGTGGGGCCATGATCGAGGTCACGCTGCTCGGCACCGGAAGCCCCATCCCCGACGCCCGGCGGGCCGGCCCGTCGACGCTCGTCCGCGCGGGCGGGCAGACGTTCCTGATCGACTGCGGCCGCGGCGTGCAGCAACGCCTGACGGCCGCGGGCGCCGCCGCCAACGGGTTGGCGGCGCTGCTGTTGACGCACCTGCACAGCGACCACATCGCGGATCTGGGCGATGTGATCATCACCCGCTGGGTTTCCACCTTCACCCCCGAGCAAGCACCGCTGCCGATCATCGGCCCGCCGGGCACCGCTGAGGTCGTCGAGAACACGCTCAAGGCGTTCGGCTTCGATATCGGCTACCGCATCGCTCATCACGCCGACCTGACGTCCCCACCGCCGGTGCAGGTGTACGAGTACACCGAGGGCGAGGTGTGGAACAGCGACGGCGTGACGATCCGGGTCGCGCCGACCGACCATCGCCCCGTCGCACCGACGATCGGTTTCCGCGTCGAGCACGCCGACGCGTCGGTTGTGCTGGCCGGCGACACCGTGCCCTGCGAAAGCCTCGACGAGCTGGCCGCCGGCGCAGGTGCCCTGGTGCACACCGTGATCCGCAAGGACCTGATCGACAAGATGCCCATGCAGCGCATCCGTGACATCTGCGACTACCACTCCTCGGTCGAGGAGGCGGCGGCCACCGCGGCGCGGGCCGGGGCCGGGATTCTCATCCTGACGCACTACGTCCCGGCCATCGAACCGGGACAGGAAGAAGATTGGCGGGCGCTGGCCGCGTCGGTGTTCGACCGGCAGATCGAACTCGGCGACGACCTGCTTCGCGTCGAGGTGCACCCCGGCGTCTGCGCGAAACCGGCCAAGTAACCCGCGAACTCAGGCCAGCCGGGTGATCTCGACGACCACGTCGAGGTCGGTCGACCCCTCGCCGGAGTAGATCCCTTTCAACGGGCTGACATCGGAGTAGTCCCTGCCGACACCCACGCTGACGTACTGCTCGTTGATCGCGGTGTCGTTGGTGGGGTCGTAGTTCCACCAGCCACCCGTCCACGCCTGCACCCACGCGTGGCTCTGCCCGTCGATGGTGTCGCCGATGGTGGCCGTGCGCTTGGGATGTAGATATCCCGAGACATAGCGGGCCGGGATACCCATGGCGCGCAACAGGATCAGCGTCAGGTGCGCGAAGTCCTGGCAGACCCCTTTGCCCTCCCGCAACGCGTCGAGCCCCGAGGAGTGCACGCCGGTGGTGCCCGCCACGTAGGCCAGCTCGCTGTGCACCCAGTGCGCGGCGGCCGTGACGGCCTCGCGTGGTGCATGATCCTTGATGATCCGCTGGCCCACCCGGCGGATCCGCTTACTGTCGGGCGTGTAGTGCGCGGGGGCGAGCACCTCGTAGAACCGGTCGACGACGGCCTCGGACTGCAGATCCTCCCACGTCACGTCGTGATCGGGCATCTCGTCCAGATCGGTCTCCACCACCGACGACGACGTCACCTCGAGTTCGGTATGCGGCGCGTGCAGGTCGAACGCCGTCACCGCGGTGCCCCAGTAGTCGACATAGCGGTAATTCCTGGTGGCGGGGACGGTTTCGACACGGTTGAGGATGACGTTCTGCCGCGAGTCCGACCGCGGCGTCAGCCGTGCCTCGTTGAACGACGCCGTCACCGGTGACTTGTACGCGTAGCCCGTCGAGTGCACCACCCGCAGCCGCCACATCAGATTTCACCTTCTTCGACGACGAGCGCACCGTTGTGCCCCGCGTCATGCCATGCCACCCACGGCGCGGAATGAAAGTACTGCAGCGCCAACGCTTCCCCGACCTCGTAACAGGTCTGCTGCAGGTCGGCGAGCCGTTGTTCGAGCGATTCGAGCAGCACGCCGGGACGCAGGAACTCCAGCTCGCTGCGCGCCCTGCCGAGCAGCCGTTGCGCTTCGGCGGTGGCGCCGAGCCGGCTGTGCGGACGGTTCATCAACTCGTCGAGGCTGTGTTCGGCCAGCCGTAGCGAGTAGAAGATCGAGCGCGGGAAAAGCCGGTCCAGCAGCATGAACTCGACGACCCGTCCAGCGTCGAGCACCCCGCGATAGGTACGCAGGTAAGTGTCGTGCGCACCGGCACAGCGCAGCAACGTCACCCAGGCCGGCGACGACGCGCTGTCGCCGACCCGCGACAACAGCAGCCGCACAGTCATGTCGACGCGTTCGATCGCCCGGCCGAGAACCATGAAGCGATAGCCGTCATCGCGGGACAACGTCGAGTCGGCCAGCCCGGCGAACATCGCCGCCCGGCCTTCGACGAACGAGAGGAACTCATGGGGCCCAAGTCGTTTGGCGGCGCGTTCGCGCTCAGCGAGCGCGTTGTAGGTGGTGTTGAGACATTCCCACAACTCGGTGGACGTGACTTCGCGTGCCCCGCGTGCGTTTTCGCGGGCCGCCGAGACCGCATCGACGATGGACCCCTGCGTACCACGGCTGAACGCCACGATGTCGGTCAGCGACCACACGTCCAGCGGTGCGTCCGGCGCCTCCATTCCGAGCACCCGCAACAACGTTCGCGACGCCTGGTCGGGGTCGACGCTGGAGTCTTCGAGCAGTTGGTGCACGGTCACGTCGAGGATGCGCGCAGTGTCGTCGGCGCGTTCGACGTAACGGCCGATCCAGTACAGCGATTCAGCGTTGCGGGCCAACATGTTCGATCACCCCGTCTCACTGCTGCTGTTGCTGTTGGTCTTGGGTCTGCCCGTCGGTGCTCTCGGCCTTCGGGCCGCGCGCCGACTTCGGCAGCGAGCGCACGACTTCGGCGGCGCCCAGTTCACGGTCGGCGACCGAAGCCCGCGACGCCAAGACCCAGGTGTCCTTGGACCCGCCGCCCTGGCTGGAGTTGACCACCAGCGAGCCCTCGGGCAGCGCGACGCGGGTCAGTCCACCGGGCAGCACCCACACCTCGTCGCCGTCGTTGACCGCGAACGGACGCAGGTCGACGTGCCGGGGCGCCAGCTGGTCACCGATCTGGGTGGGCACTGTCGACAACTGCATGACCGGCTGGGCGATCCAGCCGCGCGGATCGTTGCGGATCTTCTTGATGACCGCGGCGAGCTCTTTCTCGGCGGCGTCCGGGCCGAACACGATGCCGTACCCGCCGGATCCCTCGACGGGTTTGATCACCAGTTCGTCGATGCGGTCGAGCACCTCTTCGCGTTCCTCGTCGAGCCAGCAGCGGAAGGTGTCGACGTTGGCCAGCAGCGGCTTCTCGCCGAGGTAGTACTCGATGATCGTCGGCACGTAGGTGTAGACGAGCTTGTCGTCGCCGACACCGTTGCCCACCGCGCTGGAGATCACGACGTTGCCCGCCCGAGCAGCGTTGAGCAGGCCCGCCACGCCGAGCACCGAGTCCGGCCGGAACTGCATCGGGTCCAGGAACGCGTCGTCGATGCGGCGGTAGATGACGTCGACCTGGCGCTCGCCCTCCGTGGTGCGCATGTAGACGGCATTGTCGCGGCAGAACAGATCGCGGCCCTCCACCAACTCGACACCCATCTGCCGGGCCAGGAGCGAATGCTCGAAGTAGGCCGAGTTGTAGACGCCGGGCGTGAGCACGACAACCGTCGGGTCGGCGACGTTGTTGGCCGCGGCGTTGCGCAGCGCCCGCAGCAGATGCGACGAGTAGTCACCGACGGCGCGTACCCGGTGCGTGGCGAACAGGTTCGGGAACACGCGCGCCATGGTGCGGCGGTTCTCCATCACATACGACACCCCCGACGGCGAGCGCAGGTTGTCCTCGAGCACCCGAAAGTCGCCTTTGGCGTCGCGGATGAGGTCGATGCCCGCGACGTGGATGCGCACACCGTTGGGCGGGACGATGCCCGCGGCTTCGCGATGGAAGTGCTCGCATGAGGTGATCAGCCGGCGTGGAATGACACCGTCACGAAGGATCTCCTGTTCGCCGTAGATGTCGTCGAGATAGAGCTCGAGCGCCTTGACCCGCTGGATGATGCCGCGTTCCAGGCGGGTCCACTCCGCCGCGGAGATGACCCGCGGCACCAGGTCGAGCGGGAAAGGCCGTTCCTGGCCCGAGAGCGAAAACGTGATGCCCTGGTCGACGAACGCGCGACCGAGCGCCTCGGCGCGGCCTTCCAGCTCGGAGGCGTCCGACGGGGCGAGCTCGGTGTAAATGCCCTTGTAGGGGCCCCGAACGTTGCCCTGGGCGTCGAACATCTCATCGAAGGCTTTGGCGTAGCTGCCGAGGTCGTCATAACCGGCGAAGACGCCCTCGTGGCTCCGGGTCGCCTGTCTACCGTTGCTCCGCGACGATCGCGCGGACTCGGTCGGCAAAGCTTTCAGGCTCATTGGAGCCATGCTGCAACACTTCGGACGTTTCGGCAGGCCAGCGGAGTCACTTTGGGCATTTACCCACTCCACTGGTAACCTGAACCGTCGCTGCCCGCGCGCCGGGCGCCTACCAGACTTTGGAAAACTCCTACCGGATTTACGAAGGAACTACACGCGTGGCCAACATCAAGTCGCAGGAAAAGCGGATCAAGACCAACGAGCGCCGCAGGCTGCGCAACAAGTCGGTCAAGTCGTCGCTTCACACGGCGGTCCGCGGCTTCCGGCAGGCCGTCGAGGCCGGCGACAAGGAGAAGGCAGGCGAGCTGCTGACGTCGACCAGCCGCCAGCTGGACAAGGCCGCCAGCAAGGGCGTCATCCACAAGAACCAGGCCGCCAACCGCAAGTCGGCGCTGGCTTCCGCTTTCAACAAGCTCTGAGCGTTCAACAAGCTCTGACTGCTCAGTCCTCTATGAGTTCGGCGACCTTTCTGACCGTCGCCTCCAACGCATAGTCCGCGTCGGCCGCGGCGCCTTTGACGTCGGCGTTGAGCGCGGCCACCAACCCCAAGGCCTCGGCCACCGAAGTATTCGACCACCGCCGCGCCTGCTTCTGCGCCTTTTGCACCCGCCACGGCGGCATCCCCAACTCTGAGGCCAGCCGGTACGGGTCACCCGGCAGCGGCCGCACCCGCGCGATGGTGTGCACCGCCTCGGCGAGCGCGTCGGCCAACACGACGTGCGGTTCGCCGCGCATCATCGCCCACCGCAGCGCTTCGGCGGCTCCCGCGACATCGCCGACGACCGCCTTGTCGGCGACGTCAAACCCTTTCACCTCGGCCTTGCCCGAGTGGTAGCGACGCACCGCCGCCGCGTCGACGCTGCCGCCGGTGTCGGTGACCAACTGCGAACAGGCCGCAGCCAGTTCCCGAATATCCGAGCCGATCGCATCGAGCACGGCACTGACCGTGTCGTCGCCGACTTTGGCCTTCAGCGCTCGGAACTCGCGCCGGACGAAGTCGGCGCGCTCGGCGGCCTTGGTGATACGCGCGCAGGGATGCACATTCGCGCCGAGTTTTTTGAGTTGATCGGCGAGAGCCTTGGCGCGTCCGCCGCCGGAATGCACGACGACGAGCATCGTGCCCGGCGGCAGGTCCGCAGCGGCCTGGGCGATCAGCGCGACCGCATCCTTGCCGGCCTCGCCCGCCGACTCCAGCACTACGACCCGTTCGTCGGCGAACAACGACGGGCTGAGCAGTTCGGCCAACTCGCTGGTGCTGACATCGCCCGCGCGCAGGCGATCGACCGGGATCTCTTGGGTGCCGGCGTGTTTGCGCGCCTCCCTCAGGACGGCCGCCACCGCGCGTTCGACCAGCAGTTCCTCGTCCCCGAGCACCAGATGCAATCGCGACGCTTCGCTCATCCCACGATCGTGTCACGGCCGCCTGACAGGCCCGACACCATCCACGCCAGCAGGCACAGTGCCGCGGCACCCGCGCCGACACGGACCCAGCGCCAGCGCCACGCGAACACCGCGCCGATGCCCCCAACCGCGATCAACAGCAACCCCGGCAATCCCGATGGCACCGGCACCGTCGCCCCGGGGACGGCTGCCGCCCAGCGAGCCACCTGCAGCAGCCACCACAGTTCGGGTCCGGTGAACCGGATCAGCAGGTCGGCGCCGGCGGGCCAGATCCGGCCCAGCGCGGCCGCGGCGGTGCCGACGACGGTGATCGGCGGGATCACCGGCGCCACCGCGATGTTGGCCGCAACCGACACGATGCTGAACGTCCCCGCCATCCCCGCGACGAGCGGCGCTGTCACCAGTTGCGCCGCGGTCGCCACGGAGACCGCATCGGCCGCCGGTTTTGGCCAGCCACGGTCGACCAGCCGACGCGACCACACCGGGGCGAGCACGACGAGGGCCGCGGTGGCCGCGACCGACAGCGCAAATCCGATGTCGACGGCCAACTCCGGCGACGCGATCAGCAGCACCAGCACGCTGGCCGCCAACGCCGGAATTGCCTGCCGGCGCCGATGCGACAACACCGCCAACAAAGTGATGGCCCCCATCACGGCGGCGCGCAGCACGCTCGCCGACGGCTGCACGACCACGACGAAGACCAGCAGCGCGACCGCCGCGAGGCCGACGGCCGCCCGCGGACCGATGAGCCCCGCCATCAACAGCACCGCCCCGCAGACGATCGTGACGTTCGCCCCCGAGACCGCGGTCAGGTGCGTCAGGCCCGCCGCCCGGAATTGGGCCGTCGTCTGGGTCGATACGCCTGAAGTGTCGCCGAGCACCAGCGCCGGAAGCATCGCGGCCTGATCCGCCGGCAGCGCGCGCCGTGCGGCGTCGGCGAAGCCCGCACGAACCTCATGGGCGGCGCGATGGATGGCGGCCGGCTCGCCATAGGTTGGGTCACCGACCGCAGACAGCACCGCCACGCTGAGGTCGCGCCGGGTCGGTCTGCCGATTCGCGCCCGCAACGCCACGGGGGTGCCGGCCGCCAGATCGACGACGTCGGCGCTCGAGGCGAACACCACCACTCGGCCCGACATTTCGCGACCGTCCAAGGTCAGCAGCGAACCACGGAACATGGCGCGGTTCCCGCCGAGCGCTCGAGGACTCTCCGTCGGGGTGACGACGACGGCGGCGACCGCGCCGTAGCGCAGCGTGACCGGGTGGTGGCCCAGCTCGTCGACCCGCAGACCGATCGCGATGGCGAACGCGGTCGCCACCACCGCGACCGCGAGGACACTCGCGCCGATGCCTGTCCGGTCGCGCTCCGCCCGGCGGCCACTACCCCACCACCCCAGCACCGCGGTCGCGCCGACCGCCCCGACTGCGGCGGTCACCGAACCAGCGGTGTGCCAGACGATGCCGGCGCCGGTCACCGCCCAGCTGGTCAACGCGGCCGGTACCAGGCGCAGGTCGAGCGGGCTCGCGCCGGCGTCGGGCACGAGCGTCACACATGGACGAGGTCGCGCAGCTTTTCGAGCCGCGCTGGTCCGATGCCGTCGACGTCGCCGAGCTGTTCGACGCTGGTGAACCGACCGTTGGCATCCCGCCAGGTCACGATCGCGGCGGCGGTCACCGGGCCGATCCCGGGCAGTGTGTCGAGTTGTTCGACGGTTGCGGTGTTCAGATCCACCTTCTCACCGGCCGGCGCGCTGCCCTCCCCGGCCGGCGCGCTGCCGTCTCCCGACGGCGGCGCATTCGTCGCGGTGCCCGGGCTGACCGAGCTGCCCATCGCGGCCGGCTCGCCCGGTGGCACCTCGATACCCACGACGATCTGCTCCCCGTCGGCGATGCGTCGTGCCATGTTGAGTCCCACCAGGTCGGCGCCGTCGAGCGGCCCGCCAGCGGCGGTGAGGGCGTCGGCGATACGGGCGCCAGCCGCGAGCGTGACCAGTCCGGGCTTGTGCACCAACCCCACCACGCTGACGACGACAGGACCTCCAGCCGCTGCATCCGGTGTCGGGCTCGCCGACGAAACCATCTGCACCGGCGGCAGTTTGGCCGCCGCCACCGCAGGCGTATCGCCGCGCGCCAGCGCGAACACGGTCACCAGCACTGCCATCACACCGATGCCGGCCAGTGCGAGCACACCGATCCGTCCGGGATCGGCACGCACGGCGGCGATCCAGCCCGCGCCATTGCCGGTGGTTTCGGGCAACCAGCGCGTCAGCGACGTGTCCGGCTGACGATCCTCATCGGAGTCCTCCACCTCGGCACCCAGCCGCCGCTGCAGCCGCTCTGCAGGCAGTTCAGTTCGCATGGTTGAGAAGTTAGGTGCCGATGCCGACCGCGGGAGCCGCCTGCGGACGTCGACGACGCGCCCTGTGGATCAAATGAGCGTTGGGGATAACGCGGATGTTTACAGTGTTGCTGTGGATCGTCGAGTGCCGATGGTCGCCGCCATCGCGTTCGCGGTGCTGTACGCCGTTGCGCTGCTGATGGTTCCGGCGCTGCCGGGTATCAACCGCTCCGGTCTCGATATCGTCACCCACGTCAACGATCACGCCGGCGCCATCCGGACCCAGGCGCTGATGCTGGCGTTCGGCTCGCTGGCGTTGGTGGTCGTGATGGGCCACGCCCGCGACCGGCTGACGGGACCGTATGGTTTCGTGTTCACGATCGGCTCCGCCGTCGTTCTCGTCCAGATCGGCATCGCGACCTGGTTCACCGCGGGACTGGTACTGCATCCCGGAGAGCTCGGCTCGGGGACCGCGAGGGCGATCGCCGACGTGGTCGCGATGTGGGGGCCCGTCCTCACGGTGGCCAACATCATGGTTGCCGCGCCAATCCTGTTGGCCGCCAACGAAGGACGATTCCCACGCTGGCTCGGAGTCGTCGCTGCCGTCTTCGCCGTCGAACAGCTCATCGAGACGATCACGATCATCGGTCCACCGGGAAGCTTCATCTCGCCCGGCGGGCCGATGAACCTGTACCTCGGTGGGCCGCTCTTCATCCTGTTCTTCCTGGCGCTCGGCGTGGGGCTGTCACTGCCGTCCGAAGCCGATGCGGCGACGGCCGAAGCCGATGTACCGATGGCCGAAGCCGATGCGCCGATGTCCGGTGCGCCCGCACCGGCCGACCCTGACTTGTCCGACCCCGACGAGTCCGACCCCGACGCGTCGGAGCGCGGCGACGTCACCCAGCCAGACCCCGAATAGCCCGGCCGGCCGGCAGCAGGCATTAGCATTCCCCCGGTGGCGACGTTGCAGCGATTCACCGACCGTCGAGTACTGATCACCGGGGCCGGATCGGGCATCGGGCAGGCGACAGCGCTGCGGATCCTCGACGAGGGTGGCGCCGTCGCCGCCGCGGACGTCAGCGACGCCGGGTTGGCCGACACCCAGACCAAAGCCGGCGACACCGGCGGGCGGCTCACCACCGTGGTGATGGACGTCGGCAGCGAGGATTCGGTGACGGCGGCCGTGGCCGGTGCCGTCGCGGAGATGGGCGGGCTGGATGCGCTGGTCAACGCCGCCGGCATCCTGCGGTCGGCTCATTTCGCCGACACCACCCTCGCCGACTTCGAGCACGTACTACGCATCAACCTGATCGGGACATTCCTCGTCACCCGTGAAGCCCTGCCCGCGCTACGCAACGGCACGGCCCCCGCGGTGGTCAACTTCAGCTCTACCTCAGCGAACTTCGCGCATCCCTACATGTCGGCCTACGCCGCGTCCAAGGGCGGCATCCAGGCCATGACGCACACGTTGGCCCTGGAGTTCAGCAAGGAAGGCATCCGGTTCAACTGTGTGCAGCCCGGTTCCATCTCGTCGGGAATGACCGACGGCACAGGGCAATCCGGGCACAGCATCGGACCGGGGCTACCCGAAGACGCCGACTTCACGCTGTTCGGCAAGATCATGCCGACCCTGCCGGTCGACGGCGGCGGGATGTTCGCCAAGCCCGACGCGGTGGCGGCCGTGGTGGCCATGCTCGCGGCCCCGGAAGCGTACTTCGTCACCGGTACCGAGGTCCGCATCGACGGCGGCACCCATATGTAGTCATGTTGACACCGAGGAGATTTCGTGACGACACCTGATCGGCCACTGCGGGTCATCCAGTGGACCACCGGCAACATCGGCCGCCGGTCGCTGCACGCGATCATCGGACGCGACGACATGGAGCTGGTCGGCGTCTACGCTCACGGCGCGGACAAGGTCGGTGTCGATGCCGCCGATCTGTCGGGCTGGCCCGAACCCACCGGTGTGACGGCCACCGACGACATCGACGCGCTGCTGGCCCGACAACCCGATGCCTGCTGCTACAACCCGTTGTGGCCCGACATCGACGAGCTGACCCGACTGCTGGAGGCCGGCGTGAACGTCTGCTCGAGCGCCGCCTGGATCACAGGCGGCAAGCAGTCCCCGGCGGACCTCGAGCGGATCCGAAAGGCCTGTGAGAAAGGCAATTCGACGATCTTCGGCAGCGGTGCGCATCCCGGGATGAGCAACATGGTCGGGATGGTGCTGTCCGGTGCTTGCGAACGCGTCGACGAGATCCGCATCACCGAGTCGGTGGACTGCTCGACGTACGAATCCGCAGGTACGCAGACCGCGATGGGTTTCTCGCAGGATCCCGAAACCCCCGGGCTGGCCGAGAGCGTCCGGCGCGAGAGCGAGGTGTTCGCCGAGTCGGCGGCGATGATGGCCGACGCGATCGGCGCCACACTGGACCGGATGACCTTCGACGTCACGTTCACCGCGGCCACCGGCGATTCCGACCTGGGATTCATGCAGATCCCGGACGGCACCGTGGCCGGCGTCCATGGTTACCACCGCGGCTGGGTGGGCGACAAGAACATCGTCAGCGTAGGCTTCAACTGGATCATGGGTGAGCACGTCACCCCACCGAAGCCGCTCGAACACGGCCATGTGATCCAGGTTTTCGGACTTCCGAACATGCGTACGGTGCTGCACTGCCTGCCGCCGAGCGACTGGACCGAACCCGGTTTCATGGGGCTGGGCATGATCTACACCGCGCTGCCGGTGACCAACGCGGTGCCGGCCGTCGTCGCGGCAGCACCGGGCATCGTGACGCTCAAAGACCTGCCTCCGGTCACCGGGCGCGCCGCGGTGTAGCGTCCGCGAGCGCTCACCTACGTACATTCTTCTGCACTTTTTGCGTACCACACTGCGCGCTCGTCGAACTCAGAGGCGTTGACCGAGAATCGCTTTGCCGGGACCGTCGAGATCTGCGAGTGCCGCGGGCCGACCAGTCATCGCCATCATCAGCGCCTCACCTGGTCCGGTCACCTCTGCGCCCTGCCCGTGGGTCCAGTCGACGTCGGTCGCACGCAATCGAAGGCCCCTGATCCGGCGGCCCGCCCCGAGCCGCGGGTTGCCGGGAAGCAGCGGCAGAATGCGGGTGAGGCGATCGGCGGGGATGGTGCGCGGCCGGTTCAGCGCACGTCGAATGTCCTGATGGTGCACGGTTCCGTCGACGAAACCGATCATGCCGCCCAGGCGCGCCGTCAAGCCGCTCGGATACAGGTGCCGGTTCAAGTAGTCGAGCAGTTCGCGTGGTGACAGCGCGCCGAATTCGTCGACTCCGACCTGATTGGCGTGGACGACGCGGCCTTTGGCGAACCGCTTGAGCAGCCCGAGGACGCCGAGCTCTTCGTAGCTGACCACATGCGCCACAACGTCTTTCACGGTCCATTCGGTACACAGGGTGGGGTGATGCCACTGCTCGGGCGTCAGGTCGGCAAGGAACGCCGCCAGATCGGCCCGTTCAGCGCGGGCCAGGTCCTTCAGATCAGCGTCCTGGTGAGACGGCATCACCCGTAAAGTAGCCCCGGCCCCCGGGACGACGCAACAGCGCGCGACTACTCCGCGAGTTGGACGACCACGCCGACCGCGCCCGCGCCGAGGTGGATCGACAGCACCGGGCCCATATCCGCGACGGTGAGCGCTTCGAGCTGAGGGAGCCGGCCTGTCAGCGCCGCGCCGAGTTCGTCCGCGCCGTCGTGGTTGTCGACGTGGTGGATCGCGATCGACGCTTGGCGGTCACCGACGAGCTCGGCGACACGGTCCACCATCGTCGCATGCGCCCTGCTGATCGTGCGGATCCGCTGGTCGAGCACGAGGCGGCCGTCAACATCGAGGCTCAGCAGCGGTTTGACCGCCAACGCCGTCCCCAACCAGGAGGCCGCGGTGCCGATGCGTCCGCTGCGACGCAGATTGTCCAGCCGGTGTACCACGATGAAAGTGTGCGTGCGCTCCACCGCCGAACGCGCAACGGACTCAACCGAATCCAGGTCCGAGCCGGTGCCCGCGGCGCGCGCGGCCGCCACCGCCGTGAAACCCACGCCCATCGCCGCGGATCTCGAGTTCACCACCCGCACCGACGATCCGAACTCCCGAGCGGCTTGCACCGCCGAGCTGTAGCTACTCGACAGCGCGGCCGACAGATGCACCGCGACGACGCCGTCACCGCCGCTGTCGTGCAGCGCCTGACGGTATGTCTCCGCGAGGTCGGCGGGTGTCGCCCCGGCGGTGCTCGCGCGCGGTACCTCGTGAATGTCGTAAGGCACCTCGTCGATACCGTCGCGCAGGTCTATCAAATCGACAAGCACGTGCAACGGAACCTGACGAATATCCCACTGCTTCAACTCGTCGGGCGTCAACCGCGATGACGAGTCGGTCACCACGACTACGGACATGGCACGCCGGCTTCGGCGAGCGCTTTGAGCATCGAGTCCGCGACGGCCTGGTGCGCCTCGAAGCTCCAGTGGATGCCGTCGGGATTACCCTGTCCGCTCATGATGTACTCGCCGACCGCCGCCTTGAGGTCGACGAGCGGAATATCATGCTGCTCAGACCATTCGGTGATCGCCCTTACGGTGCCGTCCCGGCCGTGATGTGCTCTACCGTACGTATCGGCGATGTGCACCGAGGGCAGGCATGCGACGACGGGTATCCCCGGCCGGTTGAAATCGATGGCGCCCCGAGTCATCTCGAGGTACTCCGCGGACAGGTGAGGGGGCAGCGCCGCGCGCGCCACGGGCGAAAGCCGCGGCTGCACCCAGCAGTAGCCGTCACGCACCCAGCGCCGCAGCCACGGCGGGCGCACATAGCGGATGAGTTCTCGCACCGCGGTCGGCAACGGCGACGGCAGGGAATCCATACCGCCGGTGGCGAACACGACCGCACCGGCTCGCGGTAACGCCGCCCACGCCCGCGGATCCTGCGTGGCCGCCCACCACACGTCACGACAGGTCCAGCCGATCCGCCCGATCAGCTCGACATCCCAGCCCAATTGCGCGGCAACGATGTTCGGCCAGATCCGGGGGTCATCGGCCGGCAGACCACCGGTCGGCCCGTAGTAGGACAGTGAGTCGCAGAAGACCAGTAAGGTTGGTCGCTCAGAGGACATCGCTGGCAACCTGCGCCGAGGCGTTCCACACGTCGAGCCGCCACCGGATGCCGTCAGCCGCGGCGTCGGCCGCACTGTGCCCGGACAGCTGCACCCAGCTGGCGTTGCCCATGCCGCCCAGTATCGGCCAATTGTCGACGGGCAGGCCGAGCAGCTCGGCGGTCAGCGCGGCGATCAGACCGCCGTGGGCGACCAGCACGACCGGCCGGTCCGGTTCGCCTCCCGCCTGTTCCGCCCCCCAGTCGGTGTGTTGGGCGACGAGTTCGGCGACCAGCGGGCTGCTGCGGGCCGCGACGTCGACGCGGCTCTCGCCGCCCGGCGGCGCCCAGCGCGAGTCGTCACGCCACGCCATTCGGGCGCCGGGCGCTATGGCGTCGACCTCGTGGTGCGTCATGCCCTGCCACTGGCCGAGGTGCGTCTCGCGCAGGCGGACGTCGGCGACCACCGGCATGCCGGCCCGGTCCCCCAATACGACCGCGGTGTCGAGGGCCCGTCGCAGATCGGATGACACAATCGCCAGCGGTCGGCGCTTGGCCAGCACCTCCGCGGCCGCAACAGCCTGATGCCGACCCAGGTCGGACAGGTCGGTGTCCAGCTGGCCCTGCATGCGGCTGCCGGCGTTGTACTCGGTCTGCCCGTGCCGCAGCATGACCAGCCGCCGGATCCGCCTCACGGCCGGCCGTCCAGATCGATCGGGATCGTCGGGCAGTCTTTCCACAACCGGTCCAGCGCATAGAAATCGCGCTCGTCCTCATGCTGGATGTGCACCACGATGTCGACGTAGTCCAGCAGCGTCCAGCGGCCTTCGCGGGCGCCCTCGCGGCGGGCCGGCTTGTAACCCGCGAGACGCATCTTCTCCTCGACCTCGTCGACGATCGCGTTGACCTGACGTTCGTTGGACGCCGAAGCGATCACGAAGCAGTCGGTGATGACGAGCTGGCCCGACACATCGATGACCACGACGTCGTCGGCCACTTTGGATGCGGCCGCCTGCGCGGCCACGGTAGCCATCGCGACGGCTTCGTCGGAGGCGCTCATTGGCGCTTCCCCTGGGTTGTTATCGGTTGTGCGGCATAGAGTTTGCGTTTGGCCACGTACTGGACGACGCCATCAGGCACCAGGTACCAGATCGGCCGGTTCTCCTCGGCCCGCTTACGGCAGTCGGTCGACGAGATCGACAAGGCGGGCACCTCGACCAGTTTCAGCGCATCGTCGGGTAGCTCCTTGACCGCCGCGGCGACGCGCTTGCCGTCGAGCTCGTAGCCGGGCCGGCTCACTCCGACGAAACTCGCGATCGCGAACATCTCCTCCCAGTTCTGCCACGACAGGATCGACGCCAGCGCGTCGGCTCCGGTGATGAAGAACAGGTCGGCGTCCGGGTTGAGCTCACGCAGGTCGCCAAGGGTGTCCTTGGTGTAGGTCGGGCCGCCCCGGTCGATGTCCACCCGGCTCACGCTGAACCGCGGATTGGAGGCGGTCGCGATCACCGTCATCAGATAGCGGTCCTCAGCGGCGGTGACGTAGCGGTCCTTCTGCCATGGCTGGCCGGTCGGCACGAACACCACCTCGTCGAGCGCAAACCGGTCGGCCACCTCGCTGGCCGCCACCAGGTGGCCGTTGTGGATGGGGTCGAACGTCCCACCCATCACGCCGAGCCTGCGCCGAGGAGCCACGAATAGCCAGCTTACGGGAGCGGTCGTGCCGATCAGACCGGTAGCAACCGGTCGATCACCGACGCCAGCTGCTTGGCCGACCGGCATTCGTGCATGGTGATGACGTCCTCGTAGCGCGGCACCGCCGAGTCACCGCTGCCCCACAGGTGCCGGGGCTCGGGGTTCAGCCAGTGCGCATGCCTGCTGGAGTTCACCATGTGCGCAAGCAGGTCGGTCTCCGGGTTGCGGTAGTTGTTGCGGCCGTCGCCGAGGATCAGCAGCGCACTGCGTGGCGAGAGCACGTTGGGCCAGCGGTCCATGAACGACACGAACGCATGCCCGTAGTCGGAGTGCCCGTCGCGGGTGTAGACGCCCGCTTCGCGCGTGATGCGCTGCACGGCCACCGCGAGGTCGGCGTCCGGCCCGAACAGTTCGGTGACCTCGTCGGTGGTGTCGATGAACGCAAAGACGCGAACGCGGGAAAACTGCTGACGCAACGCGTGCACGAGCAGCAGCGTGAAGTGGCTGAAGCCGGCCACCGACCCGGAGACATCGCACAGGACGACGAGTTCCGGCCGGGCGGGATGGGGTTTCTTGAGCACCACGTCGATCGGCACACCGCCGGTGGACATCGACTTGCGCAACGTCTTTCGCAGATCGATCTCCCCCGCACGCGACCGCCGTCGGCGCGCGGCCAGCCGGGTCGCCAGGGTGCGGGCCAGCGGTTGGACCACCCGCCGCATCTGGCGCAGTTGGTCCCCGGAGGCGCGCAGGAACTCGACGTTCTCGGCGAGCTGCGGAACCCCGTACATCTGCACGTGGTCGCGGCCGAGTTGCTCGGCGGTGCGGCGCTTGGTCTCACCTTCGACCATTTTGCGCAGCTGGTTGATGCGCTGGGCAGCAAGGGCTTTCGCGATTTGCTCCTGGGTCGGCGTGGGTTCCTCGCCGTACGGCGCCAACAGGCCCGCGAGCAACCGGCCCTCCAGATCGTCGAGGTTCATCGCCTTGAGGGCCTGATACGACGAGTACGACGGACCGCGGCTGGAGTTGTAGCGGCCGTAGGCCTCGACGATCTGGGCGATCATGGCGGCCATCCGCTCGTCGAGGTTGGCCAGGTCCTCGTTGTCGGCCAGCATGTCCAGCAGCGCGGACCGCATCGCTTCGATGTCCTCGGGCGGCAGGCCCGGCTCGGCGTCGTCGGCGTCGGCTTCGTCGTCCAGCAGAACGGTCCTGGCGCCCAGCGCGGCGGGAAACCACAGGTCGAACATCGCGTCGTAGGTGTCGCGATGGTCGGGGCGACGAAGCACCGCGCACGCGATGCCCTCGCGCAGCGCCTCGCGGTCGGTCAAGCCCAGCACGGAGATCACCCGGCCGGCGTCGACGGTCTCCGACGGACCTACCGAGATGCCCTGCGCCCGTAGGGCTTCGACGAACCCGACGAGATGGCCGGGCAGGCCGTGCGGTGCCAGCGGCTGCGGCGGCCGGGTCCGGCGGACGGCCATCTCAGTTCAGCCTCAGCTCGCCGGATGCCTTGATCTGGTCGGACTGGTGTTTGAGTACCACCCCGAGGGTGGCCGCGATCGTCGCGTCGTCGATGGTGTCGAGCCCCAGCGCCAGGATCGTGCGGCCCCAGTCGATCGTCTCGGCGACCGACGGCAGCTTCTTGAGCTGCATCCCGCGCAACACCCCGATGATCTTCACCAGCTCGTCGGCGAGCCGCTCGGGCAGTTCGGGCACCCGCGACAGCAGGATGCGCCGCTCGAGATCGGGATCGGGAAAGTCGATGTGCAGGAACAGGCACCGGCGTTTGAGCGCCTCGGACAGCTCGCGGGTGGCGTTGGAGGTGAGCACGACGAACGGCGCGCGCTCCGCGGTGATGGTCCCCAGTTCGGGCACGGTCACCGCGAAATCGGACAGCACTTCCAGTAACAGGCCTTCGATCTCGATGTCGGCCTTGTCGGTCTCGTCGATCAGCAGCACGGTCGGCTCGGTGCGGCGGATCGCGGTCAGCAGCGGGCGCGAGAGCAGGAACTCCTCGGAGAACACGTCGTCGCGGGTCTGGTCCCAGTCGCCATGCCCGGCCTGGATGCGCAGGATCTGCTTGGCGTGGTTCCACTCGTAGAGGGCGCGGGCCTCGTCGACGCCCTCGTAGCACTGCAACCGCACCAGGTCCGAGCCGGTCGACTGGGCGACGGCGCGGGCCAGTTCGGTCTTGCCGACCCCCGCGGGCCCTTCCACCAACAGCGGCTTGCCCAGCCGGTCGGCCAGGAAAACCGCTGTCGCGGTTGCGGTGTCGGGCAGGTAGCCGGTTTCGGCGAGCCGCCTGCCGACATCCTCGATGTCGGCGAACAGCGGCGCTGGACGGGCCGGGACGCTCACCAGGCAATCCTCTTCGCGAAAGCTCTCATCGGGAAAATCCTCCTGTTATTCAAGCCGGGCGGGTGTGGCCGTCTCCCCAGACAATCCACTTGGTTGACGTCAGTTCGGGCAGACCCATCGGTCCGCGGGCGTGCAGTTTCTGGGTGGAGATGCCGATCTCGGCACCGAACCCGAACTGCTCACCGTCGGTGAACGCCGTCGATGCGTTCACCATCACCGCGGCCGCATCGACCCGTTCGGTGAAGCGTTGTGCAGCAGCAAGATCCGTGGTCACGATGGCCTCGGTATGCCCGGTGCCGTATTCGTTGACGTGGGCGATGGCGGCGTCGAGGCCGTCGACCACCGCCAGCGCGATGTCCATCGACAGGAACTCCGCGCGCAACTCCTCGTCGGAGGGGTCGTCGTGCACCGTGACACCCGCGTCCCGCAGCGCCTCGGTCAGCCGCGGCAACGCGCGATCAGCGATCGCGGCGTCGACCAACACCGATTCGGCAGCGTTGCAGACACTGGGCCGGCGCGTCTTGGCGTTGAGCAGGATGCGCTCGGCGACGTCGAGGTCGGCCGAGGAGTGCACGTACACATGGCAGTTGCCGACGCCCGTCTCGATCGTCGGGACCGTCGCGTCCCGGACCACCGCGTCGATCAGCCCGGCACCCCCGCGGGGGATCACGACGTCGACCAACCCGCGGGCCTGGATCAGGTGGGTCACGCTGGCGCGGTCGGCGCTGGGCAGCAACTGCACGGCGTCGACCTCGAGCACTTCGGTGGCCAGCGCGGCGCGCAGCGCATTCACCAGCGCGGCGTTGGAGTTGGCCGCCGAGGAACTACCGCGAAGCAGCACCGCGTTCCCCGATTTCAGGGTCAACCCGAACGCGTCGACGGTGACGTTCGGCCTGCCTTCGTAGACGATCCCGACGACGCCGAGCGGGACGCGCTGCTGGCGCAGTTGCAGTCCGTTGGGCAGCGTGCGGCCCTGCAGTACCTCCCCCAGCGGGTCGGGTAGCCGCGACACCTGGCGCAGCCCGTCGGCGATGCCCTCGATCCGGTTAGGGTTCAGCGCGAGCCGGTCGAGCATGGCTTCGGGGGTGCCTGCGGCGCGGGCGGTGTCGAGGTCCTGTTCGTTGGCCTCGAGGATCTGCCGCGTCGACATCAGTACATGGTCGGCGGCGGTGTTCAGCGCACGGTTCTTGGTATCCGAACTCAAGGTGGCCAGCACGCGAGCCGCGGCGCGGGCCCGGCGGGCGGCGTCGTGTACCTGACCACGCAGATCGGCAGCCGGGGGCGCCTGCACACTCATTTACCCAGGGTATCGAACGCGCTCGGGGAGTTCGACACGTGTCAGGTAGCGGCCCTGCATTAGCGTTGGCGTTCATGGCGCCGCGGGTCTGCAGCCGGGTATGTGTGGTCGGCAGTGTCAACGCCGACCACACGTTCACCGTGCGCGCACTGCCCCGCCCCGGTCAGACCGTGCTCGCGTCGGGTCTTTCGACATCTCCGGGCGGTAAGGGCGGCAATCAGGCGGTGGCGGCGGCCAGGGCGGGTGCGGCGGTGCAACTGGTCGCCGCGCTCGGTACCGACGGGGCAGCCGAGCAGTTGCGCGGGCACCTCAGCGCCAATGGGGTCGGCCTCGACGTCGTTGCCACCGTGCCCGGACCGAGCGGATCGGCCGTCATATTCGTGGACTCGTCGGCGGAGAACACGATCGTCGTCGCGCCGGGTGCAAACGGCGCGCTGACCGTCGAGTCCGCCGAGGTGCGGTCCGTCATCGCCGACAGCGACGTGGTGCTGCTGCAGCTGGAAATCCCCGTGGCCACGGCCGTCGCCGCGGCGCAGGTGGCGCGCGCCGCCGGGGCGGTCGTCGTCGTCAACGCCTCGCCCACCGGGGCCCCGCCGCACGATCTGCTCGCCCTGTCCGAGTCGGCCGACGTCGTGGTGGTCAACGAGAACGAGGCCGGCGACTGGCACTGGCCGGTCCCCCATCTGGTGATCACCCGCGGGTCTCGCGGGGCGAGCTATCTGGGCGACGGCGAACGCTTCAGTGTTCCCGCCCCCAAGGTGCGGCCGGTGGACACGACAGGTGCCGGTGACGTGTTCGCCGGTGTGCTCGCCGCGCACTGGCTCGACGGTCACGAGACCGCGCTGCGCCGAGCCTGCGCCGCTGCGGCCCTGTCCACCCTCGTCGGAGGTGCGGGCGACTGTGCGCCATACGCCGAAGCCATCGATGACGCGGTAGCCAACCGAGCGACAGAAAGGCAGTTATGACGACCACCCAGCCGGATACCACCGCCAGTCCCCGACCGCCCGACGGCGACTGGCTCGGCACCCCGTTCCTGAAGTTCACCCGCGAAGGCGCGTTCGGAGTGTGCCGGCTCGACCGTCCGGAGGCGCGCAACGCGATGACGCCCGCGATGTACTTCGGGATCAAGTACGCGGTCAAGCACGTCGAGACCGACCCCGATCTGGCCGGGCTGCTGATCACCGGCACCGGCGACGTCTTCGCGCCCGGTGGGGACATGGGCGGCGGCGGCGCCGACAACTGGATGACCTTCGGTCCCGCGTTGGGGATGGACGCATTGCCGTTCGACACCCTGCGCCAGTCCGCCAAACCCGTGGTGGCGGCGGTGAACGGGTTGTGCCAGGGCGGCGGTCTGCAGATCGCGCTGTGCGCCGACATCGCGGTGGTCAGTGACCGGGCGACGTTCCGGGTGCCTGAGTTGTACCGCGGGATCGCCGACACGTACTACAGCCACATGCTGGCGCGGCTGATCGGGCCGGTTCGCACTCGCGACCTGATGTTCACCGGGCGAACGCTGTCCGCAGCCGAGGCGCACGACTGGGGCATGGTGGCCCGGGTGGTACCCCACGACGAGCTGGCCGAGGCCGCTCGGGAGGTGTTGGCGCAGTGTTGCCGTACGGCTCCGGCAGCCAGAACTGTCGTCAAGTCCAGCCTGGACAACTACATCGGCCTCTACGACCGCATCGGCATGCAGGCCAGCCTCGGTGCGCCCGAGTCGATCGAGGGCTTCATGGCCTTCAAGGAGCGCCGCTCGCCGGACTGGGTGCACCCCGACCTGCGGATCGACGGCCGCCTCTGACGCGGTGATTTCGGTGTAGTTAGTCGCGGTGGACGCAACCGGCGACACCGAAACCACGACTCCGATAGTTCAGCCTTGGCTGAATACAGAATTTGATGTACCGTCTGCGTCATGCAGACGGTCACCCACAGCGACGCGCTGTCGCGGTTCGGTTGCGCCCTGTCGGATCCGACCCGCGCCGAGATCCTGTTGATACTGCGCGACGGGCCTGGGTATCCCTCGGAGCTGGCTGACAAGATCGGCGTCTCGCGCCAGATCCTGTCCAACCACCTGGCGTGCCTGCGGGGCTGCGGCCTGGTGACCGTGCAACCGGAGGGCCGGCGCAGCCGCTACGAACTCGCCGACGAGCGGATCGCCCACGCCCTCGACGACCTCGTCGGTCTGGTGCTCGACGTTGATCCGGCCTGCTGCCCCACCGCCGCAGCGGAGGACTGTTGCTGACGACCATGCCGATCGTCGCACTCGGGCTGTTCGTGTTGTTCGCCGCGCTCGGATTCGGTTGGCGCAGTTGGCAACAGCACCGCCGGACCGGATCGGCCGGCTTCCGCGGAATCAGCGGCCGGCCGTTCTCGCTCGAATGGTTCGCCGGCGTCGGCTTCATCGTGTCGATGGGCTTCGCGGTGTTCGCGCCGATACTGCAACTCGCCGGCGTCATCACGCCCTTGACGCCGCTTGATCACCGGTGGCTCAACGGCGCCGGCATCGCGATCGCGGTCGTCGGGATTGCCGCGACGCTGTATGCCCAACTCGACATGGGTGACTCGTGGCGAATCGGCGTGGACGCGGACGAGACCACGAACCTGGTGCGCAGCGGCGTGTTCGGATGGGTGCGCAATCCGATCTTCACCGCGATGCTGGCCTTCGGCCTCGGAATCGCCTTGATCACACCGAATATCGTCGCCGTCGTCGGCTTCGTGCTGCTGGTCGCGACCATCGAGGCCCAGGTGCGTGTGGTCGAGGAGCCGTATCTGCTCGCGACGCACGGCGACAGCTACCGCGCATACCTCGCGACGGTGGGCCGGTTCGTGCCGTACGTGGGACGGATTCGGTGTAGCGGGTTGCGCTGACCGCTCCTGTCGACACCGAAATCGCAGCAGGCGTTACCGTGGCGCCATGGCACCCAATCAGACGAACAGCAAGCAGGAAGCGGGTTGGCGCTGGATGCCGCTGATCATCGGGCTGATCATCGGGTCGGCGGTGGCAGCGACGACCGACCAGTGGTGGTGGGCGACCATCGGGGCGTTGGCCGGCGCCGCGGTCGGCGCGCTGGCGGAGCGATCTCGGCGCGCTAACGATCGCTGACGATCGGTTCCGCACCGAAGTCACAGTCACTCCTCGGGAACCTCGCGCTCGATTTCGTCCAGCCACGTGCGCGCCGACATATCCGACGGCGCCCGCCAGTCACCGCGTGGCGAGAGCGATCCGCCGTGTGAAACCTTCGGGCCGTTCGGCAGCGCCGACCGCTTGAACTGGGCGAACGAGTAGTAGCGCTGCGCGAACACCTGCAGCCAGTGCCGAATCTCCTTCAACGAGTAGGCGGGCCGCTTGTTCTCGGGGTAGCCGGTCGGCCAGTCGCCACGCTGCGGATCGTTCCACGCATGCCAGGCCAAAAACGCCACCTTCGACGGCCGGAACCCGAAACGCAGCACCTGGAACAACGAGAAGTCTTGTAGCACATAGGGTCCCACCTTGGACTCGCTGCTCTGGATCTCCTCGTCTTCGCCGGCGGGCACCAGCTCCGGCGAGATCTCGGTTTCGAGCACTGATTGCAGCACATCGTTGACCGCGTCATCGAACTGCTTTGAAGCGATCACCCAGCGAATCAGGTGCTGTATCAACGTCTTCGGCACGCCGCCGTTGACGTTGTAGTGCGACATCTGGTCGCCGACGCCGTAGGTCGACCATCCGAGCGCGAGCTCGGACAGGTCGCCGGTGCCCAGCACGATGCCGCCGTGCTGATTGGCCAGCCGGAACAGGTAATCGGTGCGCAGCCCGGCCTGCACGTTCTCGAACGTGACGTCGTAGACCTTCTCGCCGCGGCCGAACGGATGATCCATGTTCTGGAGCATCAGTTCCGCGGTCGACTTGATGTCGAGTTCGCTGAACGTGACGCCCAGCGCCTCGGCCAACCGCAGGGCGTTGCCCTTGGTCCGGTCACCGGTGGCGAACCCCGGCATGGTGAACGCGAGAATGTCGCTGCGCGGTCGTTGTTCGCGATCCATGGCCCGGGCGGCGACGATCAGCGCATGGGTCGAGTCCAGGCCGCCGGACAGCCCCAGGACGATCTTGGGGTAGTCGAGTGCCCGCAGCCGCTGCTCGAGGCCGGCCACCTGGATGTTGTAGGCCTCGTAGCAATCCTGTTCCAGCCGTTCGGGATCCGACGGGACGAACGGGAACCGCTCGATGTGCCGGATCAGCCCGATGTCGCCTGCCGGTGGATCGAGCTGGAACTCGACCCGCCGATAGGCGTCCGTCGCCGCCCCGTGGTGTCTGCGGTTGTCGTCGAAGGTGCCCATGCGGATGCGTTCGGAGCGCAGTCGTTCCAGATCGACGTCGGCAACGGACCGGCGCTCGCCCTTCGGGAACCGCTCGGACTGCGCCAGGCACTCGCCGTTCTCCCAGATCATCGTCTGGCCGTCCCAGGCGAGGTCGGTCGTCGACTCCCCTTCGCCCGCCGCGGCGTAGACGTAGGCGGCCAGGCAGCGCGCCGACGCTGAGCGCGCCAGCAGGCAGCGGTCTTCCGAGCGGCCGATGGTGATCGGGCTGCCGGACAGGTTGGCCAGCACCGTCGCACCGGCCAACGCCGCCGAAGCGCTCGGAGGGATCGGTACGAACATGTCTTCGCAGATCTCGACGTGCAACACGAAGCCGGGCATGTCGGTCGCGGTGAACAGCAGGTCGGGGCCGAACGGTACGTCGGCGTCCCCCATCCTGATCGCACCGCGTACGTCGTCGCCGGGGGCCATCTGGCGTCGCTCGTAGAACTCGCGGTACGTGGGAAGGTAGGACTTCGGCGCCACGCCGAGCACCCGTCCCCGGTGGATGACCACCGCGGTGTTGTAGACCCGGTGCCGGTAGCGCAGCGGCGCCCCGACCACCAGCACCGGCATGAGGTCGGCCGACGCCACGACGATGTCGAGCAGCGCGTCCTCGACCGCGTCGAGCAGCGCATCCTGCATCACGATGTCCTCGATCGAGTACCCCGACAGCGTCAGCTCCGGGAACACCGCGAGCCCAACGCTGTCGTCATGGCAGGCGCGCGCCATCCGCAACACCGACTCGGCGTTGGCCCGCGGATCGGCCAGCGTCGTGTGGTGCGTGCAAGCGGCGGCGCGCAGGAAGCCGTGCCGGTACGCCGAGTAGAAGTCCATGCCTCATTGTTGCCCCAAATCGGAACGGGGTATGCAAGTCCCCATGAGTGAGACCGCCGTGTTGGTCATCGACATGATGAACACCTACCGTCATCCCGACGCCGAGAAGTTGGCGCCACACGTCGCCGAGATCATCGATCCGCTGGCCCGTCTCGTCGCCGAGGCTGGCGAACGCGACGATGTGGACCTGATCTACGTCAACGACAACTACGGCGATTTCAGCGCGCAGTTCAGCGATATCGTGCAGTCGGCGCTGCAGGGTGAGCGGCCCGACCTGGTCGAGCCGATCGTCCCGCAGCAGGGCTGCCGGATGATGACCAAGGTGCGCCACAGCGCGTTCTACGCCACCGCGCTGGCGTATCTGCTGGGTCAGTTGGAACCACAGCGGGTGATCCTGACCGGTCAGGTCACCGAGCAGTGCATTCTCTACACCGCGCTGGACGCCTATGTCCGGCACTTTCCGGTCGTCGTCCCGCCCGATGCGGTCGCCCACATCGACCCGGAACTCAGCGACGCGGCGCTGACCATGATGAAAAGCAACATGAGCGCCGAGATCACCCCGGTCGCACGGTGTTTACCCTGAGAGATCCCACACAGCGTCCGATGTGGCGTTTCGCACCGCCGAGGGCGGGCAACCGGCCTGGGTCGCCGATGTGACGTTGCGGTTCGAGGAGTGGGAGTACTCGCCATGGCCGTTTCTGTTGCCGTCTGTCCGGGGCAGAGCGGTCGCCGCAGGCGCTGATGAACTGACCCTCGACGAGCGCCTACCCTCGATCACGTGGAAGCACCCGAACTCGTGGCCGTGCTGCGGAGCAGGCGGATCGCGGTGCTCACCGGCGCGGGGATATCGACCGACTCCGGGATCCCTGACTACCGCGGGCCGGACTCCCCGCCGAGCAACCCGATGACGATTCGGCAGTTCACTTCCGACCCGGTGTTCCGGCAGCGCTACTGGGCACGCAACCACCTTGGTTGGCGCCACATGGCGGCCACCCTGCCCAACGCCGGCCATCGGGCCCTCGCCGCACTCGAAGCCGCGGGCGTCGTGTCGGGACTGATCACCCAGAACGTCGACCTGCTGCACACCAAGGCGGGCAGCGGCAACGTCGTCGACCTGCACGGCACCTACGCCCGCGTGGTCTGCCTGGACTGTGGGCACACGATGTCGCGCGCCGCCCTCGCCGACCTGCTGGAGTCCGCCAACCCGGGGTTCGCCGAGCGGGCGGCGGAGCGGGTCGGTGGCATCGCGGTCGCACCGGATGCCGACGCGGTCGTCGGGGACACCGGGTCGTTCCGCGTCGTCGACTGTCCCGGTTGCGGCGGGATGCTCAAACCCGACATCGTGTATTTCGGCGAGAACGTACCCAAAGAGCATGTCGCAGAAGCTTATTCAATGGTCGACAACGCAGACGCCCTGCTGGTGGCGGGGTCCTCGCTGACCGTGTACTCGGGCTACCGGTTCGTACGCCACGCCGCAGCGGCGGGTATACCCATCGCGATCATCAACCGCGGACGCACCCGCGGTGACGAGCTGGCGACGGTCAAGATCGACAACGGGTGCTCCCCCATGCTGGCCTTGTTAGCCGACGAGCTGCCCGCGGTCGCGACTTCGGTTTGAATGACGGCGTGCCCGAAATCGCTGACGACGCCTCTTGGCTGCACGCGCTGCTCGAACGACGCCGACCCGATGCGGGGCCGGTCGTGGGCCGGTGGGCGCTGGGTATTGGCGACATGCTCGCCGAGCACTCGCTGACGCCCGACAAGCTGCGCGGGTTGGTCCGCAAACTCAACCATTTCGGAGGCGTGGCCATCAGCGAGGACGGGATCGAGTTCGACGGCGACTCCGTCGACTGGTCCGAGGTCGAGGAGATCCGCACCCGCAGCCTCATCGAGTACCTGTTCACCGGCGGCGTCGACAAGCAGATCGACAAGCTTCCCGTGCCGTGGTTTCCCTTTCGCCGCACGGTGATCGGTGCGATCTCCCGGGCCGCATTGACACTGCTGCTGGCCGCGGCCAAACAGCAGCTCGAAGGCGGCGCTTTGGAGATTCGGATCCCGGCCGAGGTGCGCTACGACGGCCTGCTGCGTACCCGCGAACTCGAACCGGGCATGCTCGCCGCGGTGATCCTCGCAGACCCCGCCGTCCGCGAGTGCTTCGAAGCGACCGCGCAAGCCCACGACGTCGAGCTGCGCCCGGCCGACGACGACGTGATGGCCGACGCCGACGAGCGCGCCGAGCAGATCAAGTCCATGCTGGACGGGATTTCGGCGCGTATTCAATCGCTGAGCGGTAAGTAGCGCACCGAAATCCCTGCTCAGACGGCCACCAGATCGTCTGCGTGGACCGCTGGGCGCCGCAGCTCCTGCGGCAGGTCCGAGGTCGACCGGCCCATCATGTTCGTCAGTTCGCCGCGGTCGTAGGCGACCACGCCGCGAGCAACCATGGTCCCGTCCTGTGCTCGCAGCTCGACAACATCGCCACCGTAGAAGCGGCCCGACACGGCGGTGATACCCGCGGGCAGCAGTGATCGCCGCTGCCGCACCACCGCCCGCACCGCCCCGTCGTCGAGAGTCAGCGCACCCGCAGCCTCGGCTGCGTACCGAACCCAGAACCGGCGCGCCGACATCCGCTCGGGTCGCGGCGCGAACACCGTGCCGACCGACGCGTCCGCCAGCGCGGTCGCCGCATCAGTCGCCCCCGCGAGCAACACCGGCACGCCGGCGTCGGCGGCCAGCAATGCCGACGAGAGCTTGGACGCCATGCCGCCGGTACCCAGATGGCTGCCCCGGCCGGCCACCACACCGTCCAGATCATCGGGACCGGCGACCTCGGAGATGAACCGCGCGTCGCCTTTTCGGGGATCCGAATCGTACAACCCGTCGATGTCCGACAGCAGCACGAGCGCGTCGGCTCCGACCAGATGCGCCACCAGCGCCGAGAGGCGGTCGTTGTCGCCGAAGCGGATCTCGTTGGTGGCCACGGTGTCGTTCTCGTTGACGATCGCGACCGCGTGCAGCGACCGCAGCCGGTCCAGCGTGCGCTGGGCGTTGGTGTGCTGCACCCGCATCGAGATGTCATGGGCGGTCAACAGCACCTGCCCGACGGTGCGTTCATATCGGGCGAACGCGGCGCTCCACGCGTTGACCAGGGCCACCTGCCCGACGCTCGCGGCCGCCTGCTTGGTCGCCAGGTCGGTCGGGCGTTTCGACAGTCGCAGCGGTTCGATACCTGCCGCGATCGCCCCCGAGGACACGATCACCACGTCGGAGCCGGCCTTCATCCGCCCTTCGATCGCTTCGACAAGTACGGCGAGCCTGCTCGCGTCGAACTTTCCGGACGGCGAGGTCAACGCCGTGGTGCCGATTTTGACGACGACGCTGCGCGCCGTCCGGATAGCTTCCCGGTGCGCGGAGCGCGCCAGCTCACCAGAGTGCGCGGAGCGCGCCAAATCACCAGAGTGCGCGGAGCGCGCCAAATCACCAGAGTGCGCGGAGTCCGTCATGACTCACCGCCGGGCTGTCGGCGTTCCCGCCGCGCCGCCTTGCGCTCGGCGGCGCCGACCCGGTCGGTCTGCTCGAGGCGCGCATCGGTGCCGCGGCCCGACATCGGCACGTCCACGCCGGCGGGGGTCTGCGGCTCCCAATCGAATGTGACGTCCCCGATGGTGACAGCGCACCCGGGTTGCGCGCCCAGTTTGAGCAGCTCGTCTTCGACCCCGAGCCGCGCCAGTCGGTCGCCGAGATAACCGACGGCCTCGTCGTTGTCGAAATCGGTTTGAGCGACCCATCGTTCGGGCCGAATCCCGTGCACGACGAAACCGCCGTGCCCGTCCGGCTCCACGCGAAATCCGCTCTCGTCAATCGGGATCGGCCGAATGACAGGGCGCCGCGGCACCACCTCGGGTTGCGACGCACGGTAGTCCGAAACCATCTCCCACAGTGCGAACATCAACGGGCGCAAGCCCTCCCGGGTCACGGCGGAGATCTCGAAGACCGGCCAGCCGTACCTGTTCGTGACCTCGTCGCGCACGAAGTCGGCCATCTCCCGCGCGTCGGGCACGTCGATCTTGTTGAGCACCACCGCGCGCGGACGCTCGGCGAGGTCGCCAAGCGTCGTATCCCCTTGCAACGTCGGGGTGTATGCGGCCAGCTCGGCCTCGAGCGCGTCGATGTCGGAAACGGGGTCGCGGCCGGGCTCCATCGTCGCGCAGTCGACCACGTGTACCAGCACCGCGCAGCGTTCGATGTGGCGAAGGAAGTCCAGCCCGAGACCGCGGCCCTCCGAGGCGCCGGGGATCAGGCCGGGTACGTCGGCGACGGTGAAAATGTTCCCGCCGGCCGACACCACGCCAAGGTTGGGTGCCAGTGTGGTGAACGGGTAGTCGGCGATCTTCGGCTTGGCCGCCGAGATGACCGAGACCAGCGACGACTTGCCAGCGGACGGAAAACCCACCAGCCCGACGTCGGCGACGGTCTTGAGTTCCAGGGTCAGGTCGCGAACCTGGCCCTTCTCCCCCAGCAGCGCGAAGCCCGGGGCCTTGCGCGCACGCGACGCCAACGCGGCGTTGCCAAGGCCGCCGCGGCCGCCCGCGGCGGCTTCGAAGCGGGTGCCTGCACCGACGAGGTCGGCTACCAGTTCACCGTTCTCGTCGAGTACGACCGTGCCGTCGGGGACCTTGACCTCGAGATCGGCGCCCGCGGCCCCGTCCCGGTTGTTGCCCGCCCCCTGTTTGCCGGACGGCGCGACGACGTGCGGATGGAAGTGGAAGTCGAGCAGCGTGTGCACCTGCGGATCGACGACCAGGATCACACTGCCGCCGCGGCCGCCGTTACCGCCGTCGGGCCCACCGAGAGGTTTGAACTTCTCGCGATGGACCGAGGCGCAGCCGTTACCGCCGTTGCCGGCCCGCGCGTGGATCACGACGCGGTCGACGAACCGGGGCATCGGACTTCCTTTCCGTTACGAGTGTGAAGCTACTGCCAGCTTTCAGCCGGGAAGGCGCAGCAGCTTCACATTCGCGGCAGAAAGTCAGACCTCCTGAGGCGACGGTCGCACGACGCTGACGGTCTTGCGGCCCCGCTTGGAGCCGAACTCGACCGCGCCGGGAGCCGTCGCGAACAATGTGTCGTCACCGCCACGCCCGACGTTGGTGCCGGGATGGAAATGAGTACCCCGCTGGCGAACCAGGATCTCGCCGGCCTTGACGATCTGGCCGCCGAACCGCTTGACGCCGAGCCGCTGCGCGGCGGAGTCACGACCGTTACGCGAGCTGGACGCGCCCTTCTTGTGTGCCATGTCTGTGGTTCCCTCAGTGCTTTCTGTTCTTCGCCTGACGGCTCATCACTTGATGCCGGTGACCTTGAGGACGGTCAGCTGCTGACGGTGACCCTGCCGCTTGTGGTAGCCGGTCTTGTTCTTGAACTTGTGGATGCGGATCTTGGGGCCCTTGGTGTGCTCGAGCACCTCACCGGTGACGGCGACCTTCTCCAGCGACTTGGCGTCGGCGGTCACCTTCGACCCGTCCACGACGAGGGCCACCGGCAGCGAGACGCTGGCGCCGGGCTCGGAGTCGAGCTTCTCGACTTTCACCACGTCACCGACAGCGACCTTGTACTGCTTACCGCCGGTCTTGACGATTGCGTAGGTAACCTTTTCGGCTGCCATCGTCTGCTACTCCTACGTCGTTCACTGGGCGCGCGCGATTTGCCGCTGCGCTGGTCTGGGTTTTCCGACTGCCGCCGACTCGTGTGCTCCAGAGCCTGCCGACAACTGCTCAAGGCTACTTGAGTGGCCGCGCGAGGGTCAAATCACCGCAGGTCACGGCTCGTCGGCACCGGGTCAGCGGTCATGGGTGGGTGGGCCCGCAGGTCGAGCGGCCGCGCGACGACGATGCCGGCCGCCGGAGACGGTCGCCGCCGCGGACGGCGCACCGTTCCCGTCGTACTCGTCGGAGTCATCCGAGTCCTCGGAGTCGTCTGCGCCGATGACCTCGATGTCGTCGTCGAGGTCGTCTTCGTCGTCATCGGAATCCAGGTCGATCTCGTCCTCATCGTCCTCGTCGGAGTCGTCGTCGTCCTCGTCGGAGTCGTCGTCGTCCTCGTCGGAGTCGTCGTCGCCCTCGTCGTCCTCGTCGGACTCGTCGGAGTCGTCGAAGTCCTCGTCCTCCTCGAGATCCTCGATGTCGTCCTCTCCGGACTCGATCACCGCGGTACGGATCGCCTCGGAGTCGGCCTCGGCGGCCTTCTGGACCTTTTCTTCGCCGGTCTCGCCGGTCTCGCCGGTGTCGTCCTCGTCGTCTTCGTCATGACGGCCGTTGGCGGCCGCCATCGCCTTGAACATCGGGTGCTCGCCCGCGGGGTGCGACGGCACCTTCGCGACGGCGACGTCGTCGGGTTTGGCGCCGCGTTTACCGCGCCTGCCACGCCGCCCGCCACCTTCGGACTTGCGTCCGGGGCTCGACGTGGAGTCCACCGGGTCACCGTGTAGCACGATCCCCCGCCCGGCGCAGTGGGTGCACGGAGTCGAGAAGGCCTCGACCAGCCCGGTGCCGAGGCGCTTGCGCGTCAACTGCACCAGGCCCAGCGAGGTCACTTCGGAAACCTGATGACGGGTACGGTCCCGGGCCAGCGCTTCGGTCAGCCTGCGCAGCACCAGATCGCGGTTCGACTCGAGCACCATGTCGATGAAGTCGATGACGACGATGCCGCCGATGTCGCGCAGCCGCAGTTGGCGCACGATTTCCTCGGCCGCCTCGAGGTTGTTGCGGGTGACGGTCTGCTCGAGGTTGCCGCCCGATCCGGTGAACTTGCCGGTGTTGACGTCGACGACGGTCATCGCCTCGGTGCGGTCGATGACCAGTGTGCCACCCGAGGGCAGCCACACCTTGCGGTCCATCGCCTTGGTCAGCTGTTCGTCGATGCGGTGCACCGCGAACACGTCGGGGGCCGTGCCAGCCTCAACAGAACCAGCTGGCTCGTACTTCGTCAGACGCGGAAGAAGCTCGGGCGCAACGGAATTCACATAGTCATTGATCGTGGTCCAGGCGTTCTCGCCGGATACGGTCAGCCCGGTGAAGTCCTCGTTGAACAGGTCGCGAATCACCTTGACCAGCACGTCGGGCTCTTCGTACAGCGCGACCGCCGCGCCGGCCTTCTTCGCGGTGATGTCGGCGGCCTTGCCCTCGATCTCCGTCCACCGCTTGGCCAGACGTTCGACGTCGGTGCGGATGTCGTCTTCTTTGACACCCTCCGACGCGGTCCTGATGATCACCCCGGCGTCGGGCGGCACGACCTCACGCAGGATCTCCTTGAGTCGCTGGCGTTCGGTGTCGGGAAGCTTGCGGCTGATACCGGTCGACGAGGCTCCGGGCACGTACACCAGGTAGCGGCCGGCCAGCGACACCTGCGTCGTCAGCCGGGCGCCCTTGTGCCCGACGGGGTCCTTGCTGACCTGCACGACGACGTAGTCGCCGGGCTTGAGCGCCTGCTCGATCTTGCGCTGGGCGCCACCGAGGCCGGCGGCCTCCCAGTTCACCTCGCCCGCGTAGAGCACGCCGTTGCGGCCGCGGCCGATGTCGACGAATGCGGCCTCCATCGAGGGCAGCACGTTCTGCACGATGCCCAGGTAGATGTTGCCGACCAGGGAGGCCGAGGCCGCCGAGGTCACGAAATGCTCGACCACCACGCCGTCCTCGAGCACGGCGATCTGGGTGTAGCGGGCCCCCTCGTGCGGTGGCTCGGTGCGGACCTTGTCGCGCACGACCATCATCCGTTCGACGGCTTCGCGCCTGGCCAGGAACTCGGCTTCGCTCAGGATCGGCGGACGTCGCCTGCCGGCATCCCGGCCGTCGCGCCTGCGTTGCCGTTTGGCCTCCAGTCGCGTCGAGCCACTGATGCCTTGGATCTCGCCGTCCCCGCTTTGGGAGGACTTGTCGCCACGTGCCGACTTCCGCGGCTCCCGCTCGTGGACGACGGTGTTGGGCGGGTCGTCGGATGACGCGCCTCCGTCGCTGTCGTCCCCGGAACCGGATTTGCGACGACGGCGGCGACGGCGGCGACGGGTCGCGCCGTCTGCGCCGGTGTTCTCGTCGTCGCCGCTGTCCTCGTCGGAATCGTCGGAGTCGTCGCCGTCCTGGTCCGCGCTTTGACCGCCGCCCTGGCCGTCGTCGCCGTCGGCATCGGAATCGTCGCCGTTCTGCTCACCGCGCCCGCGGCCACGCCCGCGCCTGCCACGGCGGCGACGGCGCCCCGACGGCCGTTCGGACTGGTCGTCCTCGCCGTCCTCGCCGTCCTGGCCGTCGTCATCGTCGTCGTCGTCTTGGTCGTCTTGGTCGTCGGAACCGTAGTCGAACTGGACGGGTTGCGGCGCCACGAACAGTGGCATGTACTCGGCGCGCGCCGGGGTGTCCGCCGCCGGCGTCTCCAGTATCAGCCGGGACTCCGGTTCGTCACCGTCGGTGGTCTGCGCGGTGGCAGCGGGTTGAGCGGTGTTCGCTTCGTCCGGACTGTTGGCGAGCGCCTCGCGCACTCGCTGTGCCTCGGTTTCGGCGACGGTGGACTCGGGGGTGCGAGGTTGACCGTCCAGTTCGGTCAACGCTTCGAGAACCCGCTCGCTGGTCGCGCCGAGCACCTGGGCCAGCGAATCAACCGTCAAGGTCTCCGGCTGAGTGTCCTGCGCCTGTCGCGTGTCTTCTGAATGGTCTTCGGGTTGGGCATCTTCGGCCACGTAGTCTCCTTAAGCCCCCGGGCGCGTCGTGTTTGACGCGGCCACGCGAGGGCTTCCGCTATTGACCCGGGTAACTTCGCCCGAGCTTGTTGTGGTCTCGCTCCGGGCGGTCCACTGGTGAACCATCCCGGTGCCGGTCTGAATGATGGCTGGACGGTCGGCGCCGCATCACGCGTGGCGATGGTCGCGCACGTCTAAGTCTTCATTCGGGCTTCCGGCCCCCCGCGAGCGGCCGACTACCCGTGGCAAGTATCCCACATCACGCCGCGCCGCCCGACCAGGCTGGGCGAGCAGTGTGAGATACCTGCGAAATACCCGCTACTGGCCCGGAAACCAGAGCTCGATCTCGCGCGCCGCGGACTCCGGCGAATCCGAGCCGTGCACCAGGTTGTTCTGCGTGATCAGGGCCAGATCGCCGCGGATGGTGCCCGGGGTGGCCTTCTCGACGGGGTCGGTTGCGCCGGCGACCTGCCGAAACGCGGCGATGGCGCGCGGGCCCTCGACGATCGCCGCCACGACCGGGCCAGAGGTGATGAACTCCAGCAGCGATCCGAAGAACGGCTTGCCGTCGTGCTCGGCGTAGTGTCTGCGGGCCAGATCGTCGCTGACGGTCACGAGTTGCAATGCCGCGAAGGTCAGCCCTTTGCGCTCGATTCGGCGCAGAATCTCGCCGACGAGGCGCCGCTCGACGCCGTCGGGCTTGATCAACACGAGGGTGCGCTCAGTCGGCTCAGTCACGGCCGACAGAATAGCCGCCGAACCCGGCTACTCGGGAGGATGCTGCTGCTGTCCTGGTAGGAGGCCCCGCCTCTGGCGGCGCAGCACTTCTGCGCGCAGATATGCGATCAGCAACCAGACCACCAGGAAGATGACGCCGATGAAGCCGATGGCGCCGTGTATGACCACGCCGGCGATCAGCACCACCTGCATCGCCAGGTTCACCCAGATCGCCCATGGCCTGCCCTGCACGCCGGTCAGCAGCACCAACACCACGGCCAGCCCGATCAAATAGCCGCCGGTGGTCGTGGTGAGACCGCCGCCGATCCGTCCGACCACCGGCAGCGCCAGCAGCACCACGATCGCTTCCAGGATCAGCGTGCCAGCCATGACGCCACGGAAGCTCTTCCACGGATCCGGCGCCGATCCGGCGGCCCCGGGGTCGGGATCGGGCGCAGCGGTCATTGCGGGTCCTTTCCGAACAGCGTGCGCGCCGCGCCGGCGGTGACCACCGAGCCGGTGATCACCATTCCGGCGCCGCCGAACAGTTCACCCTCGCTGCTGGACTCCTCGACGAGGGCCGTGGCGACCTCGATCGCGTCCGGCAGCGTGGCGGCGGTGACCACCCGTTCCGGGCCAAACCTCTCCTCGGCCAGCAGCGCCAGCGCGTCGACCTCGAGTGCGCGCGGTGAACCGTTGTGCGTGACGACGATCTGGTCGAAGACGGGTTCGAGAGCGGCCAGGATGCCGCCGACGTCCTTGTCGCCCATCACCGACACGACGCCGACCAGGAACCGGAAGTCGAACTCCTCGGCCAGCGTCTGTGCCAGCGCCGCAGCACCCGCCGGGTTGTGGGCGGCATCGATGAAAACTGTTGGCGCACTGCGCATTCTTTCGAGACGGCCCGGACTGGTCACCGCGGCGAAACCGGCCCGCACCGTGTCGACGTCGAGCTGGCGCTGCGCACCGGCGCCGAAGAACGCCTCTACGGCCGCCAGCGCCAGAACGGCGTTGTGGGCCTGATGTTCGCCGTGCAGCGGCAGGAAGACGTCGGAGTAGAGGCCGCCGAGCCCTTGCAGCTCGAGCAGTTGTCCGCCCACCGCGACCTGCCTGCCCAGCACCGCGAACTCGGAGTCTTCGCGCGCGACAGCCGCGTCGGCACGCACCGTCTGCGCCAACAACATCTCCATGGCTTCGGGCGCCTGCCGGCCGATCACCGCCACGGTGTCGGTGGGAACGAGGTCGTCCTCCTGCTTGGTGATGATTCCGGCCTTCTCCCCAGCGATCTCGGCGATCGTATCGCCGAGGTACTCGACGTGGTCCACCCCGATCGGCGTGATCACCGCGACGGGCGCATTGACGACGTTGGTGGCGTCCCAGCGGCCACCGAGGCCGACCTCGACGACGGCGACGTCGATCGGCGCGTCGGCGAACGCGGCGAACGCCATCGCGGTCACCACCTCGAACTTGCTCATCGCCGGTCCCCCGCCCGCTTCGGACTGCTGGTCGACCAGGTGCACGAACGGCTCGACCTCACGGTAGGTGTCGACGTAGCTCGCGGGGCTGATCGGTTTGCCGTCGATCGAGATCCGTTCGACGGCGGATTGCAGGTGCGGGCTGGTCGTGCGCCCCGTGCGACGGCTGAACGCCGTCAGCAGCGCGTCGACCATCCGCGCCACCGACGTCTTGCCGTTGGTGCCCGCGATGTGGATCGACGGAAAGCCACGCTGCGGCGAGCCCAGCAGCTCCAGCAGCGCCGAGATGCGCGCGGTGCTCGGCTCGAGTTTCGTTTCGGGCCAACGCTGGTCGAGCAGATGCTCGACCTGCAGAAGAGCCGCGATCTCGTCCGGGGTCGGATCGTCCGCCGGTCGCAGCGGGTCCGCCGGATCGGTCATTTCAGCGACTCGAGCCTCGCAGCGATGCGATCCACTTCCTCCTGCGCGACCTGCTGGCGGCCGCGGATCTTCTCGACCACCTCCGCAGGCGCCTTGGCCAGAAAAGCCTCGTTTCCGAGTTTTCCTGTGGTGGCGGCCAATTCCTTCTGTGCAGCGGCCAGATCCTTCTCCAGGCGGCGCCGTTCGGCGGCGACGTCCACCGTGCCCGACGTGTCGACCTCGACGGTCACCGTCCCGCGGGACAGCCGGACGTCGATGGCCGCCGTCGGCGCGAACCCCTCACCGTCGTCGGTCAGCCATGCGAGCGACCGCACGGCGGGCACTTGTGCCTGCAAGTCCGCGCCGGCGATGTCGGACAGCCGTGCAGGCACCTTCTGCCGATCGTTGAGGCCTTGATCGCTGCGGAAGCGGCGAACCTCGGTGATGAGTTTCTGCATGTCGGACACCCGTTGGGTGGCAACTGAATCGAGCCCGAAACCGGATGGTGTCGGCCAGTCGGCGATCACCAGCGACTCGCCGCCTGTGAGCGTCTTCCACAACACCTCGGTGACGAACGGCATCACCGGATGCAGCAGTTTGAGCAGCGTGTCGAGGACGAACGCCAGCACTGCCGTGGTGCGAGCGCTGTCGGCCTCCTCTTGCGCCAGTTGCACCTTGGCCAGCTCGACATACCAGTCGCAGAACTCGTCCCAGGCGAAGTGGTAGAGCGATTCGCACGCGCGGCTGAACTCGTAGGCGTCGAAAGCCGAATCGACCTCGCCGCGAACCTGTTCCATGCGGCCGAGGATCCAGCGGTCCGCGTCGGTGAGTTCGTCGGCGGCCGGCAGCGGCGCCGGGGCGGCCCCGTTCATCAAGGCGAACCTGGTGGCGTTGAACAGCTTGGTCGCGAAGTTGCGTGACGCGCGGGCGTGGTCCTCCCCGATGGACAGATCGCCGCCAGGACTTGCGCCGCGCGCCAACGTGAACCGCAGCGCATCGGCACCGAACAACTCGACCCAGTCCAGGGGGTCGATGCCGTTGCCGCGCGACTTGCTCATCTTGCGGCCGTGCTCATCGCGAATCAGCCCGTGCAGGAAGACATTTTCGAACGGCACCTGCGGTCCGCGTGCACCGTCGAGCGTGATGGCGGGATCGTCGGCGACGAACGTGCCGAACATCATCATCCGCGCCACCCAGAAGAAAATGATGTCGTAGCCGGTGACCAGCACGGTGGTGGGATAGAACTTCGCGAGTTCGGGGGTGTGGTCGGGCCAGCCCATCGTGGAGAACGGCCACAGCGCCGAGCTGAACCACGTGTCGAGGACGTCGGGGTCCTGCTCCCAACCTTCCGGCGGCGTCTCGTCTGGGCCCACGCACACGGTCTGACCGCCGGGGCCGTGCCAGATCGGGATGCGATGACCCCACCACAACTGGCGGGAGATGCACCAGTCGTGCATGTTGTCCACCCAGCCGAACCACCGCGGTTCAAGACTGGGCGGGTGAATTACGGTGTCGCGGTTGCGGACTGCGTCGCCCGCCGCCTTGGCCAAACCCTCGACCTTGACCCACCACTGCAGGGACAGCCGCGGTTCGATGGGCTCGCCGCTGCGCTCCGAGTGTCCGACACTGTGCACGTACGGACGCTTCTCGGCGACGATGCGGCCGTCGGCGGCCAAGGCCTCGCGCACCTTGACCCGTGCCTCGAAGCGGTCCTGGCCGTCGAATTCGGTTCCGGTGCCCACGATCCGGCCCGTGGTGTCCATGATCGAGGGCATCGGCAGCTGGTGGCGAAGGCCGATCTCGAAGTCGTTCGGGTCGTGGGCGGGAGTCACCTTGACCGCGCCGGTGCCGAATTCGGGGTCGACGTGCTCATCGGCGACGATCACGATCTTGCGGTCGATGAACGGATGCGGCAGCGTCTTGCCCACCAGATCGCGGTAGCGCTCGTCGTCGGGATGCACCGCGATCGCCGTATCGCCCAGCATCGTCTCGACGCGCGTGGTGGCAACCACGATGTGCGGTTCGGCGTCGTCGAGCGAGCCGTACCGGAACGACACCAGCTCACCCTCGATGTCCTCGTATCTCACCTCGAGGTCGGAGATCGCGGTCTCCAGCACCGGAGACCAGTTGACCAGCCGTTCAGCCTGGTAGATCAGGCCGGCGTCGAAGAGCCGCTTGAAGATCGTGCGCACCGCGCGGGACAGGCCGTCGTCCATGGTGAACCGGTCTCGACTCCAGTCCACGCCGTCGCCGAGGCGACGCATCTGTGCGCCGATCGTGCCGCCGGACTCCCGTTTCCAGTCCCAGACCTCGTCGACGAACAGGTCGCGACCGAAGTCCTCCTTGGTCTTGCCGTCGACCGCGAGTTGTTTCTCCACCACCGACTGTGTGGCGATGCCCGCATGGTCCATGCCCGGCAACCACAGCACCTCGTACCCTTGCATTCGCTTGCGCCGGGTCAGCGCATCCATCAACGTGTGGTCGAGCGCGTGGCCCATGTGCAGGTTGCCGGTGACGTTGGGCGGCGGCAGCACGATGGAGTAAGCGGGCTTGCCGCTGTCCGCGTCAGCGGTGAAGTAGCCGGCCTTGACCCAGCCCTCGTAGATCTCGCTCTCCACCGCACCCGGCTCCCACGACTTGGGCAGGGCGGTCGCCGGCGAAATGCCGGATTCAGAGCGGGGGCTGGCGGTCACCCCGCAATTCTAGGAACGACGGGCGAGATGGGCCCAGGCGGGACGTCGACGACCGCGAAGCGCCCAGATACGCAGCAGATGGAAGCGCTACCGCTTGCCGCCGAGCAGCCCACCGAGGATGTCGCCGAGGCCCCCGCCTTTGTCGCCGCCCAGCACGCTACCCAGGATGCTGCCGAGCGGATTGTCGCCACCTCCGCCGCCGCCACCAAGGATGCCGCCCAGCACATCGCCGAGCCCGCCGCCGGACTGCTGTTCGGACGCCGACCCCTTCGACAGCTGCTTGCCGATGTAGGCGAGCACGATCGGCGTCAGGATCGGCAGCAGTTTCTGGATCAGGTCGCTGTTGCCGGCGCCGCCGCCCGCCAGCGCCGAGGCGACCTGCCCGGTGTCGTTACCGCCGAAGATCTTGGCGACGGCCCTCGCACCGTCCGCCTCGTCCACCTGATCCACGCTCACCCCGCCGTCGAGCAGTCCACTGGCTGCGTGGGTGCCCGCCGCGGACTCGATTCCCGACGCGCTCGCGGGATCGTTGGCGTTCTGCTGCAAACCTCCGACGAGCACCGGAACCAACGTCCGAACGGCGTTGTTCACGTCGTTCTCGTCGGCACCGAGCCGGCCCGCGATCTGTTGAGTGGGAATTTGATTGAACAGTTCGTCGAGATCGGCCATGGGTCATCCACCTTCGTCGCGTCGATCCTGCACCTCGGAAACGACGTTAGTCCACGCGGACGTGACGCACAGGTGTTCCGCATGGCCGATCAGCCGAGGCGGACCGTCTCCAACGTCACCCCAGCGGCGGGAAAGCGAGCGAGCAGCGCGTCGCCCATCGCCGCGGCCGGCGTGAGCACGCCGCGCAGGTCCGAGAGCCGGTCGCGGTCCAGCGCCAGCGCAAGCCCGCTCTCCCCGAGAAGCACTGCCGTTGCCTTGTAGCCGGGATCGCCCTGCTGTGACATGACGGCCCGATAGCGTGCACCGCCGGTGGTCGAGGTGTACGTCTCGACGGTGTAGTGGCCGTTCTCGCGGACCTGTTCGCTGGGGCCGGTGCCCGGTTTCGGCAGCACGCGGTCGACCAGCTTGCGCGGTACCCGGTGGAAGAAGCGGCTGCCCAACGCCATCGTCGCCGCGTTGCCCGCGGCCGCCAGCGCCGAGGTGACCGGCGCCAGCACCGATTTACCCATGCTCATCTGTTCGCCGTACTCCAGACGGCGACCGTACGCATAGTCGAGTAATGCGTTACTACGCCGCACGATTCGGGTGTTCACCGCGGCCATCACGAACGGACCCACCCAGTAACCGTCGAGTTCGGGTGCGATCTCGCCGCCCCGGCGCCATCGCAGGTCCGGCTGGCCGCCAAGTTCGGGTTCGGCGGCCCGGTCCTGGCTGAGCGTGTACGGGTCGTTCATCACTCGCCGCGCCTCGGCGTCCGACGAGGCGGCACGCATGACTTCGATCATCGAAGCGGCGGTGCCGCCGGAGACGCCTCCTTTGAAGGTCCGCACCACGAGGTTGGTGTCGGTGAGTTCACCCGCGTCGTCCTGCTGCGCACGCCGGTACAGCGCGAACACGGTGAGATCTGAAGGGATGGAGTCGAATCCGCATGAGTGCACGATGCGCGCACCGGTATCGGCGGCCTGCTTGTGGTACTGGTCGATGCTCTCGCGGATGAACAATGATTCGCCGGTCAGATCCGCGTAGTCGGTGCCGGCGGCCGCACAAGCCGCCACCAGGGGCAGTCCGTAGCGCGCGTAGGGACCCACGGTGGTCACCACCACCCGGGCTTGCGCGGCCATCGCGTCGAGCGTCGACGGCTGCGACGCGTCGGCGGTGAGCAGCGGCCAGGATTGCGCCTTGTCGCCCAACGAGTCTCGAACCGCGAGCAGCTTGTCGTGGGAGCGTCCCGCCAGCGCGATGCGGGCATCCGAGCCCGCGCGCGACAGATATTCGGCGGTCAGTTTTCCGACGAAGCCGGTGGCCCCGTACAGGACGATGTCGAATTCCCGCTCGGATGTGGACTGTGGCCGGTCTTGCGGTTCCGGTGTGCTCATGCTCGCGACGCTACCCGAGCGCCTCGGGCACCTCGGCGTCCTCAGCCAGCACGTGGCGGGCCAGGAACGCGGTCACCACCTGGTACCAGATCTTGGCGTGCTGCGGGGTGAGCACCCAGTGGTTCTCGGACGGGAAATACAGGAACCGGTGCGGGCTGTTGCCGTCGTCGTCGGCGGGCAGCGCGGAGTGGGTCAGCAACTCGTACCAAAGGCGCAGCGCTTCGCCGATCGGCACGCGGTAATCCTTGTCGCCATGGATCACGAGCATTGGGGTGCGAATCTGGTCGACGTGCAGGTGCGGCGAGTTCGCTTGCGCCATCTCGCGAGTCATTTCGCGCAGCCAATAGTACGACGAGTCGGTGGTGGAGCCGAACTGATCGAGCGCCCAGAGGCTGGCGTGGGTGACGATCGCGTCGAACCTGTCGGTGTGGCCGGCGATCCAATTGACCATGTACCCGCCGAACGATCCGCCCATCGCCGCGGTCCGGTCCGCGTCGATGCGGGGATGCGCACATGCCGCGTCGGTCGCGGTCATCAGGTCGTCGAACGGTGCTCCGCCCCACGCACCCCAACCGCGTTCGATGAACTGCTGGCCGTAACCGGTGGACAGGCCGGGGTCAGGCAGCAGCACCGCGTATCCCCGCGCGGCCAGCAGCCACGGGTTCCATCGCCACGACCACGCGTTCCAGCTGCTCAGGGGGCCGCCGTGGACCCACAGCAGCAGCGGCGCCTGGCCGTCACCGTCCGGCAGCACCAGCCACGAACGCACCCGTGTGCCGTCGTCGGCCGTCGCCTCTACTTCGGCCAGCGCGCCGGGCAGCGTCGGTAACGGTACGCAGGGCAGTTCGGTGATCGCGCCGTCGACGTCGATGCGCACCGGGTGGGGCGGCGCGGCGTAGGAGCTGCGCAATGCGAACAACACACCGTCCGGGGCGGCGACCACGTCGGAGTAGCAATAGTCGTCGACGGTCAGCTGGCTCACCGCGCCGTCGGCGAGATCGACACGGAACACCGGAGCGCGGCCGTCCTGATCGGCGGTCACCACCACCGCCGAACCGTCGCGCAGCCATGTCACCGATGCCGGCCACCTATCCCAGTCGGTCGCGAGAACCGTCGGTTCACCGCCGAAACGCAGACACCCCAACGTGATTCGCGGCGCGGCTTGCGGCGTCGAGAACGTCTCGCGAAGGTAGACGACCGTCGAACCGTCCGGTGACATCGCCGGGCTCCACACGTCCGCGTCGGGCTCGTCGACCAGCACCGAGCGCTCGCCGCTGTCGAGGTCGATACGTACGAGCACCGAGTGCCGGGAGGCCCCCGGCGCCGGGCGCTGCCAGGTGGTGACCAGGAAGCACCCGTCGGCACTGACGTCGAAGTCGGAGTCGCGCAGCGCGCCGCCCGGTGCGGCAGTCAGATCGCGGACACCGTCAGCACCGGCACAGCCATTGGCGGCGACGCCGAGCAGGTGCGGCTCGCCGGGCCCCAGATCACGGTCCCAGTGCCGGATCGGATAGCCGGTGTGCAGCACCGCGGTGATCTTGTTGTCCTTGCGCAGATCTCGGAGCCGGCGGTCTTCGTCGACGGTGC
>NZ_QMEW01000011.1 GCF_003284965.1 Mycolicibacterium sp. GF69
CCGGAACGTGGCCGGCTTGGTCGGTATCCGCACCAGCATGGTGAAATCCGCGACCGTCACCTCGGCGGAACGCTTACGCGGGCCCTGGCGAACGTGGTGGCTAGTGGGTGTGTCGGTCACGCCACTCATTGTCCCCGCCAGGTCCGACACCGACGTCGAGGCGCCGTTAGTCGGCAAGTTCGGTCAGCCACTGGCCGAGGTCGAGCACATCCACATGTGCGGCCGGGCCCGCGGTGAACTCCGCGATCGTCATCGCCGGGTCGAACCGCGCCTCGAACCGTGTCCGCGTGCTGGGCGCGGCGCGGCCGAGCGCCCAACTCACCGTGGTTCTCGTGGTCTGCAAGAACCTGACCGGCCGGGCCCCGACCACGTAGAGCTGGGCGCGGCGTCCCGAGTCGTCCAGGGCCAGGTGGACCAGATCACTAACCAGCGTGCGCTTACGCATGGTGTCCTTGCCCTTCCACTGCGCGACCTTGAATTCCGCGACGCGGCGGTCGGTTTCGAGGTCAAAGGGACGCGAGGCGTCGTTGCCGGCCCCGAGCGACGGCCGCACTGCGATCTGTTCGTCCGGTTCCAGGATGTGCGGCAGCGCCAGCGCGATGGTGCAGGCGTGGATGACGTCGTTGAGTCGGCCCACCTGCGAACGCACGGTTAGTGCCGCGGCCAGCAGCTCGCCGGTGAGCCCGCGGCCGGCGGCGGCCTCAGCTCCCGCCGTGCCGGAACAGCCCACCAACGCTGATTCGACTCCGGCCAGGCGCTCGGTCAGACCATCGGCACGCAGGAAACTCATCAGGGCGGCCACGGCCGCCAGGTCGTCCCCGTGCTCCATACCGTCTGTCTACCGGCCGACTGCAGACGGCGCTGCGAGGAAGCTCTGAGCGGCTCCCGGCGCGTGGCGCAGGGCCTTGGCGTACCGGGGCTCGAACCGCGGGGTCATCTTCACCGCAGCCCAGTAACTGGACCCGGTGTGGGCGGCACCGATGACCGCGCCAGCGATGCTCGCGATCGAGTCGGAGTCCCCATTGCTGGTGGCCGCCCACGCAAGACCTTCGCTGCCGTTGAGGGGTGCCCGCCGCCGCCCAGGCGCGGTGGCCATGTCAGCCACGAGCAGCCCGACCGCCACGGCTGAACCTGACTCCCAACCCTCGCCGATCCCGGTGCAGGGGTCGCCGTAGTCGGCGGGGGACAGCGTGGCCAGCTCCTGCTTGACCGTGAAGGCGTCCAACAGCGCATCGAGCAGCACATCACGGACACCCTCGGCGAGCATGCCGGCGACGTCGCAGGTCATGGGGGAGAGCACGTCGAGCAGGAATCCGTCACGCAGCCAGGGGCTTTCGCCCGTGACGATCGACATGGCCGCGCTGATTGCGTGTTCGAGGAAGTGCCCGCGCAATCGGGTGGCCGATCGGATCGCGTCGGCGAGCACCAGCGCGGAGGCGATCGCGCGGGGATGCTTGTGGGTGAGGACGGCCTGCAGTGCGGTGATGCCGAGCCACACCGGCTCCGGGCACAGCGCCGCCGGCGTCAACCGCATGACCGCTCCGCATCCGTATCGCGGCAGCGCCCCGTCGGCGTCATGCCAGTGCGCACCGTGACGCAGCCGTGTCAGTGACCCCATGCAGGTGGCTCCCGGGGCACGGTTGTTGTCCCGGTCGACCTGCCACTCCAGGAAGCGAGCGGTGATGGCCTTGGTCACGACATCGATGTCGTCGAGCTGGTCGCCGGCGTCGACGAGAGCGTCATGCAGCGCCAATGTCATCTGGGTGTCGTCGGAGATCCGCCACACCTTCTTGGGGGCCGGCACGGGGTAGGCGGGCATGTTCGCGTACTTGCGGAACTCGACCTGATAACCCCAGGCGTCGCCGGCAGCCAGGCCGATCAACGCGTTGCGGTACCGGGCCTGCGTCGCTGTTCGAGTCGTCATTGTGCACCTCACCTTCCTGCCCACCAATGTAAAGCCCTTTACATCAAAAGGCAAGCGGATTACATCAATGTTTTCGGAAACAGCCCCATCAACTTCCGGGTCCCCGCGACGGAAACACCTTTGCCGGCCGGTACTTCAGGGATAAGACGCACACCAGCTCTCCTTGCCGGGCTGGCGCTACTCCAGTAGCGGTCCCCGCGTCCAGCCCGAGGAGGTACCAAACCGTGTGTCGCGCCACCACAGACCCAGGAGGGCCGCGCCGCTGCTCCGGTGACACCCGAGCCGCCTACAGCCACTCCGCCCACGCCGTCGATGTCCTGGAGGAAGCCGAGGCAGTCCTCAAGACCGCGCTGGCCGACACCGCGGCCGCGCCGGCGCCCACCCCACCCAAGACGGTGAGCTTCGCCGACAAGACCACCCGCGTGGAGGACATCCGCCGCGAGATCGACGACGCGATCGCCAACCTCAACACCGGTGAGCAATGGCAGGACTGGCTGCACTACGCCAGCCAGTTCCACCACTACTCGCTGCAGAACCAGCTGCTCATCAAAATGCAGCGCCCAGACGCCACCTTCGTCGGCGGACTCAAGAAGGTCTGGAACAAGAAGTTCAACCGCAACCTCGTCGCCGGCTCGAAGGCGATCTGGGTCCGCGCACCCCAGATCGTCAAGAAGAAGAAGGCCGACGGCACCGACGAGGAAGTCCTTGTGGGCTGGCTCAGCGTCCCGGTCTACGACGTCGGCGACACCACCGGGCCGCCCCTGCCGCAACGCCCCGAGGTCACCTACACCCGCGAAACCGGCGTCGCGCCCCCGGAGATGCACACCGAACTCGAGAAGCAGCTCGCCGCACACGGCTACACCGTCGAACGCGTCGAACTCCCCGAAGGCGGGCCGGAGGGCTACACCCAGGACAAGCCCACCAAGAAGGTCGTGATCAGCACCCGCTACAGCGACGCTCATCAGGCCCAGGTGCTTGCGCACGAGTTGGCACACGTCCAGATGGGCCACATGGAACGCCACCACGACTACCACAGCGGCCCGGGCGGGCAGCGCCCCACGATGGAAGTCGAAGCCGAAAGCGTCGCCTACGTCATCGGCCGCCACTACGGACTCAAGCCCGGCGGCAGCGCCTTCGCCTACATCGACGGCTGGGCCAAGGGCGACCCCAAGAAGGTCCAGGAAACCGCCCAGCGCGTCAACAAGGCCTGCAAGGCCATCATCGGCGCACTCCCACAGACCGCCCCCGCGGTCGTGAAGTAGAAGGACACCACCATGAGCACCCCCGAGCACGCCCAGGTCGAGATCGAGATCGAAGACCCCGACACCGGAGAACGGCACACCTTCACCGCGGCCACCGAAGAGGAGGCCACCGCCGCCGCCGAGGACTACTTCGGCGTCAACGAAGCCCAGGAGCGAGACAATGACTGACACCATGACCCAGGAACCCACCCGCGAAGAACTGCTGCGGGAACTAGGCAAAGTCCAGTCCAAGCTGGAGAAGGCCCGACGCCGACGCGACGCCGACGCGATCGCCTACGCCTCCACCCCCGACGGCGCCGCCGAAACCTTCCGCCGCTACGAACTCACCCGCGACGACCGCGAACGCAAAGAACTCAAGACCACTTACCTGTCCGGGCTGTCCATGGCCGGCGAGGAGTACGAAGAACGACTGCGCCGCGGCAACGCCGGCGACAACGACGGACCCCTGGCCGTCATCCCCGTCGGCTCGTTCCGCGACCCACTCACCAAAGCCCTTGTCGAACAACGCATCATGGGAACGTTCCGCACCACCGCAGCATCAGTGGACTCCAACACCGTCACCGTCACACTGCTGCGGCTGCTGCCCGACCAACAGACCCGCAAGCGGCTACGCCTGGACACCACCGCCGAACTCGGCGCCCTGACCGCAAACCTCACCGAGATCATCGCCACCGCCTGGACCGATCCGGCCACCCGGAAGCGCCTGACCGCGTTCCTCGACGACGCCGCCGCACCCATCGACACCGCGATCGCGCAGCGAGACCAGCGATGAGCACCGATCTCGTCTTCCAGGAACCCGGCATCGCAGAAACCCGCCAAGAGCGCGCCCTGCGCCGAGCTCAACAGCTGCAGAACGCCTTCCAGACGGCGTTCGAGGTGCTCGCAGAGATCTACCGCGACGAAGATTGGCGCTTCATCAACGACGGCGCCGGCCGGCCCTACACCGGCTTCACCGCGTTCGTCCAAGACCAACTCGGATGCGCAGCCTCCAACGCCCGCCGCTACCAGCAGGGCATCGTCGGGCTCATCCTGCCCCTGCAAGAACTCACTGCCCCGGGAACCCGCATCCCCGTCACCTCCTCCGACGTCGCCCGCCTCGGAGTCACCGGCGCCCGCGTCGTCATCGAGCAAGCCCCCAGCGCCCTCGATGGCATCACCGAACCCGACGCCCAAACCGACGCCCTCCGCGAACTGATCGACTCCGTGGCCCAGCGGAGCACCGACCCTGGCTTCGGACCGCTCAACGAATCCTTGGCCCCACCAACCGAATCCCCACTCGGTGCCCTGGTCCCAGCATCCGTCCCCGATGACGACGACCCCGACGACGATCACGCCCCCAGCGCGTCAGACAGCCCCGGCTGGGATCAGCCCGCGTCGGATACTCCGCCCTGGGACGACGACGAACCCGCCACTCCCGGCGCCCCACCTGCCCCTATCCCGGCCGGCCAGCAGCCCACCGCCCCAGAGGCCGCCACCGCCGCGTCGGCCGAGCCACCCGCCGCGCCGCCCACCTCAGACCAGGCCGCCCCAGCTGCCCAGGTCATGATCGACCTGGAAGCCGCGATCGCCGCCGTCATGGCCGCCGGTGAACCTACCGCTCTCGCCGAGCAGCTCTCCGGCGGACCCGGCGCCGTCCTCGCCCCGAAGTGCCTGGCATCAGGCCAGCGCCTCGTCCGGCTCGGCCAGCTCCTGCGCAGCCTGACTTGAGGTGTCACACGGGCGCTTCGCCCCGGCCATTCGCCGCCGCGGCGCGAAGCACGATGGCCACGCGTTCGAGATAGAGCTCCAACTGCTCCTGTCCCGCGGGCGTGTCCAGAGACGGTTGTAGCCGGGCAACCTCAGCAGGAATGCTGCGCGAAAGCCACCCGCCCGGCAACATCCGAAGTGCCTCGAAAATCTCTGCAATGAAACGCAATTGCCATGCCTGCCTGTAAAGAATGGTCATGGCGGGCACCATATGAAGCCACGAGGTTCGGCGTCCACAACCGTGGGCAAGATAGCGGAAAACTATTCTCTGCCCACCCGTAGCCGCGCCACCGCGATCGGACCGATCGCGCGGCGGGGACATGCCATCAGGCCAGCTAGCGCCTACAACGGGTTCCAGGATCGGCGATCGGGCTCCCACGTGCCGGCCTGAACCCGCCCGTCGAGCACTGCCCCCACGAACCGATCCGCCTCGACGAGCGCAGCATCGGCGTCCCGCAGCTCCGCCGGCAGTCCCGCCTGCGCAACCCGCGCCGGATAGCTACGTCGCCACTGCTCGCTCGGCAGGGACAGGGGAGTGGGCACCACCAGCCCGCGGCGCTGCTCCTGCCCGCGGACCGCGGCCCTCAGCTCCTCGGCGTCGACACGAGCGCACCGCGACAAGATCACGATGTCGGCCAGGTCGTGGGAGCGCGTCGACGGTGACTCGCCGCTGCTGCCGTGCAGCTCATACATCGCCGCGATCTTGTCCGCGACATGGGAACTGACCGAGTACGTCCGCACCCTCGGCATCGGCCGCACATCGTCGATCGCCACCACAGGATCGGGGACTAGCGTGTCCGGCTCGAACGGAAACTGCCGTCCGGCAGCAACATCGAGCTTGGCCACCGAGAACCGCGACCCGTTGAGCAGGTAGGTGACCTTGCCTGTGAACGCCCCAGGGCCGCTGCCGGGACTGACCGCCACCACGAAATCACCGTGCTCGCCGGCGCGACGTCGCGACGCCGCGGTCAACGCCGCAGTCAGGTCCTCGACGCCGCGGGTCGCCGCCAGATCCAGATCCGCGGTCGCCCTCGCCTCGGCGGTGCGGTACTGCAGGGCCGTGCCGCCTGTCACCAGCCAAGACTCCGGATCCCGATCGAACAGGCGGGACACGAACTGCTGCAACGCAAACCGTCGCGCCACCTCAGTCGAATCAACCCCGGACGTCCGCGCGATCTCCCGGATCCGGGTGTTCAGCGCAGCCCGGAACGCAGCCTCAGACCCGTAGGTGCGCCGTGCGTCGAGCAGCTCCTCGATCTCACGCTCACGCTGCTCCAGTGCCGCCACCCGGTCATGGGACTCCTGCGCCCGGGCCCGCATGTCGGCAGAGCAGCGTTTCGGTCCGCCGGGCTCGCTACTGGCCTTGCACATGCTCCACCGCTACACCGGCAGTCGCAACGGGCGCTCGGCGGCCGCCGTAAGCCGGTGCGCCAACGCGATCCCGTCCCGCTCACCCCACCGGCCGGCGAACGGCTCCAGGCGGGCACCCACCTCGGGCAGCGTCAACAGGCCCTGCTCCAGGACGTCGGCGATCACCGTGCCCTGGTGGGAGCCATCCAGATCGTCACGGGCCAGGTCGGCAATGATGCGACCGGGTGTGGACACCGGAAGACCCTCGGTGATGTCCCAGTCGATCCCGAGGGCCCCGATGTCGCGCCGGTACGCATGCACCCGCGGCGATCGCGTGTTGATGCGCCGTGGGCTGGTCAAGAACAACCCTCGCGCGACCAGCGTGCCCAGCTCGCGGATTACCGCCGCGCTGTCGTGGCTGATCACGCAGTCTGGATCCGCGCGCCGCTGCTCCACGTCGTCTTCCGGGCGCAGCGCCAGCCACTGGGCTGCCCAGTCCTCGAAGGCGAACATGTCGGCGGAATCCTCGGTGAACCCGTACACGCCGTGGTGGGCCCGGAACAGCTCACCGGAGTCGGCGCGGCGGGCCAGCTCGTAGCGGGCGACACCGTGCTGGCGGGCCTGGGCTGCGGTGAACAATCCGAACTGGCCGGCGGCCAGAGCATGCAGCCGGCCCCACGCCTGCTCGTCGGCCATGCAGCAATAGTAGCAATCGGGGGACGTGGTATCGGGGCTGCTCAGCGCTGTTTTCGCTCGTTGCCACAGCCTCCGCGACCTCACCCGCCGCTCCTGTTCCGCGGTCGGGTAGCTCCTTCGCCCAGCCAGGAATCCAGCGTCGGACGCGAAACGCCCAGCGCCTCAATGATCTCCCGCTTGCTCCGGCCCTCGTCGAAGTACTGCCGCGCCAACTCCCGGGCGGCCTGCTTCTCCGCGCCCAGCCGGGACTCGGCTTCCATCAGGCGGCGTCCTTGCTCGGCAAGCCTGCCCAGGCTGCGCTCGACGACGCGGGCATGGACATAGGGCTCGCCGACGATCTCCGGGCCTCCGCGCTGCACGGGCTCGGCGCCGGCCGCGGCGGCCAGGACCTCGGCATCGCTGGCGCTGTCGTCGAGATCGGGCAGGTCATACTCGGCGACCAACTCCGCCGGCGTCCGCACAATCACCCTCACAGCGAGCCTCCCGTTAGTGGGGCACGCAGGCGCGCCCGTTTCGCGGCCGGTCGACTACCCGGCGGCATCACAGTACTTCTCAACTTCAACCATGAAAGCCACTTTACAACAAGTGTAAATCGGTTTACAGTGGGGAGGACGAGAACTTGGGAGGCGCGATGACCAACAACACCCCGCCCGCCGGCTGGTACCCCGACCCCACAGGCGCTGCCCAGCAGCGGTATTGGGACGGACAGCAGTGGACCGAAGCCCTGGCCGCGCCCACCGTCGTCCACGTGCCCGTCGCGGCCCCACCCGCCAAGGACTGGTTCCAGCGCCACCCCGGCTGGACCACCCTCATCGTCTTCTGGGTCGCCTGCATGATCTGGCAGTGGGAATGGCTGGTCCCCGTCATCGCCATCGTCGCCGCCACCGTGTGGACCATCCGCTGGATCGAACGCCGCAACAACCGCCTCGCCGCCGACGCCGACCGTCAGAACAAACTCGCCGCCCTGGGCGACAAGCGCGGAATCTTCGGCGACTACCCGCCCGCCGACGCTGCCTGACCCACCACCACAGGACAACAAGGAGTACTCCGCATGCCCAGCACCCCGCGCTGCCACTTCCGAGCCGGCGACTACCTCTATGCCGGCCAAGCCCACGAGGACGCCATCGCTCGCCTCGACGGCTTCGACGACACCGCCAAGATCGTCGCCCGCAACTCCGTCACCGAACTCATCGACCTGCAGAACGGCACCATCACCTGCCACCAGGTCGCCGTCATCGCCAGCGCCATCGCCAACGCCCTCCAGGGCAACACCTACGGAGAGACCCTCTGATGACCGACCTCACCACCCAGACGCCCGCCCAAATCGACACCACCCTCAACGAATTGGGATTCCAACGAGCCAAACTCATCGCCCACGCCGACAGCCTGCGCAGCTCCGCACACCACGCCCGCACCGGCCGCTACCCCGACCCGGCGCGCGCCGCCCGCCTCGACGCCCAGGCCGACGAGTACGCACCCAAGATCGCCGCGATCAACGACCAAATGCGCCCCTACCACGACGAATACGACCGCCGCGGCGGCTGGACCCGAGCCTTCCTCGTCCAGAACGCCGGCGGCCACGTCCACAGCTCCATGGGCTGCGCCACCTGCTACCCGAGCACGAAATTTGCCTGGCTTACCGACTACAGTGGACATGACGAAGAGGGCATCGTCTCTGCCGCGTCGGAACTCGCATGTACTACCTGCTATCCGTCAGCCCCAGTGGAAGTCCTTGCCCGCGTTGGCGAAATCCGCCGGCCCACCGACCTTGAACGCGAACAACGCGCCGCCGAGAAGACCGCCAAGCACGCCGCGGCCGCCGCAGCCGCCGTGGTCGACCCCACCACCGGCAAGACGCTCTTCAAGACCGAACGCGCCGCAACCAACGCAATCGCCTCAGCGCTGGACAGCCTGCACTGGTACGGCGACGGCCATCCCTCCGCCGAGGAATGGCAGCGCACCGTCGACACCACCGTCGCGGCCCTGGCCGCCAAACTCGGCCGCGACGCCGACGCCATCGAGACCGAATGCCGCCAACGCGCGGACAAGAAGTTCGCCGGCACCGCCCGCAAGACGTTGCGTGAACTCAAGCGCCAGCGCGGCGACATCATCGTCGAGGACCTCATGCCCGGCCTGCAGAGCTGGATCGAGCAGAACGGCATCCCCGCCTAAAGCACTGTGGGCAAACGAGTTTCGCTGACATGGACCTCGCGAAGCCCTTTCCAGCTAGCGTGTCGAAGACCTCGCCCCGGTGCCCACTCACGGAAGGCCACCTCGCCCACGTGATGCGGTGTCACCCACCGCCAACCATGCTGTTCACCAGGATTCACCACCGGGGGGACCTCGCACACAAGCGGGTGCAGGATCTCGAACAGCTGCCGACGCATCACTGCGCTGAACCCCGTGCCGACCTGCCCGACCAGCTCCAAGGCGCCATCGTCGCGGTAACCCGCCACCAACAACGCTCCAACCCGCCCAGGCGGACCGGCGAACGCCACCAACGCAAGCTCGGCCGTCTGTCGCACAGGGCTTTTCACCCACCAGGGCGATCGCCCCTCCCGGTAAGGGGAGTCCACCCGCTTCGAGACCACACCCTCCATCTGGTGCTCCCGGGCCACCTCAAGCATGTCCGCAGCCGGCACACCGAAGAACGCCTTCGGCACCGTCAACACCCCAGGCTCCTCGGACACTAACGACTCCAACACTTCGCGTCGCTTCACGTACGGCTCGCCAGTGAGATCACGCCCGCCGGCCGCAATGACGTCAAAAGCCATGAGCCGCACAGGAACCTCACGCAAGAGGGTAGGTCCAGGCCTCCGCTGCTGCGGCCAACGGCGCTGCAACCGCGCGAACGACGGACGCCCCTGCGCATCGAGCGCGACGATCTCACCATCGAGCACCACCGACTTGGCCGCGACAATCTGACCCACTGAAGTCAGCTCCGGGAATGTCCGGGTGATGTCCGCACCGTTCCTGGAGAAGATCACGACCTCGCCGTGCTCGACGATCAGACTGGCCCGCTGTCCATCAAACTTCCACTCCACGGCCCACTGATCACCGGCAGGCGGGGGACCGAGGGTCGCCAGCATCGGCGCCGGCGTCGCCCGCCGGCGCACCACAGAACGCACAGTGGCCACCTATCGACGGTACGTCCACCCGCGGATCACCTACACGGGCTCGAACCGGAAGCGCACATCCTGATCGGACACTCTGCAGCGGTGAACATCGACACCATCGGAGCGCTGCAACAAGCCCTCACCCATCCGCAGATCACTGAAGCTGGGGCTCTTCAACCGGATCCCCGTCGAAATATTGTCTGCAGCAGCCGAACCCGCGATGCCCAGCGCGGCGGCCACCAGCTCATGCTGCATAGTGAGAACGAGGTGGATGCCCAGAGAACGCCCCTCCTTCACAAGGGAACGCAGCGTCCCGCCACTCGACACGAATCTGACCGTACGAGGCTGCGTAAGCCATCCGTCGCAGTCATCGATCAGGACTACCGCCGGATTGCCAGCACCGTTCTTCCGCGCCCGATCTTCCGTCAGCCGCACGAGGTCATCAAGCATCGTCGTTGGGTCCAACACCGTCACGGTTGACGGCAGACGACCCTTCGCCAGCCGACTATGCACGAACACCTCGGGCGCTGGGCGCTCATCCTCAACCAGCGACCGGGCAATGCGCTCAACCAGCACACTCTTCCCGCTGCCGGTCCTGCCGGTGATGAAGCAGTGCGGACCAGAACCGCCGCGAGACGGCTCCGCCAGATCAAGAGTCACCGCGGCACCGTCGTTGTCCAAACCCAGATGTGCAACGAGATTGGGGCGGCGATCAGCAGTATCCACGTCCCGCAGGGCCTGGCTGTAGGGCTTACCGGTCTCTGCCTGGTACTGGCGCGCGGCCTTCTTATGAGCGTTATTGGTCGTCATGAGAGCAGAACTCCCCTTTCCGATACGGCGACCGGACAGCCCACATCTGACCCGGCGCACTACATGGACTCGGGGGTGTCCGCGGGACCCTGAGGGACTTGTCTCGCTTCGTACATCTCGACGAGCCGATGTGGGCGGCAGGTGTCGATAGCCGAGGATCAGGCCGCCGCGGTGGCAGCCATGAATATGGTAACCACGCGCTGACCAGCAGAAGGCTCGCGACAGCACGCGACTTTCTGGCACTCAACCAGCGCGTTCCGACAGCAGGCCCCCGCTAAGTGGGTGCAGTCATTCCGTCCTGGTGCGGCGGTCGGCCGCGCCGACCTCGCTGTCTCCGAGGCCGGCGCTACTCATCGCACCGCGCACAAGATCAAATACCTCCGCAGCGTTGTACGGCCGACCGCCGGACGCGCTGAGCAGAGCCACGAACTGAGCGAAAAGGACGTCAAATAGATGCACGTCAGTGCGCCAGGCCCAGACGAAGAGGCGCCCGGTGTCGATGCCTGCCCCGATACTGCTGCCCGAGTCTCTCTTCTGACTGATTGTTTCGACTTCGCGGTGCAGCACTGCCGTAGCCATGGCAGTTAACAGAGCGTCCTGGTCGATGATCCGCGCCGTCGCCGGCACCAGATGGGCCACCACCTCGCTGCCCTTCACGATGTGCGTCATGCGCCCCTCACGCGCCTCAGTAAGCAGCACGTTGAAGGTGTTTCTGGCGTCGGTAACGGAGACCAGGCGGTCGGAGTTGGCGAGGACCATGCGCCTACACCGACTTGGCGAGATCGAAGTCGGTCAGCACATGGTCGGCCCGGCCGCGCTCGATCGTGCGTAGCGTCCCGCGGCCGTCGCCGCGGTTGAAGATCGCCGCAGTCGTCATGCTGGCCAGCAGTCCGCTGCCCAGCGCCGCGGCGCGCACGACTCGTTCGAGCACCAGCGCGGGGGACATGTCATCCGCGGAGGTCAGAGCGGTGGGCGGGGCAATCGGCGTCCCCATCACGAGGTTGATGCCGGCCGACCGACCCACGCGCAACCAGCGCGCCAACTCCTGCGAGCGCGCCCAGATGCCGTCACGGTCTTCAATCAGCACCACCGTCGTCGGCACCTGGTGGCCGTGCTGGCGGGCGTCCTCGATGTCGCGCGCGCCGATCGACCGGAAGAACTCGTACCGGGACTGAAGCAGCTCGTCGACGATCTCGGCCAACTCCCCGGCGTCGACCCGGCGATAGTGCGTCACCTGCAACTGCACGTCCTCGCCCGCGCAGAGCACCAACTCGAGGTCACCCGGAGCTTGCCCGGCGGCGAGCCCGGCGGCCAGCACGGCCAGCAGGGACGACACCTCATCGCCGACGACGACGCAGTGTGGACCGCTCCCGCCTTGGCTCTCCCACTCCAGATTCACCTCGACCGCTCGGCCGTCGAGGCCAGTGCCGAGAACCGCTGTCAGCGGCCGCCGGGCCCGCTCCTTGGACACCTGCCGCAGAGCGCGGGTGTAGGACGTGCCCGGATTGGCCGCCTGATACTCACGAGCGGCACGCTTGCGGGATTCGTTGTCAGACAAGGGAATCTCCCATTCAAAGTCGTTCCTCCGCGTCGCCCACATCTGCGCGGAAGTGCCTTTGCTGGGTAGCTGCACGGAACCCGTGGGGTCTTGTCCCGGTCTGAGTGACTGGCCGATGTGGGCGACTGCAGTCGATGCCGGGATTCACGCCACCGTGTGCGGCGATACGCAGAGTCTAGGACCGAACGACCGCCCGAACCGCTGCCGGCGCCCGTACGAATGTGAGCTGCAAAGTGGTGCGCCCCCGGCCGCAGGGGGGGAGGAGCGGCCAGGGGCGCGGTGACGTCCTTCGGGGGGTCAAGGACGTGAAAATCACGCTAGCACCGCACATTGACCAAACCCGTGCTGCCAGTACCTGGAAACTTTCCGGTTGGGCCAGATGCTGCGCTGTCTAGGACAACTCGATAAGCGACGGCCTCTTCACGCGAACGTTGGGCACGATGAACGCGGGGCGGCGCCCCTGGTCGTCTTCGCTGAACACCATGAGGGTGCCGTTCGGCATGACCTGCGCCCCGGTGGGAGAGAGCCCGCCCGGAAGAAACCGGTCCGCGGGCACGTCGACGACGCCCTGCGTGAACGCCTCTCGCACCACCCGCCACGTTTCAGCCACGCGATCCCGGATGCCATGCGGGGCAGTCTCCGTCGTCGGCAGGATCGTCTGCGGGACGTCGATGACGACCGGCAGGCCGGCCGTGGGCTCCGCAACCGGCGGGGCGGTGACGTTCACGTTGATCGCGGCGAGCTTCTGGTTGAGCCACTGATTCACTGAGACACCTTGTTCGGCGGCCTCGATCGTGAGCTTGCGGTGCTGATCGGGGGACGTGCGGAGCGCAATCTTGCCCGAGTAGCGACGGTCCGCCAGTGGCTCGGGCAGCGACTCGCCCGAGTCGTCCATGTCCGCAACGACCTGCGCAACAACCTCGACGATGCCCGTCATCGCCTCAACAGGAGACGGAGCAAGCCAGGACAACGACGGGAATTCCGCGACCAGGCCAACGAATTCGCTGTCCTCGGGGGACCACTCAACCCGGTAGGTGTAGTGCCGGTCGGTCTTCATCGGACTCCTCCTTTGAGCTTGTCGATCGCAGCCAGGGCCTGCCGCACCTGATAAGCCTTGGCCTTGCCGCCCTTGTTCTGGATGTTGATACGCGGGTCACCGGGCCACGGCATCTTGAACACGACGTGGCTGCTGCCTGTGTTGCGGGGCTGCCCGAAATACTCGACACACACCTTCATCAGGTCAGCGAAGGACACCCCGGCAGGATTGGCCCGCATCTCGGCCTCAATTCTGTCGACCCGCGTCATAAAGTCATGCTATCACGGGCGATAGCATGACGCCACAGGCGATACTGCCTGTCGGGCTGAGCAGTTCCGGCCTCCCCGACAAACAGCTGAGACGCCGCGCGACGGAAAATGCGGCGCACACCGGTACTTCTCCATCGAACGACCACAAGAAGGAGGACACCGGTGTCCGGCAACCGCGACGCACCCGAGCACTGACCATGTGCCTGGCCACCAAAGACCCCGGCGGACCCCGCCGATGCTCAGGCGACACCCGCGCCGCCTACCAGAAGTCCACGGCCGCCACCGACGCCCTCGCCGCGCAGGCCCAACTGCTGCACACCGAACTGACGGTCCGCACGGTCACCGAGCACCTCGGCGCCGCCCCCGGCCCCCAGCGCGACGAGCTGCTCGCCACCCTCACCGACACCGACGTCGACGCGCTCATCACCGCATGCCGCGCAGACATCCGCCCAGACGTCGACGCCGCCTTCGCGACCCTGCCGCCGCACCTGACCGGCGCCGTACGAGACACCACCATCGCCGAGCACGGGCAGATCTCCCTCCACCGCCCCGGCGGCCTCGTCGACACCACGCCGGCGACCCTGCTCGGCGCCAACACCGCGGTGTACCGAACGCGCCGCGGCGACTACGCCATCGCCTACCGCGACGGTGAGGCCTACCGCACTCTGGCCACCGCCTCCAAGTACAAGACCGCCGTCACGATGGCCAACCGCATCCCCGTCCTCACCCCACTCGACCACCCCCCAGGCGGCATCGACGATCTCCAGCAGCAGGCGTACCGATCCCACGCCGACACCGCGCTGCAGCTGGCCACCCAGGCGGCCTACGGCCGGCTCCCCAGTCCCGACGAGCAGCAGGCGTTCCTGGCAGAACACCTGACCCATGCCCGGGACGAGATCGTCGATGCCGCCGCCACACCGCTGCGCACCGAGCTGCTCGACGCCACCGCCCGACACCACCACCGTCAGCGCCTGGCCGCCGCAGAAGCCGCCGGCCAGGCCGCCCGCCACGCCGCCACACAGTCAGGGGACAACCCCGAGCAGGCCTACACCACCGCCTACCACCACGCCCTGGGTACACCGACCCGCGGCGGCGCACGCATCCCGCACTTCGCGCACCACACCCTGCCCGCGCCCAGCCTCGGCGACGCCACACACAATCTGCTGCAGCACAGCGGAATCCGCTCCTACGGCACCGAAACCGCTCGCGACTACACCGTCATCACCCGGCGCAGCGGAGACCTGAAAGCCTGGGGACTGCACGACGTCTATGGCACGCTGCGCATCACCCCGATCGGCGACCTCGCCAAGACCCACGCCCGCTTCGTCAACACCGTTCTCACCGCCGACGAACGAGACGCGCTGCGCACCTACACCAGCGGCCGGCACATCGGATCCGGGGCCTACATCCAGATCAATGATGTCTTCACCGGCCGCACCACCTCACCCACGCCGGCGATCGCCAACACCTGCACCCACCTGCGCAGCGCGTTCGACAAGTACGCCCGCCACAACACCACCCGCGAACCCGTCACCGTCATCCGCGGCACCCGCGTCCCCACTGGCTACGCCGGCACGCCGGCCGACTACCTAGCCACCGCGTTCCCCGTCGGCGCCAAAGTCGAACTGGGGCAGGTCGCCTCAGCCACCACCCGCACCGCCACGGCCACCCGATTCGCCGACCGCGGGTCAGGCTCCTACCTGATGGCCATCCGCACCCGCGACGGACTGCCGGTGAAGGCGATCTCCGCCAACGCCGGCGAAGACGAGGTGATCATCCCGCCCGGCACCGCACTGCGCTGCGTGCGCGTCGAGCCGGCGTCCGGCGTCGAGCGCCGGCCGACGGTGTACCTGGTCGCCGAGGACCTGGTGGCCGAGGCCGAATCCCAGGCCCTCAAGAGCAGCCAAAAAGCATCCTGAACAGCCACAACGACACGTCCCTGCGCCATTGTCGGCCACGTTCGCCCGCGGCCCCGCCGACTACCCATGCACCGAGCGCCGGGCTGCTGCGCTGGAGCCGCCGCCGGCGGCAGGGACATGTCATTACCCCAGCTCAGCGCACTTACGGGGCGAGCGTCAGTGGGGGAGTGCCGCGGCCGCCGGCATCCAACAGCGCCACCAACACCTCGCCGGCAGCCCCACGAACATCCGACGGCCGGCCACACCGCTGCCACACCTCGTGCTCGGCCGAGTACCGCCACGGCCGGCGGAAGAACTCGACGACATCAACAGGGGACACCAAGAAGCCGGCCGCGGCGAGGATCTCGGCGAACCCACACAGCTCGTCGAAATCGGCGAACCACCGCCCATCCAGCTGCGCCGCGATCGAACGGGCCTGCTCCACCAACACCGCGTCATCGCTCACCCGCATCACGCAACCAGCAGCGCCGCCCAGCACGCCAACCTGACGCTGATAAGCCCACTAATCGGCGGGCATGTCAGGTCGCCCACCAGGGACGATGCCACGTCCCCACCTTCCGCACGCACTCGCAGCCCTATCCTTGAGCCCATGCCGCCGGCGTGCGGCTGCACTCCTCGAACGGACGCCCCACACCAGCACCGCCTCCAGGACAACGCCCCCCGGGCGCCGCGCCCAGGAATGCCCGTTGCACCCGCGGCCGCCGCGGAAGGTGTGGATCCGCAACCCCGGCCGCGCGCACAACGAGGAGATCCGCCATGACCCCCAACGCGCGCAAGAACGCCGCACGCGCCTACCAGCGCCAACACCACGTCCCCTACACCGAAGCGCTCCGCGCGGTCACCCCCGCCGGCACCCTCGACGACAACGACCCCCACCGCGACGTCCCCTCTCCCGACCGACGGCTCCTCGACGCCCTCCAGATCGCCGATCCCTCGACCCACCCCCCGCAGACCGCCTGGCACCAGCACGCCAACGACCGAGACCTGACCCTCCCGATCGCCACAGCGCTCGACGAACCCACCACCGCGGCGACCCTGCACCTGGACGCCGCCAACAGCGTCATCGCCCTGCTCGCCATCCCCGGCACCGGAAAGACCGCCGCACTGAGGACCATCACGCTGGCACTGTGCGCCTCCTACCCACCCGAGCGTGTCACCTTCGCCTGCGCCGGCGGCAAATGGGGCTTCCTGGACGACATCACGGCACTTCCACACCTCACGGTCCAATGCTTCGACACGTGGGACTACCGCAACGACGTGCACCCCGACGTCGCGCAGTGGTGCGCCTACATCGACGACGAGATCGACAGACGGACCACCACAACCCACGCGCGCCTCGAACCGGAACTCGTGGTCGTCGTCGACGACCTCGACGAGTTCCTCGAACCCAACCCCACAGCCGCCGCCACCGTGCAGCGGATAATCGACCGCGGCCGCCACCTCGGGATCCGCCTCATCGTCTCCATGAAGCAGCTCCACGACACCGACGGGGACCTCTGGACCGTGCCCGCCTTCGGCCCGGCAGTGCGCTTCCGGCCGGACACGGTGATCGCCTTCTCCACCTTCCGGCGCGAGGAGTCGATGGCCGCCGTCGGCCACCCGGGCGCCTGGAGCCTGCAGCGCGGCCAGGGCCACGCCTACATCCGACCCACCACCGAACTCGGTGACACACCGGCGCACATCCTCACCGTCAACGGCGGCGAAGGAGCCGCACTCGCCGCCCAAATAGCCGCCTACCAGCAAAAATGACACGTCCCCGCGCCCTCTGCGCCAGCCCGGTCAGCCCCGACAAGGCGCCAACAGCTGCGGCCCGGACATAGGTCCGGCCACTCGGGGTGTCTCGGCCGCACCCTTCTGACCTGCAACAACGACACGTCCCGGAGCCAGGCCGGTGATGCGTCCGACCCTGGCCATGTTCCCGACGGCACAACCCACACCGCTAACCTTGATCAACGTCTTGGGCTGGCATTCTGCACCGAAGGCGAACGGGTGCACTGAGGGGACGAATGCCGAACATCTATGACAACCTCGCCGATCAAACGCGTCTTCGGCCAGCCCTCCGAGAAGCGCTGGAAGAGTACGACACGTTCGACGTAGCCACCGGCTACCTCGATCTGCGCGGCTGGTCGAGCCTGGCCGATCTCGTCGACGCCAAAACCGCGGGCGGCGCACAAACCGACCCCATCGCCAGGATCCTGGTGGGAATGGTTGCGCCGTCGGACTCCCAGCAGATCCTCGACTCCCTCCAGCATGAAGTCCAGCCAGCCCCGTACGGAGCAGACATCCACGACGCCGGCAAAGCCCGCGCTCGAAGAGACCAACTGGTCAAACACTTGCGCAACCAACTCATGCGCGGCCTGGCCACGTCCCAGGGACAGCAGACACTGCAAACGCTGAAGCGCCAACTCGAAAGCGGATCGGTGCAGATGAAGGTCTTCACCGAGAAGCCACTGCACGGCAAGACCTATCTCTTCCAATCGCCGAGCAAGAAGCACCACTCACGCTGGGCATTCGTCGGATCTTCCAACCTGACCAATGCGGGCTTAACCACGAACCTTGAACTGAACATCGACGTCCAGGACTCCGACGCCAGCGCCAAGATCGCCGAATGGTTCGACGCGCGCTGGGAAGACCGCTACTCGCTCGAAATCAGCGCTGACATCATCGATCTCATCGCCGAGTCGTGGGCATCGGAACTCCAGCCAACACCGTTCGAGGTGTACCTCAAGGTCTGCCATGCGCTATCCCAGGACGCACGCGACGGGCTCGGCTACGTGCTGCCTGAATCAATGCGCACGCTGCTTCTCGACTACCAGGAGAGCGCCGTTCGCACACTGGCGCGCCGCATCGTCAGCCGCGGAGGGACGATGCTTGGCGACGTCGTGGGCCTGGGCAAGACACTGACCGCAGTCGCCACCGCCCTGATGCTGCAAGCCGCCGAGGACTATTCGACGCTGGTCCTGTGCCCCAAGAACCTCGAACCGATGTGGGAGCGCTACATCGACGAATACGACCTCAACGCCAAGGTCGTCCCTTACTCGATGGTCGACAAGACCCTTCCCGAGTTGAAGCGCTTCAACCTGGTGATCTGCGACGAGTCGCATAACCTCCGGAACAGCGGAACCGTTGCCTATCAAGCGATTCACGACTACATCCGGCGTAACTCGTCCAAGGTGCTACTCCTCACCGCCACGCCCTACAACCTCGCCTTCCTCGACGTCGCCAGCCAGATCGGCCTCTACATCGACGACGATCAAGACCTCGGCATCGTCCCCTCAGCGGCACTCGCGGCCGAACCCGGACTTCGCGACAAGGTGGACGGCAAAATCAACACCCTCCTCGCGTTCCGACGCTCCGAACATGCTGACGACTGGCGTCGCCTCATGAGCGACCACTTAGTGCGCCGCACAAGAAGTTTCGTCAAGCGCACGGCCGCCACCGAGATCATCGACCTCCCCGACGGAACCCAGCAACAACGCCAATTCCTCCGATTCGCCAACGGTGAGAAGTTCTACTTCCCGGAACGCATCGCCCGACCGCTCAGCCATGACTTCGCATCCGACGACCCAGCCGCCCTCATGGAGGACGACGCCACCCTCAACACAGTCCAGGCCCTGACGCTTCCCCGGTACCGCCTCGCCGACTACGACAACCCGCGCGCGCCACACTCCAGCACCGACACCGCGGCGCTGGCCGACATACGCTCCGGCCGCGGCAACGTCAGCGGGTTCGTGCGTACCGGTTTGTTCAAGCGACTCTCGTCATCGGGACACTCCTTCATCCTGTCCCTGCAGCGACAACGCGCACGCAACGAGCTGTTCGTTTACGCCATAGACGAGGAGCTGCCCATTCCCGTCGGCAGCTTCACCGACAAACAAATCAATGTCACCGACGAGGACCTCGAAGACTCCGCAGTCACCCACGGATCCCTCGCTAGCCGCTACGAGGAACTACGCGCCAGTGCGCCGGCCAAAACAAAGTGGATCAACAGCGCGGTCTTCACACCTGCACTGCGCCGCGACCTGGCAGCTGACAACGAACGGATCACGCTGCTGCTAGACCGTTTTGGCAGCTGGGACCCCACCCGTGATTCGAAACTCAACGCCCTGGTCGACCTACTACGCAACGACCATCCAGACGAAAAGGTGCTGATCTTTACCGAGTACGTCGACACAGCCGACTACATCGCCCAATCCCTAACAGAAGCGGGAATTTCCAACGTTGGCTTGGTCTCGGGCAACACCGACAACCCCGCAGAGATGGCTCGCCGATTCTCGCCAGAATCCAACGCTGTTCCCGGCCAAACCGCCGAGGAGGCCACGCCCGAGCACCCTATCGACGTTCTGGTCGCTACCGACGTCCTCTCAGAAGGACAGAACCTCCAGGATGCGCACATCGTCGTCAACTACGACCTGCCCTGGGCCATCATCCGGATCATTCAGCGAGCCGGGCGCGTCGATCGAGTCGGCCAGAAATCCGACACGGTGTACGTGTACCTCATCAGCCACGACAAGATCGAACAGCAGATCAACCTACGGCAGCGCATTAAGACCCGGCTCGGGGCCTCGGCAGAGGCGTTCGGCTCAGACGAACAGTTCTTCGGGGGGCCCGCCGAGATCAAGATCCTCGACGATTTCTACAAGGGCAAAGTCGCCGATGACGCCGAAGACATCGACGGCGAGGCGGACGCCGTGAGCGAAGCCTGGCTCGCCTGGTCCAACGCACAAACCAAACACCCCGAGATCGCCGCAAGGGTCCTCGCCATGCAAGACCTCGTGCACTCCACCCGAGACCAGTACCTCACCGAAAACCACGGCTCAGTAGCGTGTTTCGTGTCCACAGACTCCGGCGTTGAAGCGTTCGCGTCAGCCACCACCGACCCCTCCGGCGAGAACGCATACCAGCTCCTCACACCCCTTGAAGCCATGCGGATCTTCCAAGCCCAGATCGACACCCCCACCGCCGACCAACGACCCGACCACTTCGAACTCGAACGCCAACTGCTGCAGGGCCCCCTGACGCTGGAAGCACTCGCCGTCGGCAACCTCAAAGGCATCCGAAAATGGGTGTGGGAACGCCTCGGCGGCAACACCCTGTTCGCCCAGGCCTCCGACGCACTCAATGCCCTCCAAGAGCGGCCCCTCACCGAGCACGCAACATCGCGACTCACCCAGGCCCGGCGCAACCGCTACAGCCTCGACGACCTTTCCGACCTGATCTCGCAACTGCACCGCGACGACCGGCTCGTCATCCGCTCAACCGACACCGACAACATAAAGCTCGTCTGCTCGATCGGAGTCCGCGACGCATGAGCGCACCCACCCCCATCGCCCTCGCCGACCAAAGCCGCCACCAGGACCTGTTCCTGCACGAACTCAACTGGAACGCCCCTGACCACCCACCAGTCACCTTCACCGCCGAGGGCGGCCAGATCCACACCGCCACCAACATTGCCTCCTACCGAGGCATCAGAGTGTGGGCCTGCCCAGGAATACCCGGCTCCCGCATCGAAGCCGAGATCGACAGAGTGATCGCCACAACCACCACCGACCGACTCGTCATATTCCACAACGAGTCCGAGCAGGTGTGGCGCTGGCCCGCACGGCGAAGCGCCGACAACGCCACAGCAACCCGCCTCACCCGCCACCGCCACCGCCACAACGACCCCGATCCGCCATTCGAAGCCCGACTCAACGCAATCCGCCTCCCCCTCGACCAAGAACTCGACGCCAACACCCTCCTCGCCCGCGTCCGCGACGCCTTCGACATCGAAGCCAAGAACGAGTCCCGCCGCGCCTCCAAGCTGATGGCACGCATGTACACCACCCTCGAACGCGCCTACCCCGACAGCACAGACCGTCCGGTACGAGACCACGAAATCTCGGTCACAATGGCCCGAATCCTGTTCCTCATGTTCGGCGACGACACCGAAATGTGGGAACCAGACGGCAAACCCGACGCCTTCCGCGACTTCATACACCGAGAAACAACCACCGACGCCTCGACCCTGGCTGACCAACTCAACGAGCTGTTCGCCGACCTCAACAGCGCAACCGCCTCCCGCACCGTCCCCTACATCAACGGCGGCCTTTTCAACGAACAAGTCACCATCCCGGCCGTAGACAAAGACTTCCGCGACGCAGTACTCGAGGCCTGCGCCGTGGACTGGTCAACAATCAGCCCCGCCATCTTCGGATCAATGTTCCAATCGGTGCGCGACGCCCGCACCCGCCGCGAACTAGGCGAGCACTACACATCCGAGGACAACATCCTCAAGACCCTCAATCCACTCTTTCTCGACGAATTGCGGGCTGAATTCGACACCGCTCGCACGCATCCCGATCCCGCCAAACAACTGCACAAGCTTTGGAAGAAGCTCGGCGACATTCGCTTCATGGACCCCGCATGCGGCTGCGGGAACTTCATCATCGTCGCCTACCGCGAGCTTCGCGACCTCGAACTCCAGATCATGGAGCAACTGCAGGAGATTGACGGCGACAGCCAACTGTCCTTTGACCCCACACTGTCACTGAAAGTCACCCTCGATCACTTCCACGGCATCGAGGTCGACGAGTGGCCCGCGCGCATCGCCGAAACCGCAATGTTCCTCGTGAACCGCCAGTGCGACCTTAAACTGAAACAACGATTCGGAGACGCCCCCCGGCGCCTTCCTATCCAGACCCAAACACGCATTGTGGTGCAAAGCGCGCTGTCCCTGGACTGGGAGACCGTCATGCCCGCCGGGCCAACCAGCATCATCGCCGGAAACCCGCCATTTCTCGGAATCAGCCAACGCACAGCCCAACAGACAGCCGAACTCCAAAATGTCTGGGGCACCGGCTATCACGGCACACTCGACTACGTAACCGGCTGGTATGCAAAGGCGATCGACTACTTCTCGAACCACCAAGGCGTCTGGGCATTCGTATCCACCAACTCGGTCCTCCAAGGCGAAGCGGTAGCCCCGCTATTCCGCCGAGTCGTCGAGCACAAATGGCGTATCAAGTTCGCCCACAGGACATTCCCGTGGACCTCAGAGGCCGCTGGTAGGGCTGCAGTGCACTGCATCATCATTGGCTTCGCCAGAAAGGTCACACAGCCCCGGCTCTTCGACTACCCGAGCCTCGGCGGCGCGCCCGTTGAGCGGGCCGGCGTCACCAACATCACGCCATACCTCACCGACGGCCCCCATGTCCTCGTCGAGCCGCTGACCAACCCTCTCAACCCGCAGATCGGGGCGGTGGCATACGGCAACAAACCAACCGACGGCGGAAACCTCATCGTCGAAGCCGACGACTACGCGCACGTGATAGCCGATCCCATTGCCGCAAAGTACGTCCGCCGCTACGTCGGTGCGCGCGAACTGCTGCACGACACCATGCGCTACTGCCTATGGCTGCGAGATGCGGACAAAGGCGACCTGCGGCGAAGCCCAGTTCTCAAAGAGAGAGTTGCCGCCGCGACTCAGTTCCGCCTAGACAGCAAGGCCGAGTCCACCAGAGAGGCAGCATCGACCGCGCACGAATTCCGCCAGGTGTCCCAACCCGACACTGCCTACCTATGCATCCCGCGTCACATCAGCGAGAACTACCCCTACTTCCTGTCCCAACGCTACGAGTCCGACGTCATCTGCAGCGATGCGAACTTCCTCTCCCCGGACCCCGACGGGTTCATCTTCGCTGCCATCTCGTCAACGATGTTCATGGTTTGGCAGCGAACGATCGGGGGTCGCATCAAATCCGACCTCCGCTTCAACAAGCTCCTCGCCTGGAACACGTTCCCGTTGCCTACCATTGACGATGCTCGTCGAGCAGCGATCATCGCCGCCGGCGAAGGCATCATCGCCGCCCGGTCCAGCATCACGAACATGGCGCTCGCCGACATGTACGACCCCGCCAAACTTCCCGAGCACCTCCACCAGGCACACCGAGAACTCGATTACGTCGTCGACGATGTATTCGGCATCAAGGACCACGACCTGCCAGAGCTCGATCGCCAGGACATCCTGTTCGACCACTACCGACGTTTGACCAAGCGGAGATAAGTAACCCCCGGGTAGAGCGAGCGGGAAGGCTCCGACGCTGAACCCACACACTCTCACCAGCGCAGATAGCACGTCCCGCGCCGCATGCGGCCCAGCTGGTCACCGAGAGTTAGGTTGGCGGTGCGCACCTTCGACCGACGGACAAAGGGCCCAACCATCATGATTCAAGTAATCCACGCCAGCCACAACGGCGAGCTGTACAAGCGCCGCGTCCTGTCCGTCGACGACATCGCCGACCTCATCCGAGAGACCAGCCTGGAGACCCTGACGAACACGGCGGGCATCGACTTCTGGTTCACCCCCTCCACGCACCGAGCACACCGCCGAGTCAACCGCAGAGCCACCGAACTCCTCCTGGCCACAACGCGATTCACCGCCTCGAACGTGCCGTTGATGCGCGGCATCGTCGTGCTGGCAGCCCATGACGGCGCCGGCGAGCTGGCCGGCCTGAGCGACGCCCAGATCAACGGTCTGGCCGACACCCTCGGCCGCCTCTCCTGGCGCGAGGACCTCGTGCTGTCCCGCCGCATCGCCGTAGACCAGCGCAGCCAACTGCGCGCCAGCCGCACCGCCTCCAAGGCTGAAGCCGCCAGCATGTCGTGGACGGCATGAACCCGGAAGTGCCTCAGCTGGTGCGCCAGCTCGCCGATCAGCAGCCGCAGCAGGCCCCGCAGCTAGTCACCCAGGACGTCCAGCCAGTGACCCAGGCGACCTGGTGGCGCAGCTACTGAGGCAAAACCACCGCTGAACTGCGGCGATAGCACGTCCCCACCAATGCCCGCCCGTCGCCGGCGCCCGTCGGCGTCGACGATCTCGAACTGCCCGTCCATGCGCCTGACCTGCGGTGATGGCATGGCCCCCGCCCCTGGACGCGAGGCGTCAGGAAGCCCGTCCGGCGCAGGAGCAAATTTCACTCCGTGGTGAAACCCCGAACGTAGTCACCGCCATTGGTAAATTTCCCTCACCAGGTAAACACCTGGATCCCGCCCGCTCGCAGGAGACCTCTTGTACGCCGCCGCTTCCCGCCGCTTGCCCATTCCCGCCCTCGCCCTGACCACCGCCGCAGCCCTCACCCTGACCCCACTAGTGCTGCCCCCGCCGACAACTCCGCTGCACCTGTCGCTGCCCCAGGTCTCGGTCCCGCGCCTGGAGCTGACCGCCGCCATCAACCCCGCCGACGTCACCGCGCTGATCAACAACCTCAACGCCGCCCTGCAGTCCGCCTCCACCACCGTCACCGGCCTCGTCGGAGCCCCCGGCCAAACCCTGGCCAACGCCCTGGGATCGGCCGCCACCCTCAACGACAGCCTGTGGGACGGCCTCATCGACGCCACCGACAACCGGACCCTGGCCGCGATCCTCACCACCCTCAAAGACACTGCAGGCAACGGCCTCTCACGCCTGTCGAACTCCATCGACACCGCCAACGGCACCATCGTGCTGACCACCGGGCAGCTCGCCGACCTGCTGACCTCCACCCTTACCGGCTCCCTCGGCACCGCCCTGCACGCCGTCGCCACCGTCATCAACAACCCGCTGGCACTACCCAGCTACACCGGCCTCATCAACACGCCCCTCGACATCGCCGGCCTCCTCGTCACCCAAGGCATCGGCGCCGTCAACAACCTCGGCGCCAACGTCCTCACCGTCACCAACACCGTCGTCACCGGAGTCACCGCCCAGGTCGACAACGCCCTCGACACCTTCAACGGCCTCCTCAGCGCCGGCAAAACCCTCACCGGCATCGACCTCATCAACGGCCTCCTCACCGCCGTCCAAGGCATCGTCTCCGCCCCTGTCACTGCCGCCGTCGCCGGCGTCAACGGCACCTCCACCACCATCACCAACGCCGCAGCCACCACCCTCGACAAGATCGCTGACGGCGCCTCCGACGCGATCGACACCTGGATCGGCGACGGCACCCGCTCGGGCGCCATCCAAGAAGTCATCAACACCATCGGCTCCGCACCTCTGAGCCCGGCCAGCTACACCCACGCCGTCTCCGTCCTAGTCGGCGCCGGCATCACCACCGTCACCAAGGTCGCCCACACCGCAGGATCCCTGGCCTCAGTGCCATTCACCGCCGCCGCCGACATCACCACCGCCGCTGCCGACGTAATCACCGCGCTCACATCGGGATTGGCCACAGCCGCCTCTGGCATCATGCAAGCCGCCGGGCTGCCCTCCCTCGTCTACGGCCTACCCCACGCCATGGCCGCCACCGTCAACGGTCTCGTCAACGCTGCGGCATTCACCACCGCCACCGGCCTGCGCACCATTGCCGCGGCCCTCGACTTCGGCTCGGCCATCACCGGAAACCTCACCTCGGCCGCCGCCCCCACATCCAGAGCAGTCACCCTCACCCTCGCCGCCGACACCACCACCGACAAGGACGACGCTGAACCGGCGGCAGGGGACAGCACCACCGCAGAACCGGCCTCCCACAACACCGACACCGGCACCGCCTCGACCGAACCCGTCACCGAAGCGGACACGGACACCGCCGCCGAGACTCCCGCGGCCGCCGAGCCCGATCCCGCCACCGATCCCGGCACGCCAACCACCGACACCGAACCCGCGGCGAACCCCACAACTACGCTGCCCGCCGACACCGAGACAACGACACCGGCCGCCGAGACCAAGCCGTCCACCGGGGCCAAGCCCGACACCGATAAGGACGACGAGGCCACCGCCAGCACCGACACCGACACCGACAAGCCCGCCACCACGACACCCAAGAAGAAGCCCCGCGTCACCGACCGGACAGCAGGCGAGGACAACGACGCAACCGAATCGACCAGCACCACCGGACGAACCACTCCCGACCGCGACACGACATCCACCGCGGACAGCTCGACCAAGACCCCCAAGCACGCCTCAGCGACCTCCCCGCGCCACGCCGCCGCAAGCACCGACGCCCCCAAGCACGCCGCCGCGGCATAACCCCAGAAACACCAGCGGCGGCCCACGGATCACTCCGTGGGCCGCCACTGCCGCGTACGGACACCGACCAAACGCGAGACGTCAGCCCAGCAGCGCCGCCGACCACCGGTCCGCATCGAACAACTCAGCCGACGCAAGACCGGTAACCGACTGCAACGCACCGGGATACACCCGCTCATTGCAATACGGCCACGAGTTCCCCAACATGTCGCGCCGCGGCTACGCCACCTACCCGGTCTTCCTTCTCGACGGCCACGCCGCTTGCAACCAGCAGGGCCGCACCTTCGCCTCACTCGAAGAGCGCGGTCTCCTCGTCATCCGTCACGACCTCGTGCCGCGTGAACCCAAGCCGGCGACGACCAGGACGTCACGCACGCTCGCCGGCGAAAGCACGGTGACCATCCCTGCCCACGACGCCCCCGTCGACCCTGGGATGGCGCACCTCCGTCGAACTCGCAACGTCTGTCGACAGTGCGCAAGAGTGAGCGGACCGCGGCCGCAGCGGGAAAGTGAAACTTAGAAACGTTGTTTCAGCGACGGCGAACGATCTCGGCGTACCGCGGATTCTGATAGAGCGCCTGCTGGGACACGCCCAAGGCCTTGGCGATCGCCGCCGCAGTCACTCCTCGATCACGGGCGTCCTGCATAGCTGGGGCGGGATCCGCCACCGGCGCCAGAATTCGGATCACCAACGCGGCCCACGGCTTTTCGAAGGCTTGCAGTAGCTCGTAGCGTGCGTCGGCAGGATCGCGCGCGAGAAGGACGTCTACAGCCGTTGCTGCGTCGCCGGCACCACACCCAGGGCCGTCAACGAGTCGACTGGCGGCAAGCAGTCGCGCCGAGTGCAGAGCGTCGGCCGCGACACGGCTAGTGGCAAGCGCGAGGTCCTCATCGGAGAGGTCATCGAAAGCCACGAGGGTAGATTAGCTGGTCCACTCAACCTTAATGAGTATCTGTTGACAACACGCCTTGAGTACTCGTTATAGTGACAACATAGGTTGAATGCGACAACCAATAATGGTTGGCAACGGGAAAGGTAGGGGCAGGGATGCCAGACACGCTCTCTCACCAGATCCAAGAGGCCTGCGACGACCTGTACTGCTCACCCCTGGACCCCGTAGCCCAAGCCAACGCCCGCGATCTTCTCCGGCAATCCACACCCGCCCTGGATGAGCGGAACCTCACCCGCCGGATCCGGATCGCCTGCGACGAGCTGCACGACGACCCCAACGATCTCGATGCCCGCCACGCCCTCCTGGCCCTGATCGACCCGACATCCTCAGCGGCGAACCGCCTCGGTGTCACAGCCCGGACCTAGCATCACGGCCGAATGGCTGATCAGCTGCGCGCGTACTGGTTCGCGCTGGACCTCACCGAGGCCCAGGCGTCTGTCAGAGTTCCAAGGCGAAGGCGTCGTCAATCGGCGACCGATCGGAGGCATTTCTGCAGCTAAACTGGCCCCATGAGCCAGCCGATGGGATTCGAGGTGCCGGCCTTCCGGGGTGGGTCCGATTCGATGGGTCAGCAGGGCCAACAGGCGGCATCTGACCTGTCGAGCGGCGTGTCCTCCGCGCTGTCGCCACCGGGGGCGTCGAGCCCTGTCGGCAATCAGATCTCCATGCTCACCGGCAGCCTGCAAACCGGCCTCTCGCCGGCCGGACCTGCCCTGTCCAGCGGTGCGCAGGACCTCAATCAGACGACGCAGGGTGCCATGTCGGGCATCCAGAATCAGGACGCGAAGAACGCGGCCGGGTTCGAAAACACTGGCACCCCTGGCCAGGGGTTGGCCGGCTCGGATGTCCCCGGTCAGCTCGATCCGGAATCGATCGATCAAGAAGCCAAGGCTAAGGCCGAGGAGATGCTCGGTGGCGATCAATCGCAACAGATGATGCAGCAGATGATGCAGATGGGCATGCAGGCCGGCATGCAGATCCCCCAGCAGATCATGCAACAGCTGCAGCAGATCACCAGCAAGGTGGGTGAGGCGGTCGGCAAGGCCGGCGAGCAGGTTGGTCAGCTCGTCGGCAAGGTCGCCGAGCAGGCCACAAAGGCTGCGACCGAGACCCCGGACCTCGGCCTCGACGGTCTTGGTGGCGCCGGCGGCGGATTCGGCGGCGGCGGTGGTGGCGGCGGAGGTATGGACCCCGGCACCACGATCCCGGCCGGCCTGGAGACCCCGGTGACTCCCATGAATACCTCCAGCGCATTGCAGGGGAGCGCTTTGCAGGCGCCTGGTGGTGGTTCGCCGGCAGGGGCTGCGGGCAGCCGGATGCCGATGATGCCGATGATGCCGATGCACGGCATGCACGGTGGCGGCGGTAAGGGTGGCGGGGAAGGTACAAAGCGCGACCCCGCGATCTTCCCCGAGGACAAGATCTACGACGCCCCGGGCGGCGTCGAGCAGACGTTCGGCGCGATCCCCGAGATCGAGTCCGAGGAGCCGCCGTTCGGCAATGCCGGCGGATCGCACTCCTCCGGTCACTAGCCCCCGGGGCCCTGTCATTTGCGGTTGTCGCCGCACCCAGGATCAGGGTCGAGGCGGTGTTAGCCTTTGCAGTGTGATGAGCACTGGCATTGTGCGCCAGCACTATTCGGCTCATCGCGCGCATATGCACACAATCTCGCCGATCCCCTGAGGACGCCATGACTGTCGTCGACGACGCCCCCCTGGACACCCACCCCACCCGCAACGGGACCGCGTTCTCCACGGGCCCGATCGCGACACTGACCGCCCAGCAGCCGGTGCTGTCGCCCGGAGACGACGATCTGGTCCTGGCCGACGGCGAAGAGGTTGTGGCGGCGCCTGGGTCGGCGAAGATGCTGCGCGTCACCCGCTTCGCCGCGGTGTCCATCACCGCTGTCATCGGCATCGCCTCGTTCATTCTCAGCTTCGCGTCGCTCACCGACCTCGCGATCCGAGCCGGATACCCCCGCAACCTGGCACCGCTCTGGCCGATCATTGTCGACGGGACGATCCTGGCATCCACCATGGCAGTTCTTGCCCTGGGTGCGTACGGGGCGCAGCAGCGAGCGAATCGGCGCTTCTTCTGGTGGGTTCTTGCCTTATCGGCGATGGTCAGTGTCGGCGCCAACGCGCTGCATGCGACCATCCAGCCCGGTATCGAACTCGCGCCGTGGCTGAAGGCGGCGATCGGGGTGGTCCCACCAGTCAGTCTCTTGGCCACAGCCCACGGCGCCGCGATTCTTTCGAGGGTTCGCCCCATGACTGTGAAAGCCGTTCGCCTGCAACAGGAAGTGCAGCAGGTGCAGCAGGAGGAGGATCGTCGCCGGTACTGGCTTGAGGCTGCGCGCGCAGTCCAGCAGCAGAACCCGTCCGTGAAAGCCATCGCAGATCGGCCGGTCGAGCAGATCGCCGAAGTGCTGGAAGCAACTCACAACGGCGTATCGCAGCGCGGCATTAACACCGCAACAGGCTTGCATCACGAGACGATCCGGAAGATCCAACAAGCCGCTGCGGCGGCGGCTGTGGCTTCTCAAGTTTGATGTCCACTTCTCAAACGAAATGTCCACACGATGTCCAATTGGACATGAAAGTGAGAATTTCGCCCGGCAGGACGTCCCGGAGCGTGCTGTCACTTCAACCGGCGAAGCGAGATGTGCTGTGAGACACGAAGCGAGACAGTGTGACCAGGAAGGACGGGTGCAGGGAGGTGGTTATCCGGTGCGTCTATTTCCTTTAGATTCTGGACGGGCTGTTGCGGTGTTTGGGCTGGTTGGTGTAGCCAATGCGTGCTGCGCTGTTGGTTAGTGGGCGGCGCCGAGTTCGACGAGGAGGACTCCGGTGATGATGATGGCGATACCGGTGAGCATGCGGCGGGTGAGGGCTTCTCCGAAGAGGTAGTGGGCGGCGATGGCGGTGGCGGCGACGCCGGCGGCGGCCCAGATGCCGTAGGCGATGCCCAGGGGCATTCCTTGGCGTAGTGCGACGGCGATGAGGGCGAAGGCGGTCAGGTAGCCGGCGCCTGTGATGGCGTAGAACGCGGTGCGGCCTTTGGCGGCGACGCGCAGGGACAGGGTGGCGATGACTTCGGCGATGATGGCGCCGACCAGGAACACGTATTGCATGGTGGATCAGGCCTTTTCGGTTGCAGTGGCGGTGTGTGATGGGGAGCCGGTTTCGACGAGGACGACGCCGGCCATGATCAAGACGATGCCGATACCCATCAGTGGGGTGAACGCCTCGCCGAAGATGATCGAGGACAGGACCGCGGTGAGGGCGACGCCGGAGGCGGCCCAGATGCCGTAGGCGATTCCTAGGCCCATGCCGCGTTTGAGGACTAGGGCGATGAGGGTGAAGGCCGCGAGGTAGCCCAGCACGACGACCGCGTAGAAGGCGGGGGTGGTTTGGGAGGCCTTCAGGGACAGGGTGGCGGCGACTTCGCTGGCGATCGCGGCGATGAGCAGTATCCAGGTCATGTGGTGGTTCCTTCGAGGAGTTTGAGGGCGATGGACTGGACGTCGGGTTTGTCGGCGGGGGTGAGCGCGAAGGTGTTGGTGGCGGCGGCGAGCCAGGTTCCGTCGGCGATCAGGCGGGCGGCGTGCAGCGCTGCGCGGGCGGCGGGTGGGGTGTCGTCGGGGACCGCGACCCAGGGGTGCAGGCGGGTGATCCAGCGCTGCCGCAGACGTGCCGCCAGTTTGGGATCGGTGAGCACCACCAGCTCGGAGGGGCGGTGTGGGCTGTGGAAGCTCCACTCCACGTAGGCGTGGAGCCGGTCGGCCGCGGTCGGCGCTGCGGCCGCCGCGGTGGGCAGATGGGTCCGCAGTTCGGCTTCGAGTCGGTCGACGACGTGGTCGACCAGGGCGTCCATCATGGCTGCTTTGGTCGGGAAGTGGTACATCAGACCGGGTTTGGTCAATCCGACTGCTCGCGCCACCGAATCCAGCGATACCGTCTCGCCGTCATCGAGGAGGTGCAGTGCGGCGTCGAGGATCGCCGGTGCCGAGGACGGCCGCCCCCGCTGCGTGCTGGTCGCCATCCTAATACTTTACCATCCGGATGGTAAAGTAGACAAGTTGGTTAGGAGAGCACGGTGCTCGTTGTGTTGCGCGGCGTCCCTGTGGCAGTGGACACGAAAGTGAGAATTTGCAGGGTGGACACCGAGCGAGAACGCCGCTGACGGCGCAGGTCAACCGGCCACGTGTGGACCCAAAATTTGAGAAAGCACAGCGGCGGCTGCTGCTGAGGACGCATCGAACTAAGGCCCAGCTAGCTCGACGGCCCGACGCGCGGCCTGGCATGGCGCCGGTGTGGCGAGCGGGCGTCAGTCAGGGACGTGTCGTCAGGCCAGGTCAGGCCCACTGTTGGGTTATGGCGCTATGCGACAGTGCAATTCGATCATTGGCGCAGCCGGATCTGTCGGAATCCGCCGATAGTCTGAACAGGCAATACACAACCGGGGGAGGTACGGCATGCGGATTCGACGAAGCGGTGCAGTGGCAGTGGTCGGTGCGGCGATCGCGATCGCGGCCTGGCTGAACCCGAGCTTCGATCTCGGCTACCGCGGTGACACCGTGGCGATCGCCGCACCCGAAGCAGCCGGCGATCTGGCATCCTTACTGGACCAGGTGAAAGTGGTCGACCGCATCAACGACGTCCCCGGCTACGAGCGCAGCTGCAAGCGCGGCGACGCGTGTTCGTTTGGGCCCGCGTGGAACGACCCCACAGACGTTACGGGTTGCGATGCCCGAAACCGGGTCCTTTCCAGACAGTTACGCGACGTCGTGTTCAAGGACGGTACGCGGAACTGCAAGGTCATCGCGGGGTGGCTCCAGGATCCGTATAGCGGAGAGCGGGTAGACCTGCGCGACGTGGAGCTGGACCATACAGTGGCCCTCCATCGTGCATGGAATGCTGGTGCCTGGCAATGGGATTCGCGCAAGCGGCAGATATTCGCCAACGATCCGATGGAGCTACGCGCGCTGTCGTCGAGCGTTAACCGAGCGAAATCAGATGCTGCGCTTGACGAGTGGATGCCACCCCTGCCGCAAGCGCGTTGCCCGTTCGTCATCGAATACCTGTCCGTCATGGCGAAGTACGAGCTACCCATCACGGTCAGCGAGCGAGATGCGGCTGCAGTGGCCTGCGCAACCGCGCCGCTCAGCTGAACGCCACTTAGGTCTATACGGCGGCACGCATACCCTGCACGCTCACGGCATCCCGCACGGCGCTCATGAGCCCGTCAGCAGTGTGCTCGCTGCAGGCGGTGGTGTGGACCAGGCCGGAAGCGTAATCGTCTCGGTGTGACCAGATCTCGACAATCCAGTCCTCTGGTGCCGCAGCTGGCCGAGCGAGCTTCCGCAGCCCGAAGCCGCGGTGGTCGGACACGTGCAGCAGATGGCCGTCGCTCAGTCTGCATTCGATGACATAGCGCGCCGGCGGCGGGCCCGGCAGTTCGTCCGGGCCGAGCACATGCGGGGGATAGGGCTCATCGGCATCCGCCGGCCCCACGCGCACCACCTCAGCGTCACCAATCTGCTGGCGCAGCAAGCTGAGAAGCGCGGAGTACTTCGACGACAGAAGAGCGCACGTCAGCGCAGCGCTGGTCACCGCTCAGCGCCCGACGAACTGCGGCGGCGCCGACGTCGGCTCAGGAGATTGCACATCGAGCAGCATGCTCCATGAGTAGGTGGCGTCAGCCAGCGCACGCAAGGCGACCGGGTTCCGCATCGCCAGCGCCGCCTCAGTGGCGTACGCCTGCGCCAGCAGCGGCCGGCACGCCCCACCCTCGGTGTCCAACTGCCCGACCGGGATGTCGCGGACATCGACGCGGGCAGCGCGCTCCTGGACGCACAGCTCGTGGTGCTCCTCTTCCAGCTGCTCCCACGGCAAGGACGCCACCCAACGAGGCTGATCGATCCGTCCAAGGTTCGAGCGGCACATCGACAACAGCTTGTGCCGGGTCGCGGACGAGCCAGCCTTCTCGTCGGCGCTAAACGCCAACCACAGCACCTGCTCTCGCTGCTTGACTGGATCAACGATGTGCTTGACCGCGCGCCGTCGAGTGTCGGACACCTGCAGCTCGAACCGGGTCACCACGGGCCCGCTAAGCAGCTCCGGATGGGCGCGATCGGTCCCGTCCACGTACGCCCATGGCAGGCCGGCGGTGACGGCCGGTGCGCTGGACATGGTGGAGGCCAGAGCTGTCAGCTGTCCGCCGGCTGTGGCGGCGTACTCGACGATGACACGGGCCGGGTCGAGGGCGCCTTCCCAGCGGGCGGAGTCTTCGTGCGACCACGGCATGACCACATCTGCGGGAAGGAATGCCTCGGCAGGGACCCAGCCGCGGCCGCGATCTGATGTCACGACAACCTGCCGGCGGCCGCTCGTCACGATCATCCCGGCTGCCCAATGAACCGCGGAGGCCCCACCGGCTGCTTCCACCACTGAGCGCACGGTGGCTAAATCCTGATCATCCGATGCCTCAAGCGGATTCAGCGGAGGGGTGAAGATGGCCGGGGCAATGATCGGGTCAGATGCGCTGAGTGGGGCAATGATCGGGCCACCGACCCCACCGCCACCGACCGGCCCGCCCGAGGGCGGCACTGACGGATCCGGATTCTGCTGCGACGTGTTCGACACCGGCGTCGACGACGGCGGCGCAGTGTGCGCACCTGGTGCAGGACCAGGCGGAGGCCCATGACCCGGAGCAGGCGCAGGGGCTGGGGAAGGAGCCGGCGCGGGCCCTGGCGTTGCAGTCGCGGGCACACCAGCAGGCGGAGGCGCAGCCATTGCCGGCGGAGGTGGCGGCACAGCGCCGCCGGGCGCTGCCGGCGACAACGGCGCTACCGGAGAGGGCGGCGGCGCCGGCGGTGGTGCAGGGACCGCGCCCGCGGCCGCCGACGCCAAAGGCGCGGCTGCAGACAGAGGAGCCGCGGACATCGGAGCCGCAGCAGCAGGAGCAGCTGCCGCGGGCGCCGCCGCCGACATCGGACCCGCCACGGCCGACGCAGCCGCTGGTGCCGCCCCAGTCGCCGAAGAAGTACCAGCCGACTGTACTGCCGGCGCAGCCGAAGCGGCCGGTGACGCCTCACCTGGCGTCGCGGCGGAGGTCTGCGAAATAGGTTGTGCATTAGCAGGAGAAGTCGTGCCGGAGCCTGCTCCGGAAGAGGCACCTTCTGCCCCAGAAATGCCCGCCGTGGAAGTATTTCCGGTCGGCGACGGAGTGCTGGAGCCGGCGCCAGAAGGTGTCGCGGAGCCTCCGGTAGAGGCCGCGGGGGAGGTCGTTGGAGATCCGGCGGATCCAGGAACCGAACTACTCGGCGCCCCACCACCAGAGGGCATTCCAGGTCCTGACGTGGACGCACCACCACCACCGGCTGTCTGGTTGAAGCCCGCGGGCGAAATGGCGGGTTGTCCCGGGCCAGTCGTCACGCCAGCGGGATCGGATACGCCGGAGCCCCCACCTTCACCGACCTGACCGGGACCTGAAGTGACGCCGGATGGGTTGCCCAAAGCCTGGGTGCCCGAACTACTCTGGCCTGGACCGTTGGTCACCTCGGATGCGGGCGTCCCGCCGGTACCAGCGACGGACGCAGGTGCCTGCCCCGGGCCTGCCGTCACCTCTGAGCCTGCGCCAGGCATTCCGCCGGGCATGGGCATCGCGGTGGGGACCTGGCCTGCCCATGAAGGGACAGCAGCGAGAGCGCCCTGGGCGGCACCTGAAATGTCGGAGATCAGCTGCTTGCCTTGGCGCTTAACCTCTTCGATCGCGTCGTTGATCTCTTGCTCCTTGCCCGCCAGTATCGCTGCGGGGCGAGCCGCCTCGAGTGTGGTGATGGCGGACTCCACCCAGCCGACCACTCCGGCCATTTGGGCAAGCATTGCGCCGAGAGTGGTGGCCCAGGCTTCCAGGCACGCAGCTGCCTGGGCCACCTGAGCCCCAACCTTCCCCACATTGATGAAGTACTGGCTCCAGCTGCTGGAGATGACTTCCGCGAGGGTGCCCTGCCCGTGATTGAGCAGTCGGCCGGCGGCGACCTGTCCGTCCTGCGAGGTAGCAATGAGCTGCGTAGACAGCTTCGCCATCTCCACCGAACGCCGCATCAAATCCGCAGGCTGAAGCGAATCCTCCCAGAAATTCTGAAGGATCTCGGACGCGTGCGGAGTAGTCGGCTTCGGAGTCACTGATCCGGCTGACCGCTTAGCTCACACCACACAGCTGATCGAGCCGTGCGGACGCGGCCGTAGCAGCCACACCATCGGCCTGCGTGTACGTGCGATTGCGCAGCAACTCGATCTCACTACGCCGTTCCGCGACATACTGCCGCGCGACGGATGCCGTACTGGCTGGCTCGGCTGAAATCTGCGGCTCAAACAGGTCAAGGGCCTTAGCGATCGCAGCGGTCCGATTCCCGATGTAGGTGTCGATATTCGGCGTCGACCAATCCCATCCCGGAGGCAACTGGGGGATAGCCGTCAGAGCGGCCTTAGTGGAGGGCCACGCCTCACACGTCGAGCTGGCCTCGGTGGCGTTGTTCTGTGCTGGCGCATTCTGGGCAGCGGTCGGAGCGGGGCCAGCGGGTGCTGCGATGTCGGGGCCGCGGCTCAGCAGGACAGCTGCGATCACCGCGGTGGCGATGATGATGGCTGCAACGATGATGGCGACGGGAAGCCACCGCCGTGCCGGCTTGGCAGGCGGGTAGTACGGCGGCCACTGAGGCGGAGGCCCGGGCGGCGCGCTGATCGGGCGGTTTCCCTCCATAGGGGAATCGTAGCGCCCTGGGATCGCTCCGTCACTGGTGATCGGGGCGTCAAGCTGCGCATTTCGTGCCATGGCGCGCCCCCTTCCTGGCTATTTGCCCGGTCAATGGCTGGCCGAGCATCTGTCTTAGCGGTGTGATAGCACCATGCTAGCACAATGCAACAGCGGTGGTGCTTGAGTTATTCCGCTAGCGAACCGGCCGGTAGCTATAGCCGGTATGAGCCTATGAGGGCGAGGTGCGATCGCTGGGCTCCGCGGCGGGACGTGCTATCGGCGCAGGTGAGCGAGCCCACCGACGCCGCGGCAGCGCGCAAGGAGGGCGGGAAATAGATGGTCCGCGGCAACCGATTTGGGCTTCAGTCGCTGTTAGCTTGCAAGGTGTAGCCGTCCAAGTCAGGGGAGATGAATGCGCGTGAGGAATCGGAATCTGGTGGCCGCCACAGCTGCTGTGGTGTGCCTAGGCTTTGTCGGGGCGCCGGTCGCGGTGGCGGACGATGCAGTGGTGCACACCCTGGGTCAGTCCGCTGAGCTGGTCAACGGTGATGTTGTGCAGGCCTGGACGGTCAAGGACCTCAAGCCCAGCTCCGACGTCATCCCCTACCAGGTGGCGGGAACGTTGTGGGAAGCGACGGCGACCGATTCGGCGGTCCGCGGGACGGTGCAGCCGATCGTGTCGAACCTGAACGCGCGGGCGCGTAGCGGTCAGACCTATCGGGTGCTGTTCGGGGTGGCGACGCCGCAGGGTGTGAATCCGGCTGCGATCGCTCAGGGGCAGCAGACCACGGGCAAGGTCTACTTCGACGTCACCGGTGATGTGCCGGACAGTGTGGTCTACAACGCGGGTGGTCCGGATCTCGCGGTGTGGGTGCAGCCGCCGCCGGCTCCGCCGCGGCCTGCCTCGTCCGGGCCGGGCTCGTCGGCGTCGGGTGCGTCGAGCGCGGAGTCTGAGGCGACGGCGGCGCCGGCTGAGGAGGGTGCTCCGGCGCCGGCTGATGTGCCGGGCGTTGCGCCGGCCGTGGCAGGCAGCGAAGAGGTTCCGGGCAGTGTGGGGACCCCGGTCGCTCCTGGTGGTGTCGGAACCCCGGTGGAGCCGGGGAGTGCGGGTACGCCGCTGCCGTCAGGTAGTGCTGGGACGCCGATCCCGCCGACTGCGGGTGCTGCGACCCCAGGTGGGATGGCTGCTCCGAGTCCTGCGGCTGCAGCTCCCGCGGCGGCGCCGGCTGAGGTGCCGTCGGCGCCTGCGGGTAGCTCGGGCACTCCGGTGCCGCATGGTCAGGGTGGTCAGGCTGTGGCGCCGACGACGCCGGTGGTTCCCCCCGCCTAGTAGAACTGTTGCACTCTGCTAGCATTGTGCAACATGGCGACTGTTTACCTGCGCGATGTCCCCCAAGACGTCGCAGACCGGCTCGCGCTACTCGCGGCCCGAGAGCGCATCTCGGTGAACGCCTACGCCGCGCGGGAACTGGCCGAATCGTCCCGACGGGCCGACAACGCCGACCTGCTCGCTGCACTCCCGGACCTCGGTGTCGCCACGGAAGAGATCGTCGCCGCGGTCGACGAAGGCCGCGCGGGGAAGTGATCGTCCTGGACGCCTCGGCGGCCGTGGCCGCGCTACTCAACGACGGCCAGGCCCGTGAACGCCTGGCCGCCGAGCGCGTCTGGGCGCCGGAAGTGATCGACGTCGAGGTAGTCAACGGCCTGCGCAACTGCCTGGCTCGTGGCCGGATCGACGAGGCCGCGGCGCAGGCGGCGTTCACCGCGTGGCAGGGCCTGGGGATCCGGCGGGTCAGCGGCCGCGGACTGTTGCCGCGGGTGTGGGAGCTGCGCGAGGTCCTCGACACCGCCGGCGCCTCGTATGTGGCGCTGGCCGAAGCGCTCGACTGCGCGGTGGTGACCGCTGATGCGAAGCTCAGCGCGATCACCGCGGCGCGGTGCCCCGTACTACGTGTAGCGAACTAGATGAGGAGGTGGAGAAGTGTTGAACATACTGCAGCGCAACGTGATCCGCGGCTTCCTGGATGAAGGCATGGCCCCGGACGGGATCGCCGACTATCTGGGCCGCCTGAACGATCTGGATCCACTGGAGGTCGTGACCATCCGATCGGCGGCCTACGACATGCTCAACGAGCAGCCAGCTGACGCGCCGGACGTCGACGGCGGCCGGCCGGTGCTGACGCTCATCGCCGGCGGCGCCGCCTAACTCGAACTGAAGGTGGAAGGCGTGGATCGATGAGCAAGGGCGTGGCCCTCGACAGCGACTACCGCAGCCTCATGCTTCGCGCCGATTTGGTACTTACGGCGTTGGTGCCCAAGCAGATGCCGGTCTTGCTCGATGCGTTGACAGCGCACGCTGTGCAGTCGCTGAAGGTGGTCGAGCCGCGGTACTTGCTCAATGAGGACTGGCGGGCGTTTGCCCGGGGCGACGTCGACGAGCCTTCAGAACGGTTGCGCAACACAGCGAATCGTTTGGGTACGACTCCTGATGAGATGGCCGAGCGCTGGCGTGAGCACAACGCTGAGGAAGGGACGGACTTCCATTCCACGAAGGCGATCTACTTCGGGCAGGTGCTTGCCAGCAGCAGCGTGCAGTCCCGGCATGCGATCTACTGCACCGAGGAGATGACGGCCCTGGTGTGCAGCGCCGCGACCCGGCAGGTTGCTGAAAGTGCACTATCTCAGGCCGATTTGCCCAGTCCTGCTGGTGTGGCGTTCCTCTATGGCCGGTCCGGCCCTCTGCTGTTGAGATGGGCATCGACGTCTGAAGGCATGGTGTCGGCGAACCTGGCCGAAATTGAAGGACTCAAGCGGCTTTTGGCCGATGAGTTCGCCGATCCGGATATGCATGTGCCGCAACCGTTTGAGCAGGCTCGGCTCAGCGCTCCCTTGTCGGATGAACCCCCGGGCAAGGTTGAGGTGTTCAAACCGTTCGGTGCGGAGGGCCAGTACTCTGCAATCCGGCCCGACAATGCGATTCACACGTTGTTCGCGCTGAGTCACTTGTCGCGGCAGGCCAAATTGGCGAAAGCCGACATTCAGACGGTGAGATCACCGGCGCGAGATCGGCGTGGGCGCCGCCGGACCCGAACAGACTCAATCACGTACCTGAGCTATCACACGGCGGCCCATCAGGTGCAGCGTGACGACGACGAGCGCGGCCGCACGTACTCGCACCGTTGGATAGTTCGTGGGCATTGGCGCCGGCAATGGTACCCGAGCCAGAACCGGCATATCCCGATCTGAATCACCGAATACATTGCAGGACCGCAGGATATGCCAATCGAGTACCGAGACAAGGTGCTCATTGCCCGCCCGCCCGCAGCGGATGAAGACGAGTCCGGATAGTTTCCGGGGACCTACTGCTGGGCGCGGCGGGCTAGTTGCGCTGGTTCGACGATCAGGATGGTCTTGCCGGTGACGCGGATCCAGCCGCGGTCGGCGAACGTCGACAGGGCTTTGTTGACTGTTTCGCGAGAGGAGCCGACGAGCTGGGCGATCTCGGACTGGGTGAGGTCGTGGTCGATGCGTAATGCGTCGCCGGCGCGGACCCCGAACCTTTGAGCCAGGTGCAGGAGTTGGCCGGCTACGCGGCCGGGGACGTCGGTGAAGATGATGTCGCACAGGACGTCGTTGGTGCGGCGTAGACGACGGGCCAGCACACGCAGGAGCTGCTCGCCGATCTCGGGATGGGTGCGGATCCAGTGGCCGAGGGCGGCACGGTCGACGGCGACGGCCTCGACGCGGGTCAGAGAGGTCACGGTGGAGGTGCGTGGTCCGGGATCGAAGAGGGCCAGCTCGCCGAACATGTCCGCAGGCCCCATGATGGCGATGAGGCTTTCGCGGCCGTCGGCGGTGCAGCGGCCAATCTTCACCTTGCCGTCGATGATGATGTAGAGGCGGTCACCGGGATCGCCTTCGGCGAAAATCGTGTGACCGTATGGGAATTGGATCGAATCGAGCTGGGTGGTGAGGGTGGCCACGGTGTCGTGGGCGAGGCCCTGGAATATGCCGGCTCGGGCCAGGACCTCGATGCCGTGCATGCTTACCTCCGGTGTAGGCGCAGTCGCAGCGCGTCCGGCTTGAGGGTAAGGGTCTCGGAGACCTTGAGCTGGTAGCCGCGCTCGGGTTCGAGGGTGAACTGGTGCAGGACGGCGGCCAGGGTCAGCATGATCTCGTGGAGGGCGAATTGGCGGCCGATACAGGCGCGGGCCCCGGTACCGAAGGGCTTGTATATATGCGGGGGCAGGGCGCGGATGTTGTCGGGCAGGAAGCGGTCGGGGCGGAACTGATCAGCGTCGGCGCCCCAGGTTCCGGTGTCGCGATGGGCAGCCAGTAGAAGGACGAAAACCCAGTCGTTCTTGGCGAATTGGTACTTACCATCGCCGATGGTGGTGTCGGTTTTGGCTTGCCGGAAGTAGCCGGGCGCGACAGGCCACAGGCGCAGCGTTTCGTCGACGATGCGGCGCAGGTAGCGCAGGCGGGCTACGTCGTCGAAGGCGATGTCGGGGAAGGACCGATCGGGCCAGCGCTGGTCGATCTCGGCCTGGGCTTCGGCGGCGATGTCGGGATGGTTGGCCAGGTAGTGCAGGGCGAAGCCGATGGCGTTGGCGGAGGTTTCGCTGCCGGCGACGAGCAACGTCAGGATCTGGTTGGTGATGTTGGCGTCGTCAAGGGTCGCGCCGGTGGCGGGGTCGGCGGTGTTGAGCATGTAGTCGAGCATGTCGGCGGGGCCAGTGTGGCGGCCGGCGTTGCGGCGGTCGTTGATGATGGTCGCGATCTGCGCGCGCAGCCACTTCTTGTCCCGCTGATGTTGTTGGCGTTGGCCTTTGCCGAACAGCTTCTCGTAGAACGGGATGGCGTCGGTGCGGCGGTTGGCGTACTTGAGCTCGCGCAGCACGGTGGTGATGAAGGGATCGTCGCTGGTGTCGTCGAGCTTGTTGAAGGAGTGGCCGATGCCGGCGCGCGCGACGATTTCGGTGGTGAGCCTGTTGGATTCGGCGGGGACGTCGATCCAGGTGTCGGTGTCGGCGCGGCTGCTCCAGGCGTCGACCAGTTCGGCGACGGTGGAGGTCATGGTGGGGTGGTAGGACTCCATGGCAGCTTTGGTGAACGCCGGCATGAGGATGGCGTGTGCTGTGGTCCAGTTGGGTTCGTGGTTGTAGGCGGTGAAGAGGCCGTCGCCGGCGACGGGGCGCAGCTTGCGCAGCGAGTGCCCGACGTGCTTCTCCCAGCGGGTTTCGTCGTTGACGTCGTTGATGAGTCCGGTGTCGGACAGGACGATGACGGGGAAGTCGAAGATGCGTTGTTCGACGATGCCGTTGTGGGCGGTGATGTCGCGGGCCAGGCCCTGGCTGGGCTTGGCGAGGTCGATGGTGAGCAGGTCGCCGAGGATCGGCAGGCGCCATCGGGGGTGCGGCAGCGGTGTGGTCGCCGTGGGGGTCATGGGTGTTCGCTCATCTCTGGCTGTCGGGTGGCGGCGGCTTCGGCGTGTGGCCACCATCGGGCAAGGCGGAGCAGCTCGGCGGTCTCTTCGTCGAGGTTGGTGGAACGGGAGTTGAGGACGACGCTGGCGTCGATAGGTGCGGGTGTGGCGCCGGCGGCTTTGGCCTGCACGGCGCGGGCGAGCTGCAGAGCGTTGATGGCGTCCTGGCGGTGCCGGGCCGGGACGTGGGTGGTGAAGTCTTCGGCTTCGGAGGGGGGTACGTCGCGGAAGTAGGGGCGCAGCTGCAGGATGGCGTCGCGGATTTGGACGGTTGTCTGGTGTAGATCTAGGGACGTTTTGCGGCGCGAGGGGTTGGGGGCGCGCAGCTCGAATGCGGCTTCGGGTACGGCGGCGATCATGGTGTCGCGCAGCGGTTGGAGTCGGCGCCAGTGGCGACTGGTGACGTCGTAGCCGGCACGGGCGAATGCGGCCAGCAGGAAGGGCATGGCGGCGAGGAAGTTCGCGCCGACGGATTCGGAGAAGAAGATGAAGCCGTGCAGGGTGATTCGGTAGTCGCGGCTGTAGAGCCAGCCCAGTTCTTCGAGTGCGGCGAGGATGGGCGCCTCGATGCTGGTGATGCCGATGGACAGGCCGATCATCAGGCCGCTGGCGGCGACGAGGCGTTCTTGTCGGCGAGCGGTGGGGCGGCGTAGCTCGCGGACGCACATGGTTGTCAGCTGGACGGCGAGCACGCACAGCAGCAGTACGTAGATGGCCCAGGCCAGCACGCTGGACCAGCCGCCGTAGACCTCCAGGGTTTGGCCGGCGTTGCGGGCGGGTGTGGCGGCGGCGAAGAATCCGGCGGCCAGGACGATGGCGGCGAGGCGGTGGTAGCGCTGCCGGCGGCGTGCCTCGGTGTCGGAGAGTTGGGTCCACATGGTGATGAAGCCCATGAACTCGGCGGCGGTGAAGATCATCAGTGCGAGTGAGATCTGTTGTGCCGTGGTGATGGTCATGATTCCGGCGGACGCGAGGGCGTCTTGGCTGGCCTGTTCGCGGATGAGGTTGGAGGCGAGCATGAACGCCAGGGTGTGGTTGAGGTAGCGCTCCCACTGGCTGTGGTTGAAGAAGACGTAGCGCAGGCCGACGACGGCGGCCATGAACGCCAATAGCGGCCAGGCGAGGATGGCCGGGACGGTGGCGGTCATCGTCTCCGGAGGAACACGCCGCGCATCACCGACTGCTGATCGGACACTTCGGCGGCCGCGATCATCAGGATGTTGGCGAACATCTCGGCGTCGCGTTCTTGGTCGGAGGCGTAGTCGGTGCGGCCGAGGACGGCCTGCACAGTTTCGGGGTCGATGGCGGGAAGTACCCTGCGGCACAGGTCTTGTTCGCGGTCGCGGTCGGGTCCGAATGCGCGGTCGCGTCCATGGCCCAGCATCATGTGCCCGATTTCGTGGCAAACGATCTGGTCGATGTGGTACTCCGACGTACCGATCTCGTGCAGGATCAAGTCGTCGTGTTCGCGGGTGAGCCACAGCCCGCAGGGGCTGCCGGCCAGCGCCGCGGTGTCGGTGGGGATCAGGTGGATTGGGCGGCCTCGCTGGGCGGCGATGTTCGCGATGAAGACGTCGCGGTCCCAGGGGACAGGGATGGGTAGCTCGCGTGCCATCGCGAGCATGTCCTCATTCGAGACCGCCATAGCTTCTATTCCCCGGTTGCCTGCACGGGCGGCAGCTGCTCCAGCTGCCGCGCATGGTCGACCATAGCCCGCAGGCTGTTGAGGGCCTGTGGGGTGAGTCCGGAGGCGCGCATGGCCAGGTCGCGGACGCCGGCGTCGCGCATGGCCTGGAGCAGGTTGAGCTGGGCGTCGATGTCGGGGTCGATGCCCGGGTCGACGAGGTAGGAGGGGGCGACGCCGAAGAACTGGGCGATCGCGCGCAGGTGTGTGACTGTGGGGTTGGTCTTGACGCCGGTGCGGAGCTGCCATAGGTAGGCGGAGCTGATGGAGACGCCGGTCTTGCGGGTGATGGCCTCGGCAGCCGCTGCGTTGGACAGTGGCGGGTCCGACGGCTTGCGCATGGTGTCGAAGAGTTTGTTGAGCTTGATCGACAGCTCGGACAGCTCAGCGCTCTCGGACGCTGCTGCTTCAGCCAATGTACTCTCGTTTCATATGCCGACCCCGTTCGTGTACTGATGTTACTACAGGGTCAGTAGCTCGGTATTTGCGCTGATCACAGGCTTGTACGGGCGGGTTGGCGTGGCGCCGGCGGAGGGGTCGCGGTGCCGCAGGACGGGGTTTCTGACGCCCCCGTTTACGTGAGTACACGTTGCGACCGTACAAAAGTATGGCTATAAATGGCGGCATGGTCAGTAAGCCGCCTCGCCTCCAGTCCCTGACGGCGCTCGGATCTCGCCGCGACAAGCCCACCGCGACCCAGGTCGTGCAGCTGCCCACGGCGGACTCCGACATGGCTCTGGTGCGCGGGTACTCCCGCGAGCTGAAGATCGCGTGCGACGAGCTGCACGACGATCCGTTCAACCCGATCGCGCGCCAGGAGCTGATCCGGCTCATCTTGCAGGACAGCAAGAGTGCCGACGCGGCCAAGGAACGCCTGTACGCGGTGTAAGACGCGTAGCGAGTCAGCGCGCGTCGTGGCCACCTCCCCTGCTGGCGCCGCGCGACGTCAGTGAGTGCGACCTCCCGCACAGCCCGACGGAAGTGCTTCTTTTCGAGCATCGCCTCGGGAAGCCGGCGCCCCGCCGTCCTGAGTCACAGTTGTTAGAGGTTCGGGTTCCGTACGGATCGCGCATCAAGATTGCGGGTCGGATCTCTGAACGCTGGGCGGCCAACTTCGAGTTGGGCTGACGTGCGGTTCGAGGGACGTGGCGTCACTGCTGGTAGGCGCTGCATCGCCTCACTGGTTTCCCCTCCGTAGGTAACTTTTTCCGATCACCAGCGAAAAATGCCTGTCTGCGGGCCATAGAAGCAGCGATTGTCATTGTTACGATTTGCGGCACCTGAGGAGGTGTCGCTGATGCGCAGTCGCAGCCCCAAGTGCCTGCCGAGCCCGGCGCGGACCAGCGTCCGGGCCCTGACGGTGCAACAGCCATGGGCTTGGGCGATCGTGTCGGCCGGCAAGGCCACCGAGAACCGGACCCAAATGTGGTCTTATCGGGGTCCACTGCTGATCCACGCGGGTGCTCGTTGGTCCGAGCGCGGCGATCGCTCACCGCTAATCGAGCAGGCCGCCCAGGGACGCTCGCTGGCGGGCACGTTGGAAATGTCGGCAATCATCGGGGTCGCCACGCTGGTCGACTGTCACCCAGATGCGGGTTGCTGCAAGCCATGGGGTGAGTCGTCCTACGTCGAGCACGGCGGCCGACAGCGCCGCCGCATCGTCCACCTGACCCTCGAAGATGCTCGACCGCTGCCGGAGCCGATCCCGTGCCGCGGGGCGCAAGGGCTATGGGTACCGCCGGCGGACATCGTGGAGCGCTGCGGAGTGACGCTGTGAGCGCCGGCGTGGACGTCGAGGCGCACCGCGGTGTGTTGCGCAGCGGTCTGGCGTGGCTCTACGACACCGAGCAGCCCGAGACGGCGATCCTGCAGCATCACGGTGAAAGCCTTGTCTCGCAGGACAACCGCGGTGTGCGGTTCATTCCGTCCGGTTGCTCCGGCCGGGTCGTGATCGTCGTCGACGTCACGAAGGTCGAGTACGGGACGGACCCTCGGGCCCGCGGTCCGCTCAATCCGCTCACTGTCGGGGAATTGGACGCCTTCACCGGACTGCTGGCCGATCTCGGTCACACCGTGGTGCACACGTGGAACGGTCACCCGGCCGCGACCGGAAGCCTGGCGCTGGCTGAGCCGGCGCATCGGTCGCTGCAAGCTGCGGTCTCGCGCTACCTCGCGGGCTGCCCCCGTCATCGCACGACGTTGTGCCGGTGCGGCTGGTACGGCGAGGGCAACCGCCACGTCATCGGTGTCCGCGCCGTACACCAGAACTTTCAATCAGCCGCTGCCGCAGGGGGTTTGCATGAGTGATCCGCGCGGGCTGGAAGGGGAGACGGTGAGCGGCGCGAAGGCGATGTCGTTGTCCGACAGGTTCGGCGTCGGGCCCGGGCGCCACCGCCGGCACGCCGTGGACCTGCTGGAGGCGCTGCCGGCGATCGACGCCGGAGTGCGCGCCGGGCAGTCCGCGCGCGATGTCGCCGTGTTCGGGGTGTGTGGGGAGCGGGTCACGTTGGCGCGAAAGTGGGGCCGGTTCGAGTACGAGAACCCGCACCTGAACTCGCGCCGCTGCGAGCGGTGCGGGTGGATCGTGGCCCTGCACCACCACAGCATCGAGCACGAGATCGACTATTACCGCGCCGATCCCACCGACCGGGCATTGATCAGCGGCGGCGGACATGATCCCGAGCTGTTGCCCAATGTTCTGCGGGCGGTCCTGGCCCGACACCAAGGCGAGACCCTCGACCGACCGGAGGCGGGGCTGGTCTCCGATCTGCTGGCCCACATCTGCCGGCATCGCCCCATCGGGGTCATCTGCGCTGGCTGCTGGGACGGTGGCGTCGAAGAGGCACACGGGCCGGGAGTGACGGTGTGCCCGCAGTCGGTTGTGGCGTGCTGGTCGTGCACCTTCGTCGCCGGGGCGTGGGCCGGCGAGCACGAAGACACGATCGGGTCCGCAGAGTGCGTGGTCGCTGCGCCGTGCTCGGTGCTCACCGCGGTCGCCACCCACCACCACATCTCGATCACCGCAGGAGGATTCGATGAGCGACGTTGAGCTCAGAACCGCGAAAGAGGTCGACGGCGAGATCACGGCGAGCGGTGTGGTTGGTGTGCTGGCGTTCATCGCCCACCGGCGCCGCCAGGCCTGCTGCAGCTGCGGGTGGCGGGGACAAGTGCGCTGGCTGCTGCCGCGCACGGCTGCGGTGGACGCTTTGACCCACGCCGGCAACCGCGGGTGCACCCCGGCGGTGCCGCTGGTGGCGCGCGTCGCCGCGGACGCCTGCTGCCTGACTGCGGGTGGCGAGGGTGAAGGAGGGCGCTGATGGGTGCCAAGAGCAAGATCGAATGGACTGACTCGACGTGGCCGGTGGTCACCGGATGCACCCCTATTTCCAGCGGGTGTGACCACTGCTACGCCGCCACCCACGCCCACCGCTTCACCGGTACCAAGGCGTGGCCCAACGGATTCGACGTCACCCTGTGGCCCGATCGGCTTGACCAGCCGATGCGGTGGCGCGCGCCGCGCAAGGTGTTCGTCTGCTCCACCGGGGATCTGTTCCACGACAAGGTGCCCGATGAGTACATCGCCGAGGTGTTCGCGGTGATGCAGAGTTGCGCCACCCACACGTTCCAAGTGCTGACCAAGCGGCACGCCCGGATGCGGTCCCTGCTCAGGAGCCAGAAGTTCTGGTCGGCGGTAACCCTGTTCGGTGAGGACGTAATGGCGCAGCGGCCCTCGCGTGCGCAGTTCTGGCCCAATCACGGCCAGCAGCAAGGGTTTCTGCCGAACGTGTGGCTCGGTGTCAGCGTCGAGAATCAGTACTGGGCGAACCGGCGGATCCCAGCCTTGTTGGACACCCCCGCTGCCATCCGGTACCTGTCGATGGAGCCATTGCTCGAATACGTCGACCTTCGGCAGGCGTTCCGCAAATGGACACCGCCGCAGGAACATCCGGCCTGGGATGGCAGCCGTCTTCGGGTGCGCGAAGTGCTGCACTGGGTCATCGCGGGCGGCGAATCTGGGCCAAACGCGCGGCCCATGCATCCGGACTGGGCCCGGGCGGTGCGCGATCAGTGCGTACAAGCCGAGGTCGCGTTCCACTTCAAGCAGTACGGCGAGTACCGGCCTGTCCCGGTCGTCGACGACGACAGCTTCGCCCTGGGCCGGGCCTACGACCATCCCGCCGGCGGACGGATGTCGCCGGCGGTGCGGGTCCCCGCACCGGGCGCATCCGGGATGCGCGGGGCGCAGACGCGGCTGCTGAAACCCGGGGAACGGACCACCAACACGGTGCTGCTGGACCGCGACACCATCGCGGTACGGGTCGGCAAGCGCCGCGCCGGCCGCGACCTGGACGGGCGGACCTGGGACCAGTACCCGCCCGCGGCGACGGAAACGGCCGCACGCGCCGGTACTAGCCCAGTAGAAGCCATCGCAGCCAGCCAGGGAGGACCGTCATGACAACCGACACCATCACCAACGTCGAGCGCAGCGCGCAGGGGCTGTACTACCAGGCCGAGCCGCTGCCACCGGTGGCCATGACGGTCGGGCAGCGTGTCCGACTCGACGCCGAACGGCAGTGGTGGTCGGTACGCGGGGCAGCCGGAGATGTCGTCGTGGTTCTCACCCGGCAGGCGCCATTTCAGCGCCGCGGTGCCTTGGAGTACACCGTGATCGATTGGCGGTCAGGGGTCCGTGGCCCGGTCAACGTCATCGGACAGGGCTGGGGTGTCGACACCGACGAGCAGTGCCAGGAGCTGGCCGAGCTGGTCCGTGACCAGAGATGGCTTGTGTCGATGCGCAATTGGCTTCCGATCGACGTGACAGACGTGAGGTGAGACGGTGATGACGACGCCATGCGACACCGCTGCGGCCGGGGGCCACCGCGACGTGGCCGTCACGATGGATGACGGTGTGCGCCTGGCTGTGCGCGACTACGGCCGCCGGCCGGAGGCGTCGCACACCGTGGTGTTCGTACACGGGCTGTGCCTGTCGCAGGCGTGCTGGGCGCGCCAGATCGACGCACTGGTGGCCCGCTTCGGGGACGCGGTGCGGGTGATCAGCTATGACCATCGCGGGCACGGCCGGTCCGGGCAGGCCCCGATGAGCACCTACCGCATCGAGCGGTTGGCCGAGGACCTCGCGCAGGTGCTGACGGCAATGAAGGTGAGTGGCCCGGTGACGCTAGTAGGTCACAGCATGGGCGGGATGACGGCGCTGGGCTACCTCGCGTTGGCGGCGGATCGCCGACCGGTCGAACCAGCGGGGCTGGTGCTGCTGGCGACCGCGGCCGGCAAGCTGCGGCAACGGGGCATGGGGCGACTGCTGGGAACACCGGCGACCACGGCGCTGTTCGGGGTCGTCGACCGCGCCCCGGAGCAGGCGGTCAAAGCACTGACCGGACCGCTGTGCGCAACCCTTGGCCGGTGGCGGCGCGGCGCAGCATCGGCGGTGACGGTCGCCGCGGTCGCAGCCGACGCGCTCGCAGCGGTGTCGGTGGCCACCGCGGTGGGTTTCCTACCAGCATTGCGGGACTACGACCAATACCCCACGCTGGCCACGATCCAGGCCCGCACCGTAGTGGTCTCCGGCGGAGCTGATCCCATGACGCCGGCCATCCACGCCCGAGATCTGGCCGCGGGGATCCCCGGCGCCGAGCATGTGCACGTGCCCGGTGCCGGGCACATGCTGCCTCAGGAGGCGGCAGCTGTTGTGCACCAGGCCATCCGGCGCGTCATCGGCATCGACGCCGCGCTGCGACCGGACATCGAGACCATCGCCGTCGAGCCCGGGCCGGTGCTGGCGGGGGTGGCGTCATGACCGTCTACGTCGACGATGCGCGGATCCCGGCGCGCGTGGGCCGCTTGAGCAGCACCTGGTCGCACCTGTTCGCCGACACCCAAGACGAGCTGCACGAATTCGCCGTGCGGCTGGGACTGCGGCGCAGCTGGTTTCAAGACCCCACCAAGACAGGGAAGCCGTTCAAGGCCAAGCCGGGCAGCCGGGCCGCGCAGAACTGGCACTACGACGTGACCGAAGGTAAACGGCGGCAGGCGGTGGTCCTCGGCGCGGTCGAGGTCAGCAGCCGCGAGGCTGTCGCCATCATCGACGCCCGCCACCGTGCAGCAATGGAAACCGCTCCAGCGCAGGGACAGTCCGCTTGAACGACGGTGGTGCTGCGTTCGAGGCGTGGCGCGATGGTCTGCTCTCACCGCGAGCGATCACCGCCGCACTGGACATCCGCGCGCTCTACGGGCCCGAGGTGGACCGCGCGTGCGGGGTGGAAGAGCCCGCGGTCGATCAATGGGAGGCGGCGCAGCTGTATCCGAGTTGGGAGCAGGTCGAGGCGCTGTCGCGGCTGACCGGGTTCGGGGTGCAGTTCTTCACCAGCACCTACGACGGCGAGATCACCGGCGGATTCCTGTGCCAGCGCAGCGGGCGTGGCCGCGGCTGCCACCCTCTATCGAATGTGCGTGGGCCGCGTGAGTTCCCCCAAGAGGTAGTCGCGGCGACTCCGGGGACACGCTGGCACGTCATCGCCCTCAGCGACCAGCCATGACGTCACGTCCCCACGGTGGGCGTCGGTAGCGCTGACTACGCTGACCGACCACCCACTGCCCGGTCGCGACACTCCACGCACGGCACCGCAACTCTGCTGCGAGACAACCAGATCCAGGATTAAGGAACCCTATGTCGTCGTTCGATTCCCTGTTTACCGAAGGGCAAGCCAGCCCCGTGCTCATGGTGGCGCTCGGCGCAGTAGCGGTGCTCGTCGCGCTATCGCTGCTGCGGCTGCTGCGCCGGATCCGCCGCATGATCTGGACTGCGGCAGTATTGGCCGCGGCCGGAAGCGCGGGCGCCGGCGGCGGCTGGGCCGTCCTGGACGGACTCACCACGTGGCACTGACAGTCGAGGGGACAGCGATGAGCGGGGCGATGCCCAGCGGACGACATAGCAGCGACGAACGCTTTCTCAGCCAGCTACGAGAGGTTAGGGTGCTCGTCCGCGAACTCGCCGACGACGCGACCTACCGCGGCCGGCGTGCACGCTTTGACAACCTGACCGGCACTATCGACGGCCTGGCCGCAGCGGCCGTAGACAGTCAACAGGGCTCGCCTAATCGGCCGACGTTGCAGCTCGTACTGATCGACGACTTCGGTCAAACCCACCGGGTGGACTTCGGCGCTCACGACTACGTGACGATGCTCGACTGAAGAGCCCTTTCAGTGAATCGCCCCTGGGCCGGGCGGGCCTTGAGAAAGGGACGTGCCATCGGGCCTGTTCACGACGTATCCGAGCTGCTCGGCCTGCCCGATGCCGCCTTCGGCTGAAGCAGTCAAGGGACATGTCGTCGGCACTGGTCAGAGGGCTATAAGCATCGAATTCTGAACGACGGTGACGGAAACCGCGTCGCCCGCCGGTACTTCCTGGGTGTACCTGCCAAAGACACCCGAAGGAGGCGCGCGGTGTGCCGATCGACGAAGCATGGTGGCCGGCGCTGCCCAGGCTGCGGAAGCTACGGCGCCGCGGCCAAGGCCAACGGCAATCGCCGCCTGGGCCGGCTGGCCCGCAAGAAGGTCGTCGACCACCTGACCGAGCAAGGCCTGGTGGCCACCGCGAAGGCCATCCTGGCTGCGCCACCCAGCGTGCTGCCGGAGTTCATGAAGGCGATGGGGATCGAGGAGTCCGTGCTCGGGGACACCCCGCTGCCCAGCACCCACGCCAACCCGCCGTCGGCCGGCCTGTTGATCGCCGCGGCGAAAGCTGAGCAGGCCGCGCTGGCCGGGCCCCAGATCTCCCCGGAGGAACAGGCCCTCGAAGACGCGCAGGAGGCTCTGGCCGCGGCCGAGAAGGCCGCCGATGACGCCCGCAAGGCCGTCCAGCGCGCCCAGGCCCGCAAGCGCAAGCTCGTCAAGGAAATGGGTTCGGCCGACGGTGATGAGTTGTCGGCCGAGCAGCTCGCCGAGCTGGCCGCAGCCGGAGACGAGATCGACGCGGCTAAGGCGGCCTACGAGCAGGCCAAGCTCGCCATCCCGGCCGCCGCCGATGACGTGGTGGCCGCCAAGTACGGGGTCGCCACCACGCTGCCAGACGAGGAACGAGACGCCTACTGCGCCAACCTCAGTAGCGAGGATGTCGAGGCGCTGGCCCGGTCGCTGAACCGGTCGGTGGCCACCGAGGCGGCCGGGGCGCTGGATGCTGGGCCGCAGCCCGCGCTGATCGCCGGCGCAGTGCGTGACACCTCGGTGTACACCCCAGGCAAGTTCCTCATGGAGACCGGCTCAGGGGCAGTCGAGGTCGAAGGGCGGCTGCTCGACGGGGGAACCGCGATCCACCGCCGCGGGTCAGGGGACTTCCTGATCCTGCAGAAGCGCGACGGGGTGTACCACGGCGTCGCCGCGGCCGGCGGCAAGTCCGCGGCGCTGAACAAGGCCAACCGCATCCCGATGCTCGACGAGCTGCCGGCGCTGCACGAGGGGGCCAGCGACACCGAAGCCCAGGCCCATCACATCAAGTCCCAGGTGCTGATGCAGCTGGCAGGCCAAGCCGCAGAACATCATTGGAACACCGAGCAGCATCAGGGATTCCTCGACGACAAGATGGGCGAGGCCCGCGACAAGCTCGTCGACGCCGTGGGCGCCGGACCGGTCCGCGCAGACATCTACGACGCCACCAAGCGGCACAAGAAGCTGGTGCGCGAGAAGGCGGCCGTGGCCGCGGGCGAGGCGGCGCGTGCCGAGGCCTTGGCCGCCGGCAAGGGAGCTGCCGCCGCGGCCGAGGCCTACGCGGCCGCCCATCGCCGCGCGCTGGGCACCCCCACCCGCGGCGGCGGGGTCATCCCGCACTTCGATCACAAGATCCCGCCGGACAGTCTCGGCGAAGAGAAGCACAAATCGTTGTGGCGCAGCGGTATCCGAGCATGGGGCAAGGAAACCGCAGATGACTACTCGGTGGTCGCCCAGCGCGCCGGCAACCTCAAGGCGTGGGGATTCTCCACCAGCGGGCCGGGTGTGAAGACATCAAGCATCAGCGAGCTCACATCGGCGAACTCCGCATTCGTGCAGAAGTCCCTCGACGGCAAGGAGCGCTCGGCGCTGACCACCTACACCGGGGGAAGCTACACCGCGATCAATGCGGCCATCTGCGGGCGTGACGGCGCCAAGCCGTCGGGCTCGATCAAGACGGTGGTCTCGGGTATCGAGTCGGCGTTCGACAAGTTCCGTGAGCACAACCCGAACATGAACCCGATGACGGTCGTGCGCGGCACCCGGGTGCCCAGTGGATGGAAGGGGACGCCGGCGGAGTACATCGACGCGGTGTTCAGCGTCGGTGCGCGCATGGAGGTCGGGAAGGTGACCAGTACGACGACCAAGCAGTCCACGGCGTCGGCGTTCGCCGGGCATCCGCCGTACTACATGGTGGTGCGCACCCGAGAAGGGCTTCCGGTCAAGAGCATCTCGAACTTCTCCGGGGAGGACGAGGTGATCCTGCCGATGGGGTCGCACCTGCGGTGCGTGCACGTCGAGCACAACGGCATCGCGGGCAAGCCGACGGTGTACCTGGTCGGTGAGGACCTGGTGGCCGAGGCTGAAGACACCCATGCCGGCGGCGGTTGGAAGAAGGCAAGCTGATGATGACGGCGCTCTCAGCGGCACCAGGCGTGAGCTGGGGCAATAGCATGTCCCCAAGGTGCTGGCGGGCGGGCGTTCACGGGAAGGGACGGATATGGCGGCGTTGACCAGAGCGCAGATCGACGAGATCCAGCAGCGACTGGATGAGGGGATGGCTCCGGAGGCGGTCGCCGACTCGATCGGGCGGCTGGCCGATCTCGACGAACTCGAGGTCGTGGTGATCAGGTCGACGGCCTATGACCTGCTCAACGGCGAGCCGGTGCGCGCCTCAGACGACTAACAGCGTCACGCCGGGGCGGGGGAGGACGTGTCGTCGGCGCTGGTCAGAACGCATGCGGTGACCGGCTGACCCGCCAGAAGCCCGGATCTAGGCGCCGTGCGATCGTGGCGAGGTCCTCGACGAAGGAGTCGGCGGCAGGCCCTTCCACCCGGATCGTCAGGTAGTCGTTGCCGCCGCGGATGGAGGTGGTGGCGGCATCCGGAGCCGGCGTCCACGCCGCGGCCGTCAGGGCGTTGATTCGGGCCAGCTCGTCATCAGTCTCGGGGTCACCGGTTGCAACCGAGAGGTAGCGCACCCCGCGGGTCAGGTCCTCGGCTTCGGCGAGCAGTGAGGCCACCGCCAACTGTTCGAGGAGACCGGCGCCCTCGCCGGCAGGAAAGGCGCCGTCACCGTCGGAGGTTGGTGCGCTGCGAGGGTCTTCGGTCATCGGGGATCTCCCTCCAGGGTCGGCGCGGCGTTAGCTCGATCCTGCCTGCTGACACCGCGGCGGTGGGCGCGCCGCGCCGGGTGACGCATGCACTTTCCGCCATGCCGGATGCGGAGTATCGATAAGTGCCGAAGCGGGCTTACTAGCAGCTCTGACAGGCCCGTATGAGCACTTATGGCACCAACCGAGGCGAATCAAAACTTACCAAGGGTGGTGAACTTCCCGAATGTGGGTTAGTCTGGCCGTGCCAAAGACACCTTCACCGGAAGGGAAACCATGATTCGTCGTATTCCCCGAGCGATTGCAGGGGCCATCTGATGTGCCGCTCGCTCAAGAACGGTCAGCGTCGCCGCTGCCCCAGTTGCACAAGCTATCCCGCCGCGGCCCGGGCCAACGGCAACCGCCGGCAGGGCCGCCTGGCCCGCCGCAAGGTCGTCGATCACCTCGAAAGCCTCGGCCTCGTCGAGACCGCCGCCGCAGTCCTCGCAGCGCCGCCGAGCGTCCTGGCCACCTTCATGGCCGCCACCGACATCGACCCGGCCATCCTGGGTGAGATTCCCATGCCGGGCGCGGGACCCAACGGTGCCGACGTCACCGCCCTGGTCGAGAAGGCCACATCCGAACGCGCACAACAGAAGCGACGAGTTGTCGTCTCCGTGGCCGCGGCAACCACGCCCGGCAGCGCCGCGTCGCCGCCGCGCCCCGTGCCGTCCGTCGCAAGCACACCGCCGCCGGTGCATGCCGGCGCCGCTGCCCGACTGGCTGCCGCCCTGGCGGCGCGCGGTCGTGCCGGGCGCGCTGGGGCACCCGCCCCCGCGGCGGACGTGCCGAACTGCAAGAAGAACATCTCCGTGGTCATGGACTGGGAAGACCGCGCCGAAGATGTCTTTGCTGCCGGAGCGTCGAAAGCGCAGTGCCGGATCGCGTGCGCCGAGGCCGAGATGCTGTGCAAGGGCTGCCCGCTGATGGAAACCTGCGCCCAGGAAGCCAAGACCACCCACTACACCGGCGTTGCCGGTGGCCGCATTTTCGTCAACGGCCGGCACCGGTTAACGCCCTCCGCCCCGGCTAGGATCGTCGCATAACTGCACTCCAGAGGGGTGCATGTACCGCTGCGGTGAGAAGGCTTGGTGAGCGATGACGGCAGGTGTCGGACTGAAACCACTCGACGTGTTCACGATGGGGTTGAGGTACCTGCGCAACAGTCAGACCGATGAGGCGCGCGAGGCGTTCCGCCAAGCCGTCGACCGCGACCCCGGGATGTGTGACGCGTGGCTGGGGATGCTGGCCACCGGGTCCACGTCGGCCGACGTCACCGCCGGCGCCTACCGATCGGTGTCCAACCTCGGGGTTGCGCTCAAAACCGCCGGCATGACCGTTGCCGATCTCAGCGTGTTCACGTCGATGACATTGGGGTCGTTCGGGCTGAAGATGCCCACCCACACGCGGCTGCACGTCGCCGTGGCCTACGCGGTGGCGCTGGCCGAGGCGCAGCCACCGCAGCTGGCCAAAGCCGAAGAGGTCATCACCCGGGAAAGCCGCCTGCCCAATATGTCCGCGCTGGATCTGGACCTGCTCGATTACGTGCGGCTGGGGCTGCTGGGCCTGGCGAGGCGCTGGCCGGATGTGCTCAGCTTCGAAGGCAAGCAGCAGTGGCGCTCCCAGGAGAGCAACCCGGAGTTCGTGAAGTACCTCAACGCCGGCATGTTGGTGTGGAAAGTGTGGGCGCTGGTCGGCACCGGAAACCCCGCCGAAGCTCAGCGCTACGCCGAAAGTGGGCTGTCCACAGCGGGACTGCCCAACGACGTCCACGCCAAGCTGCGGCTCGGCCGCGGCTACGCCATGCGCGCCCAGGGTCAGCGCGACGAGGCGATGACGGCATTCAAGGAACTGCAGGCCTGGGTCAATACGCCCGAGGTGCAGGAAGCGATCGAAGACCCTGAGAAGGTCATCGAGATCGTCACGGCGTCATCGTTGGCGACCCGCAGCGATGTCTGGGATCCCGAGTCGGGCAGCTCGGCGGCCTCACTGGAGGTCGAGGCGCGCGAGAAGCGCCGCGACGGTGTGCGAGCGGAAGCAATGGCGCTGCTGGACAAGCAGATCGGCATGCACGGGGTCAAGGAACAGATCCGCCGGCTGGAAGCCAAGGCAATGATGGACCAGAAACGTGCCGAGATGGGCATCGCCAAGAAGGACGTCGGCGCGGCCTACATCTTCACCGGCCCTCCCGGTACCGGTAAGACCACGATGGCGCGCATCCTGGCGCAGCTGCTGTTCGGGCTCGGTGTCATCGCCCGCCCAGAAGTGATCGAGGCTTCGCGACCCCAGCTGGTGGACCAGTACCTCGGTAAGACCGCGCAGAAGACCAACGCCGTCATCGACAAGGCCCTCGGTGGGCTGCTGTTCATCGACGAGGCCTACTCGCTGTACCAGAAGGGCTACTCCGACGGCGACGCCTACGGGCAGGAAGCCGTCGACACGCTGCTGGCCCGGCTGGAGAACGAACGCAAGACCGAGGACCCGAACAAGAAACTGGTGACGGTGATCGCCGGCTACGAGGCCGACATCAACCGGTTCCTCACCATGAACGAGGGCCTGGCGTCGCGGTTCACCACCCGCATCCACTTCGACTCCTACACCCCCGAAGACCTGGTGAAGATCGCCGACCTGATGGCCAGTACCGAATCGGCGCTGTACTCGTCGCAGGCGCAGGACCTGATGCTGGACAACCTGCAGCGCTTGGCGGCGATGCAGGTCGACGACGTGGACTCCGGCGGCAACCCTCGCCGGGTGTCCGGTATCGACAAGGCCGGCAATGCCCGCTTCGTGCGCAATGTCACCGAAAAGGCCACCGAGATCAGAGATTTCCGGCTCTCATCGAGCACGGAGATCGACCTGTCGGTCAAAGAAGTGCTCGTCACGATCGAGGCTGAGGACGTGGCCTCGGCGTTCCGCGAAGTCTGCTCCGTGCAAGGAGTTCCGTTCCATGAGTAGTCGGGAGGATCGTCGTGGCTGAACTGGAGGGCCCCGAACAGCGGCGCCGCCGGGGGTTCCGGCTCACGGCGAAGTACCAGGTCAGTGGCTGGCGGTTCCTTTACCGGCGGCTGCAGCACGCCCTGGTGCGCCGCGACACCCGCATGATCGACGACCCGCAGCGTGCGCAGGCATCGCCGCTCGTGCTCGGTGTCGCCTTGGGTGTCGTGGTGTGCATCGGCGCGGTGGTGTGGGGGCTGTTCTCCCCCGCCGGCCAGGTCAAGGACGCCAAGATCGTCGCCAACAAGGACACCGGTGCGCTCTACGTGCGGGTCGGGGACCGACTGGATCCGGTCACCAACCTGACCTCTGCTCGGCTGATCGTCGGGCAACCCGACAACCCGGTGCGCGCCAGTGCCGCCGAGATCGACAAGTATCCGAAGGGCTCGCTGGTCGGTATCACCGGTGCCCCCAACGACATTCGCGACACACAGGACCCGTGGTCGGTGTGGACGGTGTGCGATTCGACGATGACCGGTGCCGCGGTGCCCCTGGACCCGGTGTCCGGGCTGCCCACCACCGCGCGCTCCCCAGTCACGACGACTGCCATCGGCGGGCCGCTGACCAAGGGCGCCGACACCGCCACCATGGGCGGTAGCCAGGCCCGGCTCGTGGGCTACGACAACCGCACGTGGCTGATCTACTCGCGGCCCGACGGCGTGGTCGTGCGCTCGACAGTGGACATCACCGACCCCATCGTGGCCGACGCGCTGGGTCTGCGCGCCGACGATCTCGTGCTGCCGATCTCGCAGGGCCTGTTCAACGCGATCCCCGCCGAGCCGCCGCTGATCGCGCCGGCGATCCCCGGGGTGGGCGAGCGGCCGGCGTTCGCAGGGGACAAACCGTTGACCGTGGGCACGATCCTGAGCGCTCGGGACCTGGGCGGGCAGAAGACCTACTACGCCACGCTCGCCGATGGCGTGCAGGAGGTCAGTCTGACCGCGGCGACCATGATCCGGGCGGCCAACCCTCAGGTCAGCACCGAGCCCGTCGAGGTCGGTCCCGACGACCTGGCGGCGTTCCCGAAGTCCACGCAGCTGGCGGTGTCGTTCTACCCCAAGGACACCGTGACCCTCGTCGACGCCGACAACGAGCCGGTGACCTGCTGGTCGTGGTCCCACTTCGGGGATGAGCCCACTTCGCGTACCGAGGTGATCACCGGGCGGACCCTGCCGTTGGCCCCCGAGCAGGTCAAGGCGTTGGTCCCGATGGTGTCGGCCGCGACGTCGGAAGGCATGACCGCCGATCAGGTGTACATGCCGACCACCACCGGTCGATTCGTCCAGGTCACCAGCGCGGCAACCGATTCCCGGCTGCGTGAGTCGTACTTCTGGGTCGCCGACAACGGGGTGCGGTTCGGCCTGGACACCTCCGACCAGCAATCCGGAGACGTCACCCTGACCGCGCTGGCCTTGCACTACCCGGTGCCGGCGCCGTGGGTGGTGATCTCGCTGTTCGCCGCGGGGCCCACGCTGTCGCAGAAGGATGCGCTCATCCGTCACGACGGCGTTCCTCCCAACCCCACTGTCGCCGGCCTGGACGTCAAAGGAGCGAACTAGTGCGTACCAGCTTCAATCGACCATTCACACCGGTTGCGCCGCCGCGCATTTCGCGTGATGAGATCAATGTCCCTGCGCCCAAAGAGATCGAAGAGGGCGAGCCGGTATCGAAGCTGCGCACCATCGGTGTGCCGCTGCTGATGGTGGTGGTGCTGGCCGGCATGGTCGCGATGATGATGCGCACCGGGCGTTTCAACCCGATGTTCCTGATGTTCCCGCTGATCATGCTCATGGGCATGGGCACGATGATGTTCGGCCAGAGCGGCGGTGGCGGTACCTCGCGCGCCCAGTTGCTGTCGGACCGCAAGGCCCAGACGCGCGGGCTAGGTGTGACACGGGAGAAGGTGTTCGACCGCGGCCTGAGCATGCACGAAGGCCTGCAACATGCCTTCCCCGACCCGGTGATGCTGCCCAGCCTCATTGGGACAGAACGCATGTGGGAAGTGACACCCACCAACGACGGATTCACCGCGCTGCGTTACGGGCTCGGTGAGGTGGAGCTGGCTGCGCGGATCGTCGCTCCTGAGGCGCCCCCGGGAGAGTTCCTGGAGCCGGTCGGGTGGGTGCAGACCGTTCGATTCCTGCGCCACCACTCCACGGTGTCGTCGATGCCGCTGGCGCTGGCGACCGCCCGGTTCCCGGTCATCGGGTTCTCCGGCGACCGGGAGGTCTCGTTGGGGATGCTGCGGGCGATGCTGCTGCACGCCGCGATCACCCATGGGCCCGACAACCTGGCGATGATCGTGCTCACCGACGAGCCGGATGGACCGCAGTGGTCGTGGATGAAGTGGTTGCCTCACACCCAGCATCCCTCCAAGCTCGATCGGCTCGGCAGTGCACGAATGATGTACTCGGACTGGTCGACACTGACCGCAGACGTCGGCGGCGAGGACGAGGACGACCCCGCCAAGGTCATCGACTTCATGATGAACTTCGACCCCCACGTTGAGTTCACCAACGACAAGTACCGGCACGTGCTGGTGGTGGTGGACTCTGCGGTCACCGACAAGCTCATCGACTCGGTGATCGAGCCGCGCGCCGGCGTGACGTGGCTGATGGTCAACCCGCCCGAGGACGCGTTGACCTCCCGGGAAGGGATCGTGTTGCGCTGCGACGCCGACCGCACGGTGTGGCGCACCGAGGCTGACAAGCCCTTGGCCGAGCCCACCAAAGTGGCCGTCGCCGACCAGATCTCGTTGACCGATGCACGCACCATGGCGCGCCAGCTCGCCAAGTACGAGGTGGCGTCGCTGACCAGCCTGGGGCGTCAGGCCAAGCAGTCCGAGCGCGGCCGGGACTGGGGCACGCTGATGCGGGTCCGCGATCCCGGCGCGCTGGATGCGATGGACACCTGGAGCGCGATCAGCCGCTACGGCGACAAGCGGCGACTGCGGATCCCCGTCGGCTTCCTCTCCAATGGCGACCGCCTGGACCTCGACCTCAAACAGGCCGCCGACGGTGGCACCGGCCCGCACGGACAGCTGCTGGGAACGACCGGCTCGGGTAAGTCGGAGTTCCTGCGCAACTTGGTGATCAACGGGTGCGTCTCGCACTCCCCAGACATGCTCAACATGCTGCTCGTCGACTTCAAGGGCGGCCCGACGTTCCTGGGTATGGGTGATCTGCCGCATGTCAGCGCGGTCATCACCAACATGGAGCAAGAAGCCCACCTGGTCACCCGCATGAGCGAGATGATCGAGGGCGAGATCGCGCGGCGCTTCCAGGTCCTGCGCAACGCCGATGAGCTGAGTAACCGGTACGACGTCAAGGACATTCGCGATTACGAGCAGCTGCGCGAACGCGGTGTGGACCTGCCGCCGCTGCCGTCGCTGTTCGTCATCATCGACGAGTTCGCCGAGCTGCTCGCCGAGTACCCCGAATACGGTGACCTGTTCAAGCGCATCGGCCGCGTGGGACGGTCGCTGGGTATCTATCTGCTGTTCGCGTCGCAGAACCTCGACATCTCCGGACGTACCAGCGGCCTGGAATCCAACATCGGCTACAAGATCGGTCTGAAGACCCAGACCGCCCAGGAATCACGGGCCCTGCTCGACAGCTCCGATGCCGCCTACCGCCTGCCGGGCACCCCCGGGCACGGCATTCTGCTCGGCAGCGCCGGTGATCGTGCCGGTGAGCTGACCCAGTTTTACGCCGGGTTCACCGGCGCCGCCTACTTCCCTCCGGCCTCGGAAGTGATCGTCGAACGTGCCCAAACACGTTCCGAGGACGGCGGATTCGTCGGCCCACAGGCCTTCACCGCGATCGAGGCACCGCTGCCCAAGGATCCGGCCAACGCCGCCGAGGTGGTCAGCGAGCCCGAGCGCACCGAAGAGGAACTCGAGAACGCCCCGACGATCTTCACCACCGTCGTCGAGCGGCTCCGCGCGGCCGACGCCGCGCCGGCCTACCGGATGTGGCTGCCTCCGTTGGAGGTCAAGACCCTCGATCAGGTCGAGCCGGACCTGCAGCACTGGGCGGTGCCGGCCAATACCGCGCTGCCCAAGCTGAGGGTGCCGATGGGTCTGTTCGACGACCCCGCCAAGCACGCGCAGCCGCTGTGGAGCTTGGACACCACCGACCAGAACATCCTCATCATCGGTGGCGCACAGTCCGGCAAGTCCACGGCCATCAAGACGCTGGCCTGCTCGCTGGCCCTGCACAACACCCCCGAGCAGGTGCAGATGTACCTGGTCGACTACGCCGGCGGCGGCCTGGGCCCGCTGGCCGATCTGCCCCATGTGGGCGGCGTGGCCAGCCGGTCTGATCCCGATGCCATCAACCGCATGATCGCTCAGGTGCGAACCTTGATCAGCGACCGTGAGCGAATCTTCCGTGACCACAAGATCGGCACCATGGCCGACTACCGCAAGCTGCGCACCAACCCCGACTACCCGCTGCTGCGCGATGACCGCTACGGCGACGTCTACATCATGATCGACGGCTGGGACGCGGCTGTGGCCGAAGGGCAGGTGCTGCAGTTCCGCGGCAGCGAGATCGAGTCACTGATCGTGGGTGCCCTCAACTACGGCGTGCACCTGGTCCTGTCGACGGCGCGCGTGGTGGAGATGCGCGGCATCGAACCTCACATGAAGGGGATCGTCGAGCTGCACTCCGATACCGAGTTCTCGCGCATCAGCAACGCGCTGTCGAAGAAACGGCGCAAAGAACCCGGCCACGTCATGGTCGCCGGCTCCGAGCTGTACGGGTTGGTGGCGCTGCCACGCATCGACGGGATCGGCGAGCGCACCACCGTCACCGAGGGCATGACCGCCCTGGTCCACCAGATCGCTGAGCAGTTCGCCACCAGCTCGGCCGAACGGCTGCGCACCCTGCCGACGTCGTTGACCCACGAGCAGCTGGCAGCCATGGTCATCGAGGCTGACCAGAAGTCGATCGAGCAGAACAATGGCCAGTGGGATCCGCGCCGTAATCTGCGCATCGCCTTCGGCATCCAGGAAGAACGGCTCACCCCGGCCTACGCCGAGATGTGGCGTGAGCCGCACCTGCTGATCGTCGGCAGCGCCAAATCCGGCAAGAGTGAACTGGTCGGCTCGTTCTACGACAGCCTCACCCGCCGGTTCCCCGGCGGGGTGGACCAGGCCGCGGTGATCTTCATCGACCCGCGCCGGCGCCACCTGGGCAAGATTCGTGACAACAATCTGTTCGCTTACGTCACCAACGAAGACGAACTGATCGCCGCGGTGTCCAAGCTCTGGGAGCGCTACGACATCTCGGGGCGCGAGCTGCCACCGAACATCGACGCCGAGACGCGGGCCGCCCGGTCATGGTGGAGCGGGCCGGAGATCTTCGTGATCGCCGACGACTACCACCTGTTCGCCAACACCCGGAACCTCGCCGAGACGCCGAAGATCTTCAAGATGCTGCCCCAGGTAGAAAACGAGCCGCTGGCTCAAGGCTGGCACTTCGTGATCGCACGAGCGGCCGAGGAGTTCTTCATGGGAGTCAACCGGGACCCCATCCTGAAGCGACTGATCAACGACGCCGCCCCGACCGTGATGCTCTCCGGCCAGAAGTTCGACGGCCAGATCGGCGAGCACAAGTTCGAGAACTTCGGCATCCCCGGCCGAGCCCGCTACCTAGAGACCGCCTTAGCGCGCAAGGGGCGCATTCAAAGCGCCTGGTCGGGAATCCGCTACAGCGACGACGACAACCTGGGGGATTGATGCGTCAGCGACCGCAAGCCCCCGAGCAGGAAAAAGTGCGACACCACCCCCCAACGGTGGCGGTATGCTGTTGGGGAGATTTACCATCACAGGTAACATTGCCGCGAAAGCACCTTTCGCAGCACCGGGGAAGTGAGGTTTGCTAGTGATCACCAATGTTTCGTCACCGGTCATGATGGCCAGCGTGGCTGACGTCGTGAGCAACGCCGCCGCAACCGCCGGCGTCATCGACGGAGGGGCGCCCGTCATCATGGCGCCCGCGCCCGCAGGCACCGATGAGGCGTCCGCGCTGGCCACCGCCAATACCAGTGCGCATGCAGCCGACCTGCTCGGCACCGCGCATCTCGGCTTCCTGGAACTGGCGCGGTACGCCGGCACCCTGGCCATCACCGACGCCAGCTACACCACAGTCGACGCAGCCAACAGCACGCAGTTCCTGTAGCTGAGGGCCCACACCAAGACCATGACGGCGGGCGTGCAGCTCCGCGGAGAGGGCGCCATGCCCCCTCCCAGGGGCAACGTTGCACCACGACGGAGGGGAGAAGACTGTGTTTGGACCTCCTGAAGTGATTACCGGACGTCTCATGTCCGGGGCCGGTGCGGCGCCGATGACCGCGGCTTCAGCGGAGTTCACCGCCGCGGCGGTCGCCTACGAGATCTCCATCGACCGACTGACCGCCATGAGTGCCTATCTGGCGACGTCCTGGCAGGGCCCGGCTGCGCAGGCCATGCAGGCCACCCTGTTGCGGTTCATCATCATCTGCCGGCTCCTACAGGCCCAGATCATTACCTCTGGCGCGCGCACCGCCGCTCAGGCCGCGTCCTTCGCCGAGGCCTACACGACGATGGCGCAGATGGTCGAGATCGTGGAGAACCGGGTCACCACCGCCACCCTGCACGCCACCAACTTCCTCGGGTTCAACACCATCCCCATCGGCGTCAAAGAGGGCCAGTACCTCGAAATGTGGATGCGCGACGTCGCCGTGCAGACCAACTACCTCGCCCAGACCGTCGCCAACACCACGTTCGACCCCTTCGCCAAGCTGCCCCCGCTGTCGACGAACACCAGCTTCCCGTCGGTGGTCAATCAGGCTATCGGCGCGGCCCTGGCAGCCACCGACCGTGTGCGCCTGCAGGCGGCCAAGGCTCAAAACACCGCCTCGATTCTCAAGAGCAAGCTGGGCATCGGGATGGCCCAGGCCGCCGGGATGGCGCAACGCGCCGCAGACGGCGCGCAGAAGGCCGAAGCCCAGGCCGCTGTGGCGCGGTTCCGGGAGGGCAACGCGCAGCGCCAGATGGAAAACCAGATGGCCCAGCAGCTGATTCAGCAGATCCCGCAGCAGGCGGCCCAGGCCGGCCAGCAAGTCATGCAGGCCCCTCAGCAGGCGATGCAGCAGGCCCAGCAGCTCGGTCAGCAGTTCGGCTCGCAGATCAGCAACCTGATGAGTCAGGTGTCGCCCGAGCATCGCCTCGACAACCCCGGTTTCTTCGACACTCAGCCCTCCTCGTCGACGCTGGACCGCCTCGCCGGCAGCTCGGGCGGAGCTGGGCTGGCCTCCGCGATTCGGGTGCCGAATCTGGGCGGATTGTCCGGTGCCTCAACCGGATTCCGTTTCCCGGGCGGATGGGATGGCGCCATGCCGGGATCGGCGCCTCCGCAGGCTCCCGCCTCGCCGGGCGGTGCCCCCGCGGCCCGCCCCGGTGGATCGGGCATGCCGATGCACGGTGCGCGCCGCCGCGATGACGAGAAGCCCGCAATCGTCAAACGGCCTGACACCGAACTTATTCCGATGTGGGGACACACCCACGAGGACGAGGAAACGGTCTCTGCCGGCGCGCTGGTGGCCGAGCGGGAGACCGATGACAAGAAGGAGGCCAGCTGATGGCCGGCCTCCTCACACACTTGCGCTCAAGGCTGTTCGGAGCGCGGCGCGCCACGGTGGCGTGTGAGTCCAGGAATGGCAGTTCCACCACCACCTACAGAAATGGAGATCCTCATGTCCGGTAGTGGCTCACCGTTCAGCATGGACATGGCCGTTCAGGCCGCCCAGACAGCCAGCTTCCAGGGGCTCGTCGACTCGGCTCAGGCGAACAACAAGCAGATGATGGCCGTCGCCGACAGTGCTCAGGGCGCCAACCGCGGCCAGATGTCGGCGTCGTTCCAGACCTGGATTGCCGACGTTCACCAGACCGCGGTCACCAACAACCAGGTGCTCGACTCGATCCGCGAGGCGCTGCAGTTCGGTATCGGCTCCACCGACGCCCAGGAAGCGTCCGCTGCGGGCGACTTCCAGCAGATCACCGGCGTCGTCAACCCGTTCCACTGATCGTCCTCTGCCAGCCTGAAAACCACTGAACCTCAAGGAGATACGAAATGCCTGCAGGAAGTCCTGACGACGTTTACTACAACTATCCGCTGATGGAGTCCATCGCGATGCAGATCCAGCAGTGCGGTACCACCGCCCAGGGTCTGCTCGACGCCGGGATCGCCAACAAGCAGACCCTGCTGGGGAGCTTCACCGGTGACACCGCCATGGTGTTCGAGGAGAGCTTCACCAAGTTCCAGCACGTCTGCCAGGACACCATCGAGGTCACCAGCCGCGGCGGCGTCGCCTACAGCCGCGGCGCGTCGGAGATGGGAACCAACGAGATGAACATGAGCAAGCAGTTTCCCTGATCGGTCTGGCTTCGCGCTTTCGGTAGGGCGCCTCGATTCCACCCCATGAGTGGACGAGGCGCCCTACTGCGTCTTCAGGAGTCGTGCGATTCCTTGGTAGTCATGAAAAGTGCTGTCCGACAGGCAAAATAGGCGCTATCGGCCGGTAGCATCGGCGGTTATGGCACGCGACATCTTGGCCGCAGCGCACCTGAGTGTGGATTCTGCGTTGTTCATCAAACGGCTGATGGACATCGACAGCTTGCCGCCGGTGCTGGCGCTGATGAACAACGTCTACTACCCCGAAGACCAGGCGCGCGTCGACGACGAAACCGTTCCCCTGCTGGTGAACTCGGGGCTGATCGACCTCGACGCCAACGTCGACCTCACCTTGGCGTCCTGGATGCGGGTGCTGGAACGCCCCGACATCGAGGTCACACTGCGGGGGATGCAAGACGACCGCATGCGGCGTGCCGTTGTCGCTCGCCGCGGCGACACCCACGTCATGGCGCTGCGCCGCAACGACGAACTGGTCCTGCAAGCGGTGTGGTCGACCACGAACTCTCTCGACGACGTGGTGTCCACCCCGATCTGGTCGGCGATGCGGGAGTCCGCTGAAGTCCTGGCGCCCGAGCCGGCGCAGTTCGAGCCGGTAACGCTGCCCTTGGATCAAGTCGCCGAGCTGTCGGCGTCATCGACCCCCGGAGACATGCTGCGCACGCTGCGCGGGGAACTCGGCGTCGACGTGCAGACCGCCAAGATCCTCAACGAAGTGTCTGCCTATACCGGGCAGCGCTGCGAGATCGTCATGCGCGAGAACCGCGGTATCCAGACCGTGGACACGAAAGCTGCGGTGGGCGTGGCCGACACCTCGTTCGGGCGGGTGGTGTCCGCGGTGGGCGGACATGGCTCACGTTCCCGCCTGTGGGTGACTTTCGGTCCCGGGACCTACGCCCGATTCCGGGCGGCCATGGCTGATCTGGTGCAGCTGACCCCCAGCCGGGACTGGTTCGCTGCCCGCGGTGACCAAAGGTGATAGGCCGGTGCATCGGTGCTGGAAAATGGGCCCTCTTCGGCCCCGAGTTCGACGGAATTCGTGCGCTAGTGTGCTGGTGAACGCTGGGACAATGGCCTCGGGGCAAACCCAAGGCGACAGCAGTCAAGCGACCGGAACACTGCCCGGTCACGCCGTCAGATTTTGCGGGGAGAGGTGAGCCGAATGGCCGAAAACGTGGAAACCGGTAACGGCCGGCACTGGTCGGAGCCGGAGAGTTCTGCAGAGCCTGCGCAGTCCACACCATCAGAACCCGAGGCCAAACCCGATCTGCCCGGGCCCCCGCCCACGACCATCGCGCCCGCAGGCGCCGGGGACTGGGGCGCCCGGCCCAGCGTCCCGCCGGCACCTCCGGCCGCACCGGCGCCCGCCGGTGACCGCAGCTTCGGCGGCGACGGAGGCTCCACGACGCCCTACCCCAAGCAGCAGCAGCCCCCGTGGGGCGCGCCGGCGGCCCGTCCGGCCAACGGGTCACCGCAGCAATCCGATCAGCGCTTCACCAACGCCGGCCAGCAGCCGCAGTGGGGCGCGTCCCCGGGACAACCCTGGGGGCAGCCTTCCACGGCCCCGCAGGGCCAGCACTCGGGCCCGCAGATGGCCCCGCGGCGCCCGCAGCCGCAAGCGCAGCCCGAGCAGTATCAGCGGCCCGACGTGACTCAGCAGATTCCCGTCACCCCCGACCAGGATCGGGTGCGTCAGGCGGTGCCCGATCGGCAGGCCGCGACGGGACGTGGCGTCGAAGCAGATCAGTACCGCCGCCCCAGCGCGCCGATCCAGGCGGCCTCGGCCGGTATCCGCCAGGACTTGATCCAGACCGCCAACGAGGACCGCGCGCCGGTGGCCAACACCGGCTGGCGCGGGGCGATGAACAAGAGCGGATTCAAGCTCAAGCCCGGCAAGAAGGAAAGCCGCCGCCGGGAGGTCTACAAGCGCATTCGCGCACCCAAGGACACGATGTACGCCATCACTGTCCTGACCCTCAAGGGCGGGGCCGGGAAGACTACGGTGACCGCGACGCTGGGGCAGGTGTTCTCCTCGATCCGCGCCGATGGAGTCATCGCCGTCGATGCCGACCCTGATGCCGGAGACCTGCCGCTGCGGACCGCGGTGCACCCGCACAACCTGTCGATGATGGAGATGCTCGACACCGAATCCGATGATCTGCGCCAGCACGACCAGGTGCAGCGGTTCCTGTCGACGACCGACACCGACCTGCACGTGCTGGCCAACGGCTGGCGGCCTGACGGTGAGCGCGTGCTCGTCCCCGAAGACATCCGCGACGTCTACGAGATCGCCTCGCACTACTACAGCATGCTGCTGTGGGACGGCGATAAAGCACTGAACTCGCATGTGGTGCGCGAGATGCTCGACAAGTCCAATGCCCTTGTGCTGCTTGTGGAAGCGTCAAACCCGGGCGCCTTCAAGGCCGGCCAGGCCATCGACTGGCTGCGCAACCACGGCTACGAGGGCCTGCTGGCCCGCACGGTGTTGGTGGTCAACGAAACCACGGCCAACACCCGGCTCGACATGAAGGCGCTGACCACAGTGCTGGCTCGCCAGCAGCTGAAGCTGCATCACATCCCGTTCGATGCGCACCTCGACGAGGGACTCAGCGTCGACCTGGACAAGCTCAAGAAGAAGACTCGGCACGCCTTCGAGAACCTGGCAGCGATGCTGGCCGACGACTTCTCCGTGCCCCAGCCGCCGGCTCCGGTAGCCGCAGCGAGCTAACGCCAAGGGAGGCAACGTATGTCAGTCGTCTTGCCGGTCGAGTCACTGCCCGCCGATCCTGGTAGGCAGCCCGAGACCACGGGCACAGCAGTCCAAGCGGTCCCCGAGCAGATCCGAGTCGCCATCCACGTCGGCAACTACAACGTCGACACGTCGCTGGCCGCGCACGCGCCGCTGTCGATCGTCATGGAGGGGCTGGTGCCCTTCCTGGCCGAGACGCTGCGCAACGAAGGGCTCAACGTCGACTTCACCACTACCGGGGTCTACACCCTGGCCGTCGAAGGCGGAATGCCGTTCGCGCGCACACTGTCTCTGGCAGAGGCCGGCGTTCTCGACGGCGCGCGCCTGCTGCTGCGCGAGGTGCACTCCAACGAGGTCTTCAAACCGATCATCGAAGACGGCAGCGACGCCTTGGCCGAATTCAACGCCGTCAAGTTCGCGTCCTTCACCGCCGACACCGCCCGCACCCTCGGGCTGATCGCCATCGTCGGTGGCGCAGCTTTGACCGCCGCACTGACGATCGCGGCCTGGTGGTCCACCCCGTCGAGCCTCTGGTGGGCGCCACCGGCCGGGGTGCTGACACTGCTGGCGATCATCGGCGCCATCGTGGCGTCGCGCCGCTCGATCCGGCAGGTGTCCTACGCCGCCGGCATCGCCGCGGTCCCGCTGGCGTTCTCCCTGGGATGGGTGGCGGTGCCGGCGTACGAGAACACACCTGGCCACTGGACAGCGGCCAACGTCTTCGCCGCGGCCTTCGCGACCGCAGCGGTATCCCTGATCGTGTTGTGGCTGACCGGCATTGGCATCAGCGTGCACACCACGGTGGTGACGATGGCGGTGATCGGCGCGGCCGCCGCCGGGGTGCGCACCTACACCGGCTTCGACATGCGCCAGATCGGCACGGTCGCCGTCGTCGTCGGCATGATCCTGGTAGCCATGGCTCCGGGTCTGGCCCTGTCCCTTGCCGGGGTCAAACCCCCGAGCCTGCCGGTGCCCGGTGAGGACATCGACCGCACCGAACTCGACGAAGCCGCGATGGTCGTCGAGGTGTTCGACGACGGCAACGATGTGCGCACCGTGGCGCTGTCGGAGGACGAGGACGCCCAACTCGAACGCCAGTCGCGCGTTGCGAACAAATACCTCACCGGCTTGTTCCTCGCCGCGGTGACCACCATCGTGGCTGGCGCGATCGTGGCCACCGAGCCTGCGACGCACTACTTCTGGGGTGAAGTCGCGGTCGCCATCCTGTCGATCCTGGTCCTGGTCTTGCGTGGTCGCTCATTGCCCGATCGGGTCCACGCCGTGACGTTCTTCGTGGGCGCGTTCGTGTTGCTCGTCGGCTTCACCCTCACCGTGATCACCGGGACCTCCACTGCGGTCGCCGAGATCAGCGTTCTCGGCGGGGTCGCGCTGGTGACGGTCCTGGCCGCGCTGGCCGGGATGATGCTGCCCGGGCGGATCAAGTCACCGATCCCGCTGCGGCGCATCGAGTATCTGGAGTTCTTCGCGAACTTCGCGGTGGCGATGCTGGCGTTCTGGATTGTCGGCGCCTTCAACTTCTTCCGGAACCTGCTATGACCGTGCGCCCGATGCTGCTGGCGGCGCGGACGGCGGCCGTCCTGACGGCGGTCATCTCGTTGGTCGCGGTCGCGCCGCTGGGAACCGCCGGCGCGGTCACCCCGCCCAACCCGGATGTTGCCGCCGCCCCGCCGGACGGCCCACCAGGACCCGAAGGGCCCATGCGCAAGAACGGCGCCTGCGTCGTCGGGGGTGTGCTGCCGAACTCCGATCTGGCCAAGACGCCGCCACCGTTGACCGCACTGCAGATCGAGCAGGCCCATAAGTTCTCCACTGGCGCCGGAGTGATCGTGGCGGTCATCGACACCGGTGTGCGGCCCCAGCCGCGGCTGCCCGGCATGATCGCCGGCGGCGACTACGTGGACGCGGGCGACGGCTTCGAAGACTGCGAGGGACACGGCACGATCGTGGCAGGCATCATCGGCGCCGCGCCGGCGCCGACTGATGGCCTGATCGGTGTCGCACCCAACGCCCAGATCCTGGCGATCCGGCAGACGTCGTTGGCGTACATGCCCGAGAACCAGTCCTCAAATCCCGACGATCCCAACCAATCTCGCACCGCCGGTGACATCCGCACCCTGGCCCGGTCGATCGTGCACGCCGCCAACATGGGTGCGCGGGTCATCAACATCTCCGTGGTGTCGTGTGTGAAGGTGACCACCCCCATCGACCAGGCGATGCTCGGCGGCGCGCTCAAGTACGCCACCGAGGTCAAAGACGCACTCGTCGTCGCCGCCGCCGGGAACGTCAACTCCGCGGTCGACAGCGGTGCGGGCAACCAGAACTGCAAGAGCAATCCCGACGCCGATCCGACCCGCCCCGACGACCCCCGCAACTGGGGCGGGGTCACCGTGGTGTCCACCCCCTCCTGGTTCGACGACCTGGTGCTCTCGGTCGGGTTCGTCTCGCCTGAGGGCGCACGCGCCGAGAACACCATGTCCGGGCCGTGGGTCGACGTGGCTGCTCCCGGATCGGGCATCGTGTCGCTGTCGTCGAGCGGCGAAGGTGTGATCAACGGTGTCCCCGGCGAGGAAGCCGGGCTCGTGCCGATCGCGGGCACGTCGTTCGCGGCGGCCTACGTCTCTGGGACCGCAGCACTGCTGCGCTCACGTTTCCCGCAGATGTCCGCCCGCGAGGTGGCCACGCGCATCATCACCACCGCCCACGCGCCGGCACGCGGGGTGGACAACGCCGTGGGCCGCGGTCTGATCGACCCGGTGGCGGCGCTGACCTACGACATCCCGGTCGACGGGGCCCCGGAGGTGACCGTGCAGGCCGCAGAGCTGTCACTGCCGGCGCCGCCGCCCCCGCCGGACTCCGCGCCGAAGTGGACCGCGGCGATCGTGATCGGGGCGGTCTCCGCTCTGGTCGTTGCCGTGCTGATCGTCGTCGCCGCGACCGGCGTGCGAAGGAGGCAGTGATGGCAGGCCCCAGGCGCGCCCGCGGGCGGTGGATCCGGGTTCCCATGGTCTCGGCGCTGGTCTACGGCGTCGCGGTGTGGGTGACCGTTGCCTTCGCCCTGAACAAGGCGCTTCCGGTGTGGGCGGCCGTGACCATCCTGGTCGCCGCGGCGATCGCGCTGTTCATTCCGATCCGTGGGCGGGTCCTGCTTGTCGAGTGGTTCGCCGTCGTGTGGTCGTTCCTGCGGCAACGCCGCCGGCCGCTGCCCCCGGAACTGCCGGCGGCCACCGACATCAACGTCATCTCCGGCAACGCCGGCGTGCGCTGGGACGGCAAGACCTTGGTAGCCGCCGTCGAAGTCGGCCCGCAGCTGGCGATCACCACCGAAGCCGGCGGGCGCACAGTCAGTGGCAGCGAATTGCCGCTGTCGCTGGTGGTTTCGCTGATGACCCAGTACGGGCTCAACATCGACATCGACGTCATCGAGGCGGGCTGCCATGTCCCCCCGGGACGGCCTACCGCACGGTGTACTCCCAGTTCGTGGGTCCGCGTCACTTGGTCGGAGAGCGCCGCACCTGGCTGGTGTTGCGACTCAACTCCTTTGACAACCTCGACCGGATCATCGAGCGCGGCCCGTCGCGCACCGCCGGCCCCAAGGCGTTGGCGGCCGCGGCGCACCGGGTCGTGCAGCGCCTGCAGCAGGACCAGATCCCGGCGCACGCGCTGTCGGCAGAGGATCTCGACGCGATGGGGGACGTGCTGTTGGCCCCGGTCGGACCGGTCGACAACCAGGAGAAGTGGTCCTACATCCGCTCGGGACCGAACTTCATCACCACTTACGTCGGCAACCCCGAGCTGCTCGCCCAAGGCCAGCTGGATCGCTGGTGGTCCTGGCGCACCGAGGAAACCATGACGGTGATCCGGCTGACCGGCGCCGGAGGCGGCGCAGAGGTCCAGGTGGGTGTGCTGATCCGCTACGTCCACCACGGCAAGGCCTACAAGCCGCTCGCCGAAGCAAAGCTCGCCCGCCCCACCGGAATTCAGCGGCAGATGCTCGATGCGGCCATCCCCGCCGGGGACCGCAGCCTGCAGGCCACGCTGCCGACCATCGCGTTCTCCGCCGTAGAAGACGTCCGGGTGCCGATCGGGCCGTCGGGTCAGATCATTGGTCAGCTCGACGAGGGCACGTTGGCGGCGGTGCCGCTGTGGGATCAGTCCGGTTCGCCCAAACGGCGCCGCATCGACGCGCGCGTCGGCGTCGAAGTGGCCCGCCAGCTCGTCCTGCGTGCAGTCGTCACCGGTGCGGTGGTGGCGATCCACACCGACGACCGTCAGCGCTGGGACGGGCTGGTCGCCACGGTCAACGACGACCAGCGACTGTTCTACGCCACCGCGGGTGCCCGCACGAGCGACGTCGCGGTCTTCGACGGCCGCACGGTCACCACCGTGCCCACCCGCACCGTGCTTCGACTGCTGGGCCCCGACACCGTGGGCGGGGGCGCGGACATGACCATCGTGGAAGGGCCCGGCCAGGTCCTGGAGGTCGCCATCGGCAGTGCCGAGCCAATCACCGTGTGGACGATCCGTACCCGCGAAGAGGACCGCTACCTAGGCCTGGGCCACAACGACATTCCGCAGCCGCGGCGCGTGGTCTCCACCGCGCCGGTCCTGTCTCGCACCGGCCGGCGCTCGGCAGCTGCAGCACCGGCTCCGTCCGCCGCGGCTCCCGCGCCGGCGCGCCGCAGCGCCCCCGTCGCTCAGCCGTCGGCCACGCCGCCGGCGGCGGCTCCGGCAGCCGCGCAGCATGGCGGTCTTGACCGCGTGCACTCAAACGGCACGGGCGCCAGCAACAACGGTGCGAACGGCAGCGGGGCCAACGGCGATGGCGGCGGCCGGCACCGCGACTTGGGTGGGCCGCAGCGCATTCGGCGCAGCCAGCGCTCCGCAGAGCCGGCGCCGCCGCCGCCCCCGCGGCGGCCGCCGCGCAACTATCGACCCGAGGAGTGACGGGTCGCTCAAGGCCGAACGCACTGTGCCCCGCTACCGAAGTGGCGGGGCACAGTGCTGTGTGGACAGGGTTTACGGCGCGGAGCTGCGGCGGCGGATCAGGCCGGCGCGCAACCGGTCGTGGCGCGCCTTGGTGTCCTCGTCGAGGTCATAGGCGAGCTTGAGGCAACGGGAGGCCTCGGTGCGCTGGTCTTCGGTGCTCGCCGGGTGCCACCACACCTCGGCGGCGTAGTCAGCTGCGGTGCGCGCATATTGCCACCGGCGCCACTGTTCGTCGGCGGTGGAGGCTTCACAGAGGGCGGCCAACGCCGCGCTGAGCGCGCCGGCCGGAGAGGTCAAGTCGTCGCCGCGATGGCTCATTGGCCAATGGTATGGCCGTATGCAGGGCCGATCCCGGCGCGCGGAGGGGGTGATTTGCGAGAGATCGCGCGTGGCTGTCGCGGCGTGTCGCAGGGAGAGAACCGGCGTGGGGCGGTGAGATGAACGACAGGTGCCCTGTCCTCGGGCCAGTGACCAGCGGTGACGTCGCCATTCTGGCCGTGAGAACTCCGTGAATCTGCTCTCAGTGGTTCGTGAAAGCAAGCCCGCGTGTCGCGCACAACCTTTGTGAATTATCCTTTGACCTGCGGAGACAGTATGGCCCCTGGTCGCTGGCAGTTTTTCACCGCAGCAGAGGCATTCCCCCAGCCCTGGAAGGTTATGATTTGCGCATGCCAAAGACTCCGAAGCTGGTCCGGGCCCTGAATTCCCCGCCCGTGGTCATTGCGGTCGCCATGCGAAAGGGCGGGGTGGGTAAGACCACCACCGCGGTGAACCTGAGCTACGAACTGACTCGGCTGCAGGTGTTCGACGAGGCCGAGCAGGAGACGCGCCCGATCCGCGTGCTGCTCATTGACATGGATCCGCAGGGCAACGCCACCTCCGGGCTGGGCTTGGAGGTGCCGCCCGACGGTGACCCGACGCCCACGATGTTCAACGTGCTGCACCCCGAGAAGCACCGCCGTATGCCGCTCAACGACGTCATCCAGGGCACCGATTTCGGGGTCGACGTCGCGCCGTCGCGTGAAGCGCTCGACGAACTCGACAAGGGCCTGGGGCCCGGTGGGCAGATGCGGCTGCGCCGTGAGGTGGAGACGTTGCCCGCGTACGACTTCATCGTCATCGACTGCCGCCCCACGCTCAATGAGCTTGCCTCAGCGGCGCTTTCGGCGGCGACCTGGGTGCTGGCGGCCGTTGGGACCGGGCCTGACGAGGTGGGCGCTTTGGCCTCACTGGACGCAGCGGTAGAGAACGTGGATCTCAACAACCCGGGCATCAAGATCACCCATGTGCTGCTCACCAACTACCTGGGTGGATCGCGGGCTACCAAGTCCATCCGCCGAGCTGTCGAAGAAGCCTGGCCCAAGGAGTATCTGGGTTACATCTCCCGCACGATCCGCGTGACGGAGGCCAAGGCGCACTGCCAACCCATCTCGGTGTATGACCCGACGTGCACTGCTGCTGAGGACTATCAGCGCGTCGCGGTGCGTATCGCGGAGGAAGGACTGATCTCCCATGGCTAAAGACATGCCACTGCCGGCCGCTCGCGGTCGGGCGGTATCTCAGGATGCGGCGCGGATGCGAGGTGTTCCCTCCAGCACTGCGGCCGCCGCGGCGCCAGCGGCCCCGCCCGCCGCGGCGGGCAACCAGGTGGCCGACTTCGTGGCCCACGATCCCGCCCTGGAGCAGCTGCGCAGCCGCAAGGTCAAGCGCACCGGGATCAACGTGCACATCAATACCAATGTGCACAACGCGTTTGCTGCATTCATCGACGAGTACGAGTTGCCCAAAGGGGACGCCGCGTCGCTGGCCATCCAGGAGTTCCTCGAACGCCGCGGTGTGCAGATCCCCGGTGTCGCCCGGGCGCTACCGCCGCCTGTGACTGCTGTCCCAAATATGACTGATCAGCAGCCCACTGGTGGCGATTCGGCCTCCACTGGATAGGCTAGAAATTAATGCTGGTAAAGAAGTTGGGGGATCGGCCGAAGTGGCATCAACGCAGGATTGGGTGACCGATGACCAACCATATGGACAACATTGCCGACGTCGAGGCCGAGGACGTCGACGAGGATAAGCCGGACGGCGTAGCGCACGAACTGGTGCGCGCCGAACAACGCGGCAAAGCCGCGATCGATCCTCCGCATGTCGCAACCGAGTACTTCGCCAAGAAGTTCCAGGAATTAGCTGGAAGCATGAACGTGCGCATGCTCGACACCGACCGAGTACGCAAGCTCACGCCGCTGCGGATCCAACGGATGCTCAAGGAGCAGGCACCGGACCTGCCGGTCTCGCAGACGCAGATCTACCGCTACTTCCACGGTGAGGCACCGCCGCGTCTTGATGTCGTCTACGAGCTGGCGCGACTGTTCGGCGTGCCCCCGTCCTACTTCATGCCCGATGAGTTCCTGCCCGAATAGGCACTGACGCAGCCGTCTGTGCCACGCGCGATGTTGCGAAAAGCAACCCCTTCGCGGCAGGCGATCCGAGCTAATCGAGGCCATAGACTGAGGCTCGCAACTCCGGCATGGTGCTTTACAGGGGTCTTTGGCAAGAGGTTTCCCGGTAGCGGTGCGGCAACGTGCCCCATGCCGGAGTTGCTTTCTCCGAGGGACTTTCACTCCCCGGAACGGGAGAGGGGCCTGACGTGGACAGCGAACACGACGCGCTGAGGGCCCACATTCGAATGCGGCTCGCGTTCTGGCAAGCGCAAGACCGTCGCAGCATCACCGCCGGCCCGGGCTGGCTCTGGCGTGGCCGCCACCTCGCCCCCTTGCGCCAAGCCGATCTCAGCGGTCCCACCGGGGAGCTGATCGCCCAGCGCGCCGCCGCCGGCATGGCGCCCGCGGCGCTCTACGGCCAGGCCGGACCGCGCCGGCATCGGCTCCCACGGTGGGTCACCCGGCGCACTGCAGTCACGTGGGCCGCCGTCGCGGTCCTCCTCGCCCTCGTCGCGATTTTGTGCGCGGGCGCCGCTGACGACCGCGCCGGCATCGGAGCCCTCGCCGTCTGGGGCGCGGCCGGCTGCGCCGTCGTGGCGCTGCTGCACGGGGTGCTGCTGTGGTGGGTCCACCGTGACCCTCTCAACCTCAGCGCGGCTCAGGCCGCCGAGGTCAACGCCTCCCAACGTGCCCTGGACTGGAACCCGCTGGCGGGAGCAGGAGCCATCTCCGCCGGCGGCGCCTTCCTGCTCGAAGGGATCGCGATCGTCACCGAGTTGGATCAGAGTCCGGCATGGAAGCTGCCGGGGCTCGACGTCGTGCGAACTCGATTCGACGTCGACGAGGAGATTTTCCAGATCGCCCGCGCCGCTTTCAGTCTCGATGAGCACGAGGCCAACAGCGTCAAGTTCAAGCAACTGACGGAACCCAGCGGTTACGCCAACGCCATGCTGCGTTCTGAACGCCGGCACCTGACCGAAGCCCTCCTGGGCCGTCTGCTGGTCCTGCACCGATGTGTGGCCACGCTGGGGAGCCTGCAGCTGCGCGCCCAGCAGGCCAACGCGGCCGGCGCTGAGTCCGCCGGCAGTGACTTCTTCACCGCCGCGGCCGAGAACGAGCTGGCCGCCGCATCACTGGACGAGCTGAACACCGACCTGCTGGTGATCTCGGAGGTCTACGGCGAAGTCGGTGCCGCAGTCGGGTTTCCGTCCCGCTCGTAACTTCCCAAACCGCATCAGCGCCGCTGCCAGCGCAAATGGCAGAGCCCCCTACCGGCGGCCTCACTGAGGCCGCCGGTCGTCGTTGATGGCGAGTGCCGCGGGGACATGTCATCGCCGCAGGCCACGCCGCGTCCAGTCGACGACATCCCGAAGACAGTCCGAGGCCGCCCGTAAAAATCACCATCACAGACAATGTTTCCTGTAGCGGGAAGCCTGTTTGTCGTAGTCAGGAACTAATCTGGGCCAATGGATACGCAAATCGTAACTGGTTGGATTTGCGCAATCGGGACCGCGAAAGCGACTGACCTCGGGAGGTAGACGCCATGTCTGAAGCCGCCGTGATCGAGCTGATCACCATGCTGGAAGCCCAGCCGCAATCACCCACCGACGAGGACTGGTACGAGCGGGCCCTGTGCCCGCAGACCGACCCCGACGCGTTCTTTCCCGAGAAGGGCGGATCAACCAAGGAAGCCAAGAGGATCTGCCTCGGCTGCCCGGTCAAACAGCAGTGCCTGCAATGGGCACTCGACAACGACGAGCGCTTCGGAATCTGGGGCGGACTCTCTGAACGCGAGCGACGTCGCCTCAAGCGCGGTATCGACATCAGGCCCGCTCAGAACGACCAACCGGAACATGTCGCAGCGATCGCCGCCACCAACGGCTACGACCAGGACGCGAGGTTGGCAGGATGACCCGGCCCGCGCAGCGCGCCGCCGGCCGCCAGCAGATCCCCGGACTCGGCAAGGATCAGCCGCCGGCAGAGGTGGTCGACGCCTACTGGACCGCGGTCGATCTCGCGGCCTACGGCTGGCACGCCAAGCGCCTCGAATTCGACGCACACACCGCCACCGCCTTCGTCACCGCCCACACCCCCACCCGACGTACGGTCACCGTGAGCTGGGATCTACGCGGCAATCGCACAGCGCGCCAACAAGTTCCGGGAAACACCTCGGCGCGCCGACTGCTCGAACTGGCCCGATCCGTGGCGAGCCTGGGCCAAAACGACGCCGAGACCGGCGACGAGTGGCTCACCCAACTGTGCTGGCTGGTGCAGTCCCAGGTGGGCTCTCCGCATCGCCATCACCGCAACTGGCGTCGCGGCGACGTGCTGCCCACCCTGCCGGCCGGCCAACAGCCCATGACGCGGGCGCGTACCGCCGCGTGGCTGCTCGCACGCCTGGTCGGCAAGTACGGCTGGGAGATCCAACACCTCGGTGAGGACATCGCCGGTGGGGGATTCATCGCCAACATCCCCGGCGACGTGCAAGCGATCTTTCCGGCGTCCATGGAGTACGACGGCACCGCAGCGGCCGCCCTGGCGCGGATGCTGCCGCAGGTCCCGGCCCGCGAGGTGCGTGTGCTCGCGCGCCTGGACTACCGGGCGCTCTGGGCGGCAGGACAAGCGGGGAGCGGTCGACGATGACCACGCCCGCCGCTTTGGCTGTTCCCGCGTCCTGGGTGCCGGACTACCTGCACGGCTCGCTGCGGCACTGGGATCCACCCAGCGAGCCGCAGTGTCGCTGCCAGCGCTACGAGGGCACGTCGGTCATCCACTGCGTCGGGCGGCTGCAGCACCTGCTCGACGTCGCCTTCGGTCGGCCGCCGCGGTCCCGCTGCGGGGTGCGCCTCATCCAGGCGACGCCGACGGCACTACTCGAGGACGGCGCACCGCTGTGCCCGGCGTGCGCGGCCATCACCCATCCCCCCGCGGTCAAGGTCGAGATCTTCAACCACCGCGCCGACGAGCATCCGACGCCACGATGAGCAGCCACCGCCTGGATCCCGAGCTGGTGCGCAAGCACCTGCTAGCCGTCCTACCCGAAACCGGCGGAGACCTGACCACCGCTGAGATACGCCAACTGCTGCTGCGCTGGGCGCCGGGACTGGTCAACGAAACCGTCTACCGCAACCTCCTCGTCCTTGAACACCGCGGCGAGGTCCGTCGCCTGCGCCGGCCCGGCCGCCGCCACGTCGCCTGGGCCATTGCCACCCCTGACCCGCACCCGTGAAGAAGGCACCCCGATGACCGCACCGCACCCGGCCGCCCCCTACGTCCTGGCCGTCCCCGTCACCGACCTGTTCGTCGACCACACCTACCAGCGGCCGCTGGATCCCCAGCGCGTGCGCACCATGACCGAATCGTTCGACCCCAGGCTGCTCGGTGTAATCGAGGTGTCCGACCGAGGCCCCGAACACCACCCCCGCTACGCGGTCATCGAAGGCCAACACCGCTGGGCCGCAGTGACATCCCGCGATCCACGCGCCTCCATCGCCGCCCGAGTCCACAGCGGCCTGTCCGTCGCCGAAGAGGCCGAACTGTTCCTCGGCATCGACATCCACCGCCGGCGGCTGAGCACCTGGAACCGGTGGAAAGCCCGCCGCGCCCAGCACGATCCTGACGTCGCCGCGATCGAGGCCACCGTGGCCCGGGTGGGCCTGCGCGTCGACGACGCACCCAAGGACGGACACATCAGGTGCACCGCCATGCTGGAGAAGGTCGCTCGCAGTCGCGGCGGACACGCCCTGCTGCGCGACAGCCTCAGACTGCTGCACGACACCTGGGGCCCCCAGCAGAGCGCCTACGACGCCCCGATGGTCGGCGGAATGGCCGTGCTGCTCGACGCTTTCGGCGACGACGAACAGTTCGAGTGCGACATCCTCGTTGACGCGCTGATCGACCTCGCCCCCGAGCGGATCGGCGCCTTGGCGCGCGCCAAGAAGTCCAACGGCAAGCACGGTGGCGGAGCGCTGCCCAAGTTCGTTGCCCTCACCTTGCATGAGCGCTACAACCTGCACCGGCCCGCCGGCGCCCGTCTGGTCATGCCGTCGAGCTTCCGCGGTGTCCTACGACCTGCCGCGGCCACTGCGCGGCCGGCGGTCGCCGCCGCAGCAGCTGCATAACCAGAGGGACCTGTCGTCGTACCAGCTCACAGCGTTGCGTGGAGCGGCGGCGACGGAAACGGCCCGGTCGGCCGGTACTCACCGGATGACGGCACAGGAAGGAGACACGCGATGGGCAAGACCGCCAGCGCTGCGCACCCGGACAGCCCCCAGTGCGTGCTCCCCAGCTGCGGCAACTACGTCGAGCGCTGGGGTCAGCCCTGCCAGGACTGCCGCACCGCGTTCGGCCCGCGCCTGCGTCCCACCTACGCGCCCGCCATGACCCGCGAGCAGATCGCCGAACGCGATCGCGACGTCGAGCGTGTCCTGGCCCTGCGCCGGCAGGTGCGCGCAGACCACCCCGCGACGGACGACCCGCCACGACCGCGAAGGAGGAGCGCATGACCGCCCTCGATCACCGACCCGCTCAGGTCAGCGAACGCTCCGCCGACAGCGACTACGGCAGGCTGCCCCCACACGACGAGAGCGCCGAGCAATCCGTGCTGGGTGCCATGCTGCTCAGCAAGGATGCGATCGCTGATGTGCTCGAAGTTCTGCAGCCCGGCGATTTCTATAAACCCCGCCACCAGAGCATCTTTGACGTCATCCTCGATCTCTATGGCCGCGGGGAGCCGGCCGACGCAGTAACCGTCGCCGCCGAACTCGATCGACGCGGCAGCCTGCGCCGCGTCGGGGGAGCGCCCTACATTCACACCCTGCTGTCGGTGGTCCCCACCGCGGCCAACGCCAGCTACTACGGGCGCATCGTGGCCGAGAAGGCGACGCTGCGCCGCCTCGTCGAAGCCGGCACCCGCGTTGTTCAGTACGGCTATGCCGGAGCCGAGGGTGCCGAGGTCGCCGAGGTCGTCGATCGCGCCCAGGCCGAGATCTATGACGTCAACAACCGCGACCGCCGCGAGGACTATGTGGCGTTGGCGGACCTGCTGCAACCGACGATGGATGAACTCGACGAGCTGAGCAGCAACGGTGGCCTCGCCCGTGGTGTGCCCACCGGGTTCTTCGAACTCGACGAGCTGACCAACGGGCTGCATCCCGGCCAAATGATCACCGTCGCGGCGCGGCCCGGTGTTGGAAAGGCGCTGGCGCTCAACACGTCTCTGCCGACTCCGACCGGCTGGACCACGATGGGTGAGGTCAAGGTCGGAGACCAGCTGCTCGGCGCCGACGGTCATCCCACCCGGGTGGTCGCCGCAACCGAGGTGCTCTACAACCGGCCCTGCTACGACGTCGAGTTCTCCGACGGCACCGTCATCACCGCCGATGAACAGCACCAGTGGACCACCCGGCGCGGGACCCTGATCACCGAGCAACTGTGTGTCGGCGATGCGCTGCCCACCGCCGCGCCTGTCGAGCTGCCTGAGATCGCCACCCAGGCCGACGACCCGTACACCGTCGGCTGCTGGCTGGCCGGAGACCGAAGCGTCGCACTCAACGGCTACGACACGGTGGTGTCCCGATACCTGCGGGGGTCACTACGCCAACGCCGCGCCATGCTGCGCGGGCTGCTGCAGGCCAGCCACATCACCGGCGGACCCGGTGACAGCTTCGCCATCGAGGCGGCCTGGCGTCTACCCGAGAACCGCACCCTGGCCGTGGACCTGCTCAACACCCTGGGCTACGTCGTGGCCCCAGAGTGGCCCGGCGCACCGATCCACGTCGTGGCCGGCGACCGCACCGTCACCGCCGTCCGCGCCCGCGCCAGTGTGGCCGTACGGTGTGTGCAGGTCGACAACGCAGACCACCTGTACCTGGCCGGCAACGGCATGGTGCCGACCCACAACTCCACGCTGGCATTGGATTTCATGCGGTCATGCTCGATCCAGCACCGGATGGCCAGCGTCATCTTTTCGCTGGAGATGAGCAAGTCCGAGATCGTGATGCGGCTGCTGTCCGCCGAAGCCAAGATCAAACTCGCCAGCATGCGGTCCGGGAAGATGAGCGACGACGACTGGACGCGGCTGGCCAAGAAGATGAGCGACATCAGCGAGGCTCCCCTCTACATCGACGACTCACCCAACCTGACAATGATGGAGATCCGCGCCAAGGCCCGCCGCCTGGCGCAAAAGGCCGATCTGAAACTGATCGTCGTCGACTACATGCAGTTGATGACCTCCGGCAAGAAGGTGGAGAGCCGCCAGCAGGAGGTCTCGGAATTCTCCCGCACGCTCAAACTGTTGGCCAAGGAACTCGACGTTCCAGTTGTCGCCATCAGCCAGCTCAACCGCGGACCGGAACAGCGAACAGACAAGCGGCCCATGGTTTCTGACCTTCGCGAGTCGGGCAGCATCGAACAGGATAGCGACGTCGTAATGCTGCTGCACCGCCCAGACGCCTTCGAACGTGACCACCCGCAGGCCGGGGAAGCGGAGATCATCATCGGCAAGCACCGCGCAGGACCCTGCCGCTCAATCACCGTCGCCAGCCAACTCCACATGTCGAAGTTCGCCAACATGGCCAGAGGTGAATACAGCGTCGAAACGCCTACAAGAGCGGCAAATTGGTGATCAAAACAAGATCAAAGCCGCGTTATGAGCGTAGCCTACAGCAAACAGGAGGGGAGGGGAAGGCGTCATGGGCGTCTATGACACCGCCTGCCTGATCACCGGTGTGAGCCTGACCAACATCGACGCGACCGCGGTATTGCTTCGTCGCACCGCTGATGGCCAATACCATCCACTCTCGCTCGGCACCTACGGCTTCTACGACGGGTACGGATGCCTCGACGCGATCACCACAAACCGCCACACCGAAGCACTAACAACGTTCGCGTCCAACGCGTTTCGAGCCGGTCGTTTCCACGCCCACGACTACACCCACGCCGGTGATCCACACTGGTTCGATCCCGACATCGCCATCGAATCACTGCTCTATCTCTGCGAGCGGACCACCACCTGCTCGGACCTCTACGGCGGCACCTACCCGCCCTGCACCGTGTTCGACGGCGACCCAGTAGTCATGACGATGATCGCCCAGCCCGTCTGGGACGCCATCACCGCATCCCGCAGGCCTGGCCGGCGAAACCTCGCCGCAATGGCCTTCGGCGCCGGCCTGCCCACCGCCACCGAGATCTACGGGCACGACCTGAACGGACCCCTCCAGGAGCCGCTACGCCAACTCGCGGTGATCTCACACTTCATCGCCACCCATCCGCCGCTTCGATGGGCACCTCCAGGAGAACCCGGACAGCGCTACCCGCGCGGCGCCGGCCGCCAGTTCAGCGCCGAGGAACGACGACAGTTCCTCGTCGACGCACGCCGCGACTACCGCGCGGACGACACCATCCAGAGTGCCCTCGACGTGTACATCAAGGCCGTGGATTAGCAAGCGGCACAACCGCGTCACGAAATATGTGCCTGCAGGAGGAAGACACCGTGGCTAAGAAGCTCACTATCAAGCTGCCCGACCCAGGACTGCCGGCGGATCACCACCGCGACGATCAGGTGGTGTTCTACCACGGTCACCACGGCGAGTTCCTCGTCAACGGGAAGGTGACAGACCCGCCCCAGTCCTCCGCGATCACGGACGAGAACGGCAAGACCTACACGGTTAAGGCGCTGCGTGAACTGGCCCATGCAGCGCTCGCAGCGACCGACGCCGCTGAGGCCCTCGGATGCCCAACCGACTAATCTGGGCCCGCATCACCGTGGGAGCATCGAAATGATGGCCGCCGCGCCCGTTGGCTTGGGCGGCCGCAGGGCGCCGTAGGCGGCGCTCGTGAGGCCGCCGACGACCGCACCGGAGACTGCGCCGGCGGGCGGCAGCCCGAGCAAGGTGCTGCTTCCGTATCCAAGGGTTGCGCCGAGAGAGACTCGCGCCGCCTGCTCCAAGGCAAGGCCTTTTAGGACTCGGGAGCGCTTCGTGGCTCGATCAACTGCAGCGGCCATGGGTAGCAGCAGGTCCTCGTAGACCTCCTTGGCGTCTGCCTGAAACCCACTGTCAGTGCATGATGTGTTGATCTGTCGCGCGGCACCGCGCAGCGCCGCTCTCCACTCCGCAAACGATTCCTCTTCGCTGTGAATTTTCACGAGCGTGTCGGCGGGAGCGCCTGCGAATATCGGTAAGTCGACTGTAAGGAGGCTAGCGGCAACAGTTTCCGATGTGCTCATCGAACCGTCCGGTGTGGTGCGGCCGTCGAGATAGGCGAGGTAGTGCCAGTGGCGGGCCTGTGTCGGGATCAGCGTTGCGTCGTTCAATAGCGCAGTGCGCCGGGCGTCACGCAGATACCAGGGTTCGGCGGGGTGGAGACTGCTGGCCTCCTCGTCGCTGAAACCGCTTCGGAGCAAGTGCTCGTGAAACCCCTCATCCGTTCGGTCCATCTCATCATCGGGGGCGTCCGAAATAGGAGTCAGAACAAGGATTCCCGCGTCGATGAGCGGTTTGACCTTCAACATCAGATCGAGACTCTCCATGCACCGCCAGGCGAGTCCCGCAGGCGATGTCTCTGGGTCGAAGGGGCCCGCCATGTGCTGTTCGAACGAGAGCGGGTCCTGCTCAACAAACTCGTCCGCGTAAAGCAACATGGTCATCTCGACGCGGCGGATCCACCTGATGGTGCTTGCGTCGCTGTCGTCCAAGTAGTTCTCGGTATCACGGTCGGTCAGAACAACCGTCGAGCAGGGAAATGGGCTCCACCCGCGGAACGCACGCAAGTTCGTAATCAGCCGGATCTTGTCCGGCCACCGCGCGGGAGCCTGCCGGTGCTGGTACTCCTCAAGAATCAGGTTGCGCAACTGGTGCGCGGCCACCCCCGATAAATTCCCCTCTCGCTTCACGAGGGCAAAGTGATCGAGGATGGCGCTGAGCTGAGGATCGTTGCTTGACGGGGTAATTGAAATCTCCTCGGCTGAGTCGGTCAGCGTCGCCAGACGTGAACGCGATCTGTCTTCAACGGGGCATCCTCGGGGCCCTTGACGTACGGGGCGATCCACTTGGGTCGGCGGTCAGCGTGATTGGGCCCGCAGGCCTGCTGGCGCCAGTGGCCACCAACCCACCACCGGTGCCGAAACTTGCGGTCAGCCGACGATCCGTCGTGTTCGCGCGGCGGGCTCATCGGACGGCGCAACTCGATAATGCTCACCCGGTCCGGGCTCGGCGAGTCCGCGGCCGGCTCTTCAGAGCGGCTCCGCGGCGCGTCGTCGAAGACACGGGTGGCAGTGACGGTGGGCTGACCCATCAGCAGCCAGGCCGCGCCGATGACACTGACCAACGGAGACGCGTCAGCGTCGCCCGCGACCTCGGCGGTACGCGGGACCAACGGCTGCACCATCAGGGTCGGGTTAGTCGCCCACAACGGCGACGACACCTCGTAGGGGGCGATCAGCGCGGGATTCTTGGCCAGCCGCGACAGCGGCTGCAGCTGAAGTACTCCGTCAGGTCGCGACCACCACCACAGCCCGTCCCAGGGAACCTCGGTGGGGTCCGTTGAGCTCAGCGCATTCCACGGGACGCTGCCGGCCGGCTTGGCCCAACACAGCACTCCCGTGGGAGAGGGGGCGGCGATCGCGGGCGTCCACTCGGGGAGGGAGTCGGCGGCGTCGAGCGCGACGTCCACCATGTCGCGGGAAACCCAATACAACTCTGCGCCGCGGATCGCGTCGGCCTCGACGCTCATCTGGCTCAGCGACTCGGCCAGCTTGGCCTGCAGCCGCTGCAGCCGCCGGGCGCCCTCGCCGGAGGCGTCGGAAGGTTCCGCCAGCGCTGCGGACTGGCGTTCGACGAGGGTTTCCAAGGCGTTGCACCACTGCCGGCGCATATCGGGCACGCAGTTCGGCGCCCATGGAAGACTCTTGCGTTTCACCATGGGGTGCCTCCTTGCGCCCACACCGGCTGCCTCACAGCAGCGAGCGTAACCGGCATAGAGGCGCGCTCAGGTCTGGGGACGTGGCATCCGTGCAGGTCCACAGCGGTGGACGAGGGTGTGGGACTGCGCTGTCGCAGCCCCACACCCCAGGGTCAGGCGGCCTGCTCGCCGCGCGTGCCGGTCTCGGCGTCGAGGATCTCGGCCTTGATGGTGGCGCTGACCTCGGCCAGCTCGACCTCCGCGGCGACCAGTTCGGCCGGGGCAGACAGGTCGGTGCCGGCGGCCGCCGCGCGGGACTGCGCGGCACGATCGCGTGCATCCTGAGCCCGGGCCGCGGTGGTGGCGGCCTCGTCGGCCGCGCCATCGAGCCACCCGGTGATCACTTGGTGAGACCACGCGGCGACGGCCTCGGCGCCGCGGCGGCGCACCTTGGCAGGCAGCATCAGCGTCCACAGCGTCCGGTAGCCGAAGCTCGCCTGCAGGTGTTGGTCCCCGTGCTCGGAGGCGATCTCCACCAGCAGGGGGCCGCTGGACCAGCGGGCGCGGTGACCGTTGCCGCTCACGGCGGCCTCGGCGCAGCGCGACAGGTCCAGGGTGGTCAGCTGCGGGCGGTACTCGACCAGCTCGTCGAGACGTTCGGCACGCGACTGCAGAGCATCCGCGCGGCGCTCGGCCTCGGTGGCGGCGTGCAGTGCGGCGTTGACGTTCTGCCGTGCGGTCAAGTGCGTCAGGCGCAGCTTGCGGACGGTGACCTGCAGCTCGTGCTGGCGCAGCAGCAGCGAGTTGCCGGCGGCCGCGGCCTTCAGCTCCCCGAAGCTCAAGGTGCCGTCCCCGCCCAGGTCCTCGATCTCGCGCACCTCACTATCGGCGCGATAGAGCTGTTCGAAGCCGCGGCTCTTCCGCTCGGCGAGCTGAAACATGTAGGCGTCGAAGGAGCCCTCCACCGCGTAGCAGTAGATGTCGATGGTGTCGTGCAGGTTGCCGGTGCGCACACCGCGGCCGTTGCGCTGATCCCAGTCCCGAGCGGTCCACGTCGGGTCCACGTGGTGCAGGGCGACCATGCGGTTCTGAATGTTGGTGCCCACACCTACTTTCGGCGTCGATCCGAACAGCACTGAGACACGGCCGTCGCGGCATGCGGCGAAAAGCGCCTCCCGTGCTTTCGAGTTGGTCGCCTCATGGATGAACCGGATCCGGTCGGCCGGAACACCTCGGGCAATCAGGCCGTCGCGGATCCTGCCGTAGCTTTGCGCATCGCCAGGGTGCGGTGTGCCCAGATCGCACAAGACCAGCTGAAACGCTCCCGGCGCAGGTGAATTCGGGTACACCGCATCTCGGGTGCGGTGATAGATCGCCGCGACGTTCTCGGCGACGGCCTCCAGTTTCGGGGCCACCTCGGCGAACCCGACCAGGTTGGGATCGAGCGCCACCTTGCGGCCGTCCCCGCAGATCGCCAGCATGTTGTCCGCATCCGGTTGGACTCGCCGGGCCCGCAGATCGTCGGCGCGCTTGACCAGTGTGGTCATGAACGCGCGAGTGTTGTCCGTGGGCTGCACGACGATGGTGTGCTGGTGCGGTGTCGGCAGTGTGAGGTCGGTCATCGAGCTGCGCACCATCGACATGAACGCGCCGATTTGGGTGCGCAGTTCGGGCACGTTCTGGATCACGACCGGGCGGCGGCGGCTACGGAAGCCGGAGCCGTCCGGGCTGACCTCCACGAGGGTTTCGTAGCGGACGAACTGCGCCGCCCAGGCGTCGAAGTGGCCCAGTCCCGAGTCTGTCAGGCGGTCAGGGTCGCAGAACCGTTGCCACACATACGCTTCGGCGAGCGTGTTGGTGTAGGGGGTGCCGGTGAACAGGCTCGCGTGCGGGCGAGAGGGATTGGCGCGGCGCAGCATCGACAGCTTCAGGAGCAGGTCGGTGGCGCGTTTGGAGGCGCCCATGCTGAACCCTTCCGCGCGCGTGGTGATCGGTAGTCGTCGGAAACGGTCTGCCTCGTCGACAGCCAGGTAGTCGATGCCGAGCATGTCGAAGGTGATCGCGTCGTCGTCAGTGGCGACATCGCGCAGTCGCTCGATGCGGCCCTCCAGCGAGCGCACGGCCGCGGCGATGCGCTTACCGTTGTTGCCCTGGCTGCGCTTATAGTCCTCCAGCTCGGCAAGCTGGTCGTCGAGCCATTCACGTTCCACCTCGGCCGGGACCGGCATGGAAGCGAACGTCTCGTGGGTCATAATCACCATGTCCCAGTCGCCGGTGGCGCAGCGGGCGGCGAACAACCGCCGGCCGTATCGGGTCAGGTCTTCGCGAGTGACCACCAGAATCTTGCCCGCCGGGGCGGTTTGCAGGGCCTCTCTCTGGGCTTGCTCAATGAGGTGGTTGGGCACGATGTAGAGCGGACGGTTGGCAATTCCGAACTGCCGCAACGTCATGCACAACGCGATCGCAGTACGCGTCTTACCCAAACCCACGGAGTGGGCAGCGAACGCAGCAGGGATGGACAGGGCGCGATCAACGAAATCGCGCTGCCAGGACCACAACTGCAAATCGTCGGCCAGGGCAGGGAAGGTCAGGTACGAGCCGTCATCGCGGCGCAGTACATGGGAGTTCATCGCCTGGTTGTAGCGATCGAGAAGGCGCTGTTCGCGTTGCGGTGACTCCCACACCCACAGTGAGAAACGCTGCTCGATGGCCGTCAATGCCGCCTGGGCGGCCTCGGTCTCGTCGGCGTTGCGCACCCGACGGGTCGTGCGGGCCGCAGGGTCGTACACCTCGTCATAGACGGTGGGGGAGGTGCTGTTCAAGCCTGCCTGCAACAGGTCGAACGCAGACTTGCGGGTCGTGGTGTAGGTGATCTTGGCATCGGGGGAGATGTTGTGGGCGTTGCCCTCGACCTCCCAGGCCGCCAGCGGAGCGATGTGGTGGACCCTGACCCAGGATGCGCCGAACACCTCGCGGCAGAAGTCCTCGATGTCACCGGCGGCCACCCACGGGGAGCCCAGCTCGATGCGCACCTCATCGCGGCCCAGCCAGCGCGGCTGGACCTGTTGCAGCGCCGACACATTGCGTTCGTAGGACGCGTCGGTTGCTGCGGCCGCCAGAGCGTCTTGCAACTTGGTCCGGACGTCGCCGCACAGGTAGTCGCGGGCGGTGTGCACCCGGCCGGTGGCCGGATCGCGGTAGGCCAGGTCGCCGAGGGCGGCGAACGCGGCCTCGGCTGTGGGCAGTCCCAGGAGATCGGCAATCCGGGTCAGGTCCAAGCCGCGGCCCTCACCGAGGGAGACGGCCATGGCCTCCCCGGCGCTGTCGGCCCGGGTCACCGGAACGGGTCGACGGTTGACTCGCCGCTGCAGGATTGCCGCTGGCGCGGCGTCCCCGGTCTCCTGATCGAAGCGCTCCAGCGCGAACACCAGAGCGGAGTCCGGGTCGCCCCGGAATCCCGACATGGGCGGCACGCGCCAGCTCAGCTTGGGCAGGCCGGTGTCGGGGTCGGTCTTGCCCTCGACGAGCGTGCCGCGGTTGAGTGCGCCGAAGCGCTCGACGTAGGACAGGTAGGACTCGCGGCAGAGGGCGCGCAGCGGGTCCAGCGCCGAGTCGGGGGTGTCCCAGTTGGCTTCTGCGGTCACGAGGTCGACCGTGGCGTCGCGCAGCGCGACCAGCGCGTGCAGTTCCTTGCTTGGCCGCGTGACGGGCTGCAGCTGGCCGTCGACGACGCGGGCCATGGTGCCGTCGACGAGATGGAATGAGCCCTCTTTGCGTCCGTCGGCGTCGGTGAGCGTGACGTCGGTGAAGTGGTGGCCGGCCGCGGCGCTGGTCGGATAGGGCAGCAGGAGGCGGCGCGCTGCGGCGAATGCGTCGGCGACTGCTGTGTGCGGGTTGTCGGCGTCGACGGTGACCGGGTTCTGATGAAAGCCGGTCAGTCGCATCGTGCCGGCCACCAGTTCGGGATGGTCTGACCAGAACCCGCTCACTCGAGCGGAGTCCGTACGGCCGTGCCCGTCGTGGCTGCTCAGGTGAAGGTGGGGCGTTCGGGTGTCCCAACCCTGCCGTGGCTCGTCGGCGCCGCGGACCCGCAGTACCAGGACGTCGGCGACCACATCGGTGCCCTCGTTGGCGAAATAGCCGGCGGGCAGGCGGATAGCCGCGAGCAGATCAGCGTGCGAGCGCACCGAGTAGGACAGACCGCCGGCGGCATCCAAGGTGTGCCGCGAGGTCACCATGACTACGTAGCCGCCCGGTCGCACCGCCCGTACGGCGCGCACCAGGAAGTACTCGTGCAAGGGGCCGTAGAACGCGATCGCCGAGTCGGAGACATTGGCAGCCGAGAACGGAACATTGCCCACCGCGGCGTCAAAGCGGTTGCCGGACAGAGACACCTGCTGTAGTCGCTGGTCGATAATCGTTGCCTCAGGGTGTAACACGGCCGCGATGCGCGCGGCGACCGGATCCACCTCGATGCCGGTGTAGGTGATGGGCAGTGCAGCAGGGGCGTGGCTCAGGAAGCGTCCGTTGCCGCACCCGAGGTCCAGGACGTCGCCGCCGCGGAAGCCCGCGTGCTGCAGCAGTTCGTAGATGTGGCCGATCAGCGCCGGCGGGGTGTAGAACGACGTATCCACCACGCGCGCGGCAGCTTTCATCGCCGCCGGATCCGCATCGTCGAGTTCGTCGGCCAACGTCGCCCACGACTTGGCGGGCTGGGGGTCGAACAGCGGGGCTGCTGCACCCCAGCCGGGGAACTGCTCCAGCTGGGCGCGTTGTTGAGCGGCGGGAGTGGCGCCGTGGCGCAGAGCCTTCAAGACGTGCACGGCGTGGACTGCAGCGCGGGCGGCGGAAAGAGTGGGGGCCATCGGGGCACCTTTCGGTTCGGTGACCAGCCCCTCAAGGCTGGCCGTTTCTCGGCGCCAGAACATGTTCCGGCGTTCGTTGGGCACTGTAGCGGCGGGCTCTGACAACTTGGGTCGGCCGCGCTTAGTACCACGCGACACCAAACATATCACTCAGGTATCCCGACTGCAATACCTGAGGGGTGATAGGCTGCGAGGCGAATACAGACGCGCCGCCGAACAACCCAGGGGGAACCGCTGATGAGCGCCACGCCACAGGAGCTGAGCGGCCGTCGGGCGGATGCAGTGGTGGCAGCGTGAGCGCCATGGACTACGACGGAGGTTTCGCCGAGGGGCGTCGCGAGGAGCGCCGCCGCTACATAGAGCGCCGCGCGGCCCGCACCGCGGTTCCGGGTAGCGCGAAGAACGTCAAGAAGCCGTGGAGCGTCGACGAGGCCAAGACCGCCCTCAATCTGAACCTGACCGTGCCGGAAGCGGCCTTGAAGGTCGGCCGTACCGCTAGCGCAGTGGAATCGCTGCGACTGCGATGGCGCCAGGGCCGCCTGCCGGACGTCTTGGCCATGCACATCCCTCCGCCGCGCAAAGACCAGCGCTGAACAGAACGGGGAACCTCATGATCTACCGACTGACCGTTGGCGGCCGCACGTACCGCATCGACGCCGACGACGAGACCAGCGACATTCTGCAGTGGTACATCGAGACCAAGGGCACGCCCGAGGACCTCGCCGGCCTGTCCCGTCAGCAGGTGGTGGCCCGGCTGGGTCGCAGCGCCCTCCCGACCGACTTCCCCGCCTCCGACATGACGATCGGAGACAAGAGCCGCGAAAACGGTTTCTGGAGAGGATGGTTCGAATCCACCGTCCGCGACTATGAAGAGCAAATCCTCGACACCGCCGTCGAGGCCGAGAGTGCCGGCCAGAAGCAGGCCGCCACCAGCGACGACGGCACGTCCCCCTGGACGCCGAAGACCCGGCAGTGGACCGACACCCCGATCGCCGCCGACGGCCGCGTCGCCATCGTCACCAGCAGAGGCATCGTCAAGCCCTCAGGCGTCGTGGTCGCCGGCCCCATGCCCGGCGCAGATGCACTGCACAAGTTCCTCGTGTGGAACTGGGGCCCCAACCCGAAAGAACAGCCGCAGGTGTGGTTCACCTACGAAGCGCTCGTGTCGCTCGACGTTCCCATGGACAACCTGCCCGACGATCTCGCCGGCATGGTCGCCACCACATTCAACTGCGAGGTCACCTACAGCCAATCTGGTTGGTTCGGATGCCGTTTCGAGGACCACGACGGCACGAAACGCAAAGCACAGATCGTCCTCATGCCGCTGCTGTACCTCGACCCAGCCCCACAGCAACCCGGAGACATGGGAGTGGCAGGCAAGGAGAACACACCCACCGAACTGCCCGAAGACGAAACCGAGGCAGTCAGAATCCTCGCCGACAGGATCGCCTGGCTCGCCGGCGTGGGCGACGCCGGCCTCGTGCCTGCAGCGCGGTGGGCCAACGTCGGGGCGCAGCTGCTAGAGCGCAAGCGGGCTTCCGGACGCATGAAACCAATCGAAGCCTGCCCGCTGCCCACCGACGTGGCCGTCGAGGCCGGCGCCGATCTGGAACCCACGCTCCCCGTGAAGTGGGACCACCGCCCGCACCGCGGCCGCGAAGACGCCGTAGACGTCCAGGTCGACCAGCGCGCGGCCTACCTCGCCTCCGCAGGCCAGGTCGAACTCGGCTACGGAAAGCCCAAAGAGCTGCATCAAATCAAGGTCGACGTGTTCCACGAGCAACGCCCCCCATTCGGTCTGTGGCGGCTGCACCTTCCCCCGGCCGAGCAGATGGACGGTCTGACCACAAAGCTGCCGCTGCCGCATCCAAGCATGCACTGGAAGGAACCCACCACCTTGTGGGTCACCACCCGCAGCATTCAGCACCTCACGGCCCCCGTGGAATCCGGCGGCGCGGGGCTGGCCGTCGAAGAACTCGACATCGACACCGCCTGGGTCTGGCCGGAGCAGTCCCGGCTACTTCGCGGATGGGCCGATGCCCTCCGCGGCAAGCTCCAGGAGGCCCGCGACGCCGAACGGCTGGACTACCAGCAGATGATCAAAGCCATCTACACCACCTACCTGGGCCGCATGGGCAGCGGCAAATGGCCCCCCTTTCAGAGTCAGCACCAGCAACCCGCCTGGTACGCCGCGATCCGCGCGGACACCCGCTTCCGCGCCATGCGCTACGCCGCTGGCATCGCGGCCCAACACGGGCTCTACCCGATCGCCGCCGAACTCGACGCATGGATCTACCGACTACCGCCAAGCGCCGATCCGCTGATCCTCGACGAAAACTCGACTGCCAACGGCAAATACCGCATCAAATGGACCAGCGCCGACAAGCCATCAGACGCGGAGGACCAAGGCGGGGACCAGTGAAGAAAGGCCGCTTCGCCAGCTCGTCGCCGACGCCGCCATCCACGTCGCCGTCCTCTTCGGCCAGCCCGACCACACCGTCGCCGAGCGCCGGCTCAGGGCCCCAGCCGTCGACCGGTAAGGGGTTCGGCGCTGCACTGCGAGCGCTCGTTGAACGTAAGTTTCGCGAGCTGAGCAAAACCCAACGCTGGCAGGGCGTTTCAGAAGCCAAGCGCCGGGCTGAAGCGCGCCGCCGCGGCACCGACGAGATGAGCAAGCGCCTGCAACGCGAGACCGGAAAGCGGCCTGCGTCGAGCACCGTGACCCGCAACGCGTCGAAGGGCAAGACTCCCAAGGGGGCAGACCAAAAGCGCCTCGACCGCCAGGCCGCCATCGACCGCGCCGGTGGCCTCAAACAGTTCGCGTCCAAGGCCAAAATCAGCTCCCACCAGGCCCGCCGGTGGCGGGACTCCGGAGGCCCCATCCACACCTCGGAAACCATCGTCGTCGATTTCGACGTCACCGGGGATCTGCAGCACGGACAGCACAGCCTGGAAGAGCCAGAAACCCTCGACGTCGGTAAACACCTGACAGGCGAAGTGACGCTAGATGGTGTCGACGCCGACGACTTCATCGAGGCCTACGCCGCAGGCGACATCGAGGCACAGAAGGAAATTCTCGGCGTACAGATCGCTCAGACGATCCTGATCAGCTGGGACGGCAACATCACTCGCACCTACACGGTACGGACGATCATCAGCTTGAACATCCGCGACTGACGAGCAGTGATCCTGTCGGTGCCCCCAACTAAAGTCAACAACCATCACCAGTTCCACCATCCGGCCAGACATGCGTGTCAGGTCGCCAACCGAAAAGGGATGTCGCTCATGACCACAACACACACAGAACCCACCCAGAACACCGTCACCGGCGATGCCCTCGCCCTGGCATCGACGCCGACCCAACCGGAGCCGAACGGCGCGATCTGGGTCGACTTCGGCGACGGCGGATCGGCACGCTGGGCGGGGCTGAGCATGGCGACCATCGACCAGGTGTGCGCACACCTGGAGACCGTCAAAAAGCCCGACACCCTGACCTGAGGACGCCCGACCGCACCGACTCGACGCCCAGTACAGTGAGCCACGAAGAATTCGCCGCCAAGGCGCCCCACAACAGCAACCGGCCGGGTATGCGTACCCAGTCCCACAACCCCGATGGGAACCAACACATGCAGCTCACAGAGGACGAGATCGCGATCCGCGTCGGCCTACCCGGGCCCGTCATCGCCGAACTCCTCCAGCCCGCCAACAGCACCGCCTCCACACGCTGCTTCGCCGACAGCGACGTTCTGCGCGCCCAGGTCGCCGCGCTCATGCTGGCCTACGGAGTGCGCTGGCAATGGGTCCAGACCGCCATGCGCGAGTCACCGACCCACCCCGACGCCCTGCACGCCGCGCTGGACTATTGGACCCGCGTCGCGCCCACCCCGATGAATCCCCGGCACTGGCCGTTCGCCGCCACCGCACTGGCGACCGCACTGATGGTCCTGGCCCTGCTGACCGGCATCATCCTCGGCCTGCACCTGAGCCCGCAAGGATTGCTATGACCATCAACAGACACCCCGACCGCACGCGGGGACATGCCATCGACGCAGCTAGCCCCCACCCCCGAAGCGCAACCCGGCCTCGCCGGGACGACCCACCCATACCGAAGGAGCCTCGATCATGACCGACAGCCGCGTGTACACGCCGGCCCAGCCCTGGTACCCGCCGGCGACGCCCGTGGAGTTCCCCGAGGGCCGCCTCACCCCAGCCTGGGTGGGCAAGGTCGCCAAATCCAAACACGGCGACATCGTGATCCGATCCCACCTCGTGCCACGGCACCCCCAGGACAAGCGCTACATGGGCGCCTTCCGAACCTTCTGGCGCGCACTAGCATTCGCCGACCGCAAAGGTGTCTACGCAATGCTGGAACGGTGGCTGGCCGACACCGATGCCGAACTGGCCGGAACCGGACTCAGCGACGACGACGCCGGCGTCCTGCGCCGCTTCCGCGGGGACGTCGACGGTGCACTCAACCGGCTTCGGCGCGCCGACGACGAACCCATGGCGTGGGCGGGCGCGGAGTTCTCCAAGTACGCACCCGAAGAACGCGTCATGCTCGAAGCGCTCATAGGGGCCATCACCCTGCATCGCGCCGGCGACCTGTCCGACGACGAGCTGTACAGCATCCTGGGCAGCCTCGACGTCGACCCCGCCGACCGCGACGCCGGCATTACGAAGGCGGCCCTGGCCAAGATCCGCACCGCGGCCCAGACCGGCGAAGCCCTCGAACTGGAGTCCACCTACCGCCGCTCCTGACGGCTCCCCACCCTCATCGCGGCCGGCTGCGCCCACCGGACGTGTCAGTGGTCGTTGATAGCGTTGTCGTGTAACGCCGGATGCACCGTCCGACAACGCAAACGGCCAACCCCGCGGGGTCGGTCGCCAACGAAAGGGCCACCTCAATGGCTGACACGAGCACCCACTACGACACCGACGACTGCCTGGACGGCCCCGAGCAGTGCAGCGGGGACGTGTTCCCTCGGCCTGCGCTGTCGGGAAGCGGCGAGCACTACACCCGGTGCGACCACCACTGGGAGGTCTACTACGAGCGCACCGCACCGAAGATGGATGCGATCCGCGCTCGTTACCCCGAGACGGCGCCGCCGGATTTCGACCCCCTCGCGGCAGGTGAGAGGTGGTCGGAGGACGACCCGTGGCCGTGACGCCGGACCAGCTTGTCGGTGCCCACCGGTAGAATCAGATGTAACGCGAATCGCGCAGCGCGATAACCCAATCGGCCCCACCTGAGGGTGGAGCCACCGAACCCCGAAGGGGCGATGACAATGAACGACACCTTGGGATCTGCATACTTCGTCGGCTCGGCCGCCGGGGTCGTCCACGACGGCCAGCGGGTCGTCGAATGGTTCGGTGACGCCGGGCTGTACGTCCTGGACCCGCCGCTGCGCGGCTACCGCACAGTCGTCGCGTCCACGCTGGAGCGTGCGCCGCGCATCGCCGCCTCCGGCGGTGCCGAATACGGTGTCGAGACGTTCCTGTGGGGCGTCACCGGAGAGGACCTCCAGCGCGGGTTCGACGCCGACGAACTGCCCGGCAGCGGTTGGGGTAACACCTTGGCCGACGCCCTGGCCGAGGCGGGCTACACACTGGCCTGAGGGCAACCTCGGCGCGACCTGTCGGTACCTGCCGATAGGGTTCCTCCCGTAGGGCAAACCACCTGTCCTGCAACACCAAACGGCCATCCCCGCGGGGGCGGTCACCAACTGAAAGGGCCACTGCAATGGCTGACATGAACACCACCGTGACCGTGATCGACGCGTGCGGTATGGCGAAAGTCCCGGCTCTGCTGCTGAGCCGACCCGGCAAGGGCAAGTCGAGCCTGATCCGCGGCCTCGCTGCCGCACAGACGATCCCCTGCGAGGTCGTCCTGGGTTCCCAGTACGAACCCGCCGAAATTGGCGGGCTGCCCTACCTGGACCCCAACGGCAGCGGCGTCCAGCGGGAAGCCCCGGCATGGGCCAAACGGCTCGTCGAAGCCGGTGCGGGCATCGTGTTCCTCGACGAGCTGACCACGGTGCCTGAGAGCGTCCAGGGGCCGATGCTGACTGTCGTCCTCGATCGCGTCGTCGGTGACCTCCAGCTGCCCGATGACGTCCGCGTGGTCGCCGGCGCGAACCCTCCCGACCAGGCCGCGGGCGGCTACGACCTCGCCCCGCCGATGGCGAACCGGTTCTGCCACATCAGCTATGAGCCGACCGTGGACGACTGGCTGCACGGCATGAGTACCCGGTGGCGGACCCTGCCGCTGTCGCGCGCAGTCGTCGCCAGCACCGAACGGATGTCGGCGACAGTCTCGGCGGTCATGGGCTTCATCCACCATCGTCCTGATCTGCTCGACAAGTTCCCGCAGTCCCCGGAGGAACGGGGCCGCGCCTACCCCTCGGAGCGCAGCTGGGACATGCTCGCCCGAGCGCTGGCCTACGTGCGCGCCGACGACCAGCCCGCGATCCAAACGCTCGCAATGGGTTTGGTCGGGGAGGGGGCTGGCATGGAGTTCGTGCAGTGGTTGCAGCACGCCGACCTGCCCGACCCCGAGGCTGTCACCGCAGACCCCTCGCTGGTCGACTGGGCTCACGAGCGCCCCGACCGGGTATGGGCGGTTCTCAACGGCGTGGTGACCCTGGCCGCTGAGCGCGGCACGGTCGAGGCGTTCCGCAAGGCGTGGAAGCCCCTCGGTGCGGCCTCGGACGCGGGTGTGAAGGACTTCGCCGCCGCCGCGGCGCGGACCCTGGCGACGTTCCGGCCGGCCAACGCCAAGATCCCCGTCGAGATGCGCAAGTTCGAAGCGCTGCTCAAGAGCGCCGGGTTGCTCAGTGAGGACGCAGCGTGAGCACCGCGGCCGTGAGCACCCAGGCCCGCCCGCTCACCACCGAGGAACGCGAGGCGTTCCGGGTGGTGCGCCTGGTGGCGTTTCAACAGATGCCCTATTACGCCGCCGGATTGTTCAGCCTCATCCCGGTGGCCGTCCCCGGCTACGGCACGTGGGCGGTGGACCGTTGGTGGCGGCTGTATCTCGACCCCGAACTGCTAGTGGGGGAGAGCGCGTGGACGGTGCGTGAAGCCGGAGGTGTGCTGTGCCACGAACTCAACCATCTGCTGCGCGTGCACGCCGAGAGGGCGTCGGGGCTGCCGCAGCCCTACCGGCACGATGTGTGGAATCTCGCCGCTGATGCCGAGATCAACGACGACCTGCTCGACGCTGGTGTGGAGCTGCCCGAAGGGGTGGTTACACCCGCAGCGCTCGGCTGCGCCGACCACGGCTTGGCCGAGGACTACTACGAGCACCTGGTCAACGACCAGGACAACCCCGACGACCAGGACGTCACCGCCTCCGCCGAGGACGGAGAACCGGGCTGCGGGTCCGGAGCGGGCCTCGCCCCGGTGCCCGGGGAGCTGCCCCCGAGCCACGCCGTCGACGGGCAGAACGGGGTCGACGAGGCGACCGGCGGGTTGATCCGCCGGCAGATCGCCGAGGCGGTCCGCGAATCTGCCGGGACAGGCCGGGGAACCGTGCCCGCCGGGCTGCAACGGTGGGCCGACGGGGTGCTCACCCCACCCAAGGTGCCCTGGCACCGGGTACTGCGGTCGGTGACGAGACAAGCCGTCGTCGAAGCCGCTGGCCGGGTGCAGTTCACCTACACCCGTCCGTCCCGCCGGCAGAGCCCTGGCCTGATCCTGCCGTCCATGCGCGGCCCCAAGGTGCGCGTCGCCATCGTGCTCGACACCTCGGCGTCCATGACGAACGCGGACCTGCTCGCGGGTATGTCGGAGATCCGCGGCGTGCTCAAGTCGACGGGCATCAGCGGTGATCGGCTCACGCTGCTCACGTGTGACGCCGCCAACGGAACGCCGCAACGGATCAGCCGCGTGGAAAACGCGGTGCTCACCGGCGGGGGAGGGACCGACATGCGGGTGGGTATCGCTGCCGCCGACGCCCTGCGCCCACCGCCGCACGTGACCATCGTCGTCTCCGACGGGGATACCCCGTGGCCCGATCGCCCGCCCCGCTCGAAGCTGGTCTGCGTCATCGTGGGAAACGAGCACGCCGCTACGCGCACACCAGGTTTCGCGCTGACGGCCACAGTGCCCAGTGGAGCTGGCTCCTAGCGGTCGCGTCGGACTTGTCGGTGGGTCGCGCTACAGTTCTGGTGTAGCGCGGCCCCCGGGCCGCCCAGAGACGGCCAGGCTTGCGAGCCCGGTCACCGAGCCCCGATAGGCGGTACCCACCATGGCTGAGAACAGCGATCATCCCAGCGGCGCACTGCACGCCTACGCCCACCAGGTGCTGGCCGGCACCGGCCTGACCGAAACCGACGTCTACGCCACCCCCACCGACGACGAGGGATCAGCAGCACACGCATTGCAGCACGGATGGGAGCTGGCGCGACGCGCTGCCAAGGTGGCCGCTCAATGACCGTCGAGTTCTACGACCTCGCGCAACGCCTCGCAGCCGAGAAGGCCGGAAAGCCCGTCCTGCGGGTCGCTCAAGCACTCTTTACGCTGACCCCCACCGCAGTGTTCGTCGAAGCACACACCACCGAAAAAGGCGCTATCCAAGCCACTCTCACGCCTCCGGTCGGTGCGCCTACCACCGTCACCGGCGGTGCCATCTTGCCTGCCCTGGCCCGCGCAGGCGCACAGATGGACCCCACGCAGCCGCCCGCCCAGCTCGTCATGGCGGACGGGGCCACCCTGGCCGTGCTGGCGTCCGTGGCACGCACCCACCACAAAGACGCCGACCCGAGCGTTCGCGCGGCGTCCGCAGTGATCGGATGGTGGGTCGACAGGGCGGGCTATCCGGGCACCAACGCGGTCATCAACCTGCTGGCGCACAGCCGCCAGCGGTTCATCACCGGCGCGCCGCCGGAAGCCGAACGCCACGCCGCTCACTGGCGATCCGCGCTGGCGGTGACCGGCCTGCGGCAGTGGGCTCAGCGCGTGGGCGCTGGGGTCCCACTCGACGCGCTGACCCCGATCCGGGAGGACGACGCCTACACCTTCACCGCGGCGTGCAAGCGATTCGACAAGGGCTACAGCTGGACTGCGCCCGAGCCACCGCCGGTCGCGGCCATGGGGCTGCGCGCCCGGTGCGACACCGCCGACCTGTGGGAGGCGGCGCTGCTGTCGGATCGACTCTGGCGACACCGGGCCGTGCACACCGGACACGTGACCGGCGGGGAGGTCGTCGCGACGACCAAGGCCACCTTTACCGTCCGCTGCCGCCGCCTGGACGCCCGGCTACGCAGCGGATCAGACGTCCTCGGATGGTCCGGCGGGCTGGACTCCTACGACCGCTCCACGCACTTCTACGGCGACGTCCACGAGGCGACGGCGCACAAGGGTGCCCTGCTGCTCACCGTCGCACGGGTAGCCGCAGAACAGCGCCCACCGACCGGGCAATGGGTCTCGCTGATGCCCGCACCCCCCAACCCCCGCACCGTCAGCATGGGCCGATCCAAATACCGGCGGTTGCAGTTCCGCGCCGACTCGTGGATCGCCTCGGGCAAAACCCCCGGGCTACGCCGCCGCGATGTTCCCCTCGACGTCCTCTGTGCCGCAGCAGAAACGGAGTAACACCATGCGAATCCTCAAGCCACGCAACACCACAACCGCGCAGGACGGCGACGACGCGGCTGCCGCCGCCGTCACGCCGAAACCGAATCCCACGCCCAAGGCGGTCACCTGGCCGGGGATGGAACTGCTCAACGACCCGATCAGCGCCCAGGTGCTGATGTCGGTGTGGAGCGCAGATCTTGTGGTCAACGTTCCTAGCCCACCAGGGGCGGGCAAGACCCGACTGACCGTGCTGCTGGCTGCGGCGCTGTCGCACCGTGCCGGCTTGCGGGTCGGTATCGCCGCCCAGACCCGCTCCCAGGCCATCGACATCGCACGGCGGCTGTCTGCGGTGTGCGAGCACCCCAAGATCGGATTGCTCTGGGGCCGAGGCAATATCAAGCCCGACGCCCACGGGTGCCCCATCCTCGACGGGGCTACCAAGATGTGGCCCAACAGCGGCGGGGCCGTCCGGGTCGCCACCAAAGCGCGGTGGCTGTTCTCCGAGCCGTCCAAAACCAAAGCCGACGTCCTTATCGTCGACGAGGCATACCAGTGCACCTACGCTGACCTCGGTGCGCTCGGATCCATGGCCGCACAGGTGGTTTGCGTCGGAGACCCCGGCCAGATCGACCCCGTGGTCACCGGTGACGTCGCACGGTGGGCCGACTCACCCACCGGCCCGCACGTGCCAGCCCCGCACGCCCTCGCCGCCGCCCACCCCAAGGTCGTCAACACCGTCGCACTGCCCTACACATGGCGGCTGGGACCGGACACCACCGCGCTCGTGCAGACGGCGTTCTACCCCGACCTGCCGTTCACGTCACGGCGACCGCCCGAACACATCGCCGTCAACGGCCAGCCCCTGCCAGAACTGACGCACCGGGCGATCACCGTGGCCAACGGCAGCACCGACACCGCACTGATCGCGGCGGCGGTGACAAGGGTCCGCGAACTGCTCGACGACGCGCAGGTCTGCACCGCCGGAGGGACACGCCCGCTGACCGAGGACGACCTGGCCGTCGTGGTGCCTCACGTGCCGCAGGCGGCAGCGGTGCGCGCCATGCTGGCAGACCACCCGGGACTGCTCTGCGGTACCGCAGACGCGCTGCAGGGCCTCGAACGACCCGCCGTCGTCGCTGTCCACCCGATGGCCGGTAAACGCATCGCTGATGAGTTCTCCCTGACGACGGGCCGGCTGTGTGTGATGCTGTCTCGCCATCGCAGCCACCTGTCGCTTCTGGTGGACGAGCAGACCCGCACTGTGCTGCACCAAGCCGACTCCGAGGCTGCCGCCGCCGCAGCTACCGTCTTGGACCGGCTGCTCGCGACCGACGAATTCTGACCGCGCTGCGACGGAATCGCGCCCCGGCGGCGGTACTTCTCCGGCATGGATGCCAAAGACCCCTATCAAGACCGACCGCCCAGCCCGCCACCCGAAATTGTCAGAGCCCCGCGATACACTTAACGCAAGCGACTCACACCGAGAACGCACACCAACCGGCCAGGCCCGCGGGCCCGGTCACAGAGCCCCCGAAGGGTGACACCACCGATGTATTACGTTGACGGCGAGGCCTTTCCCCTCGAAATGCTCTCCGCGGACGAAGCCCGCACCGTTCTGCAGGCCCTGCACGATCAGGCCGCCGCGAACACCCCTCAGGACCGCGCACTGACCGCCCAGATCGACGAAGTGACTGCGTGGCTAGACACCCTCGCCGACGAGGAAGCCGCCGCCCTTGCAGTCGAGGCCGCCGCCGATCACGCCGCCGACCTCTACGCCGACCAGCTCGCCGGGATCTACTGATGACCACCGCCGCAGCCTCCGAGAGCGCCGACACCGACAACGACGACATCTGTTGCGACCCCTACGAGGAGGGCTGCACCGCATCGCTGACAGACGGTGAGGGATGGAACGGATCATGCGGAAACTGCGCCGACCGCCAATACGCCGAGGAGGAAGGCGACTGGTGGCTCGACGAGGACGACACCGACGTGCCGCCGGCCAGTGCGGAAAGCGCGCGATGACCACCGCCCACCACGAGATGCCAGCTGCCACGGCCGCACCGCCCTGAAAGACGACTCACTCAACAGACCCTCGAACCGCGCCGCTGACCAGCAGGGACGACAGGTCCCCGCAACCGGCGCGACAACCGACCGCTCAGAGAAGGAGAAGACAGCATGCGCGCACTCCGCATCAGCGCCGACGGATGGTGGCAGACCATCGACATGGACCCCGCGCCGGCGAACCGAACCCAGACCGGCACCCTCGATCTGCGACACAACATCGCACTCTGGTACAGCGCCGACGACACCGCCGGCGCCGAGCCCAACATGGCCGCCATGACCCTGCTCACCGGTGTCACCGGACTTGAACCCCACGCCGTGCCGATGATCTACGGAGAGGCCATCGTCGTCGGAGTCCACCCCGCCACCGGGACCCCGGCCCCGATGACCGAGCAGCAGTACCACGCCATCAGCTATGCCCTGCTTGCCTCGCTCGCCGCCTGAGGCGCAATCCGAAAAGCACACTGACAGAGACGCTTCACGCCCTCACATGTCACACGGCCGGTCCTGAGGGGTCGGTCACCAAGCCCGACCGGGAGCCCGCTATGCCGATCGACGACCGCTTCTACACCCCGATCCAAGACCCGGATAGCGCCGAGATGACCTGGGCGACGTCGCTGGGAGAGTTCCAGTTGGCTGACCGAGTGGCGCTGCGACCCGAGTCGCAATGGCACAACGCCGGCGAGCGCACCGGCATGGTCGTCGGTGTCCCCGGCGGGTGGGTCCGGGTGCTCTTGGGCACCTCCGGCCGCAAAGTCAAGATCCGCTGCTGGGACCTCGCCGTCGTCGCCATCCCCATTCGGTGCCGCGCAGTCACCATGGCGATCATCGAATCCAAGGACTTCCGGTGACCGAGCACGTGCTGATCCTTCTGGCCTGCGGCGCAACCAAACTCGATCATCCTGCGCCCGCCGAAACCCTCTACTGCAGCAGCCACTTCGCGCTCATGCTGGCTGCCGCCCGCAGCGAAGCAGCCGACACGATGCGCGTCTGCGGCGGCACCGCCAGCGTCGCCATCCTCTCGGCGCTGCACGGCCTCGTAGACCCCATGACCGTCCTGAAGCCCTACAACCTCAAGATGGGCCAACCCGGCTCGGTCACCGCCACGCAACTCGCCGCCCAACTCGCCAGCACGCCACCGGACGAGATCGTCGCGATGCTGCCGTCCGCCTATCTGCGGGTCCTCACCGAAGCCGTCGCAACACTCAACGAGGCGGGCCTGGCCGACATCACCGTGCTCAACGCTTTCGAATCCGCACCCGGTATCGGCTATCAACGCGGCGTCGCCGCATCCCTGCTGCGCACCACAGGACGAATCGGCAATGCCACGCCGCAGGATCAGAATGTCACTGCCAGACAGTAGAATTGAAGAGCGCCCAGGACGTGGGTGCATCACCGGCCTGGCCTGCTGGCCCGGTCACCAACCCCGAAGGGATGCCATGACCTCCACTAGCCAAGACGCCGCACCGAGCGTGACCATGCGCACCGTGCTCGTCACATGGACCGAAATCTCTAAGCACACGGCACGCGTACAGGTGCCCGTCGACGCCGACACCGAGGAGCTGGACCTGGAGAACCGCCTCGCCGAACTCGACAACGACGGCTTCCAAGGACTGGAACGCGAGATCCAATCCGTCGTCGTCGTCGAGCACGATCCCGACGCCGAAGTCCTCGTACCTCTCGACGAATCGACGTCCCGGCGCGCCAGGCTGCGGCCCTGACCGGCTGAGCCGAGCCTCGCCAGGGACATCCCGTCGTGCCTGCTCAGCGCCCCGTGCGGAGCGGGCACGACGAGCACCGGGCACGCGGGCCGCAGGCGACAAACCGTGCCAGCGGCGACATGAGGGCCGAACTGGACGGCCCGCGCACCCGCAGATCCGCACCCGCCAGGTGCATACTCAGAAGCGCAAGCACATCAGAGCAGGTCAACAGGGATGACAGGGAACATGCGCGACACCGAACACGGCGACACGCAAGCGCCGCGACTCGCGTTGTCCGCAGACTTCACCATGCCCGTGGACAGCGTGACGAGCACGATAGCCATCCTTGGCAAGAAAGGCCGCGGTAAGACCCATACCGCCTCGGTGCTCGCCGAAGAACTGATGGACGCCGGCTGCCTGATTTGCGTCATCGACCCCACCGGCGTCTGGCACGGCCTGCGCTCCTCCGCCGACGGACGCGAGCCAGGATTCCCGGTGGTCATCTTGGGCGGCGACCACGCCGATGTCGCGCTGCGCCCCGATCAGGGTGCAGCCATCGCCGAACTGATTGCTCACCAGCGCTTCGCGGCTGTACTGGACCTCTCCCTGATGCGCACAACGGAGCGACGTGCCTTCGCCGCTGACTTCCTCGAAACGCTGTACTGGCGCAACCGCGAACCGCTACACCTGATCATCGACGAAGCCGACGAATTCGCACCTCAACGCGCCCGCGCAGGGATCGAGCGGCTACTCGGGGCCACCGAAGACATCGTTCGCCGCGGCCGCGTCAAAGGGCTGGGAGTGACCCTGTGTACTCAACGCGCTGCCGCGCTGCACAAGACAGTTCTCAGTCAGGTGGATTCGCTTATCGCGCTTGGAGTTACGGCACCCCAGGACGTCAACACCATCAGCGATTGGGTTGCTCAGCACGCCGAGGAAGGGCAAGCGCGCGAAGTGCGCCAGTCCCTGCCCGCGCTACCGGTGGGGCAGGCCTGGGTGTGGTCACCGGAGTGGCTCGGCGTCACCCAACGCATCAGCGTCCGCCGCCGCCGCACCTTCGACTCCAGTGCCACACCGAAGGCAGGGGCACGTCGGCACGCCGCGATCACTTGGGCGACGGTCGACGTGGAAGGTCTACGGCGACAACTCGACAGCGCCGGCGACCAGGACGCGCGGGCGACCGCCGGTGGGGCCAACCAGAACGACGCATTGCTCGAAATCGAGGGACTGCGGCGACAGCTCGCCGCCGAACAGGCGCGCGTCGCCCAGGTACAGCGCGTCGAAGTCCCGGTGCTGTCCGCCCAGGATCTGCAGGCGCTGACTGAGGCCGTCGCGCACCTGCGCAGCGTCGGCGAACAGATCAGCGCGGCGGCGTCCACCGTCGAACGAGCCCTCAGCACGACCAAACCCGCCGTGACCAGGGCATCTGACACGTCCCCCGCGCAGCAACCCACCGAACCGGAATCCCCGGAGCCCGTGCCCGCTCCGCCGGCAGGGGAGGGGGCCAGTGACGGCCGGCTCGGGCTAGCCCAACGTCAGATCCTCACCGTCTTGGCGCAACACGGGCAGCGGACCACCAACCAGGTCGCCTTGCTGACCGGACGAAGCCATAAAGGCGGGGGATACCGCAACGCCCTGTCGACACTGCGCAGCAGCGGCCTGATCGAGGGCCGCGGCGACATCCGCATCACCAACGCTGGACGCGCTGCGCTGGGCAGTTGGGAGCCGCTACCGCCCCCGGGGCCTGGACTGATCGACTGGTGGGCCCAGCAACTCGACAAAGCGCCCCGGTTGATCCTGCAACACCTGGCGAGCACCCCGCACCGCGATGTCCCCATCGCCGAGATCGCCGACGCCACCGAGTACAGCCCCGCCGGTGGCGGGTTCCGCAACGCCATCTCCCGGCTGCGCTCCCTCGACCTTGCCACCGGCCGCGGCGAGCTGCGCATCAACCCCGACTTGCTCGCCACCGGCGACAGCGACCGTCAACGGCAGCAGCAGCGGTAACCGGGGACCTGTCATCCGCGCAGCTAGAGCGCGCGAGGGTACCGGCACCGGAGCAACCTGTGCAGGGCGGCGACGGAAACCGGCTCGGCGGCCGGTACTACCACCACAACACCATCACTCACGACACCCGGAGGACCACCACCATGCAGTTCCGCAAGACCAAGACACTGGGCCCCTTCCGCTTCACCTTGACCCAGCGCGGCCTGTCGGTGAGCGCCGGCGCCGGCCCCCTGCGGTTCAGTCGCGCCGCCGACGGCACCGTGCGCCGCACGCTGCGGCTGCCCGGTATCGGCATCTGGGACACGAAAGTCATGCGCCGCCAACGCCGCTGACGAAACCAACTGTCGTAGCGCCCCGATAGGATCGCACCCGAACAACGTCGAACCCGGCCGGTGCTCGCGAGCCCGGTCCTCACGCCCAGGAGGGCCTGATGAGTACACCCGCGTTGCAGCAGCATCCGTTGCCCCCGACAATCCTCGACGCTTTCGCCGGCCCTGGCGGCTGGGACGTCGGCGCCGCCATCATCGGCATCCCGCGCTCGGAAATTCTGGGCGTCGAGATCAACGCCGCCGCCGCGGCGGCAGCCGCTGCGGCGGGACACCGCCGAGTCCTGGCCGACATCCTCGACATCAACCCGGCCGACTACCCACACACGACTGGCTTCATCTGCTCAAGTCCCTGCCCGACATTCTCCTCAGCGGGACTTCGCAGCGGGACTGCCGACCTTCAGATCATCCTCGACGCCATCACCCACGCAGGCAGCGTGGACTGTGACTGCCCCTGGGAAGACATCGCCGAGGAACTGATCGGCGCGAGCGATCCGCGAACAGCGTTGGCAGCACAGACCATTCGATTCGCGCTCGGGCTGCCCAACCTCGAATGGCTTGCGCTGGAACAGGTGGCCACCGAGGCGACCCAGTACATGTTCGACGACATCGCGGCCGAGCTGATGGAAGAGTTCGCCGGGGTCAACGTCTTCACAATCGACGCCGCCCACCTCGGCATGCCGATGCGGCGCAAACGAGTGTTCCTCGTAGCCAACCGATACGAGCCAACTGGGCGACGCGATCACTATCCGGCGACGGTGCGCTGGCCCGAACGCACCATGGCGCAGGTGCTGGGATGGCCGGACGACGAGATGATCCGGACGCGCGGCAACAGACGCGCTACAGGGGGAAATCTGTTCGCAGCCAACAAGGTTGGGTGGTGCCTGACCGAGAAGGCGCGATCCTGGACGCGGGAAAGTACCGGTGAGCGGCTGACCGAAGCGGAAGCCGGATACCTGCAGGGCTTCCCGCGAGACTATCCCTGGCAAGGCAGCCGCACCTCCCGCTTCCATCAACTCGCCGATGTCGTCGTGCCGCCCGTCGCGGCCGCAGTCCTGGGCACCGCCGCCAACCGGCCGTGGAGCGCCGCGACCCGCCAGTACCTCGCCGACCTCTACGACCATCCCGCTGAAGGAGAGGTGGATGCGCTGGCTGGGTGAACGGGCCCCGACCAGCCACCGCGACACCGCTGGCTCAGCAACACTGAAATCGGGTGTTGTCGAGACCCTGTAGAGGGCAAACCCGCAGCTAATCTAGACACCACGCGCCGAGCAGCCCGACGACGCCGGGCCCCAGCGGCCGCGGTACCGCCGCAGTAAGCAGGCGCCGACGAGAGGGCGAGGGGAGACCAACACGATGACCATTCGCGGGAGTGAGCGTCCGCCGGTGCCGAGCGCACCCCAGGCGGGATCAGTCCAGGTCATCGTGGTGCACGACCTGCAGGAAGGGGACTACCTGCCCGACTACGGCGGCACGGTCAAGAGCATCGAGATCCGCACCGAACGCCTCGGCGTCGAATGGGTCGACCTTCTTCTGTCCGACCAGCGCCAACTCACCCTCGACGGACACGACGACATCGCCGCCGTCTCCACCGCGGTCCAGCCCGCCCTGTCCCGGCGACGGTAGGTTCTGCGCTGTGTCACGGTTCTTGATCAGCAATCTTCGGGAAGGCCCCGACGAGCTACGGCGGCAGCTCCCGATCAGCGGAGAGACCGTCGAAATCCGGATCGGTCCCGACGGCCTGACGTACTTCTCAGCGCGGCTCGACGAGCAGATCATGCACCGCCTCGACCCGAACGCCGACACCGCGTCCTTGCCGGCCGAACACCTCGGCGCTGACTCTTCCGGTCCTTACCTGTGGGTGAGCGACATCGTGATGCGCCCCAGCCGCCCGGGCGACGCCCCGCACTACGGCATGCAGCACTTCCCCGTCGACATGGCCTACGTGCTGGACCTCAGCTACCTCGACGACCACAGCGTCGACTTCGCCAAACTTCAGCCCATCGCCGCCATCGACATCGACGACCTGGCCGAAGACGCCGAGCCCACCCACCAGGCCGGCCAGATCACTGTCCCGACCCCCACGGCTTCCGCCGACCTGGACGAAGACGAGAGCGGCGGTGCTGAGGCCGCGAGCGGCGGTGCTGAGGCCGCGAGCGGTGACCTCCTCGACGACGCGGCCCCGCCGGCACCCGCCGACAACCACGACATCGACGGCGACAACTCGGAGTCACGAGACGATCTAGACCACGTACCCGACGACAGCCCCACCAGCGCCGCCATCGCGATCCCGTCCGACCCGGCGCCGGCGTTCCCGGTCGCGGCCGAGGAGCCAGAACCGCCTGCACCGCCCGACCCCACACCGGTCCCGACAGCGCCCAACGGCGCCGGACACACACACGTCCCCCCCGAAGCCCTTCCCGACTTCGCTCGCAGCACCGCCGGCACGCTCCCCACGGCGCGACCGCCGGCAGCTACCCACCGCGCCAGCGAGGTCACCGGACCCGTCCGAACAGCGACAACAGCACGTCCCCCCGCAACGCCCGCTGCCGGCGCGCGCACCCCCGATTCACCGCCGCGGCGGGCCCATTCTGCGGCTCCACCGACCACCAGCGGCCCGTTCGGTGCCACACCCACAGGTCCGCCCACACGGCTCCCGCACCACGGCAGCCCACCCGTGCACACGTCACCCTGGCCTGAAGACGCACGCTCCCCGCGCCCAACCCCCGCCCCGCCTACACCGCCGTACAACGGCGCGCTGCCACCCCCGATCATCCCCACCACGCCGGGCAGGCGCGCGCCCTCGACCAAAGCACTGGCGATCGGCGCGGTTGTCCTCGTCGGCCTCACACTCGTTGGCATCGCGGTCTGGAACGTCGCGGGATCATCTGACACCGACCCCGCCGCCGCTCCCACAACCGCACAAGCGAAGCCCACCGAGGAAGATCTCCAGCGCCTCAACAACGCTCTGCCAAAAGGCTATTCGGAGGACAGCTGCACCACGGACGAGGCCGCGACCGACGCCTCGGTCAACTGCGGACCCAACACCGACGCCGGCGGGCCAACGACAGCCACGTACACGCTCTACGCCGACCAACAGGCACTCACCCAAGCCTTCACCGACACCATCGCCACCTACGACCGAGTGACCTGCCCCGGAAATATCCAGTCACCCGGACCCTGGCGTCGCAACGCCGCACCAGACACCGTGGCCGGAACACTGTTCTGCGGTACCCAGGCAGGCCAGGCAGTGGTGGTGTGGACCAGCGACGCGCAGTCTCTGCTCAACGTCGCCGAAGCCGGCGCGCAAGGGCCCTCACTCGACCAGCTCTACGCCTGGTGGGGCACCCACTCCTGACAGCGCCGTAGCGGACCCGTACGCGCGCGGCCCCACCGTGCCTAATGCGTCGCCCCGGGAAGCGGGGCACTTTGTCGTAGTCGCCGAGTACACTCAACCTTGCGTCATCGCACCGCCATTCGGCCCGGCATGAGTGCCAGGTCACCCAGCGCGAAAGGCCGCACGCCATGCTCAACCACGACATCGCACACCAAATCCACCGACTGCCACACCACGTCCTCGCCGCGGCCCTGCCCGAGGTGTGCGCCGTAGACGTATGGCACGACCTACGAACCGAATTCGCCAGTTGGACGGTGCGCCAGCCCGAGCAGTTCACGTCCTGGCGGCACGCCTGGAACCGTTGGACACGCGCATCAGCACACCAACCCGGAGCGATCGCGCTCACCGTGACCTGCCCAGAGTGCCGAGGACGTCTGTTCAGCACCAAACGCGGAATCCCCTCGCCCTGCACCACTTGCATGGGCCGCCGGCGCGCCACCATGCGCAGTAGAGCGATCTGGCAAGACGACACCAACGGTGCAGCCCCATAACACATCTCGTCTACCCGACCTAACATCCGGCCCGGCTTGCGAGCCCGGCCCCACTTCCGACAAGGACGACCGACATGACCGACCTCGACACTCTCATGCGACGGCGTGAAGACCTCGACTCCGAACTGCAGGGCTACCTCGTTGACTCCGTGCTCGGCCCCGTCGTCAAGCACCCCCTCGTGTTCTCCATCCCGCACAGCCCCCAGCTCAACGCCATGGCCAACGCGCGGTTGCGGGCCAAGCAAGACGGATGCCGGCACGCCGTCGAAACTCAGCAGTGGACGCAGTACCTGTTCCTGCACGAGCGACCCTTTCGGGTGCATGCATTCACCCGCATCGCGGCCGAACTCGGCGACGAGGACTATTGGACCCTGCTCGCCGACCTGTGGGTTGACGCCGAAAACATCTACGAACACCAGCCGCTGTGGGCAACCCTCCTGCAGGATGGCGCACGAACCCCTCACCGGCACCTGATGATGACCGAGGCAGAGCGCCAGGACCTCGCCGAGCACCCCGAAACCCTCACGATCTACCGGGGATTCAACGTCGATGGGCGGCAAGCTGGAATGAGCTGGACCCTCAACGCCACTACCGCCCGCAACTTCGCATTGCGCTTCGGAAGGCACGGACACCCCCAAGTGGCGACAGGGACCGTCTGCACTGCCGCGGTCATCGCCTACCTACGCGGACGCGGAGAAGACGAAATCATCGTTGACCCAACCGATGTGATCAACGTAAGCGTGGCCGAAGCCTGACACCTGGGAGCCTCCCAGTGCCGCCCTACGAACCAGCTGCCATGGTCAGCAGGTGACGCCGCGTCAGCTCGACATCACCGAGGGCTCGGTGAGCACCACCGTTGCGCAGCCAACGCGACGCACCCTCAAAGTCGCTGCGCGGAGCCATCACATCAGCCCACCAATGCACGTGCGACATCGATCCGGACGCGTCCACACCGTAGCGGCGGCAGTCCTCGGCGACCACCTGCCGGTCGTAGTCGACGTTGTAGGCCAGGACCACCTTGCCGTCCACGATCTGCGCGAACCGGTCATGCACCTCCGCCCACGTCGGCACGTGCGGGGCGGTGACTTCACGCTCGGAGATCCCGTGCACCGCCTGGGCGGCCGCCGTCATCGGAGACCGTGGATTGACCAATGTGTTCAACAGAGGCCGACCCGTGTGGGCATCCACCACGGCAATCTCGCAGATCGCACCTCCCATGGAGACCGTTTCGGTGTCCACGATGACAGCGACGCCCTCTCGGAGAACAGCACGGGCGAACCGGGTGGCCGCCACCCGAGGAGACCATGCCGTCACATCGGCCAAATACTGCCGGCGCAGCTCGACAGCTCGTCCCCACCGGGGCGGACCTTCACCGGCAGGGTTGGCGGCGATCAACGCGTCTCGGCGACGCTCCAGCTGCGCCACCGTGCTCAACGAGCCCGCCAAAGCGTGACGGGCATCCCCGCTGCAGCGTCGCGGGCCACCGGGCTCGTGACTGGCCTTGCACACGTGTCTCGCTCCGCTTCGTCAACCCAGGACGCGGCCCCGGCGTCTCCAGATCGGTAGTACCGGCCGGCACCGACATTTCCGTCAGCGCATCTGGATGGAAAGTCAGCCCGCTGCCCGCGACGGAAACTGAGCGTCGCGCCGGTACTACCGCTACGAACACGTCCGTAGAGACCGCTGGAGGAACCATGTGTAAAGCCAGCCACGAGCCCGGTGGCCCCCAACGCTGCAGCGGTGACTGCCGTGCCAAAGCTGCCCGGTCGGTAGCCGACGTGGCCGCGCTGGAGACCCATGAGCGCGCCCTGCAGGCACGTATCGTCGAATCCTCGCCGCCCGCCGTCACGGCCTGGGGCCCGCACATCGGCCCGCCGCCGTTCACGCCGCCGAACGCTCCGGACTTCGACCAGTGGTACGCCGCGCAGCGCGCGCACAATCCCGACTATCGCCGCGAGGAGGCCTACGGAGAGTTCTACAACCTGGTCAGCGACCTCAGCGCGTTTCCCGGCTACACCGATGCGACACCGGAGCAGGCCGAGCGCGCCGCCCAGCAGGAACGGGAGCTGCGGGTGCGCAATGACCACGAACGTGACGCGGCGACATTGGGATACGGCTTCCGGTCCACCGCGGCCTACGTCAGCGCACAGCCGCCGGCGGACTACTCGAGTTGGTCCGCCGAGAAGATGAACGACCCCCTCGGTCGTCGCGGCGGTCAACCGCTGCCCGGCGCCACTGATCACCGACGTCGCAGCTGAGGGGAGAAGCGCCGCCCCCGCACACCCGTTTCTGTCGGTCGGCTCCACTAAAAATGGGATCAGTCGAGCAGCACGCCGACACACCTCCGGCCGGACACGAGTGCCCGGTCCCACATTGGCAGGAGACACCGCATGCCCACCGCCACCGCACCCGCTTTCACCGTGACCCTCACCGCCACGCAAGTCACCCTGTTCAGCATCAATGAGGAAGCCTTCGACCGCTGGTGCGCAGCCAAGGCCGACGAGCTGGAATGCGACGTGCCCAAGTGGACAGACCCGGGCGCCGGGTCAGCCCTGTCGGACCTCATCCACGACGCCCTCCGCGCCGGCGTCATCACCGGTGACCCGAACTTCGACCTGCACGTCAACGGCGACGACGACGCCGAAGTCAGCGGCTTCTACGCCGTGCTCAAGAACGCCGCCGGAGACCAACGCCTCATCGGGCTCACCAGCGGATGGACCGAAGTCCTGCGCGTGGCCGACGGCACGGACGCCCGCCAGAGCGCCCACGAACACCTCGACGAGATCTGCAATGTCGCCAACAGCGTCCTGCGCACCATCAACATCGCCACCGAGACCACCTCACCCAGTGCGCACCGTCACTTCGGCTACTGGATCAACCGCGCGCTGCGCACCGCACGCTGCTACGAGTGCCAGTTCCAATTCGTCGGCACCGACGCCACCGCCGAAGACTGGAATCAGCCGTGACATTTCCGACGCGCCGAGGATGTCAGACCCGCCCGGTAGTCTCGTAAACACAGTAGAGCGCAACGCTTTACAACCCCATACGGCCACGTGTGCGCACCTGGTCACCGACACCCGCGAGGGAGACCACCACCATGGGATCAATCAGCTACGCCATTCCCCACGGCAGCTCAGCTCGCGCTGAAGTCGCCCAGCACGTCCGCGGCACCCGCGCCGAAGTCATCGCCTCCAATAGCGCCCCCGGCGACGGATGCGACTGGGGCGGAACATACTTCGCTGCCCACCGCGAAGAGTCCGGGCAGGTGTGGGCCTCCATCACCCTGTTCGCTCAACACCGCGGCGACGTCGTGATCAAAATGATGGACGAAACGATGGGGCCCACCGCTGTCGGCGTCGGCGCCACCGTCCTTGCGGCACTGACCGACCCGCCCGAGGGCGAGTACGCCCGCCAGTGGCGCCGCGAAGCCGCCCACTACCAACAGCAGCGCAGCGCAGCGCTGGCAGCCCGAGGGCAGTGGATCACCCTCGCCGCCCCGGTCGCTCTGCGAAGTGGAGCCCACATCGACACCGTGCGCGTGGAAAACCTACGCCTCTGGAAAGCGCAGTCCGGGACAAGGATTCGGCCGCACTGGGACTGGTTCATGGCCGAGTGGACGACCGCACGCCCCGGCACCTGAGGCCCCCAAACCCCACCTGCGGCCCGATCCGAAAGGACTCCCACCATGACACCTCACCAGCACACCCCGGCCCCCGGCGAGACCGCCGACGAACACCGACGACGCGGCCTGTCGGTGCGCTACCGCAAGGCCCACACCCGCGGCGCCTACCGCGTGCGATGGGACGCCTACGACCTCGCCGTGCTCTACCTGAGCACCGGCCGAGCGCACCTGGCCACACCGAAACAGATCCATGCGCAGATCAACGGAGGGCGGTGCGCGTTTGCCCCCGTGCGCGCCGCGATCGTCGATGCCCGCCGCGACTGCGCCCCCGCACAGACCCCGGCCGCCGAGACCGCGGCACCCGATCCACGCGACCTCACCACCTGCACCGAATGCAGCGCCCGCCTCATCCGGCACTGGACCTCCGACGGCATGGACTTCACCTGGCTCGACGAGGCCGGCAGCCGCCAGGCTGGGGAAGGTGGGCCCCCCGGAATTGACTCCATCGAGGACTACCTGGACTGGCTGCGCGCCCACGACATGCGCGGCTACTCCGCATTCCTCGCGCAAGTCACCCTCGGCGCCGGCCTGCTGCCCTGGCAGCACTGGCACCGCCCGACGCCGGTCATCGAGACCGGGGCGGGATTCCCGCCCCTGCCGTGGTGCTGCGGCGAACCTGCCCGCCGGGTCCGCGACGGCTGGATCTGTCGCGAAAACCCGCAACACCGCCCCGCCGCAGCAACAGCGGTGTAGATCTCGGGTGTCGGTGGGCGTGAATACAATTAGAGCCAGCAGCAATGCGCTGCATCCCATCCGGCCGGTCCCGCGGGCCCGGTCAACTACGAGGAGCCCCTGATGAGCACACACATCAACGCAGAGACCCGCTACACCCACATCCCGGTCATGTTCCGCGACGAGTACTCCGACAAGACCTACGGCACCATCGTGCTCAACGGCGCCATGAGCGAGGATCAGCGCGCCGAACTCGACGGCTACCTTGTGCGGGGCACCGAGTACCGGCCCGCCATCTTGGAGCTGGTCGGCCTGGAGATGAACCGCGTCGACGACGAATGGTTCGACATGAACCTGACCGAGATGATCATCGAGCAGACCGACCGGCTGGGCTGGGACGGCGAACTCGACGAACACCCGCAGGCGTCGATCGAGGAGTTCATCGCAGGGTTCAAGGCTGCCGCCGAGCGCCAGTGGAGGTTGCGCGGCACCCTGCACGTCGAAATCGACGCCAGCGCCGAACGCGGCTGGCGGGGAACCGCCTCAGCCCTGAAGACGGTGATCTCGCGCGTCGAGGAACAGCTCGCCCGCGGGGAGCTGCGTGAGCTGCCCTTCACCGCGGTAACCAACCAGGACGGTCACCCGATCGGCCGGGTCTGGGTGACCGACTAGTCGGGCCGGTGGAGCGCCGCGCCGCACCGACCTGCGCGCGGCGCTCCGTGTCACACCCCGTCGCTACCATTAGTGCAGCCGCACAACAGAAATCGGCACCACACCGGCCCGGCTCGCGAGCCCGGTCCCCAACCGAGGGAGACACCCCATGAGTGCTTCAGACCCACTGCTTTCGGCGCTGGTGCGCCACCGCGACGAACTCGACCAAGCCATCGGCCTGCGCGCCACCGAAATCGTGCGCGCATGGATGATCAAGACCAGTCGCGCTCACCTGTGCGTCGACGAGGAGAACCGCAGCCTTGCCCTCACCGACGACCGCTCCGGGCTGCTCGACGATCGCGACGAAGCCCACGACCACGGGTTCAGCTTCGACGGTCTCAACGACGCGATCGGCAACCTCCCGCCCGAGCTGATCCGCTGGGAGAAGACTGCCCCCAGCGGCTACACCGTCATCCTCGCCGACCTCAACACCCACCTCGGCCGCGTGTACAACGATCGCAATGCCAACCCGATCACCTCGACCGACCCCTGGGAGGTGCAGTGAACACCGCCGAGTCGCACGCACCGATCACCGACCTGGTGACGCTGGCCTACCGCGGCGCCAAAGCCGTCCAAACCGGGTTCCGCGCCCCCACCGACGACTGGCAGCCCATCCTGTTCTTCACCACCGCTGAGGGACGGCCGCACATCATCGCCGCCCCCCACACCGACCACCAGAAGCAGGCGACCGCCGACGCCATCACCGCACTGCTCAAACGCAGCCACGCCGTGGAAGCCCTGTGGCTGTCCTCGGCATGGGAGGTCGTGCCCGAGGCCACCGATACCGACCTGTCCGACATCAGGCCCGCGCGGGACCCCCGGCGGCGGGAGACCCTGGTCCTGGTGCACGTCGGCATCGACTTCGCCGCGGTGCACCGGGCCCCCATCGAGCGGCACCGAGAATGCGGCCCCACACTCGGTGAACTCACCGAGTCCGACTGCTACATCGACGGATTGATGAGCACCGCGCTGCGCCGCGGCATCGGGTGACACAGCAAGGCGCGGGCCGCGTCACGTGACCCGCGCCAGTTGTCACACCCGGCCGATACACTCACTTCCGACGCCGCAGCACGATCGCGGCCCCCACACCGGCACGGCCTGAGGGCCCTGTCACCGACGACAAGGAGACGGCGATGCACTGCAACGCAGACGATCTCGCCACACACGTGGATCACCAGGAGAAGATGCGCCGACGCGCCCGCGCCGAGCAGCGACGCTCCCCGGCACAGCGGACGCCGCGCAGCCGCAACAAGGCGCGGATGCACAAGCGCCCCGGCAAGGGCCACCGCCGCGCCTGGCGACGCGAGGCCTGCGCATGAATACCGCCGACAGGTACCGCGACACCCGCCGGCTGATCGACACCCACGGCTGGGCCGTAATCGGTGTCTTCCCGACCTGTGCAGAAGACGGACCCCCGTTCAGCTACACCGTCGGACTCACCGATCGAGGCCTGCCTGAACTGGCGATCTACGGGCTGCCACCGCAGACCGCCGGCGGTGTCCTCAACGCCGCGGCCCACCACGCCGTCGATGACGGGGAACTGCCCTGTGGACAACCGATCTCCGGCCTACTGGCCGGCGGATTGCCTGTCGTCGCGCTCGCCATGGAGGACACCGACGACCTGACCACCGTGCGGGGCCTCTACGGCGTCGTGCTGGCCGCCCAACAGATCGTCTGGCCGGACGCGCAAGGCAGGATGCCCTGGGAGGACTGGAATCTGGGCGCAGTGCAACCGCTGCACGCGGGTGAGCCGACATGAGCGCAGACACAGCAGCGGTGCTGCTCGGCGGCTACGCGGCCAAGCAATGCCCGGTACGCACCCAACATGACTTCGGCCCACATCCGCAGACCTGGGTGCCCGACACCGAGGACCAGGCGCGGCTGGACGCCGGTATCGCCTATGAAGCCGAGATCTTCACCGCCCTGACTCGAGTCGACCCCGGCGCTGTCGTGATCGACTCCCGGCTGCGACGCGACGACGCGATCGCGGCGACGCTGGCCGCCATGGACGCCGCAGCGCCACTGATCCTGGGCGGTTGGCTACCTGACGACAGCGACGGCGCCCGCACCGGCAAGCCCGATCTGCTGGTCCGAGTCGCCGGCGGCTACCTGCCTGGCGACGTCAAGCATCACCGCACGCTGGAAGCCAAGAAGACCAAGACCGCGCAGGTGTCCGGCTTCGGCACACCGGGACTGCGCCGACCCGCAGCGGGTCGGACGTCGGCGACGACTCACCGTCTACACGACGGAATCCAGCTGGCGCACTACACCCGGATGCTGCAGGCCTGTGGACGCCACCCCGGCACCGAGCACCTGTGGGCCGCCATCATCGGCACCAGCACTCTGCCCGGCGCGGCCGGCGGGGACGAGCGGGTGCTGGTCTGGCATGACCTGACCGAACCGCTGGGCCACACCTACTCCAGAAGCCGCGGCAAGACCTCCCGCACCCTGCTACAGAGATATGACCACGAGCACCGGTTCCGGGTGGCCGTCGCCGCGGCGGCAGTCGCCGGGGACTCCCCGCTCGTCGAGCCCGTCAGGCAACCCGAATGCCGCACTTGCCCCTACGAGCAGGTGTGCGCACAACAGATGGGCGATGACGACGCCTCCCGAGCACTGACCGTGGGAAGCCTCGACACCCGCGAATGGCTGACACTGCGCCGACTGGGCATCACCACGACCGCCGCACTGGCCGACGTCGACCCCGACGACGACCCGTTCTTCGACAGCTACTACGCCGAGACCTCACATCGCGGCCGCGACCACGTGCGGTCCCGGCTGCGCGGTGCCGTGCAGCGCGCAGCGATGATCACCACCGGCACCGCGCTGACCCTGATCGCCGGCGAAACCGTCGCTGTGCCCGGAGCTGATGTCGAAGTCGATCTCGACATCGAATGGGACACCGAGGGCCGGGTCTATCTCTGGGGCGCGCGCGTGCGGCGGGCCCAGGACGAGACCACCGCCCAGTTCCACGCCTTCGCCGACTGGAACGTTGACGACTCCGCCCAGGAGCAGGCACTGGCGCAGCGTTTCGTCCAATGGCTGCGCGAGCTGCACCGCCAAGCCCGCGCGGCCGGACACACGGTGCGCGTCTTCCACTGGTCAGCCGCCGAACCGTCGCGGCTCCGACGCATCCTCGGCGGTGACGTCGCCGACCTGCTCGACCCCGACGACGGGGTGTTCACCGACCTGGAGCGCACCTTCAAGGAACAGTTCCTCACCGTGCACGGCACCAGCATCAAAGTCGTCGCACCACTGTTCGGGTTCTGCTGGCAGGCCGCCGACGCCGGAGGCGCCCAGTCGCAGACCCACCGCGACGAGGCGCGAGGCGGACACCCCCGCGCTGCCGGCGCCCGGCAGTGGCTGCTGAGCTACAACGCCGACGACACCGCGGCCATGGCCGCCATCCGCGACGGAATGCGCGGCTGGAGCGCCGAGCAGTGACACAGCAGTGTCGGTGCCCTGCAATAGAATTGCGGTAGTCAGTCACCAGGAATGACGGATACGGCCGGGTGCGAGCACTCGGTCACCGAACCGCACAAGGGCAGGGAGAAACGCATGGCGGATTACTACGGCAAAGGCCGCACCAACATCTTCAAGGTCAAAGACATCGACGCGCTCAAAACCGCGTTGGCCGGAGCGGAGTTCACTGTCGAAGCCCGGCCCGACCGCGGAGCGGACGCAGTGGTCATCTGCGTCTCCGACAACGACACCGCCGGCAGCTGGGGCCAGCTCGTCTACACCACCGACGACGACGACGCCGAGCCCACCGAACTGTTCGTCCCCGACATGATCGCCGACCACCTCCAGGACGGCCAGGTCGCGGTGTTCGTCCACGCCGGATCGGAGAAGCTGCGCTACCTCAGCGCCTACAGCATCGCCGTCCACGCCAACGGCCAGCAAGTGCGCCTCGACCTCGACGACATCTATCAGCGCGCCGCCGAGGAGTTCGGAGTCGACGTCAACGAAATCGACTGGGCTATGTACTGATTGGACTCCGCAACGGAGGCCACCGACACTCCGGCTTGTCGGTGGCCCCCGATACAGTGGCAGACGAACCACCCCGCCCGGCCGAGCGTGCGCGCCCGGTCCCTACAGGCCAAGGAGGCCCACCCGACATGCTCACCAACACGCACCCCGCAGCCGTCCTGCGCTCCGATGACATCACCAATGACCACCGGCCCGGCGCGGCCGTCGGCGTCGGGCAGGCGCTGCTCATCGGCATCGACGCCAGCATCGAGACCATCGACCTCACCCCCTGCGACACCGGCACCTACGGGGCCACCATTCGCCAGGCAATCGGCTGCCGGCTCTACACCGTCACCGACGCCACGGAACACATCGACATGTGGACCGACGACGAGAGCTTCCCCGACTTCGGAGATGCCGAGCTGATCGCGGCAACCCTCAACCCGCTGGCGACCCTGCTGCTGGCGGAGTACCGCTCCATTCATCAGCCCTACTTCGGTGCGGCCCTGTTCACCGGCCGCAGCGGCGAACACACCGCCGGACTCGATGCCGCGCAGCTCGCCGATCTGCGCGCCCGAGCAGAGCTGATCGCGGGGCGGCCGGAGTGGATCGAAGCATTCCGACAGCGGGTCAACGCTGCTGCGGCCCGCGGCCGGTCAGTGACCGGAGGGTAGTGAGCCAAGATGCGCACATCGGAGCGCTTCCTGGTCGCCTCGGTGCCGTCGTCGACGACGATGACCTCGACCTCGCGGGCGTCGCACTGATGGTGCTGGCAGTACATCTGCACGCGGCCGTGGTCGACCGCAAGGTCGCCGAAAGAGACGATGCTGGAGGTTCGCCCGCACAGGTAGCAGCGGACGGGAGTCTCCTCGGCCAGGGTGCGCACCCACAGTTGCTGGCCGTGAGCCCACGCGTGACCGGGAGGTGGCGGCGCGGAGCGGTCGAGCGCAGCCATTGCAGCGTTGAAATTGAGGCCTGGATTCGCGGCCTGGAGGGCGCGGGCATTTTTCTTGTGAAACGAATTCTTCGTCATGACAGTGACTTCCAATCACGTACTCGATCGGCGCAGCCCCGCACCCCACGCCTACCAATAGTGATCGGTGTGTGTCGCAGATCCAAAGGACCTAGCCCTTACTGTCGTCGGTGATGCGGGCACCTGAACGACGCGGGGTCAGCCATGCGACGCGGCTCTGGCGTCGAGTATATGCCCAATCGGGTGACAGGCCTCACCACCTGGCCAGCCACTCCAGGTGGTGCTGCCCTGCCTGCTCGTCGAACACGGCGTGCCGGGCGTCGGATGGCTGCTTGTCGACAGGTCCGCGACATCACTGGAGACATGGGGGCCACGGAACCGCACCGTGAATGTCGGTGCCCCATCGTAGAATTACGGTGTTCGTCCAAACGGGCAGGCGTGCGCGTCTGCTCACCTACGAAGGGAACTTCAGCATGGATAATTGCGCAGAATCGGCCACCCTCTACTTCAAGTCCGGCTCCAGCGACAAGGTGTACCAGGCGCAGATCGACGCCGCAGACGGCGGAGGCTATGTCGTGAACGTTGCCTACGGTCGTCGAGGCGGATCTTTAGCCACCGGAACCAAGACCAAATCGCCGGTCGATCACGCCGCGGCGCTACGCATCTTCCACAAGGTGCTGTCGGAGAAGCGATCCAAGGGATACACCGACGGGGACGCAGGAACCCCCTATTTGCACAGCGAGAGCGCGGGCCGCGTTAGTGGGCTGGTGCCGCAGCTGCTCAACGTCATCGACGAGGCCGAAGTCGGCCGCGTCGTGGCTGACCCGCTGTGGGTCATGCAGGAGAAGTTCGACGGACGGCGGCTCATGCTGCGCAAGGTCGGCGGCACCGTCGAGGGCATCAACAAGCTCGGCCTCGTCATCAACGTCGCAGCGCCCATCGCCGCTGCGGCACAGACGATTCCGGGTGACTTAGTGCTCGACGGAGAGGCGATCGGAGACCGCTTCCATGTGTTCGACATGCTCTCCCACGACGGCACCGAGCTGCGTGAGCAGCCCTACAGTGCCCGCTACGGCGCTCTGGCCGCCCTGCTCGACAGCGCAGGCCCGTCAGCGCACCTCGGGTACGTCGACTGCTGGACCGACGCTGCCGACAAGGCCGACCAGCTCGCAGCACTTCGGACGCGCAACGCCGAGGGGGCGGTGTTCAAGCGATGGGACGCCCCCTATCGGCAGGGACGCCCCAGCAGCGGCGGCGCGCAACTCAAGCTGAAGTTCGTGGCCACGGCATCCGCGGTGGTCACCACCATCAACCAACAGCGCAGCGTGGGCGTGAGCCTGCTCGATGGTGGTGGTTGGCGCAGCGTCGGGAACGTGACGGTGCCCGCGAATCAGAACGTCCCTCAGCTTGGCGATGTCGTCGAGGTGCGCTACCTCTACGCCGCCCAGGTCGGCGGTGCGCTCTATCAGCCCGTCCTGCTGGGTGTTCGCGATGACGTCGAACCCACCGAGTGCGTCGTGGCTCAACTCAAGTTCAAGGCCAGCTGAGCACGGCGGCGGCGCCCCGAAAGGGTGCGTCAGGCACCCCTCGGGGCACCGCCGGAGCCGCTGCGGGACTCGACGGGTGCTCTAGTTGGCCCGCTACGTCGGAGGGCTGCGCCGGCCGGCGCGGTCGCCGGCGGAGTAGGCGCCACCGGTCAACAACGGTGCACCATCCTCAGCGAAGAACGCTGTCTTCAGCGCCGCGGCGGTGAAACCCAGGAAGTGAGACAGCGGAACGAGCGCCAGGAGGCTGAGGGTCGGATCCGGGGCTGCAGCGACAGGGACGCCGCCGCGGCGCAGCGTTCGATAACCACGCTCCATCTCTCCGAGGGTGAACCCGGCAGCGAGATCATCAGCAGCCCACGGCAATTCGAGGTAGGGCAGACCAAGCTCATCGCGGATGTCATCGCCGAACACGCCGTAGAGGAACCGTTCGAGCACTTCCCGGTCCGCGGCGTACAACAGGGTGCGTTCCTCGGCGTCGTCGTCGGCCTGGATCAGCCGCAGCCGGTCTCGCACCTGGCGGATGAGATACCGCGTCGTCGGTGGACCCATTTGCGATCGCAGCACGAGGGTGTCAGTCGAGTCGTCAGTGCTCCAGGCATAGCCGGCGCCGCGCACCCAGCCGAGACAGTCGGGGCTCAATGCCGGCGCCGCCATGGTGAGCAAATGTAGCCTGCCGGCCGATTGGGGCGAGTCCCGCGACCTTGCCTCCGTGCACGCGGAGCCAACTGACCAGGGAATATGCCACGTCCCCGCCCGCGGGCGATCGCAAGCCCGGCCCTGAGCTGTGGTGCATCAACCAGGTGATCGGCGGGCCGGGCCCAGCACCGCCAGTCTGGTGGCCCGAACTGCGGGGACGTGACACCTTCGCTGGTCAGAGCTGCAAAAGATGTGCAGAAGCAGCCCGGCGATACGCATTAGGGTGGAGACCATGGCCGACAACGTGCTGCCGATGCACCGTGCTGGCCGCGGGCGCCGCGCCCCGGCCTCCGGGCATCTATTCACCGTCAAAGACGTCGCCGACGCCAGCGGACTACCGCAGCCCGCCATCGGCCAGCTCGTCGGTCGCACATGGACTGACCAGGGGTGGATGTTCACCGCCGACCAGCTGCAACTGGCGATCGACATCGCTGCCGAACGCCGCGCCCAAGCCTCGCCCGCCGGACCAGACACCAGGTAGCAGCGCAGCAACCCCGGACGCACTTGGGGGCACGCAGCCGGTTCACTGCAGCGTCGCCTCGACCGCCGAGTGTCCGGCGAGGAAGAAAAACCAGTGCTCGCAGGCAGAATCCGGGGGAGCCGACGGTAAATTAACCCAGGTGTCGCGATTCGTGATCAAGCACGTACAGGCCGGTCCGCCGGAACTGGCTTCACAGGTGCCAGCTACCGCATCCACAGTGCATCTGCGCCTCGACGAGACCACAGGCGCCCCGGTGTTCCACGCCGCCCTCGACGAACCGTGGAAGATCTATCTCCACGACCCTGCGGCCGCGGCCGGCCTCCCCGCGCAGCAGCAGGGCCGCGACGACGCCGGAGCGTTCGCGTGGGTCACCGAAGTGACCGTGTGGCCGCACCGGCAAGGGGACCAACCGCATCCCGGCATGACCAACTTCGCCATGAACCTCACCTACGTCCTCGATGCGACCCACGAGCAACCCCTCGCCGTCATCCTCATCGACGATCTCCCCGACGAACTGACCGCGGACCCCGCCGCCGCACCAGGCGGCACCCAAGTGGTCACGCACACCGCCGCCGGACAGACATCGGTTGAGACCGCCGGCAGCGAGGAGGCCCAGAAGTCGTTAGTCATGACCGCACAACCCAATTTGGCAGCATCCGTCGGCGGGCTCATACTGCACAGTCTGAGGACCAACGGCCAGCTGAGCATTGATATGCCGGTCGACGCCACCTTGGTGCGGCCCCTCAACCCCGCCGATGACGCCGCGCAACGCTGGCTCGTGACACTCGGCCGCCCCGCGCGCTACGTCGCGCAGGAACACACCGGGGCGCAACGCGCCAAAACCATCTCCGATGTCGTGATCACCGCCGACACCGAGGCCGCTACCTGGATCACCGGTGACCGGAATCGCGCGGTACGCATCGCCGTGGTCACGGGTGACGACCTCGGCCCCGGTGGCCCGTCCGTGGCCGAGATCGGCACTGCCACCGTCGATGTCGTCGGGCAACCGCCCCGCCACCCAGACGCCCAAGGTGACCACGACCTGCCCGGCAGGCTACGTGAGCGCAATGCCAATATCCGTGCCCAACTGAGCATCTGGATTGCCCGGCTCACCGTCGCCGCCGGAGAACGGCCCCGCGGCGCCCCGCTGGAGATCCCCAGCTCGCTCGCTCAACCAGGCTATTGCCTGGACCAAGAGGAGCTGATCTACCGGCCGCAGGAAGGCCAGCCGCAGGTGTCCACCTGGGACGAGGACGAGCTGCTTTACTGGATCGTCTCCGACGTCGCCCGCTCACTGGCCAGGATCTGGGTTCGGCGTGCGCCGTCCTACCGCGGCGACGGTGACGAACGCTCCCGAATGCTGCTGCACCAGAGGTGGTGGACCCTGATGTCGGCGCTGTCCACCGACTGGGGCGACCGCGCGGCGGATAGCCGGGTGTGACCGGCGCTCCTTCGCAATCAATCAGCCGGCGACGGAAACAAACACGCGGCGAGGTACTTCTCCAGTAGCGCCAGGCCGCGGGGGACTTTCCGATGCTCCCGTGACGGGATTGAGCCTGGTGATCGTCACGAGGAGGAGGACGCGCATGGCGTCGGACAGGGCTCGCTGCCGCCCAGTGAAGTGCTGGCCCGGTACCGCCGCAGCGGGCGCCCAGGGCAGACGATGGTCGCGCGTCCGACCCATCCCGACGGCCGCGTCGAGGGCGCATGTGCAAGTCAGCTGACGAACCCGGCGGTCCCCGCAGGTGCGCCGCAGAAGCGCGCACGCACTACCAACAGTCGGTGCAGCGCGTTGCCGAGCTGGAGCGCGAGTACGACCGCCTGACCGCCCAACTCGATGCACTCACCGCGCAACGCGAGTCCGTGGTGGGGGACATCGACGAGCAGGGGGCCGTGCTGTTCGAGCAGCTCACCGGGCACCGCCCCGTCACCATCACCAACACCCTCGGTCACGAAGTCACCACCAGCTTCACCGTGGGCGAGCACACCCCGAGCGTGAATCTGCGTTGGCAGGGGCCGCTGCCGTGGGGCTCGTGGCATGACGCGGCCGACCTGGAGCCTGCGATCGCTCACGCGCTGGCAGTAGCCCTTCAACGTGGACTCTGGAAACGGGACGACCGATTACAGCGAATTCGTCTGCCGCACTGCAATAAAGAGATCAGTCTCGGGTCCAGTGACAAGATCAAGAACGGTGCATCGTTCATCGTCATCGACACGCGGGAAACCCACGAGTACCGGGGCTCGACGAAGTTCCTGGAACTTGACGGCAAAGCGGCCAAGCGGTTGGCAGCCGAACTCAAGATCGGCAGTCAGCAGTTGCTCGACCTAGAGCAGAAGGTTCCGTAAGACGCTGGGGCACAACGTGCGTGAGGTGCGCCGGCTCAGAAGATGCGCTTGACCACGACGTCGGTGGGCATCGCCGCGATGCGCACCACATCGCCGCGCTGCGGAGCGTGCACCACCTGACCGCCGCCCAGGGCGATCTGCACATGCTCGGGGCCGCGGCTGCTGAAGCGGGAGAACACGAGGTCACCTGGCTGAGCGTCGGCAGGGTTGATGCGCGTGCCCAATTTGATCTGGTCGTAGGTCGTGCGGGGGATGTTCTCTCCGGTGGCCTGCGCGGTGGCCCACTGCGACAGCCCCGAGCAGTCGAACCCGCCGCCAGTGGGGCCGTTGGCGTTGCCGCCGCCCCACACATAGGGCAGCCCCTGGGCGGTCAGCGCTTTCTCCGCCATCCGCCGTCCGGCCTCGCTGCCTCCGCGGCCGGACGGCAGCGCAGAGGCCATCCCCTGCTCACCGGTGGAGCTGTCTTTCGTCGAGGAGGCCGGTGAGAACGCTGACGCCAAGCTCGCCGCCGGTGAGGACAGCGCACTCAACGGCGAGCCGCCGCCCCCACCGCCGGGCATGCCGCCGCCGCCCGGCATCCCGCCACCGCCGCCAGGCATGCCACCACCGCCCGGCATCCCGCCGCCGGCGCCCTGCATCGCCGCCTTGGCCTGTTCGTAATACCGCTGGGCGAGACGGTCGACGAGCACCCGGCGCAGATCGGCCGGCGGCATCTGCGCCCGCACGGTGTTGGCGCCATTGCCGACGGCATCCACCTTGGCTTGCAGCACGCCCAGCTGTCCCATGGGCGTGCCCTCCACGGGGGCCAACTGCCCGCGGCGGTCGGCGTAGGTGTTCTGGGTGCCGTTGAGCTCATCGCGGGCTGCGGTCACGTTGGCCGCCGATTCGTCGACGACAGGCACCAGCGAAGGGTCGACCTCGGCCAGGGCGGCGCTGATCTCGGCCTGGCTCTTGCGCTCGTCGATCAGTTTGTCGATGAAGGCACCCAACCCGCCCGGTAGGGCATTGAGCCGCTGCTGGATCTGGGCAGGTACCTGCGACGGCAATGGGGCCGTGACCGGCGTTCCCTCGCCCAGCAGCCCCCGCAACTGGTCGAGGATCTGGGTTACCTCATCGCCGGTGCTCATCGCTGAGTGACCTCGACGGCGCAGAGGATGAGCGCCTGGCGCGCTCGATCAGCTGTGTCAGCCACGCGGTGCTCCCTCCCGTGTCGAGATCAATATTCCCACGACTGGGGATCAAGTCGTGGTTGTCGCACGTCACGTCTTCTCGCGGGTGTGGTTTGATTCGCCGCTCTCGCCGCGGGCCAGTTATCGAAACTCGTCCCCTGTCGGGGCCGGGTTGGGTCCACAACCTGGGGCATCATGAGGCGAGCAACGGTCTCACAGGCAGGTCATGCACACGCGTCGGGATCGCCGCGGCGAGCACATTCAAGGAGAACCCACGATGACGGCAACAGGCGATGCGAAAGCAGAACTGAGCCAGCTGGTGGTGCGCTCACCCTCGGCACGCAAAGCCGAAGTCTCGGCCCTGCTCAGATTCGCCGGCGGTCTGCAGGTCGTCCACGGGCGGCTGGCCGTCGTGGCCGAGGTCGACCTGCTGAGCACTGCCCGTCGGTTGTGCCGAGACATCCATGATCTCTTCGGGCAGACCCCCACGATTCGGCCGGTCGCTCCGGCCGGCGGCCGCGGTGAGAAGTACCTGGTGCGAGTTACCGACAACGCCGAGGCCCTCGCCCGCCAGACCGGGCTGCTGAACCCTCGCGGTCAGCCGGTGCGTGGGATGCCCGCCCACGTGGTGACCGGTCAGGTTCCCGATCTGGAAGCGGCGTGGCGTGGCGCGTTCGTCGCGCGGGGGTCGCTGGTGGAAAACGGGCGCACGCGCGGCATGGAGGTCCGTTGCCCAGGCCCCGAGGCCGCGTTGGCTCTAGTCGGCGCGGCGCGCCGGTTGGGTGTGCAGGCCAAGATGAACGAGATCCGGGGCGTCGATCGCGTCGTTGTGCGCGACCCCGAAGGCGCAGGCGAGATGCTGCGGCGCATAGGGGCGGTCGTGACATACCAGACTTGGATGCAACGCCGTCAGCGCAGCATCGAACGCGTCCCGCTCGATCGACCGTCCAACTTCGACGACGCCAACCGCAGACGCTCAGAAGCAGCCGGTGCAGCCACCGCGGCCAGAGTGTCCCGCGCGCTCGACCTCCTCGGCCCCACCGCACCGGCACATCTCGCGGAGGCGGGACGCCTGCGGATCGCGCACCCCGGCGCATCGCTGGAGGAACTGGGACGCATGGCCGAGCAGCCGTTGAGCAAGGACGCGCTCGCCGGTCGTCTGCGACGGCTGATGTCCGTCGCCGATCGGGCCGCACGCCAGGCGGGGCTGCCGGACACCTCGGAATACATGCCCGCCGGCGACAATGCCGGCGCCTCTGATCTCGAAGCACGACGGTCGGGCTGACCGCTCCTCCTCGAGTCACCGTCGCGGCCTCCGTCTGCAAAAGGCCAGCTCACATGCGGTATCCGGGCGTCGAAAATTGGTGCACGTGACCCTCCTTCCGGCGTGTGAGGATCTACGTAGCGACCAGAAAGGTCCACGTTCGACGTGGTGGCTGGTCGTGACGAGGCGAGAGGAGCGGTCAGCCCATGGACGCTGCGACGGGAACGTCGGGAATCAACGACCCGGACTGGACTGTGGTGCGGGACTTCATCCGCGATCTCAAGATCGCGTGCGATGACCTGCACGCTGAGCCGTTCAACCCTCAAGCGCGCGACACCGTACTGCGACTCCTTCAAAAGAGCAGTCCCGCAGCCGATTCCGCGCTGGATCGCGTTGCGCGAGCACGCCAAGACCCCGACGCTGCTCACCTTCGGCTGCTCTCCGATCGGTGATCTGAGACAGGCCCGGCCTAGGGCCGCTGTGAACTGTCCCGTGCACGTTCGAGTGCGGCGGTGTGCTCGCGGGTGGCCACCGTCAGGTAGTGGATCTGCGCCGTTAGTTGAATGACCGCCTCGATGGCAGCCAGGCCGATGAGTTCGCTGGCTGAGGGATCGGGGTCGGTCTCTTCTGCGATGCGCCGCGTACGCATGTGGGCATCGTTGGATTCGGCCCACGCCTTGCTGCGGGCTTCGTTCAGTTTGTCGTAGAGGCTGTTGATCTCCGGTTGAGGTGTGGAAGTAGTCATGGCGCGATCTTCGCTCATGATCGAGACACGGAAGAGAATTCGCAGGTCGGCGGCACCGCACCGGACGCCGCGCGGCCTCACCGTCATGGTTAAGTCGAACCCGGACAGGGTTGTGAACGCGGCCCGCCAGGGGAGGACGAGATGAGCTATCAGCACGACGACCAGGCCGCCGAAGAGGCCGCACGGCATCCCCTCGCCGCGGAGCAGCTCGACACCCTGCGAGACCGACTGGCGGCAAAGCGCCGCGCGCTCGGGGAAGGCGGAGTCCGCGGGCACCGCATCGACATCGGCACCACTGGGGCGACGCCCTGCCCCCCGCGCTGCGCGACACCACCAGCGTCTCCCGCGGCGACGTGTTCGACTTGGCCGCCACAGGCGACTGGCCGGCGGTGTTCGCTGCCAGCTTCATCTGGGGCACCGGGCGCATCGGCTACGGGCCACACCGCTACCGCGAAATTGTCGAGGGGACCCATGGGCGGCTCGGTGAAATGCTCACGGCCGCTGCAGAAGCCGCACAGCACGATGCCATCGCGGGGTACGCGCAGTTCTACGGGGGGCACGACCCCAAGCAGCGCGCGTCCGCCAACGCCGACGGGTGGTCGCGCATCGACAACTTCGGCCCGGCGTTCTTCACCAAGTTCCTCTACTTCACCACTCCCGGCGCCCTGATTCTGGACAACGTGCTCGCCCGCAGAGTGCACGACTTGGCAGGCATCCCGCACCTCGTCGTCGGCCGCGGCCGATCAGTGGCGTGGAGCCCGTACCGATACGCGGTGTACCTGAAGTGGATGCACCAGACAGCCCGCGCGCTCGACGCCGAACCCGACGAGCTGGAGCTGACACTGTTCACTCTGAAGTGACTGATCGTCGGCGCGGCGTGAGGAGCCTGCTGCGCGATCGAATTGACTATCCCGTTCGGGCCCTGGGCGATGTCGGTGGCCGTACGTATCATTAGTGCTGTCGGACAACGACATACAGCGAACCGGCCGGACGCGAGCGTTCGGTCACCAAACCCGCGAAGGGACGCAACAGATGATGAACTCAACCGCCACGACGCAGCCCGCACACACTGCCGCCCACGAGACCGGCCCCACCGCCCCCGGTCGCATGAGCGGCCAGGAGCGGGAGGCGATCGCCAACGCTGCCGCGCGCATGGCGGCGCTGGGGATCGACCCCAACGCGGCGGTCTACGTCGATGACGAGAACAGGCTTCCGTCCTATGCGCGGCATCTCGGCACCGCGTGGGGCGGCCAAGAGCTGGATGACGAAGAGCTGGACTACGCCATCGGATGGCTGCCCGCAGAGGCGTTCCTCAACGACGATTCACCTTGGCCCGGGTCATACAACCCGTATATCACCCTCACCCACCTACGAGCGCTCACCGGGGACTGAACCGGCCTGCGTCAGAGCCGGTGGCGTAGCTTGCCAAGGAACAACTGACGACCAGGGGGTTGAGCATGAGGCGCAGTCTGGGACGGCATGCCCGAATCGTGTGTGGCGCGGTCGGCGTAGTCGCCGTCGTCGCGGGATGCGGAAACGCATCCGAGACACCAGAGGCCTCAACCTCCGAAGCGCCCGGTGCCACCGTCACCACGTCGGTGAGCCTGCCGATCTCCACGACCGATTCACCCGCCGCGGCCCCTCTTGCTCCTGCAGCACCCCCCACAGTGCCGCCAGGCAAGGTGCTGGCTGGACCGCAGTCCTCGTGCACGTCGACTGTCTCCGCCACACCGATCGACCTCACCGGCGTCGACGTCAAGGTCGGAGAGATGGCCGGCCGCGCCGGCACCAGCGCTCAGGTGACCATGACCTATACCGGGGACGTGCCGACGACCGGGACCGTGCTCTGGTCCCTGCTGGCCACCAACCCAGACGGCGCGAGCGTGCAGCTCGGCTACAAGACGCTCGACGGACAGAAGATCGGCTACTTCTACTTCCCCTTCACCGAAGGCACCCAGCACAACATGGACGGCTTCGCAGACACCGATACCCCCGGCGAGATCGGCATGGTGCTACCCCAGGCCGGCCTCGACGCCCTGGGCCCGGTGTGGTGGTGGTCAGCCACGGTCAACGTCGACGGCAAGGACATCGACTTCTGTCCCGACCCGGCCTGAGCCTGCGACCGGGCACCATGACATGTCCCCGGTCAGACGCCACGGGCCGGCCGCCGCGGCAGCACGAACTGGGTCGAAACCGGGAGGAGTGACTGAGTGGCTTCGCTGACGCGATACGGAGCCGAAGTGGGGTCGGCATTCAGCCTGCTCGGCCAGAACGAGAACGACCTGACCGCAGCACTCGGCTTCACCATGGCGCGCTGCACCGCACTCAGCGATGCACTACTGCGCCGCGTCTGGCCGACGCTCGGAGACGGCGAAGACATCAGCTTCGCGCTGGAAGTCCGGGCCGAGATCGGCCGCACAGACCTTGAGGTGCGGCTGCCCTCAGCGCTGGTGATCTTTGAGGCCAAACGGGACTGGCTGCTTCCCACGACGACGCAACTGGCGCAATACGTCTCGCGCATCCACCGGTCCGGGTCGGGTGCACTGGTATCCCTATCCCAGGCCTCCACTGCGCTCGCCGAGACGCAACTGCCCACGGAGATCCAGGGCGTCCCCGTGGTGCACCTACCGTGGCGCGACGTCCTCGCTGACATCGCGACCGCCCGAGCGGTATGCCGTGGGCGAGAACGTATCTGGCTTGAAGAGCTGCACACCTACCTACTGGAAGTGATACGCATGCGCACAGTGGCCGACAGCTTGGTCTACAGCGTGGTGCTCAGTGAAGACCGCCCGGGCGGCGAGGGCACCCCGACATACCGCGAGTTCGTCACCCATCACCTCTGCTACTTCCACCCCTACGGCGTCGGGGGATGGCCCACCGACCCGCCGAACTTCATGGCGTTCCGGTGGGCCGGCGCCGTGCAACGCATCCACCGGATCATGCACGCCGATGTCGTCCCCACCATCCGCGACCGATACCCGTACCTACCCGAGAACGACGCCAGCGACCGACCGCACGCCGTGTACGACCTCGGTCCCAGACTTCCGCCGCTCGAACCGGTCCCCAACGGCGCCGGTATCTACCCGTCGTCACGGCTCTGGATATTGCTCGACCAGCTGCAGACCGCACCGTCACTCAAGGACGCGATCGCCGGGACGCGTGCCCTTCAGGAAGGCTGGGCGACTACCTGATGGTCGATCGGCCCAGGTGCTATTGAGCGTCGAGGTCCAAGGCCAACTGTTCCCACTGCGTCGAAGTGAATTCTCCGCTCGTAACCAGGTGGGTGCCCGAACGCTCACCGCCGAGAAGGACGCGGTGGTATTGATCGATCACGGCCGCAGCGGCCGCACGGGTGGGTCCGGTGGCCGCGACATCGTAGGGTCCGATGAGGGCGAGGTCGCCAACGCGCACACGGATGACCTCCCAGCCCACGCGACGCAAGGCATTGTCCTTTTCGTGGTCGACACTTAATGGGCCGTGAGCGTCGCGCAGCGGCCCTGGTGAGTCGTACTCGATCGCGACGCGGGTCGAGGGGACCAGCATGTCGGGGAACACATGGCGAGCACCCCAACTGGTAGTGCGGACGTTCACGGCGTTCGCCTCACCAGGGGAAGCCAGCGGGAGGACTGCCCCCAGCCGCTGCCGCAGCACATCTTCCTCCTTCGAGGTGGGTGGACAATGATGAACGAGCACAGGCGCACCGAGGACAAAAGCTCCCGAGCCCAAGGCCTTGCAGTCTGGACAAAACCCCGGCAGCACAACGGGTGTCGGCTCAATCAGTGCGAGGTCGGGTGCGATGCAGCCGCAGCGATCGAAGCGCGCTCCGAAGCGATCAAGAGCACATCGGCGACAGGCGCAAGAGGCGCCCATCAAACTGCGCCAGCGGGCGCGGCGGCCGAAGACGTTTCTGGCGAACATGCGGTTCACCGGTTCTCGCCACATGTGCCCGTCGACGCATCGCCAGTACCAACCAACGATGGAATTGCTACTCCACACCTGGCTCAACTTGAGTCCAGCATTGGCCTCGCCGGCGCGCTCCCAGTTCTCGACAAGCGAAGGGCACTTGCTCCAATCGTGAGTGCCAATGGGTGACTGCTTGCCGGCATCGCGCCATTGCTGCGGTGTCCAGCGCACCGCCGAGCAACTGTAGGACGGGACTATTGCTTGCTGGCTGGGATCAGAAGTCGCGCTGTGGGCTGTCATGCAGTGAGTAGACCATCAGCCTCTGACATTGCGCGAGCATCCAAAGAAACTGTGGCACAACATGGTTCGTGATGGCGTTAAGCGGCGAGGGATCGCTCTAGTTGGTTCGGGCTGGCACTCGTTGATACCCGATGGCATTCAGTGCGGTGTGTCGGCGTGGGGTAGCGGGTCGGCGTCGCGTTCGAGAAGTCGTCGCCGGCGCTGCACGACTGCATCGGGAGCGTTGTCCATGAGATGACCGGCGATGCGTTCGATGAGGGTGACCCCATCGTCGAGTCTCCCGATGAAGTCCCGCGATGCCGCATCGAGGAGTGATGAGGCGTGGTCGATCGTGATCGCGAGACGCAGAAGATCGTCGGGGTCTATGGCGATGTTTTGATCGGCGAGCTGACTCCAACGGGCGAGGAGTTCATCGTTGTTCTTGCGCAGGGATTCCGAGTTGCGCATCAGGGTTGCTGCGTCGGGTCGGCCGGCCGCCTCGATCTCGTCTGGGCTGGCCCCCACCGCGTCAGCCATCTTCGCCACCGAGTGCGCCGCCGTAGAAACCTTGACCCGTCTGCCCGCGCGGGGTAACCCCGAGACAATGTTGCGCCACGTTGTGTCGCTGATTCCGGCGACGGCCGCGACTTTGCGCACCGATACCGGCGGGACAGCCGCCAGGCGCCGCGACTCGATCAAGGCAACTGCGGGGTCGGGTACGAAAGGGGCGTCATCGTTCGGCAATTCGCGTGGCTGCGGGAGCAGAGAGGGGGTGATGTCATCAGCATTGCCGCCACCGAGTACATGTGCCGCGTCGGGCCGATCAGCGGCCAGTAGGCTCTCGGTGGTGGCTCCCACCGCAGCGGCCATCCGCGCCAAGGTGGCCGCTGGTGCAATCATCTGGACCGGGCTGCCGGCGGACAGCACCCGATAGCCGTTGACGTAGGACCGCCAGGTCGTGGGACTCACTCCCGCGCGGGCTGCGGCCGTGTTGACGGACATGATTGGGCGTCGAGCGAGGCGGAGCGATTCGAGTAGAGCGCCCTCGGGGCGCTGGAGTTCCGACCGGAGCCGCGACATCGATAGCGGGCGACGGTGGGTGTCATCGCGAGGATTGTGCTGCGTGGCGGCGATTGCGTGGGGGCGTGGCTGCTCCCTGAGGTGCGGGGCGGGCGCGGGCTGCGGTGTGAAGACGCAACGCGATGCGGTCATAGACCAGAAGCTACAAGGAACAATAAGGCCTATGAGCTGCAAAGAGGGGACATGACGACACCAAGTCCCCGCTCGCAATCTGTTGGTCCTGGTAGGAGCAGGGCCTTCTGCTGCTAAACGCGCATAAGCCGACATCGCGGCCGGCGTGTCGCCCCCACATAGGCAGGAGACTCAGGTGGGTTCGTGCGGCCAGAATGGGCCGCATGTCGGCAAGTATCAGGCGATCTGCGGCTCGGACCCAGGTGGCCGGCGGAGCCGGGGGCGCAGGCAGTGGATAGGCAGCAGTGGTGGGTCGCCGGAGAGGTGCAGGTTTACGAGGTGCGTTAGGGGTAGCGCAGTCGGAATGGGTAGCAGCAGCTATGGCGGATCTTTCCGAATGATGTTGACACGTGGCGCGTTTGACAGCGGTTTATCGTCGGGACCCGCTGTGTGTGGCTCGATATAGATGACCTTGCGCAGTTCACTCCTTGGCCCGTACGGCTGCATCTTATAGTAGCCGCGCACCCACCAGCGGTGGTCAAAAGCCTTGCGCTCCTTGTGATTTGCGGCTGACTGCTGATCGTCCGCGGCCCGCGGAGGGCGTAGCACATCGATCAGGATCACTTCGGGCTCGACCTGTCTGTCCTCGTCGCGATCGCGCCGAGCGATGACGACACCCTCGTTGGTTCCGATCACCCGTTGAGCAGTGATTCGCGGCTGCCCGGCTGTCAAGAGCACCGACGTCATCAGTGCGGTGGTTGTGTCCAATGCTGTCGTCTCCGATTCATCGATCTCGCCCTGATGGTCGGTCCAGTTCTGCCCCTCGGCAAAAGGGGAATTACTCGTAGTAAATAGCACGTCGCACTTTTGTAGCGGCATTTGGCGCTCGTCTGGAGTGAGCAGGTAGCGATGTTTGGCCATCCGCGACAGTAAGGCGATGTAGATTGGCCGTTCCTCGATTTCGAGTTGGTCAAACTGAGTATCAGTTACCGGGCCCCACATCACGGCGTCCCAGGAAACCTGTATCTCACCAGAGGTTCCTATCCACCTAATGCTGCCGAGCGGCTTTTCGAAGCACATGAGTCCGGAAGGTGCAATATCGCTGCTGCGGAGCAGTTCTGCGAAAGTGTGGTTGGGCACACCGTTCGCGGCTAACCCGCTGGCGACGTCTACGGTTGCCTTGGAGATCCAGTAGAGGGATGGGGACTGTCCAGTGAGTATTTCACTGGATTCTTCAGTCTCGTCGGTGAGGCCAAGAGATAACCTGCCCAATCGCGAAGCGATCTGCGGCACCCCATACGCCGTCCACTCCCGTCTGTGCTTACTCACCTGCCACTCCCTAGTCTCGATGCAGCTGGGTTTATTCTGCGCACGCCGCTCGGTGCTGCCACGTCGTTCCGGGACGTTAGGGCGCGACGACCATAGTGGTGCTCAGCCATGCTGAAACGGCTGGGCCACAACGACATATATCCGTCGATTACGGTCATAGTTGGATTCAACCTCTCCCGCTTGGTACTGGTTCAAATCATCAGTGGCGCGTCCCGCGTGTTCCGTGACGGGTTGTGCTCCGGCGAGCACAGTATGGGCCGGCCGCGCAATCAGAGGTGGAATGCACGCGGTGCGGCGTCTCTGGAAAGCTCAAATGTGGTAGCAGTGCAACACTATTGACACTAATTGTCGTTAACTATGCGGTAGATGCATGTCTGTCGAGGGCAACAAACGCGATCTGGCGAGGAACACGCAGCGTGGGAAACGTCTCGTAATGCTGACGGATAGCGTTTCGAACGAGCCGGCCAACCACTCGTCGCGTCAGGCCCAGGCATGGAGGTGGGCGCCCAAGGGGGCATGAGGCGGCGACTGATGATCGGTGTTCCGCGCTTCTCATGTATCTACGTTAGGACTGGTAGCGATGCAATGGGAAGTATCGAGTTTTCTGGAACGACAACAGGTTTGACCTACTAGTAGGGCATCGGATCATCGGATGATGTTTGCCGGGAATCCCTCTGCCCGCGGAAACACCGGTGTAGGCGGATCGCCGTGCAAGCGAGGCCGGAGCCATAGGATGCAGATTCTGCCGAGAGAAAGGGCCCTGTCAGGTGTCACCACAACGGTGGGTCGATAGCCGAGCCGAGCGCTTGTGTCACGGCTTGAACGAGCGCGGGCTGTTCATCGACCCCTCGGATGCGGCTGCTTTGATCAACGATCGCGTTGAGGCGATCGCCGCAACCCTTCACATATCCACAACTGCCGCGCGGCGGTACCTGGATCCGCAGGCGCTTGATGAATTGGCTGATACTATGGCTGGCCTTCTGGCTGACGAGCAGCCTGGAGTTGACCTCATGTCTCAGCCGCGGGATCTGGCCATCCCGGGGCACGTAATGGGGCGGATAACGGCGGGGCTTGCTGAGGCCATCCAGCTCTACTTGCAGCACGAAGTGTCCACGGAGACCGGAAAGGACCACATCAGGTCCCTCGCTCAGGCGCTTTCGCTTCTTGGTCAGCTGATGTCGGAGTCGAATGGTCCATCTACGAGCGTGCCGAAAGCCCTAGCCGCCAGAGTGGCTAGTCAGCTCGAACGCGCGGCAATGACGCCACAGACTTCGACCGAGCTGGCCGCGGCCTTCCGCCGGGATGCAATGCGTCTACGGGGTCTGTGAACTGTCGAGCAGCTGACGCCTGCAGTGCTGTTCTTGGAGCACCTCAGCCAGGCGCTTGAGTGCACATTGTGCCGCGGGCGGCACCCACCAAGCTCGCAGCCTGGGCAGGGCTCGCCCCGTACTGGCCGGCAGTGGCGTCGATGACCGCCTGGGCGGGCTGTCCGGTGTACAGCAGTCGGCATGCCTGCTTGCCGGCGAGCAGCAGCTGGTCATCGTTGCCGGGGAAGTTGCCGCGGACTCCGTTGAGGAAGTTGATCTCGTCGGCACTCAATGGAATGGGCCACGCAGCGGCCGGCCCTGTCGCGGCCCCGAGAAGCGCTCCAGCCGCCATCGTGGCCGCCAGCGCCTTGATTCCTGCTCGCCTCATCTCGGTACCCTCCCCTTGGTCCGTTTGCTCTCAATCGAAGCCTACGGCGCTTCAGAGGGGCCCTGATGCACCAAAAGCGCGGCGTCAGGAGAGGTCATCGGGACTGGTCTGCCAGCGCGGCGGAGCGATAAAGAGGGTACTGGGGTCCTCGTGGTCGGGGTCGTAGTCCGGCGGCTTGAAACTGGACCAACCGAGCGATGCCCAGAACGCGTCGGCGCGTTCGCTGTAGGCCAGGAGCCGGCGGTCGGGATGGCGGCGCGCGAATAGTTGGATGACCAGCGTGCCGATCCCCTTGCCACGCGCCTCGGTAGCGACTTCGAAGAACTCGATCTCCAAGCCTTCAGAACCCACCTCGGGGACCCCGGCGTAGTGATCAATCTCGATGCTGTCGCCGAGCTTGATCCGAGCCACCTCGGTTAGCCCGTCGAGCACTTGGACGTACCAGGGGGCATCGTCTAGCTCACGCACCTCATCCCACCAACGGTCATAGTCGTAGCGCTGCAACTCATCGAACGGGGGAACCCATGAGTAGCGGTTCGCGGCGCCGCGACGCAGGTCGACGAACTCGAAAGTCACCCGGAAGAGCATATGACCGGATGACCCCGGTGGATCTGCTCCTCTTGGAGATGACGGAAACGAGCGGCTGAGCTGGTACTTCAACATAGGAATGCTCACAACGCTGGGAGGACGGCAGTTGATGACGAGTCAGGTAGGGGCCCTGGAAGGTCGTGCAGCGCGCGCTTACAGTCTCTCAAAACGGCAGTGGCTCAGTAGGTTTCGGTTCGGTCCGGCGTACTGCGCGGTGGTGGCGTGTGTGCTGACAGCAGGATGCACGGTTAGCACCAACGGCACGGTCGTCGCGGCCCCCACGCTGGGCCAGGCTCCGCGACCGGTCCCGACCGCAGCGCTGTCCAGTGTCCTGCTCAGTCCCCGCGAGGCTAGCTCGGTCATGGGCGCCTCACTCAGCGTCGCCAGCTCCAGGCAGGGGCTGTACGAGAACCGGCCACTGGACGATGGGTGCTTGGTATGGGGCCAGGCGCAGCGCCACACCTATGAGGGCAGCGGCTGGACCGCGGTGCGGGTCGAAGAGTTGCGCGATCGCCCCGATAATGCCGACCACATCATCTATCAGGCAGCAGTGGCGTTCCCCGATGCGGCCAGCGCGCAGGAACTCTTCGCCGGCCAGGAGGCGGCGTGGTCGCGGTGCGATGATCGGCGGGTCGATCTCCGGGACCCAGGCGACCCCGATGCGCACTACTGGTCGCTGAACACCGCTACCGAGCAGCAAGGCGTGCTCACCATCACCCGCTCCCAAGAAGACAACCCAGGTTGGTCATGCCAGCGGGCGATGACGGTAACGAACAATGTGGTGGTTGACCTGGCGGCATGTGCCATGGACGTCAACGACCGCGGCGTCGAGCTGGCGCTACTCATCGTCGACAAGATCGCTGGCGAGTAGTGATCTGCTGGCAGCGAGCGAATATCGACAGGCACCGTGCGGTGGCGTCGAGGAGATCAAGCGCGCGGGACTAGCTGTCGGCCGACGCCCGAGGAATTGGCGCTGTACAGGTGACGGAAAGGCGACCTCCCGAAGGTACTTACTCAGCAGAAGCCCCACCACTTGTGTGTGCTGTTGTGGGTCCCGATGACGAAAGGCATTCGATGAACGCCCCAATCCTTCCAGCCTGGCTGATGATTCCTGCGTCGGTCACCGTGCTGGTGTCGCTAGTGCTTGTCCTATGGGGGGCTCCACGCCTCGAACTCCGTCGTAAACCCGGCGTCGCTGTTGGTGTTGCGATCAAGCTCGCCTACGCACTCCTGGCGTTATCGGTGATGGTGTACGTCTGGGTAGTCGCGGCATCGACGGTGGCCGTGCCCTTCGCGCTCCCGACGCCACTAGCGTTCGCTATGACCGCGTTAGTCGCTGCATTGCCAGTTCCGCCCGCGTGGGCGCTGCTCAGGAGTGCGCTGTGAATCGGGGGTTGGTCATCGCTGCAGCGACGAAGCCGTCGCGCCAGCGCAGTCTGGCCGTTCGGAAAGCTGCCGCCCGAGCTGCTGTAACGGCGAGTGGGAAGACCCGTCGTCCCGTGGACCCGCGTGTGCTGCGACTCGCTCAGTCCTGAAATCTTTGGGCGGTAGCCAAGCGCCAACCTCCGCCCACACAGAGGTGTGCCGCCGCTGCGAACCTCAGGGCCCTGTGATCTCAATCGGGGCCCATCCCGCCCGCAAGGCCCGGAGCTCAGTCGTCGGCCGGCGGCAGCTTGCTCTCGCGTAGCGCC
>NZ_QMEW01000012.1 GCF_003284965.1 Mycolicibacterium sp. GF69
CTAAGACTCCACAAATCGCACGGCCGTAGCCTGGAGAGCGTGGAGTCGTTCTGCGGCCGGCCCGTCGCCGGTGATCGCGCGCTGATCATGGCGATCGTGAACCGGACGCCGGATTCGTTCTACGACCGCGGCGCGGCATTCACCGACGAGGCGGCCAAAGCAGCGGCGCACCGGGTGATCGAGGAGGGAGCCGACGTCGTCGACGTGGGCGGGGTCAAAGCCGGCCCGGGCGACACCGTCGACGCGGACGCGGAGATCGCGCGCGTCGTCCCATTCATCGAATGGCTCCGCGGCACCTACCCCGACCAGCTCATCAGCGTCGACACCTGGCGCTCGACGGTCGCCAAGCAGGCCTGCGCGGCCGGTGCGGACCTGATCAACGACACCTGGGCCGGGCACGACCCCGCGTTACCCGAGGTCGCCGCCGAGTTCGGCGCCGGACTGGTGTGTTCGCACACCGGGGGCGCGCAGCCACGGACCAGGCCATTCCGGGTCAGCTACGGAATCTCCGAGCGCGGTGTCGTCGACGACGTGATCGCCGAGGTGACCGCGGCCGCCGAACGGGCGATGGCGGCGGGCGTGGCACGCGATGCGATCCTGATCGATCCGACCCACGATTTCGGCAAGAACACTCATCACGGTCTTAGTTTGTTGCGCCACGTAAAAGAGCTTGTAAACACTGGATGGCCCGTCCTGATGGCGCTGAGCAACAAGGACTTCGTCGGGGAGACTCTGGGTGTCGGTTTGACCGAACGCCTGGAGGGCACTCTGGCGGCTACCGCCTTGGCGGCCGCCGACGGAGCCGCGATGTTCCGGGTGCACGAGGTCGCACCGACACGACGCGTACTGGAGATGGTCGCGTCGATCCAGGGCGGACGGCCGCCGACGCGCACGGTGAGGGGACTGGCATGACACTCACACCCGAACTGCCCGGCACTGACGTCGTCACCGCACGGTGGCTGGCCGACCACAGTTGGAACCGGCCGACTTGGACGGTCGCCGAACTCGAAGCCGCCAAACGCGGCCGCACCGTATCGGTCGTGCTGCCCGCGCTCAACGAGGAAGAAACGGTCGGCGGCGTCGTCGCGTCCATCGCGCCGCTGCTCGGCGGGCTCGTCGACGAGTTGATCGTGCTGGACTCCGGCTCGACCGACGACACCGAGATCCGTGCGGTGGCTGCGGGCGCGCGGGTGGTCAGCCGGGAGGTTGCGCTGCCCGAGGTCGCTCCGCAACCCGGTAAGGGCGAGGTGCTGTGGCGCTCGCTCGCCGCCGCCACCGGCGACATCGTGGTGTTCGTCGACTCCGACCTGATCGACCCCGACCCCATGTTCGTGCCCAAGCTCCTCGGCCCGCTGTTGACCCTCGACGGTGTGCACCTGGTCAAGGGCTTCTACCGCAGACCGCTGAAGATCAGCGGCAGCCAGGACGCCACCGGCGGCGGTCGTGTCACCGAGTTGGTGGCCCGCCCGCTGCTCGCCGCGCTGCGACCCGAGCTCAGCGCCATCCTGCAACCGCTGGGCGGGGAGTACGCAGGCACCCGTGAACTGTTGACCTCAGTGCCCTTCGCGCCGGGCTACGGCGTGGAGATCGGCCTGCTCATCGACGCCTACGACCGGCTCGGCCTGGACGCCCTCGCCCAGGTCAACCTCGGCGTTCGCACACACCGCAACCGCCCGCTGACCGAACTGGCCACGATGAGCAGGCAGGTCATCGCGACGTTGCTTTCGCGCTGCGGGGTGCTGGACTCCGGCGCAGGGCTGACGCAGTTCTTCGCCGACGGGGACGACTACACACCGCGGACCTCGGCGGTCTCGCTCGTCGACCGTCCGCCGATGGTGACGCTGCGTCCGCGCTGATGTGAATCGGCTGATGTGAATTGTCGGTGCCCTGAGGCAGTATCGACAGCGTGACGCTCGTTCTGCTGTATCTGGTGGTGCTGGTTCTGATCGCCGTGGTGCTGTTCGCCGTGGGCAGCGTTGTGTTCGGCCGCGGTGAACCGTTGCCGCCGCTGCCGCGGGATACGACCGCCACCGTGCTACCCGCCTCCGGTGTGACCAGTGCCGACGTCGACGCGGTCAAGTTCACCCAGACGTTGCGCGGCTACAAGACCAGCGAGGTCGACTGGGTGCTCGACCGGCTGGGGCAAGAGCTCGACCAGCTCCGTGGCGAGCTCACCACGCTGCGCGCGGCCCACAACATCGACGACGACGAGCCCGTCAGCAGTGCGCACGCACTGCAGTCGGAAGGCGGAGACGAACCGTGACGGCGACCGACGAGGCCCGGCCCGATACTCGGGTCCGCTGCGCCTGGATCGACGAGTCACGGCTCGCCCCAGCTGATTTCGTTCTCTACCGTGACTATCACGACGACGAGTGGGGCCGGCCGCTGCGCGATTCGGCGGCCTTGTTCGAACGGATCAGCCTGGAGGCGTTCCAGAGCGGCCTGTCGTGGCTGGTGATCCTGCGCAAGCGGGAGAACTTCCGCCGCGCGTTCCACGGCTTCGACATCGAGCGCGTCGCCCGCTACACCGAACGCGACATCACCCGGTTGATGGCCGACGCCGGGATCGTGCGCAACCGCGCGAAGATCGAGGCCACCATCGCCAACGCGCGCGCGGCCGCCGACATGTCCGATTCCGGGGTGGATCTCGGCGAATTGTTGTGGTCGTTTTCGCCGCCGCCACGGCCGCGGCCCGCCGGCTTCACCGACGTCCCGGCCGTCACCCCGGAGTCGACGGCGATGGCCAAGGAACTGAAGCGCCGCGGCTTCCGGTTCGTCGGGCCCACTACCGCTTACGCGTTGATGCAGGCCACCGGAATGGTCGACGACCACACCGCCGACTGCTGGGTGCCGGCGGCCCCGACAGCGCCCGGGAGACGGCCATAGCCGGGTCTTTGCACACCGAAGGCCGCCGATAGGGAACAATGGAGCGCGTTCAGTAGCAGTTCAGTGCCGGGAACTGTCAAACGAGTGGGCAGCCCCGGCCCCGACCGAGCCCGCAGGTGGGCCGGCTCATGTGGAGGGAGCACTCGATGGCGGCGATGAAGCCCCGGACCGGCGACGGTCCACTGGAAGCAACCAAGGAGGGGCGCGGCATCGTGATGCGGGTACCACTGGAAGGCGGCGGGCGACTGGTCGTCGAACTCACCCCTGACGAAGCCGCCGCGCTCGGGGACGAGCTCAAGAACGTCACAAGCTGACGGTGTAGCCGACGCGACCGGCTAAACCGAACTGCCCACTTTGCGGTAGATCTGAAGCGTCTGCTCGGCGATGTGGGCCCAGGAGAACTCCTGAATGCAACGCTGCCGCCCGGCTTCGCCGTACTGTCGGGCCCGCTGCGGGTCGGCCACCAACTCGTTGACCGTCGCGGCGAGCCGGCTCTCGTAGCCGGTCGCGTCCTGCGGGTCATAGTGCACCAGCCGTCCGGTGTGCCCGTCGGCCACCACCTCCGGAATGCCGCCGACGTCGGACGCGACCACTGCCGTCGCGCACGCCATCGCCTCCAGGTTTACGATGCCAAGCGGCTCATACACCGATGGACATACGAAAACTGTTGCAGCGGTCAGTATTTCGCGAATCTTGACAATCGGCAGCATCTCGCGAACCCAGTAAACGCCGGTCCGGGCACGCGATAGCTGCTGCACCGCTTCGGTCACCTCGGCGGCGATCTCGGGGGTGTCGGGCGCGCCTGCGCACAACACCAACTGGACATCGGCGGCGAAGTCGTGTGCCGCCGCGATCAGATGCGCGACACCCTTCTGCCTGGTGATGCGCCCGACGAACGCCACGATGGGACGCGCCTGGTCGACGCCGAGTTCGGCCAGTATCGATTCGCCCGGTTCGGGTTTCGCCGGATACCAGACCTCGGTGTCGATACCGTTGCGCACCACGTGGACCCGGTTCGCATCGAGCGCGGGATAGGTGCGGATCACGTCGTCACGCATACCGGAACTGACCGCGATCACCGCGTCGGCGGCCTCCACCGCCGTCTTCTCCACCCACGATGACACGCGGTAGCCACCGCCGAGCTGTTCGGCCTTCCACGGTCGCATCGGCTCCAGCGAATGTGCGGTCAGCACGTGCGGGACGCCGTAGAGCAACCCGGCGAGGTGGCCGGCGAGTCCGGTGTACCAGGTGTGCGAGTGCACGACCTGGGCCGCTGCCACGGCGTTGACCATGTTCAGGTCCGCCGACAGCATCGAAAGCGCCGCGTTCGCGCCGCGCAGCGCCGGATCCGGTTGCGCGACGATCGCGTCGGGCCGCGGTGCGCCCATGCAGTGCACTTCGACCTCGCACAGGTGACGCAGCTGGGCGACGAGTTCGGTGACGTGGACCCCCGCCCCGCCGTAAACCTCGGGTGGGTATTCCCGAGTCATCATCGCCACCCGCATGGTTCTAGACGATAGTTACGGGCGCGAGCCACCGCAGGCGCACAGCGACCGGGCCAGGCGCCGAGCACTCGAATCACCTTGACTGGTGGCACCAATGGCTGGCCCTGGACAGAACCTGCCGATAGGTTTGAAGTATGAGGGAACTGCCGCACGTGCTGGGCATCGTCCTGGCCGGCGGGGAGGGCAAGCGGCTCTACCCGTTGACCGCGGACCGAGCCAAGCCCGCTGTTCCCTTCGGCGGCGCCTACCGGTTGATCGACTTCGTGCTGTCCAATCTGGTCAATGCGCGGTTTCTGCGGATCTGCGTGCTGACGCAATACAAGTCGCATTCGCTCGACCGTCACATCTCCCAGAACTGGCGGCTCTCAGGGCTTGCCGGCGAATACATCACGCCGGTCCCGGCCCAGCAGCGGCTCGGCCCACGCTGGTACACCGGCTCCGCCGACGCGATCTATCAGTCGCTGAACCTCATCTACGATGAGGACCCCGACTACATCGTGGTGTTCGGCGCCGACCACGTCTACCGCATGGACCCCGAGCAGATGGTCCAGTTCCACATCGAGAGCGGCGCGGGCGCAACGGTCGCGGGTATCCGGGTGCCGCGCGCCGAGGCCACCGCATTCGGCGTCATCGACGCCGACGAGTCCGGCCGTATCCGCAGCTGGATCGAGAAGCCGGCCGATCCGCCGGGAACGCCGGACAATCCGGACGAGGCTTTCGCGTCGATGGGCAACTACATCTTCACCACCAAGGTGCTCATCGACGCGATCCGCGCCGACGCCGACGACGACCACTCGGACCACGACATGGGCGGCGACATCATCCCGCGTCTGGTCGCCGACGGCATGGCGGCGGTGTACGACTTCAGCAACAACGAAGTGCCCGGGGCGACCGAACGCGACCACGGCTACTGGCGCGACGTGGGCACCCTCGACGCCTTCTACGACGCGCATATGGACCTGGTGTCCGTGCATCCGGTGTTCAACCTCTACAACAAGCGCTGGCCGATCCGTGGCGAGTCCGAGATGCTGGCACCGGCGAAGTTCGTCAACGGTGGCTCGGCGCAGGAGTCGGTGGTCGGAGCGGGCAGCATCATTTCGGCAGCGTCCGTGCGTAATTCGGTGTTGTCGTCCAACGTCGTCGTCGACGACGGGGCAATCGTCGAAGGCAGCGTGATCATGCCCGGCGCCCGGATCGGTCGCGGCGCGGTGGTGCGCCACGCGATCCTGGACAAGAACGTCGTCGTCGGCCCGGGCGAAATGGTCGGGGTGGACCTGGACAAGGACCGCGAACGGTTCGCGATCAGCGCCGGAGGAGTGGTCGCGGTCGGCAAAGGCGTCTGGATCTAGTGGCCCGGTGCGGCGTTGCGTCGTCGTCGCCGCAGTAGCCGAACTGCCGTCCAGATCAACGCGACAAGGGCCGCCAACACCAGCACCGGCACCAGGATCGCGAGAAAGACCAGGGCCACGCTGACGCCGTCCTCGACCGTGCTCAGCATCGGTGCGGCCACCCCGGCGGTCGCGACGTTGGCGGCCGGACGCACCGTCGACTTCGTCAGCGACACCGCCAGCGCGACGACGACCCCGACCACGATCGGCACCCACTGGCCCGATTGAACGAACGCGCCGGGGTCGGTGACGGCCGGCGTCTGCGCCGCGGCGCCCGAACCGAACACGATGCCGCCCGCCGTAGGCCGGACGAACGTCTGGAAGGCGTCGTTGACGCTGTCGATCGCCGGCACCTTGTCGGCGACGACCTCGACCGCGAGCAGCACCGCGACGATCGCCATCACCCAGCCGTTCTCCAGCCAGGCCCAGCCGGGGGGCAGCGCGATCAGGTCGGTGAACCGGGACAGCAGGCCGAGTGCCAGCAGCGGGATGTAGGCGTTGAGCCCCGCCGCGGTCGCCAGGCCGAGGCCGGTGAGCAGTTCCACCTCCGCATTATCGACCGGACGCGGCACGACCGAGGCGACTCGGCCTCACCACACGTAGGGCACCAACCGGAAACGCACCTTCTGTGCGTATTCGCGATAGCCGGCCAGTTGCTCCCGCAGCATGGCCTCCTCGTCGGCGATGCGTAGCGCCAGAAGTGCCAGCGACGGCAGGACCGCGACCAGTCCCCAGTAGGAATCCAGCGCCAGCGGTGTTCCGATCATCATGATCACCGTCCCGGCGTACATCGGGTGACGGACGACGCCGTACAGGCCGGTCGAGACCAGTGGCTGCTCGGATTCGACGGTGATTGTGGCTGCCGCATAGCTGTTCTGGATGACGACGAACTGGGCGATCGTCAGACCTGTCCACACCAGCACGGCGCCGAGCGCCACCACCGCAGTCGGCACCGTCGACCACCCGAAGCGATGGTCGAACGCGCTGACCACCAGCATGACGACCACCATCAGCACGATCCCGACCATGAGGATCCGCTGCACGGGTCGGGATTCGGCCAGCGGCCCCGCTTTCATGCGTCGGCGCAGCGCGTCCGGGTGCTTGACCGCGAGATAGATGGTCGGGCCCATCGTCGCGACGATGAAGACGCCGATGAAAACCCAAGCCTGCCAATAGCCGAACGTCCCGGCCGGCCAGAACAGCGCCGTAGCGAAGAACACGAACCCGAAGACCGCCGAGGCCAGTGTCTGCAGTGCGATCTTCATGTCACCTCCGTTTCAGACCACGTCGCGACGGCGATACAGCGCACCGGCGAGCGACGTCAATGCCGCGGCGACGACGACCAGGACCACGAGCGTGACGACCGGATAGTCGATCGGCGCCGTGGTGCGGTTGACCGGCGACAGGTCGATCACCCACTGCGGCAACCGAAGCAGCGCGCCCAGATACAGCGAGGCGACGACGAAGGCGACCACCAGCCATCCGAACCAGGGCCGGCGCAGCGCGACGGCGAGCGCCGCCACCCCCGCCATCACCGCCATGGCGGGCACGAAAGCCAACCCCGCCAGCGTCAGCCGCAACACCGTCGCCGGGTCGCCGACGGTGATCCCCGCACCCAGTCCATTGCCGAGCCCTGCGAACAACATCAGCACCGCCGAGCCGAGCACGGCCGAAAAGACCGCCGTCGACATCCAGTGCCACCGCGACACCGATCCGGCCAGCACCACCTCGCCGAGCCCGCGTTCCTCGTCGGTGTACACCCGCAAAACGGCGCCGACGACATAAGCGCTCGCCGCCGCGGCGAGGAACTGCGTCATCGTGGTGTAGACGCTGTCGGTGCCCTGCTGCGCGATCATCAGCCGGATCACCTCGTTGTTCTCGGCCGCGTCGAGCAGGGACTTGGTCATCGACCCGAACGCCAGACCGCCGAGGAACAAACCGATGGTCCAGCCGACGGTCTGACCGCGTTGCAGCGTCACATGCAGGCCGAACACGCCGCTGATCGGCCGCGCGCCGGGATGCTCGCCGCTGGACGGCAGGATGCCGTCATCGTATTGGCGCCTGCGCTCCAAGGCGGCGGTCAGCGCCATCAGACCCACCGCAAGCGCGACGAGCAGGGCGATCGGCCACCACCGCACGTCGACGAATGCGCGCATCTGCTGAGCCCACGCGATCGGTGAGACCCAACTCAGTGCGCTGCCCGAGTTGTCGATGACATCGCCGATTCCGCGGACCAGTGCGGCGATCGCCAGCGCGGCCATCGCGGCGCCGGTCGCGGTGCGCGCCTGGCGCCACAACTGCGCGGCGACGGCGGCCACCGCACCGAACACCATCGCCACCCCGGTGACACCGAGGCACATTGCCGCGGAGTCGAGAATGCCGAACCCGCCGGCGGCCATCGCGAGCGTCATCGCCACTGCGAGTACCGCATTGACCGCACCGACCAGGGTCAGCGCCGCTGTGGTGCGGGCGTATCGGCCGACCACCGATGACAACACCAATTCAGCCGCGCCGCTTTCCTCCCCGGCGCGCGTGTGGCGAATCACGGTCAGAATGGCCAGGATCGACGTCGCGACGATCAGCGTCAGCATCAGCTCGTTCGCCATCATCGCGCCGAGATCGGTCTCGTTGCGACCGAACATCGGCCCGGCCATCATCATCCCTGCCGGGGTCTTCATCAGCTCCACGCGTGTGAGACGTTGCGCCTCTTCGGGATACGCCAGTTTGATCGCGGTCGGCGCGTAGGCCATCAGCAGCATCAGCGCCGCCACCCAGATGCCGAGCCGGATCCGGTCGCGGCGCAACGCGAGTCGCAGCAACAGACCGGTTCCGGTCCACGCGTTGGTGGCGGCGCCCTGCCGCGCAGCAGGTGCCCGAACGGTCATCGCGAGGCCCCCTGGTACTCGCGCAGGAACATGTCTTCGAGCGAGGCCGGTGTGACCGTCAGGTCGATGATGCCGAGATCGCTGAGGTGTCCCATCGTCTGGTCGAGGTTGTCGCGGTCGACGGTGAAGACGTAATGACCATCGAGGACCGCGAAGTCGTGCACAAAGGAGGCATCCGCAAGCCGCCCGCCGTCCTGACGGGTGCGCACGGTCACGGTCGTGCGCATGAGGTGGCGTAACTCGTCGAGAGGTCCGGACCGTACGGTGCGGCCGGATCGGATGATCGTGACGTTGTCGCAGAGCTTTTCGACCTCGGCGAGAATGTGGCTGGACAGCAACACTGCCGCTCCGCGCTTGGCGACTTCGCCCACACACTGCTGAAACGCCTTCTCCATCAACGGGTCCAGCCCGGACGTCGGCTCATCGAGAACGAAGAGCTCGGCGTTGGTCGAGAAGGCGGCGACGATGGCGACCTTTTGCCGGTTGCCCTTGGAGTAGGTCCGCGCCTTCTTGTGCGGGTCGAGCTCGAAGCGTTCGATCAACTGATCACGGCGAGCCGTGTCGACCCCGTTGCCGCGGAGCCGGGCCAAGAAGTCGATCGCTTGGAGCCCGGTCAGGTTGGGCCACAACGTCACATCGCCCGGCACGTAAGCGATGCGGCGGTGTAATGCCACCGCGTCGTACCACGGGTCGCCACCGAGCAGCCGGACGGTGCCACTGTCTGCTCGCAGGAGTCCGAGCAACACGCGGATCGTGGTCGACTTGCCGGCGCCGTTCGGTCCGAGAAAGCCGGTGATCTGGCCGGGAGCGACGCTCAGGTCCAGCCCGTCGAGCGCTTTGGTGCGGCCGAATGCTTTACGCAGCCCCCGGATTTCGACTGCGCCCTGGTCGAGGCCAACGTCAGCCGGCCTGGCTGTTCGGGTCGTCATCGCGATCTCCTTCCTGATGTGTGCTGAATGCGACGCCTCGCTCGCGCTGCTCGAGGAACGCCTCGTACATCGCCGAATCGGCCATCAACCCCTCGGTGTAGAGCTCGAGCGCGGGCAGCACCATCTCCTCGCCGTAGTCGCGAAGCACCTCGCGCAGATCGGTGGAGGGGTGTAGTTGCAGGTACAGCAAGAAGCCCCCGCCGCTCGACATCGACAGGAACCGGGCCCTGGCGTGCGGGTCGCGGCTGGGCTTGAGCAGACCGGAGCGCACGCCGTCCTCGAAATACTGCTCGGCGTTGTCGATCATCTGCTGCCAGAACGCCTTGGCCAGCTCGCTGCCCGACTGCATGCTGCGCACCAGATAGGCCATCAACGGCGCATACGACTCGATCTCGGACATCTGTGCCAGCCACGCCGCGGGGTCGTGCGTCTGCAGCGACTCGGACTTACCTTCCCGGATCACTTCGGCGACGTGGGCGTCGCATGCCTTACGCAAACCCTCCTTCGAGCCGAAGTGGTGGATGACGAGCGCGGCCGAAACGCCCGCGGCCTCGGCGATGGCCCGCAGCCCGACGGTGAACCCGTGTTGGCCCCACTGCTCGATCGCCGCTTCGCGGATCCGCGTGATGGCCGTTCGATCATCTGAGGCTGAACGCATGTTCAGTAGACTAAACGCGCGTTCAGCCAACGGTCAAGATGCCAGTGCGCTGACGTGGCGAGTGTGGGCTCGAGACACGCTTCGAGACAGAAGACCGTGCGGGTAACCCACGTTCGGCGAAAGGGTCCGCAGAGGAAAACTAGTCGCGGGCGGCCGCGAGCAGCCCGTCGCCCAGCGGGATCAACACCGGCGTGAGCCGCTCGTCCTCGGCGATCAGCCGGGCGGCCTCGCGCACGGCCGCCACCTCGGCGTCGTTGGCGCTGGCATCACCGGCGCGGCCACCGAGTGCGGCACGGTGCAGGACGATCGCCCCGCCGGGACGCAGCAACCGGACACCTTCGGCGACGAATTGCGGCTGGTCCAACGGGTCGGCGTCGACAAAAACCAGGTCATAGGACTCGTCGGCCAGGCGGGTCAGCACTTCCTGGGCGCGTCCGCTGATCAAGCGGCTTCGTCCCGGACCGATACCGGCCTCGCCGAACGCCTGCTTGGCGATGCGCTGGTGTTCCGGCTCGACGTCGATCGTGGTGAGCACCCCGTCCTCGCGCATACCCGAGAGCAGCCACAGACCGCTGACCCCGGCGCCGGTCCCGACCTCGACCACGGCCTTGGCGGCGGTCAGCTTGGCGAACACACACAGCAGCGCGCCGACGGCCGGGGTAACCGCACCCGCGCCGATGTCGAGCGCCCGTTCCCTGGCGGCCGCGACGATCGCGTCCTCGGAGATGGACTGCTCAGCGTGCGAGACTATCGATTCGGCACGGCTGTGCGGTCCGATGACATCGTCGGTGCCGACCATGCCCGCAGCGTAGCCAACCGGCCTCGGCCAGCGCCGCGACACGCCCGTCCCCGCACCCCGGTTTAAGCGGATTTCGACGGATTCGCGCAGGTCGAAAATGGGTAGAAAAGCATTCTCAGCAAAAGTTCAGTTTGCTCATATGCCAGGCACGGCACGGTCGGCGACGGTATGTCCCATGGAAAACGGCGGACGCTGGCTCCCAGGGGTCGAACGGGGGAATACCGATGTGGATTTCCACGTTGCGGCCGATAACGAGCCGCTGCGCCGTGATGGCAGCTGTGACCAGGAGGATCTGACGACCACCACCAGAATGGCCCCGACGTCGGCCCCGACCTCGATGTCCCGCCTTGAGCAGTTCGCGGACGGGGAGTGGGTCGAGCCTTCCGACGAATTGACCGGTACCGCGGTGTTCGACGCCACGGGTGACAAGACCACGATGCCGTCGTGGGACGAACTGGTGCGCCAGCACGCCGACCGGGTGTATCGGCTGGCCTATCGCCTGGCCGGTAATCAGCACGACGCAGAGGATCTGACCCAGGAGACGTTCATCCGGGTGTTCCGCTCCCTGCAGAACTACCAGCCGGGCACGTTCGAGGGCTGGCTGCATCGCATCACGACGAACCTGTTCCTCGACATGGTGCGCAGGCGCGGCCGCATCCGCATGGAGGCGCTGCCCGAGGACTACGACCGGGTGCCCGCCGACGACCCGAACCCCGAGCAGATCTACCACGACTCGCGGTTGGGTCCGGATCTTCAGGCGGCGCTGGATTCACTGCCGCCGGAGTTCCGCGCCGCGGTCGTGCTGTGCGACATCGAGGGGCTGTCCTACGAGGAGATCGGCGCCACGCTCGGTGTCAAGCTGGGCACGGTGCGTAGCCGCATCCACCGCGGTAGGCAGGCCCTGCGCGACTACCTGGCCAACCACGGCGACACCGCCTCGTCGGGTCGTCTCGGCGACGCGGCCAAGACGGCCTGACGTTCGCAGCCTCCGCGCAGCGCGCCGCGCTACATTCGAGTGAGCACACCGTGACACGCAGCGAGAGGAGCTGGGCGATGGTCGACCGGGGGCACGTGTTCCGTCGGGCCTTCTCGTGGCTGCCCTCTCAGTTCGCCTCCCAGAGCGACGGGCCGGTCGGACCGCGGCAGTTCGGCTCCACCGAGCATCTCTCCACCGAGGCGATCGCCGCGTTTGTCGACGGTGAACTGCGGTTGACCCCGCATCTGCGGGCCGCCCACCACTTGTCGTTGTGCCCACAGTGCGCAGCGGAGGTCGACGCTCAGCGACAAGCCCGCGAGGCGTTGCGGGGATCGCGTCCCGTCGTCACGCCGAGCTCACTTCTGGGCCTGTTGTCCGAGATCCCGCACCACGCTCCGCCGGAGCCGCCCGTCGAGACGCAACGTTCGCAGTTTGCTGACAGCGCAGAGCGTCTCCGGCGCAAGCGCCGGTAGGGTAATGCGAAGACGAGCAGCGATCTGCGCCGGCGATGGCGGGCGCCTTCACAGAGGGTGATGAACGCGTGACCAATCTCGACCAGACCGGGCGTGAGCGCCTGGAGCCACGCCCAGTCTCGCGTCCGCCCGTCGATCCGGCGGCCCAGCGCGCGTTCGGCAGGCCCGACGGTGTCGAAGGTTCGTTCGTGGGCCTCGACAAGTACCGGGACCAAGGCGAATACACGCCGACCAACCAGGCGCCCGATCCGGTGCTGGCCGAGGCGTTCGGTAAGCCCTATGCCGGCGCTGACTCGCTGCAGCGTCATCCGGCCGATGCCGGCGCGCTGGAGGCGGAAGGCGACGCGGGCGACGAGCCCGCCGATCCCTGGCGAGATCCGGGCGCGGCGGCCGCCCTGGGCGCTCCGGCGGTGCCCGAATCGCCACGTGTCGCTGCCAATGTGCCGACGGGCAAGCTCGGCGTGCGTGACGTGCTGTTCGGCGGCAGGGTGTCCTACGTGGCGTTGGCGGTGCTGGCCATCGTGGCGTTGGTGATCGGCTTCGCAGGTGGTTGGGTCGGTCGCAAGACCGCCGAGGTGGTCGAGGCGTTCACCACGTCGAAGGTGACCCTCAACAACTCCGACACCGGTCCGCCGCCCGAGGGTCGGATCGCCAAAGTTGCTGCAGCCGTTGCCGATTCGGTGGTCACCGTGGAGGCGACCAGCGACCAGGAAGGGTCGCAGGGCTCCGGCGTGGTCATCGACGGACGCGGTTACATCGTGACCAACAACCACGTGATCTCCGATGCTGCCAACAACCCGAGCAAGTACAAGATGAAGATCGTCTTCAACGACGGCAAGGAAGTGCCCGCCAACCTCGTCGGCCGGGACCCCAAGACCGACCTCGCCGTATTGAAGGTCGACAACGTGGACAACCTGACCGTCGCGCAGATGGGCGACTCGGACAAGCTGCGCGTCGGCGACGAGGTGATCGCCGCGGGTGCGCCGCTGGGTCTGCGCAGCACCGTCACCGCGGGCATCATCAGCGCGCTGCACCGTCCCGTGCCGCTGTCGGGCGACGGTTCGGACACCGACACCGTGATCGACGGGCTACAGACGGATGCCCCCATCAACCACGGCAACTCCGGCGGCCCGCTGATCGACATGAACGGCAACGTGATCGGCATCAACACCGCGGGCAAGTCGCTGTCCGACAGCGCCAGCGGACTCGGCTTCGCAATCCCGATCAATGAGGTCAAGACGGTCGTCGACGCGCTGATCCGCGAGGGCAAGATCGCGCACCCGACGCTGGGTCTGACGGCCCGTTCGGTCAGCAACGACATCGCCTCCGGTGCGCAGGTGGCCAACGTCAAGGCCGGCAGCCCCGCCGAACGGGCGGGGATCCTCGAGAACGACGTCGTGGTCAAGGTCGGCGACCGGCCGGTGGCCGACGCCGACGAGTTCGTCGTCGCGGTGCGTCAGCTCAAGATCGGCCAGGACGCGCCGATCGAGGTGATGCGCGACGGTCGGCGTGTGACGCTGACCGTCAACCCGGGTCCCGACAACAGCGCGTAGCCGATGTTCGCCAACCTCGGCTGGGGCGAGATGCTGATCCTGGTGATCGCCGGTCTGGTGATCCTCGGACCCGAGCGGCTACCCGGCGCGATCCGGTGGACGACGGGTGCGCTGCGGCAGGCGCGCGACTACATCAGCGGTGCCACCAGCCAGTTGCGCGAGGATCTCGGTCCGGAATTCGACGACCTGCGCGGGCCGCTCAGCGAGCTCAACAAGCTTCGGGGTATGACGCCCCGCGCCGCGCTCACCAAGCACCTGCTCGACGGGGACGACTCACTGTTCACCGGGAAGTTCGATCGGGAAGCGTTTGACCGCCCGGACGACAAGCCGCTGAGCTCACCGGCACCGACTGCGCGGGATGCTCAACAAAGTCCGGACGTTCCCGAGGCGCCGCTCGCACCGAGGAGCCCGGACGCCCCCGCGACTACGCCGTTCGACACCGACGCGACGTAGCGCCCCGAGGCCCAGCGCTCACATGAAGTACTGCTCGTCCCCGGACGGGTATCCGCCGCCGTTGGTGGCGATGTGGACGTGGTCGAAATGGTTGGCGGTCTCGTTGCCGTAGTCCGCCGTCCAGCTGGGCGCGCCGACGCCCGGATAGAAGCCCTGTCGCCAGATCACGTGGATGACGCCCCACCGCTTCGCGTTGGCCAGTGCGTAACCGGCGATCTGGTTGCCGAGCGCGATGCCCTCTTCGCTGTTGTGGTTCGGGATCATCACGTCGATCGCCAAGCCGTTGGGATGCCACTTGAGCGGGTCCTGGCGGTACCCACCGATCGTGGTCACCTCGGGAAACAGCACGTTGATGGCGCGAGCCACCCGAATCGTGTTGACCTGCAAGCCGCCTTCGGGCGTGATACCGGCGGGCAGAGCGAACGGGGTGGCCGCGGTGGCGACCGGTGCGCTGGCAGCGAGCAATTCGGCTTCGGTGGGTATGGGGAACGACGGGGCGGCGTCGGCGGGCGCGGCCGCCGGGACCGGGGCGGGCGCTGCAGGCTTGTGCGCGGGTGACTCTGCGGTCTGAGCGTAAAACAGGGCAGCAGAGAGCGCGATCGACATGACCAGGGCCAGCAACCGGCCCCGCCCGTTGGCTAACACCGCCCTACCCACGAACAGCACTGTAACGCCATGTGGGACAGGGCGTGACGGACTTCATCGACGCAGCCGGGGTGGGACACGGGAACGTTATCGACCGGCAGGGTCGAGCCCCAGCGACATTCCCGCCAGCCCGCGTTTGCGGCTGAACAGGACGTCGGCGACGCCCCGTAACTCCTTGCCCGCGGCGGAGTCGGGTGCCGAGAGCACCAATGGGACGCCGGAATCGCCGGCTGCTACCAGAGCCGGGTCGAGCGGCACTTGGCCGAGCAACGGCACGTCGGCGCCTATCGCGCGCGTCAACCGCTCGGCGACCTGCTTGCCGCCGCCTTCGCCGAAGAGGTGCATGGTGGTGCCGTCGGGCAGCAGCAGCCCGGACATGTTCTCGACCACGCCGACGATGCGTTGACGGGTCTGCAGGGCGATCGCACCGGCCCGTTCGGCCACTTCGGCGGCGGCCAGTTGCGGAGTCGTCACCACCAGGATCTCCGCGCCCGGGATCAACTGCGCTACCGAGATCGCGACATCACCGGTACCCGGAGGCAGGTCGAGCAGCAGCACATCCAGATCGCCCCAGTAGACGTCGGCGAGGAACTGCTGCAGCGCCCGGTGCAGCATCGGCCCGCGCCACACCACCGGGGTGTTGCCCTGGGTGAACATCGCGATCGAGATGACCCGCACGTCATGGGCGACCGGTGGCAGGATCATCGACTCGACCTGGGTGGGCCGGTCGGTGACGCCCAGCATGCGCGGGACAGAGTGTCCGTAGATGTCGGCGTCCAGCACGCCGACAGAAACCCCGCGCGCGGCCATCGCCGCCGCGAGGTTGACGGTCACGCTGGACTTGCCCACACCGCCTTTGCCGGAGGCCACCGCGTAGACCCGCGTCAGCGAGCCCGGTTGGGCGAACGGGATGACCGGCTCGCGCGAGTCGCCGCGCAGTTGCTTGCGCAGTTCGGTGCGTTGTTCGTCGTTCATCACGTCGAGAGTGACCCGGACGGACCCGGTACCGGGGACGTCGGCGACGGCGCGGCTCACCTGATCGGAGATCTCGGTCTTCTTCGGGCACGCGGAGGTGGTCAGGTACACCTCGACATGGACTGCGCCGTCGGGCTCAGCAGTCACGTTCTTGACCATGCCGAGCTCGGTGATCGGCCGCCGCAACTCGGGGTCGATCACTTTGGCCAGCGCGCGGCGGACCGCGGCTTCCAGCTCAGGGGGTGATTGAGACATCACGTCGAGTCTAGGCCGACTCGACGGTGGTCTTTAACCGACGGGTCCGGGTGCGGGTCCGGGCTGGGCTGCCGGGCCGGGTCCGGGAGCGGGTCCGGGTCCGGGCTGGACCGCTGGTGCTGGTCCGGGCGCCGGGGCGGGTGCACCAGCGGCCGGTGCAGGCCCGGGCGGCGGTGCCATGGGAGCGGGCGGCGCCATCGGAGCCGGGCCGGGTGGGAGCATCGGCTGGGCGACCGGAGGTCCACCGAGCGCGGGCTGCAGCGGCGGTGCCGGGTTGTCCTCGATGCAGAACACCGCGCACTCGGGCCGCGGCGGCTGCGGCATCCACGGCGGAGTCCACGGCGGCGGTGCCGGTGGGGCCTGGGGCGTCGCCGGTGCTTGCGGGATGGGTCCGGGCAGCGGACCGAGCCGTTGGCCGGGGGCGAATCCCGGCATGTTGCCGATCTGACTGGCGACGGCGTCACGTTCGAGCAGCGGCATCAGCGCCAAGGGATCGTTGGCGGGCAGGCCCAGCGCGTTGATCGGCAGGCCCGGCCCGAGCCCCTCGTACTCGGCGAGGTCGGTGAGGTGCACGTTGCCGGTTTCGGGAAGTGTGGGGACCGATCCGGTGATCGGCGGCAGGTCCATCGGCACCACGCCGGTGGCATAGGCCGCGGCCCAGCCGAGCACATTGCGGGCATAGGCCACCGAGTTGTTGTAGCGCAGGATGGCCGACATCACGTGCGATGGGTCGCGCAGGTTCATGTTGCCGCTGCACAGGTAACGCGCGGCCGCCAGGCTCGAGTCGAACAGGTTCTGGACCTCGGCCTTGCCGTCGCCGTCACCGTCAGAGGCGTACCGAGACCAGGTGCCCGGAAGGAACTGCATGGGTCCCATCGCCCGGGCGTAGGTGACGCGGTCGGCCGTTCGGCTCTGCACGATGACCTCGTTGCCGGGCAGCGTGCCGTCCAGAGCCGGCCCGAAGATGGGTCGGACCGCGGTGCCGCGCGCATCCGTGGCACCCCCGTTGGCGTGCAGCGATTCGATACGTCCGATGCCGGCCAACAGGTTCCAGCTGATGCCACAGCCCGGGTAGGCGGCGGCCATCATCCGCTCGGCGTTGCGGTACGCCGACAAGGCCATACCCGGAATACCCAGCGCGCCAGGAGAATTCACGATCGCGGCGGGAGGCGGAGACGACACTGTCGAGGCAGCGATGTGGAAGGCGCTCGGCGCCTTGGTGACCGCGACCACCGAGGCGCCCGCCCGCGCACCGGGCGACGGTTCGACCGCGGCCAGCGGAGTCACCGCGGCGTCGGATACCGATGTGCGCGGGGAAGGCGCCGAGGCGCCGACGCTGCCGGCAAGGATGACGGGGGCGATGATCGCCACGCCGAGCCCTGCGCGCATGCGGGAAGGGGAAACCAGCTTCTGGACTCGAGGGCCCGGGGTTCGCATCAGGCGCCCCGCTTGGCGCCGCACGGCCCGTAGGGCGGCTCCTCCCCTTATGTGCACTCAACCGTCCTTGGTCTGCATTCGCTTGTGAACCAGGTCACCATACCTACTAAGCAATCGGCGCGTTGCAGCAATGCGTTAGCTACCCGCGCTCGACTTTTTCGTTCGGCGCTCACCGGGATCGGGCCGGCCGATGTCGTCGTCGCCCGGATCGGTGGGCGATTGCTGCAGCTGGGCCAGCATTTCGCGCATCTCGTCGAGCTCGCGGCGCAGGTAGTCGCGGGTGACGACCTCACCGATCGCCAACCGCAGTGCGGCAAGTTCGCGGGCGAGGTACTCGGTGTCGGCCTTGGTTTGCAGGGCACGGCGGCGATCCTCGTCGAGCGAGACGCGGTCCCGGTTTTCCTGGCGGTTCTGCGCCAGCAGGATCAACGGCGCCGCGTACGCCGCCTGCGTGGAGAACGCCAGGTTGAGCAGGATGAACGGGTAGGGATCCCAGCGCAGCCCGATGGCGAACAGGTTCAGCGCGATCCAGACGATCACGATGATGGTCTGCCAGGCCAGGTAGCGCCCAGTGCCCAGGTACCGCGCGATCGACTCGCTGAAGTTCCCGACCGCCTCGGGGTCGACGTTGAAGGAGAACCGCCGCGAGGCCAGCGGCGTGTCGAGTCGGCTGCGGTCGGTCATCAGGCGCCCTCCGCGCCGGTCAACTCGGGCTCCTCGGTCTCGCGCCAGTCGTGGGGCAGCAGGTGGTCGAGCACGTCGTCGACCGATACCGCACCCAACAGGTGGTTCTGTTCGTCGACGACCGCCCCGCAGACCAGGTTGTAGGCGGCGAAGTAACGGGTCACCGCCCCCAGCGAATCCTCGGGCGACAGGTTGGGCAGGTCGGTGTCGACGATCCCGCTGACCAGCTCCGCCGGCGGCTCGCGCAGCAGGCGCTGCAGGTGCACACAGCCCAGATAGTGACCGGTGGGGGTGGCCGTCGGGGGCCGGGTGACGAACACCAACGAGGCCAGCGCGGGGGTGAGGTCGGGGTCGCGCACCCGTGCGAGCGCCTCGGCGACCGTGGTGTCCGGTGCCAGCACGATCGGCTCTGACGTCATCAGACCGCCCGCGGTGTCGGGGGAGTGCGACAGCAGACGGCGGACATCCTCGGAGTCCTCGGGATCCATGCGGCGAAGGAACTGCTCGGCGTCGGTCGGCGCCATCGACCCGAGCAGGTCGGCCGCGTCGTCGGGGTCCATCGCCTCGAGGACGTCGGTTGCCCGGTCGGCGGGCAACCGCCTGAGTACATCGAGCTGGTCATCCTCGGGCAGTTCCTGCAGGACGTCGGCCAGTCGCTCATCGTCAAGGGCGTTGACCACCTCGTATCGGCGCTTGGCCGGCAGCTCGCGGATGGCCTCGGCGACCTCGACCGCGCGCTGGCCCTCGAACTGCCCGAGCAGTTGCGCGACACCCTGGTCGGGCATCGCGAGTCCGGACGGCGTCAACCCGTGGACATGCTGCCAGTCCGCGACGTGCACGTTGCTGCGCCTGCCGAGCCGTCGATGCGAGCGGAGCGCGACCTTGGTGACCATCCAGTCGCGGGTCCGCGTCTGCTCGATTCCGAGGTCGACCACGATCACGTCGACATTCGCCAGCTGTGCCAGATCGGGATCGTCGACACGGACCCGCGTCTCGATCACCTGCCCCAGCACGAGCACCTCGCCCGGGCGCTGCGCGAACCGGCGCAACGACACGCTGCCGGTAGCAAGCGTCACGGCACCGGGCTCGATCGATGTCACCCTCAAAATCGGTACGAAAATCCTTCGCCGCGTGAGCAATTCGACAACCAACCCGAGCACGCGCGGTTGCTGGCGCACGAGACTGATGCTGACCACCACATCGCGGACGCGGCCGATGGACTCCCCGTCGGGGCCCAACACCACCATTCCCGCGAGTCGGGCCGCATAGACCCTGTGCACCGCCGCCATGACTCAAAGGGTAGAGAGTGTGGTTGTGGAAAACCGGTATCGACCCCGCCGAACGGTCCTGTCCGTTCCCGGGAGCAGCGAGAAGATGGTCGAGAAAGCGAAAACCCTGTCCGCGGACGAGGTGTTCCTCGATCTGGAGGACGCCGTCGCGCCGGAAGCCAAGGCCGAGGCCCGTACCCGGGTGGCGACCGCGCTGGCCGAGCCCGGGTGGGCCGGTCAGCTGCGCGGCGTGCGGGTCAACGACTGGACGACGCCGTGGACGCACGCCGACCTCATCGAAGTGATTTCCACCGTTGCTTCATCTCGGGAAGCGGCCTTGGACATCGTGGTGCTGCCCAAGGTCACCGATGCCGCCCACATCCAGGCGACGGATCTGCTGCTTACCCAGCTCGAGACGATTCACGGACTGCCGGTCGGCCGTATCGGGATCGAGGCGCAGATCGAGAACGCGCAGGGCCTCACCAACATTGACGCGATCGCAGCCGCGCCCCGCGTGCAGGCGCTGGTGCTCGGTCCCGCGGACATGGCCGCCAGCCTGAACATGCGCACACTCGAGGTCGGCGAACAACCGGAGGGCTACGACGTCGGCGATGCCCACCATCATGTGCTGATGCGCATTCTCGTCGCGGCGCGAACACACGGCGTGCTCGCGCTCGACGGCCCGTACCTGAAGGTTCGCGACGTCGACGGGTTCCGCCGGGTGGCGGGTCGTTCGGCGGCGCTGGGTTACGACGGCAAGTGGGTGTTGCACCCCGACCAGATCGCTGCGGGCAACGACATTTTCAGTCCCCGGCAGAAGGATTACGATCACGCCGAGTTGATCCTCGAGGCCTACGAATGGCACACCTCCCGCGCGGGCGGTGCCAGGGGTGCGGTCATGCTCGGCGACGAAATGATCGACGAGGCCAGCCGCAAAATGGCGTTGGTGATCGCCGGGAAGGGCCGTGCCGCAGGCATGCAACGCCAGAGCGAAGCGTTCCGCCCTCCGCAATGACCCCGCTACCGGGCGGGCCGGCCCAGGCTCGATAGTGGATCAGTTCCGGGTGCTTCACGACCGCGAGGCCGCCGACGATCATGCCCGCCAATGCAATTGGGTAACCCTTCCTGTTCGGCGGGGTTGATCTCACCCGTTGGCGGGCGTTCGGACCGCTGCCGCTCAGGTGCCCAGCATCACGATCGTGAAGATGATGTTGAAGAGGAACGTCGCCGCACCGACGGCGATACCGGCGATCGCCAACCCGCGGCCGCCCTCGCCCGAGTTCTTGATCTGGTTCAGCGCGATGATGCCCAGCACTATGCCGATGAGCGAGCCGATACCGCACAAGAGCCCGACCGCCGAGGCCACCAGCGAGCCGATGGCCAAGCCGTTCGTCTTGTCCTGCGCCGCCATCCCGTAACCGACGCCATAGCCGGGCGCGCCGTACCCGCCAGGCGCGCCGTACCCGCCAGGCGCGCCGTAGGGCGCCCCGTACTCGGGAGGCGTGCTGTAGGGCGGCGGCGGGTAGGCCTGGCCGAAGTTGGACGGGTCGGGATAGGGCGGAGGGTAGGCGCCCGGCGGCGCAGGTGGGTAGGAGCCCTGCGGAGGCGGGGGATAGGCCGGCGGGGACGGATAACCACCCTGCGACGGCGGCGGCGGGTATCCGGACGACGGGTCGTACCCCGGCGACGTCCCGTACGACCCGCCGTAGGCGGGCGACTGGTAACCGGGTTGGTCGAAGGGCGGGTAGTCACCGGGTGGGGTCGAGCCCTGTGGCGTCGCCTGCTCGATCGGCGGGGCTTCATGCCCTGCCGACGTCGGCTCGGACGCACCCCCGTCGGGATCCGATGATGCGGTACGTGGTGCGTCGTCGCCGGGATTTGTCATGCTTGCCAACCTAGCGCAATCGTCGGGCACGATTGAGGTCATCCTGACGTTGTCCCCTATGGAGGCAGCAACATAGCGATTCGCGGTGAAGAGGGAGAAAGAGGACCGATGACCAGCCCGTTTCAGCCTGGAGCAAATCCCGGCGCGACGCCCGGAAGCCCGAACCTGGGGCGCGGCCCCGCAGGTTTGCCCACGCCGCCGAAGGGATGGCCGATCGGTTCGTATCCGACGTACGCCGAGGCGCAACGGGTCGTCGACTATCTGTCGGACCAGGAGTTTCCGGTGCAGCAGGTGACGATCGTGGGCGTGGACCTGATGCAGGTCGAGCGGGTCACGGGCCGGCTGACGTGGCCCAAGGTGCTGGGCGGCGGTGTGTTGACCGGCGCCTGGCTGGGCCTGTTCATCGGTCTGATCCTCGGATTCTTCAGCCCCAGCCCGTGGGGAGCGCTCGCCACCGGCCTGATCGCCGGCGTGTTCTTCGGCCTGATCACCACGGCGATCCCGTATGCGATGGCGCGTGGCACAAGAGATTTCAGCTCCACGCTGCAACTGGTCGCAGGCCGCTACGACGTTCTCTGCGATCCGCAGAGCGCCGAACGAGGACGGGATCTGCTGGCGCGCTTGACCATCTGACGTTGCCCCAGTTTGCACGCGATTGCATAACAGTGCGCGACGCGCGCATCCGAGGTGTTGCAAACCACACCGTTGTCGCAATACGGTTTGCGCGCGGGAGGTTCCCGCACGTGAGCCGCTGCGGCGGCTACCTCTGACGGGACGGAGGCGGCGGTGCGCTTCCCCGGCTTGCACGTAACGCCACGACGGGTAGGCGCGGCGGCGATTGCCGCGCTGACAACAGCGTCGATGTTGACGGCGTGCGGTTCGGACAGCAGCGGCATCGTGGTCAACTACTACACGCCGGCCAACGAGGCGCAGACCTTCACGGCCGTCGCCAACCGGTGCAACGAGCAGCTCGGCGGCCGCTTCAGAATCCAACAGATGAGCTTGCCGAAGGGCGCCGACGACCAGCGGCTTCAACTCGCGCGCCGGCTCACCGGAAACGACAGAAGCCTCGACGTGATGGCGCTCGACGTGGTGTGGACCGCCGAGTTCGCCGAGGCTGGCTGGGCCTTGCCCCTGTCCGACGACCCGGCGGGCCGGGCCGAAGCCGATGCGAAGGACAACACACTGCCCGGCCCATTGGAGACCGCCACGTGGCAGGACCGGCTGTATGCCGCACCGATAACCACCAACACCCAATTGCTCTGGTACCGGGCCGATCTGATGCCGGAGCCGCCGGCCACCTGGGATGACATGGTGGCCGAGGCGACCAGGTTGCACGCGGCCGGCAAGCCGAGCTGGATTGCGGTACAAGGAAAGCAGTACGAGGGTCTGGTCGTCTGGTTCAACACGCTGCTGGAAAGCGCAGGCGGTCAGGTGCTTTCCGATGACGGTGAGCGCGTCACGCTGACCGACACACCCGAACACCGCGCGGCGACCGTCAAGGCGCTGCAGATCATCAAGGATGTCGCGACCGCGCCCGGCGCGGACCCGTCGGTGACGCAGACCGACGAGACCACCGCGCGGTTGGCGCTCGAACAAGGCAAGGCAGCGCTCGAGGTGAACTGGCCCTATGTGCTGCCGTCACTGCTCGAGAACGCGGTCAAAGGCGGTGTGTCGTTCCTGCCGCTCAACGAAAACCCGGCACTCGCCGAGAGCATCAACGACGTCGGAACCTTCGCGCCGAGTGACGAGCAGTTCGCGGCCGCGTTCGAGGCCAGCACCAGGGTGCTCGGCTTCGCCCACTACCCGGGTGTGCAACCGGGCCAACAGGCCAGAGTCACCATCGGAGGCCTGAACCTTGCCGTCGCGAAGACGACGCAGCACAAGGCCGAGGCGTTCGAGGCCATCCGATGCCTGCGCAATGTCGAAAATCAGCGGTACACCTCCGTTGAAGGCGGGCTGCCGGCGGTGCGCGCGTCGCTCTACAACGACCCGGCGTTCCAGGCGAAATATCCCCAGTACGAGATCATCCGCGAGCAACTCACCAATGCCGCGGTTCGGCCCGCCACGCCCGTGTACCAGACGGTGTCGACGCGGATGTCCGCGACGCTTGCGCCGATCACCGACATCGACCCGCAGCGCACCGCTGACGAACTCACCGAACAGGTGCAGAAGGCGATCGAGGGCAGGGGGCTGATCCCGTGACCGCGGCTGCCACGACCGCCTCGTCCGCTCCGGCGGCCGGGACCCCGGAGCGGGCCGGCAGCGACAACAGCCGCTCGGAGCGCAGACTGGCCTTTCTTCTGATCGCGCCCGCGGTGCTGCTGATGCTCGCTGTCACCGCCTACCCGATCGGTTATGCGGTCTGGTTGAGCCTGCAACGCAACAACATGGCAGCGCCGCAGGACACCGAGTTCGTCGGGCTGGCCAACTACGTCACGATCCTCACCGACGGGTACTGGTGGACAGCGCTTTTCGTCACGCTGGCGATCACCGTCGTCTCTGTGGCCATCGAATTCGTGCTCGGCATGGCGCTGGCACTGGTGATGCACCGCACCATCTTCGGTAGGGGCGTGGTGCGAACCGCGATCCTGATCCCGTACGGAATCGTCACGGTTGCCGCGTCGTACAGCTGGTATTACGCGTGGACGCCGGGGACGGGGTATCTGGCAAACCTGCTGCCGGAAGGCAGTGCCCCGCTCACCGAACAGATTCCGTCGCTGGCGATCGTGGTGCTCGCCGAGGTGTGGAAGACGACGCCGTTCATGGCCCTGCTGCTGCTGGCCGGCCTCGCGCTGGTGCCACAGGATCTGCTCAACGCCGCCCAGGTCGACGGCGCCGGCGCGTGGAAGCGGCTGGTCAAGGTCATCCTGCCGCTGATCAAGCCGGCGATACTGGTGGCGCTGCTATTTCGCACGCTCGACGCGTTCCGCATCTTCGACAACATCTACGTCCTCACCGGCGGTGCGAACAACACCGGTTCGGTCTCGATCCTGGGATACGACAACTTGTTCAAGGCGTTCAACCTTGGTCTGGGTTCGGCGATCAGCGTGCTGATCTTCCTGTGCGTGGCGCTGATCGCGTTCATCTACATCAAGATCTTCGGCGCGGCGGCGCCGGGGGCGGCGGAGGAGAGTCGCTGATGGCCGAGCGGGTCGGTGCGACGCGGGCGACCGGTTGGACCGTCATCAACATCCTGGTCGTCATCTACGCGCTCTTTCCGGTGCTGTGGATCCTGTCGCTTTCGCTGAAGCCAACGTCAAGTGTCAAGGACGGCAGGCTGATTCCCGCCCAGATCACCTTCGACAACTACAAGGCGATATTCGCCGGGGGCAGCAACGGGGCCTTCACGTCGGCGTTGATCAACTCCATCGGCATCGGTTTGATCACCACTGCCATCGCGGTCGTGATCGGCGGCATGGCCGCATATGCGGTCGCGCGGCTGGACTTCCCCGGCAAGCAGTTGCTGATCGGTGTCGCGCTGCTGATCGCGATGTTCCCCCACATCTCGCTCGTCACACCGCTTTTCAACATCGAGCGCGCCGTCGGCCTGTTCGACACCTGGCCCGGCCTGATCATCCCGTACATCACGTTTGCGCTTCCGCTGGCGATCTACACGCTATCTGCGTTCTTCCGGGAAATCCCCTGGGACCTCGAGAAGGCGGCCAAGATGGACGGCGCCACACCGGCACAGGCGTTCCGCAAGGTGATCGCGCCGCTGGCCGCGCCGGGCATCGTCACCGCAGCGATCCTGGTGTTCATCTTCGCGTGGAACGACCTGCTGCTGGCGTTGTCGCTGACCGCGACCGAACGAGCGATCACAGCCCCGGTGGCCATCGCGAACTTCACCGGGAGTTCGCAGTTCGAGGAGCCGACCGGCTCGATTGCGGCGGGCGCGATGATCATCACCATTCCGATCATCGTCTTTGTTCTGATCTTCCAGCGACGAATCGTCGCCGGACTGACCTCCGGCGCGGTGAAGGGGTAGGGCCATGGCCGAGATTGTGTTGGACCGGGTGACGAAGAGTTACCCCGACGGCTCGGGAGGAGTCAGGGCGGCCGTCCACGAGCTGTCGGTCACGATCGCCGACGGCGAGTTCATCATCCTTGTCGGCCCGTCGGGGTGTGGAAAGTCGACCACCCTCAACATGATCGCGGGTTTGGAGGACATCACGTCGGGCGAACTGCGCATCGGTGGCGAGCGCGTCAACGAGAAGGCGCCCAAGGATCGCGACATCGCGATGGTGTTCCAGTCCTACGCGCTGTATCCACATATGACGGTTCGGCAGAACATCGCGTTTCCGCTCACGCTCGCCAAGATGAAGAAGGACGATATCGCGCGTAAGGTCGACGAGGCCGCGAAGATTCTCGACCTGGGCGGCCTGCTGGACCGCAAACCGGGTCAGCTCTCCGGCGGTCAGCGCCAGCGCGTCGCCATGGGCCGGGCGATCGTACGCAATCCCAAGGCCTTCCTGATGGACGAACCGCTGTCGAACCTCGATGCCAAGCTGCGTGTGCAGATGCGCTCGGAGATCTCGCGACTGCAGGACCGGTTGGGTACGACCACCGTCTACGTCACCCACGACCAGACCGAGGCGATGACGCTGGGCGACCGTGTGGTGGTGCTCCTGGCCGGGGTGGCCCAGCAGATCGGTACCCCCGAGGAGCTCTACAACCGGCCCGCCAACCTGTTCGTCGCCGGCTTCATCGGTTCGCCTGCGATGAACTTCTTCCCGGCGCAGCTCACCGACATCGGTGTGCGGTTGCCGTTCGGCGAAGTCACGCTCACCCAGGAAGTCCACGATCTGCTTGCCCGGCAGAACGCACCGGCCGATGTGATCGTCGGTATCCGGCCCGAACATTTCGAGGACGCCGCGGTGCTCGACGGGTATGCGCGGATCCGCGCCCTGACCTTCGACGTGACGGTCGACATGGTCGAGTCGTTGGGCGCCGACAAGTACCTGCACTTCAAGACCGAGGGCGCCACGGCCCGTTCGGCTCAGCTCGCCGAACTCGCCGCCGAGTCTGGAATCGGTGAAAACGAGTTCGTGGCAAGGATTTCCGTCGAATCGTCGGCCCGGCAGGGTGAGGTGATCCAGTTGGCGTTCGACACGTCGAAGCTGGTGATCTTCGACCCCGGCTCCGGCCGGAACCTGACCCTGCCGGACAGCACGCCGACCGAACCGTCTGCGCCACCCGCCGGGTGATCGACGTCCCGGCGGAGGTCCGCACCCACCTGCGCGCGCATTTCGCCCGGCGCGGCATCGAGTCCGATCCCGACGAGGCCAGCGTCACGTTCCTGGGTACCGAGACGATCAACGTGCTGCGCTTCGGCCCGGCCGCCGACGGCGTCGTGCACTACGTGTCGCTCGGTTGTTCACGCCACCCGATGTTCGACCCGACCGAGATGGTGACCGACGTGCTGCACGGTCCCCGTGCGGAGGTGACCGTGGCGTTGCGCGGACCATCGCCGCGGGGGTTGTCCCGGTCGATCGCGATCGTCGCGGCCGCGCCCGCGGTGGAGGGGCTCGTCCTGGAACCGGATGCGCTGATCGACTTGGAGTCACCCCTGTGGGAGGAGGCGCCGTTCACCGCGTTCCTGTTGAGCGCCAGCGGAATCGACGATGTCGCGCTGGCTGCACCGCTGGAGCCGGTGAAAGTACTGGCCGCGACGCCGATTACCGCCACCGAAGCCGCGTGGGTCCGGCTCAAGGGCGCCGACGCGATGCGCGAGGCCTGGCAGCAGGACCGCGTCGACGTGCTCGACCCCGACCGCCGGGCGGGCGAGCCCAGCTGACCGCCGCGAGACTCAGAGCCAGTTGTTGTGGCGGAACGTGCGATACAGCAGCGTGCACACCATCGCCATCAGCAGCAGCACCGTCGGATAGCCGAACCGCCAATCCAGTTCCGGCATGTGGTCGAAATTCATTCCGTAGATACCCGCGATTGCGGTGGGCACCGCCGCGATGGCCACCCATGCCGAGATCTTGCGCATGTCGGTGTTCTGCTGCATCGCGACCTTGCCGAGCGCGGCCTGCACCAGTGAGCTCAACATGTCGTCGTAGCTGGTGATGCGGTCGGAGGCCTGGGTGTTGTGGTCGAGCACGTCGCGCATGTACCTACGGACCTCCACCGAGATCACGTCGTTGTGGTCGGTCATGATGCGCTGGAGGGCCAGCGTCAGCGGGCTGACCGACCGGCGGAGTTCGACGACTTCACGCTTGAGCAGGTAGATCCACTCGATGTTGGTCTGCCGGTTCGGCGAGAAGATGTCCTCTTCCATCGTGTCGATGTCGGTTTCGATGAGATCGGTGACGTCGAGGTACGAGTCGACGACGTGATCGGCGATCGCGTGCATGACGGTATAGGGGCCGAGCTCGAGAAGCGCGGGGGAGGCGTCCAACCGCGCGCGTACCTCGGCCAGCCCGCTGTGCTCGCCGTGGCGGACCGTCACGACGAAGTTCTCGCCGGTGAAGATCAGGATCTCGCCGGTCTCGACGATCTCGCGCACGTTGGCCACCGACTCGTGCTCGACGTAGTTGACGGTCTTGAGCACCAGAAACAGCGTGGTGTCGTAGCGCTCCAGCTTCGGCCGCTGATGTGCGTGCACCGCGTCCTCGACCGCCAGCCTGTGCAGGCCGAACACGTCACCGACCGCCTGCATCTGGTGCTCGTCGGGCTCGTGCAACCCGATCCAGACGAACGCGTGCCTGCCTTCACGTTCGAGCTCGCGCACCTTGTCCAACGCCGCCGCGTGGGTGTACTTGCCGGGTAGCCGCGCGCCCTCGCAGTAGATGCCGCAGTCGACCATCGCGCGGTCCACCGGCGCATGGCTGTTCGCCGCGGGTTCGGCGCCGTGCTTTCCCTTCGCCGGAGGGCGAGGTAAGGCGCGGAACGACGGCATCGGGTCACCCTCCCGGGACGGGCGCGGCGCGAGTTCTCGGCCGGGGTCGATGCTACGCGGCTGACCGTCGGGGCTGCCTGCTAGTTTCGTCCCCGAACCCAAACGGGCAACGCAATCCGTCCAAGGAGCATCTGACGTGAGCACAACTCCCCTCAAGGTCGCCGTCACCGGTGCCGCCGGCCAGATCTGCTACAGCCTGCTGTTCCGCCTCGCGAGCGGTTCACTGCTCGGCCCGGACCGGCCGATCGAGCTGAGGCTGCTCGAGATCGAACCGGCGCTCAAAGCGCTCGAGGGCGTGGTGATGGAGCTCGACGACTGCGCGTTCCCGCTGCTCGCCGGGGTGGAGATCGGCGCCGACGCGAACAAGATCTTCGACGGTGTGAACCTGGCGCTGCTCGTCGGCGCGCGGCCGCGCGGCCCTGGCATGGAGCGCAGCGACCTGCTCGAGGCCAACGGCGCGATCTTCACCGCCCAGGGCAAGGCGCTCAACGCCGTCGCCGCCGACGACGTGCGGGTCGGGGTGACCGGTAACCCGGCCAACACCAACGCGCTCATCGCGATGACCAACGCCCCCGACATCCCGCGCGAGCGGTTCTCGGCGCTCACCCGCCTGGACCACAACCGGGCGATCAGCCAACTGGCCCGGAAGACCGGTGCCGAGGTCACCGACATCAAGAAGATGACGATCTGGGGCAACCACTCGGCCACCCAGTACCCCGACGTCTTTCACGCCGAGGTCGGCGGCCGCAACGCCGCCGAGGTGGTCAATGACCAGAACTGGATCGAGAACGATTTCATCCCGACCGTGGCCAAGCGCGGCGCCGCGATCATCGACGCCCGCGGCGCCTCGTCGGCGGCGTCCGCCGCCTCGGCGACCGTCGACGCCGCCCGCGACTGGCTGCTGGGCAGCCCGGCCGACGACTGGGTGTCGATGGCGGTGGTCTCCGACGGGTCCTACGGCGTACCGGAGGGCTTGATCTCCTCGTTCCCGGTGACGACGAAGGACGGCAACTGGTCGATCGTGCAGGGTCTGGAGATCGACGACTTCTCTCGCACCCGCATCGACAAGACGACCGGTGAACTCGCCGACGAACGCAAGGCGGTCACGGACCTGGGCCTGATCTGAGGCGTGCGGGCGATTAGGTTACCTACCAGTTCGTCGTTAACCTGGGCGCCGTGTCGCAAGCGGTGAGAGACCTTCCATTGACCGAATCTCATATCGTGCTCAGCGACGAGGAGATTTTCGCGGCCCACGTGGGCGGCAAGCTCTCGGTCGCGCTGAACACCGCCCTCGATACCGAGCGGGCGCTGTCGATCGCGTACACGCCGGGTGTGGCACAGGTCAGCCGGGCCATCGCAGCGGACCACACACTGGCCGACCGGTATACCTGGGCGAGCCGGATGGTGGCGGTGGTCAGCGACGGCAGCGCGGTGCTCGGGCTCGGCGACATCGGGGCTGCGGCATCGCTGCCGGTGATGGAGGGTAAGAGCGCGCTGTTCAAGGCGTTCGCCGACCTGGACTCGATCCCGATCGTGCTCGACACCAAGGACACCGACGAGATCGTCGAGACCCTGGTGCGACTGCGTCCGACGTTCGGAGCGGTCAACCTCGAGGACATCTCCGCGCCGCGATGCTTCGAGATCGAGCGGCGTCTCGTCGAGGCGCTGGACTGCCCGGTCATGCACGACGACCAACACGGCACCGCGATCGTCGTGCTGGCGGCGTTGTTGGGAGCGGCCAAGGTCGTCGATCGCGAGATGTCCTCGCTGCGGGTGGTGGTCTCCGGGGCCGGCGCGGCCGGTGTCGCGTGCGCGAAGATTCTGATGGCCGGCGGGGTCAGCGACATCACGCTGATCGATTCGCAGGGCATCGTTCACAAGGGCCGCGAGAACCTCAACTCCTACAAGTCCGAGCTGGCCGAGCTGACCAATCCGCGGGGGCTGACCGGGGGGATCGCCGAGGCGCTCGACGGCGCCGACGTGTTCCTCGGCCTCTCGGCGGGTGTTGTGCCCGCCGACCTGGTCGCCTCGATGGCGCCGAACGCGATCGTGTTCGCTTTGTCGAATCCGGACCCCGAGATCCACCCGGACGAGGCGAGTAGGTACGCGGCCGTCGTCGCCACCGGCCGCAGCGACTTCCCCAACCAGATCAACAACGTGCTCGCCTTCCCCGGCGTGTTCCGCGGCGCGCTGGACGCCGGCGCGCGCCGTATCACTGAGCGGATGAAAGTGGCTGCTGCCGAAGCGATCTTCTCGGTCGTGGGGGACGACCTGGCGGCCGACCGCATCGTGCCGAGCGTGCTCGACCCCCGGGTGGCGCCCGCGGTGGCGCGAGCGGTCGCCGGTGCGTCCGACGAGACACTGGGCGGCTAGGTCTCTGGTGAGCCGGCGGGTGGCGCTGGCGCTCGTCGCGCTGGTCGTGGCGAGCACCGCCGCATGCGGCGGGCACCACGAGGTGCCGTCGATCGCCGTCGGCACCACACCGGATCCCGAATCGACGTTGATCGCCCACCTGTACGCCGCGGCGCTGCGCTCCTACGGCACCGCGGCCCACGTCGAGACCGCGGAAGACCCGCTGATCGAACTGGATGCCGGCGGGATGCGCGTCGTCCCGGGTTTGACCGGGCGGTTCCTGTACAGGTTCGACCCCGAGGCGACGGCACGCGCTGCGACGCAGGTTTACCGGGATATGGTGTCCGCCCTGCCCGAGGGCATCGCTGCGGGTGACTACACCACGTCGGCAGATGACAAGCCTGCGCTCGCCGTTTCCGAGACGACGGCGCAGAAGTGGGGCGGACGCGATGTCACCGCGGCCGTGCACAACTGCGATGGGCTGACCGTCGCCGCGGTGGTTGATGCGCCCCGGCCCTCGACCATCGGGGCATGTGAACCGAAGGTGACCGAATTGCCCGACAGCGCAGCAGTATTCGACGCTGTGCGGTCAGGACGGGCGCGCGCCGCGTGGACGACGACCGCCGCGCCGGGCATACCGCCTGAACTGCTGATGCTGTCGGACCGCACATCGCTGATCCGCGCGCAGAATCTGGTGCCGCTGTACCGCCGCAACACGTTGAACGAACGGCAGGTGCTGGCGCTCAACGAGGTGGCCGGCGTGCTGGACACCGCGGCGCTGGCGCAGATGCGCGCCGAGGTGGCCGACGGCGCGGACCCGGGACACGTGGCCGACGCGTTCCTCGCCGAGCACCCGCTGGGTGACTCCTAGCTCGCGTCAGTGCGCGTTGGGCACGAGGCGAGCCACCACCGTCGAGAACAGCCGCTGATAGCCCGAACCGGTGAGCCGCACGATCAGGTCGAGAATTTTGGCGTCGGGGCCGACAAGCACTCGGGCGCGGTTCTTGCGGACCGCGTCGAGGATGGTCCTGGCCGCCTTCTCCGGCGTCGTGATCGTCAGCCACTTGTCGAAGGTGTTCGTCAGACCCTCGCGGTCGACGCCCTCGGCCGCCGTCGAATTACGCATGATCGCGGTCTTGATACCGCCGGGGTGGATGGTCGTGACCTTGACCGGGTGGCCGGCGGCCACCATCTCCTGACGTAGCGCCTCGGTGAACCCGCGGACCGCGAACTTCGCCGCGTTGTAGGCCGCCTGCCCGGGCACCGAGAAGATGCCGAACAGGCTGGAGACGTTGACGACATGTCCGTCGCCCGAGGCGATCAGATGTGGCAGGAACGCTTTGGTGCCGTGGACGACACCCCAGAAGTCGACGTCCATCACCCGTTCGATGTCCTTGTAAGGAGTCACCTCGACGTCGCCGACATAGGCGATGCCTGCGTTGTTGTAGACCTGGTTGACCTTGCCGAAGTGCTCCACCACCGCATCGGCGTACCGTTCGAACGCCTCGCGCTCGGTCACGTCGAGGCGGTCCGCTTTCACCGGTGCGCCGATCGCTTTGATCCGCTGTTCGGTCTCGGCCAAACCCTCGGTGTCGACATCGCTGATCGCCACGCTGGCGCCCGACTTGGCCAGCTCGATCGCCAGAGCCTGCCCGATACCCGACCCGGCGCCCGTCACCACCGCGACTTTTCCGGCGAAGCCCTGCATAACCACTCCTTCGTGTCGGTTGCCGTCAAGAGGCTAGCTGGTACCCGCGGTAGCACCTGAGCCGGACCCCGTGACACGCGCGCCTCGCGGATCACACCATGCAACGTTTTGCGCACGTCAACTCGCACTTTCGCGACAAAGTGTGCGTCGCTGTGACTGGGGAGCCTGTTGAGGTGCCGGCTTGATTCTCCTCGGCGTTGCCTTCGCTTCGTTCAGGCGAACGCCTCGTGCCGGCTTGATTCTCCTCGGCGTTGCCTTCGCTTCGCTCAGGCGAACGCCTCGTCGATGATCTCCTGCTGCTCGACGGCGTGCACCTTCGACGAACCCGACGACGGCGCCGACATCGCACGCCGCGAGACGCGGGTGATACCGGACAGCTTCTCCGGAAGCACCTCGGGCAGCGTCAGCCCGAACGTCGGCCATGGCCCCTGGTTCGCCGGTTCCTCCTGCACCCAGAAGTACTGCTCGACGTTGGGGTAGCGGTCGAGCGTCTCGGCCAGCCGGCGCCGTGGCAGCGGAGCGAGCTGCTCCACCCGCACGATCGCCACGTCGTCACGCTCCTCCTTGTTCTTGCGCGCGACCAGCTCGTAGTAGAGCTTGCCGCTGCACAACAACACCCGCTTGGCCTTGCTGCGATCGCCCTCCCCGTCGGTGTAGGTCGGCTCCTCGATCACCGAGCGGAACTTCTGCTCGGTGAAATCGCGAATGTCGCTCACCGCGGCCTTGTTTCGCAGCATCGACTTCGGCGTGAACACGATCAGCGGACGGTGGATGCCGTCGAGCGCGTGCCGCCGCAGCAGGTGGAAGTAGTTGGCCGGCGTGGACGGCATCGCGATGGTCATCGAACCCTCGGCCCACAGCAACAAGAACCGCTCGATGCGGCCCGACGTGTGGTCCGGGCCCTGCCCCTCATGTCCGTGCGGCAACAGCAGCACGACGTCCGAACGCTGCCCCCACTTGGCCTCACCGGAGCTGATGAACTCATCGATGATCGACTGCGCACCGTTGATGAAGTCGCCGAACTGCGCCTCCCACAACACCATTGCCTCGGGGTTGCCCACCGAGTAGCCGTACTCGAAGCCGACGGCCGCGAACTCCGACAGCGGCGAGTCGTACACCATGAACCTGCCACCGGTCGGGTTGCCGTCCTTGTCGACCGTCAGCAGGTCCAACGGGGTGAACTCCTGACCGGTCTTGCGATCGATGATCACCGAGTGCCGCTGGGTGAACGTGCCGCGGCGGGTGTCCTGCCCGGACAGTCGCACCGTCTTACCCTCGGCGATCAGCGAGCCGAGCGCGAGCAATTCGGCGAACGCCCAGTCCACCTTGCCCTCGTAGGCCATCTCGCGACGCTTCTCCAGCACCGGCTTGACGCGCGGGTGCACATTGAAGCCGTCGGGCGTTGCCAGATGCGCGTCGCCGATGCGGGCCAGCAGCGACTTGTCCACCGCGGTGTTCATCCCCGCGGGCACCATCTGATCTGCCTCGACCGAGGCGCTCGGCTCGATCTCGTGCTTCTCGAGTTCGCGCACCTCGTTGAAGACCCGTTCCAGCTGGCCCTGGTAGTCGCGCAGCGCGTCCTCGGCCTCTTTCATCGAAATGTCGCCGCGGCCGATCAGCGCTTCGGTGTAGCTCTTGCGCACACCGCGTTTGACGTCGATCGCGTCGTACATGGCCGGCTGCGTCATCGACGGATCGTCGCCCTCGTTGTGACCGCGGCGGCGGTAGCACAGCATGTCGATGACGACGTCCTTCTTGAACTTCTGCCGGAAGTCGACCGCGAGCCGGGCCACCCACGCCGCCGCCTCGGGGTCGTCGCCGTTGACGTGGAAGATCGGTGCGCCGATCATCTTCGCGACGTCGGTGCAGTACTCCGAGGACTTGGCGTCGTCCGGTGAAGTGGTGAACCCGATTTGGTTGTTGACGATCACGTGGATCGTCCCGCCGGTGCGGTATCCGCGCAACAGCGCCAGGTTCAGCGTCTCGGCGACCACACCCTGGCCGGCGAACGCGGCGTCGCCGTGCAGCATCAGCGGTACGACGCTGAAGTCGCGGGCAGCCTCGGCATCCCCGTCGCCGGTGTCGATCGTGTCCTGCTTGGCGCGGACCAGACCTTCCAGGACCGGGTCGACGGCCTCGAGGTGTGACGGGTTGGCCACCAGCGACACGTCGATGTCGTTGTCGCCGAACATCTGAATGAATCTGCCCGTCGCGCCCAGGTGGTACTTCACGTCACCGGAGCCGTGTGCCTGCGACGGGTTCAGGTTCCCCTCGAACTCGGAGAAGATCTGCGAGTAAGGCTTGCCGACGATGTTGGCCAGCACATTGAGCCGGCCGCGGTGCGGCATGGCGATCACGACCTCGTCGAGGGCGTGCTCGGCGCACTGGTCGATCACCGCATCCATGGTCGGGATGACCGTCTCGGCGCCTTCCAGCGAGAATCGTTTCTGGCCAACGTATTTGGTTTGCAGGAAGGTCTCGAATGCTTCGGCCGCGTTGAGCTTGCTCAGAATGTACTTCTGCTCGGCGACCGTCGGCTTCTCATGTTTCTTCTCGATGCGGTCCTGCAGCCATTGCTGCTGCTCGGGTTCGAGGATGTGGGTGTACTCGACGCCGATGTGGCGGCAGTACGAGTCACGCAGCAGCCCGAGCACATCGCGCAGCTTCTTCTGCTCGGCGCCGGCGAAGCCGTTGACCTTGAACTCGCGATCGAGGTCCCACAGCGTCAACCCGTGGGTCAGTACGTCGAGGTCGGGGTGGCTGCGGAACCGGTTCTTGTCGAGGCGGAGCGGATCGATGTCGGCCATCAGGTGGCCCCGGTTGCGATACGCGGCGATCAACTCGATGACACGGGCGTTCTTGTCCTCGATCGAATCCGGGTTGTCGGTCCGCCACCGCACCGGCTCGTAGGGGATGCCGAGCTCTCGGAAGGTCTCGTCGTAGAAGTCGTCGTCGAGCAGTAGCTCGTGCACGGTGCGCAGAAAGTCGCCGGACTCGGCGCCCTGGATGATGCGGTGGTCGTACGTCGACGTCAGGGTGACGAGCTTGCCCACACCCAGCTCGGCGATGCGCTCCTCGCTGGCCCCCTGGAACTCGGCCGGATACTCCATCGCACCCACGCCGATGATCGCGCCCTGACCGCGCATGAGCCGCGGCACCGAGTGCACAGTGCCGATCGTGCCCGGGTTGGTCAGCGAAATCGTCACGCCCGCAAAGTCTTCGGCGGTGAGCTTGCCGTTGCGGGCGCGCCGCACGATGTCTTCATACGCGGCGATGAACTGGCCGAACGACATGGCCTCGGCGCCCTTGATGCCGGCCACCACCAGCTGGCGGCTGCCGCCCTTCCCCTGTAAGTCGATCGCGAGTCCGAGCGAGACCTGCTCGGGTGTCACCGCGTGCGGCTTGCCGTCGATTTCGGCGAAGTGGCGGTTCATGTTCGGGAACTTCTTGACCGCCTGCACGACCGCGTACCCGATGAGGTGGGTGAACGAGATCTTCCCGCCCCGAGTGCGTTTGAGGTGGTTGTTGATGACGATCCGGTTGTCGATCATCAACTTGGCCGGTATGGCGCGGACGCTGGTCGCGGTCGGCACCTCCAGCGACGCCGCCATGTTCTTCACGACGGCCGCGGCCGCGCCCCGCAGTACCTGTGTCTCCTCACCCTCGAAGTCCTTCTTGGGAGCGGACTCCTTCTTCGCCGCCGGCTCCTCCTTGGGCGCCGACTTCTTAGGCGCCGGCTCCTTCTTGGCAGCCGACTCCTTGGGCTTGGCCGGCTCCTTCTTGGCCGCCGCGCCATCGGAGCCCTGCGCATCCGAGGCATCCGGCTTCTTCGCCTTCGACTCCTTCGACGGTGCCGTGGCGCCGTTGCTGCCGGCCTGCTTCGGCGCCGGCGCGGGTGCGGGTTCGGGCGGACTCATCGGGGCGGCGGCACGCTGGCCGTTACCGCTCCCGCTTTGGCTCTCAGAGGTCGGCTCAGGGGAGTAGTCGACCAGAAATTCATGCCAACTGGGATCCACCGACGAGGGGTCCTCGCGGAACTTGCGATACATCTCCTCGACCAACCACTCGTTCTGTCCGAATGGTGAAGGTGAGCTCACGGTAGCTACTCGCCTCGATTCCTTCGCTTCACGCGAGCGCGTCTGCCGCGCCCGCAGGTTCTGTACGGTTACCCCGCATTCCGCCGCCTAAAGGCTAGCGCTGAAGCAACGGTCAGACCACGACAACGGCCTGATGGTCGGCGCGCTCACCGCAAAGCCCGAGACGGCCACCGCTAGTCGGGCGGTGCGGGCAGCACATGCAGGACGGTCGGCCACCGCGGCGGCGGGGTGCCGAACGCCGTGCGCGCGTTGGTCACGATGCGCTTGCCCATCAGGCGATTACCGACGCCGCCGACGACGGCCCCCACACCCATCGGCAGCATCTTGCCGAAGGCGATCGCCCCGCGCCGCAATGTGTAGCGCTTGACGAAGTACCTCAGCAGACGCGAATTCAGTTGCGAGACCGCCGGCAGCGGGAGCGTCGCCGCCCCGTCGGCCAGCCACGCCCCGCCGGTGCGGCGCCGGCCGACCAGATCGGCGATCACGCCCTTGCTGTCCTCGCCGACCAGCACAGCCAGCACCAGGGCACGGCGGCGCTCCCGGTGGTCGGCCGGGATGCCGTGCACCTCGGCGACCGCCAACACGTAGAGCGTCGTCGCCTCCAAGAACACCACGGTCTCACCGGCGACCGACGACATCGCGGCCAGTGTGCCGATCCCGGGGAACGCCGCGGCCGACCCGACGGCGGCACCGCTGGCCATCACCGCCGCGAGGTAACGCTTCTCGAGCTTGGTGATGATCTCGGCGGGAGACGCATCGGGGAATTGGTTGCGCAGGCGGTTCACATAGGCCTTGACCGCTGGGCCCTGTACGCGCGAACCGCGTTCGATGATCGCCGAGAGCACTTTGGCGGCGGCGCTGGGGTCTTCGGCGGCGCCGGCCTCGACTCCCGGGCCGACCGCCGGCGACTGGCTCTTGGCCTTCGACCGGGCACTCATGTGGGCCTCCTGTCCGAACCACTCGTGTCCAGGCTAACGCCTCGTCAACGAACGGCGGTGGCCCTCGGGTGCCCGTCAGTGATCGCGCTCACTGGCCGAACCGGGAAGAAAATATTGAGAAGCGGCGCTAACCATTCTCATGGCACCATCAAGGGTCGTGGATGAGACGACGGCCCCGACGACGGCTCCCACGATGGCTCCCACGATGGCCCCGGCACCCGTTCAGACGGGCAAGCCGCCGAGCCGCATCCGGATGATCCTCGTCCTGGGCCTCATGGTCGCGCTGGGGCCGCTGACCATCGACATGTACCTGCCCGCGTTGCCGAGGATCGCCGACGAACTCGGCGTGTCGTCGTCGGTCGCGCAGTTGACGCTCACCGGAACCCTCGCCGGGCTGGCGCTCGGCCAGCTGATCGTCGGGCCGCTGTCGGATTCGCTGGGTCGCCGCCGGCCGCTGATGGGCGGAATCGTGTTGCACATGCTGGCCTCGCTGCTGTGTTTGTTCGCGCCGAACATCGAGGTGCTCGGCGTGGCCCGGGGATTGCAGGGGATGGGCGCCGCCGCGGGCATGGTGGTGGCGATCGCGGTGGTCGGTGATCTGTTCGCCGACTCGGTCGCCGCAACGGTGATGTCGCGGCTGATGCTGGTGCTCGGTGTCGCGCCGGTGGTCGCCCCGTCGCTGGGCGCCGCGGTGTTGTTGCAGGCGTCTTGGCACTGGGTGTTCGCCGCGCTGGTGCTGATCGCCGGTCTGCTGCTGGCGCTGGCCGCGTTGGCGCTGCCGGAGACGTTGCCCCCCGCGCACCGCCGCCCACTGAAGGTGCGCGGCATCGCCGCGACCTACGTGGAGTTGCTGCGCGACGCTCGATTCGTCGTTCTGGTCCTCGTCGCCGCCCTGGGCATGTCCGGACTGTTCGCGTATATCGCCGCCGCGCCGTTCGTCCTGCAAGGCCGCTACGGCCTCGATCAGCAGGCGTTCGCTCTCGTGTTCGGCGCGGGTGCGATCGCGTTGATCGCGGCGACGCAGTGCAACGTCGTCCTGCTGCGGCGCTTCACCCCGCAGACGATCGTGCTCTGGGCGCTTGTGGTCGCTTCGGTCATCGGCGCGGTCTTCGTCGGTCTGTCGCTTGCCGACCTCGGCGGGCTGGCAGGTTTCGTCGTCCCGGTGTGGCTGGTGCTGGCGGCGATGGGGCTCGTCATACCGAACGCTCCCGCGGTGGCGTTGACCCGGCACCCGGACGCCGCGGGTACGGCGGCGGCTCTGCTCGGCGCGGCACAGTTCGGATTGGGGGCGGCGATCGCCCCGCTGGTCGGTGCGCTCGGCAACGACGAGTTCGCGCTGGCATCGGTGATGACGGTGGGTATGGTGATCGCGTTGCTCGCGCTCATGGCCGTCGGTGTCTCGGCGACCGAACGCGCGGACGACTCCGAACACGACGTCACCGGTGACGTCGTGCCCGAACCGGCCTGACGTCCGTCAGCGCGCACCCTCCCGAATTTTCGGGATCTGCGACGCTCGGTAGCGACGGCCGGATCGCCGAGCCCTAGTCGACCAAAGATGTTCTCAACTCTCATTTCCAGGCAGAACGCCTCCTCGAACCCTTGGCATGCGCTTTGGGCGATGATGGTCGGCTTCTTCATGATCCTGGTCGACGCGACGATCGTCGCGGTCGCCAATCCCTCGATCATGGCCAGGTTCGACGCGAGCTACGACGCCGTTCTCTGGGTCACCAGTGCCTACCTGCTGGCCTACGCGGTGCCCTTGTTGGTGGCGGGCCGTCTCGGTGACCGGTTCGGTCCGAAGAACCTCTACCTGCTCGGCCTGACGGTCTTCACCGTCGCATCGCTGTGGTGCGGACTGTCCGACACGATCGGGATGCTGATCGCCGCGCGCGTCGTCCAGGGGGTGGGTGCGGCCCTGCTGACGCCGCAGACGCTCACGACGGTGACCCGCATCTTTCCCGCCGAGCGTCGCGGTGTGGCGATGAGCGTGTGGGGCGCGACGGCCGGCGTCGCGACCCTGGTCGGCCCGCTGGCCGGGGGAATCTTGGTCGACGCCCTCGGCTGGCAGTGGATCTTCTTCGTCAACGTGCCGATCGGCGTGCTGGGGGTGGCGTTGGCGCTTCGGCTGATTCCGGAGTTGCCGCGCCAGAGGCAACGCTTCGACATGCTGGGTGTGGTGCTCTCGGCGGTCGGGCTGTTCCTGATCGTGTTCGCACTGCAGGAGGGCCAGGCACACCAGTGGACGCATTGGGTGTGGGGCTTGTTGGCGCTGGGCATCGGCGCGATGGCAGCGTTCCTGTTCTGGCAGTCGGTCAATCCAGATGATCCGCTCGTGCCGCTGGAGATCTTCCGCGATCGCGATTTCTCGCTCTCGACGTTCGGCGTCGCGACGATCGGGTTCGTGGCGACGGTGATGATCGTGCCGGTCATGTTCTACGCACAGGCGGTGTTCGGGCTGTCGCCCACCCAATCGGCGCTGCTGACCGCGCCGATGGCAATCGCGACCGGCGCGCTCGCCCCGGCGGTCGGCTGGATCGTGGACCGCTGGCATCCCCGTCCCGTGGTCGGCTTCGGCTTCTCACTGCTCGCGATCGCTCTGACCTGGCTGTCGATCGAGATGACGCCCACCACCCCGATCTGGCGAGTGGTGCTGCCGCTGACCGCCGCGGGTATCGGCATGGCGTTCATCTGGTCGCCGCTGGCCGCGACCGCGACCCGCCACCTGCCGCCGCGGTTGGCCGGCGCAGGCTCGGGCGTCTACAACACCACCCGTCAGGTCGGGGCCGTACTGGGCAGCGCCAGCATGGCCGCGTTCATGACATGGCAGGTTGACGCCGAAATGCCGGCGTGGGCGGCGGATTCGGCTCAGAGCGACGCGGGTGCGACCCAGCTGCCGTCGTTTCTGCAGGGACCGTTCGCGGCGGCGATGTCGCATGCCTTGCTGCTGCCCGCGTTCGTCGCGCTGTTCGGGGTGGTCGCGGCGCTGTTCCTGCTCGGCTACGCGCGCCGGCCGCTCGACGACCGCCCGCCCGCGGTCGAGGATCTTGAAGACGCGGCGTACCACGCGGGGTTCGACGACGATGGTGACGACTATCTCGAATACACGGTCAGCTGGGATGACCCCGACCACCCGAAGGCCGGACCATCGGTGCGCGCCGAGCGGGAGGCGACGACCGAGCCGTTGGCCACGTCTGCAGAATCCCCGCCCGAGCAGGCCGGTGACTCCTGGCGCGCGATCCTGGATCAACTGCTCGCCGATATCCCGCCGACGCCGCCCGCCAAACCCGATGTGGAGTCGATCGGATTGGCGCACAACGGCTTGCACGTCGAACAGCGAGCGGGTCGGTTCAACGGCAGGCATTCGCGCCGTGACGATCAGGGCTGAGGTCAGCCGAAAAGGACAGCGGGGTTGAGGTAGCCGGCCGGGTCGAACGCGTTCTTGACGCTCCGCATCGCGGCGATGTCGGCGTCGGTGCGCGACATTGCGAGGTAGGCCCGCTTGCGGGTGCCGACACCATGCTCGGAACTGACATTGCCGCCGTGGCCGGCGATGAGCTCCATCATCGCCGAGTACAGCGCAGACTCGGCGGCGTTGTCGAGGGTGCACCGCACCAGGTTCAGATGCAGGTTGCCCTCACCGACGTGCCCGAACAACACCGGAATCGCCTCCGGCGCATGGGTTTCGACCAGTGCTGCGGATTCGGCGGCGAACGGTGCGATACCCGCGAGTGGAAGCGACACATCGAACTTCAACGGCGGCCCAAAGACGCCGAGCACATCGGCGACGGCCTCGCGGACCTGCCACAACCGCTGCTGTGCGGTCGGCTCGACACCCACGGCCGGCTCGCCGCACAGCTCAATGCCGTCGATGGCGTCGGCGAGCCGCTCGGTCTGGTCCGTGTCGCCGGTCAATTCGATCAGCAGCTGCCAGGCACCGTCGACGGGCGCGGGGACCCCGGCATGCTCGGCGGTCAACGCGCTGGCGCGCGCGTCGATCAACTCCAGCGCGGCGATGCCGTCCAGGTCCCGGAAGATCCGCCCCGCGGCCACGAGCGCATCGAGGTCGGCGAACCCGCATATGGCGGTCACCCGGTGGGGCGGCGCAGGGTGCAACCTCAAGTCGAGCGCGGTGATCACGCCCAGCGTCCCCTCGGCGCCGATGAACAGCGACGCCAGGTCGTAGCCGGTGTTGTCCATCCGCACCTGGCTGTGCCGGTGCACGACGGTGCCGTCGGGCAACGCGACGTCCAACCCGATCACCTGCTCGCCCATGTTGCCGTAGCGAACGGTGCGCAGACCGCCCGCGTTCGTCGAGGCCATCCCTCCAACGGTCGCGGTGTCACGTGCGGCCAGGTCGACGCCGAACAGCAGTCCGTGTTCGGCGGCCGCTCGCTGCACCTCGGCCAGGGTGACGCCCGCACCCACCGAGATCCGGCGCTCGGCGATGTCGACCGCGCCGATCCCGCGCAGCCGTTCGGTGGACAGCAGCACGTCGTCGTGTTCGGGTACGGTCCCCGCCACCAGCGAGGTGCGACCGCCCTGCACGGTGACGTACGCACCCGCATCGCGGCAGGCCCGCAGCACGGCGGCGACCTCCTCGGCCGACGCCGGACGCACCAGGGCGCTGGCTTTTCCGCGGTACCGCCCGGTGTGGTCGACGCTGCGGCCGGCCAACACGTCGGCATCGGTGCTGACGTAGCCGTCTCCGACGATGCTCGCCAGCCGCTCGGTCAAACTCATCATGTGGATGTATCACACGGCGCGAGCGACAGGAACGCGCCGAGTTCGACCAGGCCGGTCGGCGTGGACGGCAGGTACTCGGTCAGCAGCGGGGAACGCACGATCACCGTGCGGTACTTGGCGCGGCTGATCGCCACGTTGAGCCGGTTGCGGTTGAGCAGGAACGGCATCCCGCGCGGGATGTCCTCGAGCGCCGAGGCCGTCATCGACACGAACACGACGGCGGCCTCGCGACCCTGCAGTTTGTCGACCGTGCCGACCACGACGTCGCCCAGACCCGCCGCTTCGAGCGCGGAGCGCACCTGCAAGACCTGGGCGTTGTAGGGCGCGACGACGAGCACGTCCGCCTCCCCGAGCTGCCGATCGCCATGCTCGTCGGACCAGCGCGCGCCGATGATCCGGCTGATCTCGCTGGCGATCACCTCGGCCTCCTCCGGACTGCAAGTCGAGCGTCCCTCGTGGGCGACGCTCAGCGTGTGCACGCCGGGCTCGAAACCGGCCAGCATGCGAGCATCCGTCTTTGGGTGGGGCAACAGCCGATTGTCGTAGGAGAGCGCAGAATCCACGCGGCAGAGCGCCGAATGCATGCGATGGGTCTGCTCGAGAAAGTAGCCGTACTCGGCGGGCAACACGTCGTAGCCTGCCATGAGCCAGCCCAGCGCCGAATGATCGACAGGCTCGGGGTGGCTGCCGGTGGATACCTGGCCGAGCTGTTGCGGATCGCCGAGCAGCATGATGTTACGCGCCGCTCGCGCGACGGCGATCGTGTAGCCGAGCGAGAACTGCCCCGCTTCGTCGATCGCGAGCAGGTCGAGGCGCTCGGAGGTGACCCTGGCGTCATTGGCGAAATCCCAAGCAGTGCCACCGATGACGCAGGCTTCGTGCTCGCCGAGGAAGGCGGCGTGTCCATCGTCGCCGATCACGGTGAAGAGGTCGGTGTCCGCAGCGTCGCTGCTGGACTTCTTCGCGACCAGCGCCCCGTCGACGCCCGCCTCGACAATTTTGTTGAGCAGATGCGCGACCACGGAGTGCGACTGGGCGACGACGCCGATGCTGTAGCCATGGTCGTTCACCAGCGATGCGATGACCCGCGCCGCGGTGTAGGTCTTACCGGTGCCGGGCGGACCGTGCACGGCGACATAGGACTTGTCGAGATCCAGGACAGCCGCCGTGATCGACGCGACGTCGTCCCCGAGGCGGGGTAGGCCCGCGCCGGACCGTGTGGTCGGCGCGGCGCGTCGGAGGATGTCGACGACGGCGCAGCGGGGCAAGCGTCCTTCGGCGACGGTTGCCGCGGCGTCGGTGGCCAGCGCCTCGATCGCCTCTTCGAGTCTGGCGGTCCGGATCGGCTTCGCCGGCGTGAGTGCCATCGGTACATGCGCAAAGTGTCCGGCGTCCACCTCCAGTTCCTCGATGAGTATCTCGACCGGAACGCCTTCGACCTCAAGGCAATCCAGCACCTTGACGTCGTGGGCGGCGCGACGGTCGGGGTGCTCGTCGTCGAGTCCCGCGGGTGCCGGCCGGTCATAAAGCGCCTGGGGCCGCCCGTCGAGGCTGCCGCCCTGCAGAACCCCGGTGAGGCGAAGATGCCGCCGGTGCTTCTGCTTCCGCGGCGGCTTGTGCCAATCCTGCTCGACAACGGCGTCCTCGACCAGGAAGACGCCGGAGGTGTCGCCCCATTCGTCGACCGGATGGTTGAGCCGTTGAAAGTGCGCCCACCAGTAGGGCTTTCGCTCGCGGGGCAGGTACCCGCGCGCGGCCTGGATCAACGCCACGGCGGTCTGCTCGGCGGTGCGATCGGTGCTCACGCCGTCACCGGCGAAGGCAAGCAGCGCCTGCGCAGTCTCGTCGGGGGGCGGTACCGGCTCGCCCTTCTCGACGGTTCGCGTCAGATGTGTGACGCCGGACTCGAAGGCCCGCAACAGCAACCAGTCCCGCAATCGGCGCGTCGACCGGCAGTCGTACTCGTTGTAATCCCGGATCTCCTTGAGCACACCGGCGGCCTCATCGGAGCGGCCCTCGTCGAGCAGCGAACGGTATCGCTCGTACTGCGTGATCGACGCCGCCGCGTTGGTGACCTCACCGGAGCGCAGCTCCGAGCCCATGTACAGCGGCTCCAGCGCCTTGAGCGAGTACGACGGCGCGCCGACGCGTAGGCTGCTGCGGACGATGGGGAACAGGTCGACGAGGATGTCGGCACGCAGCAAGTCGTCGACCTCGTCCTCGCAGACCCCGTAGCGGGCGGCCAGTTCGAGCAGCTTGGTGCGCTCGTAGGCCGCGTAGTGGTAGATGTGCATGCCTGGAAAGCGCTTGCGACGCTTGCGAACAAGCTTGATGAAGTCGGTGAACGTCTTGCGTTCCGACCCGCGGTCCTCGGCCCACAACGGGGTGAAGTTGTCGGCGATGTCGAGCACGCCCCACATGTACTCCAGACCCCAGGTGACGCCGTCGTCGGTCCACAACGGGTCGCCCTCGAAGTCGAAGAACAGGTCGCCGGGGTTCTTGGCGGGCAGCGCGCCGAGCGCATCGCGATCGGCGATCTCGAACTGTGGCACGCCGGTCTCCCGCTCGGTCACCTGCAGGCGTGCCTGCGTGCGCAGACCTGCGACGGTGCTCGCGGCCATTCCGTCGACAGGCCCCGACGACGCCGCCAGGCCGGCGACCGTGTCGATGCCTTCGGAGAGCAGCGTTTCGCGCTGCGTCAGTCGCATGCCCGCGACGAGCAGCACATCGTCGTCGGCGACGATATTGGGTACGCAGCAGTCGCAGCGCATACACGCGCTGACCGTCGGGTCCCGCCAGTCGACCGGCGCCCCAGATGCCAGATGGGCGTCGAGCAGATTCCGCAGCCGGTCCCGCTGCTGCCGGTACACCGGAATGAGGTCATCAACGGGGTAGTCGACCGTCGTGCGGTCACCAAGGATCAGTCCCGCGGTGTCCGCGACCGGGACACCCATGGCGCGCAGCGCATCGGCATAGCCGGCGATCTGAAGCAGGGCGGATATCTTCGCGCGCCGCGCGAGTTTGGTATCCATCACCCGGTACCGGTCACCGTGCAACACGACGAAGTCCGCGAAACCGACGAACCGGTCGTCGAACAACGCGGCCTGGTACACGACCGTCGGTCGACGCTCGAACGCCTGCGCGGTGCTGTGGGCGGCGGACTGGAAGGCCGCCAGCGTGTAGGCGGGCCGCCCGATGCGCACAACGTCGTCACCGTGTTGAGCGACGAAGGCGTCGAGGATCCGCTGCTCGTGCGCATCACCTAACTCGGCCGTTCGGCGGAGCATCTCGTCGTCCTCCACCGCCACGGCGGGACCCCGACCGAGTTTGGCGTCGAACGATCGCAGCAGCGCGTACTCGCAGCGCGCCGCCGCCGCGAGATCGGATGCGCTGTAGATGACTTGGCCGTCCCCCACGAACACGGTGCCACTGTATGTGACACCGCCGACACCTCAATGCCCTCGCGAACGTGGGTTACCCGCACGCTCAATGCGGCTCGGGCGTGACACGAGGCCACACTCGTTCATCCACAACGGCGGACCTCTCCACAGGTCCGCCGTTCACCCGGCCGCTTTGGCCGATTGTGTGGGACCCACCGCTGACAGTGCGTGCATGGAAAAGAAGTTGTGGCCACTCATCGGCACTGAAGCGTTGGCGGCGGGCACGGTGACCAGACGGACGTTGGTCAGCCGTCACAACATGGTCTATCGCAACGTCTACCTGCCGAAGGGGGTGAACCTGACACCTGAGATACGAGCGGTGGCGGCGTGGCTATGGTCCGAGCGAAACGCCACTATCGCGGGTGTGTCCGCGGCGGCACTGCACGGGGCTCGCTGGATCGACGCGGACCTGCCTGCCGAACTGATTCGGCCCGAGGCCTGTGAGGTCGACGGAATCATCATCCATCGAGCGAAACTCCGTGAAGACGAGGTCGGCATCGTGCGTGGAATGCCGGTGACCACGCCGGCGCGGACAGCATTCGATCTCGGACGTAGGAACGGGCTCGAGAGGGCGATCATCGCGGTCGATGCGCTGGCGAACGCTACCGGTCTCAAGCCAGTCGAGGTCGAGCGTCTCGCCGAAACCCGTCGCGGTGCCCGCGGCATCGTGCAACTGCGGCGGGTGGCGGAGCTTATGGACGGCGGCGCCGAGTCACCGCAGGAAACTCGGACACGCCTACTGTTGATCGCCGCCGGGTTTCCAAGGCCGCAAACGCAGATTCTCGTCGTTGACGGGTACGGCTCGCTCGTCGGCCGCATCGACATGGGCTGGGAGGAATTCAAGGTCGGCGTCGAATACGACGGACCGCAACATTGGGACGATCCCGAACAGCACGCACGCGACATCGACCGGTTGGCCGAACTGGCGGCTCAAGGCTGGCTGATCATCCGGGTGAGTCGCGATCTCTTGCGCTATCGCTCGCATGTCTTCCTCGGCCGCGTGCGGGACGCGATGGCAGCAAGAGGTTGGCCACAGTGGGAACGGGCTCGGCTCGACGCGCGAATTTCTTGGCTCGACCCGCGGTAGGCCGCTGGGCCGGTAGGTCGGCCTTGAGGCCGCCGAGTGTGGGCTCGATACACGTCCCAGCCGCCCCAGGCGTGCCGGTAACCCACGTTCGGCGCAGAGTCGGGTCAGCCGCCGGTGTTGCCGATCAGCTCGACACCGTTGCCGTTCCAGCGGAACCTGACGACGCTGTCGAGGCCCGGCAGGCCGCTGGAGTAGCGCAGCGCGATGGTGTCGCCGGTGCTCTCCGACTTGTCGATGCCGTTGAAGCCGTAGGTGTCGGGCACCCCGGTCGGGATGAACTTGCCGAGATGGAACATCACCGCCCGCGTGTTGGCGTTCTCGGCGTTGCTGTTGGCCTTGACGATGACGACCGACAACTGCGCGCACTCGTTGTAGTTGCCGGCGATCGGGACCGGATACCAAGCTTGGTCGCTGCGCGGATCCTTCGGCAGCGCGGCGACGGCCTCCGCGATTTCCGGTGCGTTCAGATCGGTCGCGCACGGGTCGGCGGCCGCAGGGGCGCCGGGTGCCGCGACACTGGACGGGGCCGACGGCGGCACTCCGGCCGCGACAGGTGCGGCCGGCGACGAGGCGTCGGGCGTCTTGGAGGCCGTGGAGTCGCTTGCCCCGCAGGCGGTGAGCACCGCCACGAGCACCGCCGCCGATCCCATGAGGCTGCTGAACCGAACCGTGCACTTCACCTGAGCCACCCTCGCAAATCGCGTCGACCAGGTCGCGCCGACACACCGCGTGGCGAAACGGGCAGCTTTTGCCCACTAGACTGCGTAACCGATGACCTCCGCCGAGCCGGACGCCCCTGGCGCCGAGCTGACCTTCAACGACCTGCAGATTCACCCGTCGGTGCTGCGGGCCGTCGCCGATGTCGGATACGAGACCCCGTCGGCGATCCAGGCGGCCACCATCCCGGCGATGATGGCCGGCTCCGATGTCGTGGGCCTGGCCCAGACCGGCACGGGCAAGACCGCGGCGTTCGCCATCCCGATCCTGTCGAAGATCGACACCGACAGCCGCGCTACCCAGGCGCTGGTGCTGGCGCCGACGCGTGAACTGGCGCTGCAGGTCGCCGAGGCCTTCGGCCGCTACGGCGCGCACCTGCAAGGTGTCAACGTGCTGCCGATCTACGGCGGGTCGTCCTACGGTCCGCAGCTGGCCGGGCTCAAGCGCGGCGCGCAGGTGGTCGTCGGCACGCCGGGCCGCGTCATCGACCACCTGGAGAAGGGCCGGCTCGACCTGTCCCGGCTGGACTATCTGGTGCTCGACGAGGCCGACGAGATGCTGCAGATGGGCTTCGCCGAGGACGTCGAGCGCATCTTGTCGGAGACTCCCGAATACAAGCAGGTCGCGTTGTTCTCGGCGACCATGCCGCCTGCGATCCGCAAGATCACCACCAAGTACCTGCACGATCCGGTCGAGGTCACGGTCAAGGCGAAAACCGCCACCGCCGAGAACATCTCGCAGCGCTATATCCAGGTGGCGGGCCACCGCAAGATGGATGCGCTGACGCGCGTCCTCGAGGTGGAGGAGGGCGACGCGATGATCGTGTTCGTCCGCACCAAACAAGCCACCGAAGAGGTCGCCGAACGGCTCAAGGCCAGGGGCTTCGCCGCGGCGGCGATCAACGGCGACATCCCGCAGGCGCAGCGTGAGCGCACCATCGCCGCACTGAAGGACGGCACGATCGACGTGCTGATCGCCACCGACGTGGCCGCGCGCGGGTTGGACGTCGAACGCATCTCGCACGTGCTCAACTACGACATCCCGCACGACACCGAGTCCTATGTGCACCGTATCGGGCGTACCGGGCGGGCCGGCCGATCCGGCGCGGCGCTGCTGTTCGTCACGCCGCGCGAGCGCCATCTGCTCAAGGCCATCGAGAAGGCCACCCGATCCAAGCTCGTCGAGGCCGAACTGCCGACGGTCGAGGACGTCAACACCCAGCGGGTGGCCAAGTTCCGCGATTCGATCACCGAAGCGCTCAACGCGCCTGGCGTCGACGTCTTCCGGAACATCATCGAGGAATACGAACGCGAGCACGACGTGCCGATCGCCGACATCGCCGCGGCGCTGGCCGCGCAGGCGCACGGCGGCGACGAGTTCTTCATGGTCGAACCGCCGCCGGAGAAGCGGCGCGAGCGCGAGGACCGGCCGCGGCGCGAGAAGCCCGATCGCAAACGGCGGGAGGGCCTCACCACCTACCGCATCGATGTGGGCAAACGGCACAAGGTCGGCCCCGGCCACATCGTCGGTGCGATCGCCAACGAAGGGGGCCTGCATCGCGCCGATTTCGGTCATATCACGATCCGCCCCGACTTCTCGTTGGTCGAGCTGCCTGCCGACCTGCCCAAAAAGACCCTCAAAGCCCTTGAGAACACCCGTATCTCGGGGGTGAAGATCAACCTGCAACCCGACCGACGGCCGGACAAGGGCCGGCGAAAGCAGAGATGACCCTGTCGCGCGGGCTGGACGCGCAGGGCGGCCTGGAATCCGTCGGCAGGGCCGAACGAGTCGCCTCGCTAACCGGCATCCGCGCGGTCGCGGCGCTGTTGGTGATGCTCACCCACGCTGCGTACACCACGGGCAAGTATCCGCAGGGCTACCTCGGCCTGGTGTACTCCCGCGCCGAGATCGGGGTGCCGATTTTCTTCGTGCTCAGTGGGTTTCTGCTGTTCTCGCCATGGGTGAAGACCGCGAAGTCCGGGGCGCCGCCGCCGTCGGTGCGCCGATATGCCCGGCGCCGGGTGCTGCGCATCATGCCCGCCTACGTGGTGACCGTGCTGGCGGCCTATCTCGTCTACCACTTCCGCACCGCGGGCCCGAATCCCGGGCACACCTGGGAAGGGTTGTTCCGCAACCTCACCCTCACCCAGATCTACACCGACAATTACCTGTATTCGTTTCTGCACCAAGGCTTGACACAGATGTGGAGCCTCGCGGTCGAGGTCGGGTTCTATGTGGTCCTGCCGCTGTTGGCGTGGCTACTGCTCGTGGTGCTCTGCCGCCGACGGTGGCGGCCGGGCCTGCTGATGGGCGGATTGGTCGCGCTGGCGCTGATCACGCCGGCGTGGTTGATCCTGGTGCACACCACCGACTTTCTGCCCGACGGCGCGCGACTGTGGCCGCCGGCATACCTCGCCTGGTTCATCGGCGGGATGATGCTCGCGGTGTTGCAGCCGCTGGGGGTGCGGGCCTATGGGTTGGCCTGCATCCCCTTGGCGGTGGCGTGCTACTTCGTCGTGTCCACACCGATCGCCGGTGAACCCACCACGTCACCCAGCGAGCTGCGCGAGGGGTTGGCGAAGGCGTTCTTCTATGCGGTGATCGCCACGCTGGCGGTAGCGCCGCTCGCGCTCGGCGATCGAGGGCTCTACGCCAGGCTGTTGTCCAGCCGGCCGATGGTGTTCCTCGGCGAGATCTCCTACGAGATCTTCCTGATCCACCTGATCACGATGGAGTTGGTGATGGTGGAGATCCTGCACTATCCGATCTACACCGGGTCCATCGCCATGCTGTTCCTGGTCACGTTCGTGGTGACGCTGCCGGTGGCCTGGCTCCTGCATCGGTTCACTCGCGTGCGATCCGCCTGACGGTTCTGCGGTCGCGTTACCGGGTTGATCGCAAGCAGGCTGTGCTGACGATCAACCCGATAAGCACGGCGGCGGCTCGCCGGGCGGCCTCTAAGACGGCGCTTCGGACAGCGCTTCAAGCGGCGAGCGATATTAGGGTAGCCTAACCAGAACGTTGTCACGGAGGGCTACTTATGTCGGACAAGAAACCAACGCGCGGTTTCCAGGGTGCGGTGCTCAAGCTGCTGCGCGCGGGCGACTATCGGCTGACCGTGACCGGTAAACGAGAGATCAGCCCACACTATCTGCGGCTGAGCTTCGCCGCGGGTGGCATGCTCGAGGGCTCGCCGCTGCACCCGACGATGTGGATCCGCATGTGGTTCGCCGACGGCGAGAAGCTGCATCAGCGCGGTTACACGCTGGTGGACCCGAACCCCGCCGCCGACACCGTCGACATCGAATTCGCATTGCACGACGGCGTCGCCTCGCACTGGGCGGAGAACGCCCAACCCGGCGACACGATCGAGGTGACGGTGCTGGGCAGCAACTTCACGCTGCCCGAACCGCAGCCCGCCGGCTACGTGATCGTCGGCGACACGGCATCGCTACCCGCCATCAACTCGCTGCTGACCGCGATCGGTGACACCCCCGCGCGGGTGTTTCTGGAGGCGGCGCACGACGACGACCACCAGCTACCGGTGGCCCGCAGCCGCGACGTGGTGTGGGTGGACCGCAAGAACGCCGGCGAGGCGCTCATCGAGGCGGTGGCCGCGGCGTCGTTCGAGGCGCCCGATCACTTCGGCTGGGTGGCCTGCGACAACCGCACCACCCGCGCGGTGGCCAAGGTCTTTCGCGAGGAGTACAAGATCTCGAAGAAGTCGATTAAGGCCCAGGCCTACTGGGTGGCCTGACGGCTGCGGGCGCTACTGGGTGGCCTGCCGGCTCGGCAGCACGATCGGCAGGACGAACTCCTCGAGCATCGACCGCTCGTCGGCCTCATCATGGCCCGGGAAGAGCATCAGCGAGGTCATCACGCGCACCAGCCACCGCGCGCGGTGCGCGACCAGCTCCGGATCGTCGGGACCCAGCGATATGACGAACGCCTCGGTCAGTGCCTTAATGACCTCGGACTCCTCGGCCATCTCCGCACCGATCGGCCGCTGGGTGGTCGCGAACCAGGATGCCAGCGCAGGGCTTTCGCGGACGTTGCGCAGCGAGGCCAGCATTCCCTCGATGAGACGCTCGCGTGGATCGGTCAGCGCGTTGATCTGCTCGGTCATCTCCTGGTAGAGCCGGTAACTCTCCCGATGGACGTAGGCCGTATACAACGCGTCGCGGTTCTCGAAGTACCGATACAGCGTTGCGCGCGAACACCCTGCCGCCGAAGCGATTTCGTGCATGCCGACGGTAGCGGCCTCTTTCTGGGCGAACAGTTCGCCCGCTGCGTCCAGAATCCGGTCGGCGGCCACCTCGGTGCGCCGCGCGGCCAACCAATCGCCGGCCATCAGGCGGTCACGCGGAACGGCACGGACAACGGCCGGCGAACATAACTGCCGCCGGACCACACGACCGCGGTCTCGTCGACCTCGAAATCGGGGATACGCGTCAGCAGTTCGGTCAGCGCGACCCGCGACTGCATCCGTGCCGCGGCCGCGCCGAGGCAGTGGTGGGCGCCGTGGCTGAATGTCAGGATGTTGCGCGGCTTCCGGGTCACGTCGAGTTCGCCTGCGTCGTCGCCGAACTGGCGTTCGTCGTGGTTGCCCGACGCGTACAGCAGCAGCACCCGTCTGCCTTCCGGGATGGTCGTGTCCGCCACAGTCACGTCGCGCGTGACGGTGCGGGCAAGTCCCTGCACCGGCGATGTCATCCGAAGGAACTCGTCAACGGAATCCGGTATCAGCGCAGGGTTTTCGGCCAGCAGTCGGCGTTGGTCGGGCCGCTGATGCAGTAGCTGCACCGAACCGCCGAGCATGCCGGTGGTGGTGTCGTTGCCGCCGGTGACCATCGTGAAGGTGAACGCCAGGATCGACAGCACGCCGGCGATGTCCCCGTCCGCGCCCACCCCCGCGGCCACCAGATGCGAAACCGTGTCATCCTCCGGTTCCGTCCGCCGCCGTTCGATCAACGCGGTGAAGTAGGCCATCATCTCGCCGAGCTTGTCGCCCAGCGTCTCCAACGCGCCGCCGATGCCCCCGTCGGCGGTGTTGGCGGCGACGATCGCGTCGGTCCAGCCGTCGAACTTGCCGCGGTCCGCCTCCGGGACGCCGAGGTAGTGCGCGACGACCATGGACGGTAGCGGCTTGAACAACTCCGCGACGATGTCCCCGCCGCCGTTGGCGCGGATGCCCTCGATGCGTTCGACGACGTACTCGCGCACCTTCGGTTCGACCGCCTCGACCTGCCGCGGGGTGAAGCCGCGCGACACCAGCTTGCGGAATTCGGTGTGCACCGGCGGGTCCTGCATCACCATCGGCGGGTTGTCGGCCAGGCCGATGAGTTCGAGTTCGCCGTAGTTGACCGTCAACCCCTGCGCCGAGGAGAAGGTCTCGTGGTCACGCGCGGCGGCCCAGATGTCGGCATGCCGCGAGATCACGTAGTAGTCGTGGTCGGCCCGGTCCGGCGGCACCACGTGGTGGACGGGATCATGGTCGCGCAGCGCCCGGTACATCGGCCACGGATCGGCCCAGGTATTGGCGCTGGCGAGCTGGAATCGAACCGGCGTGCCATGAGACAGAGTAGCCGTCACGTCTCATTCGTACGACACCATACGGGAACCTGTCAATAGGAGCGACCTCGAAACCGACGAATTGGTCGAGCGTCGAGGTGATTAGCAACCATTACGTCGGTCCCGGCGTAACGGTCAGAACGCCGCCCCCGGATTGAGGATGTTGTCCGGGTCGAGCGCCTGCTTGATCCGCCGGTTGAGTTCCATCGCCTCGGGTCCGATCTGGCCGGCGAGCCACGGCCGTTTCAGTCGGCCGACGCCATGCTCACCGGTGATGGTGCCGCCGAGGCCAACGGCGAGGTCCATGATCTCGCCGAATGCGCGGTGAGCCCGCTCTGTCATAGCGGGATCGGCGGGGTCGTAGACGATCAGCGGATGCGTGTTGCCGTCGCCGGCGTGCGCGATCACCGAGATCAGCAGTTCGTGGTTCGCGGCGATCTTAGCCACGCCGCCGACCAGATCAGCCAACGCGGGCAACGGAACTCCGACATCCTCGAGCAGCAGCGAGCCCTTCAACTCGACGGCGGGGATGCAGAACCGTCGGGCGGCGACGAACGCCTCGCCCTCGTCGGGGTCCGACGTCGAGAACACCTCCTTGGCCCCGTGTTCGGCAAACACCTCGGCCATGAACGCGGCGTCCTCGGCGCCGGAGGGACCGCGGTCATCGGAGGCGGCCACCAGCATCGCGGCGGCGCTGCGATCGAGGCCCATCTTCAGCTTGTCTTCCACGGCGTTGATCGCGACCGAGTCCATGAACTCCAGCATCGACGGGCGGATCTTGCCTGTGATCGCCACGACGGCTTCGGCGGCCGCCTCCACCGACTCGAAACTCGCCACCACCGTGCACGCCGCCGACTGCGCGGGCAACAACTTGAGCGTGACCTCGGTGACGACACCGAGCGTGCCCTCGCTGCCGACGAACAGTTTGGTCAGGGGTAGCCCGGCGACGTCCTTGAGCCGTGGACCGCCGAGACGCACCGCAGTGCCGTCGGCGAGCACCACCTGCAGGCCGAGCACGTAATCGGTTGTGACGCCGTACTTCACGCAGCACAACCCACCCGCGTTGGTAGCGACGTTGCCGCCGATGCTGCAGATCTCGAACGACGACGGGTCCGGCGGATACCACAGCCCGAACTCCGCGACGGTCTTCTTGACTTCCGCGTTGAGCAGCCCGGGTTGCACGACGGCGGTGCGGGTGACCGGGTCGACGGCGATGTCGCGCATCTTCTCGGTGGTCAGCACGATCGCGCCGTCGAGCGCCGACGCGCCACCGGAAAGGCCGGTGCCCATTCCGCGCGGCACCACCGCGATCTTGTGAGCGGTCGCCCAGCGCAGCACCGCTTGTACGTCCTCGGTGCTGCGCGGCCGTACCACGGCGAGCGGTGTGCCCGCGTTCGGGTCGAAGGCCCGGTCGTGCCGGTAGGACCCCAGGATGTCCGGATCGGTGACGACGACGGCTTCCGAGCCCTCGGACAGCGCGGCGACCAGATCGGCAAGGGGCGACTCCACAGGGCAATGGTACGAGTACTTCCCGCGGCCACGTCCGTCGCTGACCAAGGCTCTGCGAAACGCGCGTGAGTGGCAATACTGCGGGATATAGTTCCGCCGTGATCAGCGGGGATCCGCTGGCGGGACGTGACGGCGAATTGGCAACCATTCGCCGCGCACTCAGCGGGGGCAAGAACAACTCCGGCGTGGTGATCGTCGGCGCCGCCGGGGTGGGCAAGACGCGGCTCGCACGCGAGGTGCTGAGGCTCGCGGAATGCGCGGGCGAGCGCACGAACTGGATCGTCGGTACCGAGTCTGCGCGGGCGCTTCCACTGGGTGCGTTCACCGCGCTGCTCAACGACTCCATCGCCGATCCGCTGCCGAATGTCCGGAATCTGATCAAGTCCCTTGTCGCACAGCACCGTAACGGCCGGATACTGATCGGTGTCGACGACGCGCACCTGCTCGACGGGTTGTCGGCGCATGTAGTGCATCAGCTTGCGCAGAGCCATGCGGCCCGACTCGTCGTCACGCTCCGTCCGGGCGGCGACGAACCCGACGCGATCACCGCGCTGTGGAAGGACGGAGTGCTCACCCGTCTCGATTTGGCCCCGCTGTCCGTCGAGGCGGCCCGCAGCATGATCGAGGAGATGCTCGGCGGAGCGGTCGACGCGCGTAGCGCCCAGCGGTTCTGGAAACTGACCGGCGGTAATGCGCTGTTCTTGGGCCAGCTGGTCAAAGATCAGGTCGACGCCGGGCGGATGCGGCTGACGGCCGGGGTGTGGATGTGGGACGGCGGCGTCGCGGTGTCACAGAGCATCAGCGACATGGTCGGCCGTCAACTGCGCCAGCTCACGCCCGAGGTGGCGCACGTCGTCGACGTCCTGTCGCAGTGCGAACCGCTGGCGGTCGACGTGTTGTGCGACGTGGTGGCCCGGGCCGATCTGGAGGCTGCCGAGCGGTTGCGGCTGGTGACCGTCGAACGAAGCGGCGGCGACCTTCTTGCGCGGCTGGCGCACCCGTTGTACGGGGAGCTGCGCCGCACGACCGCCGGCGAGATCCATCTGTCGAAGATCCGGGGCGCGTTGGCCGCCCGGCTGGCCCGCGAGCGCGACTCCGACATACAGGCGACGGTGCGGCGGGCGCTGCTCGCGCTCGAGTCCGACCGGCCGCCGGACTCACGACTCTGTCTGCAAGCGGCGCAGCACGCGATGACGTTGCTCGATCTGGAGCTTGCCGACCGGTTCGCGACCGCCGCCGCCGAGGCGGGCGCGCCGGAGGCGCCCGGAATCCGCGCTTTGAACCTGTTCCTGCTGGGACGCGGCGCACAGGCCGAGGAAGTGTTGGGCCACATGGTGGCCGACAGCACTGGGGCGACCCATCGGTGGTGCACGCTGCGGGCGGCCAACCTGATCTGGATGCTGGGCCGGATCAGCGATGCATCCGATGTGCTCGCCGAACTCGCCGCCGGCCCGGAATCCGACGCCGAACGGTTCGCGCGCATGGCCGCGGAGGCATGTGTGGACGCCGCGTCGGCCAGATGCGAGGCGGCGGCGAAAAAGGCAACGGCTGCACTGGATTCCGGCCTGCTCACCGACTTCGACGCGATGATGGCGTCGGTGGCGTTGACGATGGCGCTCGGTGCGATCGGCCGCTCCGGCGACCTGACTGAAGTGGCGCAGGCGGCGCTGAACCGCACGATGACGTCGTTTCAGGCGTCACACATGCGGTTCTGGTTCGCCAGCGTGTACGCCCGTGCCTGCCGGCTGACCGGGCGTATCGACGAATGTGCGGCGATGGTGCGGCGCGTCGCCGATTCAGCGAGCGAGATGCCGAGCCTGGCCTACGCCAACCTCGCATCGCTGTTGGGGCACGACGCACTCATGCGCGGGGACGTCGGCGCCGCCGTCAAGCTTCTGCACGAGGCGCTCGCGGGCGTTCAAAGGCACGCCGTGACAAGCGGATTGCGGCCGGCAACCTGCTTCGCACTGGCCGAGGCGCACGCGAAACTCGGTGAGGGAGCGGCGGCCCGGGACGCGATCGCCGAGGCGCGGGAAAGCGTGCCGGCCGGCTACTTGTTCATGCAGACGACCCACAGCATCGCGATCGGGTGGTCGCTGGTGGCGAATGGCTGCATCTTCGACGGCGTGGCCACCGTGCTCGCCGCGGCCGATCAGGCCCGCGAACGTGATCAGCCCACCCACGAGTTGGCCTGCTATCAAGCGGCGGCCCAGTGGGGTGAGTCGTCGCGCGCGCGACGGGCGCGTCAGCTCGCCGACGAGATCGCGCTGCCGTTGGCCAATGCCGTTGCGCGACACGCGGAGGCGCTCGCGACCGGCGACGGAGAGGGGTTGTTGGCCGCCGCCGACGCCTACCGCGCGATCGGCGACCGGTCTGCCGCGGCCGACGCCGCCGCACAGGCTGCCGTCGCGTTCACCGGCGACCAGCAGCGCAAGCGCGGGTTGTATGCCGCCGCGGTGGCCACGGAGCTCAGCGAGGCATGCGGCGGGCTGTGCACCCCGGCGCTGCGGGCTCCCGCGGGCCAGCCGTTGACCGGCCGGCAGCGCGAGATCGTCGAGTTCGTGGTGGCCGGGCTTTCCAACCGCGAGATCGCCGACCGTCTGGTGATGTCGGTGCGCAGCGTCGAAGGCCACATCTATCGCGCCTGCCAGCGGGTGGGCGCAACCTCCCGCGCGGAACTGGCCGCCATCGCCAGGCACGGTCCGGGTAGCTGACCCCTAAACCGTTGGCGGCCGGTCCAGTTCGCGTAGCGCCGGCAGAAATATCGCGACGATTCCGAGCAGCAGCATCGGCAGCGACAGCGCCAGAAACGTCACGTGCAGTCCGGCCGTGTCGGCCAGCGGGCCGGCCACGATCAGCCCGACCGGACCCGCGGCGTAGGCCAACGATCCCATCACTCCGACCACCCGGCCGCGCAGGTGCTGCGGTGCGCGGGTCTGCATGACGTAGTTGTAGATCGGTTGGATCGGGCCGTAGACCAGGCCGACGATCGCGGACAACCCGAGGATCAGCGGCAGCGGCGGCAGAAATGCGATCACCGTCATCGCGACGCCGAGCGTCAACACCGCGGCCAGCATGGTCACCCGTCGGCTCAGGTACTTCGACGACACCGCGTATCCGAGGGCGCCGACCAGGCCGCCGACGCTCAACGCCATCAGCACCCATCCCAACTGCGCCGGTTCGTCGCGGTCGGTGAAGTACTTCGGAAACAGCACGCTCTCCATCGGCATGTACAGTCCGGTGGCCGCGAGGTCGACGAAGGCCAGCGTGCGTAGCACCTTGTTGTGCCAGACGAACCGCAGGCCCTCGACGATGCCGGTCCACACCCGCTCGGGCAACTCGGCGCGGTCGGGACGGCCGGCGCCCTCCAGTCGCAGCACCGCGATCGCGACGATCGACAACCCGAAGGCGCACGCCGTGGCCCACATCGTGTTGATACCGCCCAGCGTCGCGATCAGCAGGCCGCCGATACCGGGGCCGACGATGTAGGCGAGATTGAACACGGCCTCGTAGAAACTGTTGGCCCGGTCCAGCGTCCACCCGGCGCGCGTCGCCGCTTCAGGCAGCATCGTCTCCCGGGCGGTCATCCCCGCGGGGTCGAAGAAGGCGCCCAGCGCGGCCAGCGTGGCCAGCACGGCGACGTTCACCGATTCCACGCCGTAGGTCAATGCCAGCACCGGCACGGCGGCCACCGACAGTGCGGACAAGGCGTCCGACAGCATCGACACCAGTCGCCGCCCCAGATAGTCCACCGCGGCGCCCGCGATCAGCGTCGCCACCAGCAACGGCAGCGTGCCCGCCATCGCCACGATCGAAGCCTCCAACGCAGAACCGTTGCGCTGCAACACCAGCCATGGAAACGCAATCAGCGATATACCGTTTCCGGCTCCGGCCGTCAGCGCGGCGAACAGGATCAACAGCAGGGGGCCGCGCTGGGTCTCGGTCATGTTTATCGCGGCAGAATGTAACAGCGGGCAGGGTCGGCCGGCAGTCGAATTACCTACGCGTGCACAGTGGTGCTGTGCAAATACTGCCCCATCCGCGGACCGGTACACCGTTCGAATCACCGGTGCCTGCAGGGTCTGGCTGGCCGGGCGACCCCGCCACGCCGCGCACGGCGGTCGCGCAGAACGCCGCGCAGGTGGCCTCGATGGCTGCGGCGGTGCGGTCGATCGACGAGCTCGACGCCGCGGTGTCGGTGTGCCGGGCCTGCCCGCGGCTGGTGCAGTGGCGCGAGGAGGTGGCCGTCGTCAAACGCAAGTCGTACGCGGACGAACCGTACTGGGGTCGGCCGGCGACAGGTTTCGGAGCGGCGCCGCCCCGGGTGCTTATCGTCGGCCTCGCACCCGCCGCCCACGGCGCCAACCGGACGGGCCGGGTGTTCACCGGTGACCGGTCCGGTGACTTCCTGTTCGCCTCATTGCATCGGGTGGGGCTGGCCAACCAATCGCTGTGCGTGGACGCGGGTGACGGCTTGGCGCTCAACGAAACCCGGGTCGCCGCGGCGGTGCGTTGTGCGCCCCCGGGCAATGCGCCGACACCGGCCGAACGCGCGACGTGCGCCCCGTGGCTGGACGCCGAGTGGCGGCTGACTGCCGACGCCGTGCGGGTGGTCGTCGCGCTCGGCGGGTTCGCCTGGCGCGCCGCGCTGCAGATGCTGCGGACGGGGGGAGTGTCGGTGCCCGTACCCGCACCGAAGTTCGGTCACGCAGCCACCGCCGAACTCGACTGCGTGACGCTGATCGGCTGCTACCACCCCAGCCAACAGAACACGTTCACCGGAAAGCTGACACCGCAGATGTTCGACCACGTCTTCTTACTGGCTAAGGAGCGAGCGTCCGTCGGATAGTCGCGAACTGCGCATCGGCCAACTCAGCCAGGAAGGAATCGGCGAACTCGTCGTAGTGGGCGATCGTCCATTCATCGAAGACCTGCAGGAGCCGGAAGATCAGTTCGGCCTGCAGCGACTGCGGCAGGTCGGTACGCACCGCTCCGCACCGACGGCCGACGCGCAGCACCTCCTGCACCCAGTCCTGCACGGCCTCCAGCGCTCCGCTGACGGCGGTTCGCGCGGGGTCGGGGGCCTGCAGGTAGAACATCCGCCCCAGTAGCAGGAACTTCTGCTCGCGCTGCGAGACCTGCGTCAGGCTCGCGAAGAACCGTTCAAGGCGCGGCCAGAATTCGTCGCGGGCGAATTCCTCGGGCGCAACGACGTCGATATCTGCCGCCACATCGGCGATCAATTCCCGTACCACGAATTCGTAGAGATCGGCCTTCGAAGACAACACGTAATAGAACGAACTCTTGCTCATCCCGCACCGGTCGATGATGCGATTGAGCGATGCGTGCTCATAACCGGCAGAACCGAACTCGGCGGCGGCCACCTCGATGAGCCGGCGCCGCCGAGCCGCCGGCATGCGCCTGATCCGTCCGGAGTCCACAGCTCAGAGTAGCAAGTGGACCGGGTGGTACACAGAATGGTAGGATCACAAATATGTTGAGTCCGACGAGCCTGGAAAAACAATACGAGCTGGCAGCGGAGGACGATCTGCGAATATTGGTGGTCGGCGCCGGCATCGCCGGCGTGACGGTCGCGCAGCTGCTGCGTCGGTCCGGCCGGCATCCGGTGCTGATCGAGCGGGCGGAAAGTTCGCAGTCCCAGGGCTACATGCTGGCGTTGATGCCCATGGTCGACGCCGCCCTCGACGACCTAGGCGTGCGCGAGAAGTATCGGGCGGCCAGCGTGCCACTGGAGCGGTACGCGGTGCACGGGCACACCGGTCGCAAGCTGCGTGAGGATTCGATGTCGGCGATCCTCGCCCGCTTCGGCGACTACCGCGGCATCGCGCGCGGCGAGCTGATCGACGTGCTGAGCGGTGAGCGCGGCGCGGTCACGTACGACTCGAAGGTCGTCGAGCTGACCGAGAGGACCGATGGGGTAACGGTGTCGGTGTCGACGGTCGATGGCACCCGCAGCCTCGACTTCGATCTGGTGATCGTAGCCGACGGCATGCATTCAGACACACGGCAATTGGTCCTCGGGGAGCGGTCGGTTCAGCAGGTCGACACCAACTGGTGCGGATGGGTGGTGTGGGCCCCGGAAGACGCGTCCGACGTTGGTGAAGAGTGGTGGGGCGCCGGATATTTCGTTGGCCTTTACCCCGTCAAGGGTGAGCTCGGCGTGTTCTTCGGCGGGCCGCGCGCCGACACCGCCGCCGGCCCGGCATCGTTCATCGAGAGCATCCACCGCGAACTTCAGGAGGTCAGCCCGCGGCTGGCCGGGGCTTTGACTGCGGTGCTGGAGGATCCCGATCCGTACTACTGGTCGCTCACCGACTGCCGCGCACCCGAGTGGACCACCGGGCGCACGGTGCTGCTCGGTGACGCGGCCGCCGGCTTCCTGCCCACTGCCGGTATCGGGGCGGGCATGGCGATGGAGTCGGCATGGGTGCTCGCCACGATGCTGCGGCAATCGAGCGGTTCACTCGCCGATCTGCTGAACGCATACGAAAACCTCCAGCGACCCCGCGTCGAGGCCGCGCAGGACAATTCCCGTCAGCTCGCCAACCTCATGTTCCGTCGTAGCCGGGTTCTTGCCGTGGCTCGTGAGCTGGCGATGCGCTTCATCAGCGTCGAGCGGGCGCTGCGGCCCATCCAGCGCCTCCTGCACGAACAACCCGATCCCGACGCGCTGGTCGAAGCGGCGCAGGGAACGTCCGTGCGGCCAAATGCGTTGTGACTGCCATGCGCCTATCAGTTCTCGATCTCGTGCCGGTGCGCACCGACCAGTCGACCTCCGATGCGCTGGCGGCGTCGACCCAGCTCGCCCAGACCGCCGACCGTCTCGGCTACACCCGCTACTGGGTCGCCGAGCACCACAACATGCCCTCGGTGGCGGCGACCAGCCCGCCGGTGCTCATCGCGCACCTGGCCGCGCACACCGAGCACCTGCGGCTGGGATCCGGCGGGGTGATGCTGCCCAACCACGCGCCGCTTGCCGTCGCCGAGCAGTTCGCGCTGCTGGAGGCGGCCCATCCGGGCCGCATCGACCTCGGCATTGGTCGGGCACCCGGGTCGGACCCCGTGACGTCGATGGCGCTCCGGGGTGCCGCCGGCCGCGACGACCGTGACATCGGGGCCTTCCCCGACTACCTCGACGACGTCGTCGCGCTGATGAGCGCCAGCGGTGTGCGAGTGCCAATCCCGAACCAGCGCTACATCCTCAAGGCCACTCCCGCCGCGGTAACCGAACCGAAGCTGTGGCTGCTGGGCTCGTCGATGTACTCGGCGCATCTGGCGGCGGCCAAAGGCCTGCCGTACGTGTTCGCCCACCACTTCTCGGGCCAGGGCACCGCGGAGGCGCTCGAGGCGTACCGCTCCGAGTTCCGGCCCAGCGACCTGGCTCCCGAACCCGTCACGTTCCTGACCGTCAATGCGGTCGTCGCCGAAACATCCGACGAGGCAGCGGCGTTGGCGTTGCCCAACCTTCAGATGATGGCGCGGCTGCGCACGGGCCAGCCGCTGGGGCCACTGGATCTCGTCGAGGATGCCGAGCAGCAGGAACTCGCACCGCAGGTACAGCGGATCGCCGAAGCCGCGTTCGGCCGTGCTGTCGTCGGTGCCCCGTCAGAGGCCGCCAGCCAGGTGCGCGCGCTCGCCGACAAGTTCGGAGTCGACGAGGTGATGATCAACCCGGTCGCCTCGGCCCGCCGCGGCACCGATCCGGCGACGGCTCCGGCGCGCGACAAGACGCTCGAACTGCTGGCCAAGGAGCTGTTCTAAGGGGACAGCCGGACCACCGGGATCGGCCGCGACGTCCGCTTCTGGTACGTGTTGTAGCGGTCCTTGTTGCCGCGCATGTTGTTCACGATGTCCCACAGCCGCGCGAAGTCGGGATCTTGCGGCGTGACGGGTGTGGCCGTCACCTTGATGCGCTTGGGTCCGACGTTGATCTCGACGCCCGGGTTGGCCTTCAGGTTGTGGTACCAGCCCGGCGCCTTGGGTTCGCCGCCCTTGGAGGCGACGACGAGATAGTCGTCGCCGTCGCGGGCATAGGCCAGTGAATTCGCCCGCTGCAAACCGGTTTTCGCGCCGACTGTGCGCAGGATCAGCATCGGCGGACCACCGGGGATCGTGTGCCCGATGCGGCCGTTGGTGCCTTTGTAGAGCTTGTCGTGCAGCAACAGCATCGGGTATCCGAAGTACTTCTCCCACCAGGGCATGCTCATGGGTTCAGTCTTGCGCAGCCGAGTCGATTTGCGCCAGGGCCTGGCGCAGCAGCCGTCCGGACTCCTCCCGGTCCGGGTCGCGGCGAAGGAGCATGTTCTTGGCGAACGACAGTTTGTCGCCGCTTCGCCGGGGCAGCACGTGCAGGTGGATGTGAAAGACGCTCTGGAACGCCGCCTTGCCGTCGTTGATCACCACGTTGTTGCCGTCGGCGTGCAGGCCGGAGATGCGCGCGGCCTGCGCGATGCGCTGCCCGATCCGTGCCATGGCGGCGACGGTCTCCGGCGGGGTGTCGGTCAGGTCGACACTGTGCTGCTTGGGGATCACCAGCGTGTGACCGCGGCTGAACGGCCGGATGTCGAGGAGCGCGAGGTAGTCGTCGTCCTCGTAGATGCGGATGGCCGGCGCCTCCCCGGCGACGATGCTGCAGAACACACACGACATTCCGCCACCGTAGCGGTCACGCCTCGACGCTTCGCTTCGCCCACTGATTTCGCTCGCCGGCGGGGAAGCGGCGCCGTGCCTAGCTCAGGGCATCGCGCCAGATCGCGAGCTTGTTTTCGAACCGCATGGTCTGTGCTGGGCTGGTTGACGGCAGCCGCCGGTAGCACAGATCGGCTGTGACCGAGACCAGCCGGATGAAGTTCCGCTCCGCCGCGGCACCGTTGAACAGCACCCTGGCGATACCCGGATGATCGGCGAAGAGGCACTGAAAGTCGTTGGGTACCATGCTGTCCGGCTCTACCGCGGAATCCAGGCTGCCCTTGCGTCGACACGTCCGCAGCACGTCCCAGACCGCGACCCCGTGACCCGTCAACACGGCACACCGTTTCTCGTAGGGGGCGTCCGCGGCGAACCCGAAAACCTCACCGGCGATGCGCCAGAAGGCATTGCGCGGGTTTCCGTAGTACTGCTGCGCGGCGAGCGACATCACGCTGGGCATGTTGCCCAGAATCAGGGTGTGTGGCCGGTCGCCGACGATCGGTGGGAACCCGTACAACACCGACGAACCCATGCTGTCACTATCGCACGCGGTATACGTTGGGCCGGTGGCCGATGACTTCGATATCGAAGCGTCCGGGTTGCTGGACGGGCTCGAAGGCACCGCCCGTGCGGAACGCGCCGAACTGATCGCATGGCTGTTGGAGAAGGGCATCGCCGTCGACGTGATCCGGAACGCCTTTCTGCCGATGTTGCTCGGCGCGCGCCGGGAGCTCGGCGACGACGGTGTTTACGTGTCGGCGCGCGAAACCAGCGAGAAGACAGGCATCGACCTCGAACTGCTGCAGCGCATTCAACATGCGATGGGACTGCCCACCGTCGACGATCCGGACGCCGCCGTCCACCTGCGCGCCGACGCCGAGGCCGCGGCTTTCGCGCAGCGCTTCATCGAGATCGGGATCCTGCCCGACCAGATCATCCAGATCACGCGGCTGCTCGCCGATGGGCTGTCGAAGGCGGCCGAAGTGATGCGTCACGCGGGATTGGCTTCGGTGATCGACCCGAGTGCGTCCGAACTCACCATCGCCAAGAACGTCGAAGCGTTGGTGCGCACGGCCGATCCGCTGCTCGGACCGATGATCCAGGACATGCTGCGGCTGCAGTTGCGCCACCTGATGGAGACCGAGGCGATCACGGCCTCCGAACGCGCGAAGGGGCAGCGGCTGCCCGGCGCTCGACTGGTGACCATCTTGTTCGCCGATCTGGTCGGCTTCACCCGACTGGGCGAGGCGGTGCCTCCAGAAGAGCTCGAACGCCTCGCCCACCGGCTCTTCGACCTGGCGCACGAGGCGTCGGTCCCGCCGGTGCGGTTCGTCAAGACCATCGGCGACGAGGTGATGCTCGTCAGCGCGGAACCGGTACCGCTGTTGGAGGCCGCGCTGACCCTCGTCGAGCAGACCGCTGTCGACGACGAGTTCCCGCGGCTGCGCGTCGGCATGGCGACGGGAATGGCCGTCAGCCGCACCGGTGACTGGTTCGGCAGCGCGGTCAATCTCGCCAGCCGCGTCACCGGGGCCGCGCGGCCCGGATCCGTACTGGTGTCCGAGTCGACGCGCGACGCGATCGGTGACGACGAACGGTTCGACTGGTCGTTCGCGGGCGCGCGGCACCTCAAGGGCATCAAGTCCGACGTGAAACTGTTCCGCGTGCGCCGGGCGGACGCCCGTGACACAACCTGATGCCCGAAGACCTTCCCGAAGACAGCGAAGAACCATAGGGCGGTGATCTACCATCCAGGAATGAGCCGGGTAGCCAAACTCGTGCCCGTCGCGCTGCTCATCGCCGCGACCGGTCTGCTGGGTGTCGGGTCGGCGAACGCGCAACCGCTGCCACCGCCCTGCGGTTACACGCTGTCGCCGCCACAGGTCGTGAACGCCGGCGGAGTCAACAAAGTGACGGCCACGGTGTCGTTCTACGCGTGCGGTGCGCCGTTTCGGCCGGCGATGAGCGTTGCATGCGTTCACCTCGCCGGTCCCGGATCGCGGGGGCAGTGCACGCAGGCGAGAGGACCGGGGGCGGCGCAGGTCTTCTTCGAGCCGTACCAGCCGGGCGCGACCTATACCGCGAGCGGACGCGGTTGCGGCAAGGTCTTCGAGGATGCGCTGGAGCCGAACTGCCAGATGCTGGGCCCGATCAACGCGACGCTGTAGCGCTGAAGCGGCGCAGCCGAAGGCTGTTGCTGACGACGAACACCGAGCTGAATGCCATTGCCGCACCGGCGATCATCGGGTTCAGCAGACCAGCAGCCGCCAGGGGGATCGCGGCGACGTTGTAGGCGAACGCCCAGAACAGGTTTCCCTTGATCGTCGACAACGTGCGACGGGACAGGCGGATGGCGTCGGGTACCGCATTGAGGTCGTCGCGCACCAACGTCAGGTCGCTGGCCTCGATCGCGACGTCCGTGCCGCTTCCCATCGCGAGCCCGAGGTCGGCCTGGGCGAGCGCCGCGGCGTCGTTGACGCCGTCGCCGACCATCGCGACCACCCTGCCGTCTGCCTGCAAGCGCTTGACGGCGTCGACCTTATCCGGCGGCAGTACTTCGGCGACCACATCGTCGATACCCACCTGTGCCGCGATCGTGCGGGCAGCGGCGTCGTTGTCGCCGGTCACCATGATCGGCTCGAGGCCGAGCGAGCGGAGCCGCGAAATCGCCTCGCGTGACGTCGGTTTGACCGCATCGGAGACCACGAGCATCCCACGCGCTACGCCGTCCCAGCCGACGACGACCGCGGTGCGGCCCTGCGATTCCGCTTCTCGCACCGCCTCTTTCAAAGAGTCGTGCGATTCGAGCAGCCGCTGCCGCCCGACCGTGACATCGCGACCGTCGACCCGTCCGCGGACGCCGAGACCGCGCAGGTTGGTAAAATCGTGCACCGCAGGCAGGTCGCCGAGCTTTTCCCGCGCACCGTTCACGATCGCCCTGGCGATCGGGTGTTCCGAACCGTTCTCGACCGCGCCCGCCATCCTCAGCACCTCGTCGGGCCGCTCGTCGTCGGCGGCGACGACATCGAGCAACGTCATCCTGCCCGTGGTGATCGTGCCGGTCTTGTCCAACACGATGGTGTCGATCCGACGTGTCGACTCCAGCACCTCGGGGCCCTTGATCAAGATGCCCAGCTGCGCCCCGCGACCCGTGCCCACCATCAGCGCGGTCGGCGTCGCCAACCCCAGCGCGCACGGGCACGCGATGATCAGCACCGCGACCGCCGCGGTGAACGCGGCCGCCACCGATGAACCTGTGGCCAGCCAGAAGCCGAGCGTCGCCACGGCCAGGACGATCACGTTCGGGACGAACACACCCGAGATCCGGTCGGCCAGCCGCTGCACCGGCGCCTTGCCGCTCTGGGCTTCCTCGACAAGCCGCGCCATCTGGGCCAGCGCAGTGTCGGAGCCGATCCGGTTGGCCCGCACCACGAGTCGCCCGTCGACGTTGACCGTCGCCCCGACGACTTCGTCGCCCGGGCCGACGTCGACCGGCACCGATTCGCCGGTGAGCATGGACACGTCGACTGCCGAAGCGCCCTCGACCACCACGCCGTCGGTGGCGATCTTCTCGCCCGGCCGCACGACGAACTCGTCACCGACGCGCAACTCATCGATCGCAATTCGTTGTTCGGCACCGGCCCTGCGCACGACCACGTCTTTGGCGCCGAGCTCCAGCAGCGCCCGCAGCGCCGCGCCCGCACGGCGTTTGGAGCGCGCCTCGAAATAGCGGCCGGTGAGGATGAACGTGGTCACCCCGGCGGCGACCTCGAAGTACACGCTGCCCGAACCGTCGGTGCGCGACAGGGTCAGCTCGAACGGATGCGTCATCCCCGGCGTGCCCGCCGTGCCCCAGAACAGCGCATAGACCGACCAGCCCAGCGCCGCCAGTGTCCCCATCGAGATCAGCGTGTCCATGGTTGCGCTGCCGTGGCGCAGGTTCGCCCACGCCGCCTGATGGAACGGCCACGCGCCCCACACCACCACCGGCGCCGCCAGTGTCAGTGACAACCACTGCCAGTTCGTGAACTGCAGAGCCGGGATCATCGCCATCGCGATCACGGGAACCGTCAGCGCGAGCGAGACCAACAGGCGGTGCCGCAACGCGTCGGTCGGCTCCTCCTCGGCGACGGTCTCCCGTTCGGCTGGCAGGCGCGCTTGGTAACCCGCCTCCTCAACGGTGTCCACCAACGTCTGCGGCGTGACGCCTGCGCCGTAGTCGACGCGGGCTTTCTCGGTCGCGAAGTTGACAGTCGCCGTCACGCCATCGATCTTGTTGAGCTTGCGTTCGATTCGGTTCGCGCACGAGGCGCAGGTCATACCGTCGATCGAAAGCTCGACCGTATCGGTGGCCAGGCCGACCCCGGCGTGATCCTTCATCAGCTCGCCAACCGGTAGCCGGCCTCTTCCACCGCGCTCTTGATCGCGCCGGCGTCGACGGGTGCGACACTGTCGATGGTCACCGCACCGCTGGCGACATCCACGTCGACGGTCGTCACTCCGGCGATCTCGGAGATCTCCTCACGCACGGACGCGGCGCAATGTCCGCAGGTCATTCCGGTAACGGTGACAGTGGTGGTAGCCATGACGCCAGCATACCCGATACCCCCTAGGGGTATCAGTACGGGGCGCTCCGAGCGCAGCGGGCGCGCCATGGCAGCATCTGCGAGCATGCGTGTTCTCGCCCAGCGGGTCGCCTCGGCGGCCGTGACGGTCGACGGTGAGGTCGTCGGGGAAATCCGTCCCGACGGGAAGGGGCTGCTCGCGCTGGTCGGCGTGACCCATGACGACGATGCGGCGAAAGCTACGCGGCTGGCCGAAAAGCTCTGGCAGCTCAGAATTCTCGACGACGAGAAGTCCGCATCCGACGTCAACGCGCCGATCCTGGTGGTCAGCCAGTTCACCTTGTATGCGAACACCGCGAAGGGTAGGCGACCGGCATGGAACGCCGCCGCGCCACGCGCAGTCGCCGAACCGCTGGTGACGGCTTTCGCCGACGCGCTGCGTGGACTCGGCGCGACGGTGCAGACCGGCGTCTTCGGCGCGCACATGCAGGTGGAACTCGTCAACGACGGCCCGGTGACGGTGCTGCTCGAGCTGTGACTAGGTCGTCGCGACGGGCGGGGTGCCCTCCGACGGCTGGACGATGACGAAACCCTGCCCGTGAAACGACACCTGGATCGCCTCGCCGGACCCTCGGCCGATCAGCGCACCGGCTTTGAAGCTGGTCTTGAGCTGGGTCTGAAGATTGGCCGACCAGGCCACCACCGCGTTGGTGTCGGCGAACGTCGGCGCCTCGCCGGCATTGAGTACGACCGGCGGGCCGTCCGTCGTCAGCGCAACCCAACCGGTGCCGCGCAGCGTCGTGTTGAACAGCCCGCCCGTCGCGATGCTGCCGCCCTTCACCCGCTCGATGTTCCAGTCCAGGCTCGAGGAGAAGGCCAACACGTTCTTGCCGCTGATCGAAAGCCCGGAGTTGGTCAATTGCAACAGGTGCACGTCGTATCCGCGCTTGGCGAGGAAGACATCGCCCTGGCCCTGGCAGCGCATCAGCGGTAGTCCCTCACCGGTGAGCGCCTTCTTGATGAACCTCGACGCGCCGCCGCCCTCGAAGGCGAAGTCGACGTTGCCCTGGTAGGCGACCATCGATCCCTGCCGTGCCATGAACGGCTCGCCGAGGCGCACGCGCAGCATCTTGGTGTTCTGGTTCGCGATGGCCTTGGCCTCTTTCTCGCTGAACCGGCCGTCCACCAGATCGCCTGCGATACCCGCGAATCCATCGCCAGGAGCCTGGCCCATCGCCTGGGCTTGCGGTGCGGCCTGCTGCGGCGGAGCTTGAGGTCGCGGGGGAGGCACTCCGAGTGTGGTCAGTGGTGCCCTGCCGACCTGGCCCTGATGCGATACCTGGTCGGTCCAGCGCTGACCGTCCCACCAGCGGTACTCGTAGCGGCCCTCCGGATCGGGCCGCCAGCTTCCGTTGTTCGGTGCTGTCATGGCTACAAACTAATGATCGGCTGGCATTCTTGGGCGATGGGAAGAGAAATCGACCGGGCTCGGACACAGAGCGCACTTGCGGTCATCAAGCAGCACCCCGGCATGGTGTTGTTCGTCGCGTCGCCCGCGCTCATCGCGGTCGGGCTCGTCTGGTGGTTGGTCAGCCCGGCACTGGCCATCCTGCTGTTGGTCGGCATGGTGGTCGGCGGCGGTGCGGTCCTGCTCCGTAAGCGGAACTAGCCGCTCACCTCGAAGCGTTCGCCGACGGTGAAAGCGCTGCCATCTGGCATGTAACGGTGTAAGCATGTAATCATGCGACATAATATTCATGGCCGGCGCCGACACGGCGGCGGCTGGCAGCAGACTCAGCAGCCCGATGCGGGCGACGCCGCCGACTGGTTCGCCGGCCGGCTTCCCGACGGCTGGTTCTCGGGGGACCCGGAGGTGATCGTCGACCGCGAGGAGATCACGGTCGTCGGTCGGCTCCCGCAACCCGAGGGCGACGAAAGCGATGCGCGCGCATCGGGCAGGGCGGCGCGGTTCCGCGAAGAGACCCGCTCGGAGCGGATGCGCATCGCCGACGAAGCCGAGGCGCGATACGGCCGCAAGGTGGCGTGGGGCGTCGAGATCGGGCCGGCGGGTGACGAGCAGCCCGAGCGAATCCTGTTCACCCACCTTTCCGTTCCCGTGATGACGCGGCTGCGACAGCCCGAACGCCAAGTGCTTGACACTCTCGTCGACGCGGGCGTCGCGCGGTCACGTTCGGATGCGCTCGCCTGGTCGGTGCGTCTGGTCGGGGAACATGCCGAGGAGTGGCTGGACAAGCTGCGCGAGGCGATGCGCAACGTCGACGACCTTCGTGCCGAGGGACCCCAGCTTTAGGTCGCCACCCGTTCGACGCCGACGTACTGCGAACTCAACGCCGTCGTCTGTGAGAGCGGATCTACCGGCGCACCTTCGATGAGAAGGTTGCGGTTGACCCCGTAGGAGACTGGCTGCGCGCCGCCGCGCGGGTCGAAAATGCGTGAGCCCCAGCCATGGTCGACGATGATCACCCCTTGACGCGGGTGATCGTTCACCACTGCCGTCAACTCGATCTCGCCCACCGGGGAAAAGACCCTGACGAGATCGCCGTCGTCCACACCGAGGTCGGCTGCATCCTTCGGATGGATGACGACGTCATTGCCTTTTCCGCCCGGGTGCAGACCCGGTAACTCGTTGAGCCACGAGTTCATCGAGTGCCGATGTCTGCGGTTTGCCAGTTGGAACGGATAGCCGGCCGGCGCACCTGCATGCGGTTCGGCGAGTAGTTCGCGCGTGCGCGCAACGAACTCGGGAGGTGCGGCATGCACCTTCTTGTCTTCGGTACGCAGCGCATCGCGGAAATGTCCGAACTCGCGGGGTCCCAGCACCCAGCCGTGCGGGTGGGACATGACATCGCGCCATCTGATCCTGCGCCCGTTGAACTTTCGCCCGGTGGCCACCACCAGCCGGTCGATCCAGTGCGGACCGAACTCCAGCGCCGGCCGCCGCGTCAACCGCGCCGCCGAACGCGTCGCCTTGACGAACGCGTTGAGGCCCTTGGCGCCGAACAGCGGTTTGCGCATCGCGATCGCGAGGTCGGTGAAGATGCGCCACTCCTGCCGCACCCCGGGCGGTGGCTCGACGACCTGGGCGCCGTACTGCAGGTAGGGCTCGTCGTGCATGTTGCTGGTGAACGCGAGCAGGTCGCTGCGTTCCAGCCAGTGGGCCGCGGGCAGCAGCCAGTGCGCGTGGCGGTGGCTTTCCCGCTGCACGAAGTCGATCGCGACGAGCAGGTCGAGATCGGCGAGCGCGCGGTCGAGTTTGGCGCCGTCGGGACCCGACACCACGGGGTTGCCGGAGTTGATCAGCATCGCCCGGATCTGGCCGCGGCCCGGTGTGGTGATCTCGTCCGGCAGTTCACTGAGCGCGTGTGCGCCGGCGACCATTTCGCGGCCGAGCAGCCGACTGTAGTGCGGTTTGGCCTTGACCATGGCCGACATCCGGATCGCGTCGACGTAGCCGGGCTCGTAACGGCGCCCACCCGGGCGGTCCATGCGGCCGGTGATGACGTTGAGCACATGTCCGAGCCACTCCGCGATAGTGCCCGTCAGATGCAGCGAGACCCCGGTGCGGGTGACCACCATGGCGCCGCGCGCGGCGGCGAAGTCGCGGGCGACCCGCTCGATCAGATGGCGCTCGATGTCGCAGCGCGCGGCGAGATCGTCGAGATCCGTCCCGGCGACCAGTGCACGAAGATCGTCGACGCCGGCGGCGAGTTCGGTGCAGTCGCGGCGATGTTCGAGGCGCTCGTCGAGGATGACCTTCACCATGGCCAACAACAGTGCCCAGTCCTGACCGGGGCGGACCGCGAGATGAACGTCGGCCTTCTCAACGGATTCGGTGCGCAGCGGGTCGACGACGACGATCGTCGCACCCTGCTTCTGGCGCGCCAGCGCGCGCCGCCACCCGGCGGGCACGGTTTCGAGCCAATTCCACGCACTCACCGCGGGATTGGTGCCGACCAGAAGGAAGTAGTCGCAGTTGTCGACGTCGGACACCGGCGCCATCAGGATCGAGCCGTACATCGCCGCTGCGACGACGTGCATCGCGTTTTGGTCCACCGAACCGACCGCGTAACGGTTCTGTGTTCCGATGGCGTCGAGCCAGCCGTTCATGAAGATGACGTTCGACGAGGAGAAGCCCGCCGGGTTGCCGTAGTAGACCCCGACCGCGTCGGGACCGCCGGCCGCGATCGCGGCGTTCATCCTGGCCGCGATGTCCTCGATGGCCTCGTCCCAGCTGGCCTCGACGTAGGTCTCGCCGACGCGGCGCATCGGATTGAGGATCCGCCGGGGATGTTCGACGACCTGGTGGGCGGTGCGGCCCTTGGCGCAGAAGTCATGCCAGGTGTGCGGATTCTGTTTGTCGGGAGCGATCTTGGTGACGCGGTTGTCCTGGACCGTCACCTCGAGGCCACAGGACGCCAGACAGTACCTGCAGAACGTGTAGACCGTCGTGCTCATATCTCCGCCGTCGCGAGTGTGCGTTCTCATACCCTGCCGTCGGCGCGTCGCGGAGGAAGTCGCACGGTCGGCGGGGGACTGGTTCAGCGTACGGCGACTAGGCCCGCGTCATGGACCAATAAGCGCCACGCTTAGCGAGCAACTCGGTGTGGGTGCCGCGTTCGACGATGCGGCCGGCTTCCATCACAACGATGAGGTCCGCGTCGCGGATCGTCGAAAGCCGGTGGGCGATAATGAAACTTGTCCGATCGCGGCGCAACTCAGCCATGGCCTGCTGGATCAGCAGCTCGGTGCGCGTGTCGACCGAGCTGGTGGCCTCGTCGAGGATCAGCAGTTGCGGGCGGGCCAGCACCGCGCGGGCGATCGTGATGAGCTGCTTCTCGCCGGCGCTGATCGTGCCGCCGTCGTCGCTGACCTGGGTTTCATACCCGGCGGGGAGCATGTGCACGAACCGGTCGACATATGCGGCCTTCGCGGCGGCAAGCACCTCGTCCTGCGAGGCGTCGGGCTGGCCGTAGGCGATGTTGTCGTAGATGGTGCCGCCGAACAGCCAGGTGTCCTGCAGCACCATCCCGATCCGGGAGCGCAACGAGTCCCTGCTCACCGTCGAGATGTCCACGTCGTCAACCAGAATGCGGCCGCAGTTGACCTCGTAGAACCGCATCAGCAGGTTCACCAGTGTGGTCTTGCCCGCCCCCGTCGGCCCGACGATCGCGATTGTGCTGCCGGGTTCGGCAACCAGTGACAGGTCATGGATCACCGGTGTGTCCGGGTGATAGCCGAACGTGACGTGCTCGAACTCCACCCGTCCGGCGATCTCTTTCCGCTGATCACCGCTCGAGATCGCGTCGTCTCGCGCGGTGACCAACGCCGGGTCGGGTGTCTCCTCGTCGGCGTCGAGCAGGTCGAAAACCCGTTCCGCGCTGGCCACCCCGGACTGCAGCGTGTTGTACATGCCTGCCACCTGTGTCAGCGGCTGGTTGAACTGGCGGACGTACTGGATGAAGGCCTGGATGCTGCCCAGCGTTATCTGGCCGGTAGCCACCTGCAGCCCGCCCACCACCGCGACCGCGACATAGCTCAGGTTGCCGATGAACGTGGTCGCGGGTCCCACCAGTCCCGAGAAGAACTGCGCCCCGAAACTGGCCTGGTAGACATCGTCGTTGCACTCGCGGAACCGTTCCTGGGCCGCGGCGCGGTGCCCGAAGGTCTTGACGATGGTGAAGCCGCTGTAGGTCTCCTCGATGTGGGCGTTGAGCCGACCGGTATTCGCCCACTGCGCGACGAACAGGCGCCGCGACCTGCGCGCGATCACCCGGGTCGCCCACAGCGACAGCGGCACGGTCACCACGGTCAACAACGTCAGCAGCGGCGAGATGGTCAGCATCATCACCAGCACCGAAAGCACCGTCAGCACCGAGGTCATCAACTGGCTGATCGTCATCGACAACGAGGTCTGGATGTTGTCGACATCGTTGGTCACCCGGCTGAGCACCTCGCCGCGCTGACGAGAGTCGAAGTAGGACAGCGGCATCCGGTAGATCTTGTTCTCGACGTCGGAGCGCAGCGTCACCATGGTGCGTTGCACCGCGATGTTGAGCAGCAGCGCCTGCATCCATACCAGCAGGGCCGCAACGAGATACAGGCCCAGCGCGAGCAGCAGGGTACGGCCGACGGCGCCGAAGTCCACACCGCTGCCGGGGACGACGTTCATACCGGAGAGCAGATCGGCGAAAGTGTCGTCCCCGCGTGCGCGGGCGGCCTCGATGGCCTGCTCCTTGGTCAGGCCCGGCGGCAGTTGACGCCCGATCACACCGTTGAACAGCAGATCGGTGGCGTGCCCGAGGATGCGCGGTCCGATGACGCTGATCGCGATGCCGCCGACACCCAGCAGGATCACCGCCGCGGTCAGGCCGCGCTGCGGTGTCAGCCGTTTCACCAACCGGATCGCCGAACCGGTGAAGTCGCGGGAGCGTTGCGTCGGCGCCTGCACCACGCCGCGGATCGGCCGGGCCATCGGGCCGCTCACCGCGCGTCACCCACTCTGGCCAGCGACTGAGAGTCGGCGAACTCGGCGTATTCGGGGCAACTCGTCAGCAGGGTCTGATGGGTACCGACCCCGACGATGCGGCCGTCGTCGATCACCACGATCTGGTCTGCCTGAACGACTGTGGAAATGCGCTGTGCGACAACAATGACCGTGGCATTGCCCGACACGTCGCGCAACGCCGAGCGCACGCGAGCGTCGGTGTGCACGTCGAGCGCGGAGAACGCATCGTCGAACAGATACACCGCGGGCCGGCGGACCACCGCACGGGCGATGGCCAGTCGTTGCCGTTGCCCGCCGGAGAAGTTGCCGCCGCCCTGTGCGACCCGCATGTCCAAACCGTCGGGGTGCGCGCGCACGAAATCGTCGGCCGCCGCGACCCGCAGCGCGTCCCACATCTCGTCGTCGGTCACCACCTGCCCTGGAACCGCACCTAACTGCAGGTTCTCGGCAACGGTGCCCGAGAACAGATATCCGCGTTGCGGCACCAGCCCGACCACCGACCACAACTGTTCGGGGTCGTAGTCGCGCACGTCGACACCGTCGAGGAGCACCGAACCACTCGTCACGTCGTACATCCGGCAGATCAGCGACACCAGGGTCGACTTGCCCGATCCGGTCGACCCGACGACCGCGGTGGTCGTACCGGGCCGAGCCGTCAACGAGATGTTCTGCAGCACAGGACGTTCGGCGCCCGGATAGCTGAAAGTCGCGGCTGCGAGGCTGATCTCGCCGCGGATCGCCGCCGGCCGGACCGGGTGTTCGGGGCTGACGATCTGCGGCACGGTGGACAGAACCTCTGTGATGCGTTCGGCGCACACCGAGGCACGCGGGATGATGACGAGGATGAACGTCGCCAGCAGAACGGCCATCAGGATCTGCATGAAGTAGGCCAGGAAGGCGATCAGCGAGCCCACCTGCATCTGCCCGGCGTCGATGCGCAGCCCGCCGAACCAGATCAACGCCACACTCGACACGTTGATCACCAACGTTGTGGTGGGCAACATCAGCGCCTGCCACCGGCCGGCCTCCAGCGCCGTATCGGCCAGCGCGTGGTTTGCCTCGGCGAACCGGTTGCGTTCGAACGGCTCCCGGGCGAAGGCGCGGATCACCCGCAGGCCCGCCAGTTGGTCGCGCATCACCCGGTTGATGCCGTCGACCAGGCGCTGCATGCGGCGGAAGATCGGCAGCAGATGCCGCACGATCCAGTAGTTCGACAGCGCCAGGATGGGCACGCTGACAAGTAGCAGCCAGGACAGCCCGGCGTCCTGGTGCACCGCCATGAAGATCCCGCCGATCGACATGATCGGCGCGGTGACCAGCATGGTGCACGTCAGCTGGACCAGCAGCTGGATCTGCTGCACGTCGTTGGTCGTGCGGGTCAGCAGCGACGGGGCGCCGAACCGCGCGGTGTCCTCGGCGGAGAGGCCCGTGACGTGGTTGAAGAGCGCTGCGCGCAGGTCGCGGCCGACGCCCATGCCCGCCCGCGACCCGAAGTAGACCGCACCCATCGCGCATACCACCTGCAGCGCGGTGACCGCGAGCATGATGCCGCCCAGCTCGACGATTCTGCGCAGATTTCCGGTGGCGACGCCGTCGTCGATGATCGCCGCGTTGACCGTCGGCAAGTACAGCGAGGCGAGCGTGCTGACCAATTGCAGCGTGGCGACGGTGGCGAGCAGCGTCCGGTATGGCCGCGCGTACTGTCGCAGCAGCGCCCATAGCATCCCGTTACTGTCGCACACCCGCCATAACGGCAGGTCAATCGACATGTCGGTGGTTGGCCCCGGGAGCTGCCGCTACAGTGCATGGCGTGACTCACAGCACGCGCATGACCCGCTGTCTGGCCGTCGCGGCCGCGGTCGTCATCCCGCTGTCCGCATGCTCGGATTCCGAACCGGCCGGCCCGCAGGTCCCCGAGGACAGCCCGACAACCGCGCAGGACATCTCCCACGGGCCGTTCTTCCCGGAATGCGGTGGCGTCAGCGACCAGGAGGTCATCAAGTTGACGCGCGTGCCCGGACTGGTGAACACCGCCAAGACCTCTGTCGGGTGCCAGTGGCTGGCCGGCGGGAGCATCCTGGGCCCCCACTTCTCGTTCTCTTGGTTCCGCGGCAGCCCCATCGGGCGCGAGCGTAAGACCGAGGAACTGTCGCGCACCAGCGTCGAGGACATCAACATCGAGGGTCACGACGGGTTCATCGCCGTCGGGGACGACCCGATACTGGGCACCAATCTGTGCGAGATCGGCATTCAGTTCGACGACGACTTCATCGAGTGGTCGGTCAGCTACGCCTCCAAACCGTTCCCGGAACCCTGCGACGTCGCCAAGGAACTGACCCGCCAATCGATTGTGAATTCCGAATGAGAAGCGCGTTCGCTCGCCGACCGGTTGCGGCCCTCATCGCTGTGCTCGCGGTGCTGTCCCTGCTCACCGGGTGCACACAGACCGTCGACGGCACGGCTGCCAAGTCGGGTTCCGGCAGCAGCGGGCCGCGAAACGACGACTCCGAACGGCAGTACCCGAATCTCCTCAAAGAGTGTGAGGTCCTGACTGAGGACATCCTGGCCGAGACCGTGGGCGCCGACCCGCTGGATATCCAGAGCACGTTCGTCGGCGCGATCTGTCGGTGGCAGGCGGCCAATCCGGCGGGACTGGTCGACATCACCCGGTTCTGGTTCGAACTGGGCAGCCTCGACAACGAGCGCGAGGTCGCCCAGAAACTGAACTACCAGATCGAGAGCCGCTCGGTGGCCGGCATCCAGTCGATCGTGATGCGTCCGAACGATCCGAACGGAGCGTGTGGTGTGGCCAGTAACGCCGCAGGTGTCGTCGGGTGGTGGATCAATCCGCAGGCACCCGGCATCGATGCCTGCAAGATGGCGTTGAAGCTGATGGAGTTGACGCTCGCCACCCGCGCCTGACGCCGACGAGCGCTTGCGCGTGGGGGTAATGCCCGTCCGAAGGGCAGAGATTCAACGCGGTACGTGGAAGGTGACCAGCGCCGCGCCGTCGAGTGCGAGCTGATCCCAGGGCGCAGCGGTGCGCAGCACCGCGATGGATGACGTCGGGAATTTCATCGAGATTCGCTCGGCCGCAGCGGTGTTGCTGCCATCGGCGGTGGCCAGCCCGAGCGCGACCCCCGACATCGCCGGCTCATGCCCGATCACCAGCAGCGTCTGCACGTCGAAGCCGAAGTGTTGCGGCACGCGGTTGATCTCGTCGATCACCGTACCGGGCGTCGCGTCGTAGATGCGGTCGCGGTATTCGACGGGCGCGGCGATGCGGGTGCGCGCAAGCGTCTCCCGGGTCCTGGCGGCGGTCGAACACAACACCGCGTCCACCGCGGGTCCCTGCGCGCGCAGCCAGTCGCCGGCCAGCCCCGCCTCGCGCATACCCCGCGGCGCCAATGGACGGTCGTGGTCGACGACCCCGGGCGGATAGTCCGACTTGGCGTGCCGGAGCAGCAGCAGAGTGCGGTACCGGTTGGTCACCCGAGTAACGGTAGGGCATGCCGTCGCGCTTCCCGGGACTTGTCGGCGCCCCGCCATACACTCGCGATGCCCGGCAAACACAACCGGAAGGGGGCGCGCGCAGATGCGGTTCGTGCACACCGCCGACTGGCAACTCGGCATGACGCGGTACTTCCTCAATGGTGAGGCGCAGCCCCGCTATTCGGCCGCGCGTCGCGACGCGGTGGCCGCGCTCGGGCAGGTGGCCGCCGACGCCGGCGCGGAGTTCGTCGTCGTCGCCGGCGACGTCTTCGAGAGCAACCAGCTCGCGCCGCGGGACGTCAGCTTGTCGCTGGAAGCCATGCGGGGCATCGGCGTTCCGGTTTACCTGCTGCCCGGCAACCATGATCCGCTGGATGCCTCGTCGGTGTACACCAGCCCGCTGTTCGCCGCCGAATGCCCCGGCAACGTGACGGTCCTCGACCGGGCGGGCGTGTACGAGGTGCGGCCCGGTCTGGAACTGGTGGCGGCGCCGTGGACGTCGAAGGCACCGTCGTCGGATCCGGTCGCCGGGGTGCTCGAGGATCTGCCCGCCGACGGTGTCGCGCGGGTCGTGGTCGGCCACGGCGGCGTCGATATCTTCGTGCCCGACAAGGACCGGCCGTCGCTGGTTCGGCTGGCGGCGCTCGAGGCCGCGATCAGCCGCGGCGCCGTGCACTACGTGGCATTGGGCGACAAGCATTCTCGGATGCAGGTCGGCTCGACCGGGCGAATCTGGTATTCCGGTTCGCCGGAGGTCACCAACTACGACGACATCGAGGCCGACCCCGGCCACGTGCTGGTCGTCGACGTCGACGAACAGGACCCCACGCATCCGGTTCGTATCGAACCGCGGAAGGTGGGCCGCTGGCGGTTCGTCACGTTGCGCCGCGGGGTGGACAGCGACCGCGACGTCGCCGACCTGGACATCAACCTCGACCTGCTGCCGGACAAGGAACGCACCGTGGTGCGGTTGGCGTTGACCGGATCGCTGACGGTCACCGACAAGGCCGCGCTCGACGTGTGTCTGGACAAGTACGACCGGTTGTTCGCGGCGTTGCGGGTGGACGAGAAGCTGACCGACATCGCGGTGGTCCCCGCCGACGGTGAGTTCGACGACCTCGGCATCGGAGGTTTCGCCGCCTCGGCCGTCGAGGAACTGGTCGCGACCGCCCGCTCGGACGACGAGACGGCCGACGATGCCCGCGCCGCGCTGGCGCTGCTGCTGCGCCTGTCGGATCGAGGTGTGGCGTGAAACTGCACCGCTTGGTTCTGACCAACTACCGGGGCATCACCCACCGCGAGATCGAGTTCCCCGACCGCGGCGTGGTGGTCGTCAGCGGCGCCAACGAGATCGGCAAGTCGTCGATGATCGAGGCGCTCGACCTGCTGATCGAGGCCAAGGACCGGTCGGCGAAGAAGGAGGTCAAGGAGGTCAAGCCGACGCACGCCGATGTCGGCGCCGAGGTCGAGGCCGAGATCTCCACGGGCCCGTACCGATTCGTGTACCGCAAGCGGTTTCACAAACGTTTCGAGACCGAGCTGACGGTGCTGGAGCCGCGGCGCGAGCAGCTCACGGGCGACGAGGCGCACGAGCGAGTTCGGGCCATGCTCGACGAGACCGTCGACACCTGCCTGTGGCAGGCCCAGCGAGTGCTGCAGTCGTCGGCGACCGCGGCTGTGGACCTGTCCGGATGCGACGCGCTGTCGCGCGCGCTCGATGTGGCCGCAGGCGAGGCGGTGGCGCTGTCGGGTGCCGAACCGTTGCTCGTCGACCGCGTCGACGAGGAATACCTGCGCTACTTCACCCGCACCGGCAGGCCCACCGGCGAATGGGCCGCGGCCACCAACCGGTTGCGGTCCGCCGAAGAGGCGCTGGCCGAAGCGGCGGCCGCGGTCGCGCAGGTGGACGACGCCGTGCGCAGGCACACGACGCTGACCGAGGAGCTGGCCCGGCTGACAGCACAGCGCGCCGACGCGGCGAAGCAGCTGGCGGACGCCCAGACGTCAGCCGACGCGGTGGCCGCGCTGACGGCGCAGCTCAAGGAAGCCGAACTGGTCGCGGCGGCGGCGCAGGCCAACCACGACACATCGCGCGCCAAGGTCGATGAGCGGCGGCGGCTGCGCGAAGACATCGAGCAGCGGGCCGCCACGATTGTCGAGCTGGAGGCTGCCGTCACAAAGGCTGCCGAAGAGCGGTCGAGCGCCGCCGAGGTGGCCGAGCTGGCCGAAGCGGCCGCCGAGCAGGCGCGCAATGGGTTGGAAGCCAACCAGGCCCGTGTCGAAGCGGCGCGCCGATCGGTCCAGCAGCTCGCCGACCGCGACGAAGCCGACCGAATCGCGGTGCGGCTGGCCAAGATCGACGCGGCGAACCGCGAGCTCGACAGCGTGCGGTCCCAATTGGCCGAGATCCGGCTGTCCGACGAGGGCATGACGGCCATCGAGGCGGCGAAGGCGGCGGTCGATGTGGCCGCCGGGCAGGTTGAGTTGGCGTCGGCGCAGATCGAGTTGGCCGCGACGGTCGACATCGAGGTGCGCGTCGGAGGCGCGACGGTCACCCTCGGTGCAGGTGAGACGTGGACGACCAGCGTCAGCGCCGAGACCGCTATCGAGGTGCCCGACCTGCTGACCGCTCGTCTGGTACCGGGCATGCCGGCGTCGGAAACCCAGGCCAAACTTGATGCGGCACACGAGGTCCTGGCTGCAGCCCTGAAGGAATGCGGTGTCGACGACGTCGGCGAAGCGCGTGCCCTCGACAAGCGGCGTCAGGAATTGACGACGGCCCGCGACCGGCTGACAGCGACCGTCGAGGCGTTGACCGCCGACGAATCGGCCGAACAACTCAGGGTGCGGCTGGCCGACCTCAACGAGCACCAGCCCGAAGCGGCCGAACTGTTCGACCTCGACACAGCCGCCGCCCGCGCTGAACTCGACGCCGCGGCGGCCGCGCAGAAGCAGGCGATCACCGACTGCGAGACGCATCGCAAGGTCGCAGAGGCAGCATCAAAGCGGTTGGGGGAGTGTGGTACTCGGCTCACTGCTACCCGTGAGAAACTCGCCGGCGCGAACTCGGAGCTTGCGTTGGCCCGCGAACGTCTCGAGGCGCAGCGGGCCGCCGTCGGCGACGACGAATTGACGGCCACAGCCCAGTCCCACGGCGACGAAGCGGTGCGGGCCGGGGCCCTCGTCGCCGAGTTGGGCGCAGAGTTAGCCCGCACTGAGCCCGACGCGGTGGCCACAGCGCTGAGCGAGGCGGTGCGCCGGGCGGACGCCCTGTCTGCCGACCACGATGAGGCGGCGAACGCGTTGCGCGAGGTCAGCACCCAGTTGAAGGTGTACGGAACCGAAGGCCGTCAGGGCAAACTCGACGAGGCCGCGACCGAACGCGAGCACGCTGTCGCCGAGTATGCCCGGGTGCAGCGCCGCGCACGGGCCGCCGAGTTGCTGCGCTCGGTGATCAGGCGCCACCGCGACGCCACCCGGCAGCGGTACGTCGATCCCTTCCGCGCCGAAGTGGAACGGTTGGGCCGCATGGTGTTCGGTGACAGCTTCGAGGTGGAGGTCGACAGCGCGTTGCGGATCTGCACCCGCACTCTGTCGGGCCGGACGGTGCCTTACGACTCGCTGTCCGGCGGGGCCAAGGAGCAGCTCGGCATAGTGGCGCGACTGGCGAGCGCGGCGTTGGTCGCCAAGGAGGACGGCGTGCCGGTCGTCGTCGACGATGCGCTTGGTTTCACCGATCCCGACCGGCTGGTCAAAATGGGCGGTGTCTTCAACGCGGTCGGCGGCGATGGCCAGGTGATAGTGCTGACATGCAGCCCGCAGAGGTACGCCTCGGTCGACGGCGCCCAGCACATCGCGCTGACCGTCTAGGTGCGACTTCCTGCGCCGGGCGCGGGCGACTCCTAGACTCCGGCGGGTGGAAGCCGACTACATCGTCGTGGGAACAGGCTCGACCGGGTCGGTGCTGGCCGGCCGACTGAGCGACGACCCGTCCGTCCGGGTCGTCGCGCTGGAGGCGGGACCGCGCGACAAGGACAAGTTCATTCGCATTCCGGCCGGATTCGCCCGGCTGTTTCGCGGCCCGATGGACTGGAACTACCTGACCGAGCCGCAAAAGGAACTCGACGGACGCGAGATCTATTGGCCGCGGGGCAAGATGGTCGGCGGATCGTCGTCGATGAACGCGATGATGTGGGTTCGCGGTTTCGCCGCCGACTACGACGAGTGGGGCCGGGCGGCCGGGGAGCAGTGGGATTATGCGCATCTCGAGCCGTACTTGCGCCGCATCGAGGCCGGTCCGCTCTCGATCAGTCCGCAGCGCAGTCCGCGCAGCTCCACCGCCAAGTGGCTCATTGCCGCCGAGCAATGCGGCTACCGCATCGAGAAGCCGAACCAGGCTGCACCGGAAGGGTTTTGCGAGACCCTCGTCACGCAGCGCCGGGGTTCGCGATGGAGCGCCGCCGACGCCTACCTCAAGCCGGCCCTCAAGCGCGGCAACCTCACACTCGAAACGGAGACGCTGGCGAGCAGGGTGATCTTCGACGGTCGCCGCGCGGTCGGGGTCGAGGTGCACCAGGGCGGTGTCCGCCGCGTGATCACGGCGCGCCGCGAGGTGGTGCTGTGCGGCGGCGCCATCAACAGCCCGCAACTGTTGATGCTGTCGGGTATCGGCGACGGCGAGCACCTGAGCGACCATGGCATCCCGACACTCGTCCACGCCCCGAACGTCGGAACCAACCTGCTCGACCATCTTGTCGCCACGCTCGGCTTCGACGTACCCGGCGACTCCCTCTTCGGCGCCGAGAAGCCGCTGCAACTGCTGAACTATCTGCTGCGCCGCCGCGGCATGCTCACCTCGAACGTGGGTGAGGCCTATGGCTTCGTCCGCAGCCGCCCCGACCTCGCGCTACCCGATCTGGAGCTGATCTTCGCGCCCGCGCCCTACTTCGAGGAGGGCATCGGCGACCCGTATGACACCCACGCCGTCGTCCTCGGTGCGATCCTGCTCAAGCCGGACAGCAGCGGCACCATCGAGTTGCGATCGCCGGATCCGGCGGACAAGCCGATCATCGACCCCCACTACCTCAGCGACGCCGCCGGTGCCGACCGCGCGGCGCTGCTGGCCGGTCTGCGCATGTGCGCGACGATCGCCCAGGCGTCGGCGCTCGAAGAGGTGATCGGCAGGATCGCCCGCCCCGTCGGCGCCAGCACTCTCGATGACGAAACACTCGAGCGCGCGCTGACCGCTTCCTCGCACACCCTCTACCACCCGGTGGGCACGTGCCGGATGGGTCGCGACGACGCCAGCGTGGTCGACCCGCAGCTGCGGGTCCGCGGCGTCGAAAACCTGCGCGTCGCCGACGCGTCGGTGATGCCGACGATTATCCGCGGGCACACTCACGCTCCCAGCGTGCTGATCGGGGAGAAGGCCGCCGATCTGATCCGCGCGGGCTGACTCGCACGGCCCCGGCGCCTCCAGTGCCAAGATGGGCTCATGGCCGAGCGTGACCGCGACGAAGCCGGGCGCCCCAGAAACACCCGTCCGCGTGATGCGATGGGACGGCCGTTGCCGCGCGGCAGCGAGGGTGTCGCGCGTATCCCCGACGAGCTGGACCTGTCGCCGGCCGAGACGCTCGCCTACGCCCAGCAGCTGCTCGACGACGGTCTGGCATTCAACGCCCATGAGGTGCTCGAGTCGGCGTGGAAGTCCCGCCCGGGCGACGAACGGCAGCTCTGGCAGAGCCTTGCCCAGCTCGCCGTCGGTATCACCCACGTGCAACGCGGCAACACCAAAGGTGCGCTGGGTCTGTTGGACCGAGCGTCGACTGGTCTGGCCGATTACGCCGGCCCGACCTCACACGGTGCCGACGTTACGGGGCTGACGGGTTACGCGGCGGCGCTGATCGACGACCTCGAGCGGGGCGCCGAGATCACGCCTGACCGCCTGCGACCGCGGCTCGCGAGCTGATCCGCCGTGCTTTTCGCGGGTTCAGAAGTAGGCGTTCGCCGGGATCGACGTGTCGTGCAACAGGTTCTGCCCGATGACCCTCGCCTTGTAGGCGACAGGGTTGTGCAGGGTGATCGTGCGGATGTTGCGCCAGTGTCGGTCGAGATTGCGCTTGCGGCTCGCCGCGCTGGCACCGCCGAGCTCGAGCAACCGCGTCGCGGCGTCGGGCGCCACCCGATCCAGATGCACTTTGACCTTCGCCACCTTCAACTGCGCCTTGGTGGCAAGATCGGCGTCCGGCACGCCGCCGACTTCCGACGCCGTCGCGGCCTCGATGGCACCGGCCGCGTCGAGTACCGCGGCCCGGGCGATATAGGCGGTACTGGCCAATTCGCCGAGCAGTTTCTGGTACAGCGGATCGTCGCTGGGGCGTTCGGTGAGCGCATGGCTGAAGCTGCGGTCCCTCGAGCGCAGCAGGGCGATCCCGTCGTCGACGACCGATTCGAGGATGCCCGCGACCACCGCGTGGATGAACAGTTGCAGCGAGGCGTACTGCACCGACGGCTCCGGATCGGCGTCGTAGGGGGTGTCGCTGAGCACCTCCTCGGCGGCGACCGCCACATCGGTGAAGATCGTGGTGCCCGTGCCGGTGCGGCGTTGACCGAAGCCGTCCCAGTCGTCGATCAGCGCTACGCCGTGACGGTCGGCGGGCACCACCACGGTGGCGACCGAGTCGTGATCGGTGGTAGTGGCCACGGTGAGATAGTCGGAGAACAACGTGCCTGTGCTGTAGAACTTTTCGCCGTTGAGCCGGTAGCCACCCGGGTTCGCGGCGTCCGGGAGCAGTCGCGTCCTGAACACCAGGCTGCCGACCGCCAGTGAGCCCTTCTCGCTGAACGCGTTGCCGAAGATCTTGCCCTCTGCGATCTTGCCGAGCCACGCGCGCGAGGCCGGCTGATCGGCCGTCCGGAGTCGCTCTTCGACGAACCAGAAATGAGTGCGGAAGATGTGCGCGACGATCGGGTCGGCATGGGCGACGTCGATCACGCTCGAAAACAGCTGCGGCACCGTGAATCCGGAACCACCGAGCGCACGGGGTAAGCGAAGCGCGCCGAAGCCCGCCTGTTTGAGTGCGGCGACCTCGTCAAACGGGTTCTCGTCGTTGAGGTCTCGCTCGCCGGCGCGCTCGGCGATGCGGGCCAGTCGCCGAGTCCATTCGGGCGTACCGGGAAGCGTGCGGGTCGGATGGTCTGCCGTTGTCATGGCATCGTTCTACCGACCCCGACCGGCCGGAGCACTGCTTTGACTCAGCCCGAACGTAAGGGCCGGTCAGGACTTCATGAAGCCGATCTTGGTGTAGTCAGCATCGGCCAGTCCGAAAGCCCCGAAATTCGCCAGATCGCTACGCACGGCGATGTTCCCGGAGGACTGGGTCAGCGGCAGGCTGAACACCTCCTCGAACAGCAGCTTGTCGAGTTCATTGGCCAGCGCGCGGGCCTTGGCGGGGTCCAGTTCGCCGACGGTCTGCTCGATTTTCGCGTCGATCTGCGGGCTACTGATCTTGCCGAAGTTGCTCTCGGCGCCGGTCCGGTAGATCTGCGTCAGGCTCGCAAGCGGGAAAGCATCACCGCTCCAGGAGAACTGGGCGATGTCGAAGTTGCCGACGGTGACGTAGTCGGTGAAGAAGCCGGCCGCCGGGCGTACGTCCAACTCGAGCTTGACGCCGATCTGGGCCAGGTTGTTCTGGGCGATCTGACCGTATTGCCGGGTGCCAAGCGAGTCGAACAGCACGTCGCGAATCACCAGTTGGCGTCCGTTCTTCTCACGGAACTGGCCGTTGAGCCGCCAACCCAGCGCGTCGAGTTCCTGCTTGGCCTTCTCGGGATCGAAGGCGATTACACCGCTGTTGTCCTGGTAGCCCTCCTGTCCCGCGACGAAGATGTGGTTGTTCAGCGGCGCCGGATTGTCGGCGAGTCCGCGCTGGGTGACCTCGGCGATGGTCTTGCGGTCGATGCCCTTGGCGATCGCTCGCCGCAGGGCCGGATCGGCCAGAATCGACCCCGGGGAGCCGTTGAACGTGAAGTGGTACCAGGCCAGACCGGGCGCCCGCCGGATGCTCACCCCCTCCGTGCGTCGGGCGATCTCCATCTCGTCGAGCGTTGCGAGACCGCTGGCGTCGATGGTGTTGTTCTGCAGCGCCGGCATCCGCGCTGCGTCGTCGAGCACCAGGAACGTGATGCTGTCCAGCAGCGGCTGCTCACCCCACCATTTGGGGTTGCGGGTCAACGTGATTCGCTTCGCGCCCCGGTCGAGGTTCGAGACGATGAACGGTCCGGCCGACGGACCCGGGGCATTGAGTTGGCCCTTGTTGAAGACGTCCGGGTTTTCCGTCGTGCTCTTGGGCAGCAGCATGGTGGTGCCGGCGAACATGCCGCGCCAATCCGACCACGGTTCGGCGAACGTGATGACGGCCTGGCGGTCGTCGACGCCGCGTTCGACCTTCTCGACGCGATCGCTGCCGTTGGTGGCGGCGATCGCGAACCTGTCGTCTCTACCGCTGGTGGCGTTGATCTGGGACTGAATGTCCTCCCAGGTGATCGGTGTGCCGTCGCTCCAAACCGCTTCCGGGTTGATCGTGTACGTGAGGACCTGCGGATCGGTGCCGGTCAGCTCCACGCTGGTGAAGTAGTCGGTGTTGACGGTGGCAGAGCCGTCGGCCGCGATGCGGAACGCGCGCGGCATCGTCGGCTTCATCAGCGAGTTGTTGTCGCCGGTGTTGCCGTCGATGTGTAGCGAGTTGAAGTTGGGCGGGAAGTCGCCCAGCGCCAGCCGCAGGTTGCCGCCTTGTTTCAGGTCGGCCACATCCTGGGGGTTGATGTCGTTGGTGGTTCCGACCGTTGCTTCACCGCCGGCGGAGGGGGCTTCGTCGTTGCCGCCGGAACAAGCTGTCAGGGTCAGCGCGGCGACCATGGTCGCCGCAGCAAAGCGTCGGATCTTCATGCGCTCCGACTTTAGCTGCGATTCACCTCGGGCCGCGGCACCGCGGCGAGCAAACGCCGGGTGTAGTCATCGCGCGGGTTTGTGAACACCTGGTCACCGTCGCCCTCTTCCACCACGGTGCCCTTGTGCATGACCGCCACCCGGTGGGCGAGATGCCGGACGACGGAGAGGTCATGTGAGACGAACAGATAGGACAACCCGAACCGCTGCTGCAAATCGAGCAGCAAGTTGATGATGCCGGCCTGGATCGAGACATCGAGCGCCGACACCGGTTCGTCGAGCGCGAGAATCTTGGGCTGCAGGGCGAGCGCCCGCGCGATGCCGATGCGCTGCTTCTGCCCGCCGGAGAACTCCGCCGGATAACGGGTCGCGTCCTGGCGCTGCAGCCCGACGATGCCGAGCAGCTCGGCGACCCGCTCGTCGCGGCTGCGCTTGTCGAAACCGTTGGCCTGCAACGGCTCGGCCAATACGTCGAACACCGGCAGCCGCGGGTCCAGCGAAGCCACCGGATCCTGGAAAACGACCTGCAGATCGCCTCGCAGCGCCCGGCGGCCGCGCCGGTCCAGCGAGGCGACGTCTTGGCCGAGCACCTCGATGGAGCCGGACTCCGGAGCTGACAACTGCAGGATCTGGTGCAGCGTCGTCGTCTTGCCCGATCCGGACTCCCCGACAATGCCGAGCGTGCGACCCTGCTGCAGTTCGAAGCTGACGCCGTCGACCGCGCGCACCTCGCCGACCTGGCGACGAAACACCACGCCCTTGGTCAACTTGTAGGTCTTGACCAGGCCCTCGACGCGTAAGATCACCGGCGCGGCGGCCGAGGGCGGCGTGTCGGGCGCGGCCGTGGAAACCCCGTAGATGTCGGCGGCGCTGCGGCCCACGACGTGCTCGGTGCGGATGCAGGCCGCGCGGTGACCGGTACTCGTCGACTCGCCGGATCCCATCGGTAGCAGCTGTGGTTCGGCGGCGCGGCAATCGTCGATGGCCAGCGGGCATCGCGGTGCGAACGGACAACCGGGCGGCAGCGCGGCCATCGACGGCGGCGCCCCGGGTATCGGCACCAGCCGCGCGCCCTGGGTGGCGTCCAGGCGCGGCACCGACCCGAGCAGCCCGACGGTGTAGGGCATGCGCCGGTCGCGGTACAGCTCGTCGACGGTGGCCACCTCGACCGCGCGCCCGGCGTACATCACCAACGCGCGATCGGCGAACTCGGCGACCACCCCGAGGTCGTGGGTGATGATCAGCACGCCGGCACCGGTCACATCGCGCGCGGTCTTGAGTACCTCGAGGATCTGCGCCTGCACCGTGACATCGAGCGCGGTCGTCGGCTCGTCGCAGATCAGTAGGTCGGGATCGTTCGCTATGGCGATCGCGATGACCACCCGCTGGCGTTCGCCGCCGGACAGTTCGTGGGGGAAGGATTTGGCGCGCCGGCCGGGTTGCGCGATGCCGACCAACTCGAGCAGTTCGACGGCGCGTTTCCTTGCGGCCTGTTTGCCGACGCCGCGCTGATGAATCTGGATCGCCTCGGCAATCTGATCGCCCACGGTGTAGACGGGGGTCAGCGCCGACATCGGATCCTGGAACACCGTGCCGATGGCCTTCCCGCGGATCGCCGACATCCGTTGATCCGACAACCCGATCAGCTCGTCACCGTGCAGCCGGATCGAACCGGACACGTCGGCGTACTCGGGTAGCAGGCCGACGACGGCCATCGCGCTGGCCGATTTGCCCGCGCCGGACTCGCCGACCAGTGCGACGACTTCGCCCTTGCCGACGTCGAAGTTCATGCCGCGCACCGCGTTGACGGCCGCATGGTCCGTCGGGAACGCGACGGTGAGGTCGCGGACCTCCAGCAGGCTCATCGAGTCAGCCTCCGGCGACGCAACCGCTGTGCGCTCGGATCGAGCGCATCGCGCAAACCGTCACCGACCAAGTTGGCGCACAGAATGATCAACACCAGCACGCCGCCAGGGAACAGGAACAGCCAGGGGAACGTCATCGCGGACTTGGTGCCGTCGGCGATCAGGGTACCCAGCGACACATCGGGTGGCTGGATGCCGAATCCCAAGAAGCTCAAACCTGTTTCGGCCAACACCGCCACGCCGACGTTGAGTGCGGTGTCGATGATGATGATCGACGCGACGTTGGGCAGGATATGGCGGATGATGATCCGCCAGTTGCTGACGCCCATATAGCGTGCGGCGGCGACGAACTCGCGGTCGCGAAGGCTCATCGTCATGCCGCGCACTATTCGTGAGCTGATCATCCAGCTGAACAACGACAGCAGCAGGATCATCCACACGATGTCGCCCTTGGTGCGCTGCACGACAATCGAGATCAGCAGGAAGCTCGGCACGACCAGCATCAGGTCGACGAGCCACATCAGGGCCGGGTCCCGCCAGTCGTCGAAGTACCCGGCGATCGTTCCGACGGTAGCCGCGATGATCGTCGAGATGAACGCGACACAGACGCCGATCAGCATCGATTTCTGCATGCCGCGCAGCGTCTGCGCGAGCAGATCCTGACCCAGCGCGTTGGTGCCGAACCAGTGCTTGACGCTCGGGGGTTGCTGCAACGCGTAGTAGTCGAGATCGGTGTAGCTGTAGGGCAACAACGGTGGCAGCGCGTAGCAGGCGACGAACAAGAACATCAACAACGCCAACGAGATCACCGCCGGCTTGTTGCGCAGGAACCGGCGAAACACGAGCGATCGACGCGACGCGAAGCGCTCGGTGTTCAGCCCGGACTGCGCGCTGGTCGACGACTCACCCGTCACGGGTTCGCTCATGACGCCCGCACCCTCGGATCGAGCGCGGCGTAGACGACGTCGGAGAGCAAGCCCGCCAACAGGATCATCACCCCGGAGAGAAGGGTGATCGCCGCGACGATGTTGATGTCCTGGTTACCGATGCCGGTGACGATCCATTCCCCGATGCCGTACCAGCCGAAGATCTTCTCGACGAACACCGCGCCGGTGACCAAACCCGCGACGCTGTAGGCGAACAACGTCGCCATCGGGATCAGCGCCGTGCGCAGCCCGTGTTTGAACAGGGCCCGCCGGCGCGTCAGCCCCTTGGCTCGTGCGGTGCGGATGAAATCCTGACCGAGTACGTCGAGCATCGCGTTGCGCTGGTACCGGCTGTAGATGGCGATCGAGGAAAGTGCGAGCGCCATGCTCGGCAACACCAGATGCTGCAACCGGTCCACGAACTGGTTCCATGCGCCCTCGATCGGGAAGGGCGCTGTCTCGCCGGTGTACTCGAAGATCCGGACGCCCAGCACGTTGTTCACACCCAGCGCTGCGAGTATGAGCAAGTTGGCCAATACGAATATTGGTGTGCTGATCACCAGCAGCGACACCAGAGTGACCACGCGGTCACTGAGCCGGTACTGCCGGACGGCGCCCCAGGCTCCGGCGGCGACGCCGATCACGGTGCCGACGACCGAGCCGATGATGAGCAGCCGCAGACTCACCCCGACCCGGCGCCACAGCTCGTCGGTCACGGGCTGTCCGCCGATCGTCACGCCGAAGTCGCCGCGGATGGCGCCGGAGGCCCAGTGGACGTACTGCTCGAGCACCGGCTTGTCCAGGCCGAGCTCGACGCGTTTGGCGTCGATGACGGCCTGCGGCGGTCGCGGGTTGCGGCTCTGCAGGCTGTCAAGCGGATCGAACTGCCATGACGCGAGGAGAAAAACGAGAAACGACGCCAGCGCAAGCAGCACGAGGTAGTTGAGCAGTCGGCGCGCCAAGAACCGCGTCATGCTGTCAGTGTCCGTCCGTCGGCTGCATGCGCTCAGGTTAGGAGATCACAACCCCGATGGCCGTGATGTGGCCGCCGCAGCGCGGCGAACTGCATTGTTTGGCGTTTGGCGAACTCTCACCCACGGCCCAGCGTGCATCCAGAATCACCGGCTTCAGTGGAGGCACCTCGTGCAATTTCACCGGTGGCCGCGCCGAGGGGGGACTGGGCAACCAGAAATGGAGGGATGCAGATGGCACGTCACACGGCGCGACGGATCGCGTACATGAAGGCCGTCTGCGGGGTGATCGGCGGCGCTGCGGTCGTTGCGATGGCAACGTTCGGGGCCGGGGTCGAACAATCGGCCAACGTCACCGCGCTGGGCAAGCCGAAGATGACCATCGGCGCGACGAGCACCCAGACCACCCCCGCCAAAGCGCCCGCGGTCGGCATGGCGGTGCCGCAGATCAAAGGCCCGGCGCCGCTGCCTTCGGAGGAGCAGGCTGCCAAGTAGCGCCTTCGACCGTTTCACCGGTCGTCCGTTCGGTTATCCAGCGCGTTAGGGGCTGCGACGTGGGTTGTCGCGCCCAGGGACCAACGGAGGGGCCACGGTGACCTCGAAACATTTCAAGCTGATCTCGGCGTCGGTCGGAACGACCGCCTTGCTGGCGATGGGAGCGTTCTCGGTGGCGTCCACGACGGCCGCGCAGGATGACGACGAACCGCCGGTGACGCCGGGGCCGGTGACGACGTCGGCGATCACCACCGGCGAGACCGTCACCGATTCGAAGGCTCCTGAGACCCCGACGACCTCGGTGGCCACGCCTCCGGTGACGGCCGAACCTGCGCCGACGGATTAGTTGTCCAGCCGCGGTCGCGGTGGCCCGCCGCTGCCGCCGGGCGTGACAAATTCGCTGTGTAAAGCCGCGGGCGGCATCCCCTGGTCAACCGGCCCGCCGGCCATACCGTGCGCGAAGGGCGGTTGAGCGCCGCGCGTGCCGCTATCGGTGGCCGCATAGATCGCCGCGCCGCCGAGGCCGGCGACGACAACCGCTACCGCGATCGCCCGGGATGTCTCGCGCAAACTCCACCGCTGCGACGCCCGTTGCGGTGCACCCCCACACGGGGTCGTTGTTCCTCGGTTGAGTGCTCACGACTTCACGGTCCCCGGGTTCGATGTGTCCCGGCTGTGATGGGTATCAGCGGCAAGTGAGAGTTCGTTTCACAGCGCGTACTTAGGAAGCGCACAGGAACAGCCAATGCGGTCGCGAATAATGAGGGGATGGCCACCCCGCCCTCGAGCGTCTCAGCGCAAGATCCCGGGCGGGTCGTCATGCGCCGCGCCGACGGAAAGCCGATCCGTGTGCTGGTGGTCGACGACGAGCCGATCCTGGCGGAGTTGGTGTCTATGGCACTGCGGTACGAAGGTTGGGACATCGCCACCGCCGGCGACGGTGCGAGCGCGATCGCCTCGGCCCGAGAGACGCCGCCCGACGTTGTGGTGCTCGACGTGATGCTGCCCGACATGAGCGGACTCGACGTTTTGCACCGGCTGCGCGAGCAGATTCCCGGTCTGCCGCTGCTGCTTCTGACCGCGAAAGATTCCGTGGAGGACCGAATCGCCGGCCTGACCGCAGGTGGCGACGACTACGTCACCAAGCCGTTCAGCATCGAAGAGGTGGTGCTGCGACTGCGCGCCCTTCTGCGGCGCACCGGCGTAGCGAGCGAGTCCAGCGGCGCCAAGATCGTCGTAGGTGACCTGGTGCTCGACGAGGACAGCCATGAGGTGACGCGCGGTGGTGAGCTGATCACCTTGACCGCCACCGAATTCGAGCTGTTGCGGTTCATGATGCGCAACTCCAAGCGCGTGCTGAGCAAGGCGCAGATCCTCGACCGCGTGTGGAGCTATGACTTCGGCGGGCGATCCAACATCGTCGAACTGTACGTCTCTTATCTCCGCAAGAAGATCGACAGCGGACGTGATCCCATGATCCACACCCTGCGCGGTGCGGGGTATGTCCTCAAGCCCGCGCGCTGACGCGTCTTCGACGCGCATCCGCTCACCACGGACGTGGTCGTTGCGGGCGCGTCTGTTGGTTTCGCAAGTCGTGCTGCTCGCATTGGTGTGCGCAGCCATCGGCGTCGGCACCGAGCTTGCGCTGCAACACTTCCTGATGAAGCAGCTCGACAACCGGCTCGCCGAGACCGGGCGCCGCTCGACGGGGTTGTTCGAGCTCGGCCCGCCGCCACCACCGCCGCCGGGATTTCGCCGCCAGATGATCATCCACAACGAGCTAGGCCCGGGGCCTGCCTTTCTCAACGCGCCCGGTCAGGGCGCCCGTACTGTGGGCGCCGTCATCTCGCGCGGCGACGTCGTCGACGCCGCTGTGATCAACGCCGACGGCACCCGCGCCCAGATCAGTTCGGGCGCAGCGCAACAGCTGACCGGGATCGAACCCACCGGTGTCCCGGTGACGCGGGAGCTCGATGGACTCGGCAGCTACCGGTTGATCGCGATTCACGCCCGTGGGTCGGGCGATGTGATCGTGACCGGGCTACCGACCTCCGACGTCGACGACATGCTGTTTACCGTCGCAGTCGTCTTCTGCGTGGTGGGAGTGCTGGCGCTGATCGGCGGTACGACGGCGGGGATCGTGATCATCCGACGTCAACTGGCCCCGCTCGCAACGCTTTCCGATGCGGCTCAGCAGGTGGCCGACCTCGAGCTCGACCGTGGTGAGGTGCGGCTGCCGACGCCGATCGTCGAGGTGGATCCTCAGGGCACGCACACCGAGGTGGGCCAGCTCGGGTCGGCGCTGAACCGGATGCTCGACCGCATCGCGTCGGCGCTGTCGGCGCGCCACGCCAGCGAGACGCGGGTGCGGCAGTTCGTTGCCGACGCAAGTCACGAACTCCGCACTCCGCTTGCCGCGATCCGCGGTTACACCGAACTGGCACAACGTAAGCGCGACGACGTGCCCGACGACGTCGCGCACGCGATGAGCCGCGTCGAGTCCGAGGCCGTCCGGATGACCCAGCTCGTCGAGGACATGCTGCTGCTGGCTCGGCTGGATACCGGGCGGCCGCTGGAACGTGAAGCCGTGGACCTGTCGCGGTTGACCGTCGACACCGTCAGCGACGCCCACATCGCTGGACCCGATCACAAGTGGTCGCTGGAACTGCCCGACGAACCCGTCGTCATCACCGGGGACGAGGCACGACTGCATCAGGTGCTTGCCAATCTGCTGGCCAACGCGCGTATTCATACACCGCCCGGCACCTCGGTCACCACGTCGTTGACGGTCGACGCGGCCGGCGCCGCGGCATTGACTGTCGCCGATGACGGCCCCGGCATTCCCGCGTGGCTGCAACCGGAAATTTTCGAGAGGTTCGCGCGCGGCGACTCGTCGCGCTCGCGACGCGGCGGCAGCACTGGTCTCGGGTTGGCGATCGTCGCGGCCGTCGTCAAGGCGCACGGCGGCCGCATCGAGGTGCGCAGTGTGCCCGGCAATACCCGCTTCACCGTCAACTTTCCCGCTGATTCACAGCGGCGCCACGGTCAGGGCAATACAGAGGCATAGCCTGCACGGGCCACACTCACGGTGGTGACAGCCACCTTTCCTGGCGAGCAGGTGCGCCAGCCGAGGAATTCATAGCTCAGACACAGGTCGGGCCAACGGCAGACAAAAGCTCCTGCTCGACCATGAATTTCATGACAGACCTCGCCGTCGACCCGCACATCCCCGAACGCATGCGCTTCCGACCCCGGCCCAACGCCGCAATCGCGGCCCGCGACGCGGGTGTGCCCGTTCTCGACGTCGTCGTACCGGTGTACAACGAGGAAGCTGACCTGGCCGCCTCCGTGCGCCGGCTGCATTGTCACCTCCGTGAGGACTTTCCGTTCGGGGCGCGAATCACGATCGCCGACAACGCAAGTGACGACGGTACGACACGGATCGCCGCCGCCCTTGCCGTCGAGCTCGACGATGTCCGCGTGGTCCGGCTGGAGCAGAAGGGCCGCGGCCGCGCGCTGCACACCGTATGGTCGGCCTCGGACGCGCCCGTGCTGGCCTACATGGACGTCGACCTGTCCACCGACCTGGCCGCCCTCGCGCCGCTGGTCGCGCCGCTGATCTCGGGTCACTCCGACCTGGCGATCGGTACCCGATTGAACCGGAGCGCGCGGGTGGTGCGCGGCGCCAAGAGAGAAGTCATTTCCCGCTGCTACAACTTGATCCTCAAGTCCATTCTCGCCGCGAGCTTCTCCGACGCGCAGTGTGGATTCAAGGCCGTGCGGGCAGACGTCGCCCGTGAGCTCCTGCCGCATGTCTCCGACACCGGCTGGTTCTTCGACACCGAGCTGCTGGTGCTGGCCGAGCGCAGCGGGCTGCGCATCCACGAAGTTCCCGTCGACTGGGTCGACGACCCGGACAGCCGGGTCGACATCCTCGCGACGGCGGCCGCCGACCTGCGCGGCATCGGACGGCTGTTGCGCGGGTTCGCCGACGGCTCTATCCCGGTCAATGCCATTGGCGCGCAACTGGGGTCGAATCGGTCGGCAGCACCGCGCTCGCTACTGCGGCAGGCGGTGCGGTTCGGTACGGTGGGAGTCATCTCGACCGCGGCCTATGTCGTCCTGTTCATGCTGACTCAGGGCTGGCTCGGCGCCCAGGCGGCCAACCTGGTCGCGCTGCTGGTGACGGCGATCGGCAACACGGCCGCCAACCGGCGGTTCACGTTCGGCGTCGGGGGCTGGGCCAACATGACGCGCCACCACATCGAAGGCCTGATCGTGTTCGGGCTCGCGCTCGCGATCACCAGCGGATCGCTCGGTGCGCTGCACGCCGTCGTCGCCCAACCGCACCATCTGCTCGAGCTGACCGTGTTGGTGGCGGCCAATCTGGTCGCCACCGCGGCGCGGTTCGTCCTTCTGCGGGGGTGGGTTTTTCACCCCCGTCGCTCCTGCTGAAACTGACTGTCACAGAGGAACACCGATGACGATTACCGCCGACACGCATCCGGCCGTCGCCGAAACGCCGACCGGACCGAGCAAGCCTTCGGACGCCAGTTGGGCGAGACCCGCGCTGCTGGTGCTGCTGCTGACCACCGCCGTGCTGTATCTGTGGGGCCTCGGTTCGTCCGGGTGGGCCAATGACTACTACGCGGCCGCCGCACAGGCGGGCACTCAAGACTGGAAAGCCTGGCTGTTCGGCTCGCTGGACGCCGGGAATGCGATCACCGTCGACAAGCCGCCAGCCTCACTTTGGTTGATGGCCCTGTCCGGCAGGGCCTTCGGCTTCAGTGCGTTCACCATGCTGCTGCCGCAGGCGTTGATGGGTGTCGGATCGGTTGCGGTGCTGTACGCAGCGGTGCGACGCGTCAGCGGGCCCGCCGCCGGCCTGATCGCCGGTGCGGTGCTGGCCCTGACGCCGGTGGCGGCGCTGATGTTCCGGTTCAACAACCCTGACGCACTGCTGGTGCTGCTCATGGTGGTCGCCGCGTACTGCACGATGCGGGCGACCGAGACGGCGAGCGGTCGGTGGATCGCGCTGGCCGGTTGCGCCGTCGGCTTCGCGTTTCTGACCAAGATGCTGCAGGCGTTCCTCGTCGTTCCGGCGCTGGGCCTGGTATTTCTGGTCGCCGCGCCGATCGGCGTGTGGGAACGCGTCGGCAAACTCGCCATCGGTGCGACGACGATGGTCGTCTCCGCCGGCTGGTACATCGCACTGGTCGAGCTGTGGCCGGCCGATTCGCGGCCGTATATCGGTGGCTCGTCGAACAACAGCTTGCTGCAGCTCGCGTTGGGCTACAACGGAATCGATCGCATTGCAGGCGGAGGGGGGCCCGGTGGCCCCGGTGGTGGTCCACCCGGTGGCGGCGCCAACCTGTTCTTCGGCGGTGAGCCGGGTGCCGGCAGGCTGTTCGGCGATTCGATGGGCACTCAGGCGTCGTGGCTCTTGCCCGCCGCGCTGATCGGGCTGGTGGCTGGATTGTGGTTCACCCGCCGCACCGCCAGGACCGCCAGGGTGCGTGCCGCGCTGCTGTTGTGGGGTGGCTGGCTGGTGGTCACCGGTGCGGTGTTCAGCTTCATGGACGGAATCATCCATCCCTACTACACCGTCGCGCTGGCACCGGCGATTGCTGCACTGGTCGGCATCTCGGTGTACGAGTTATGGTACGGCAGAGACTGTTTCGCGCCACGCGTCACGCTGGCCGCGATGTCGGCCGCGACGGGCGTCTGGGCGTTCATCCTGCTCGCCCGCACACCGGAGTGGTGGCCCGCCCTGCGCTGGGTGGTGCTCGCGGGATCGGTGGTGGTGGCTTCCTTATTGGCAGTCGGCGCACACCGGTTCGGCCGTGCTACGGCGGTACTGGCGTCCGCAGCTATGCTCTTCGGCGTCACCGGGAGCGCCGCGTACACACTGGCCACCGTGACCAACACGCACGGCGGGCCGATGGTGATGGCGGGCCCGGCGAGTGCTCAAACCGAGCCGGGTCGTGACGGTCCCCCCTTCCACGGGCCTCCGGGCAGGCCGGGTGCGGCCGCGGACAATCCGGCACTCGAAGACCTCGTTGAGGCCACGAAAAGCCGCTGGGCGGCAGCGACCGTCGGCTCGATGGGCGCCAGCAGCCTGGAGTTGAAGACCGGGGTATCGGTGATGGCGATCGGCGGTTTCACCGGCTCGGACAACTCGCCGACGCTGGCGCAGTTCCAGGCGTATGTAACCGACGGGAAGGTGCGCTACTTCATCGCCGGCGGCCATGATCGTCCACCTGGTCACGGCTCGGGCAGTGCGACCGATATCGCGGCGTGGGTGCAACAGAATTTCCCGCCCGTCGAGGTGGGTGGTGTCACGGTGTACGACCTCAGCGCACCGCCGCGCGGCTGATCGATCAAGAAAGAAAGCAGTCATGAAAATCAAGCCATTCATGGCAGGGGCCCGTCGTCATCGGCGGTCTGGGTGCGTCCGCCGTCCTGCTTCCGCACTGATTCATGGCTGCGCCACGACGGCCATCCCATTGGATCGGCGTGGTTTTTTACCGCTCACGCAACGCCCACGCGGCGTTATGGTCGACGGATGTCCGTGACAGACCAGTACCTGAAGAACAACGAGGCCTACGCGAGCACCTTCTCGGGCCCGCTGCCGCTGCCGCCGAGCAAGCACGTCGCGGTCGTGGCGTGCATGGATGCCCGCCTCGACGTGTACCGGATACTCGGCATTGGCGACGGCGAGGCCCACGTCATCCGCAACGCGGGCGGTGTCATCACCGATGACGAGATCCGTTCGCTGGCGATCAGCCAACGGCTGCTCGGCACCAAAGAGATCATCCTCGTCCACCACACCGACTGCGGCATGCTGACATTCACCGACGACGGCTTCAAACAGCAGATCCAGGACGAGATCGGCATCAAGCCCGAGTGGGCCGCCGAGTCGTTCATCGACATCGAGGAGGACGTCCGGCAGTCGCTGCGTCGGATCGAGGCGAGCCCGTTCGTCACGAAACACGAATCGGCACGCGGTTTCGTCTTCGACGTCGCGACCGGCCGGCTCACCGAAGTCACCCTGTAGCGGCCCCATCTACGGCGAGCACCGTCGCGCCGATGAGGGGGCGTTGACACCGTCGGTGACACCGGTGTCTAATGTCGGGTAATGGTCATAAATATGGTCATTTCTACCAACTTTACGAGGAATGATGACCACCACCGAACAACTCAACGCCGGCCGCTATGAGCTCAGCCATCTGCGGTCGCTGGAGGCCGAGGCCATCCACATCGTCCGCGAGGTGGCCGCGGAGTTCGAGCGGCCCGTGCTGCTGTTCTCCGGCGGCAAGGACTCCATCGTCATGCTGCACCTCGCGCTCAAGGCGTTCCGGCCCGGGCGGCTGCCGTTCCCGGTCATGCACGTCGACACGGGACACAACTTCGACGAGGTCCTGAAGACGCGCGACGAACTCGTCGAGGAGTTCGGCGTGCGGTTGGTCGTGGCCAAGGTGCAGGACGACATCGACGCCGGTCGCGTCGTCGAGACGATTCCCTCGCGCAACCCGATCCAGACGGTCACGCTGCTGCGGGCCATTCGCGAGAACAAGTTTGACGCCGCGTTCGGCGGCGCGCGCCGTGACGAGGAGAAGGCACGCGCCAAGGAGCGGGTGTTCAGCTTCCGCGATGAGTTCGGCCAGTGGGACCCCAAGGCGCAGCGGCCCGAGCTGTGGAACCTCTACAACGGCCGGCATCACAAGGGTGAGCACATCCGGGTGTTCCCGCTGTCGAACTGGACCGAGTTCGACATCTGGTCCTACATCGGCGCCGAGAAGATCAAGCTGCCGCCGATCTACTACGCCCACCGCCGCAAGGTGTTCGAGCGCGACGGGATGCTGCTGGCCGTGCACAAGCACCTACAGCCGCGCAAAGACGAAGAAATCGTCGAGAAGACCGTCCGGTTCCGCACCGTCGGCGATGTCACCTGCACCGGCTGCGTGGAATCACATGCGGCAACGGTTTCCGAAGTGATCGCCGAAACCGCGGTGTCGCGCCTCACCGAACGCGGCGCCACCCGCGCCGACGACCGGATCTCCGAGGCCGGCATGGAAGACCGCAAGCGCGAGGGGTACTTCTGATGAGCGACACCATCGAGCGGACCGCCGCCTCCACCGCGCGGCCGGCCGCGACACTACTGCGCATCGCGACCGCCGGCTCCGTCGACGACGGCAAGTCCACGCTCATCGGCCGGCTGCTGTTCGATTCCAAGGCCGTCATGGAAGACCAGTTGGCCTCCGTGGAGCGCACTTCCAAGGAACGCGGTCACGATTACACCGACCTGGCGCTGGTGACCGACGGCCTGCGCGCCGAACGTGAGCAGGGCATCACGATCGACGTCGCCTACCGCTACTTCGCAACGCCCAAGCGCAAGTTCATCATCGCCGACACGCCGGGCCACATCCAGTACACGCGCAACATGGTGACCGGTACCTCGACCGCGCAGCTGGCGATCGTGCTCGTCGACGCACGCCACGGCCTGCTCGAGCAGTCCCGCCGCCACGCCTTCCTCGCTTCGCTGCTGGGCATCCGGCACATCGTGCTCGCGGTGAACAAAATGGACCTGATCGGCTGGGACAGAGAGCGTTTCGAGAAGATCCGCGACGACTTTCACGACTTCGCCGCCCGCCTCGACATCCACGACGTGACGACGATTCCGCTGTCGGCGCTCAACGGCGACAACGTCGTCACCAAATCGGGGAACACCCCGTGGTACGAGGGTGCGCCGCTGCTGAGCCACCTCGAAGAGGTCTACATCGCCGGTGACCGCAACCTCGTGGATGTGCGGTTTCCCGTCCAGTATGTGATCCGCCCGCAATCCGTGGAGCACCACGACCACCGCAGTTATGCAGGCACCGTCGCCGGCGGGGTGATGAAGGTCGGCGACGACGTCGTCGTGCTGCCCTCGGGCCTGACGTCACGGATCGCGGCGATCGAGGGCCCCGCCGGACCCGTCGACGAGGCGTTCGCTCCGATGGCGGTGGCGATCAGCCTGGCCGACGACATCGACATCTCCCGTGGCGACCTGATCGCGCGGCCGAACAACCAGCCAAGGGTGGCACAGGAATTCGACGCCACGGTCTGCTGGATGGCCGACGGATCGGCCCTCGAGCCTGGCCGTGACTATTTGATCAAGCACACCACCCGCACCACGCGGGCCCGGGTCACGGCTTTGGACTACCGCCTCGACGTCAACACGTTGCACCGTGACAAGGAAGCCACCGCACTCAAACTCAACGAGCTCGGCCGTATCTCGCTTCGCACCCAGACGCCGCTGTTGCTCGACGAGTACAGCCGCAACGCTGCCACCGGATCGTTCATCCTCATCGACCCGAACACCAACGGCACCGTCGCGGCGGGCATGATCCTGCCGCAGGTTACCGCGCGCACGTCGAGCCCCAACACCGTGCGCCATGAATCGCTGTGCAAGGCCGACGACCGGCTGAGTAAGGGCAGGACGGTGTGGTTCACCGGCCTGTCCGGCTCTGGTAAGTCGTCGGTGGCCATGCTGGTCGAGCAGAAGTTGATCGAGAAGGGCGTTCCCGCTTACGTTCTCGACGGCGACAACCTGCGTCACGGCCTCAACGCCGACCTCGGTTTCTCGATGGCCGACCGCGCGGAGAATCAGCGCCGATTGGCTCACGTCGCGGCGATCCTCGCCGATTCCGGGCAGGTGGTGCTGGTGCCTGCGATCAGCCCACTCGAGGAGCACCGCGCGTTGGCGCGGCAGGTGACCACGGAAGCGGGGCTTGATTTCTTCGAGGTGTTCTGCGACACCCCGCTGGAGGACTGCGAACGGCGCGACCCGAAGGGGCTGTACGCCAAGGCCCGCGCGGGCGAGATCACGCACTTCACCGGTATCGACAGCCCCTACCAGCGGCCGAAGAACCCCGACCTGCGGCTGACTTCCGACCGTGAGCCCGAGGAGTTGGCCGACATGGTGATCGCGCTGCTGGACTCCGCCGGTGAGTGATCACGACCTCGCGGCCGAGTTGGCTACGGCGGCCGGCAAGCTGCTTCTCGACGTGCGCGCCGAGCTGGCCGACGCCACGGTTGCCGAACGGAAAGCGGCGGGGGACAAGCGCTCTCACGACTTCCTGATGGAATCACTGGCGGCCGAACGACCGGACGACGTCGTGCTGTCCGAGGAGGGTGCCGACAACCCGGCTCGGCTCACCGCCGGACGCGTCTGGATCGTCGACCCCCTCGACGGCACCCGCGAGTTCTCCGAACTCGGCCGCGACGACTGGGCGGTGCACGTTGCGCTGTGGGAGGCCGGTGAGTTGGTGGCCGGTGCGGTTGCCCTTCCGGCACAGGGCATCACGCTGGCCACACCGACGGTCGAGTCACCGCCCGTGGCTCCTGACACGCCGCGGATCGTAGTGTCTCGGACGCGGCCGCCGGCAATCGCGCTCGCGGTGCGCGACGCCCTGGGTGGCACATTGGTCGAAATGGGTTCGGCCGGGGCGAAGGTCGCGTCCGTCGTGCAGGGCGTGTCAGACGTGTACGTGCACGCCGGCGGCCAATACGAGTGGGACTCCGCGGCGCCCGTCGCGGTCGCACGTGCGGCCGGCTTACACACCTCCCGCATCGACGGCTCTCCGCTGCGTTACAACCGGCCCGACCCGCTTCTGCCCGACCTCGTCATCTGCCGACCCGGGCTCGCCGAAGCGGTGCTCGCGGTCACTCGTGATTGACTGGCCTCATGCGTATGTCGGCCAAAGCTGAGTACGCCGTCCGCGCGATGGTGCAACTTGCCACGGCTGATGACGGCGTCCTCGTCACGACCGACGACCTCGCCAGGGCGCAGGCCATTCCGCCGCAGTTCCTCGTCGACATCCTCACGGCCCTGCGTACCGACCGCCTCGTGCGCAGCCACCGCGGTCGCGAAGGAGGCTACGAGTTGGCCCGCCCCGCGACCGGCATCAGCATCGCCGACGTACTGCGCTGCATCGACGGCCCGCTGGCCAGCGTCCGAGACATCGGCCTCGGCGACCTGCCGTATACGGGGCCGACGATGCCGCTGACGGACGTCTGGCGGGCGCTGCGGGCGAGCATGCGCTCGGTGCTCGAGCAGACGAGCATTGCTGACGTGGCTGCCGATGCGCTTCCCCGGCACGTGCGCAAGCTCGCCGACGACTACCGCAGTCAGGAGTCCAAACGCGGGCATTCGCTGAGTTAGCGTTCCGCTCAGGCCGCGCCGGAGCCGTAGGGCCGGGTGATGATCTCGAGGTAGTGGCCCGCCGGATCCTGGAAGTAGACGCCGCGACCGCCGTCGTTGTGGTTGATCTCGCCTGGGCGGGATCGACGGGGATCGGCCCAGTGCGGCAAACCGCGCTCCTGGATGCGCCCGTAGATCTCGGAGAACTCGTCCTCGGACACCAGGAACGCGTAGTGCTGTGGCCGGATCTCCTCGTCCGCCCCGACCTGCGCGTAATCGAGGCTGGCGTCGTGCGCCAATCCCACAGCCAGGAAATGGCCGAACTCTTTGGCGGGCGGAAGACCGAACAACTCGGTGAAAAAACGCGCCGACTCCGCACGGTCCCTCGCGGCCACGATGGTGTGGTTGAACGTGATGCCCATACCGATTCAGTCAACACTTTGTCCGGCGCTTCGACAACGTTGCACGATGTTGTGGTGACGTTCGATTTCAGAGACCTCGGACATCCGGTCATCGTGGCGCCGATGGCGGGCGGACCGTCGACACCCGAACTGGCCGCAGCCGGCAGCAATGCGGGTGGTCTGGGTTTCGTTCCTGCCGGCTATCTGAGCGCCGAGGCTTTTGCCGAGCGCCTCGGCGCGGCGCAGCGGCTGACCTCCGCTCCGATGGGCGCCAATCTGTTTGCCCCGCAACCCAGTGCGGCTGTGCCGGAGGCGATCGCGCGCTACGCCCGGGCGCTGAGCCGCGACGCCGAACGGTACGGCGCGGCGCTGGGCAATCCCCGTTTCGACGACGATGCGTGGGCCGCCAAGATCGAGGTCCTGCTCGACCTGAAGCCGGCGGTGGCATCCTTCACCTTCGGTCTGCCCAGCGCCGAGGAGATCCGGCGGTTGCGCGGCGCCGGTATCACCACGGTCGGCACGGTGACCACGCTGTCCGAAGCGCAGCAGGCCGTCGCGCGCGGTGTGGACGCGGTGGCCGCTCAGGGCCCGGCGGCCGGCGGGCACCGCGGCACCTTCGACCCCACCGCATCGCCGTCGGATGTCCCGCTGGACGCGCTGCTGGAATCGCTGGTCGCCGACGTCGACGTACCCGTCGTGGCCGCCGGCGGCCTGATGACCGCCGATGACATCGCCCGAGTCCGCAGTGCGGGCGCGGTTGCCGCGCAACTCGGCACCGCGTTCCTGCTCGCCGACGAGGCCGGCAGCAGCGCCGTGCACCGCGCGGCGCTGCAAGACGACGCGTTCACCGAAAGCGCTGTGACGAAAGCGTTTTCCGGTCGATACGCGCGCGGCCTGCGCAATCGGTTCGTTGACGAGCATGAGGCCGAGGCGCCATTGGGTTACCCCGAGGTGCACTACCTGACCAGCCCGCTGCGGGCGGCCGCCGTGCGTGCGGGCGATCCACACGGCGTGAACGTGTGGGCCGGCACGGGCTTCCGCGCAGCGAAGCAGGGTTCGGTGGCAGACATCGTGAGCGCGCTGGCCTGACCCATCACTTCGGTGCAGTCAGCTCCAGCGCGATGTTGTCCGGATCGCGGAATTCGAGGATGTAGGACGGGCCGATGTCCTTGATCGGTTCATGGGCGACACCGATGGTGTCGAGATGCCGTGCCGCGGAATCGAGTTCGTCCTTGTTACTCAGGCGGAACGCGACGTGGTCGAGGCCTGTCCGATCCTCGTCGAAGCGGTCCGTGGCCGCGGGGCGCAGACCCACCAGCGTGCCGCCGAGGTCGTAGATGACCCCGCCGAACAGGAAGCTCAGCGCATCTCGGGTGGACGCATCGGCGCCGTCGGGCAACTCGATGAGGACACGCCAGCCGAACACGGCCTCGTAGAACGCCCGCGACCGTTCGATGTCGGTGACGGTGAGGCGGATGTGTCCGATGGACGTGGTGGGGATCGCCATACCCCTCATCGTGCCAGCCGTGCCAGAATCGCCGTCGTGCAAATCGGGATGACGATGCCGGTCATGGAAGCCGACCTTGATGCGGCCACGCTCAAGGCGTGGGCGCGGGTGATCGACGAGGGACCGTTCTCCTCACTGTGCTGGGGGGAACGCATCGCGTTCGGAAATCCGGACTCGCTGACGTTGCTGGGTGCGCTCGCCGCCTGGACCGAACGCGTTCGGTTGGTGACGACGGTGCTGGTCCCGCAGCTGCACGATCCGGTGATGCTGGCCAAGGCGCTGGCCACCGGGGACATGCTCTGCGGAGGCCGGTTGACTGTCGGTCTCGGCGTCGGCGGCCGCGAAGAGGACTACGGGGCGGTCGCCGCGGACCCTGGCACGCAGACCATGCGGGGTATGGCCGATCGCGTCGCGGTGATGCGGCGGGTGTGGGCCGGCGAGAAGGTCACCGAGTCGGTTCTGCCGGTCGGACCGCCGCCCGTGCAGTCGGGTGGGCCGACGTTACTGGTCGGCACCATCGGGCCCAAGACAGTGCGCAGCGCTGCGGGGTGGGCGGCGGGGTTGGCCGGTACGACCCTCGACCTTGATGTCGACCGGCAGAACGAGCTATTCGATGTCGCCCGAACCGCATGGGCGCAGGCGGGCAAACCGGCGCCGCACCTGGCCACCTCCTTCTGGTTCGCGCTCGGTGACGGCGACGGGCCGCGCGCTCAGGTGCATCGGCATCTGCGGCGCTACATGAACTGGATCCCCGGCGACGTCGTCGACGCGATGGCGCCGACAACGGGATGGGCAGGCACCGAACGGGAGCTGCTGGAGGTCCTACGCCGCTTCCGGGACATCGGCACGGACGAGATTCATCTGATTCCGACGAGTTCGGACATCGACCAGGTGCGCCGGGTCTCTGACGTCGTCGACGCGTTCGCGGCCTGAGCGGCGGGTAGCCCGCGCACCCCGGCGAGTGGCACGGTGGAACCGTCGGGGAAGTCGTGGGCTCCGTGTCGCGTTGGACCACAATGTCGAGCGTCCGGTCTAGCGGCGGGGCAGACGGCCGAAAGGAATTCACGATGACAACGATGAAGACGGTGAGAACGGTGAAGAAGACCGCGGCCGGAGCCGTGATGGTCGGTGCGCTCGGGTTTGCTTCGGTTGGCGTTGGCGCGGGTCAGGCGGTCGCCGACGACCACTGGTGGAATCCTCCCGGACCGGGGCATGTCCACATACCGGGACCGCCTCCTGTCCATGTCCACGTCCCGCGCGTGCCGCCGCCGGGCCATATCGCCCACATCCCCGGTGTCCCGCCGCCCGGGCATTGGGACAAGCCATGGAAGTGGTGGCGGTGAAGTGGTGGCGGTGATCCCTGCCGCTAGAACTTGAGGTGCCGGCTCGTATCGCCAACCTGGTCGATGAAGATGGTGCGGGTGTCGAACCACCATGTGCCGTCGATGCGGTGGAAAGTGTCGCGGTAGCGGCCGGTCACGATGACCTGCAGGGGTAGGTCGGGGGTCGCCTGTGTCACACAGTAATAGGCGCTACCGTGTGCGGTTCCGGAAGCGTCGTCGACCTGCAATGTCACGTTGGTGGTGAGGTGCTTGGTTTTCGGCGTGCCGTCGTCGTAGATGCGCACCGCCATCTCGAACATCTGCCGGGCCCGTGTCGCGCCCTCGAAGACCGTATCGGGTGGCCCGTTCTCGACGGCGTGAATGCGGCCGTGCGCGAAGAGCGCTGCGACACCGCTCAGATCGCCGGCATCGATGCGTTCGGCATAGGTGTAGACCAGGTTCTCGATCTCGCGGGCGGCGCTCATCGCCCGGTAGACAACCAGCACCCTCGCGCCATGTCAACGATCGTGCGGGGAGCGGCATCGCTAATCTCACACGGTGGCTACGAACTGGTCGCCGAACCGACTCGGCAATCTGAGCGGTAAACGGATCGTCGTCACCGGCGCGACCAACGGCGTGGGCCTTGCGACGGCGCGGACGCTGTCGCGTGCCGGGGCCCACGTGATCCTCGCGGTGCGCAACCTCGACCTCGGTGCGCAGCGTGCAGCGGAGATGGGTGGCGACACCTCGGTGGTGAAACTCGACCTCGCCGACCTGTCGTCGGTGCGGGCATTTCCCGACCTGCTCGAAGGCGATGTCGACATCCTGATCAACAACGCGGGCCTGGTCGCCCAGAATCGGCGCGAGACCGTGGACGGCTTCGAAATCACGCTCGGCACCAACTTTCTGGGGCCGTTCGCGCTGACCAATCTCCTCTTCGAACGGGTGCGGTCGAAGATCATCAACGTCGGCTCCGACGCGCATAGGTCGGCGACCATCGACTTCGACGATCCGCACCTGCGCTCGAAGAAATGGAAGGCGTTTCCCGCGTACGGGCGCTCGAAGCTGGCAGTGATGTTGTGGGGTCTTGAACTCGACCGCCGCTTGCGTGCGGCAGGTTCACCGATCACGAGCTTCCTCACCCATCCGGGGTGGGTGGCGTCGAACCTGTCCAATGTCTCCGACAAGCCGGTCATGGCGGCGTTTCACTCCGTGGTGAGGGCGGCGGCCGGCGTGCTCGCCAACGACCTCGACGCGGGCGCCGCGCCGACGCTGTACTGCATCACCGAGCCGATTCCGCCCGGCAGCTACGTCGGCATCGACAGCAGATACCGGCTGAAGGGCGCGCCCACATTGAGCGGTAGGGCGGGCGCGGCGTGCGATTACGTGGACGCCAGAATGCTCTGGGAGTTCGCGGAGAAGGAAACCGGTACGCGTCTGCCGGTGTAGTCAGCGGGGGCGGTCGACGCGTTGAGTATCGCGGAGGCCCTTACGATTTCACAAGTTCTTCGTCCAGCGTTGTACGCGCTTACTCAGTCACACCACAGCCAATTCACATACCGCAGAGCTAGTTTGGAACTATCCCTCCCAATAGACATGGAGGTGAGAGGTAATGAAGATTGGATCACTCGCCGCTCTCTTGACGTCTGGAGCCGCCGCGGCCATCATCCTGACGCCGGTGGCCCAGGCCGCACCCGCGGCAGAAGCCACCGCGAGCTCCGTTCAACCCGTTGGTAATCAACAAATTCAGCCATCCCCGATGAGATGCACCACAACCCGGGTGGCAAGCATATGCATGTCGCCCGGTAACGCACAGATCAACGACTCCCCGCCGTTCGTCGCCAACTATCCGATGTACGGCTACTTCCCGTGGATACTGTGACCGGCATCCTCTACGGACTCATCCACACGTGCTGATTCTGCCGATTTCGTTGGGGCGGTCGACGATTGGTGATGTCATGTCGACCATCCGGGAGGACACCACATAACCATTGACGATCCTCGCGCTGACGCACAACGCGGACGAATCGCTCGAGGCGCTGCTCGATCCGCGTGCTCGACTGCTGGATGCTGCTGTTCATCGTCTGCCACGTCACCATGGTGCTCGCCACCGACGCCGTGCAGAACCTGAACCACATCACATTGGGGACCGATACGCGGTCGAACTGGGCGCTGGCGATTGTCGGGGTGGCCGCGGCGGTGGTCGTGTCGTTGTGGCTCATCGCGACTCCGCTGACCATCCGGTACCCCAGGTCCGTCCAGAACACCGGCCGGTTCATCGTCGGCTGGGCCAAGGACCTGATGGAACGCACGACCTCGCGAGCCACGTACCAGGAAAACGGCATCACACCCTACTTCTGGATGAACGGCCGGTTGCCGGACTCCGAGTTGTACCGGCGGTTGCAGCGATCCGGATGGTCGGAGTACTCCCTACGTGTCGAAGGGCTCGTCGAGAATCCGGTGCGGTTGTCCTACGAAACCTTGCTGGCGCTGCCGAAACGGGAGCAGATCACCCAGCATTTCTGCATACAGGGTTGGTCGGGGGTGGCCAAGTGGGACTGGGTCGGCGTGAGCGACCTTATCGACATCGTCGTTCCGCTTCCTGCGGCGCGATGGGTGGTGTTCTATTCCTTCGCTGACGGCGCCGAGGCGAACACCGGAAGGTACTACGCATGCCACAAGATCGAGCACATGCGCTCGCCGATGGCGATATTGGCCTACGAGATGAACGGCCAACCGCTCAGCGAGGCCCACGGCGCGCCGCTGCGGGTGCGCAATGAACTCGAACTCGGCTTCAAGCAGGTCAAATGGGTCTCGGCCGTTGAGTTCGTGGCAGATCTCCGCGACGTCGGATGGGGGTATGGCGGCTACAACGAGGACCACGAGCGCTTCGGATATCGCATGCCGATCTGACCCGCGAGGCCCACGCACGCATGGCCGTTGACGTCGCTCAGCGCCGGGCTGCGATAGCGGTTGAGGTCGGCGCGGAGCTTGGGCGCGGCGGTGGCAATGTGGGCGTGAAGAGCTTGAGCCTGGTCAGCGTGGTGCCCCCGGCAGGATTCGAACCTGCGGCCTTCTGCTCCGGAGGCAGACGCTCTATCCCCTGAGCTACGGGGGCGCACGAGAAACGGCGCCGATGGGCCTGCACAGCCTAACGCATCCAGGTCATCGGAAACGGATTCGGGGCTGACCACCCCAGACCATAGGATGGACCCCCGTGACCCCCGCCGATCTGGCCGACCTGCTCAAGACCACCGCCGCCGCGGTGCTGACCGAACGTGGGCTCGACGCGGCAGCGCTGCCGGAGACGGTGACCGTCGAGCGTCCGCGCAATCCCGAGCACGGCGACTATGCCACCAATCTGGCGCTGCAGCTCGGCAAGAAGGTCGGGGCCAACCCACGCGAACTGGCCGGTTGGCTGGCCGCGGCACTGGTCGACACCGACGGCATCTCCACCGCGGACGTCGCAGGTCCGGGCTTTGTGAACCTGCGCATCGAGGCCTCGGCGCAGAACATCATCGTGACCGACGTCTTGGCCGCCGGCGCGGACTACGGCCACTCCGCCGTGCTCGCCGGTCAGCGCATCAACCTCGAGTTCGTCTCCGCCAACCCCACCGGGCCCATTCACATCGGCGGCACCCGCTGGGCCGCGGTCGGTGACGCGCTGGGCCGCTTGCTGTTCACCCAGGGTGCCGCCGTCACGCGCGAGTACTACTTCAACGATCACGGCGCGCAGATCGACCGCTTTACCAACTCGCTGATCGCCGCGGCCAAGGGCGAGCCCACCCCCGACGACGGTTACGCCGGCGATTACATCAAGGACATCGCCGCGCAGGTGCTCACCAAGGAGCCCGACGCGCTGAACCGCTCCGAGGACGAGATGCGCGAGACGTTCCGCGCCATCGGCGTCGACCTGATGTTCGCCCACATCAAGCAGTCCCTGCACGACTTCGGCACCGACTTCGACGTCTACACCCACGAAGACTCGATGCACACCTCCGGACGCGTCGAGCAGGCCATCGAACGGCTTCGCGAGGCCGGCAGCATCTACGAGAAGGACGGCGCAGTCTGGTTGCGCACCACCGACCATGGGGACGACAAGGACCGCGTCGTCATCAAGAGCGACGGTGCACCGGCCTATATCGCCGCCGACATCGCCTACTACCTCGACAAGCGCGCACGCGGCTTCGATCTGTGCATCTACATGCTCGGCGCCGACCACCACGGTTACATCGCGCGACTCAAGGCCGTTGCTGCCGCGCTGGGTGAGGACCCCGCGACGGTCGAGGTGCTGATCGGACAGATGGTCAACCTCGTCCGCGACGGACAGCCGGTGCGGATGAGTAAGCGGGCGGGCACCGTCATCACCCTGGACGACCTGGTCGAGGCGATCGGCGTCGACGCCGCCCGGTACTCGTTGATCCGGTCCTCGGTGGACAGTCCGATCGACATCGACCTCGAGCTCTGGTCGTCGGCGTCGAACGAAAACCCGGTCTATTACGTGCAATACGCGCATGCCCGGCTATCCGCCCTGGCCCGCAACGCCGCCGAACTGGGCGTGGTGCCCAACGCCGAGAACCTGCAGCTGCTCAACCACGACAAGGAAGGCACCCTGATCCGCAATATCGGCGAGTTCCCGAGGGTGCTCAAAACCGCTGCGGCACTGCGTGAACCACATCGTGTCTCCCGCTATCTCGAGGATCTGGCCGGCGACTACCACCGTTTCTATGACTCTTGCCGAGTACTGCCTCAAGGTGACGAGGCGCCGGACGAACTGCACGGTGCGCGACTGGCACTGTGTCAGGCCACGCGCCAGGTGATCGCGAACGGCTTGGGCATCCTCGGCGTGACCGCTCCGGAGCGCATGTGATCGCCCATCCCGCCGGCCCCCGACATGCCGAAGAGGTGCACCACGGCGGTGCCCCGCCACGACCGCAGTCGTCGGCCGAGATCTTCCTGCTGGCGCCGAATGTCTGGCCGCGCAGCACCGTTCGCAACGGTGACGGCGTGGTTTCGATCGGCGGCGTGCCCGTGACCGACATCGCGGCGGAGTTCGGGACCCCGACGTTCGTCGTCGATGAGGACGATTTCCGGTCGCGCTGCCGCGAGATCGCGGCGGCGTTCGGTGGTGGCGAGAACGTGCGCTACGCGGCCAAGGCGTTCATGTGCACCGAGGTCGCCCGCTGGATCGCCGAAGAGGGCCTCTCGCTCGACGTGGCCAGCGGCGGAGAGATGGCCGTCGCGCTGGCCGGTGGTTTTCCCGCGGAGCGGATCGCCTTGCACGGCAACAACAAATCCGTCGCCGAGTTGACCGCCGCGGTCAAGGCCGGCATCGAGCACGTGGTGGTCGACTCGATGATCGAAATCGACCGGCTCGACCAGATCGCTGGTGCCGTCGGCGTGGTCCAGGATGTACTGGTCCGGGTGACGGTCGGTGTCGAGGCGCACACCCACGAATTCATCTCCACCGCGCACGAAGACCAGAAATTCGGTTTGTCACTGGCCAACGGTGCCGCGATGGCCGCCGTTCGCCGGGTGTTCGAAACCGATAATCTGCGCCTGGTGGGTCTGCACAGCCACATCGGATCGCAGATCTTCGACGTCGCGGGGTTCGAGATCGCCGCGCACCGCGTGATCGGTCTCCTGCATGATGTGGTCGCCGAGTTCGGCGTCGACAAGACCGCCCAGATGTCGATCGTCGACCTCGGTGGCGGCCTCGGCATCTCGTATCTGCCGCAGGATGATCCGCCTCCGGTCGCCGATCTGGCAGCCAAGCTCAGTGCAATCGTGCGCGACGAATCGGCGGCTGTCGGGCTGCCCACGCCGCGGCTGGTGGTAGAGCCGGGTCGGGCCATCGCCGGCCCCGGTACGATCACGCTCTATGAGGTCGGCACCGTCAAGGACGTCGCCGTCAGCTCGACCTCGCATCGCCGCTACGTCAGCGTGGACGGCGGAATGAGCGACAACATCCGAACGTCGCTCTACGGTGCGGAATACGATGTACGACTCGTCTCGCGCGTATCCGACGCCGGACCGGCACTGGGGCGCATCGTCGGAAAGCACTGTGAGAGCGGCGATATCGTGGTACGCGATGCATGGGTGGCCGACGACATCGCTCCCGGCGACCTGTTGGGAGTCGCCGCGACCGGTGCCTACTGCTATTCGATGTCGAGCCGATACAACCTGATCGGCCGTCCCGCTGTGGTGGCCGTGCGCGACGGGCGGGCCCGCCTGATCTTGCGCCGGGAGACGGTCGACGACCTGCTGAGTCTGGAAGTGAGGTAACGATGGCTGAGTCCGGAAAGCCCGTTGGCGTAGCGGTCCTCGGTTTGGGGAATGTCGGCAGCCAGGTCGTGCGGATCATCGAGGAGAGCGCTCAAGACCTGGCCGCACGGATCGGCGCACCGCTGGTGCTGCGCGGCGTGGGTGTCCGTCGGGTGGCCGACGACCGCGGGGTCCCGGTCGACATGCTCACCGACAATGTCGAGGAACTCGTCTCCCGCGACGACGTCGATATCGTCGTCGAGCTGATGGGACCCGTCGATCCGGCACGCAAGGCCATCCTGTCCGCGCTCGAGCAGGGCAAGTCCGTGGTCACCGCCAACAAGGCGTTGATGGCGGTGTCGACCGGGGAGTTGGCTCAGGCGGCCGAAACCGCCCGCGTCGACCTGTATTTCGAGGCCGCGGTGGCCGGTGCGATCCCTGTCATCCGCCCGCTGACCCAGTCGCTGGCGGGAGACTCGGTCGTGCGCGTCGCGGGCATCGTCAACGGCACCACCAACTACATCCTCTCGGAGATGGACAGCACCGGGGCCGACTACGCCAGCGCGCTGGCCGATGCGAGCGCGCTCGGCTACGCCGAGGCCGACCCGAGCGCCGACGTCGAGGGATACGACGCCGCGGCCAAGGCTGCAATTCTGGCTTCGATCGCCTTCCACACCCGGGTGACCGCCGACGACGTCCATCGTGAAGGGATCACCAAGGTCAGCAGCGCCGACTTCGAATCCGCCAAGGCGCTCGGTTGCACGATCAAACTGCTGGCCATCTGTGAGCGGCTCACCGAAGATGGGGGACAGCAGAGGGTTTCGGCACGGGTGTATCCCGCGCTGGTGCCCTTGAGTCACCCGCTCGCCACCGTCAACGGCGCCTTCAACGCGGTGGTGGTGGAGGCCGAAGCCGCCGGACGGCTGATGTTCTACGGCCAGGGAGCCGGCGGTGCGCCTACGGCGTCAGCGGTGATGGGCGACCTCGTGATGGCGGCGCGCAACCGGGTGCAGGGCGGCCGGGGGCCTCGCGAGTCGAAGTATGCCAAACTGCCGATCGCGCCGATCGGTTTGATCCCGACCCGCTACTACGTGAACATGAACGTGGCCGACCGGGCAGGGGTGTTGTCCGCTGTGGCAGCGGAGTTCGGCAAACGGGATGTCAGTATCGCCGAAGTGCGCCAGGAGGGCATGGTCGACGAGGACGGTCAGCGCTGTGGTGCGAGCATCGTCGTGGTAACCCATCAGGCGACCGATGCGGCGCTGTCGGAGACAGTGTCGGCGTTGGCGGATCTCGATGTGGTGCAGAGCATCAACAGCGTGCTCCGCATGGAAGGAACCACCGAATGAGTGCCGTACCGTCGTCCGCGGTCCACCAGCCGTGGCCGGGCCTGATCGCCGCCTACCGCGACCGCCTGCCGGTCGAGGACAGCTGGACCCCGATCACGCTCCGCGAGGGTGGGACACCGCTGCTGCCCGCGCCGCGGCTTTCCGAACTCACCGGCTGCACAGTGCATCTGAAGGTCGAGGGGCTCAACCCGACCGGGTCGTTCAAGGACCGCGGCATGACCATGGCAGTGACGGAGGCCGTGGCGCGCGGCCAGCAGGCGGTGCTGTGCGCTTCGACGGGAAACACGTCCGCATCCGCTGCAGCCTATGCGGCAAGGGCGGGTATCACCTGCGCAGTGCTGGTGCCCGAGGGCAAGATCGCGATGGGCAAGCTGGCGCAGGCAGTCATGCACGGGGCCAAGATCATCCAAGTCGACGGCAACTTCGACGACTGCCTGGAACTTGCGCGCAAGCTCACCTCCGATTTCCCGACCATCTCGCTCGTCAACTCCGTCAACCCGTACCGCATCGAAGGGCAGAAGACCGCAGCCTTCGAGATCGTCGACGCGCTGGGTGTCGCGCCCGACGTCCACTCACTGCCCGTGGGCAACGCGGGCAACATCACTGCGTACTGGAAGGGTTACACCGAGTATCACCGTGACGGGATCTCGGATCGCCTTCCGCGCATGTTGGGAACCCAGGCCGCCGGTGCGGCGCCGCTGGTGTTCGGCGAACCGGTCAGCAATCCGGAAACCATCGCCACCGCCATCCGGATCGGCTCGCCCGCCTCGTGGAACACCGCGGTAGAGGCACAGCAGCAGTCCGACGGCCGGTTCCTCGCCGCCACCGACGACGAGATCCTCTCGGCTTACCACCTGGTTGCACAATCTGAAGGCGTGTTCGTCGAGCCGGCATCCGCGGCTAGCATCGCCGGACTGCTCAAGTCGATCGAAGACGGCTGGGTGGCCAAAGGCTCGACCGTCGTGTGCACGGTCACGGGCAACGGGCTCAAGGATCCGGACACCGCGTTGAAGGGCATGCCGTCGGTTATTGCAGTGCCGGTGGATCCGGTGGCCGTGGTCGAACAATTGGGGCTGGGATAGCAGGTGACACAAGTGCTTCCGCCTGGGTTGAGGGCCACCTCCGTGGTGGCTGCGTCCAGTGCCAACCTCGGCCCGGGCTTCGACAGCCTGGGTATCGCCTTGAGCCTCTACGACGAGATCGTCGTGGAGACAACCGATTCCGGGCTCACGGTCGAAGTCGAGGGTGAGGGCGCGGCGGACGTGCCGCTCGACGAAACCCACTTGGTCGTGCGGGCCATCCGGCGCGGACTGCAGGAACTGTCTGTTGATGTCCCCGGCATGATTGTGCGGTGCCGCAACGACATTCCGCACTCGCGAGGGCTTGGATCGTCGGCTGCGGCCGTGGTCGGCGGTCTGTCCGTGGTCAATGGTCTTGCGGTGCAGACCGGTAGATCGCCGTTGGCGGAGCGCGACCTCATCCAGCTGTCGTCGGAGTTCGAAGGACATCCCGACAACGCCTCGGCGGCGGTGTTGGGTGGCGCGGTGGTGTCCTGGACGGAGAGCGATGCCCGGTTCGAGGCCGCTGCGATCCGGGTGCATCCGGACATCCGCATGTACATCGCGATCCCCGACGAGCGGTCCTCGACCGCCGAGACACGCGTGCTGCTGCCGGAGAAAGTCAGTCACACCGATGCGCGGTTCAACCTGAGCCGGGCCGCGTTGATGGTGGTCGCGCTCTCCGAGCGGCCCGATCTCCTGATGGCGGCGACCCAGGATGTTCTGCACCAGCCCCAGCGCGCGGCGGCGATGCCCGCCTCCGCGGAATACCTGCGGTTATTACGGCGTTGTGGCGTGGCAGCGGTGTTGTCGGGTGCCGGTCCATCGGTGCTCGCACTGAGCGCTTCATCGGAATTGCCCACTGAAGCTTCGGAGTACGGCACCGCGAACGGGTTCACCGTCAGGGAAACGACCGTCGGTGGCGGCGTCAAATGGGCGCCCGGCGTGGTCATCCGAGCCGGATAGCGCCGTAGCGCAGCGATCACAGGAGCAACACGACACACATGTCTTTCTTGCTTCCCGCCGCGATGCGGGATATTCTCGCTGTCGTCCGGCAATCGCAGCGTCTCTACCTGCGCCGACACTAGGACACCACTCATTTCCCTCTGGGGCTACTCGTGGATTGACGGTTCGCCGCACAGCGGCGAGACCCGGCCATCACCGTTGCAGGGGCAATGGTGGGGCCCATGCGTTCAGCGGATCAACTGATCGCACCGAATCCCCGCATGACTCGTTCGGCGAGGGAAAGAAAGGAAATCCGTGACTGAAACGGACCTCATCACGGCTGGGGGCAGCAACGACAACGGTGAGCTGCCAAACACCGTGAGTTCAGATACTTCGACTTCCGCGGAAGCGGACGCGCCGAGCGCCACAGCCGCCACGAAAACACCCACCGCGGAGACCGCGCCGACGGCCGAGGCCGCATCCGGCAACCGTGGCGGTTCGCTGTCCACGATGGTGTTGCCGGAGCTGCGCGCTCTGGCCAAGGAGATCGGCGTCGAGGGCGCATCCGGTATGCGCAAGAGCGAACTGGTCGCAGCCATCCGCGAACGCCGCGGCGAGTCCAACGGTCGCGGTCGCGCCGCCCAGGCATCCGCTGGCGAGGCGAAGACGGCCGAGCCCGCGAAGGACGCTGCGAAGACCGAGAACGACGACCGCAGCGCGAACGCAGACGCAGACCAGCAGCCGCGAGGCCGCGACCGCCGTGGCGCCTCGCGCGGAGCGGGCTCGCCGGATGCCTCGGGCGATCAGTCGGCCAATCAGACCGATGACGCCGAGCGGGACGACAAGTCCCCAAGTCGGCAGAACCAACAGTCCAAGGCCGATAACAAGTCGGACGCCAAGTCCGACGGTGATCAGAAGCAAGGCGACCAGCAGGGCGGCCAGAACCGCGGCAACAGCGGCAACAGCGGCAACAGCGGCGATGACGACGGCGAAGGCCGTGGTGGTCGCCGGGGCCGCCGGTTCCGCGACCGCAGGCGCCGTGAACGCGGCGGTGACGGCGGCGGAGACCGCGACACCGAACTGCGCGAGGACGACGTCGTCCAGCCCGTCGCGGGCATCCTCGACGTGCTCGACAACTATGCGTTCGTACGCACCTCCGGCTATCTGGCGGGCCCGAACGACGTTTACGTCTCCATGAACATGGTGCGCAAGAACGGCCTGCGCCGTGGCGACGCCGTGACCGGCGCCGTACGGGTGCCCAAAGAAGGGGAAGGCGGCGGCCAGAACCCGCGGCAGAAGTTCAATCCGCTGGTCCGGCTGGACACCATCAACGGTAAGCCGGTCGAGGAGGCCAAGAAGCGCCCGGACTTCAACAAGCTCACGCCGCTCTACCCGAATGAGCGGCTGCGTCTGGAGACCACGACAGAGCGGTTGACCACCCGCGTCATCGATCTGATCATGCCGATCGGCAAGGGGCAGCGCGCGCTGATCGTGTCGCCGCCGAAAGCCGGTAAGACCACGATCCTGCAGGACATCGCGAACGCGATCACCACGAACAACCCGGAATGCCACCTGATGGTGGTGCTCGTCGACGAGCGTCCGGAAGAGGTGACCGACATGCAGCGCTCGGTCAAGGGCGAGGTCATCGCCTCGACCTTCGACCGGCCGCCGTCCGATCACACCCAGGCCGCCGAGCTCGCGATCGAACGCGCCAAGCGCCTCGTCGAGCAGGGCAAGGACGTCGTGGTGCTGCTGGATTCGATCACCCGGCTGGGCCGCGCGTACAACAACGCGTCGCCGGCGTCGGGCCGCATCTTGTCCGGTGGTGTGGACTCGACTGCGCTGTACCCGCCGAAACGGTTCCTCGGCGCGGCACGCAACATCGAAGAAGGCGGCTCGTTGACCATCGTCGCGACCGCGATGGTGGAGACCGGGTCGACCGGTGACACGGTGATCTTCGAGGAGTTCAAGGGCACCGGCAACGCTGAGCTCAAGCTCGACCGCAAGATCGCCGAGCGGCGCGTCTTCCCGGCCGTCGATGTCAACCCGTCCGGCACCCGCAAGGACGAGCTGCTGCTCAGTCCCGACGAGTTCGCGATCGTGCACAAGCTGCGCCGGGTGCTGTCCGGTCTCGACCCGCATCAGGCCATCGACTTGTTGATGAGCCAGCTGCGTAAGACCAAGAACAACTACGAGTTCCTGGTCCAGGTCTCCAAGACCGCGCCGGGCGCCGCCGACGCCGACTGATCAGCGAGTTGGGTGCGTTACCGATCGCTCACCGGTCACTAGCGCGCCGAAATCACACGGCGGGGTCGACGCGCAAGCCCGGCATGACGTAGCGACGCAGGTGCCCCAGCACCGCGTCGGGGTCACCCGGATCGAGTGTCTTACCCGGAACTGTGGCAAGCGAGATCAACACGCGGGCAAGCCATTCCGATGCTTCGGCGACGTCCGTGTCCGGGTGGATCTCGCCGCTTTCGCGGGCGGCGATCAGATACCGCGACCAGAAGTCGGCCAGGTCGGGCACCAGGCCCTGCACGCCCGCGCCCGCGCAGGCGGCGAACTCCTCGGGCTCCTCGACCCGCAGCTTCATCAACAGTGCACCCGGGTCGTCGTAGGCGGTGCGGCCGTGGAGAACGCCCGTCGCGAGCTGGCGATCGAGGCCCTCGATGCGCTCGAGCATGGCATGCGCCTCCGACCAGTAGGCGTCGTTCAAACGCACGATCGCGGCGCCCAGCAGCGAGACCTTGTCGGGGAAGTGGCGGTACAGCCAGCCGCGGGAAACGCCGGCCGCCTCGGCGACCTCCGACACGGTCGTCGAGCGGATTCCCTTGGCGCGCAAGCAGGTTTCGGCCGCATCGATCAGCCGATCGCGAACATTCTTGGTGGCTGCGCCGCTCGTCACCGGGTGCACTCCTCGGTTAATGTCGCCCTCAGCGGGCCGATCGGAGCATTGTGTCATGGTAGACACAATCCGAAATCTGTTCACTGTCGAGAGGTGAGCCATGGCGGAGACGCTCCAGCAGCTGCTCAATGAGCGCGCCGACCGCGACACCGTCGCGATCAGGTTCGGAGACCGCACGTGGACCTACCGCCAGTACGTCGCCGAGGCGAAGCAGCAGGCGGCTGCCCTGATCGGGGCCGCCGAACCGGACCGTCCCCTCCACGTCGGGGTGCTCCTGGGTAACACCCCCGACATGCTGATCGCACTCGCGGCGGCCGCGCTCGGCGGCTACGTGGTGTGCGGCATCAACACCACGCGCCGCGGTGAAGCCCTCGCTCGCGACATCGCCAAGGTGCACTGTCAGTTCTTGATCACTGACGCCGAGCATCGCCACTTGCTCGACGGCATCGAGCTGCCGGGCGTCACCGTCTTCGACACCTCGAGCACGGAGTGGACGAACTTCCTGACCCCGGCGCCGCCGTTCGTCCCGCACCGGCAGCCCGGCGTCGACGACACGTTCATGATGATCTTCACGTCCGGGACCAGCGGCGACCCCAAGGCGGTCCAGGTGGCCAACCTCATGCCGGTGTTCGCCGGCAACGCGCTGGTCGAGCGATTCGAACTCACCGAGCAGGACGTCTGTTACCTCTCGATGCCGATGTTTCATTCCAACGCCGTGGTGGGCGGGTGGGCGCCCGCGCTCATTGCCGGCGCCGCAATGGTGCCGGCGAAATTCTCCGCATCCGGCTTCCTCGCCGACGTCCGCCGCCACGGTGTGACCTACATGAACTACGTCGGCAAACCGCTGGCATACGTGCTGGCCACCCCCGAACAGCCCGACGACCGCGACAACCCGCTACGCGTCGCATTCGGCAATGAAGCCACCGACCGCGACATCGAGGAGTTCGGCAGGCGTTTCGGGGTGACCGTCGACGACGGGTTCGGCTCGACCGAGAACGCGGTGATCATCACCCGCACCCCGGACACGCCGAAAGGTTCGATCGGACAAGGCTTTCCGGGTGTCGCGATCTACAACAGCGAGACCGTGACCGAGTGCCCGGTGGCGGAGTTCGACGAGAACGGCGCGCTGAGCAATGCCGACGTCGCGGTGGGCGAACTGGTCAACACCGACGGCAGCGGCCTGTTCCGCGGCTACTACAACGACAGCGAGGCCACCGACGAGCGCATGCGCCACGGCATGTACTGGTCGGGCGATCTGGCCTACCGCGACGCTAACGGCTACATCTATCTGGCCGGGCGCACGGCCGACTGGATGCGGGTCGACGGTGAGAACCTCGCGACGGCGCCCATCGAACGCATCCTGCTCCGGCTGCCGGCGATCAACCGAGTCGCGGTCTATCCGGTGCCCGATGAACTCGTCGGCGACCAGGTGATGGCGGCCGTTGTACTGCAGGACGACGCCGGTCTCGATCCAGCCACGTTCGAGCAGTTCCTGGCCGCCCAGCGGGATCTCTCACCGAAGGCGTGGCCGCGTTATGTGTGGATCGCCGACGACCTGCCCAGCACCGCGACCAACAAGATCCTCAAGCGCGAACTGGTCGAGCGGGGGACCACGCCGGACGGAAGACAGCTCTGGCGGCGCGACGGCAGCAGGTTCCACCCGCACCCGTAGCACCCTGAGCGCACGATCGGAATACCGACCGCTGCGCACGCGTTTAGGCACTTGGCGGCCCTAGCTGGCATAATGGACCGCCGACCCTCGGTCCCGGTTCACGCCCGTCACCTCCACCACGGAGGGGCGACCCGGGTCCACGATCGAAGAGGAAACCATGAAAACGGGTATTCACCCTGATTACGTCGAGACCACCGTGCACTGCGGCTGCGGTAACTCGTTCACCACGCGCAGCACCAAGCAGAGCGGACAGATCCACGTCGAGGTCTGCTCGCAGTGCCACCCCTTCTACACCGGTAAGCAGAAGATCCTCGACAGCGGCGGCCGGGTGGCCCGCTTCGAGAAGCGCTACGGCAAGCGCAAGGCTGATAAAGGCTCAGCGGACAAGTAGCTTCCTTTCCGGCGCCCGATCTGCCGCACCAGCGGCCAGGCCGGGCGCCGGTTTGCGTTCGCCGAAAGAGAGGAGGTCGGTATGGCCGACACCGCTCGCGCCGACCTCCCGGAGGGCGGAGCGATCGACGCGCTGCTGGCCGAGCATGCCGACCTCGAGCGCCAGCTCAGCGATCCGAATCTGCACGCCGACGCCGCGCTGGCCCGCAAGGTGGGCAGACGCTTCGCACAGGTGTCGCCGATCGTGGGGACATACCGCAAACTGGAGGCCGCTCGCGGCGACCTGGAAACCGCGCGTGAACTGGCGGCTGACGACCCGTCGTTCGCGGCCGAGGTCGACGAGCTGGCAGCGACCGTCGAGCGACTCGACACCCAGTTGACCGACCTGCTGGCGCCGCGTGACCCACATGACGCAGACGACATCGTGCTGGAGGTCAAGTCGGGGGAGGGGGGCGAGGAATCGGCGCTGTTCGCCGCCGATCTGGCCAGGATGTACACCCGCTACGCCGAGCGGCACGGCTGGACCGTCACCATGCTCGACGAGACCTACTCGGATCTCGGGGGGTACAAGGACGCCACGTTGTCCATCCGTAGCAAGGGCGACTCGACCGACGGTGTGTGGTCGCGGCTGAAGTTCGAAGGTGGCGTGCACCGCGTACAGCGGGTACCAGTGACGGAGTCGCAGGGCAGGGTGCACACCTCGGCGGCAGGCGTGCTCGTCTACCCGGAACCCGAGGAAGTCGAAGAGGTCCAGATCGACGAATCGGATCTGCGCATCGACGTCTACCGGTCTTCGGGAAAGGGCGGCCAGGGCGTCAACACCACCGACTCCGCGGTACGCATCACCCACCTGCCCACCGGCATCGTGGTCACCTGCCAGAACGAGCGCTCTCAGCTGCAGAACAAGGCCCGCGCGATGCAGGTGCTCGCTGCCCGCCTGCAGTCGCTGGCCGAGGAGCAGGCGCAGGCCGACGCGTCGGCCGATCGCGCCAGTCAGATCCGCACTGTGGACCGCAGCGAACGCATCCGCACCTACAACTTCCCCGAGAACCGGATCGCAGATCACCGGATCAACTTCAAGGCGCACAATCTCGACCAGGTGCTCGACGGGGACCTCGACGACCTGTTCGATGCGCTGGCAGGCGCCGACAAGCAAGCGCGACTGCAGAGCACATGACGCGGCTGAGCCAGATGATCGACGCCGCGGCGGCGACGCTGGCGAACGCGGGTGTGGCAGCGCCGCGCGTCGACGCCGAACTACTGGCAGCCCACGCGATGGGCACCGATCGCGGTCGCCTCGGATCCGTAGAGGTCGACGCAGGTCTCGTCGCGCAGTACGGCGAGCTCGTCGCCCGGCGCGCCCAGCGGATTCCGCTGCAACACCTGGTCGGCACCGCTCCGTTCGGTCCGGTCGACGTGCACGTCGGCCCGGGTGTGTTCATCCCGCGTCCGGAAACCGAGGCGCTGCTGGAATGGGCGCTGGCACAGCGGTTGCCCGACGCTCCGGTGATCGTCGACCTCTGCACCGGCAGCGGTGCGCTTGCGCTCGCGTTGTCGAGGAACTGGCCGGACGCGCGGATCATCGCCGTCGACGACTGCGACTCGGCACTGGACTACGCACGACGCAACCTCGGCGACACCCGCGTCGAGCTGGTGAGGGCCGACGTCACCGAACCGGCGCTGCTGCCCGAACTCGATCGTTCGGTCGACCTCGTCGTCGCCAACCCGCCGTACATACCCGACGGTGCGCAACTGGAGCCGGAAGTGGCAGAACACGATCCGGCGCACGCGCTGTTCGGGGGGCCGGACGGTATGCGGGTGATAGAAGCGATCGCCGCGCTCGCGGTGAGGTGGCTGCGCAGTGGTGGCCTCACCGCGGTCGAGCACGACGACACGACGTCGGAACGAACCGTGGAGTGCTTCCGTCGGACGAAGCGATTCGATGCCATCACCGCTCGGCGTGATCTGGTCGGGCGGCTACGGTTCGTGACGGCAGTTCGTGACGACACGAATCTGATGGGCACCCAAGGCGACGACGGGCAAGGAGTCGAGGCATGACCCAGCTGTTCGACTGCTCGGACGCCGAACAGCGCGAGATCGGTGTGGCGTCGGCAGTCAGCGCGCTCAAGGGCGGCCGGCTGGTCGTACTGCCGACCGACACCGTCTACGGCATCGGCGCCGACGCATTCGACAGCGAAGCCGTCGCCGCTCTGCTGGCGGCCAAGGGTCGTGGCCGCGACATGCCGGTGCCCGTACTCGTGGGGTCGTGGCACACGATCGAAGGCCTGGTGTACAACGTCCCCGAAACCGCGCGTGAACTCATCCGGGCGTTCTGGCCCGGCGCACTGAGCCTGGTGGTGCGCCAGGCGCCGTCGCTGCACTGGGATCTCGGCGACGCGCACGGCACCGTGATGCTGCGCATGCCGTTGCACCCGATCGCGATCGAACTGTTGCGCAGCGTCGGCCCGATGGCGGTGTCGAGCGCCAACATCTCCGGTCGGCCCGCGGCGGTGACGGCGCAGCAGGCGCGTGAACAACTCGGCGAGCAGGTCGAGGTGTACTTGGATGCCGGCCCGTCGCAGCAGCAGGCGGCATCGACGATCGTCGACCTCACCGGTGCGCACCCGCGTGTGCTGCGCGAGGGCCCGGTGACCGCGGCGGCGATCGCGAACGTGCTCGGCGTGGAACCCGCGACTTTGACGGACTGATAGTGACTTTCGTGCAGTACGGTTCACCGGTGGTCTACGCCACCGACACGCTGCTGGCACTCAACGATCGCGGTGCGGGCGTACCGATCCGCGAGCTCGCACTGGTCGGGCTGACGGCCGCGATCATCACCTACTTCGCAACCGGCTGGGTCAGGGTTCTGGCTCGGCGGCTCGGCGCGGTTGCGGTTCCCCGCGACCGCGACGTGCACTCGCAGCCGATCCCGCGCATGGGCGGGCTCGCGATGTATATCGGTGTCGCGTTTGCGGTGCTGCTGGCCTCTCAGCTGCCGGCGTTGACTCGGGGCTTCGTCTATTCGACCGGCATGCCCGCGGTGGTGGTCGCCGGCGGTCTGATCATGGTCGTCGGGCTGATCGACGACCGCTGGGGCCTGGACTCGCTGACCAAGTTCGCCGGCCAGATCACCGCCGCGAGTGTCCTCGTCACCATGGGGGTGGCGTGGAGCGTGCTCTACATCCCGATCGGCGGCGTCGGCACCATCGTGCTTGACCAGGTGTCGTCGATCCTGCTGACGCTGGCGCTGACGGTGTCGATCGTCAACGCGATGAACTTCATCGACGGACTCGACGGGCTCGCCGCCGGGCTCGGGCTGATCACCGCCTCGGCCATCTGCATCTTCTCGATCGGACTCCTGCGTGATCATGGCGGCGACGTGCTGTTCTATCCGCCCGCGGTGATCTCGGTCGTGCTGGCCGGCGTCTGTCTGGGGTTCCTGCCGCACAACTTCCACCCGGCCAAGATCTTCATGGGCGACTCCGGATCAATGCTGATCGGTCTGATGCTGGCGGCGGCCGCGACCACCGCCGCAGGACCCATCTCGCAGACGGCTTACGGGGTGCGCGACGTCTTCGCGTTGCTGTCCCCGTTCCTGCTCGTGGTCGCGGTCATGTTCGTGCCCGCGCTCGACACCCTGTTGGCGATCATCCGGCGCACCCGAGCGGGTGTGCACTTCACGACGCCCGACAAGATGCACCTGCATCACCGGTTGCTGCAGATCGGCCATTCGCATCGGCGCGTCGTGCTGGTCATCTATCTGTGGGTGAGCATCGTGTGCTTCGGGGCGGCGAGCACGATCTTCTTCGATCCGCGCTACAGCGGCGCGGTGATGTTGGCCGCGATTCTGGTGGCCGTGATCGTCACGCTGATCCCGCTCCTGCGTCGGCGAAACGGCCAATTGCAAGCAACCTACGACGAAAAGTAGTAGGCCCCCGTTTAGGCCTCCCACCATGTGTTAGGGTGCATTCAGAACCCGAAAAACCTCACGGGTTGCCGGCCCCCGGGCCGTCGGTGGACCACCGACCGGCACGGAACAACGACCGACAAAGGGAGCTGCCCCGTGGGTGATTCCAGCGAGCCAAACGCCCTCCGATACGCTCAGGGCGCCACGCACGCAAATCATCGGGGTGGCCACAGTGACGGCGGATTTGAGGTGAATCTGTGACGACGCCCGCGCAGGACGCGCCGTTGGTGTTGCCATCCGTTGCGTTCCGTCCGTTACGGCTCTCGGTGATCTGCCTCGTGCTGACTGTGCTCGCCACGGTGGCGACGGCCTTGCTCGGCCACCCGATGGTCGGAATCTTCTTCGGCATTGGCTTGGGCCTCGGTTTGTTCAACGCAATCCTGGTACGACGCTCCGCCCTCAGGATCACCGCCCACGCGCACCCGCTGAAGAGCAAGATGGCCGTAAACTCCGCCGTCCGCTTGATGATCCTGACTGTGATCGGCCTGGTGATCGCGTTCGTGTTCCGGCCCGAGGGGCTGGGCGTGGTCTTCGGAATGGCCCTGTTTCAAATGTTACTCGTGTTCTCGACCGCGCTGCCCGTCGCACGCAAGCTGCGGGCCGGCAGCCCGACTGACACCGTTGGATCCCAAGGGGAGGCCACACAGTAATGACCAGAACCATCCTCGCCGCCGACTCCGGCATCCACGTCGGCACGCATACCGAGGCCAACTGGTTTGGGCTGACCGTCAACACCGACACGTTGCTGTCCGCGTCGATCGCCGCCGTGATCGTTCTGGCGCTGGCGTTCTACTTGCGCGCCAAGGTCACCTCGAGCGGCGTTCCGAGCGGCGTGCAGCTTTTCTGGGAAGCGATCACCGTCCAGGTCCGCAACCAGGTCGAGTCCGCGATCGGCATGAAGATCGCGCCGTTCGTGCTGCCTCTCGCGGTGACGCTGTTCGTGTACATCCTCATCGCGAACTGGCTGTCAGTGTTCCCGTGGCAATACTCCAACGAGACCGGCATCCACGAGGTGCTCAAGCCCGCTGCTTCTGACATCAACTTTGTGGTCGCGCTCGGCTTGTTCGTGTTCATCTGCTACCACGCCGCGGGATTCTGGCGTCGCGGGCCGTTCGGTCACCCCATCAAACTGCTCAAGGGGCACGTAGCGTTCCTCGCGCCGATCAACCTCGTGGAGGAACTCGCCAAGCCGATCTCGCTGTCACTCCGACTTTTCGGCAACGTGTTCGCCGGCGGCATCATGGTCACGATCATCGCCTTGTTCCCGGCCTACATCATGTGGGCGCCGAACGCGCTGTGGAAGTCTTTCGAATTGTTCATCGGTGCCATCCAAGCGTTCATCTTCGCGCTGCTGACCATCCTGTACTTCGGCCAGTCCATGGAGCTGGACGAAGAACACCACTGACCAAAGCGGAAAATGCTCGACAAACCACCTGGTAGGACTGCTACCAGATATCAAGGAGGATAAGGAATGGATCCCACAATCGCTGCCGGAGCGCTCATTGGCGGTGGACTTCTTCTCGGTGGCGGTGCTATCGGTGCCGCAATCGGCGACGGCGTCGTCGGTAGCGCGCTGGTCAACGGTGTAGCGCGGCAGCCGGAGGCTCAGGGCAGGTTGTTCGTCCCGTTCTTCATCACGGTCGGTCTGGTGGAGGCCATGTACTTCATCAACCTGGCATTCATGGCGCTGTTTGTGTTCGCCACCCCGGTTGGGGGTTAAAGCCGGTCATGGCTGACCCGAACGTCGTTCTGTTGGCGGTTGAGGAAGGCGGCCAAAGCAACTTCCTCATCCCCAATGGCACCTTCATCTTCGTGCTGCTGATCTTCCTGATCGTGCTCGGAGTGATCGCCAAGTGGGTCGTGCCTCCCATTTCAAGGGTGCTGCACGAGCGCGAAGCCATGGTGTACAAGACGGCCGAGGATAATCGACGGACAGCCCAACTGCAGGCTGCTGCGGATGCCGACACCCGCAAGGTGATGGGCGACGCCCGCCGCGAGGCGACGAATGTCCGTGAGGAAGCCCGTGCAGAGGGCCGCAAGATCGTCGACGACGCACGGGCTCGCGCCAACGCGGAAGTATCAGGTCTGCTCCAGCAGGCTAACGAGGAGCTGACGCGGCAGTCGCGGGCGGTGACGACTGACCTCCAATCGTCGGTCGAGTCTTTGGCGGCGAATCTGGCAAGCCGGGTGCTCGGCGTCGACGTGGCGACTCGTACGGTGCCGGTCTCGACAGGGCAGGAGCGCTGAGAAATGTCGACATTCATCGGACAGCTCCTCGGCTTCGCCGTGATTGTCTTCTTGATCGTCAGATACGTTGTGCCGCCGGTGCGCAACATGATGAAGACCCAGCAGGAGACGGTCCGCAATCAGCTTGCGGAGCACGCCGAGGCCGAGAAGAAGGTCGCCGACGCCGACTCCGAGCACGCGAAGGCGGTGGAAGGGGCCAAGGCCGAGGCCGCCGAGGTGATCGAAGAGGCTCGCCGTGACGCCGAGAAGATCGCCGAGCAATTGCGCTCCCAGGCCGATGTGGAACTGGAGCGGATCAAAACGCAGGGTGCGCAGCAGATTCAATTGCTGCGCCAGCAGCTGGTCCGCGAGCTCCGGCAGGGGCTGGGCGCCGAGTCGGTACAGCGTGCCGAGAACATCGTGCGCGACTTCGTGAGCGATGGTTCCGAGCAGTCTGCGACCGTTGACCGCTTCCTCGCGGAACTCAACGAGATGGCCCCCTCGACAACGACCTTTACCGACGTCGTCACCGCCAAACTTCGTGCCGCTAGCCGCGATTCGCTGTCTCAGTTGGCCGAGCGGTTCGATGGAATAGTTTCTGGTCTCGACGCCGACGCGCTGACCCGGTTGGCGAACGACCTGGCGTCTTCGGCGCAATTGCTGCGCCGGGAGGCCGTACTCGCCAGGCACCTGGCCGACCCGTCGAGCAGCGCCGGTCCCAAGGTTCAGCTTGTCGAGCGCCTCCTGTCGACCAAGGTCTCGGACGCCGCACTCGATCTCCTCAAGACCGCCGTGTCGCAGCGTTGGTCGACGGCGTCGGATCTGATCCACGCCGTGACGCACACCGCCAGGCTGTCGCTGCTGGTGCGCGCCGAGGCCGACGGCCAGATCGAGGATGTCGAAGACGAACTGTTCAGGTTCAGCCGCACCCTCGACGCCGAGCCGCGACTGATCTCGCTGCTCAGCGAGTACACCGCGCCTTTGGACGGTCGAATCAGCTTGCTCAACAACGTGCTTGGGCGCCGGGCGAGCAAGAACACCGCAGATCTGCTGCGTCAGACGGTCGAGTTGCTGCACGGCGAGCGCGCCGACGAAGCCGTTCGTGAGCTCGCGAATCTGGCGGTTTCGCGGCGCGGTGAAATCGTCGCGCAAGTTCGGTCCGCCGCGCAGCTCAGCGAAGCACAGAACGAGAGGCTCACCGAACTCCTCACCCGTATCTACGGCCATCCGGTGTCGATTCAGCTCGACGTGGACCCCGCGTTGCTCGGCGGCTTGACCATCGCCGTGGGCGACGAGGTGATCGACGGATCGCTGGCGTCGAAGCTGGCGGCAGCCAAGACCCGTTTACCCGACTGACCCGATCCACCCAAGACCCACACACGAAGTAGGAAGACGAAAGACCATGGCAGAGTTGACGATCTCGACGGATGAGATCCAGGGCGCGATCGAGGAGTATGTCGCTGGCTTCGAGGCGGACACCGAGCGCGAAGAGATCGGCACCGTCGTCGACGCGGGCGACGGTATCGCCCACGTCGAGGGCCTCCCGTCGGTCATGACCCAGGAGCTGCTGGAGTTCCCCGGCGGCGTCCTGGGCGTCGCGCTGAACCTCGACGAGCACAGCATCGGCGCGGTCATCCTCGGCGACTTCGAGAAGATCGAAGAGGGCCAGCAGGTCAAGCGCACCGGTGAGGTCCTCTCGGTGCCGGTGGGCGACGCCTTCCTCGGACGCGTAGTCAATCCGCTGGGCCAGCCGATCGACGGCCGCGGCGAGATCGAGACCACCGAACGTCGTGCGCTCGAACTCCAGGCGCCGTCGGTGGTGCAACGCCAGGGTGTGAGCGAGCCGTTGCAGACGGGCATCAAGGCCATCGACTCGCAGACACCGATCGGTCGCGGTCAGCGTCAGCTGATCATCGGCGACCGCAAGACCGGTAAGACCGCGGTGTGTGTGGACACGATCCTCAACCAGCGGCAAAACTGGGAGACCGGCGACCCCGACCAGCAGGTCCGCTGCGTGTACGTGGCGATCGGTCAGAAGGGCACCACGATCGCCAGTGTGCGCCAGACCCTCGAAGATGGCGGCGCGATGGATTACACGACGATCGTCGCCGCGCCGGCGTCGGACTCCGCCGGCTTCAAATGGCTTGCGCCGTACACCGGCTCGTCGATCGCCCAGCATTGGATGTACGACGGCAAGCACGTGCTCATCGTTTTCGATGACCTGACCAAGCAGGCCGAGGCCTACCGCGCGATCTCGCTGCTGCTGCGCCGCCCGCCGGGCCGCGAGGCCTACCCGGGTGACGTGTTCTACCTGCATTCGCGCCTGCTGGAACGCTGTGCGAAGCTGTCCGACGAATTGGGCGGTGGCTCGCTGACCGGTCTGCCGATCATCGAGACCAAGGCCAACGACATCTCGGCCTACATTCCGACCAACGTCATCTCGATCACCGACGGGCAGTGCTTCCTGGAGACCGACCTGTTCAACCAGGGTGTGCGACCGGCGATCAACGTCGGTGTCTCGGTGTCGCGCGTCGGTGGCGCCGCGCAGATCAAGGCCATGAAAGAGGTGGCAGGGTCGCTGCGTCTGGATCTGTCGCAGTACCGCGAGCTCGAATCCTTCGCGGCGTTCGCCTCCGATCTGGACGAAACGTCGAAGGCGCAGCTGGACCGCGGCGCGCGACTGGTCGAGTTGCTCAAACAACCGCAGAGCAGCCCGATGCCGGTCGAGGAGCAGGTCGTCGCGATCTTCCTGGGGACCAGGGGCCACCTGGATTCCGTTCCGGTCGAGGATGTTCAGAAGTTCGAGCGCGAATTCCTCGAGCACGTGAAGGGCTCGCAAGAGGGCATCCTCAAGGAGATCCGGGAAAGCAAGAAGCTCTCCGAGGAGCTGGAAGAGAAGCTCGAAAAAGTTGTGAACGACTTCAAGAAGGGTTTCGCCACCACCGACGGCAGCTCGGTCGTTCCCGACGAGCATGTCGATGCGATGGATGAGGGAGACGTCGAGAAGGAATCGGTGAAGGTTCGCAAGCCCGCACCGAAGAAGAAGTAAGGCCGGGAAACCGATGGCTGCCACACTGCGCGAACTGCGCGGCCGTATCCGCTCCGCGGGCTCGATCAAGAAGATCACCAAAGCCCAGGAGCTGATCGCGACGTCGCGGATCGCTAAGGCGCAGGCCCGAGTCGAGGCGGCTCGGCCCTACGACCGCGAGATCACCAATATGCTCACCGAACTCGCGAGCGCGAGCGCACTGGATCACCCGCTGCTCGTCGCACGCGAGAACCCCCGGCGGGCAGCCGTGTTGGTGGTGTCGTCAGACCGGGGGCTCGCCGGTGCCTACAACGCGAACATCTTCCGGCGGTCCGAGGAGTTGTTCTCACTTCTTCGTTCGGAGGGTAAGGAACCCGTCCTGTATGTGGTGGGCCGGAAAGCCCTCGGCTACTACAGTTTCCGCAACTGGGACGTTCAGGAATCGTGGACCGGCTTCTCCGAGCGGCCCGATTACGAGAACGCCCAGGAGATCGCGTCGACGTTGGTCGACGCCTTCACCGCGGGTATGGACGACGAGGGTGACGATCCCGGCGCGGACGATGTCCTCGGCGTCGATGAATTGCATATCGTCTTCACCGAATTCAAGTCGATGTTGTCGCAGTCGGCGATCGCCCGCCGGATCGCGCCGATGGAGGTCGAGTACAGCGAAGAGGACACCGGCCTGCACACGTTGTTCTCCTTTGAGCCGGACGCCGAGACCCTCTTCGGTGCGCTGTTGCCGCGGTATATCTCCACCCGCATCTTCGCCGCGTTGCTGGAGGCGGCGGCGTCGGAGTCGGCTTCGCGCCGGCGCGCCATGAAGTCGGCGACCGACAACGCCGACGATCTCATCAAGGATCTGACGTTGATGGCCAACCGCGAGCGGCAATCTCAGATCACCCAGGAAATTAGCGAAATCGTCGGTGGCGCGAACGCGCTAGCGGACGCCGCCAAGAAGTAGCCCAGAAAGCGAAGAAAAGATATGACTGCTACTGCTGAGAAATCAGGTAATGCGACCAGCACCGACACCACCGGCCGCGTCGTACGTATCACCGGTCCCGTTGTCGACGTCGAGTTTCCCCGCGGTTCCGTCCCGGAACTGTTCAACGCGCTGCACGCCGAAATCGACTACAAGGATCTGGCTAAGACGCTGACCCTCGAAGTCGCCCAGCACCTCGGCGACAACCTGGTGCGTTGCATCTCGATGCAGCCCACCGACGGCCTGGTCCGTGGCGTCGAGGTGACCGACACCGGCAGCTCGATCTCCGTTCCGGTCGGCGACGGTGTCAAAGGGCACGTGTTCAACGCGCTCGGCGACTGCCTGGACGAACCCGGTTACGGGAAGGACTTCGAACGGTGGTCCATCCACCGTAAGCCGCCGCCCTTCGACCAGCTCGAGCCCAAGACCGAGATGCTGGAGACCGGCCTGAAGGTCGTCGACCTGCTCACCCCCTACGTGCGTGGCGGCAAGATCGCACTGTTCGGCGGTGCCGGCGTCGGCAAGACCGTGTTGATCCAGGAGATGATCAACCGCATCGCCCGCAACTTCGGTGGCACTTCGGTGTTCGCCGGCGTCGGCGAGCGCACTCGTGAAGGCAATGACCTCTGGGTCGAGCTGGCGGATGCCGATGTGCTCAAAGACACCGCGTTGGTGTTCGGTCAGATGGATGAGCCGCCCGGCACGCGTATGCGAGTCGCGTTGTCGGCGCTGACGATGGCCGAGTTCTTTCGCGATGAGCAGGGCCAGGACGTGCTGTTGTTCATCGACAACATCTTCCGGTTCACCCAGGCCGGCTCGGAGGTCTCGACGCTCCTGGGCCGCATGCCCTCAGCGGTGGGTTACCAGCCGACACTGGCCGACGAGATGGGCGAGCTGCAGGAGCGCATCACCTCGACCCGTGGCCACTCGATCACCTCGATGCAGGCCGTGTACGTGCCCGCCGACGACTACACCGACCCGGCGCCGGCGACGACCTTCGCACACCTCGACGCCACCACGGAGTTGAGCCGAACGGTGTTCTCCAAGGGCATCTTCCCGGCTGTGGATCCGCTGGCATCCAGCTCGACGATCCTCGACCCCAGCGTGGTCGGCGACGAGCACTACCGCGTCGCGCAGGAAGTCATCCGGATCCTCCAGCGTTACAAGGACCTTCAGGACATCATCGCCATTCTTGGTATCGACGAGCTGGCGGAGGAGGACAAGCAGCTGGTGCAGCGCGCCCGCCGCATCGAGCGCTTCTTGTCGCAGAACATGATGGCGGCCGAGCAGTTCACGGGGCAGCCGGGCTCGACCGTTCCGCTGAAGGAAACCATCGAGGCGTTCGACAAGCTGACCAAGGGCGATTTCGACCATCTGCCCGAGCAGGCGTTCTTCCTCATCGGCGGTCTCGAGGATCTGCAGAAGAAGGCCGAGAGCCTCGGCGCCAAGATGGAAGACGGCGGCGGTGACGGTGCGCCGGCACAGACGGACTCGAACGGCGATGCCGACAAGGCCGACGATTCCGACAAGGGCGAATAGCGATGGCGGATTTGGACGTCGACATCGTCGCCGTCGAGCGGGAGATCTGGTCGGGCAAGGGGACCTTTCTCTTCACCCGCACCACGGCGGGGGAGATCGGCATCCTGCCCCGGCACATCCCGCTGGTCGCCCAGCTCGTCGACGACGCCATGGTGCGCGTGGAGCGTGAGGGCGAGGAGGATCTACGCGTCGCGGTGAACGGCGGATTCATGTCGGTTACCGACGAAAGCGTGATCATCCTCGCGGAGTCCGCCGAACTCGAGTCCGAGATCGATGCCGACAGTGCGCGGCGGGATTCCGAATCCGACGACCCCGCAATCGCGGCCAGGGGTCGATCGAGGCTTCGCGCCCTGGGCCAGCTCGACTAGCGGCGGGCACCTGGGCGAGCGGAGCGACGGGATAGATGACCTGGGCGAGCGGAGCGACGGGATAGCAAGATGAGCGCGCTCATGTACACCATGGTCGCGCTGATCTGTGTGCTGCTCGTATTCGTCGTAGCTCTGTGCTACCGGTTGTGGAAGCTTCGGCAGGTCGGGGGCACCGCCGCGATTCTGCGAGACGTTCCAGCCGTCGGCGGACACGGCTGGCGCCACGGCGTAATGCGTTACCGCGGCGGGGAAGCCGGTTTCTATCGGTTGTCCAGCCTGCGCTGGTGGCCGGATCGGCGGTTGAGCCGCCGCGGCCTGGAGATCGTGTCGCGCCGCGCGCCGCGTGGCGATGAGTTCGACATCATGACAGACCAGATCGTCGTGCTGGAATTGCGCGACATCAGCCCGGAACGTCGCCAGGGATATGAAATTGCGCTGGATCGCGGTGCGTTGACGGCGTTTCTGTCCTGGCTGGAGTCCAGGCCTTCGCCGCGCGCACGACGCCGTAGCTTCTAATCCGTTGCCGGGCGCTGTCGTTTGGTGTTCGCGCGAGCGCTCATCCGCCCGGTCGCCACAGCACATCGCCGTCGGGATTGGCGACCCGAGACAAGATGAACAGCAGATCCGACAGCCTGTTCAGGTACTTCGCAGGCAACACGCTGATCGTCTCGCCGTGTGACTCCATCGCCGCCCAGGCCGACCTCTCCGCCCGGCGGGCGATTGTGCGGGCCACGTGCAGCAGCGCGGACAACGGTGTGCCGCCGGGCAGTATGAAAGAGTTCAGCGCCGGCAGCGCCTCATTGAACTCGTCGCACCAAGCTTCCAACCGGTCGATGTAGCTTTGCGAGATCCGCAGCGCTGGGTGCTCGGGATTCTCGACCACCGGAGTGGACAGGTCAGCCCCCGCATCGAAGAGATCGTTCTGGATCTGCTTGAGCACCTTCAAGATTTGCTCGCTGGGATTTCCGAGGGCGACTGCCACGCCGATCGCGGCATTGACTTCGTCGCAATCTGCGTACGCCACGAGGCGGGCGTCATTCTTTGACACCCTAGTGAAATCGCTCAGCCCGGTGGTGCCGTCATCGCCAGTGCGCGTATATATCCGAGTGAGATGAACGGCCATGGTCAAACCGTACCGGAACGCGTAGCCAAGGAAACTGACATGGCTCGCGGGGCTGTTTACACTAACCCGCGTGAGCGAGCGATTCGTGGTGACCGGTGGAAACCGGTTATCGGGCGAAGTTGCTGTCGGGGGAGCCAAGAACAGTGTGCTGAAGCTGATGGCCGCGACCCTGTTGGCCGAAGGCACCAGCACGATCACCAATTGCCCGGACATTCTCGACGTTCCGTTGATGGCCGAGGTGCTCCGCGGTTTGGGGGCCACCGTCGAACTGGACGGCGACGTCGTGCGGATCACCTCACCCGACGAACCCAAGTACGACGCCGACTTTGCCGCCGTCCGCCAGTTCCGCGCGTCGGTGTGCGTGTTGGGCCCGCTCGTCGGCAGGTGTAAGCGGGCGAAGGTTGCGTTGCCGGGCGGTGACGCGATCGGATCGCGGCCTTTAGACATGCATCAGGCCGGTCTGCGGCAGCTCGGGGCGCGGTGCAACATCGAACACGGCTGCGTGGTCGCCGAGGCGGACCACCTCCGCGGCGCAGAGATCCAGCTCGAGTTCCCGTCGGTCGGCGCCACGGAGAACATCCTGATGGCAGCCGTCGTCGCCGAGGGCGTCACCACGATCCACAATGCCGCGCGTGAACCTGACGTCGTCGATTTGTGCGCGATGCTCAACCAGATGGGTGCTCAGATCTCCGGGGCGGGTACCTCGACGATGACGATCACCGGCGTGGATCGGCTGTACCCGACCGAACACCGGGTGATTGGCGACCGCATCGTGGCGGCGACGTGGGGGATCGCTGCGGCGATGACACACGGCGACATCTCGGTCACCGGTGTCGACCCCCAGCATCTTCAGCTGGTACTGCACAAGCTGCACGACGCCGGGGCCACCGTGACCCAGTCCGACGATGGTTTCCGGGTCGTGCAGTACGAGCGGCCGAAGGCGGTGAACGTCGCGACGCTGCCGTTCCCAGGATTTCCCACAGACCTACAGCCGATGGCGATCGCGTTGGCATCGATCGCCGACGGCACGTCGATGATCACGGAAAATGTGTTCGAGGCCCGGTTCCGCTTCGTCGAGGAGATGGTCCGCCTGGGAGCCGACGCTCGCACCGACGGCCATCATGCGGTGATTCGGGGGATCCCGCAGCTGTCCAGCGCACCGGTCTGGTCATCAGATATTCGCGCCGGCGCGGGCCTGGTCCTCGCTGGGCTGGTCGCCGACGGTGACACCGAAGTGCACGACGTTTTCCACATCGACCGGGGTTATCCGCTATTCGTCGAGAACCTCAAGACTCTCGGCGCAGAGATCGAGCGAGTCGTCTGAGTCCGGCGGTTTGACGAGGGCGCCACCGGGCTCCACGTCCGCTAGTGGCGCTCCTTTTGGGCTTCCTGCGTACTTGGCGTATCCTCTTGTGAGAAGCCCACGGCCCCAGGCCAATCGGACTGGCGGACGGGGTTTGACGTCTCTGTCCAGATCGGTATAGACTGGCAGGGTTGCCCCAAAA
>NZ_QMEW01000013.1 GCF_003284965.1 Mycolicibacterium sp. GF69
TGCTCCTGCGCCGGCACCCGCCCCGGGCGCACCAGCTCCCGCGCCGGCGCCAGGGGCGCCGGCACCCGGTGACCCCAACGCACCTGCACCGGCACCCGGCGACCCCGGACGTGTCGAGTCTGCCGCGGGCGGGCTCAGCTATGTCGTGCCCGCAGGGTGGCAGGTATCGGATTCCACTCAGCTCTCCTACGGGCAGGCGCTGCTGACCCGGGTCGCCCCGGAGGGTGGCGAGCCGCCCAATGACACCAGCATCCTGCTCGGCCGGCTCGACCTGAAGTTGTTCGCGGGTGCCGAGACCGACAACACGAAGGCCGCCCAACGGTTGGCTTCCGATATGGGCGAATTCTTCATGCCGTTCCCCGGGACCCGGATCAACCAGGAAACGGTCGAACTCAATGCCGACGGCATGCCGGGCGTCGCCTCGTACTACGAGGTGAAGTTCACCGATACGAACAAGCCCAACGGCCAGATCTGGGCCGGCGTCGTCGGTAATCCGGTCGAACCCGGAACGCCGCGCGGCGAGCGCACACCCGAGCGGTGGTTCGTGGTTTGGCTCGGCACCGCGAATAACCCTGTGCCGAAGGAAGAAGCGGTGACACTGGCCAACTCGATCCGCCCGTACACCGCGCCAGAAGCTGACCCGAACGCCGCGGCACCGCCGAATCCCAACGCTCCAGCGCCACCGCCCCCCAACGCGCCAGCCCCGCCGCCGGATCCCAATGCGCCGCCGCCGGATCCGAACGCGCCTGCGCCGCGGCCAGCCGTCGGGGTGCCCGTTCCGGTCGCTCCGGAGAACGCACCGGGGATGGCGCCGCCCGCCTGATGGAAGATTGCGTCCGCACCCCCTTCAGGGGGTGGCGGGATCGACCTCCGCGTGCGTAATCTTCGGTGGCTGAACGTTTCTCAGTGGCTAAACGTTCGCGCAAACTGATGGTGCGAATGGAATAGGGATGGGGACACACACGCCCACCGAGAAGTAAGGCGTGATATCTCCGTTCCATGCCGGCGGAGGTGCCGGTGGAGCTGGGGGCAACGGAGCGACGACGCAGGTGTTCGAAACTGCGTCGTAAACCGTTCCGATTCCACATTCTGCGGCCACGGCGACCCCTGGACCCCATACCGACGTGGCCGCCAACGGCATGATCGCGACTGATACTCCAGCTGCCCACCGATTCTCGATGCCTCGCATGTGGGCTCTCCCCTCGGATCGTTGACCGACCCTTATGCCTGGAGTCTAGAACTGCCACGTACGCGCGGATTGAGAAATTGACGCAGAAGTCACCTGTCATCCACCACGTGGGATCGTCGTGCCGAGGCCCGCGACCCGGACCGCTCCGCGTCCAGTGACGGCGAAGGAATCCAACCCGAGGCTGGTGCGTCCGTCACGGCGGCGCGACGATGAGCTGATGAGCTCCTCTACGATGACCGCCTGGCGTGTTCGACGGCCGGGCCCGGTGCACAGCCGGCCACTGCAGCGTGCAACGGTCGAGATTCCGCAACCGGGACCGGGCGAGCTGCTGGTCGCCGTGCGCGCATGTGGCGTGTGCCGCACCGATCTGCACGTCGCCGAGGGCGACCTGCCGGTGCATCGCCCGGGAGTCATACCCGGCCACGAGGTGGTGGGCGAGGTCATCGATGCAGGAGATCTCGGAGAGGACTCCGGTGCCGGGTTCACCGTCGGCGACCGCGTCGGCATCGCCTGGCTGCGCCACACCTGCGGACGGTGCAGACACTGCACCCGAGGCGCCGAGAACCTTTGCCCGCACTCCCGCTACACCGGCTGGGACGCCGACGGCGGATACGCTGAATTCGCAACCGTGCCAGCGGCTTACGCGCACCCGCTGCCGGCCGGCTACTCCGACACCGAGCTGGCACCGCTGTTGTGCGCGGGGATCATCGGTTATCGAGCGCTCATGCGCGCAGACCTACCGCCCGGCGGCCGGTTGGGAATCTACGGCTTCGGCGGCAGCGCGCACCTGACCACCCAGGTGGCGATCGCGCAGGGCGCCGAAGTCCACGTCATGACCCGGGGCGAAACCGCGCGCGCGCTGGCGCTGAACCTGGGGGCGGCTTCCGCTCAGGGCGCCGCCGAGCGACCGCCCGTGGCGCTCGACGCCGCGATCCTGTTCGCCCCCGTCGGCGACCTCGTGCCACCCGCGCTCGAAGCACTCGATCGCGGCGGCACGCTGGCCATCGCAGGCATCCATCTCTCCGACATCCCCCCGCTGAACTATCAGCGTCACCTCTTCCAGGAGCGGCAGGTGCGGTCGGTCACCGCCAACACACGTGCCGATGCCCGCGACTTCCTGGCTTTCGCGGGGAAGCATCGCATCCAGGTGACGAGCCCGCAGTATCCGCTCGACCGGGCCGACGCCGCCCTGACCGATCTCGCTTCCGGACGCGTCTCGGGGGCCGCGGTGTTGACCCCGTAGCGCTGCGCCGGCCGATTCTCAGCTCAGATGCCACACCAGCGCGGCGGCCAGCGCGCCGAGGCCGTTGAGCGACCAGTGCAGCGCGATCGGTGCGATCAAGCTGCCGCTTCGACCGCGCAGCCAGGTGAACACGAAACCGGCCGCGCCCGTCGCGACCACCGCGAGTGCGACCCCCGCGACGGTGCCCATCACCCCGCCGCCGAATATCCGCGTGAACCCGACGTTGCTACTGGTCAGGCCCAGCGAAGTCGCGATGTGCCAGAGGCCGAACAGCAGCGAGCCAGCCGCGGCGACACCGCGGAAACCCCACGCACGGTTGAGCGCACCGTGCAGCACACCGCGGAAAGCAAGTTCCTCAGGGATCACGGTCTGCAGCGGAATGATGACCATCGACGCGATCAGCGCACCCGAGATGGTGGCGTAGTTGTTGTTCATGAACATCGGGCGCGTCCACGGCAGCAGAGCGCCGATCGCGATGACCGACAAGACCAGCGCGACGGCGCCCAACGCGTAACCGGTGCCGGACTTCCAATGTTCGCGGCCCAGACCGAGTTCGGCCCAGCCGAGGCCGCGGGAGCGGACCAGGATCAGCAGCCCCGCCGCCGCGGCCGGGACCGTCGCGACGCTGGCCCACGGCGTGGTGAAGTGCGCGATCAGGTTGGTCAGCGCCAGCACCACCACGACCACCGCGATGTCGACGTAGGTGCGGAAGTGGTGCAGAGCGGAAAGCTGGTCGACCAGCGGATGCGGCTGGGCTGGCGCGGCTAGGTCGGACACGAAAATCCAGTTTAGCGGTCCTCGTCGCTGAGCGTGTCCTGCGACAACGAGGGTGCCTCGAAGTCCGGATCCCACGTCCATCCCGAGATCGCCGGATCGTCCTCCCCGTGTTCGCGCGTGTACCGCCGGGCCGCCAGGCGGGCATCAGCCATCTCCTGGCGCAGTCCGGCCGCGCTGCTGCCCAGCCCGGCGACGCGGTCGACGACATCCATGACCAGGTGAAACCGGTCCAGGTCGTTGAGCATCACCATGTCGAACGGGGTGGTCGTAGTACCCCGCTCCTTGAAGCCGCGCACGTGCAGTTGCGCGTGGTTGGTGTGCCGGTAGGTCAGCCGGTGGATCAGCCACGGATACCCGTGATAGGCGAAGATGATCGGCTTGTCCTCGGTGAAGATCGAGTCGAACTCCCGCGCGGACAAACCATGTGGGTGTTCGGAGTCCGGCTGCAACCGCATGATGTCGACGACGTTGACCACCCGGACCTTCAAGTCTGGCAGCCGCCTGCGCAGGATGTCGGCCGCGGCCAGGGTTTCCAGTGTCGGGATGTCACCGGCGCAGGCGAGCACGACGTCCGGATCCCCGGTCGTGTTGCTCGCCCACTCCCAGATCCCGAGCCCCCTGGTGCAGTGTGCGATCGCGGAGTCCATATCCAGGTAGGTCAGCGCCGGTTGCTTACCCGCGACGATCACGTTGATGTAGTGGCGGCTGCGCAGACAGTGGTCGGCGACCGACAGCAGCGTGTTCGCGTCCGGTGGCAGGTATACGCGCACGACCTCCGGCCGCTTGTTGGCGACGTGGTCGATGAAGCCGGGATCCTGATGCGACGCGCCGTTGTGATCCTGGCGCCAGACATGCGATGTCAGAAGGTAATTGAGCGACGGGATCGGCAGCCTCCAGTGCAGTTGCCGGCTGCTGGAAAGCCACTTCGCGTGTTGGTTGAGCATCGAGTCGATGATGTGGACGAACGCCTCGTAGCAGTTGAACAGGCCGTGCCTGCCCGTCAGCAGGTAACCCTCGAGCCAGCCTTGGCACAGATGTTCAGACAACACCTCCATCACCCGGCCCTCCGGGCCCAGGTTCTCCTCGTCGGCGTCGATTTCGGCGAGCCAGACCTTGTCGGTGGCCTCGAAGGTGTCCGAGAGCCGATTGGACGCGGTCTCGTCGGGACCCATCAGCCGGAAGCGGTCGGTGTTGCGCGCGATGACGTCGCGCAGGAAGGTGCCGAGCACCCGCGTCGCCTCGGCCGATTCGGAGGCAGGTACGTCCACCGACACCGCGTAGTCGGTGAACGGAGGCAGGTCCAAGTCCTTGACCAGCAACCCGCCGTTGGCGTGCGGGTTCGCGCTCATCCGCCGCTGCCCGCGCGGAGCTGTCGCACGCAAGTCCGCCCGGAGTGCGCCGTCGTCGTCGAACAGGTCCTCGGGGCGATAGCTGCGCAGCCACGCCTCGAGCTGTGCGCGGTGCTCAGGGTTGGAGTGGGTTCCCGACAGCGGAACCTGATGGGACCGCCAGGTGCCCTCGACCTTCTTGCCATCGACATCCCGGGGGCCGGTCCAGCCTTTCGGAGTCCGCAGCACCACCATCGGCCACAGCGGGCGGCCCCCTTCACCGTCTAAGCGCGCGGCCCGCTGTATCGCCGCGATCTGGTCGAACGCCTCATCGAAGGCGGTGGCCAGCTGCTGATGCACGTTGGCCGGATCGTCACCGGCCACCGTGATCGGCCGGTAGCCGTAGCCGAACAGCAGCGACTCGAGCTCCTCCTGCGGTATGCGCGCGAGCACCGTCGGGTTGGCGATCTTGTAGCCGTTCAGGTGCAGGATCGGCAGCACGGCACCGTCAGTGACCGGGTTGAGGAACTTGTTCGAATGCCAACTCGCCGCCAGCGGACCGGTTTCGGCCTCACCGTCGCCGATCACGCAGGCGACCACGAGATCGGGGTTGTCGAACGCCGCGCCGTACGCGTGCACCAGCGCGTAGCCCAACTCGCCGCCCTCGTGAATCGAACCCGGCGTCTCCGCCGCGACATGGCTGGGGATGCCGCCGGGAAAAGAGAACTGGCGAAACAACTTTCGCATACCGTCGGCGTCTTCGGAGATACCCGAGTACACCTCGCTGTAGGTGCCTTCCAGATAGGCGTTGGCGACCAGGCCGGGCCCGCCGTGTCCCGGCCCGGTGATGTAGATGACGTTGGCGTCACGCTCGCGGATGATGCGGTTGAGGTGCGCATAGACCAGGTTGAGGCCGGGCGTGGTGCCCCAGTGGCCGAGCAGGCGCGGCTTGACGTGGTCGGCTTCGAGCGGTTCGCGCAGCAGCGGGTTGTCCAGCAGGTAGATCTGCCCGACGGACAGATAGTTGGCCGCGCGCCAGTAGGCGTCTATGAGGTCGAGTTCGTCGGCGGACAGCGTGGGGGACAGTGCCTGGGCAGTCATCTGGCTCATCATCGTCGAGGCGGGTTGGCAATGTGTTGCACTCCTGGTACCCGATGCGCCGGAACCTACCCATTAGCCTGTCCAGCGTGTTGGGATTCGCGGTACCGCAGTTCGGCGAGTCCGCCCGGGCCGACCTGGCGCGATACGCGACCACCGCCGAAGAACTGGGCGCGGACAGCCTGTGGGTGGGCGACCGACTGCTGACGCCGGTGCAGCCCAGCGTCGGCTATGCCGGCCGCGACACCATCCCCGAGCGGTTCCGCGCCGGGCTTGATCCGTTCATCGCGCTGGCGGTCGTGGCCGCCGTGACGAACCGGGTCCGGTTGGGCGCCAGCGTGTTCGTCGCACCGTGGTATGCGCCCGTGCAACTGGGCCGACAACTGACCGCCGTGGATGTCGTCAGTGGGGGCAGGCTGCTGCCTGGCTTCGGCATCGGCTGGTCACCTGAGGAGTACTCGGCCGCCGGCGCCCCGTTCCGCCGTCGGGGAGCGCAGTTGGACGAGCTGCTCGACGCTCTGGAACGACTGTGGACGACCAATCCGGTTACCCATGACGGTGAGCGGTGGTCGATTCCGACGTCGTGGGTGGACCTCAAGCCGGTGCAGCAGCCGCGGCCACCGATCTATCTCGGCGGGTTCACCCCGGCGAGCCTCAAACGCATCGGGCAGCGCGCCGACGGGTGGCTGCCCGCCGTGCAGGTGACCGGCGCCCGCGGCAGGGCTCCCGAGTTTCTCGCCCTGCAACGCCGCACCATCGACGACGCCGCCCGCACAGCGGGCCGCGATCCGTCGCACATCCACACCTACGTGCGGATCAACGTTGCCGAGGGTGCATCGATCGAAGCGGTCGCCGAAACCGTACGGACGCTGGCCACCGCCGGCTACCCCGACGCGTTCGTCGACCTGATGTACGTGGCGACCGATACCGATGAGCACCTGCGATGGGCCGAACGGCTGCTGGCGACATGAGCGAGCCGTTGCTGGCATCCATGCGGGTGCTCGACCTCGGCGGCGCGGAGTCCGACGGAGTGAGCCGGCTTTACGCCGACCTCGGCGCCGATGTGCTGAAGATCGAGCCGCCCGGTGGAAGCACCGCGCGCTCGGCACTGCCGACCATGGCCGGCGTGAGCGTGCCGTTCGCGTTGAGCAATGCGAACAAACGGTGCGCGATGCTCGACCCCGCCGTCTCCGCCGACCGCAGCAGGCTGTTCGAACTCGCGGGCGCCGCAGATATCGTCGTCGACGGTGGAAACCCGGGTGGTGCAGCGAAATTCGGGACATCCTGTGCCGCCTTGGCGCGGCGGTTCGGCCATCTGGTGGCTCTTTCGGTCACCGACTTCGGCACCGAGGGTCCGTACGCTTCGTGGCGGGGCACCGACGCGGTGCTGTATGCGCTGTCGACCGCGCTGTCGCGCACCGGGCCGACCACGGGGACGCCGGTGCTGCCCCCGGTCGGTCTGGCATCGGGGACCGCAGCGGCGCAGGCGGCGTGGGCGGCGCTGGCGGCCTACTACCGTCGGTTGCGCGACGGCACCGGCGATTACATCGACTTCTCGCGTTTCGAAGGCGTTTTGCAATCACTGGATCCGCCCTTCGGTTCGGAGGGCCAAGCGGCGGTCGGTGTCAAGAAAACGACCGAGATCTGGCGCGGCAGGCCGCGTAACCAGAACATCTACCCGATCTTCGCCTGCAAGGACGGGCATGTGCGCATCTGCCTGCTGTCCTCGCGGCAGTGGCGCGGTATGCGCGCCTGGCTCGGTGAGCCCGAACAGTTCGCCGACCCGAAATTCGACACGATCGCGGCGCGCTACGCCTCATCGCGTGAACTCAACGCACTGATCGCCGACTTCGTCGCGCCGCAGACGATGGACACCCTGGTGACGCAGGGTCAGCAGCGAGGCGTGCCGATCGCCCCCGTGTTGACGCCCACGCAGGCGCTGGCCTCCGAGCATTTCCACGCCGTCGGCGCATTGACCACCGCCCAGTTCGCGCCAGGAGCGGAAGTCATCGCACCGGCGGGTCCGTTCGTGGTCGACGGGCAACACGCCGGTGTGCGGTCGCTGGCGCCGGACCCCGGCGCCGACGAGCCCTCCTGGGGCGCTGAGTCGTCGGCGGCTCCGGTGGACGCTGCCGCGGTGCGGCGCCCGTTCGACGGGTTGCGAATCCTCGACCTCGGCGTCATCGTCGCCGGGGGTGAACTCGGCCGACTGTTCGCCGATCTCGGCGCCGAGGTGATCAAGATCGAGAGCGCCGCGTATCCGGACGGACTGCGCCAGACACCGCCCGGTCAGGTCATGAGCAGGTCGTGGGCGCTGACCCATCGCAATGAGCAGAGCCTCGGGCTTGACCTGCGCAGTCCCGCCGGTGCTGAACTGTTCTCCCGCCTGGTCGTCGGCGCCGATGCCGTATTCGCCAACTTCAAGCCGGGAACCCTTGCTGCACTTGGCTTCTCCTATGAGCGTCTACGGGAGTTGAACCCCCGCATCGTGCTCGCGGAGAGCAGCGCCTTCGGCTCGACCGGTCCATGGAGCGGGCGGATGGGGTATGGGCCGCTGGTGCGTGCGACGACCGGGGTCACCGCGGTGTGGGCGTCGGCGGACGGTGGATTCTACGACGCGACAACGGTTTTCCCGGATCACGTCTCGTCGCGCATCACCGCGATCGCGGCGCTGGCGGCGCTGATCCGGCGCGACCGTACCGGCCAACCCGCCCACGTACATGTCTCCCAGGCGGAGGCCGCAGTCCACCAGTTGGCGACACGGTATGTCGCCGAATCGGCGTGCGCCGCCGACCTGTCGATCCTCGACGAGACGGCCGAGCACGGCGTGTATCCGTGCGCCGGTGAGGACGAGTGGTGCGTGATCTCACTGCAATCTGAGGCGGACCGCAACATGCTGGCCGAGCTGACCGGCGGCGTCGACATCGCGGAATGGACGCGCACCCGCGACAAGACCGCGGTGGCAAACACGCTGCAGGACGCGGGTATCGCCGCCGCGCCGATGAACCGCGTCGTCGATGTGCCGGCCGATCCGCAGGTGTGCGCTCGTGAAGTCTTCGCTCACATGGCACATCCGCTGTTCGAGGCGCCCATGCTCGCCGAAACCGGGCCCGCGCCGTATGCGAACATTCCGCCCGCACAGATGCGGCCGGCACCGATGCCGGGAGAGCAGACTCACGAGATCTGCCAGAGAATCCTCGGCATAACCGTCGGGGACACCGATCGGCTCATCGCCGACGGCGTCCTCTTCGCCCAGCGAGAAAGGCCGTGATGGACCCCAGGACGCCGGTGTTGGTCGGCTACGGACAAGTCAACCAGCGTGCCGAGAACCCCCAGGCGGAGCCGATCGACCTGATGGTCGATGCTGCACGGACCGCGGCCGATCCTCGGGTCCTCGAGGCCGCCGACTCGGTGCGGGTGGTGAACCTCCTCTCGTGGCGGTACCGCGACCCGGGACTCCTGCTGGCACAACGCATCCGCGCCGACGGTCCCACCACGCGCTACACCGGGGTCGGCGGCAACACGCCGCAGTCGTTGGTCAACGAGGCGTGCCTGGACATCCAGAATGGACGCGCCGACGTCGTGGTGATCGCCGGCGCGGAGACCTGGCGTACGCGAACCCGCCTACGCGCCAAGGGCATCAAGCCGCACTGGACGCGCCAGGACGAGTCGGTGCCGATGGCAGATGGCGCCGACGACGGAGTTCCGATGGCCGGGCCGGCGGAGATCCGGATCAACCTGGACCGCCCCGCCTACGTCTATCCGATGTTCGAGCAGGCATTACGCATCGCGGCCGGCGAAACAATCGAGGAGCACCGCCGTCGGATCGGTCAACTGTGGGCGCAATTCAGTGCGGTGGCCGCCACCAATCCGCACGCCTGGAACCGTGAACCGGTGTCGGCCGAAGAGATCTGGCAGGCCCGACCGGACAACCGCATGATCAGTTGGCCGTACCCGAAGCTGATGAACTCCAACAACATGGTCGACCAGGCGGCGGTTCTCGTGCTCACCTCAGCCGAGAAGGCGACGTATCTGCAGATTCCCAAGGACCGCTGGGTGTTTCCCTATTCGGGCACCGACTCGCACGACACCTATGCGATCGGGGAGCGGGCGGAGTTCTACGCATCGCCGGCCATCCGGATCGGGGGGCGGCGGGCACTGGAACTGTCAGACATCGGCATCGACGATGTCTACCTGGTCGACCTCTACTCGTGTTTCCCGTCGGCGGTGCAGGTGGCCGCCAACGAACTTGGGCTGCCGATCGGAGATAGCGCCAGACCGCTCACGGTGACCGGGGGCCTGACCTTCGCGGGCGGGCCGTGGAACAACTACGTGACCCACTCGATCGCCACGATGGCCGAACGGCTGGCCGCCGCGCCGGGCCAGCTCGGGCTGATCACCGCCAACGGCGGCTACCTGACAAAGCACAGCTTCGGGGTGTACGGCGCTCAGCCGCCGCGGCACGAGTTCCGCTGGGAGGACGTGCAATCCGAGGTCGATCGCGAACCGATTCGTGCCGCCCTGGTGGAGTGGGCGGGCGTGGGCACAGTCGAAACGTGGACGACGCCGTTCGATCGGGAGGGCGCGCCGGAGAAGGCCTTTCTCGCGGTCCGCACACCCGATGACGCCCGGGTGCTGGCGGTCGTCGCCGATGCGGCGGGCGCAGCGGCGACGGTCGACGACGACATCGCAGGCGCAAAGGTTCAGATCAACGAGGACGGTACCGCCGCGCTGCTCTGACCGCTTCTACGGTGCGTTGGCAGGCACCTCGGTGTACTGGGGCGTGAACCCCTCCGGGGCGAACGTGAAACCCTTTCCGGTCGCCTCGCTCATGCAGGACACGCCGACTTCCTGTACGTTGCAGCGAAACCCGGCCGCGACGAGAATCCGGTTGAACTGGAGCACATTCGATTCGTCGTGGACGAACTCCGGCTGCTTCATCGCGACGAACCGCGGCTCACCGTCGCGCTCGATGACGATCGCGTTCGGCACCGTCTGCTCGCCACCCGCGTTGGGCACCGTTTCCGGTTCGCCGGTGATGTTCATGCTCGACTGAGGGGCAGTCGCTGACTGGCAACCGGCCTTGGCGCGCGGCACGATCGCGCACGCCCAGCGGCCACTCGGAGTGGTGAAGTAATAGACGGCCGTACCCGCGGGATGCGCGACGTAGTCGAATGCGCTGACCAGGTGCGCGCTGTTCGGGGGCCGGGGCGGTGCCGCCGTCGTCGAAGTCGGCGGCGCTGCCGGGCGCGGTTCATCGGTGGTGACGATCCGCTCACCCGAACAGCCCGCAGCCATGATCGCGGCCGCCGAGATCAGACATAGCACACGCATTTCGGCTTCTAAGCGTGCCGGAACCCGATTTCGGCGGGGGAGGCGGGGTCAGGGGCCGACCACATAACGCCCGCACGCGTCATCAATTGATGACAACCTGGCTAGAAGGGAGACTGGCTTCCGGCTCTTGTCATAGGTTCTCACTCAGCTGCGTCGCCAAGATCTGCCGACCTGGGGGTGTCGCCGGCTCTCTCACGGCAGCGACACCGCGCTTAGTCTCACGAAGCGCTTCATTTCCCAGCATGCGTCCCGGTCGTGAAGTCGAAAAGGGTTCCGGAGCTGGCGTGAACTTCAATTGATGATCACACCGCGATCGCTCGAGAGCAGCGCCGACAGACGTTCCCGCCATGTCTGCAGCTGCTCGGGGGTCAGTTTCGTCCACTCGGTGATCTCGCCGACGATCAGCAAAGGGGCGTTGCTGCGGTAGGACCGAGTGGGGTTGCCAGGGAACTTCTTGTCGGTCACGTTCGGATCATCCTCGAAGGCTCCGGTGGGCTCCACCTGATACACCCTCGGAACGGCACCACCCCCTGCTAGTTCTGCAGCGATCTCCGCGGCGAGTCCGGCTCCGTCGACAAGAGCGGTGAAGTAGACATGGTTCATCACTATCTCAGGACGATAATTCGACGGGCGGCCCGCGATGAGGAACTCCCCGACACCCATGTGCGCGATCGTGCCATGGAAGAACGGGCCTTCATCAAGCGATTTGGACACCGGAATCCTTCTGCCGTACTGGTGGGACGGGCAAGTATGCAGCACCACCGGGGCGTTGCCACAAGCCCCCGACCTCGGCCTATCCTGAAGGTGGTCAGGATCCCACGGCATACTCGCCATACGCGTCATCAAATGGTGACGCTTCGCGGTGAGGGGGCCCGGTGGAGGAGCGACGCAGACCCTGGTGGGAAGACAACGCCGAGTTGAAGGAAATCCAGCGGCAGGCCCTGGAGGAGCTCCTCGGCACCGGGGACGACGACGAGCGGGATAGACCCCTCGCTCCCGCCGAACCTGATCCTGTCCTGGCCGAGATCCTCACCGGAGCATGTTGGCGCGAACTAGGGGCGGCACGCGACGATCTCGCTCGTGCGCGGCAGCGCTATGCAGCATCGGTAGACGCGGCTCGCACTGCCGGCCTGTCCTGGGGCGAGATCGGCCGAGTGCTCGGGGTTTCCAGACAACAGTTGCACCGCCGGTTCAGCCGGCGAGCATCGCCTTGAGCGTCCTCGCATTGCGTACGGCGTGGCCGCCCAGGTCGTTGTTGAAGTAGATCAGGACGCGCCTGCCTTCGCGGTCCCACTGCAGAATCCGCTCTGCCCAGCGCCGCAACTCGTCATCGGCATAGGATCCCGCATACATCGAAGCCTGGTCGGGGCCGTGCATCCGGATGTAGACCAGCTCACTGATCGCCCGCGGAATACACCGTAGCCCTGCGCCGCTCATGATCACGTACGCGGCATTGTGCCGCTCCAACAGCGCGTACACGGCCGGGTCGTCCCATGAGGGGTGGCGCAACTCCATGGCCACCGGGATCCGGTCCGGCATCAACTTCAGGAAGTGCTCGAGGCGGGCGTCGTCGCGCTCCAGCTCCGGATGCAGCTGCACGAGCAGGGCCTCGCTGCGGTCGGCCAACAGGGACCAGCACCGGTCGAACCGCTCGATCCACGGCTCCGGCTCGCGCAGCCGTCGGTAGTGCGTCAGGCCGCGCTGGGCCTTCACCGACATCGTGAATCCTTCTGGCAACCGCTGCCGCCAGCCGGCGAACGCGGTGTCCTTGGGCCAACGGTAGAAACTGGCATTGAGTTCGACGGTGTCGAATTCGGCGACGTAGAGCCCGAGGCGCTTGGCTACGGCTGTGCCCGCCGAGTACAACACGTCGGCCCAGTGGTCATACGACCAGCCCGAGGTGCCGATCCGGATCGCCACGCTCTCACTCTCACGTCGACACGGCGTCGCGCAGCTCATCGTCGAGCGACACCTTCACCAGCGCCGCGGCGAGCTTCGCGTTCTTACCGCGGGCCAGCGCAGCGAGTTCGTCGTTGTCGGTGGGCAGGCCCAGTGTGCGCGCGGCGGTCAGCGCCCGCCCGTCGAAACAGGGCCGGACCCACGTCCAGGTGTCCTGCACCTCCCGCAGGAAGATGTCGGAGCCGGTGTCGCCGATGCCCTTGAACTGCTTGAGCGAACGCACCACGGCGCTCACATCGTGATCGCTTGCGCCGTCGAGCCTTCGGAGGTCACCGCCGTACTCGTCGAGGACGGTTCCGGCGATATCGGCGAGCCGGGTCGCCGAGCTTTCGTCGTACCGGACGTAATGTGCACGACCGAATGCGCGGATCATGTCGCCACGGTCCGCCTCGAGGACGGGCCTTGGGGGTGCGCATGCCGGCCCCGAACAACTCCCGCGCGGCCGCGACCGCAATCGACGCTTCGATCGGCTTGCTCGAGAGCATGCACAGCGTCAACAACTCGAACAGCGGCATCGGCTTGTCGGCCAATCGGATACCCGCATCTTCGGCGTAGGTCGTTCCCGCCTGCTCGAGCAGGTGCGCTGCCAGCTTCTTACGTGCTGCGGCGTCCACGTCGGCTGGCGTACCCGCGGTCTTTCGGGGGCAAACTCCGCGCGTATTCCACCCCGCGGCCGCAACGAGCTCGATCTTGCGCTGAGGGTCGTGACCGGTCAGCGATCTCGACCCTCAGCGCTTTAATCAGGCCGCGGCGGTCGCCAAGTCATCGGCCGGCTGCAGTGCCTGCGCGACGATCTCCGCCACATCGGTCATCGGTTTGACATCGAGCGCGTCGAGCACGTCGTCGGGCACGTCATCCAAGTCCGCCTCGTTGCGCTGCGGGATGAAAACCGTTGCCAGCCCGGCCCGTTGCGCCGCAAGCAGCTTCTGCTTGACCCCGCCGATCGGTAGCACCCGGCCGTTCAGCGTGACCTCGCCGGTCATGCCGACATCCGATCGGACCTGCCTGCCGGTGGCCATCGACACCAGCGCGGTCACCATCGTCACGCCTGCCGACGGGCCGTCCTTCGGCACGGCGCCCGCGGGCACGTGCACGTGAATCCGTCGATCGAGTGCCTTCGGGTCGACGCCCAACTGCTCGGCATGGGAGCGCACGTAGGACAGCGCGATCTGCGCGGACTCCTTCATTACCTCACCCAGTTGACCGGTCAACTGCAGCCCCGGCTCACCGTCGGTCGCGCCGGCCTCGATGTAGAGCACGTCGCCGCCCAGACCCGTGACGGCCAGCCCCGTTGCAACGCCCGGCACGGCCGTGCGTTCGGCCGATTCCGGCAGGAACCGCGGACGGCCCAGGTAGTCAACGAGATTCGATTCGTCGATGCTGATCGCACCCGCCTGCGATGCCAGTTTCGTCGCCACCTTGCGCAACGCCTTGGCCAGCAACCGCTCGAACTGACGGACCCCCGGCTCACGGGTGTAGTCCGCAGCGATCTTGCGCAGCGCGTCCTCGGTCACGGTCACATCGTCCTCGGTCAGCGCGGTCCGCTCCCGCTGCCGGGGCAGCAGGAAGTCGCGGGCGATGGCGACCTTGTCGTCCTCGGTATAGCCGTCGATCTCGACGAGCTCCATGCGGTCCAGCAGGGCCGACGGGATGTTCTCGATGACGTTGGCCGTCGCCAGGAATACGACGTCGGACAAGTCCAGATCCAGATCCAGATAATGGTCGCGAAACGTGTGGTTCTGCGCCGGGTCCAGGACCTCGAGCAGCGCCGCTGCAGGGTCGCCACGGAAGTCGGAGCCGACCTTGTCGATCTCGTCAAGCAGCACAACGGGGTTCATCGAGCCCGCTTCGCCCATGGCCCGCACGATGCGGCCCGGCAGTGCGCCGACGTAGGTGCGACGGTGGCCGCGGATCTCGGCCTCGTCGCGAACGCCGCCGAGCGCGACGCGAACGAACTTGCGGCCCAGCGCCCGCGCCACGCTCTCACCCAGCGACGTCTTGCCGACGCCGGGCGGGCCGGCGAGCACCATCACCGCACCCGAACCGCGGCCGCCCACGACCTGCAGCCCGCGCGCCGCGCGCCGGGCCCGCACGGCCAGGTACTCGACGATGCGGTCCTTGACGTCCTCCAGCCCGTGGTGGTCGGCGTCCAAGATGTCGCGCGCGGCCGCCAAATCGGTGGAGTCCTCGGTGTGGGCGTTCCACGGCAGCTCCAGCACCGTGTCCAGCCAGGTACGGATCCAGCCGCTCTCTGGGCTCTGGTCGCTGGAGCGTTCAAGCTTGTCGACCTCGCGCAGCGCCGCCTCGCGCACCTTCTCGGGGAGGTCGGCGGCCTCGATGCGGTTCCGGTAGTCGTCAGAAGATCCGGTGCCGTCGTCGTCGCCCAGTTCCTTGCGGATCGCCGCCAACTGCTGACGCAGCAGGAACTCCTTCTGCGTCTTCTCCATGCCTTCGCGCACGTCCTCGGCGATCTTCTCGGTGACCTCGACCTCGGCCAGCTGGCCACCGGTCCACTCGATCAGCGAACGGAGCCGCGCCGCGACGTCCGGGGTCTCGAGCAGCTGACGCTTCTGCACCTGCGTGAGATAGGAGGCATAACCCGCGGTGTCGGCCAGCGCCGAAGGGTCGGAGATCTGGTTGACGAAGTCGATGATCTGCCACGCTTCGCGCCGTTGCAGCATCGCGAGCAGGAGCTTCTTGTATTCCGCGGCGAGCTCGGTGATCTGCTCATCCGCCGGGCTCTCCTGGACTTCGGTCACCTCGACCCACAGCGCGGCCCCGGGCCCTGTGGCGCCGGCGCCGATGTGGGCGCGGCTCTCGCCGCGCACGACCGCTGCGGGTCCGCCCATTGTGCGGCCGATCTGCACGATCGAGGCCAGCACGCCATAGGACGGGTACCGGTCGTCGAGCCGGGGTGCGATCAGCAGCTCGCCGGACTCGCTGGCGCGGGCGGCGTCGACCGCGGCGCGCGCGGCCTCGTCGAGCTCGATGGGCACCACCATTCCCGGCAGCACGATCGACTCGCTGGCGAACAAGACCGGAACTGTCTTGGCTTCAGCCATCAATCCTCCAAAGTTTGAGTCTGATGCGCTCAACCTTTAGCCGGCCTGATTTGTTCCCGACACATCGCGCCTCAAGGCGCTGCGTATCAATGTGAACGCAAGCGCCATCGTCCAGGCCCAGCCGAGGACGGTGAACGGCACGATCACTGCGAAGTCGACGAGGAGTGCGCCGCTGATCCAGCCGAGTCCGGCGACAACTCCTGTCAGACCGAGCCACGCGGGCAGACCGCTGGTCTTTGCGACCGTGATGCCATACAAGGCTATCGATGCGCCGAGCATTGCCTGGGCGGCGAATGCGACGCTGCCGAGGACCATGAGCAGCGACTCTGTCTCGCTCAAGATCGCCGCCGACGACGTCGCGTTGTCCAAATAGCGGTTTGCCGCGGCTTCCAGTCCGAACGCGCGCAGGCTGTAGTAGACCGCGAAAACCGCGGCACTGGCTGTCAGGACGGTGCGCGCCGCCCGCGACCATATGCGCGCGGCGCCGTCCCATACGGGTAGCGCCGCGAAGGCGGCCGCCCAAATCAGCACTGCGGCAATGTTGAGTAAGTCCACCACGCGCCACGACGGCCGTTCTGCGACATAGTTCAGTATCTGCTCGGCATCGTCGATCGGCGGATTGAGGTGCACCACGGGCGGAATGATGTAGAGCACGGTGCCGACGACGATGGCGACCGCAGGTGCGATGACATTGAGCTTGGTTGACATCGAATTCACGACAGGCACAGTGAGAAACCCCCATTGGTTCAGCGGACTGACGTTCGTGTTGGGCGGATGCCCGCGAGCTCAAGATAGTCATTAGATGACTAGTTAGTAAAGTGACTACGTGTCCCGCCCTGGAATCGTGCGTTCACCGACGACCCTCGTGATACTGGCGCTGCTCTTCGAGGCGCCCATGCACCCATACCGGATGCAGAAGCTGATCAGCGAACGCGGCAAGGACAAGGTGGTAAACATTCGAAGTCGCAATAGCATTCAGCAGACAGTGACCAAACTCGAGCGCTCTGGACTGATTGAGGCGAGCAGCACGGAACGTGAGGGCAGCTACCCACAGAGAACCGTCTATGCGCTCACCTCGGCCGGCCGATCGGAGTTATTGGATGGTCTGCACCGCCTGCTGTCGACGCCTGCGCGTGAGTTCCCGTTGTTTCCCGCAGCGTTGTCGTTCATGTCCGTCACCACCGTCGAGTCGGCTGCATCCATGCTGCGATTGCGCCGGGAGGAACTCGGCCGGCGCGTCGCAGAGCAATCCGCGGCGATGAAGAAAGCAGAAGAGTACCTGCCCCCGGTGTTCCTCATCGAGGAGGACTACATGCTGTCAATCCAAAAAGCGGAGATCGCCTGGATCGAACGCACGTTGCGGGCAATGGAAACCGGATCGCTGAGTTGGGATACCACGGAACTTCTCGGCCATGGCCAGCACGACCGTCCTGGGCGTTGACTCTGCGCGGGTGTCGCGAATGTGCGAGTACGCGTCGAGAATGGATGCCCTCAGCGCAGTGGACGCCCCTCGGGAGAATATTTGCTCCGAACGGCAGGAAGCCTGCCGTTCGGGGGAAACGGCAGGCTTCCTGGTGGGTGGATCTAGGCGGTGCTGTTACGCACTGGCCTGTGCTCCCAGCACCCGCTGGATGTCAGGCTTCATCATCTCCAGTTGCTGACCCCAGTAACCCCAGCTGTGAGTGCCCTGTGCCGGGAAGTTGAACACCCCATTGGTGCCACCCGCAGCGATGTAGTTGTCCTGGAAGGTGATGTTGGTCCGCAGCGTGAACCCTTCGAGGAACTGCGCCGCCATCAGGTTCTGCCCGGCGGTGCCACCATCCAGATCCGACGGCGTACCGGTTCCGCAGTAGATCCAGATGCGGGTGTTGTTGGCCACCAACTGGTTGATGTTGACCATCGGGTCGTTACGCTTCCACGCCGGATCCGACGACGGACCCCACATGCTCTCGGCGTTGTAGCCGCCCGCATCCTGCATCGCCAGCCCGATCAGCATCGGCCACCAACCCTCGGACGGGTTGAGGAAGCCTGACAGCGAGGCCGCGTAGATGAACTTCTGCGGGTGATAGATCGCGTAGGTCAAGGCGGTGCTGCCGGCCATCGAAAGGCCCACCACGGCATTGCCGTTCTGCGAGACACCGCGGTTGGCTTCCAGCCACGCCGGCAGTTCCTGCGTCAGGAACGTCTCCCACTTGTACGTGTAGTCCTGACCGTTACCCCGAGACGGCTGGTACCAGTCGGTGTAGAAGCTGGATTGTCCGCCCACCGGCATGACAACCGACAGCCCCGACTGGTAGTACCACTCGAAGGCCGGGGTGTTGATGTCCCAGCCGTTGAAGTCGTCCTGGGCGCGCAGACCGTCGAGCAGATAGACCGCGTGCGGTCCGCCGCCCTGGAACTGGACCCGGATGTTGCGGTTCATCGCCGGGGAGAACACATCCAGATATTCGACGGGCAGCCCCGGGCGAGAGAACGCTCCCGCGGTCGCCGACCCCCCTGCGAAGCCGATCAGCGCCGGCAGCGTCGCCACCGCGAAGGCGGCCACCGCCATTCGGCGCAACAGTTTTGTGCCGGTTCCTCGGCACCTCTCCAAAATGTTCATAACGGCAACCAACCCACCTTTCATCGCTTCCACAAGCAATTGCCGTTGCTTTGCCTGCGTAATGAAACACGCCTCCGCGGTGGGACTGCCGACTCGACATGCAGTTGCCACGTCGCGGTTGGCTAACGATTACGACTCAGCGAGGACTCACAGACGCCCGAAAACCGGTGTTACCTGTGGGAATAGAGTTACTTATGTGACGTCCGCCCTCGGGTCGGACACGCCTGGCCACAGCCGGTGGAGCTGGCTGACATGCTGCGGACCCAGCTCGCTCAGAGACGTCACGCCCAGGAGCCGCATTGTGCGGCTGACCTGCTGCGAAAGGATATGGATCGCCCTGTCGACACCGGCCTCACCACCGGCCATCAGACCGTAGAGGTACGCACGACCCACGAGGGTGAACCGCGCGCCGTGGGCGATCGCCGCGACGATGTCCGCACCGGACATGATGCCGGTGTCCAGCAAAACTTCGACGGTGTCTCCGAGCTCCGCAGCCACGCGCGGAAGCAGGTGAAACGGCACAGGCGCGCGGTCGAGTTGACGGCCACCGTGATTGGACAGCACGATGCCGTCCACGCCGAGTGCGGCCACAGCCCTGGCATCATCGAGTGTCTGAATCCCCTTGACCACCAACTTGTTCGGCCACTGGGTTTTGATCCACGCCAGATCCTCGAAAGTCACCGTCGGGTCGAACATCGTGTCGAGGTACTCGGCGACGGTGCCCGGCCATCGGTCCAGCGACGCGAACGACAGCGGTTCCGTGGTGAGCAGGTCAAACCACCACCGCGGATGGGGGACCGCGTCGAGCACGGTGCGCAGCGTCAGGGTCGGCGGGATCGACATCCCGTTGCGGGTGTCGCGCAGGCGCGCACCGGCGACCGGGACGTCGACGGTCACGAGCAAGGTGTCGTAACCCGCGTCCGCGGCGCGCTCGACGAGCGCCAAGGACCGGTCCCGATCTTTCCACATGTACAGCTGAAACCAGTTGCGCCCGTAGGGGTTAGCTCTCTTGACATCCTCGATGGAGCTCGTGCCCAGCGTCGACAGCGAAAACGGAATCCCGGCGCGGGCTGCGGCACGAGCGCCCGCGATCTCGCCCTCGGTGTGCATCAGCCTGGTGAAGCCGGTCGGTGCGATTCCGAACGGCAGGGCGACCTGGCCGCCGAGCACTGTCGCGCTGGTGTCCACGACCGAGACGTCACGCAAAATCGTCGGATGAAACTCGATGTCGCGGAACGCTTGTCGCGCACGCGCCAGTGAGATCTCTTCCTCGGCCGCACCGTCGGTGTAGTCAAACGCCGCCTTCGGGGTGCGCCGTTTGGCGAGCCGCCGCAGGTCGTCGATCGTCAAAGCCGCAGCCAGCCTGCGTTGTGTCGCATTCAGTTGGGGGCGCCGGAACTGCAGCAGCGGCGCCAACTCGCGGAGGCGAGGAACGCGGCGCGTCACGATCGCGTGCCGGTTCGCCGACGGTCGGTGGTGGTCATTGAATCGCACAGACTAGCTTGCGAGACTGGCTGATGAGATGGCTAGCGACAAATCCGCCATTGCCGGCGAGGCGTTCGACCTGCAGCGCTTCGTCGACGCTCAGGAGCGCGTTTACGACACCGTGCTGGCCGAACTGCGTGCCGGTCGCAAACGTAGCCACTGGATCTGGTTTGTTTTCCCGCAGCTCCGCGGGCTCGGCAGCAGTCCGATGGCGCAGCGGTACGGAATCGCATCGCTGGAGGAAGCGCGGGCCTATCTCGCCCATGGGGTCGAACGTCTCAACGCGGCGCGATGATCAGCCAGCCGTGCGGACCTACTTCCGTCGCGGTGACGACGTTCGCCGGCGGGGCGCCCGATCCGGCGAGCACCTCTCCCTGGTGCCACCCCAGGTCGGGCAGTGAAATAGGCAGCGGTTCGTCGTCGATGTTGAGCGCGACGAGCAGCGCTTCGGACCCGGCGCGGGTTTCGTAGACATACTGGCGGTTGGTCAGTTGCAGCGATGCGGTGCGGGCGGTGTGCAGCCACGCGTGGCGACGGCGCAACCCGATCAGATACCGGTGCAGGCGCAGTACGTCGTCACCGTGCCCGTCGACATCGACCGGGGGAGTGTCGAACTCCGGCCGCACGGCGTCGTCACCGCCGAACCGCTCCTCCTTGACACCCCGGTAGGCGAACTCGTCACCGGCGTACACGGTCGGCGTGCCGCCGGTAGTCATCTGCAGCACCAGCGCGTGTTCGAGGTGGCGGAGGTCGTCGAGGCGGCTGGCGATCCGGGTCACGTCGTGGTTGCCGACGAACGTCGCGGGCACGAAGGTGTCGAGAAATTCATTGTGCCGCAGCAGCGCCCAGTCCAACTCATGGAAGTTGCCGTCGTTGAGGCTGCTCCAGACCGCCTTCCACAGCTCGTACTGCGTCACCGAGTGGAAACCGGCCGTGCGTACCCGCTCGGCGTAGTCGCCGTGGATGACCTCGGCAAGAAAGTACGCATCGGGAAACTCCTCGCGGACCCGAGGAAGCACCTGGGCCCAGAACCGGTCGGCGACGGCATACGCCGCATCCAGGCGCCAGCCGTCGGCGCCGCGGCGCAGCCAGTGCGTCATCACGTCGACGACGTAATCGACCACCGCCGGGTTGTCGTGGTCCAGTGCGACCAGATCGCCGTGACCCTCGAACGTGTCGACTTCGTTGCCGCGCTTGCGAAGCCACTCGGTATTGGGGAAATCCGTTCCGACATGGTTGAACACGCCGTCGAGCAGTAAGCGTAAGCCGCGACGGCGTGCCTCACCGACGAGCGTGTCGAAGTCGTCCTGCTCGCCGAGCCGCGGGTCGATGCGGAAGTGGTCGGTGGTGTCGTAGCCATGGGTGCGCGAGGAGAAGACGGGGCCCAACGCGATGCCCGACGCGCCGAGCTCGATCGCGTGGTCGAGCCAGTCGATGACACGGCGCAGGCGGTGCTGGTCGGGGCCGGGCGGCGGCTCGGCGGGATAGGCGCCCACGAACCCAAGCGGGTAGACGTGCCACCAGATCACGTGCTCGACCCAGTGCGGTTCGCTACGTGCCACTTCCGTCACGGCCGGAACTTCGCCTCGTAGAGAGACTTCATGGCATCGCTGAGCTCCGGAGCGGGCCCGTCCACCACAACTGCCGGGGCGACCGTCGTGATCGGCAGGGGCGCCACCGGCGGTGCGGGTGCACCCCAGTCGGACAGCCAACGAGTCAGCTGCGCCGCCGAGGCGGCGTACACGATGCGACCGAGCCCGACCCAGGCGTGGCCGGCCGCGCACATCGGACAGTGCTCGCCGGAGGTGTAGACGGTCGCCTCGGCGCGCTGCGCAGCGGTCAGGTTGGTCACCGCCCAGCCGACGATCGCGAATTCCGGATGACGGGTGTGGTTGCCGTCCTTGACCCGGTTGCGGTCCTCGAACAACGTGCGGCCGGCACCGTCGACGAGCAGGGAGCCGAACGGTTCGTCACCGGCGTCGAGCGCTTCGCGCGCCAACTCTACGCAGCGGCCGAGGCGCGCGAGATCGTCGTCGCTGAGGGCCACCTGTCGAAGTCTACGGCTCAGCCGCAGCAGGGCCCGGAGACATCCAGCCGGCATGCGCACGAGGCGCGGATGGGTACGTCGGCACGCGCCGCGGCCAGCGTGAGCTGTTGGTTGATGATCGCCGCCTCGGCATGGCGGCCCAGCCGCTGCAGACATTCGTGGTAGCCGTGCAGGCTCCAGACGTTGTTCGGGTGCTGACACGGCCGCGGCAAGGCGGGATCAAGTCCGAGGTCGGCGGCGTAGACGACGGCGGCCTCCTCGACGCGGTCCTGTTCGAGCAGCAGCGCACCGTAGGCGTGCCGGGTCGGCTGCATCCAGCCCCACGGCTCGTCGTAGGGCAGCGCGTCGTCGAGTTCGATCGCACGCCTCAAGTGCGCGAATGCAGCATCGTATTCACCTGCGCGGTAGGCGATCTCACCGTCGATCATTTCACCGGCGATCGCCAGGATGTCAATGACGGTGTTGTTGAACAGATACCGGCTCTCAGGGATGCGACGACAGGCGGTCCGGAACGCCGCACGCTCGGCCCGGGCCTGCTCGAGGTTGCCCCTGGCGGCGTGCGCGACACCTCGCCCGTAGTGGATCGTCGCGGCGGTGCTGCAGTACAGCTCCGTATCATCGGGCAGCGGTTGGGCGATCAGTTCGTCCCAGCGGCCGAACCGGACCAGCACATGGGTGCGCAACGGCACGAAGGCTTCGAGCCAGTCGGCCATGGGCGGAGACTCGATCGCCAGCAGTTGCGGGCTCAGTTGTTCGGCGAGCTCATCGGCGGCCGCGAACGCGGCGTGCGAATTTCCCTCGAACATCGCCGAGTAGACGACGAAGTGCAAGTTGTGAGCGCGGTACAGCGAATAGAAGTTCAGCGGTCCCTCACGTTCGACGAAACGTCGATCGACTTGTGCCGCAGTCTGATTCGCTACCACCGAGGCGCGATAGTTCCCGCACAGGACATCGATGTGGCTGGGCATGTGCTGTAAGTGGCCGGCGTCTGGCACGAGGTCGCGCAACAGGTCCGCGGCGGGAAGCGCATCCTGCGGTGTTGCTGACATCTCCATCGTGTGCACGTACAGGTGCAGGACGCCGGGGTGGCTGCGGCCGACGTCGGTCAAAAGTGCGTCATCGAGAATTCGCTTGGCCGCCCTGACCCGAGAGCCCAGGGCGGGTTCGCCGGTCCTGGTGTCCCACAAAGCCCACGCCGTCACGTTGACCAGCGCGTCGGCGGCCAGCGCCTGTACGTCGACGTCGTCGGGGTAAGCCTGCGCCAGCGCGGCCATCGCATCGGCGTAGCGTGCGCCGCCGGCCTCGAGCGACCCGGTGTCGCTCGGGTCGTCGGTGGGGAAGCGGGCTTGCAGCGCCGTGATCAGGCCGCGTTCGACCGCCGACGCGCGGTCGTTGACGGCCAGTGACAGCTCCATCCGGGCACGCGCCAACGACACGGCGGCATCGACGGAATCGAAGGCGTCCCAGCCCTTGTTGTAGTTCGGTCCGATCGCGTACGCCACTCCCCACCGGGCGATCGCCAATTCGGGATCCAGTTCGAGGGCTCGGTCGAAGCAGCGGATCGCTTCCTCGTGGTTGAACGCGTACGACCACACCATCCCGCGGTCGAACCACACCTGCGCCTGCGGCGACGGGCTCTCAATCGGGCGGTGATAGGACCCGAGGTCGTAGTAGGTGTCGTCCGCGAGCGAAATGCGCATGCACGGCACGATAATTCACCCGCGCGGCGGTGGGGACAATTGCGAGCAGCCAGCCCGCAGCGCGTGGTTCGCTGCGCGGCTACGTCCGCGCCGCGATGATGCGGGTGACCAGCAGGTGGTAGAGCATGGCCAGAAACGTCAAGGTCCATGCCGCCAACGCCACCCAGCTTTCGAAGTAGCCGATTTTCTGCACGAGGGGTAGATGGTCCGCGTGTCCCAGGTAGTCCCCGCCCACGCCGTACATCCCGAGCGGAAACACCACGCTCCAGAGCGGGGCTTCATACCGAAGAGGAATTCGGTGGATCACGTGCCGCCAGATTCCGGCCGCCAGCAGCGGGGGTATCAACCAGGTGCCGAACGCCCAGAACAGGACCGACGTTCCGCCGATCAGGCCCCGGGTGGCGGCGACCATCGGCGCATCGGCCATTTCGACGATGCGGGCGCCCGCCACGACGGTGATCGCGGTGGCCCCCATCGCGACCCAGTAGGGCGGGGTCAGGTCCTCCGGGCGCAGCGGATAGAGCAGCATCCGGGCGGCGACGAAAAGACCCGCGGCGCCGTACAGGAACACCCCCACCGACCAGGAGAACACTGCCAGCAGCGCCAGTTCCCGATGCCCGCCCGCGACGACGGGTTGCAGTACCGCGGCGAGCACCGCGATGGACTGGCTGGCAACCACCCAGATGAACCAGGTGCCGTTCGCGCGTTGAAGTACCGGCCGCTGCGAGCGGCCCAGCACCGCCGTCCACGGCACCACGTAACCCAGGACCAGCCAGGCCAGCGATGCGACCACCAGAAGCGTGAACGCGCCCGTGTGGTGACCGTCCAGCGCCAGTCGGGTGCCGAGCACACCGGTCGCGGCGACGAACGTGAACAAACCGAATGCACGACGCGGATCGGCGAGGTCGTCGGCGACGGCGCTGCGGAAGATCAACGTGCGCAACAGGTTCAATGCGATCAGTACGACGTAGGCGACGCATGCTATCCACAGCAGCGCCACGGAGAGAACATATGCGCGGTGGCTGTGCATCGCGATCGACACGATGCCGCTCGCCATCACCAGCGCAAAGTATCCGGGATGAAGGGTCCGCACGCCGTCGCGCACGCCGGTGTGCGGTCCACCGTCACGGAGCGGAGTCAGGCCAGGGTCCCCTGCGGTCATCACCGAGACAAACCCCCTTCGCCCGACGGGCTCGATCGGCCGCGACGGCCGATAGTGCCTTTCGTCATACCATTCGTATCAACCGCGCGGTGGAAATCGCAGCAGGCAAATGATGAGTTGATCGCTCTGGTGATGCGACCGGCGCGTTGCGGAGCTACTTCACAGTTGCGGAGCTACTTCAGAACTGTGCGGCGATGAATCCGGCGAGCAAGATGCCGAATCCGCCCATTTCGCCGATGATGAGCAACACCATCGAGACGCGCAGGCTCGCGCTGGGATGCTCGAACTGGTTCGTGGTGTCTCGCAGCGCACCGTGCACGATGTAGGCAGCGATGGCCGCCACGAAGAAGAAGACCAAGACCATCGCAGCCGTCAAGTTCAGCCAAGTCGGCCATGCGCTCAGTTCGACGAACGCGGCGGTCAACAAAGTGGCGAAGGAGTAGAGAAGCGCAGCACGGTGGGCGATGTCCACGTAGGGGTGAGCGAGGTGCTCGGGGGAAGTGACCATTTCCCGGTACTTCCATACTCCCAAGGCGAGTGCCAGCATGAATATCAGGCCGGCTGCCAGCAGCGTCACCACCGTGTCGGTGCCCAAAGCCAGTCCCGCGTTCACGACGCAATCCTCTTTCGTTCCCGTGCCGACATCACGTTGCGTTGATACCAACGCCGCCCGTGCCAACGCTGGTAGTGCCAGACTGCACTGGGCAATACGCCTCGTGTGTGCAGCCAGTAGCCGGGGCCTGGTTCGAGGGCGACTTCTTGGCGGCCGAGGGTGATTTCACCGAGAACGACGCCCTCCCCGTCTTCGGCACGCCGTTCGGCGATAACAACCCCGTCTCCTGTGGTGATCATCGTCGAACCTTCGAAGCGGCCACGGTATCCAAGGGGCAGCCATGGCATTTCGCAACTCAGCGGGCCCGCATGTGCTGCATGCAGTGTCGGGACGCCCAGGTATTGCGAAAATGTCGCCGCGGCCGCGCGAGCAGTCGCGGAATTGTTTCGCTCCAAGTGGTCGAACACCGTTCGGGGTCGCCATCTCGGAATCGACCACCACCCCGAGCCCGTCATCGCCAGATCGACGCGGCCGCGGAGACGCCGAACGGTTTGGGAGCGCATCAACTCCCAGCAGACCGCTGCACCGACCCGGTAGTCGCCGAGATCGATCACCCCGTCGTCGTTCCCGCCGACGTAGAACGCGTTCTCCCACATGGTCGGTAGGTCTTTGTCATGACGACCGACCACCCCTCGTGGGTCGGCGAGCAGGTATGCGTTGCGCACATGGCCGTCGGGGTCGCGGCACAGAAACGAACCGCCGACCAACGCGCCGTGTCGCTTGGCGAGCCGGGTGAGGAGATCAGTTGCTGCACCATCTGGCGCAAGTGCCGCGTGGGCAAGCGACGGTGAGAATCCGATCCCGGTCGAGAAGAACTCGGGCAATGCGATGATCGCTGCACCAGCCTGACCCGCCCGATCGGTCAGTCGTTCGCACGCAGCAAGATTGCTCTGGACGTCGCCGAGCACCGCCTCCAGCTGGATAGCCGCTGCCAAGACCATAGCGAGACGCTAACACGCAGGGCAAATGCGCCCTCAGCCGCACTGCGCGGAAATACCTTGCCTCCGTTTGTATTCGCCTGAGCTCAAAAGGCTGCACACGCGACCGGCAGTTCGGCAACCATACGAGAACGTGTCTCGGCGCTGATCCGCGACCACGTCCTCGGCGAGGTTGCCGACGACGAAGACGTGAAGGTGGGAGCCGAAGGTGCGCTCATTCGGCCGAGGTGGGCTCGCGGATAGCGGCGATCCCGGACAGGCTGCGCGTGATCGACGCGATCTCGGCGACCAGCACCCGGGCGGCGCCGTCGTCGCCGCTGAGTGCGTCCGCCCGCTCGCGGACCTGCTGGTTGGCCGCGGTCAATGCCGCGATGTCGACGGCCCACGGGGTTCCGGGGTTCGGCGGCGCCCCGCGCAAAGCGTCGACGAAATCGTCGACGGCGGCGATGAACTCCGGCGTGATCGCGGCCGGCGGACGAGTCGGCAGATTGTCTTCGAGCGTGGCGCACGAGATGGTGACCGCATTCAAGGCGGTGCGGTACGAACGCAGCCACCGACGTAGCTCGCGGGACTCCATGCGGGTGGCACCAGACGCGGCTTCGAACCCGGCCCGGGCGCGATACGCGTGCTGCCACGCCGAGGACACGGCATCGGCCGGGCGGTCGAGAGGATGCACATAGGCACGTACTACCGTTGCGGCATAGTCTATTTCGGTCTTGAGCAGTTCACCGGCCCGATGGTGCAGTCGGGTCAACGCGTGATCGGGCAACGCGACGTGCGCTCCGACGGCGAGCCCGCCCCCGATGACGACCGAGAACAATCGGTCCTCGAGTGTCGCACCGGAGGTGGCGGCATCGATCTCGAGAAGAAACACGGCGGCCGCCGCCATGGCCGCGCTCGTCGCGATATAGCCCAACCTGGTCGCCGCAAAGGTCGCGGTGAGGCAGAGCGTCGCCAACACGGCGGCGACCAACCCCGCCGGATTCAACAGCATCGCGATCACCGAGGCCGCCACGATCCCGCTGGCGATGCCCGCCAGCCGTCCGACGCAGCGCGTATAGGTGTGGGCGGTCTCGGGACGCAGCACCAGCAACACGGTCAGGGCGATCCAGTAGCCGTGGGCCACGGGCGCGAAGCGGTCCGCGCAGGCCGCGATCGCGATTGCCACCGCCAACCGGATTGCGTGCCGCAGGATCGGCGAGGCCAGTGTCATGTGCGAGCGGACGGTCGTCATCGCCGCACGCAACGGGCTGATCAGGTCGGGCCGATACAGATCGGGAAACCGTAGCTCCGCGGCCTCGTGCAACTGCTTCGAAAGCCGATCGACACCAGGGCTTTCCGGATCACTCAGGGCTCCCACCGCGGCGTCGAGCCGGACCAGCCCGTGTTCGGCGTTTCGTCTCGCCGTGTGGGTGTGGTCGGCGATCGCGTCGAGCACTTCGGCTGCAGCGGCCAGCATCCGCGAGGTCTCCTCGCGGTCGGTCTCCGGCGTTGCGCGCAGCATGCGCAGCGTAGCCATGATCCGCTCCGGTAACCGGTGCCCACCCCGGTAGGCCTCGGGGCGACGGCTTGCCTGGGTGTCGACGAACGCACTCCGCAACGACGGCAGAAGGGTCGCGACGGTTGGCGTATCCGCGTCCTGGGCAATCTGACGCGCGCGCTCGGCCAGCGCCCGATATGCCTCGGTCAACGCCTCGCGCTGCGTGCGCCACCGCTGCGGCGGCCAGACGGTGATCAGAGCCGCCTGCAGAGCACCGCCTGCGACCGTTAGCAGAGTAGGGACCAGTACCGACGCCGCCGTGGGGGCCAGCGGCGGCGCAATCGCGATCATGGCGCCACTCGCGGCGGCGACGAGGCCGGCGTTACTCCCGATCGCCCACTGCAACCCGACCCCGAAGCACCAGAGTGCGAGCACCACGACGAACACGACGTCGTAGAAGGAGCAGAGCGCGCCCAAGAAGACCGCGACACCCATCTGACCGGCTACGACGAGCACGCGGGTGACCCGGCCGCCCGGACTGTCCTGCAGGGCGATGGCACCGGCGACCGCCGCGGCGCTCGCCACCCACACGGCGGTGGCACCCGAGTCCCAGAGCAGTGCGATGGCGGCGACGGCCAACACGCCGAGCAGGCTCCTGGCCACCGCCCCGGCGTCGGGCACAGTCGGCCGCAGGGCGTCGGTGACCCTGCTGCGGGTACTCACGCCCCCATTCTGACGCCTCTATGCGCCGACCCGGCGCACTACACGCATCGGATCGGTTTCGGTTCGGCGCTGTGTTCGGAGTCCGCTGCCCGAACACCGAGGCTCACCGCGAGGCGCCGTCACCTCAAACACCATGCGGCACAGCGTAAAGGGCTGTCTGCCGCGAGGGGCATCTGCTCGGGTCGCTCCCTCGATTCACCTGCAGCGACGCTGGTTGGAGGAATAGCATCTGGTCACACGAGCACCGCGGCCGAGCGAGCACGGCGCTAAGTTCGCTTCGTGGAGAAAGTCATCATCACGCTGCGAGGTGCCGACGCCGACGACGCATGGTGCGTGCGCCTGCGCGAACGCGTCGCCACCGACCTGCTCGCCCTCGGAATTCCGGGACTGACGGTCAACGTGCGCGACGGCGCAGTCCGCGACTCACTGATGACGCTGACGACTCTGGACCCGCCCGTGGTGGGTTTCGTCAGCGTGTGGACCCACCAGTCCTACGGCGAACAGGTCACCGGCGCGGTCTCCCGACTCGAGCAGGAAGCCGACGACGTGGCGGCCTACCTCGTCACCGAGTCGGTCCCGCTGGCCCCGCCGACCACCGCGCCGGGGGAGCGGACCGAGGGCTTCGCCAACGTCGCGCTGCTGCGCAGACCCGCCGACCTGGACGAGTCAACCTGGTTGGCGCGCTGGCACATCGATCACACCCCGGTGGCCATCGAGACCCAGTCGACCTTCGGCTACACCCAGAATGCCGTGGTGCGCGCACTGACACCGGATGCGCCTGCCCTCGCCGCGATTGTCGAGGAACTGTTCCCGCAAGCCGCACTGTCCGATCTGCACGCGTTCTTCGGCGCCGCGAACGACGACGACCTGCGCGACCGGATGGAGCGCATGGTGGCCAGCACAGCGGCATTCGGGGCCAACCGTGATATCGACACGGTGCCGACCAGCCGCTACGTGTACCGCAGTCCGTTCGCGAATTCGCCCGGGAACAACCACCACTGAGCCACCCTGCACGACCGCAGCGAAAAGCGGTGCGAGATTTCGCAATGAGCGCACACTCGGCGACTGGGCTTCGCGCACCCTGAGGGTGGTATCGCAGCGGTTGACGCCTACGCTGCTGCCGTGGCGCAAACGACCCTGCAGATCTCCGACGACAGCCGGATCCGCACGCTGATCCTCAACCGGCCGGAAGTGCTCAACGCCTTCAACGAGGAAATGTATCTTGCGACGGCGGTCGCCCTCCGCGAGGCCGCTGCGGACCCGGAGGTGGCGGTCGTCCTGTTGACCGGCGAGGGCCGGGCCTTCAGCGCGGGCAATGATCTCAACGAAATGCACAGGCGCATCACCGATCCCGAGTTCAACGAACAGGGTAGTCACTTCACCACGATGATCGACGCGCTCGCCGACTTTCCGAAACCATTGATCTGCGCCGTGAACGGCGTCGGAGTCGGTATCGGCACAACGATTCTCGGCTATGCGGATCTGGTCTTCATGTCTACGACGGCACGGCTGAAGACACCGTTCACGAGCCTGGGTGTGGCACCCGAAGCGGCGTCGTCGTACCTGTTGCCGCGGTTGATCGGTCGGCAGAACGCGGCCTGGCTGCTGATGTCCTCGGAATGGGTGGACGCGACCGAGGCGCATGCAATGGGCCTGGTGTGGAAGGTGTGTCCGCCCGAGGAGCTGCTGACGCAGGCTCGCCGGCACGCCGAAGTACTGGCATCGCGGCCCATCGCCAGCCTGATGGCGGTCAAGCAGACGATCATGGCGCCGACCCGCGACGGAATCGCCGCCGCGACCGCGAGGGAGAACGAACACTTCGCGGTCTTGATGGGAGCCGCGGCCAACGCGGATGCCTTAGCCGACTTCACCGGTAAGGGCGAGGGAGAGTAGCCGGTCAGTGATTCACTGCTCGGGGCGTCGCGTCGTCGACCTCGGCGTGGGCGGCGATGATCGCCCGCAGGGTACGGCGGCATCGTCCGCAGTCGCCCCCGGCGCCGCAGGCCTCGGCGATCTGCTTCGAAGTGCGCGCCCCGTTGGACACGCATTCGGTTACGTCGTGGCTGGTGATTCCCATGCACAGGCAGACAAACATCGGCGTACCCGTCAACCCTGCTCGGCTACGGCCATCAGATGGGCGAACCGACCGACGAACTGCGTCGGATAGGCGCCCAAGCCCACGTTGGACATCCACTCCGCAGCCGCGTCCGGATGGTCGATCCAGTGCCGTGCGGCGGCCTCATCCTCGACTTCCTGCAGGATCATCACTTCCTGCCCGTCGTCGAGGGCGCGGTAGACCCAGATCTTGCGTACCCCGTTGCGCCTGAAGCGCTCGATACCGTCGTGCACCTTGACCATCAGCGCCGACACGTCCTCGACCGACGACATGACGCCGACCACTACCCGGCCCACCTGATCGGCGGGCGAGGGGGCGTACAAGTCGATCTTCTCGACCACTTCACCGCCGAAGATCGGCGGGATGTCGTCGACCCCGGAGATGTCGAACCACTCGAACAGCGCTGATGAACGCAACACCTCTCGAATGGATCGGGCATTTCGAATACCAATTGTCACCAGGACACGGTTCGGCTCCCAAATGGACTCGTACAGCACGACATGATGAGCACCAATTGAGTCCAGATTATCGCGACGCTTTTTGAGCCATTTCCACATTCGCTCGACGTCGGCGACCCGAAAGTCGCACGCAAGAATCAATGAGTGCAAATTGTACTCACCCATCAATTCTTCCTGTCTGCGTCGAGGCTCCGCCGTTGGTTAGCGCAGTCTAACCTTACTTAGCCTAGGCAGTCCAGAGTAGGGGTCGGATCTGCGCCTGGAGTCTGCGAGACGGCTCATCACGAACGAAAAACACGCCCCACGCACACATTAAAGCGAGCCCGCGAGGCATAACTGGACTAGTTTGGGAGGTGCACGACCGACAGCGATGCTTGACCAGCCCTCAAGTTCCTAGGAGCGACCCATGCAAGGCGATCCGGACGTCCTAAAACTGCTCAACGAGCAATTGACAAGTGAACTCACCGCCATTAATCAGTATTTCCTGCATTCGAAGATGCAGGCTAATTGGGGGTTCACCGAACTCGCCGAACACACGCGCAAAGAGTCCTTTGAAGAAATGAATCACGCGGAGGACATCACCAACCGAATCCTCATTCTCGACGGGCTTCCCAACTACCAGCGGCTCTTCTCGCTGCGGATCGGGCAGACCCTGCGCGAGCAGTTCGAGGCCGACCTGGCGATCGAGTACGAGGTCATGGAGCGCCTGCGCCCGGGCATCATCATGTGCCGGGAGAAGGGCGATGCCACGTCCGCCACCTTGCTCGAGAAGATCCTCGGCAGCGAAGAAGAGCACATCGATTACCTCGAGACCCAGCTGCAGCTGATGGACAAGCTGGGCGACGAGCTCTTCGCGGCGCAGTGCGTGTCGCGCCCACCGACCTCGCTGTAACCCTCCTCACCCTTACCTCCGCGAACGTGCGCGTTTGCGGACGGCACGCCGCACATTTGCAGCGTTTTGCGCACGTTCGCGGGGGGATCCTGTCTCGGTGCGTAACTTTCATAGCTGTGCTAACGATATGGCTGGTGTTGCCATCTCGAAACGGCGTGAAAGGGGAGTATGACGAGTCAGGGCGCACCGGTTGCCGTTGATCCGGAAACCGGAAGCACGATGATCAGCCCGCAGCGTCGGAACTTGGTGTTCGTTGCGGTGCTGCTCGGGATGCTGCTGGCCGCGCTGGACCAGACGATCGTGGCGACGGCTCTGCCGACGGTCGTGGCCGACCTCGGCGGCGCAGGCCATCAGTCGTGGGTGGTGACCAGCTACCTGCTGGCATCCACCATTGCCACGGCAGTGGTCGGCAAGTTGGGTGATCTGTTCGGCCGCAAGACCGTATTCGGTGCGGCCGTAGTGTTCTTCCTCTTCGGCTCAGTTCTGTGCGGGTTGGCCGGCTCGATGACCATGTTGGTGGCCTCCCGGGCGCTGCAGGGTGTCGGAGGTGGCGCGATCATGGTCACCGCGATGGCCCTGATCGGGGAGGTGATCCCGCTGCGCGACCGCGGTCGCTACCAGGGTGCGCTCGGCGCGGTATTCGGGGTGACCACGGTGATCGGGCCGCTTCTCGGCGGGTTCTTCACCGACCACCTCACCTGGCGGTGGGCGTTCTGGATCAATGTGCCGGTGGCGCTCGGCGTGCTGGCTGTGGCCGCAATCGCCATCCCGCCGCTGGCAAAGTCGGCCAAACCCGTCATCGACTATGCGGGCATCCTCTTCGTCGGCCTCGCCGCATCCGGACTGACGCTCGCAACGAGTTGGGGTGGCAGCACATATTCGTGGTCATCGCCGGTGATCATCGGACTGTTCGCCGGTTCGATCGCCGCCCTGGTGATCTTCGTATGGGTGGAAACCCATGCGGCCGAACCCATCCTGCCGATCCGGCTGTTCGCCAGCCCGGTGTTCACCGTGTGTTGCATCCTCGGGTTCATCGTGGGGTTCGCAATGCTGGGCGCCTTGACGTTCCTGCCGACGTTCATGCAATTCGTCAACGGCGTGTCGGCCACGACGTCCGGACTACGCACACTGCCCATGGTGGCAGGCATGCTGATCACCTCCGTCGGCAGCGGCCAAATCGTCGGCCACACCGGCAGATACCGCATTTTCCCCATCGCGGGCACCGCGACCATCGCGGTGGCGTTCCTGCTGCTGTCCGGGATGGATGCCGCGACGCCGGCCTGGCAGCAGTCGCTGTATCTGTTCATTCTCGGCACCGGAATCGGGCTGTGCATGCAGGTCCTCATATTGGTCGTCCAGAACACCTCGAGCTTCGCCGATCTCGGAGTTGCCACATCCGGTGTCACCTTCTTTCGGACCATCGGAAGTTCCTTTGGCGCAGCGATTTTCGGCAGCCTATTTGCGAACTTCCTGGCGAGCCGGATCGGGCCGGCGCTGGTCGCGGGCGGCGCACCGCAGCGCGCCGCCGAATCACCCCAGGCGCTGCACATGCTGTCGCCACAGATGGCGACGCCGATCGTCGACGCCTACGCCGATTCGCTCGGCCGGGTCTTTCTGTGCGCGGTGCCCGTCGCAGTGGTCGGGTTCGTCGTCTCGTTGTTCCTCAAGGAGGTTCAACTGCGAGAGGTGGAAACCGTGTCGGCCTCGGATCTGGGCGAGGGCTTCGGCATGCCGAGCGCAGAGTCACCCGAGAAGATCCTCGAGGTGGCCGTGGGCCGGCTGTTCCGCGACTCGCCGGAGATCCGCTTGCGCAGCCTTGCCGCAGAACCCGGATGCGTCCTCGACGTCAGCCAGATGTGGGCGCTACTGCAGATCTACCGACAGAACCAGGTGTTCGGATCAGCGACGCTGACCGATATCGCCGAACGCCTTCGCGTGCCGTACGAGGTCATCGAGCCGACATTCGACGATCTGGTGCGACGCGGCCTGGCGCTGCGCGCCGACGAGCGGCTGTGGCTCACCCAGAACGGAATCAGGCAGGTCGACGCCATCTCGACGGCGATCGTCGGCCGCATCGTCGAGAAGTTGGCCACCTCCCCGTCATTCGAGGGGCGCCCCGACCGATTCCAGGTCGAGGCGGCCCTGGAGCGGATCGCGCACCGGATGCTCGTGCAGCGCGATTGGACCGATGACCGCACTCCGCTGGTCGCCGCGACCTGAGCCGGGCGCAACCACGAAACTAGAACGCGTTCCAATCTAAGCGGCGCGGGCGTACCATGCCGCCATGAGCCGAATCGGGGACTTTGCCGACGATGACGCAGCCGCCTGGGTGATGAAGTCACCGGATATCGGCGTCGCGATGGCCGGCTTCACGAATGCGGTGTACACCAAGAACCGGTTGCCGATGCGGGTCCGCGAGTTGGCACGGATGGTGATCGCGTTGGACAACGAATGTGTGGTGTGCCAGAACACCCGCGACTCCGAGGGTCTGGCTGCCGGCGTCGACGAGGACCTCTACGACCACGCCGCCGAATGGCGGACCTGGCCGGGATACAGCGCACAGGAGCGGATCGCCGCGGAGTTCGCCGAACGCTTCGCCGGCGACCACACCGGCCTGCGCGACGATGAAGACTTCTGGCAGCGTTGCCGCGAACAATTCTCCGATGAACTTCTCACCGATCTGGCGTTGTCCTGCGCGATGTGGCTGGGCATGGGCCGCATGCTGCGCACACTCGACATCGGCCAAACCTGCAAGATCACTCTGTAAGTACCCGCGAGGCCGCGCACAATGGCTGTCGTGAAAGCAGTGGCAGCCAAACCGCTCGCGGCCGCAGCGATTGCCCAACTCGAGGCCGACGGGGTCGCGACCCTCATCGGTACCGTCGTGAACGCGGCCGGCCTCATCCTCGCCAAGACCGTTCCGCTGCGGCGGATGGGTGTCTTCGCCGACCCGGGTCTGGGGGCCAGCCCGGTGTGGCACGTCTTCGCGATCGACCAGAGCGGCATCGTGTTCGGCGATGCAATCGGAGTGGTTGGCGACCAGCGGATTCGGATCGACCTCGGCGCCCTACGCATCCTCGGTGACGGATTGGCCTGGGCGCCAGGCAATTTCTTCAACCAGAACGGTGCCGCCGATCCCTACTGTAGCCGCGGGGCACTCGGCCGGATTACGGATCGGTTGTCGGACGCCGGAATCAGTACGAGCGTGGGCCACGAGATGGAGTTCGTCCTCGTCGGCCCCGACGGCAGCCGGTTGCCGTCACACCTGTGGGCCCAGTACGGCCTTGCCGGCGTACTGGAGTTCGAGGGATTCGTGCGCGACGTCATCAACGCGGCGACGGCATCCGGCCTCGCAATCGAGCAATTCCATCCCGAGTACGGCGCCAACCAGTTCGAGATCTCGCTGGCCGCGCAGCCACCGGTCGAGGCGGCCGACGCACTGGTGTTGGCGCGGATCATCGTCGGCCGGGTCGCCCGGCGATACGGGATGCGGGTCAGCCTCTCGCCGGTCCCCTTCGCGGGTGAGGTCGGATCGGGTGCGCATCAACACTTCTCGATGAGACGCGAGGAGACCCCACTCTTCTCCGACAGCGACGGGATCAACGGATTGACCCCCGAGGGTGCGTCCGCGGTCGCAGGGTTGCTCACCGGTCTGCCCGAAGCGCAGGGTGTGCTAGCCGGATCTGTCCTGTCCGGCCAACGCATGCAACCCGGCCACTGGTCCGGCGCCTCGGTCTGCTGGGGCACCGAGAATCGGGAAGCCGCAGTGCGTTTCATCGTCGGCGGTATAAGCAACCCGCTCGGCGCCAACGTCGAGGTCAAGGTCGTCGACCCCTCCGCCAATCCGTATCTGGCCACGGCGGCGATCCTCGGACTGGCCCTCGACGGGATCGAGCGCGGTCTCAAGCTACCGCCGGAGACGACAGTCGACCCGGTGACGCTGACCGATGCTCAACGGAAGCGGTCCGGAATCGTGACGATGGCCGAGAACCAGGGGGAGGCGGTCGATGCACTCGACCGCTCGGCACTGTTACGGGCGATTCTGGGCGACGCGATCGTCGATTCCGTCGTCGCTGTGCGCCGATACGAGCAGAAGCACTTCGGCGAACTCAGCGCCGAGGACGTGGCCGACAGGTTCCGGCTGGCCTGGAGCGTGTGAGCCTTCAGACCAGTCCGGTCGCGTCGAAGACCCACGACATGTCGGCATTGGCGAAGTCTTCCATCCAGGTCGGCGGCGCGTTGTTGGCCAGCGCACCCATGTCCCAGTAGTCCTTCCACAAAGTAATCTTGCCGTCGTCGACGCGATGTACGCTGACGAACTGCAGCACAGCGGATTCGCCTGTGGGCCAATGCCATTCTTCATGATGTTCGTACATGACGTCCGTGCCGTTGTCGACCATCAGACCGGTGAAGTTCTCGTACGAGGCCAGCGGCTCCAGGCCGATCTTCAGTCTCTTGACGATGTTCTCCGGGCCGCGCGCGGCCGCTGTCGGCCCGACGGGCATGTCGAGATAGATGCAGTCGTCGGCCAGGTAGGTTTTCAGCTTCTCCCAGTCTCGCGCCGATAGCGCCTTCCACATCCCGAGAACCGTATCCTCAACCGACACTGGCCAGCTCACCTTCCTGTTGTGCGCGCGCGGGCGCCTTGTGCGCAGCGCGCAAGAAGCGCCCCGTTCGCCGGTTACCGACGAGATCGGTGGGTTCGCCGTCGAGAAAGACCGCGCGGCCGCCGACGAACACCGCCGAGACCGTGTCGTCGTTGCGGTTCACCATGCGCGACAACCCGCCGTACTGCTCGACGCGCTCTTCTGCGTAACGATCCAGGGTGTCGTCGAGATGGGTGGGGTCGACGATCACGACATCGGCGCGGTCGCCGAGACGCAGGTGCCCGGCATCCAGGCGGTACCAGTCGGCCAGTTCCCCGGTGAGCCGGTGCACCGCGTGTTCGACGGTCATGAACGACTTCCCGGCCTGCGCCGCGGTGTACACGTGACGCAGCAGCCGCAAACCCATGTTGTAGAACGCCATGTTGCGCAGATGCGCCCCGGCGTCGGAGAACCCCATCTGGATACCGGAGTCGGCGGCCAGCTTCTTGAGCACGTCGGGGCGGTGGTTGGAGATCGTGGTGCGCCATCGCAACGCGACACCGTGTTCGAGCACCAGGTCGAGGAATGCATCGACAGGATGCAGACCGCGGTCCTGACCGATCTGGCCAAACGATCTGCCGACGGCCGAGGCATCCGGACAGGCCACGATCTCGGCGTCGAAGAAGTCGCGTTGCCACACCCGGATGCCCAGCTTGCTTTCGTATTCCTTGCGGAATTGGCGGCGGTATCGTGCGTCGCGCATCAATTCATTGCGTTCGACCTCGTCGCGCAGATGCAGGGCCGCCGCACCGGCACCGAACTCCTCGAAGACGACCAGGTCGATGCCGTCGGCGTAGACCTCGAACGGAACGGGCAGGTGCTGCCAGCGGAAGTTCCCGCCGAGTCTGTTGACGAACCGGGCCGCCGGACCGAGGGCATGAATGCTGTACGGATTGGATTTCACGTCTGCCGCCGACAGCAAGCTGGTCTTGAGCGGGTTGCGGACGACGCCGAGCGACTGCGCCAGCTGCGAGGCCAGGTTGACCGGGTTCTGGATATCCGGGCCGGACTGCAGCACCCGGCCGGCGCGACGCAGCAGCGCCTTCAGCCGGCGCAGCTCGCGGGGCTTGGCATAGGTCGACGGCAGGGTCCTCGAGCGGCACACGTCGCCATCGATTTTGTCGAAAAGCAGTTGCTGCGAAGACATTCCGACGAATCCCGCCTCCAGCGCCTCGCTCAGCCAGCGCTCCATCCCGGCCTGCTCGGCTGCGGTGGGGCGCTGATCTTTGCGCGTGGCGCGATCCAGGCCCATCACCGCCGCGCGCATGTCGGAGTGTCCGATGAACGCCGCGATGTTGGGTCCGAGCGGCCGGGCCTCCAGTGCCCGGATGTACTCCTCGCAGTTCGTCCAGGTCTTGTGCTCCTCGATCGCGGCGACGACGTGCTCGCGGGGGATGGCCTCTACCCGGCCGAAGATGTCCCCGGCGTCGCTGGCGTCGACGTGCACGGTCGACAACGAGCAGGAGCCGAGCATCACCGTGGTTACGCCGTGGCGCAAGGACTCGGCCAGGGCGGGCCCGTTGAGCACCTCCACGTCGTAGTGGGTGTGGATGTCGAGCATGCCCGGTATGACCCACTTGCCGGTGGCGTCGATGACCTGTGCGCAATCGGTGGCGTCGAGCTCATCCGGGCTGACCGCCACGATGCGGCCATCGCGAATACCGATATTGCGCACTGCCGACGGGGCGCCGGTGCCGTCGAACCAGCGGCCGTTGCAGATGATCGTGTCGAAGCTCACCCCGCCATAGAACAGTTCGCAGATTGCCGTGTCAATGTAAACCGTGAACAGATTGCAGATTTTGTCTACTTTCCGGCTTGACGTGGGCTTATTCGGCGCACCGATGCCACCGTCACCTTTTCGCGAGCGACCGCATTTCTCCGTCGCGAGAAGCGGCGTGTCGCGAGACGGACACGGTCGCTCGGCGAAGTTCGGTCTGGCCGAGCGCGGCGGTTCGTGGGCAAACACGCACTCTCGCGCAAACGCTGGCTTACGATCCGGGGATGACCAGGTCGCTGATGGTCGCGTTCTTCGCCGTCGCGTTGAGTTGCCTCTCGCTCACCGCCTCGGCGAGTGCCGACCCGAACACCGCCCCCGGCGACCAGCCATGCAACTTCACCCTCTCGACACCGCACGTCGTCCAGGTATCGGGCACTGACATGGTGTCCGTCACGATGGCCCCGGCGGCCTGCGACGGCGGCACCCCTTACCAGTCGATCGCCTGCATTCAGGTGCAGGGCAGCCCGGGGCCCGGGCGGTGCACGCAGAACAACGGCCCGCTGATGGCTCGGGTGTACTACTCGCCGTACCAGCCCGGTACGACGTACGTCGCGACCGGCAAGGGTTGTGCGTCGAAGGGCAATCCGCCACAGCCCTTCTGCGCGCCGACGGGACCGCTCACTGCGACGCTCTAGCGGTCGCGACTCCTTCTGAACAGGCCTCCGTTTAGGCAGGCCGAGGCCCGGGCACCCGCAGAATTAGCAGGTTCGTCAATGCGGTTGACCTCGGCGAGCCGGCCTGACCCGTAGAAGGAGCCGACATGGACAGCAACGTCATCGTGTGGATCATCGTCGCCGTCGCGCTGATCGCCGCCATCGTTCTGGTCGCGTTCGTGGCACGTAATGCGCGCACCAAGCGCCGCCATCAGGAGGCCGAGCGGCTACGCACGGAAGTCGATGAGAAGTCGCAGCATGTCGACAAGCGAGAAGCCGTCGCCCAGGAAACCGAGGCGCGGGCCCGCGCGGCGCAGGCCGAGGCGGAGGCGAAAGCCGCCGAGGCCACCCGGTTGCAGGACGCGGCGAGCACACACCGTAGCGCGGTGGACACCAAGCGCTCCGAACTCGACGAACAACGCGCCCGCGCCGACGCCCTGGACCCGAAGACCAGATCGTCGGATGCTTCGCCGGCTGATCGATCGCCTGCGAACGCGGACGGCGTGCCGGCGGACCACACCGACCGCACCGATCACACCCGGTCACCGCAGCAGCCCCGTTCGTGACCGATCGAGCCGAGACCACGTCGGCGGTCCTGTTCGACATCGACGGCACGCTGGTCGACTCGAACTATTTGCACGTGCACGCGTGGTATCGCGCATTCGACGATGTCGGGCATCCTGTCGAGGCCTGGCGCATCCACCGTTCGATCGGCATGGACGGTACGACGTTGGTCAAGACCCTGGCCGTGGACGCCGACGCGGACGCGCGCGAGCAGGCCAAGGATCTGCATTCGCGCTACTACAAGGAGTTGGCACCGCTGCTCAAACGGTTGCCGGGCGCACGCGAACTTCTCGAGGCCGTGCACAAGCTCGACGTCCAAGTCGTCCTGGCGACCTCGGCGCCGCAGGACGAACTGTCGATCCTTCGCGAGGTGCTCGACAGCGACCACCTGGTATCGGCGTTGACTTCCGCCGATGATGTGGACACCGCCAAACCGCAGCCAGACATCATCGAGATCGCGCTCGAGCGCGCCGGTGTGACGCCCTCGCACGCCGTTTTCGTCGGTGACTCGGTGTGGGATGTCGAGGCCTGTGAACGCGCGGGTGTGGGCAGCATCGCGGTGCTGACCGGAGGAGTTTCCCGAGGCGAGCTGGAAAAAGCCGGCGCACAACGCGTTTTCGAGCACCCGCTCGAACTCTGCCAGCACCTGGACGACACGTCGATCGCCGCACTGGCCAATATCGTCGGCGCGCGTTGAGCCGGTCCGCCCGTCAGCGCGGGAGCGCGTACCGCAGGACCGCCGCGACGCCGTCTGCCGGCGCGATGCGCTCGTCGGTGCGGATCAACGCCGCGCCGGTCATGATCGCCGCCATCGGCAACGCCTCATCTGCCCGCAGCGTCTGACTGGGCGCCGCGCCGAGTTCGGACAACACGTTGGCGTTCGGCGCGATGGTGGCCAGATCGTCGCCGGCCACGACCGTCGCATCGCCGACCTCACCGATGATCAGGGTCTCGACCGCACCCGCTCGCAGTGCAGCGGTGACCCCGCCGAGGCCTTCGGTCGCCATGCCCTCGGCCCGACCGACTTCGGCGGTGAACCGCTGTGCGGCGTCATCTATGGCGTTCACTCGGCGGCGCGCAAACTCCTGGTCGATCGCGGCCTGCAGGTCCGCGTCGTCGAAACCGCTGTGGCGCGCCCCGACTTTCACGTCGACTATCAGGGATCCGACTCGCTCTGGCAGTTCTGCGGCCAGGCTGGTACGCGACTGCACTTCGCCCACCACGAACACGACCTCTGGCCCGGCATCGTCGACCAGAGTCGTCAACCGGTTCGCGACCGCGCGGATGTTCTGTTGCCGCGCTTCCTCACTCGTGCGCTGCGGATCGCCGTAGCCCGGCGTCTCGGCCCCGGACGCCTTGTGGACCGGGTACGCGTCACCGTCGACCGTGTCCGAGACCGCCGTACCGTCGCGGTAAAACGTGAGGTCCCCGCCTTCGTGATCCACGATCACCACCGCGTACGCCGGCCGGTTCAGGCCGTGTTCGACGACCGGGACGATGTAGGGCAGCGCTGAAACCCGGACGACGGGGCCGACGGGCCGGATGAGATGTTCGTTGACCAGCACGCCGTCCGGGCTCGCGACCACCGCGCGGCCGCTGGGACCCACCGGGGGAGTCGCATCCGCGACGGCTTGCTCGATGCTCTGCGTCACGGCCGGATCAGCGCCCTGCTCCTCGAGTTGCTCACGCAGCGCGCGCCATTTCAGCTCCAGCTGGGCGGCCGCGTCCGCCGTATTGTGCGAATCGTCAAAGTACACCGATGCGTAGGGGCCGTTGGCGGTCAGCAGTGTGCGAAAGTTTTCGGATTGCATGACCGTTGGTTACCCGCCGAGCAGCCGACGACACCGGCGATCCGCGGCTGCCAACTCAGCGTGGCGGCGTCCAAGACACCGGTAAGCGCTTGATCCCGTGGATGAACGGAGACAGCAACCGGGCCGGCTCCGCCGTCGCGGCGATGTCGGGTATTTGCCGGTGCAACTCCTCGAACACGACGCTGATCTCGCGTCGGGCCAGGTTCGCGCCCAGGCAGAAATGCGCGCCACCTCCGCCGAACCCGGCATGCGGGTTCGGGGTGCGTCCGACGTCGAACCTCCACGGATCGGCGAACTTGTCCTCGTCGCGGTTCGCCGAGCAGTACCACAGTGTGGCCTTGTCACCCGCTGCCATCTTGACGCCGCTGAGTTCGCAGTCTTCGGTGAGGGTGCGACGCATGTAGTTCACCGGGAACGCCCACCGGACGATCTCCTCGACAGCGGTGGGGGCGAGGGCCTCGTAGTCGGCCCACCACCGGGCACGCTCTTCCGGATACCGGGTGAGCGCCAACACGCCGTGACTGATCGCATTGCGGGTGGTCTCGTTGCCCGCCACCACCAGCAGGATAAAAAACGACGCGATCTCGGCCGACGTCAACCGTTCTCCGTCGACCTCCGCTTCCACCAGGGCCGTCGTCAGATCCTCGTGCGGGTGTGCGCGACGATCGTCGGCGTGGGCGGTCGCATAGGCGCCGATGTCCATCGCGACCTTGACGAACTCCTCGTAGTCCTGGGCGATGTCTTTGTCGCCGAAGCCCAGAATCACGTTGGTCCAGTGGAAGATCTGCTGGTGGTCTTCCTCCGGGATGCCCATCATGTCGCAGATCACCTGCAGCGGCAGTGGACCGGCTAGTTCGTTGACGACTTCGCCCTGGCCGTCGGGATGCTCGGCGATCATTTTCTCGACGAGCCGGCGGGCACGGTCGCGCACCGACGCCTCGGTGCGCGCAACGACCCTCGGGGTGAACGCCCGGCTGACGATGTTGCGCAGCCGCAGATGCCGTGGATCGTCCATCACGATCATCGACCCGAAATACTCCGACACCTCCGGGTTCCCGTCGTTGATGACGATGCTCGGACTGGAGCTGAAGATGTGCGGATGACGACTGGCGAACCACACGTCGTCGAAACGGGTGATCGCCCAGTGACCGGAGCCCTCCTCGACGCCGGGTGTCTCCAGCGGGAGATGGAACGACACCGGCGCTTCGCGGCGCAGCGTGGCGAAGGCGCCGTCGCGAAAGTCGTCGGGCTGCACCCAGAACTTCCACGAGCCGAGATCGACCTCGGACAGCGGCACCTCGGGCGGTGGCGCGCCGTTGACCCGGACGAGGTCGGCTTCAAGGGTGCGCGGTGTCGCGGTGTCCACTCTGCGAGCGTAAGCCGCGGATCCGCCGACAGAAGCCAATTTGGTTACGACAACTGCCAGTTCATGTTCTTGGCGAACGCGCGGGCGTCGTCGGAAACGGTGCCGAGTTCGTGGCAGCGCTGGATGTAGGCCTGCACCATCACCAGGAAGTTCATCGGGTTGTAGGCGTCTTCCTCGTAGCTCCACTTGCCGTCACCGGCGTACCTGAGCACGGTGATGACCGGTGTGCCGTGCACGCTGCCGTCGCCGGGATCCTTCATCGTGTTGACGTTGCGGCTTATGACCCAACCCTTGTCGACGTCGATCGAGTACCACTCGACCGGATAGAACGGCATCTCGCTGCCCGGGAACGTGTTCATCGTCGAGACGATCCAGTCGCGAATCGCCTCGCGGCCGGACATGTCGCCGAGTGCATGTTCGACGTAGGTCGCGTCTTCGGTGAACAGATCGGCGTAACTCGACCAGTTCCACGTCTCACCGATGTCGACGACCACGTTCTGGTAAGCGCGGAATGCGTCGTCGATCTCCGCATGTGACCACTGACCCATCGCAGGCTCCCTCGGCTCGACGCGCAACTGGCACCGTTCTACCAAAGGCGCCCGCGCCGCCGAGGTGGATTCACGACACGGTCAAAGTCCGCGTCTGCGACCAGATCCGGTTCCAGGACTCCTGGCGTCCGGTCATCAGGTACACCCGCATCTCGTCACCGATCTCGCCGACAGCGCGCACATCGGTGAAGTACCCGCGCAACTCGCCGGGCTCGCTTCCGATGTAGAGCGCGCTGTCGCGGTCCTCGGACGGCGGTCTGAAGTAGCCGTAACTTCGGTTGAGGCTGTGGGCTTCCGGTAGTTCGTAGCGGCCGGAATACCCGTCAATGTAGGCCGCGACGATGTAGGATCCGCCGATCACCGCGGTCCGGTCGCGCTGTTCGGCAGGCAGCGCCTGGTACGCCTCAGCGGTGCGCTGGGCAATCTCTTCGCCGGTATCGGTGCGGACGGTCGACACGGAAGCCACGAGGACGCCGACAGCCACCACCGCGCTCAGCGCGGACATTGGCCAGACCAGCCACCGTACGGCGCGCGATTCGCGACGCTGCTGCAGCCCGAGCGCTCCGATCGCCGCAAGCGGCGCATACAACCCGACCAGGTAGTACGGCCGCCCCGGGGAGGCGACAAAGAACACGTACAGCACCACGAATGCGACACCGATGAAGCGGTAGTCGCGCAGTCCGTCGTCGCGCCACAGGCGCCACAGTCCATACAGCATGAGTGTGCCCCCGATGAGACCGGCGACGATGATCAATCCGACCGCGATCCCAAACCGGCCTCCGTACAACGCATCAGCCTCCCCGACGACCACCGACGCCATCTTCAGTTGCGGCCAGCCGTTGGCGTGTTGCCAAAGCAGCGTGGGCGCCGCGAGCAGAGCTGCAACGCCCGCCCCGGCCCACAGCAGCGGCCTTCGCAACAGCTCCCGCGGACCCACCACAGCGACCGCGCCGAGCAGCACGACACACAACAAGAGCACCTGGAACTTCGTCAGTGCCGCGATGCCGACCACAACGCCGGCAACGAGCAGCAGTCGGTCGTCACGCAGCCGAATCCAGCGCATCAGCAACCACACGAGCACTAGCCACTGCAGGGGTTCGAGCGTGTAGGGAGTCAGCCAGTGACCGGCCAGCGCGGTCCACACCACCGTCGCCTGCGCTGCGGCGGTGAAACCCTGTGCGCGCCGATCACATCCGATTTCGCGGGCGATGAGGCCGGCAACCACCACGGCCGCAGCGGTGGCCAGAACCGCAGGGACTCTGAGCGCGACCAGCGAGCCCGGCGCGATGGTGTCCATCATCGCCGCCAGAGCCGGCGCGAGCGGCGGCTGGTCCGCCGACCCCCAGTCGAGGTGGTGGCGGCCGATGGCCAGCATGTACACCTCGTCGAACCAATATCCACCACCTAAAGCACCTGCGACACAATGCAATAGGGCAGTAATACCGGCTATCGACAGCACCGCCGTCGTGGCGAACGGGGCGATGCGCTGATCTCGGTCCACGATCACGGGCGGCCACGTTAGTGTGCCCATCATGACCCTCGGCATCGACGCCCAGGTGCTGGCGGAGATGGCGCCGCTGCTGGCCGCGGTCGGCGACATCCAATCCGCGCCGGTCGGCGACGTCGAGTCGCGGCGCGTCAACGGTCACCGGATGCTCGACGACCGCGCCGCGACGCCCGATCCAGACCTGCTGCCGTTTCTGACATGGACTTATGACGACAACGCCACCGGGTGGGTGCCCTGCTCGGCGCGGACGTGGGGTCGGCCTCGGTGTCGCCGTACGCGGCGCCGGCCCGCGCCGCCGATCTCAGTGGCCTGCCCGACGCCTACCTCGATGTCGGCGATCTCGACATCTTCCGCAGCGAGGACACCGATTATGCGACGCGGCTGGCCGACGCCGGTGTGCCCACCGAACTGTATGTGTATCCGGGTTGTCCCCACGCGTTCGACGGACTGGCCAGAAACGCGGGGGTGTCCCAGCGCGCGCTCAGCGACCGGGTGCGTCGCCTGCGCAGCCTCGGACCGTCGCGCGCCGAGTGGGACTCAGGCGCCGTCGGGTGATTCGACGACGGCCTTGATGCGCTCGAGCGTCTTGCGCATGTCGCGGATATTGCGTCGGCGCCGCAGCTGACCGCCGAAGAGCGAGAAGGCCTTCATCAGCGCCGAATCGTTGAGCCGGAACGACTCGGTGACGTCGGTACCGTCCCCGGTGGGGGTGAGCCGGTAATGCCAGTTGTTCACCGGCTTGTCGCCGATCAGCACCGCGAACCCGAACTCCCGCCCGGGCTCGCAGGCGGTCACCTCGCACGTCGTCCAGTACACCGGCCCGATCTCGTTGCGTTTGACGTGACCGCGGAATCGGGCGCCCAACGCCGGCCCGGTGGCCCCGCCGAGCCACTCGGCTTCCATCACTTCCGGAGAGAACTTGCCGGTGTTGCGCACATCGGCGATCAATTCCCAGATGCGCTCCGCCGGCGCCGCCATCGACACCGTCACTGCTCCGTCCACCGGTCCCTCGCTCTCGTGCAAGCATTTTGGGGAAACCCTAACCCCCGGTCGATTGAACGCCCCGTCAGTACGATGGCGTCGACGTGAAAATTCGATTCGGGATCGGGCTCGCCGCCGACATCGGGCCAGATCAGTTGCCGGACATCGCCGACCACCTGGAAGCCAGCGGCGTCGACTCGCTGTGGTTCTCCGAGCTCGTGTACTCCGAGGCCGTCGATCCGTTCGTCGGCATGGCGTTCGCACTGGCGCGCACCACGCACCTCAAGGTGGGCACCTCCGTCGCGGTCCTCCCGGGACGGCATCCGGTGCTCGTCGCCAAACAGCTGGCCTCACTCTCCGCGTTGGGCCCCAAGCGAGTGCTGCCGGTCTTCGGGCTGCGCTCGGCCATCGCCGCGGAACGCGACCTCTTCGCTGTGCCCGACGGGAAACGCGCCGCCGTCTTCGACGAGGCGTTGCGGCTGCTTCGTTCGGTGCTCGAACAGGACACCGTGTCCTTCGACGGCGACTTCTACCGGGTGCGGTCGGCCGCCGTGGCGCCGCGCCCCGTCACACCCCTTGACATCTGGCTGGGCGGTTCTGCTCCCGCGGCGTTCCAGCGCATCGGCCAGCTGGGCGACGGTTGGCTCGGCAGCTTCGTCACCGCGGCCGAGGCGGCTCTGGCCCGCGACGAGATTCAGCGCGCGGCGCACGACGCCGGCCGTGAGATCGACGCCGACCACTTCGGCATCAACCTGGCGGTGGCCGACGGTGAGCCACCGCCACAGCTGCTGGCCGCTGCCCGGCAGCGCCGGCCCGACGTGGACCCGTCCCAGCTGATCGCCGCCGACTGGCCGCAGCTGCATCGTCAACTCGACGCCTACCTGGACGCGGGACTGACCAAGTTCGTCATCCGTCCGGCCGGTCGTCTCCGGATGACCGAATTCGTCGACCGGTTCGTCGCCGAACTGGTGCCGCGACAGAATTGACCGTCAGCCGCCGCTCGTCTCTGCGCGGGTACCCCTCGCCTCACCGCGACGAGATATCGCCGTACAGGTCGGGCCACGGCGGGCGTCGCACCATCGCGACCCCTGCGAGCGTCGCCGATATCAGCCCGACCAGGATGCCCGCCAAGGTGATGCGCGTCGCGTCGACCGCGGGCCGCCACACGGCGTCGCCGTTTTTGATGACGAACACGCCGGCCGGTTTCGTCCGCACCCTGACGTTGGGCTCCCCACCGCGCCGTGCCCGTCCGCGCACCTCCGCGACGGGGATGACGGTGGTGCCATCGGCCGTCTCGTAGGGCTGGCCGTAGACACGCGAGGCGCCGGGATCGAAATCGAGGCTGTCCAGCAATTCTGCGCGCAGATCCATGGCCTCATGCTTACTACCCGCGACGGACGGCGGCAGCGAATCCACCCGACGCGCTTGGCTCCCGGAAAACTGCGCGCAGGGTCGTCATCGCGTCGCGCCACCGCCCCGTGCGCAAAAACCAGCGTGTCGTTACTCGAAGGGAGACCGTCTGACCAGGCCAATGACGTCGAAATCCAGGTGCGTGCGTAAACTGCCCTCGACGGGGGAGGCTCTCGAACCGCGCGGAGCTCCGAACTCGACCACTTTCTACGCCAGAGGCTGACCGTGCCAGAAAAATCGACCGACACCGCCGGGGAACTGACGCCGCATTTCGACGACGTGCAGTCGCATTACGACTTGTCCGACGACTTCTACCGGCTCTTCCTCGACCCCACCCAGACTTACAGTTGCGCCTATTTCGAGCGCGACGACATGACGCTCGAGGAAGCCCAGATCGCCAAGATCGACCTCTCACTCGGCAAACTCGGTTTGCAGCCGGGAATGACGCTGCTCGACGTCGGCTGCGGTTGGGGCGCGACGATCAAGCGGGCGCTCGAGCGCTACGACGTCAACGTGGTGGGCCTGACGCTGAGCAGAAACCAACAAGCTCATGTTCAGCAGGTGCTCGATGCAGTTGACAGCCCGCGCAGCAAACGGGTGCTGCTGCAGGGCTGGGAGCAGTTCCGCGAGCCGGTTGACCGCATCGTGTCCATCGGTGCGTTCGAGCACTTCGGTCGCGACCGCTATGACGACTTCTTCAAGATGGCCTACGAGGTGCTACCGCCCGACGGCGTGATGCTTCTGCACACCATTATCAAGCCGACCGACGAGGAATTCGCCGCCAGCGGCCTTCCGCTGACGATGAAGGTGTTGCGCTTCTCGAAGTTCATCATCGAGGAGATCTTCCCGGGCGGGGATCTGCCGAAGCCGAACGTCGTCGAGGAACACGCCGCCAAGGCCGGTTTCGAACTCAAACGCGCCCACCGCTTGCAGATGCACTATGCGCGCACTTTGGACATCTGGGCGGCAGCTCTGGAAGCCCGCAAGGACGAGGCGATCGCGATTCAATCGCAAGAGGTCTACGACCGGTACATGAAGTACCTGACCGGGTGCGCCGACCTCTTCCGTGACGGTTACACCGACATCTGCCAGTTCACGTTGGCGAAAGGCTAGCCGCACCGTCCTGCCCGGTCGGTCAGTCCTTGCCGCCGACTCTGACGACCGCGTCGATCACGGCCGCTGGGTTGTCCAGCGACACGAACGTCCGCGCGTCGGGTACCTCGATCAGGGTCGCGTTCGGAAACAGCGCCGCCAACCGCCTGCCGAGCGCGGGCGTGAACGACCGGTCCAACTGTCCCCACACCAGCGTGACGGGCTTGGTGAAGCGGGACAGCCTGGTCGCGACATCGGTCAGGTCGGTCCTGGCCACGGCCCGCAACAGAGTCGCCAGGTCGCGACGGATCCGGCCGTCGGCGCGGGCCGGTTGCAGCCACGAGTCAGTCAGCCGGGGATCTGAATGCATCAGGAGTCCGAAGCCAAGGGGCGAATGGCGCAGCATTCTCAATCTCATGAGCTCGAACAACGCTTTGATCGACGTCGATCCGCGCAGCAGGGCGAACACCACGTTGAACGGGAACGGCGGAAACTTGTCGAAGGCATCGCAATTGGTGAGCACTAACCGGCCGACAGAGCCGGGGTCGGCGTCGACGACCAACTGGCACAGCCCGCCACCTGTGTCGTTGCCTACCAACGTCACATCCGGTAAGTCCAGCGCGGCAATGAATTCGCGAACCATCGCCGCCACGGCGCCGGGCGACAACTGTGTGCCCGGGTTGACCGGAATCGTGTGCGAGCCGAGCGGCCAGGTGGGTAGATAGCAGCGGTAGCCTTGGTGCGCAAGACCCTCGGCGACGGGATCCCAGAGACGACTGTCGACGAGGATGCCGTGCACGAACACCACCGGCGGATGCGGTGAATCTTGCGGTCCGACCACGCGGTAGTCGACGGTGGCATGCGTCATCTCCAGTTGCGGCATCTTCGCTATTCTCTCCGTGATAACTTACAAACACTTGGTATGAAAGTTACGTGCATGCTGTATGAAAGTCAATGACAAGTCGGCCGTCTCCCCGCGCGGCCGCCGCACTCAGGCCCAGCGCACGGCCGCGACGCGTGCTCGCCTGATGGATGCTGCCCGGAAGTTGTTTGCGGACAGAGGTTTTGCCGAGGTATCCACACAGGCAATCGTTACGGATGCGAACGTCACCCGGGGTGCCCTCTATCACCAGTTCGGGGACAAGGCCGGCCTGTTCGCTGCGGTGTACGAAGAGATCGAACGCGAGATCGTCGCCGACATCGTCAGACAGATCGACGAGCGCCGCCCCCCGGATCCGCTGGAAGCCATGCGGTTGGGCGCGCGGCTGTTCCTCGACGCCTGCGCCGCACCGGACGTGCAACAAATCGTGCTGATCGACGCCCCCGCGGTTCTCGGCTGGGCCCGCTGGCGCGAGGTCGGCATGAAATACGGCCTCGGGGTGATCGAGGGCATGCTCGCACACGCTGTCGCCGAGGGCGCCATACCCGAACAACCGCTTCGTGCTACTGCGCACGTCTTGCTCGGTGCGCTCGACGAGGCCGCGCTGTATGTATCGCGGGCCGACGACCGGGAACAGGCGCGCAGTGACATGGACGCCGTCTGCGACCGCCTGCTCGACGGGATCACCGGGGGAGATGGCTGACTGGCTGGTTCGGCCACCATCACCTTCTACGGTGAGTGCGGCGTCATAGGTGATCACATGGGCGATGTTCCGCTCTGGACCGACATCGCCCTCTGAACGAGATCAGCAGCCCGCCGGGTGTGTCTCGCAGTACGGGGTCGTACCGGGGAAGCGGTGACGGTGCCCGGCCACATACCGGTAGACGGCGTCCTGGACGGCTCGCACGCCGGGAATGCGGTAAACGCGCAGCGGCAACCGGGTCCCCAGCGCCGCCGACGCCGCAGCGTTCATCGCCTCCGCGCCGTTGAACACGTCCCCGGAGTCGTCGAGCCAACGGGCGGAATCGAGAATCTGCGCCTCGGGGACACCCAATCGCAGCGCGACACCGTGGCCTTGCAGGGGCGCGGTTCGCATACCCTCGGTCCGGCCGAGTTTGCGCAGGAAATACACCGCGCGGGTGCACATCCCACAGTTGCCGTCGAAATAGAGAGTTCCGCTCATATCCCGATTGTCCTCCCAGACTGCCGGGCCAGTCGCGCCGGGCAGGGTGTCTGTGACAGCGAGGGGGCACACTGGGCTCGTGGACCTGGTGACACTGCACGACATCGAGGAGGCGGCCGCGCGCATCCGTGCCTTCGTTCTGCGTACACCGCTGCTTGCGGCGCCGTGGGCTGACGACGCGGATCGGCCGCTGTGGGTCAAACCCGAAAGCCTGCAGTCGACCGGAGCATTCAAGGTGCGTGGCGCATTCAACGCGATCGGTCGCCTCGATGAATCCGTGCGCACCAGGGGAGTCGTGGCCTATTCGAGCGGCAACCATGCCCAGGCTGTGGCATACGCGGCGGCGGTGTACGGGGTTCCTGCTCACATCGTGATGCCGGAGGAGACACTGGACGTGAAGGTCGCAGCCACTCGCCGACACGGTGCCGGGGTGGTGTTATGCGCTGCGGGACAACGAGAGCGGGTCGCCGCGCAAGTCGTGGTCGAGACCGGAGGTGTGCTGATACCGCCGTTCGACCATCGCGACATCATCGCCGGGCAGGGCACCGTTGGGCTCGAGATCGCCGAAGACCTACCCACGGTCGACACGGTGCTGGTTCCGGTCAGCGGCGGTGGTCTCGCCTCGGGAATCGGGACTGCGGTCAAGGCACTGTGCCCCGACGCCCAGATCATCGGGGTGGAACCAGAACTCGCTGCCGACACCGCGCAGAGTCTGCACGCCGGGCACCGGATCGACTGGTCGGTCCGGGCACGCGACCGCACCATTGCCGACGGTTTGCGCTCACAGCCTTCAGAGTTGACCTTCGCTCATCTGCAGCGCGTCCTCGACGGCGTCATCACCGTAACGGAAGACGAAATCCGCTGTGCGGTAAAGGAGTTGGCTCTAAAGGCACATCTCGTCAGCGAGCCCAGCGGGGCCGTGGCGCTGGCCGCCTACCGCAAGGGGCACATCCCATCGGGCCGGACGGTGATCGTGCTATCCGGCGGCAACATCGAGCCCACGTTGTTACACGAGATTCTAGCCGCGTAACCGTCGTCCGGACGTCAGTGCACGCCCTCCATGTGGCGACTGATCCACGGCGCCAAGGCGAGCACCAGCGCCCCGGCCGCCACCGCGACCGACCCGATGACGCCGAAGTAGGCAAACTCGCGGGCCGGGTCGTAATAACCGGCCAGCACCCCCGACATCGAGGTGCCGATGCCGACGGAGAAGAAGTACAGCGCCATCATCTGGGCTCGAAAGGCCTCGGGCGCAAGCTTTGTGGTGGCCGACAACCCGATCGGCGACAGCATCAACTCGCTGATCGCGAACACTGCCATGACGCCGACGATGTACAGCGCGGGCACCGCCCTGCCGGTGGTACCCGCCATCGGCAGGAACAGCAGGAACGCCAACCCCATTCCGATCACACCGTATGCGAACTTCCGCGGCGTGGTGGGTGCGCGATTACCGAGTCGGGTCCACATCGCAGCGAACAGGGGCGAAAGCGCAATGATCCATACCGGTTCGATCGACCCGATCCAACTCGACGGGGCGGTCCATCCGAACATCGACCAGTTCATCCGTTCGTCGGAGTACACGGCCAAGACCGTGAAGATCTGTTGGAACAGCGACCAGAACACCGCATTGGCGACGAACAGCGGTATGAACGCGCGCACCCTGGTGCGTTCGAGGGCCGTCACCTTGGCGCTGGTCAGCATCACCACGAAGTACGCCACCGACGCGACGGCGATGACGCCGGTCGTGACCTGCGACAGGTTCGACAACTTCACCGCGCCGGTCGCGAACACCGCGACGATCACCACGACCGCTGCGAGCAATATCGCGGCAACGCGCCCGAAAGCACGGCGCGGCAACGGGTTCGGTACGTGCCGACCGTGATCGCCGAGGTTGCGCCGGAACACCACGTACTGAGCCAGGCCGAGGGCCATACCGATGGCGGCGGCACCGAATCCGTAGTGGAAGCCGACGCGGGTCTGCAACAACCCGGTGATGACCGGGCCGGTGAACGCGCCGATATTGATGCCGAGGTAAAACAGCGTGAACCCGCCGTCGCAACGGGGGTCGCCCTTGTCGTAAAGCGTCCCGAGCAACGAGGACGCATTTGCCTTCAGCGCACCCGAACCGAGCGCGACCAAAACCAGACCGGTGGCAACTCCGGCCAACCCCGGCACCACCGCGAGCGCGATATGGCCGAACATCACCACCACGCCGCCGTAGAAGACGGTGCGCTCCATGCCCAGCATCCGGTCGGCGATCCACCCGCCGAGCACCGTCGACAAATAGACCAGTCCGCCGTACGCACCGACGATGCCGGTGGCCGTGCTCTGCGGCAGTGCGAGACCGCCGTCGGTGACCGAGTAATAGAGGTAGTAGCCGAGGATTGTCAGCATCCCGTAGAAGGAGAACCGCTCCCACAGCTCCACTCCGAACAGATTCGCCAGCCCGATCGGGTGACCGAATACGGTGCGGCGGCCGGGCGCGTGTCCCGTCTGCTCGACTGCCGCCATGAAAGTTCACCCTGCCACGGGAGCACGCCTGCGGTGCCCGATAGCGAACAATCCCCGGCAAAGTGGTGCGGCTGGTGCTTACAGGAGGTTCAAGCGGGACAGCATATTTCGGCCGGACAGCTGACCCGGATATCCGGTCATCGGTCGACGCCCGGGAAAGTCGTCGGGACACTGTGCTGTTACGGTCACCCCGGCAGCTGGACGTCCGAAAGGGTGTGAGTGGACGCCGTACTGGGCTTATCGGTGACACGGTCAGCCGTCGGCCTTGTCCTCGTCGAAGGACAGGACGCCGACGGCGCAACAGTCGACCGCGACACCATCGAGATCCTTCCCGCGCGGCGGTCGGCGCCGCATCGGACCTCCGATGAGGCGGCCGCGGCGGTGCTGCGCACCGAGGCGCTGGCCGCCAGCCACGGCCACCGGTTGGACACCATCGGCGTGACGTGGAGTGACGACGCCGAACTCGAAGCCTCGCTGTTGCTGAGATCGTTGAGCGAATGCGGCTTCGACAACGTCGTGCCGGTTCAGCTGGCAGAGGCGTCCGAAGCGCTCGCATGGGGCGTCGCCGACGTCATCGGCAACGAAGTCACCGCGGTCTGCGTGATCGAGTGCGACACCGTCATCGCTCTCGTCGTGCATACGCGCGAAGGGGCCGTACAGACCGCGGTCAACCATTCGATCGACAGCGAAGAATCCTTACTCCGATGGCTGAGCACCGTGTTCGCCAAGGCCGACTGGCGTCCCGAGGCGTTGATCATAGTGGGGTCCGGTGGCGAATCGGACGCGCTCATGCCGCGGCTGGAAGCGGTGCTGTCGGTGCCGGTGTTCGCACCTGCAGAAGCCGAGCTGGCCCTGGCGCGCGGCGCGGCGCTGGCGTCGGCGCACAGCAGCGAGTCGATGTTCGCCGCCGGGCAATCGCTCGATGGCACGGGCAAGCATCGCCAGCACCGGAGCACGCCGGCCGGCCCGCTGGCCATGCTGGCCGCCGGGACGGTGACGTTCGTGGTCTCGGCATCGGCCGCGATCAGCATGCAGTTGGCGCCGGGAAAAGACCTCGCATCCGCCCAGCCCATCCCGGCCGCCAGAACGTCGCCCGACGTCGCGGCGGTCGCACCGGTCCCTCGTTCGACGGCGCCGCCCGCCTTCGCCGCATTACCCGCGCCCCCGCCGGTCGAGATTCCGCCTCCGCCCGAGGAACCACCTGCCGTGACCATCGAGGTTCCGGCGGCGCCGGGGAATCCGATGCCGGTCGGTCCGGCACCCGAACCGCCCATCGTGACGGTGCCCGGGGCGATGCCGTTGCCGCCGGAGTCGATGGCTCCCGGCCTGGTGCCCGCACAACCCACCCCGGTGCCCGAGCGCCGCGGCTTCCTTCAGCGGGTCAGAGACCGGATATCGAACATCGGCGACAACGATCCTGCGCTGCAGCAGCCGCCGGCACCCGGTATGCCACCGCCGGATCCGGCGTTGGTTCCACCCCCACCACCGCCGGAGGCCATGCCTGCCCCTCCACCGGAGGCGGTCCCGCCACCGCCGCCACTACCACCTGAGCCGCCGCCACCCGCCTGACTCGTCCCTGGCCCCCCAACGTCGCCGACCGGGGCCGAACCGACGTCGCGTGAAACGATCGCGGCAGTGCGTTCGATAACCACCGTGAGGCTGACACCCGCAGCGTTCCGACATGCTCACCGTGGGTGCGGCTCGCGGTTGCCGGGTCAACTCGCCGAGACGAATTAGGATTGAAGCGTGCTGAAGCTACGAAGAATGCTCGCGGTGGCGAGCCTCGCGGTGCTTGCCGTGACTTTCGCCCCGCCCAGCGCTGCGGGCATCGCCACGCCGACCGGCGTAGCCAGCATTGCGCCGGCTGGACAGACGGTGGGTGTGGCGCATCCGATCACGGTGACGTTCAACCAGGCGATCGATGACCGGGTTGCCGCCGAGCGGACCCTGCGCATCTCCTCGTCGGCCATCCCGTCGGGAATGCCTTCCGGGAGCTTCTCCTGGCTCAGCGACCATGTGATGGAGTGGACGCCGAAACAATTCTGGCCTGCGCACTCGACCATCACGGTGACGGCCGGCAACACCAAGGCGAGCTTTCAAACCGGCGCCACGGTGCTAGGCGTCGCCGACATCGGCGACCACACCTTCACCGTCAGTATCGACGGCGAGGTGATGCGCGAAATGCCTGCCTCGATGGGTAAGCCGAAGTTCCCCACGCCGACCGGCTCGTTCACCGTGCTCGAGAAGCAGAATCCGGTCATCATGGATTCCCGCACCATCGGCATCCCGCTGGACGACCCCGAAGGCTACAAGCTGACGGTCTACGACGCCGTCCGGATCAACTGGGGTGGGGTGTACATCCACAGCGCACCGTGGTCGACGGGTTCGCAAGGCTACGAGAACGTGAGCCACGGCTGCATCAACCTCAGCCCGGACAACGCCGACTGGTACTACAACACCGTAAGCCTCGGCGATCCGGTCATCGTGCAGTACTAAACGGCTGGCGCCGTTACGCCGAGTGGGCTTGGGCGTGCAGGTTTTTCGCGGTCGGCGAGTTCGGTACGGTGCCCGGATCGGGACAGGTGCCGAGCACTCTGTCGGCGCTACCAGAACTGGTCACGGTGAACCAATAGTGCTCGTTCTTGAAATGGTGGTTGCGGTGGTTGCGCCAGACCGCGCGATACAGCGCGGTTTTTGGTTTGTAGTCGCTGTGGATCAGGTAGTGCATCCACTCGTAGACCAGCCCCAACAACGCGATGCAAACCAGGTATGTCAGCCCCATACCCAATCGCGGGAAAGCCAAGAGACCGACTGCGACCGTCACCGGCAGCACCCAGGTGGCCAACGACTTCCACGGAATGAAGATGAGTCCGACGTTGCGCGGATCGCCGTGGTGTGCGCGATGCTCACGGGCGAGCAACGAGTCGATCATCAACGGCCCTAGTCGCTTCGGCCGCCAGTGCAGGACGAAAACGTGAATGACCCACTCGAAGAACGGAAACAGCGCGAGCATCACCACGGGGACGATCGCGTCGGTGAGCTGCCAGTCAGCGACCGCGATGCGGGCCACCACCGCTGTGACGAGGGTGGTGCCGATCATCCAGGGGGAGGGGTGTTTCCAGAATTCGCGGCGGGCGTCTGCGAGCGTGAACCCCTTGCGCACACTACGCGGGGTCGACATCGTCGTCACTGGTCCTCCAGATTTTCGAGTGCGCCCAGAAGGGCTGTGGTCGCCGGCTCGAGAAGGTCGTGGGCGGCCCGTCGAGCCCGGGAGGGATCGCCGGCCGTGACCGCGTCGGCCAACTCCCGGTAAGCCTGCGGTCTGCCGACCTCGTCGGCCATCACGCCCGCCAGCGCGGGTAGCGCGGGCTCGTAGGTGGCGCGCAGCGTGTTGTACATGAGCCGGAACGCGATCGAGTCGGCGCCGTCGACGATGTGATCCCAGAACGTCAGGGCATGGCGTTGTTGTTCGACGGGATCGTCCTCGCCGGTCAGGGCACGCAAGGCCGCGTCGAGTGATCCGCCCAGTCCCGGGCCGCCGCGTTCGGCGGCCAGCTCGGCAACCTTGGGGCCGTTGTGCAACCGGGTCTCCAGAATGCTGCGCACGACGGAGAGGTCGAGCTCGCCGGCGCGAATCAGCAGCCGCGGCAAAAGATCCAGACCTGCATGGCGACGGAAGTCGCGCACCGTGGTCGCGTCGCCCTGGCGCACCTCGACCAGGCCCGCGGCCGTGAGGCGTTTGAGGGCTTCGCGCACCGCGGGCCTAGAGACGCCCAAAACCTCGGCCAACCTGCGCTCACTCGGCAGCGATTCGCCGGGTTGCATCGCGCCACTCAGCACCTCGGACACGATTTGCTCGAAGACGTCTTCGGGCACCGAGCGGCGGTTCACCGGTTGCAAGGCCATGCGGCCAGCCTGCCAGCCAACAGGCCAGAGGTCAAGTGGTCTGACCAGTTGCTCTCAGTTGCCGGTGAGCCGGGCCTTCATCATCTCCGCCAAGGTCAGCGTCGCGGACAGCGGTCGCACCATGACCGTGAACTCTCGGATCGCACCGTCCTCGTCGAACGCGAGGAAATCACATCCTTCGATCTCCTTGTCGCCCACCTTCGCCCGGAACACCAGCGCATGGTCGGATTCGTCGGCCGCTTCGATCTCACGCACATAGCGGAAGTCTGCGAAGACCTCCAGCACGGCCGCGAGGATCTGCCGCAGCGCGGCTTTGCCCTCGTAGGGCGTGAAGACCACCGGACTGCGGAAGACGACGTCGTCGCGGCACATTGCGATGACGGCGTCGAGATCGCCCGCTTCGACCGCTCGGCGGAAGGTGGGTGCCACCGTGGCTCAGCAGTCGGCTTCGATGCGGAAGGTCGCGGTGACCGCGTTGCTCGGATTGTCGGTGAACGAACCGTCGGCCGATCCGCTGATCGTGAATTTGCCACCGGTGCTCTTCACCTCGGCCTCACCGATGTTGCCCTGCCAGAAGTTGCCGGTGAAGCCACCGAAATCGTGAAAGGTGACCGATTCGACGGCCACCTTATCGCCGGTGTCGATGTTGGCTGTGAAGCCCTTGGCGTCGTCGGGGGTCTCGATGGTCCACAACCACCCGGATTGCGTGCACCGCACGGCATGCGGGCCGCCGGTGCTCTGGCCGTTGATGGTTACCTTCGCGGTCGTTCCGCCGAGTGCGGCGGGAGGCGTCGAGCAGCCTGCGGCCCCGGCGACTAGAACGACTGCGGCCGCCGCAACGAGTCGGTTGTCCATGACGCCAGACTCTATTGGTGTTCGCCCCCGACCATGCACGATTCCGTCGGACTTACCCGGGGTGTCGCCACGATCGGCGACGCAGGCCGATGTCACCGCACGGCGTTCGCGGTCGCCTCGTCAGCGGGCAGGAATGCCTCGATGGAAAGCTCGGCGGCGGTCAGGTCGAGCGCGGTGCCGAACGTTGTCACGGTCGACAGGAACGTCAGCAGTCGGCCGTCCGCGGTGTACAGCTCGAGCGGCACGGCCACCCTGCCCGAGTCGGGCGAGCCGACGGAACCCCCCGGGTACGAATCGATCTCGGTCAGCAACGCCGCGAGGTGTGCCGATCCGCTGACGGCCACTTCGCGGCGCAGCCGTTCGACGAGGTGGTGTCGCCATTGGCCGAGGTTTCGGATGCGCGGCGCCAGCCCGTCGGGATGCAGCGCGATGCGAAGCGCGTTGGGCGTCTGGAGCAGTTCGGGCGACACACCGTCCAACAGCACGCCCGCGCCGGCGTTCGCCCGCACAATCTGCCAACCGCGGTCCACGACGACACAGGGAAACGGGTTGTAGGCGTTGAGGACTCGTTCGATGCCCTCGCGGACCGCCGCCATTTCCGGGTCGTCTAGTGAGCGCTCCGGATAGACCGGGGCCAGGCCTGCCGCCAGTAACAGCTGGTTCTGCTCGCGGCGCGGGACGTCGAGGACGTCGGCCAGTCGCAGCACCATCGCCCGGCTCGGCGTGGACCGGCCGGTCTCGATGAAGCTGACGTGCCGGGGCGACACCTCGGCTGCGATGGCGAGGTCCAGCTGGCTGAGTCGACGACGCCGCCGCCATTCCTTCATCAGCGCACCGAAGGGCTGTATCCGCACGTCTACAGAGGTCATGGCCGTCAGTGTGGCCCATCGCGGCGAGCACAACCACTACGTCGCAGGTAATTGCGCCGGCTACCTCACAGCGGCAGCGTTGGAGGTGCCCACCGAACAGAGCGAGGAACTATGAAGACCGTCTCCCAGGCCACCACGGCGATTCCGCGATGGTTGCGCTTCGTGTTGATCTCCGACCGCGCCGGATCCGCCTGGTACATCGGTGCGGGCTTCTTCTTCGCGCCCCTTCTGGCGGTGCTGTCGCCGTGGCCGGCGGTCACCGCCGTGCTGTGGGCCGTCATCGGGATCTTCGGTCTGTGGCTCGGACTCCTCGGTATCGCCATGGCGACCGGCCTGGCGATGGTGCTGAAGTCGAACGCGGAGATTCCGGAGAAATACTGGCGCTCGATCATCGACTACTGACCAAGCAGTCCGCATTCCGATGCCGTGGGCCCGGACGGGATGGGCTGAAGGAATTGTTCTGCCCCCGATGGGCAACCTTCAGGCCGATCTGTCGCGAACAAGACCCGACTTGGTAGTCGATCCCGTCCGGGAAGAACGACGACACCTGTGGCTTCGCAGCGGCGAAAACGCCGGCAGTCGGCGAAACCGCGGTGTCGTTAGGCGGTCAGCTTCGACAACGCCGTGGTTTCTGAGACGCGGATGATCGCGTCGTCGGGGTAGTGCAGGAGGTGTGTCTGCGCCGCGTCGGCGCAGCTGCCGGCGATCACGACACGCGATGTTCGGCCCTGCCCGTGCGACTGATGACCGTGAAGTGATCGGACATCGAATTGCTTTCTGCCATTGGATGTTTCCTCTCGCTGGGTGAGGCGACGACGAATTCGATGATGACGTTAATAGCGTGCGCGCCGTTGGCGTGTCGGCCGATCGGCCCCTGGTGTGGGGGAGTAGGGGGTCCACCGATCGGAGGACAGCCGGAGCGCTCGTCGCTTGAGTTTCGCCTCGTAGGCTCGATGGCCGAGGTCTGTACCGGGATGAACGGTCAGCGGTTCTCGACTACGAGGTCGACGTTCCCGTCCCGGCGTAGTCGACCTGCCAGTGTTTGATGCCGTTGAGCCATCCCGACCGCAACCGCTCGGGTTCGGCAAGCGGCCGCAGGTTGGGCATCTCGTCGGCGATCGCATTGAAGATGAGGTCGATCGTCATCCGGGCCAGGTTGGCGCCGATGCAATAGTGTGCGCCGGTACCGCCGAAACCCACGTGCGGGTTGGGATCTCGCAGGATGTTGAACGTGTGCGGGTCGTCGAAGACCTCTTCGTCGAAATTGGCCGACCGGTAGAACATGACGACGCGGTCACCCTTTTTGATCGGTACGCCCGATACTTCGGTGTCCTCGAGCGCGGTCCGCTGGAATGACGTCACCGGGGTGGCCCAGCGGACGATCTCGTCAGCCGCAGTCGCGGGGCGCTTCTTCTTGAAAAGCTCCCACTGGGCCGGGAACTCGGTGAACGCCATCATGCCCTGGGTGATCGAGTTGCGGGTTGTCTCGTTGCCCGCCACCGCCAGCAGGATGACGAAAAAGCCGAACTCGTCGTCGCTGAGCTTATGTCCCTCCACGTCGGCCTGCACCAGCTTGGTGACGAGGTCATCACCGGGGTTCTTACCGCGCTCCGCGGCCATTTGCATGCCGTAGGTGATGAGTTCGACCGACGCTGCGGTCGGGTCGTTGCGGGAGTACTCCGGGTCCTGATCACCGACCATCTGGTTCGACCAGTGGAACAGTTTCATCCGGTCTTCCTGCGGCACACCCATCAGCCCGGCGATCGCTTGCAGCGGAAGCTCGCACGACACCTGTTCGACGAAATCGCCCGAACCCTCGGCGGCGGCCGCCTTGACGATGTGCGCCGCGCGCTCACGCAGCTCGGCACGCAACGACTCGACGGCGCGTGGGGTGAACGCCCGCGACACGATCTTGCGCAGATGCGTGTGGTGCGGGGCGTCCTGGTTGAGCAGGACGACCTTTCCCGCCTCGATCGACGCGGGATCGGCCTCGTCGCGGTAGCGCGGCAGCGCGGTCTTCTTGTTACTGGAGAAGACGTCGCTGCGCCGCGAGACCTCCTTGACGTCCTTGTGCTTGGTGACGACCCAGAAGCCGCTGTCGCCGAAGGCCAGATTTCCCGTGGTCTGGTTGTTCCACCAGATCGGGGCCACCTTGCGCAACTCGGCGAGTTCGGCCACGGGCAGGCGTTCGGCGTAGATATCGGGATCGGTGAAGTCGAAGCCGGACGGAAGGTTCGGAGTCGGCATGGCTGCATCCCTCGCATGACGTGGTCTAGTGCCCTCTTGGCATACCTACACCACAGCTGGGGGCCGGTGAAGCGGCTTCGGGAAAGTCCGCTCGAAATGCGAAGTGAAACGTGTTCCGCAGGGTTGGGGAATTGACGCCATGGTCACGACGAGCACTCCTGTAACAATTCTGCGACACTGCTCGAAGCAAAAGTGACGCCGTCGAAGCGCCGGTCGTGTAAGTCGCGGGGACGGCATCCCGGAAAGGGGGCAGAGGTGAGGATTGCCGTCAACCCGCAGAAGCTCGCGTTGCTGGGTGCGGGAATCGCCGCAGCGCTGGTGGCCGCCGCGCCGCAGGCCGCGGCCGACCCCGCGGAGCCCGTACCGCCGTCCCCCGCGCCCGCCGCCGGTGCACCGGTGGTGGTGGCCGCAGCGCCGGCCCCAGCCCGAGCCGTGGTGGCCGCGGCCCCAGCCCCAGTGGTCGTGGCCGCCGAGGCACCGGCCCCGGCCGTCACACCCGGCGAGGCACCGGCCCCGGCCGTCACGCCCGGCGAGGCACCGGCCCCGCCGACCGAGGGCGTCTCGCACCTCCCGAGTCCGGATCGACTGCCGCCGGGAACCACCATGGACCCGATTGTGAACCCGAACGATCGTCCGAACGTCAGCTACCTCAAGGACCTGTGGCATGCCGTACAGAGCCAGGAGATCAGCGGCAAGGAAGCGTTGATCATGGGGCTGGCGCAGCGGGGCATGAACACGCCGTACCCGCACCAGGCGCCCGGACCGAACGTCCCGCACTCAGCCCCCGTCACACCCGCGCCGCCACCGGCTCCGGCCGCACCCGCGGCTCCAGCCGCACCCGCGGCTCCAGCCGCCTAGCAGCAGACTCGTCGCAGGAGCGAGCGCACGGTCCTGACGTGCGCCGCCTCGATCGTCGACCAGACCGTTCGGGCGACCGAGTTGTCGTGACGCACCACGGTTGCAAACAACAACCCGTCTTCTCGGCGGCGCAGTGACAGCTGGCCGGGCATTCCGATACTCGAGGCTGCACCGAGCAGCACGAAATCGTCGTCTTCCGCGCGGATCTCCCATCCGAGGATCGTTCCGTCGGCCCCAGGCACCCGCAACCTGAGTCCGATCGCCGACCATGCCGCCAGCAGCCGAACCCGCGTGGCCAGCGGGGCGCCCTCCAAGATCAGCCGCATCCACGCCGCGGCGCCGCGGTCACGCGGCCGGCGAACGCGCACCTCGAAGGCGTCCGCATAGTCGATGCGACCGAGCGTGGTCGGCATGAGAAACGCCGCCGCCGACGGGAGCTGCCGAACTCGGTCAGCCGATGTCTCGGTGCGGCTCATGGGTGTTCGCTTTCGGAAATGTCCTGTCGCTCTTGCCGGTCGCGCCATAGTCGGCCGATATCGCGCAACATCAACGGGTAGACGATCAGGTGTCGGAACGGCGCGATCGCGGCCAGATATCCGCGCCCCATCAGCCCGTTGGGCCGGACCAGGACGGCCATCTGACCGCGGTGAGTGCCCGTGGCGTCGGCGACCCAGCCGACATGCAGCACCCCGTGCACCGTCTGGTTGGCGATTTCCATCGCGAATTCGTCGTCAGCGATGTACAGGGGTTCGAATTGACCATGGCTGTTCACGAAGCACGTTGTGCTGCTTCGTAAGTCAGCGGGCAGCCGGTCCCGCAGCGCGTGGACGCGTCCACCCAAACCCGCCTCGGGCGTGTCTAGTCCGAACAGCCTGCCGATCGACCACCGGGTGGCGAACAGCGCGCGTACGACGAGGGAGGTGTGGCTCGGATCGAAAGTGCCCCAGAGCTTCACCAGCGCATCGAAGTCGTCGGGCCCGCCTGGCGTAGGCAGCGCCCATACGTCGAGAACCCGGAAATCCCGGGCGAGTTCATGAATCCGCCAGGGTCGAGATGCGTGCTCGGTGGTCGCGAGCCGTTCACCTCCAAACATACACCACTGTATGCTTGAATCCTCTGCAGCGTCAAGGCCCGTTGCCGAAAGGAAGGTCATGGTCGCCCAGACACGAACACCGCGCGGTGTGTGGATCGATGCCGGACTGGCGGCACTGGCAGCCGGTGGCCCCGACGCGGTGCGGGTGGACCTGCTCGCGAAGTCCCTCGGCGTCACGCGCGGCGGCTTCTACTGGCATTTCGCCAACCGGCAGACGTTTCTCGACGCCCTGCTGGAGTCGTGGGAGCACCGAAGCACCGACGACGTGCTCGCTCGAGTCGAGACCGAGGGCGGTGACGCCAGGGCCAAGGTACGCAGGGCCGGCATGCTCACGTTCTCCAAGGAGTTGCTGCCGGTCGACTTGGCGGTTCGCGACTGGGCTCGCCGCGACCGGTCGGTGGCCAGGCGCCTGCGCCGGGTCGACAACCGCCGGATGGCATACCTGCGCGCGCTGATCGGCACGTTCGCAACGGACCCCGACGAGATCGAGGCGCGCGCCATGCTCGCCTTCTCGCTGGCGATCGCAAGCCCCTTCATCGCCGCCGAGCACGGGGGACTCAGCAGACGGCAAGTGTTGGATCTGGCGACGCAGCAACTCCTGCGTGGGTGAATTCGGCGCGCGGCACCTACGCCGAAACCGCGGAGATGCGCGCGGGGACGTGCTTGTGCCACGGCGTGCCTGCGTACGGGTCGCGCCAGTCGCTCGAGGTCAGTGCATTTGGCGCGACGCCCGGGGCGTGCGCGCGGCCCTCACCGTCGACGAAATCCAACCCGAAACCGTTGGGCAGCGAGGCATGCCCGGGCAGCATGGCCGTGCTCACCTCGACACCGGCCTCGGCGCTGCCCGCGGCCGTCGTGATCCGCGCCCGCCCGCCGTCGACCAGGCCGAGCGCCGCAGCGTCCTCGACGCTGACCCGCAGGGCACCGTCGGTGTCGCGTTTGCGCCAGGCCGGGTCGCGGAAGATGTCGTTGGCGGTGTAGGCCCGCCGCTCGCCCGCCGATAAGACGATCGGAAACTCCGCGCTCACCAGGGACACGGGTTCGTGTGCGAGCGACCGGATCTCGGCGATCATCTCGGGCATGTGCAGCGCTATCTTGCGGTCCGCGTGGGTGATCAGCGCGAAGTCGTCGGCATACTCGTGCACCGTGAACGTCACACCTGATCGACCCGCCAGGATCGCGTCGAACAACGCATTACCGTCCGCGTAGCCCGCCCTGCGCACCGCGTCGGGGTAGGTCATCGCAGCCTTCTGCGCCAGCCCCCACAATGCCGCAGCACCCGAAAGTCCCTGTGGCAGTGTCGGTCCCAGTGTCTCGTAGAGCACGAACGGCAGCACCTTGCCCAGCATTGGGCTCGTGGAAACCGCCTGCAGAAAGGCCTGCGTGTAGGCCTCGCGGCCGTCGTTTGCCGCCACGCGCAGCGGGTGCAGGTCGGCGTCGTCGACGACACCGAGCGCACGCATGAGCCGAGCCCAAATCTCCGGTTCGGGCAGTGTGCCTTCGAGTGGTGGCAGCAGAGGCTGACGTAGATGGAACGTGTTGTGCGGAAACTCGAGGTTGAAGAACGTGGCCTCGCACTTCTCGTACTGGCTCGCAGCGGGCAGCACATAGTGCGCCAGTCGCGCTGTCTCGGTCATCGCGACGTCGATCACGACCATCAGTTCGAGCGAAGCGAAGGCTTCCCGGCATGCGGAGGAGTCGGCCAGCGAATGCGCGGGGTTGCTGCTTTCGACGATCATCGCACGGAAACGGTCAGGATGATCGGTCTGGATCTCTTGGGGAACAACGTTGCTCGGAACCAGCCCGCCGACGATCGGCGCGCCGGTGACCGGAGTGCGGCCCACCTCGGGCGAGTGCCGCATCAACGGCCCGAACGACGAATGCAGGTGCTGGCCGCCACGCTTTCCGAAGTTGCCGGTGAGAATCCACAGCAGCTTGTTCAAATAGGAGCACACCGTACTGTTAGGCGCCTGCTGAACTCCGAGGTCCTCGAACACCGCGACGCTGGCCGCTGTTCCGATCCGCCGCGCGGCCGCGCGAATAAGCTCCTCGTCGACGCCGCACCGTAGCGCGTAGTCGTCCACCGGGACCTCACGCAGAACCTCGCGTACCGGTTCGGCACCATGCACGTGCTCGGCCAGAAACGCCTCGTCGCACAGGTTTTCCTGCACCAGCACCGCTGCCAGCGCCGACAGGCACCAAGCGTCGGCGCCCGGTCGCACGCGCAAGTGGTAGTCGGCCATCTTCGCGGTGTCGGTGAGGACCGGGTCGATGACGATCATCGAGCGGTGCGGATCCTTGGCGATCTCGTTGAGTACCGTTCGCGCACGGGGGAAGCTCTGTGACATCCACGGGTTCTTGCCGATGAAGACCGAGACCTCGGCGTGTTCGAACTCACCGCGGGTATGTCCGCCGTAGAGGTGGGCGTCGATCCACGCCTCGCCGGTTTTCTCCTGCGCCAGGGCATTTGACCGGTAGTGGGAACCGAGCGCCTTGAGGAAGGCACCGCTGTAGGCGCCGCCGAGATGGTTTCCCTGGCCCCCGCCGCCGTAGTAGAAGATCTTGTCGCCGCCGTAGGTGTCGGCGATCCGGCGGAAGCCGGCGGCCACCTCCGAGATCGCGGTGTCCCAGTCGATCTCCTCATAGCTGCCGTCGCTTCTGCGCCGCATCGGAGATGTCAACCGGGCACGGTTGTTCTGGTAGTGGTCGAGCCGCAGCGCTTTGTTGCATGTGTAGCCCTGCGATGCGGGGTGGCCCTTGTCGCCGCGGATCTTTGCCAGCTTGCGGTCGTCGACTTGCACCACGATCCCGCAGTTGCACTCGCACAGTATGCAAGCCGTCGGCTGCCATTCTTCGGTCATCGCTGGGCCTTTCCCTCTTGTATCGCGGCCTCCAGAAGCGCTTGCAGTTGGCTGTGCACGAGTTCGAGTGGTTTCACGTCACGCGACGCCCGCGCGACGACGATCGCGCCCTCGACCGCGGCCAGGACCAGCATCGCCAGCTGCTCGGCACGGTCGGCACGAACGCCGTCAGCGATCAACCGGTCGGTGATCAGCGTGTTCCATCGGGCGAAAGCAGCGGCGGCGCGTTCGATCACCGGCGGAACCTGGTCATTCTTGCCGCCGGATTCGACCGCTACCGCGACGACCGGGCACCCGGCTCGAAACTCGCTGTCGACAAGCTTTTTTCGGAAACCTTCAACCACCGCGTCGAGCACCTCGACGCCCCCGCGCGCCTTCTCGATGCGCGATGCGATGTAGGCGCCTGCGTAATCGACGGCTTCACAGAGCAATTGGGTGCGACCGCCGGGGAAATAGTGATAGGCCGAGCCTCGTGGCGCACCGCTGTGCGCGAGTACGTCGGCGATCGCCGTCGGGTGCGCGCCGCGCTCCTGGATCAGCAACGCAGCGGAGGCGACCATCCGCTCGCGGTGACCGGCCATGTCCGAATACCTCCCGACCGTATTATGTATGTAACTCTACATAACACGGCGGGGCATGTATAGACGCCGGGGTTCACCACAATCGGCGGAACCGAAATCGCTGAGAAAAGGTCAGCTAGGCGTGCTCATCGCTCAGAGCGGTGCAGCCTCAGACCGAAGCGGCTTCGTTGATCTCCTCGAGCCTGCCCGTGGCCTCGAGATACTCCTGAACCCAGCGCTCGATCACCGCGGCGGACTTCTCCACCTTGGTGAACTGGCCGACCACCTGACCAATCGGGTTGAACGCAACGTCGACAGACTCGTTCGGGTACTTGTGGGTCGCGGCCACCGCCATGCCGGAAACCATGTACTGCAAGGGCATCCCGAGCGGCTTGGGGTTGTCGGGGTTCTCCCACGCCTCCGTCCAATCATTGCGCAGCATCCGCGCGGGCTTACCGGTGAAGGATCGGCTGCGCACGGTGTCGCGGCTCTCGGCCTTGACGTAAGCGGCGTGCTGCACCGGCGTGTGCTCGGATTCCTCGACCACCACCCACTGCGAACCCGTCCATGCGCCTTGCGCGCCGAGCGCCAGTGCGGCGGCGATCTGTTGGCCGCTGCCGATCCCGCCTGCGGCGAGCACCGGAACGGGCGCGACTTCCTTGACGACCTGCGGCCACAGCACGATCGAGCCGATCTCACCGCAGTGCCCGCCGGCCTCGCCGCCCTGAGCGATGATGATGTCGACTCCGGCGTCGGCGTGCTTGCGCGCCTGCGACGGCGATCCGCACAGCGCGGCCACTTTGCGACCCTCGGCGTGGATGTGCTCGATCATGTCGGCGGGCGGGGTGCCCAGCGCGTTGGCGATCAGCGTGCACTTCGGGTGTTGCAGCGCGACCTCGACCTGCGGGGTAGCGGTCGCCTCTGTCCAGCCGAGCAACTGGAGCGCGTCGTCGTCGCTGTGGTCGACCGGCACGCCGTGTTCGGACAGGATCTTCTTGGCGAAGTCGATGTGCTCCTGCGGTACGAGGTCGTTCAGCGTCTTCTTCAGCACTTCCGGGTCGAGGTCGGTCGAATCCATGCCCTCGTATTTGTTCGGGATGACGATGTCGACGCCGTAGGTGTGATCGCCGATGTTCTCGTCGATCCACTTGAGCTCGATCTCGAGCTGCTCTGGGCTGAAGCCGACGGCGCCGAGCACGCCGAACCCGCCGGCCTTGCTGACGGCAACGACCACGTCGCGGCAGTGGGTGAACGCGAAGATCGGATACTCGATTCCGAGGTCGTCACAGATCGGGGTGCGCATACCTGCTCCTTGGTGGGCCGCCACAAATTGAAACGTGTTCTAGTTTAGTACGTGCCGAGCTCTTGTACGAGAGGGACCTCGTTACCGTCGGGATTTAAGACGTCGAGGACCTGACCAGGTCCGCGATCACCACAATCTTCCGCCCGGATTCCCAGGTCTGTGTGCCTATGACGCTGCAGCCAGGCGGTGGTGGCGATGACCGCGGCTACGTCGTTGAACGTCTCGGCCACGATCGAATCATTCGCCGAGACTACGGTTTCTGACAGGATTCGAGCGAAATCCATCAGAAACCGTAGTTTCGGCGCGTTGGCGGACCCTTCAGTCGTAGCCGATGAGCCGGCGCAGCGACACCCGTTTGCGCGTGCTCGCCCCCTCGACCCGCAACACCGGCCACCCGTGTTCGGCCGCCGCGGCGGCGAGTCCGGGGCGCGGGTTCACCGGCCGCGGGTTGCCGACCAGGACCATCAGCGCGGTGTCCTCGTCGCCGTCGGCGTAGAAGTAACTGCGTTGCAGCGCAACGTCATTGGTCGCACAGAAGCGCTGCACCGCAGTGGACTTGTTGTGGCCCCAGATGACGGGTTTGGCGATCCGACCGGTGAGCCGCCCGGCGTCGTCGACTTCGAAGTGGTTGCACAGCACGTGGTTGATGCCGATGTAGCGGGCGACCGGTTCGGCGTGGATGGTCAGCGCCGAACTGCTGAGCACGACGGTGTGGCCACGCGCCTGGTGCGCCTGAACGATCTCGTGCATGTACGGGAACACCCGCCGGGCGACCCGCTCGACGAAGAGTCGCTCGCCGAGTTCGTCGAGTTCGGCCAGCGATTCGCCGCGCAGATAGCCCGCCGCACGCGTCAGCAACCGCTCGAACTGCATGCGGCCCAGCCGGTATCGCAGGGCCGCCTCGACGACGCCGAGCACCTCACCGATGCGCGCCTGTCTGCGCCGGATGCGGTCGGCGGCATGGGCGGTGGCGGTGAACCCGTCGACGAGCGTGCCGTCGAGGTCGAAGAACGCGCCGACGTTCGGCCCCTTCGGGCTGGCCGCGATCTCGGCTACCGCGTCGGGCACTATCGGGTGGAAGCTCATTACACGCCCAGCCTAAGCAGGCCCGTACAGCGCGGAACACCTCGATACTCCCCACGCGTCACACCGATCAACGATTTGCCGAGCTCTCCTCGCAACTCTTCTGCCTAATGTCGATCGGTGTGACTACTGATACGAGCCGGCCCGGTACAACCCTTTGCCGGTGACGAGCGGCATGTCCAGCGTTGTCCGGATGCCCGGCGCGGCCGCGACCGTGTCCGGGATCGCGTTGACGATGCGCCCGGCTGCCGCCAGGATCGCGGCATAGTTGTGGTCCCCGTTGCGGCTGGTCGGGCAGATGTCCAAGACGTAGGACGGTTCCCCGGTGATCTCGACGCGGTAAGAACCGCCCGGCTGCGCCGGCTGAGCCCAGTCCGGTCGCAGGTCGCCGCGTAACCGGGTGACGTGCTCGACGACGATCACCGGCCGGCCCCCGACGATGCCCTCGATCTGGAAGCGCACCGCCGCGACGGTTCCCTTCTTGATGGTGCCGACCGCGACCTCGATGTCCTCGGGCGCGGGTTCCTGTTCGACGGCGTCCTTGATCTCGTCGACCTCGACGCCCAGGCCCGCCGCCAACTGCCGGATCGCGGTGCCCCAGGCGATGCTGAGCACTCCCGGTTGGTAGAGCATCGGCAGATCGCCGATCGCGTTACCGAACCCCATGACGTCGAACATCACCGTGGCGCCGTCATAGCTCGCGTAGTCAGCGATCTCCATCGTGCGGATCTGCTCGATGCTCTGACATGTTCCCGCCAGCGCGAAGGGCAGCAGATCGGTCACGAACCCGGGATCGACACCGGTCATGAACACCGTCGAATTTCCCTCGTGCGCAGCGTCTTCGACGCGCTCGATGTACTTGTCTGGGATGACCTGCCACGGGTACTGCAACACGCCGAGACCCGATCCCACGACGTCGATGCCCGCCGCGAGGATCTTCCGTACGTCCGCCATCGCGTCGGGCAACCGGGTGTCACCCATCGCGCAGTACACGACGCACTCGGGTGCGCCCGCGATGATCGCATCGAGGTCGTTGACGGCGGTGACTCCTGTGGTGGCATCGAGGCCGGCCAACTCGCCGGCGTCCTTACCGACCTTGTCCTCGGACGAGACCCAGACCCCGGTGAGATCGAAGCGCGCGTCGTCGACGAGTTGCCGCAAAGCGAGGCTGCCGCAGTTGCCGGTTCCGATGAGCGCCACACGAATCGCCATGGCCAGCAGTATGCGTGGTAACCAGCGAAATTGGAACAAGTTCTAGTTGCAGTCGTGGTGCGGTAGCCTGACGCCCCATGGGACGCGTGGACGACAAGGTTGCACTCATCAGTGGCGGCGCTCGCGGAATGGGAGCCGCCGACGCACGCGCGCTGGTCGCCGAGGGCGCCAAGGTCGTGATCGGTGACATCCTCGACGAGGAGGGTAAGGCGCTGGCCGACGAACTCGGCGACGCTGCCCGCTACGTCCATCTCGACGTCACCGAACCCGAGCAGTGGCAGTCCGCTGTCGACACCGCCGTCAACGATTTCGGCAAGCTCAACGTGCTCGTCAACAACGCGGGCACGGTAGCGCTCGGACTGATCGGCCAGTTCGATATGGCGAAGTGGCAGAAGGTCATCGATGTCAATCTCACCGGCACCTTCCTGGGCATGCAGCATTCAGTGGAGGCGATGAAGGCCGCGGGCGGCGGGTCGATCATCAACATCTCGTCGATCGAGGGGCTGCGCGGCGCGGTGATGGTGCACCCGTACGTCGCCTCCAAATGGGCGGTGCGCGGGCTCACGAAGTCCGCGGCGCTTGAACTGGGTCCACACAACATCCGGGTGAACTCGGTGCACCCCGGCTTCATCCGCACGCCGATGACCAAGCACTTTCCCGACAACATGTTGCGGATTCCGCTGGGCCGGCCGGGCCAGCCCGACGAGGTGGCGACGTTCATTGTGTTCCTGGCCAGTGACGAGTCCCGGTACTCGACCGGTGCCGAGTACGTCATGGACGGCGGGCTCACCAACGACGTCCCGCACAAGTAGCGACGCTCCTTCAGGCCGAACGTGGGTTACCCGCACGCTCTGAGCGGCCGGGGCGTGCATCGAGCCCACACTCGGCGGCGGAAAATTCAGTCGACGGCAGCGAAGTTGACCGTCGCGGTGGCGCCGACCTCGTCGTCGTTGCCGCGGTAGATGTCGACCTGCACCACCGCTGAGCGCTTCCCGGTGCGCAGGATGCGTGCAACCGCACGGGCCGGTCCGATTTTGATCGGCCGCAGATACCGGATGAACAGGTCGGTGGTGGCGATCCCGTGGCCGAACGGCGTGGCCCGAGCGGCGAGTTGCCCGGCGGTGACGTCGGCCATCGTCGCGATCAGGCCGCCTTGCAGGCCGCCCGCGGTATTGGTGGTCCGTTCGTCGACGGGCATCTCCATCGTCACGGTTCCCTCCGCGGACGGCACCTCGGTCAGGCCGAGTTGGTCGAACAACTCGCGAAGTGACTTGGGCGCCGTCATGGGTAACGACATTACCGCCCGGCGACGTCACGGCGGCGCCCCGTAGTGTCGTTGCTCGTGAGTGCACGCGCAGGCATCGTCGTCACCGGTACCGAGGTCCTCACCGGCCGAGTGCAAGATCTCAACGGGCCATGGCTCGCCGATCGGTTGTTGGAGTCAGGTGTCGAGTTGGCCCACCTCACGATGTGCGGGGATCGGCCCGGCGACATCGAGGCGCAGCTGCAATTCCTGGCCGCCGAGGGGGTTGACCTGATCATCACCAGCGGCGGCCTGGGCCCCACGGCAGACGATCTGACTGTCGAGACGGTGGCACGGTTCAGCGGCCGAAAGTTGGTGTTGGACAATCGACTCGAAGTTCTGATCGCCGACATCGTGTCACGGTTGATGGCACGGTTCCCCAATGTCGACGCCGAGGCCATACGGGCCGCGAACCGCAAGCAGGCCCTCATCCCCGAGGGCGCAGATGTGATCGATCCGGTCGGCACCGCGCCGGGCGTGGTGGTTCCGGGCACCCCGACGGTCGTCGTGCTCCCGGGCCCGCCCCGCGAGTTGCAGCCGATGTGGCCGGTGGCGCTGGGCACCGCTGCCGTGCAGGAGGCGATCGCCGGCCACACGGCATACCGCCAGGAGATGGTGCGGATGTTCGGGGTGCCGGAGTCCGGGCTCGCGGACACACTGCGCGACGCCGAGCACACCGTCGCCGGGTTCGAACGCCTGGAGATCACCACCTGTCTGCGACGCGGAGAACTCGAGGTGGTCACCCGCTACGAACCCGACGCCGCGCAGACCTATACCGAGCTGATGGCCTTGCTGCGCGAGCGGCACGGCGACGCGATCTTCTCCGAGGACGGCTCACGCGTCGACGACCAGGTGGCACGGTTGCTGACGGGGCGGCGCATCGCGACCGCCGAGTCGTGTACCGGCGGCATGCTTGCCGCGCGGCTGACCGATCTGGCCGGCTCCTCGGCGTACGTCGTCGGCGCGGTGGTCGCCTACGCGAACGACGCCAAGGCCGGTCTGCTCGGTGTCGAGCCTGCGCTGATCGAAGCGCACGGCGCGGTATCTGAGCCCGTCGCCGAAGCGATGTCCGACGGCGCGCTGAGCCGCTTCGGCGCCGACACCGCTGTCGCGATCACCGGCATCGCCGGCCCTGGCGGCGGTACGGACGAAAAGCCAGTCGGCACCGTGTGTTTCAGCTTGAAGCTGGCCGACGGCACATCGATCACCAGGTCGATGCGGATGCCCGGCGACCGGGCCGACGTCCGCGAGCGGTCCACCACCGTCGCAATGCACCTACTGCGCCGCGCGCTGGCTTGACCTGCGAGGCACCCTCGGGCTGGGGCGGTGTCCGGTTCATCGGATAACGTACGTGTCCGACACAGGAGGAATACCGATGGCGGCTAACGCGCGCGAGGAGATGTCTGAACGCGCCGTAGAGGCCGGATGGCACCGCAGGGACGCGGACCGTACCGACTACTACACGCGCAGTCCGGTGCGTATCCACGTGATCTGGCGCGGGGACGACGCGATCAGCGGCGGAGCGCTGTACCACGACGACATCCTGATGGGTTACACCCGGGACCTGCCCACGGTGACGGGCTGGTTGAAGCGCTGAGCGTCAGCGCCTCCTAGAGTCCCGGCTCGGCGCGGCCTTGGTAGTCGTCCCACACCTTCATCGTCGTCTGCAGGATCTCTTCGGCCCGGCCCAAGCCGGCCAAATGACTCTCCCCGGGCATCGGATAGAGCTTGGCGTCGGACAGCTTCGAGACCACGTGCTCACCGTGTCTGAACGGGACGATGTGGTCGGCGTCGCCGTGCCACCACCGGACGGGCACCGTGATCTCGTCGAGGGCAAAGCCCCAATCGCGGGCGAACACCACGATGTCGGAGAACGGCGCGGCCAACTGTTTGCGGCTGCCGTTGAGCAGGTCGTCGAGGAACATCGCCTTGATCTCCGGGCGTGCCAGTAGCCGGCGATCCCCCTCGGGCGACACCCGGCCGTACAGGTCCGCCGCCGGTGAGGCGACCGGCTTGATGAACCGGATGAGCGCTGACGCCAGCAACCCGATCGGAACACCCGCGTACTGCAGCAGCGGTGCGACGCGCGTGCCGAGGTTGCCCATCAGGCCGCCGGGGATGGCGTCGGAACCCACGGTCGGCGCGACACCGCCGATGACGCTCGCGGTGACCACGCGGTCCGGCATCGCGGCGGCACACCCCAGCGTGTACGGCCCGCCGCCGGACAACCCGATGACGGCCATCTTCGCAATGCCCAGGGTGTCGGCGATGGTGCGCAGATCGTCGGCGAACGCGACGACGCGCTCGTAGCGATGCGGGGTCGACGACCCGATCCCGGGCCGGTCGAGGCCGATCAGCCGGATGTTCGCCTTCTCGGCGTAGACGCGCGCCTCCATCGGGATCTGACGGCGGGCGCCGGGGGTGCCGTGCAGCCAGAAGACCGCGCGGCCCTGCGGATCGCCGAACTCGGCGAACCCGATCCGGCGGTCCTCACCGACAGCGACACTGCCTTCGAGCTTCGGGCGGGCGATTGCGACAACCATGGCGGAAGTGTCTCATGGCGCTTTGGCGCGCTTTGCGGCTATGCCACCCGAAACACGTACGACGCCGCGGTGGTGACCCGGTCGTCGACGCCCTCGTCGCGCATCAGCACCCGCACCGCGACTGTGCCGTCGGGTCCGCGGAGCGGTTCGGTGTCCACCCGGAACGGGCCGGCCTTACCGCGCGCCATGAACATCACGTGGCATGAGACCCCGTGCAGACGGTCGGTCCCTGCGGCGGCGGCCGCGGCGTCGATGGCCGCGGTTTCGAGGATGACGAACTGCGGTCCGACGTGTAGCGCCGCGTCCGGTGAGGCGACCTCGACCGATAGTTCCGGCAGCCCCCAGCGACCGTCGGGCCTGCGGTGGCCCCCGAACACCTGCCACAGCGGCGGCAGGTCCGGCGAGTCCACCACCTCGAGCGGATTGGCCGCCATCCGCTCCAGCCCCTCCGGCGGAATGCCGATGCTGACCCCTTGGCCTTCGATCAACGCGAGGACCCGGCCCGGATTGTCGGCGTCGACGATCTTCGCCCGGCTGTAACCCATCTGGCGGCCCACACGCAGTTCTTCGGATACCACCTCGATGCGTCGAACGTCGTGACCGGGATCGAGGATCTGACAGGAGTGGATGACCGGGTTCGGCACCGCCTCCAGATCGGACATGTGCCCGCTCTCGGGCGCCGAGATGCCCAGCACTGCGAACAGAAGGCCACCGGCGGCGTCGCGCATGTCGCGGCGCACGGTGACGGTGTTGTCCTCTTCCACGAGGTCCATCTGCGCGTAGCTGCGGCCGATGTAGCGATAGCTCAGCAGCCCGCCCCACCGCCTGCGCAGTTCCTCCGCGTACTCCTCTGGCGAATCGGACAACTCGCGGATATCGCGCAACACGCGGCACTCCAATCTGGGGTGAGGTTCAGGGCCGCCGGCGCGGTGCCTCGACAGCTAGCAGGTCGGGGGCCTTCGCCGGGTGTGCTTCCACCCGCCCACGGTAGGCCAAAGCGTAGGCATGCTCGCTGCTTTCAGCCGACCGGCTGATGCCGGCGGTGCGTTGCGCCGTTTCCCCGTCGAAACACTGGCACATCGAGGATCATGGCGCTATCGAGTCAGGCGCCCGGGAGATGCTCATGGACAGTACGATGCAGGACTTTCCGCTGACACTGACCTCGATCCTGCGGCACGGCACCACCTGGAACTCGGGCCGCAAGGTCATCACCGCGACGGACAACGGCGCGCGCGAGATCAGTTTCGGCGAACTCGGTACCCGCGTCGCGCAGCTGGCGCACGGGTTGCGTGCGCTCGGAGTCAGCAGTGGCCAGCGGGTCGCCACGTTCATGTGGAACAACCAAGAGCATCTCGAGGCCTACTTCGCCGCGCCGTGTATGGGCGCGGTGTTGCACACGCTGAACGTCCGCCTGGCCGGTGAACAGGTCGCTTTCATCGCCAACCAGGCCGAGGATTCCGTTGTGCTCGTGGATATGTCGCTCGCGACGTTGCTCGCGCCGGTCCTCGAGCAGATGACGACAGTGCACACCGTGGTGGCCGTAGGAGATGGTGATCTTTCCGCGCTGACCGCCGCGAGCCCTACGGTGATCCGCTACAACGACCTCATCGCGGGGCAGCCGCTCGAGTACGACTGGCCGCAGCTCGACGAAAAGAGCGCAGCCGCAATGTGTTACACCAGCGGAACGACCGGCAACCCGAAGGGCGTGGTGTACAGCCACCGGTCGACCTATCTGCATTCGATGGCGGTCTGCGGGGCCAACAACGTCGGCCTCGTCGACGGCGACCGGGTGCTGGTCGTCGTGCCGATGTTCCACGCCAACGCGTGGGGGCAGCCTTACGCGTCGGTGATGGCCGGTGCGGACCTGGTGCTGCCCGACCGGTTCCTCCAGGCCGCGCCGTTGGTCGACATGATCGAGCGACACCGGCCGACCGTGTCGGCTGCGGTACCGACGATCTGGAACGACGTGCTGAAGTTGTTGCGAGCCAACCCGGACCGGGACATCTCCTCGCTGCGGACGGTGTGTTGCGGTGGTTCGGCGGTGCCGCTGGCACTGATGAAGGAGTATCAGGAGAGTTACGGCGTGGTCATCCGGCAGGCCTGGGGGATGACCGAAACCTCTCCACTGGCTGCGATCGCGACCCCGCCGCCGGAAGCCGCCGGCGCCGAGCACTGGGCGTTGCGGGCCGCCGCGGGACGCGCGTTGTGCGGCGTGGAGATCCGTATCGTCGACGACGAGGGCGCCGTTCTACCCAACGACGGTAAGGCGGTGGGGGAGGTCGAGATTCGAGGTCCTTGGATCGCCGGTTCGTACTACCGCAATGCCGACCCGGACAAATTCGACTCGGGCTGGTTACGGACCGGTGACGTGGGCACGATCGACCCGCAGGGATTCATCACCTTGACCGACCGCGCCAAAGACGTCATCAAGTCCGGCGGTGAATGGATCTCGTCGGTGGAGTTGGAACTTTGCATCATGGACCACCCAGCGGTGTTCGAAGCCGCCGTCGTAGCGGTGCCCGACGACCGGTGGCAGGAACGCCCGCTGGCAGCGGTCGTCGTCGACAACGACGCGTCGGTCACTCCCGAGGAACTGCGAAAGCACCTGAGCGACAAGGTAGCCCGCTTCTGGCTGCCCGAACGGTGGGTGTTCGTCGAGGAAGTGCCGAAAACCAGCGTCGGCAAGTTCGACAAGAAGGTGATCAGGGCCCGCTACGCAGACGGCGTCTACGACGTCGTCGAGTGCCGGGACTGACCGCCAGACACACGGCGATGTGTGGTTTAGCGTATCGACGGAGGTCAAGCCCGTGGGCGACCGATGCCGCGGACGAGGAAACGGGGATGAAGAGATGCGCCGATCGATCCAACTGATGACCTTGGTGGCCGCGGTCGCTGCCGCCGCCCCGCTCGGGTTGACGGGCGCGAGCATCGCCGGCGCGGACGACGGCACGTTCAGTCCGATGAACCAGGTGCTGCGGCGTTGCGATTTCAGTGAGACCGACTTCAACGGGCCGACTGGTTACGCGCGGACCAAGAGCATCATTCGCTCGAACGGCTCGGACGTGTCCGCGGACGTCACCATGGACACGGCGATACCCAACACCCGCTACGACGTCAGACTCATTCAAGTTCCGCGACCGGCGTCCGCACCGTGTTCCGGTGGAGATCCCGGTGTCGCGACGGCCCCTCTATTCGTCGATGGCGTCGGCCATGGCGCCGTCAGCGTCCACGACACCATCGAACCGGGCGCCACCGGGGTATGGGTGTTCATCAGCCGACCTGACGCCTTCTCACAGATTCCCGCGGAGTTCTACACCAGCGATGGGATCGCCAAAATCTGACCGGGGAGGCGGTCCGGCGGCGACGACTCAGGCAGCGACGACTCAGGCAGCGACGACGATGGTCAACTCGCTGCCGCTACGCTCCACGCGCATACCGGCACGCCGCGCGACGGCGGCCACCGCGGCCGCGTCGGCGGGTTCGGACCGAGTGGTTGCCAATATTCGGGCGAGTCGCCCCTTGTGGGCCTTGTTGAAGTGGGTGACCACGCTGCGTCTGCCGTCTGAATGCTCGGCGACCACGTCGACGCGCACCGCTTGGGGCAGGCGTCCGAGCGATGCATAGGAACCCGACCGGAGGTCGATGACTAATTCGTCGGCCGCCAGCCCGGTGAGCACAGGTTCCAGCAGGGGGCGCCAGCGCACTGCCAACGTAGGCCGGCCCGGTAGCTTCGATGAGGCCGACAGCCGGTACGCGGGCACCGGGTCATCGGCGCGCAGCAGCCCGAACAAGGCGGATCCGACGGCGAGGCGGGTGCGAGCACGGCTCGCCGCGGCGCCGCGTAGCGATTCCACATCCAGGGCGTCGTAGAGGACGCCGGTGTAGCGGTTGATCGCGGGTAAGGTCGGCGCGCTGCGTAGCTCCGCGTTGCGGTCGATCTCGGCGTCTTGAGAAGCCGACAGCCCCAGCGCGCGCCTGCATTCCGGCCGGTTCGCGGCCAGGTCGACCAGCTCGTCGAGCAGTTCGGCGCGCAATGGTCCCAGCTCGGGTGAGCTAAGGGACGCCAGGCGCAGCGGCGGTCCGTCGCCGCCGGCCCTCTTGGTTTCCGAGGGCGGAAGAAGCACGATCACGCCGCAGAGGTTAGCCGGGCGCGTGTCGTGGGTTAGGCCGGCGGTGGTGGCGGAGCGAACGGATCCGGCGGCGGGGGCGGCGGCGCGAACGGATCTGCCGGCGGCGGGGGCGGCGGCGCGAACGGATCGGCCGGAGGCGGTGGCGGCGGCGCGAACGGATCGGCCGGCGGCGGGGGCGCCATGGGCGGGGCGGGAGGCGCTGGCTGGTGCCCGGCCATCATCACGACCGGTGCCGGCGGCGCACCGGGAACCATGGGCTGCTCGGGCGGTACCGGCAGAAACATGTGGTTGGTGAACTGATCCTGATAGGCGCCACCACCGCCGATCTTCACGCCGCCGCCCTCACCGGACGAGACCGGTGTGCCGTCGGGCAGGGTGGCCGCGGTGTGGCCGCCGTTCCAGCCGACCACCAGCGCACCCGGCTGAGTGCCGTACTGGAAGCCGCGTTCGAGCAGCTCGCTCTCGATGTTTCCCGTATTGAACCGGTCGCCGTAGACGGGCCGACCAGTCGCTGCATTCGTCACCCAGGACACCAGGCCGGAGCAGTCCGTACCGGCCGGGGAATCCCCGCCAGACACGTACGGCGTGCCCGACACCTGGTTTACAAGCGTCAAAAGCGTGGCAATAGCAAACACGCGGTCGGACGCTACAAGCGACGTCGCTACGTCGCCAAATTCTGTGACAGCGTTCACAACCTGCGATTTCTATTGCCTACTTCACGAATAGTCTTGCGAATCGACGCATTTCACGGGCGTGCAGCAACGTCGATTACCACCATTTGAATTGGCATCTGCGGCAACTGAATTGCTTCTGCGCAGCAGAATCGACGTCCGAAATACTCTGAAATCCAGTCAATCCCGTCGATATTCGCCGGAGGTCAGGACGCCGCTCAGCCGTACGCCAACAGCAACGGAACGGTCTGCTCAGCGAAGGTGAGTGACCCGTGGTGGCCGATCAGCGAAGATTCCAGCGGTTCGACGGTGCGCCGGACGATCGCCGCCGAGCCACGAGCGGCGGCCACGACGTCGCCAATCCGGGGCCGTACCGCGTCGCTGACCTGCGGCCCGAACCATCCGGCCTCGACCGCTTCCTCGCGCGAAAGCACCCAGGCCCGCTCATCCAGCGCGGTGCGCCACGCGGCGAGAACATCGCCCTGGGCGCCGTCCTCTATATAGATGTGACGAGCCCGCGGTTCGCCGCCGATCGCCTCGACCCCGTCGAGCAGGCCTGCGGTCGTGTCGACGTCCACTGTGTCGGACTCGAGGACCTCGACCATGCCGTGGTCGGCCACCACCGCCAGCAACGCGCCGGACGGTAGCGCCTCGACCACCGACTCGACGAGCGTGTCGATCTGCCGCAACTGCATGCGCCACTGGGGCGACCCCGGTCCGTACAGGTGGCCCAGCATGTCGAGTTCGCTGTGGTAGCCGTAGCAGAATCCGCTATCGGACAGCGTGGTTCGCACGGCGGCTGCGAGGTCGCCGAGCGCGTGGACGCCGACATACCGGCCGCCGCGAAGTACGGCACGGGTGAGTCCGGAGCCGGTGAACTCGGCCCCGGAGATCACGCTGACTGCGATGCCCGCCGAGGCCCCGCGCTCGAAGGTGGTCGGCGACGGCTGCAGCTGTTCGGGGAGCACGGTGCCGCGAAGATCCTCGCCCCAGGGGTGCGGGCGCCAGCGCAGGGCGTTGATCACGCCGGCATCGGGCACCCGAAACGAGTAGCCGACGAACCCGTGCTCACCAGACCGGCAGCCGGTGCCGATCGCCGCCAGCCCGGCAGCGGTGGTCGACGGGAAGCCGACGGTCAACGTCCGGCCCCGAAGCGACGCGAGCATGGGTGCATCGGTGGCGTAGCGGTCGAGCAGTTCGGCACCCAGGCCGTCGATCAGCAGGACGCATGCCCCCGCGAGGTCATCCGGAAGCCCGAGGCGGTTCTCGAAGCCGTCGGCGCCCATCGCCGACAGCACCGAGGGCACCACGTCAGCCAGGTGGGGCAGGTCCGGATCCGGTGTGGGCAGGTCCACGAGCCCGAGCCTGCCACACCCCATGGGAGCCCGGTCCGCCCTAAGTTCCTTGACACGGCAAAGACACAGCTCAGCGGCGTCTTTACTCGACCTTGACCGCTTGTTGAATCCGCTCTCCGACGATCGGAATGTGATTACGCTCCAAGAGGTGGAACTGGGGGTTCTGGGACCTCTCCAGGTCCGGCAGTACGGGCTGCCGGTCGCCATTCCCGGTGCCAAGCCCCGCGCCATTCTCACGATGCTCGGCCTGCACGCAGGTTCGGTCGTGTCGGCCGACGCCCTGCTCGAGTTGTTGTGGGGTGAGGACCCACCACGGACCGCCACCAAGGCATTGCAAACCCACATCTCGTCGCTGCGGCGCGCTCTGGGCGACGGCTTCGTCCTGACGGAGGGCACCGGCTGGACGCTCAGCACCACCGAAGTCGACGCCACTCGCTACAAGTTGGCTGTGAGGCTGGGCCGCGACGCCATGGCCGCGGGGGACGCCAGCGAGGCGGTGGCCCGCTTTGACGAGGCGCTCGCCCTGTGGCGCGGTGTCCCCGAGCTACCCGACGGCCGACGCGGCTCATCGGAGAAGACCCGCTGGGTCGAGGGCCACGCCGCCGTGGTGGAAGACCGGGCCGACGCACTACTCGCGACGGGTCGTGCCGCGGAGATCGTCGGCGAGCTCGAGTCCGCCATTGCCGAAGCTCCACTGCGCGAACGACGTTGGGGCCACTTGATGCTCGCGCTCTACCGGTCAGGGCGGCAAGGTGAGGCACTGGGAGCCTACAAGCGGGCACGCTCGCTGCTCGCCGAAGAACTGGGTGTCGACCCCGGACCAGACCTGCGCCGACTCGAGGCGGCAATCGTCGCACAAGACGTCGAGCTGGAAGTAGCTCAGTCACAGCAGCTTTCGTCAGTCACACGCGCCGTCACGTTCCTTCTCACCGATATCGAAGGATCCACCGCGGCGTGGGAGGCCGACGCCGACGCCATGGCGGTGGCGCTCGCCCGGCACGACGAGATCGTCGAACAGGTGGTCACCTCGCGCGGTGGACGGCTGATCAAGACGCGCGGTGAAGGGGATGCGACGTTCTCCGTGTTCGACCGACCGTCGGCGGCCGCCGCGGCCGCAATCGAGTTGCAGGAGGCTGTCCGCCACGAAGACTGGCACCTCGCGGAGCCCATGCGAATCCGCGTGGCGCTCCACACCGGGGAGGTCGAGTTCCGCGATGGCGACTACTTCGGACGGGCGGTCAACCGTGCAGCCCGACTACGTTCGCTGGCGGCCGGTGGCCAGATCCTCTGCTCCGGCGCGACAGCCGAACTCGTCATCGACTCGCTGCCGGAGGACGTCGTGTTGGCCGACCTGGGCACGCGCCGGTTACGCAACCTCCCACGCCCGGAGCACGTATTCGAACTACGCATGGAGACCGCGGACGACGCTGCCCCTCCCGTAGCCGAAGTGCCGATGGAGCGGCCTGCACTGCCTGCAGTGCTCGTCGGTCCGGGACCATTCGTGGGGCGTGGGCGCGAACTCGAACGGCTCGTGTCGGCATGGCAGTCCACGCTCACCGCGGGCATCCGCGCTGTCCTGATCGCCGGTGAACCCGGTGTGGGCAAGACGCGACTGGCCGGTGAGTGGTCCCGGACGGCCTACGGACAAGGCGCCATCGTGCTGTACGGGCGTTGCGACGAGGATCTCGGCGCCCCGTATCAGCCGTTCGCCGAGGCGTTGCGCTCGCTTGTGCCCTGTGTCGGCCCCGCGCGGCTGCGTGGGCTGCGGGGGGTCGAAGCGCTGTTGCCCCTGGTTCCGGGACTGGCCGATGCGCTGCCTGACGTGACCGCGCCGCCGCGTGCCGATCCGGACACCGAGCGTTATGCGTTGTTCGACGCCGTGGTCGCTCTCCTGGGCGCTGCCTCCGCGACGGCGCCGGTCGTGCTGATCCTCGACGACCTCCACTGGGCCGCCAAACCCACACTGTTGCTACTGCGGCATCTCCTCCGTTTCGGTGAGGAAGGCCGCGTGCAGATAGTCGGCACATACCGCAGCACCGATCTCGACCGCTCCCATCCTCTGGCGGCGATGCTCGCCGATCTGCATCGCGACGGCACCGCCGATCGCCTTGCGCTCAGCGGCCTCGAGGAGGGGGATGTCACGGCCTATGTCGCCGAAGCCGGTTACGACGACGAAGAACTGGGACGGGCGCTGGCTGCGGTCACGGGTGGCAATCCGTTCTTTCTGATCGAAGCGCTACGCCACGTGGAAGAGAGCGGCGGGCGGTGGGACCCCAGCACATTGCCACAGGGTGTGCGAGAAGCGGTGAGTCGCCGGCTTTCTCGACTCACCACCGAGACGAACACGGCTCTGGCGGCAGCTGCGGTCGTCGGCGCCAGGTTCGCGGTGACGCTGGTTGAGCAGGTAGTCGGTGCCGATCTGGTGGATGCGTTCGACGAAGCGTGCAAGGCAGGCCTCGTCATCGAAGAGACCGGCGGCCGTTACCGCTTCAACCACGCCCTGGTCAGACAGTCACTGCTCGCCGAACTTCCCTCGGTGCGGCGCATGCGATTGCATCAACGCATCGCCGGGACGCTCGAGAATGAGTCGGGCGCCGACGACGAAATGCTCGCCGAACTGGCCCACCACTACTTCGAATGCGCGTGGGCGGGCAACGCGGCCAAAGCGGTCGAATACTGCCGGCGTGCGGCGGACCAGGCCATGGCGCGGGTGGCCTATGAGGGCGCGGCCGAGCTTTACGATCGGGCGTTGCATGCCCTCGAGGAACTCGACGACGCCCTGCCTGACCGTGGCGACCTGCAGTTCGAGTTGCTGATCGCTCGCTGCGAGGCGCTTCTGGCCGCTGGCGATGTGGGCTCGGCAAGAAATGCGGTCTCGCAATTGCGCGACGCGGCAGGCGATTCCGGCCGTCTAGCCGCATGGGGCGTGTGCTTCGACAGCGAGTTGACGATGCTCACCCATCCGGAGAGGCTGGACGAACTCGAGGCAGCGGTGTGCACCGCCGCAGAGCAATTGTCCGGTCTCGATGACGCCGCGGGGGAGGCGAAGGCCTACACCGTCCGCGCCGGATGTCTGGCGCGCCTCGGCCGGATCGGCGACTGCGAAGTTGCTCTGGACCAGGCGCTTGCAGCCGCCCGCCGCGCTCATGAGCACCGCAGGGTGAACGCCGTGCTGGCGAACGCGCCCCTGGCAGCACTGTGGGGCCCCAACCCGGTTCCGCGCGCAGGCGGAAGATGCCTCGATGTGGTCCGGCTGCTGCGCATCACGACCGGCTCACCGCTCGTGGAGGCGACATCGACACGGTGCCAGGCGGTGCTCGATGCATTCCGGGGTAGAGCCTCCGAAGGCCGCCGACTAATCGAGTCGGCGAGACGCACGCTCACCGAACTCGGGTTGCGACACGCGCTTTTGGAGGTGGATCAGTTCGCCGGAATCATCGAGCTGGTGGCCGATGAGCCGGTGGCTGCCGAACCGCACCTGCGCCGGGCATACGAGGGTTTTCGACGCATGGGGCTCGATACCGACACTGCCGATACGGCCGCGTTGTTGGCTCGGGTGTGTCTGGCCTTGGACAAAGATCTCGAAGCTGACGAATTATGCGCAGAGAGTGAACGTCTCGCGGGACACGGACTCAAGGCGTCTATCGCGTGGCGGACGGTGAGAGCGCAGCTGCTGGCACGCGGCGGTGCTCATGAGCGGGCCAAGCGGGTTGCGGAGGAGGCTGTCGGTCTGGCTGGTGCCACCGATGCGCTCGTCGATCACGGCGATGCCTGCCTGGCTCTGGCGACGGTATTGGCCGCGGCGGGCGATACCATCGGCGCGCGCGCTGCCGCCGAACAAGCTACTACGCTTTACGACCGCAAAGGCGCTGCGGCGCTTGGCGACAAGGCGCGAGAGATCCTCGGTGCACGAGGTGCATCCGTACCGAACGATCGCGAGGAATCGGTCACCGCCTTGACCAACGCGTGTGTGCGGATGGGCGACCGCGTGATCAATGCCATCCACCGCGAGGCGTGGGACGAATTCGAGTCGATCTTCGCCTCGGGGGGCGCGGTCGAGAGCAGACGGCGGCTCGTCAGCTTCAGCCAGGCCGACCTGCAGCACAGCGATTGGGCACGGCAGAACAGACGTATGTTTGAGATGGCCAGCGGCGTAAGGCTCGCTCAGTCGGTCATAGCAGTGCGAGGTGAGCGCCTCGCACTCGTACGACTGTCGGTTGCCAGCACCGACGTGAGTCCCGGCCCGCCGCAGGACGAATTCCTTCAGCTGTATGGCATTGACGATGACAGCCGGGTTTCGCTGCAGATGTGGTTCGACATCGACGACATCGATGCCGCGGTGGCGGAACTCGATGCGACGCATATTCGATGGGAACGACGGGCACCCCTGGAGAATGCCGCCACTCGCGCCGATGACGTGTTGATCAGCTTCTTCCGAGCCAATCGGCTGGACGAGATCGGTGCGCTGTTCACCGAGGACACTTTGCTTGATGACAGACGGCATGGATTTGGCCGTGTCAGCAATGACAGGGCGACAGCTGTCCAGAACATCAGCGCGATCGCTGCGTTGGACGTCGCCGTCGCGAAGACAACTCTCGCTCTGCGCGGCGATCGACTCTGCCTCAGCCAGATGCGATTCGAAGAGAACACGACGCGCCCCGCCGCATTCTGCGTCGAGACCTTGGAGATCACCGAGGTCGATGCCGACGGATTGATGGTGGCGAAGGTCAACTTCGACGCAGGCGATTCCGCAGCGGCCGTAGCCGAACTCGACGCCCGCTATATCGCAGGCGAAGCCCGCCCCTATGAACCGGTATGGTCTGTCATTGCGGCCGTCTTCGCCGATCTCGATCGCCACGAAGTCCCTTCCTGCACGACGGACTGGGTGAGCATCGATCGTCGACGAGGGACACCGCTTGCCGACACTGACCTAGCCGCAGTCGTTACCGGGATCTGGGACTTCACGCCGGATCTCCACAACCACATCGAGACAGTGCATCGCTTGAACGATGTCGGAGCGCTATTTACTCAGGTCTCCTACGGCACAACACGTGAGGGCTTCCCCGCCGAATGGCGAATACTGAACTTGCTGACGGTCGACGGTCGAATAGTGAATCGCTGCGAGGTCTTCGACGAGGACGACCTCGAATCGGCGCTCGCGAGGTTTCAACGATTGAACCGGCCAGCAAAGCGGCTTGAGAACGCGGCAAGCCAGATGGCAGAACACTTCCGGTCATGCTTTGCCATGCGCGACTGGGAGGCGATGAGTGAGTACTTGACCGGCGCCAGCCTCATCGACGACCGCCGAGAGACCGTGAGCGCTCCAGTGATTCGCGGGCGCGAGGACGAGATCGCGAACCTGCAGGCGATGGCTGACATTGGAGTCACAGAGGTGACGTCATCCGTTGTCGCGGTTCGTGGCGAGCGACTAGCTCTGAGCCGGACGCAGTACCGGGCTGGCGAAGACTTTCACGCTGACACCCTGGACGTCATCGAGATTGATGCGAACCACCTAACCGCTTACGTCGGCTTCGATCCCGACGACATCGACGCTGCGTTCGAGGAACTCGAACGGCGTTACCTCGCCGGAGAGGCGGTGCCTCACGCGCAGACTTGGGCGGCCATCGCGGGGGCCTATGCCGCGGTGAGACGCCATGAGCTGCCGCCGACAACGCCGGGTTGGGTCAACGTCGACCACCGACGAGTGACGTCGTTCGCGCCAAATGATCTCGCACCGTATCTGAAAGCGACGTGGGACCTCCTCGCGCCGGACCTCGCGATCTACATTGAGGCTGTGCATCGACTGACCGATGCCGGTGCGGTCGTTACCCGAGTCGTCGAAGGAAGATCAGGGGAGGGATTCAACGCCGAGTGGCGAGAAATCGGGCTTTCAACGGTCCACGGCGGCCGGATCAACCGGTCCGAGCTCTTCGACGAGACGGACCTCGACGCCGCACTCGCTCGGCTTGACGAACTCGACCTAGAGCGAAGGCCGTTGAGCAATGCCGCCAGCCGTGTGGTCGAACGCTATTGCAAGTCCTTGGTCGCGCGGGACTGGGCTGCGATGGCGGAGACAATGGCCGAGAACATCGTGTTCGATGATCGACGCCGGGTCGTGAACGCCGGAGTCCGGCACGGTCGAGACGTGCAGATCGCGGACAACCAAGTCGCAGCTGAACTAGGCGCCGAATACGTGACTTTTGAGGTCATCGCGACCCGCGGCGAACGAGTCGCCTTGCACCGCGTGCATACCATCAACCGCGACACGCCGACCGGTGAGATCGCCGCCCAGATGCTTGGCATCGCCGAGATCGGCGCCGACAACCAGATGGCGGCCATCGTGACATTCGATGATGACGATCTCGATGACGCCTTCCAGGAACTCGAAACGCGGTACATGGCTGGCGAAGCCGCTCGCTATGCAACCACATGGTCACTCGTCACGAACGCCTTCGCCGGGCTCAACCGACGCGAGTTCGTACCGACCACGCCGGATTGGGCCAACATCGACCACCGGCAGCTGACGGGCTTCAAACCTGGTGACCTACAAGCTTTCGTCCGAGCGTCCTGGGAGGTCACGCCGGACATGCAGAATCGTATACAGCAGGTGCACCGGCTCAACGAAATCGGCGCGGTCGTCACCCATCTGGCGCATGGGACGACGCGAGAAGGTTTCGAGGCCGAGTGGAAGTCGATCAATATCTTGACTTTCGACGGTGACATGATCAACCGTTGCGAAGCCTTCGAAGAATCGGACCTCGATGTCGCGATTGCCCGCTTCGAAGAATTGCAACCGTCGACACCAAAGCTGGACAATGCGGCAAGCCGGGCGGGGGAGCGCTTCGACGCGTGTTTCACGATTCGTGACTGGGACGGGATCGCGGAGATACTGACGAACGATACTTACGTAGACGATCGCCGGCGGGTCGTGAATTCAGGGCCCCATTACGGCCGGGACACCGAAATCGCGAGTATTCGGGCGATCGCCGAAGTCGGCGTCAAGGACATTACGGCGACCGCGATTGCAACTCGCGGAGAGCGACTCGCCCTTCGCCGCACCCGCTACTCGGGTCGCGACCGGCGTCCTGATGCATTCCACACCGATATCGTCGACATCGTCGACATCGACGCGAATGGGCTGATTGCGGCTCGTATTGTGTTCGATACCGACGACATCGACGCCGCCTTCACCGAGCTCGACGCTCGCTACATCGCCGGGGAGGCCGCAGCCTACGCGCAGACGTGGTCGGCCATCACCCGGAACAGTACGGCCTTCAACCAGCGCGAGGCGTTGACGACAACGCTGGACTGGATAAGCATCGACCACCGGCATGCGGCGGCGTTCGAGCCCGGCGACATGAAGCCCTATATCCATGCAACGTGGGATGTTGCGCCGGACATCAAGCTCTGCATCGAGGCCGTGCATCGGTTAACTGATCGCGGGGCAGTCTTCAGCCAGGCGTTGAAAGGCACCTCGCAGGAGGGTTTCGTCGCCGAGTGGCGGGACGTCATCATTCTCACCGTCGATGGCGAGAATCTCGCCCGGTGCGAAATCTTCGACGAGATAGACCTCGACGCCGCGCTCGCCAGGTTCGACGAACTCACTCAACCGTAGTATCGGCTCAGCGATATCCGGCGCGGGTTTTTGCGCTGAGCGCACTCGGCGCGAAACGGGCCGCTCGCTGTCCACCTTTGTGAACCTTGGCGGAAAATCACCCGGCATTGTCAACCGGAGAATCGCCAACGTTTCACAGTCGAGAAGGCTAGCCAGGTACCGTCGCCAGCGCCTGTGCCACGCACTGCGCCCAGCTGTGCTCGTCGACGACCGTCCATGCCGTCTCACCACCGAACGCGCTGGAGATCACAAGATCGGGTGTGACGCTTCCCAGCAGCGTTACGCTTTCGCGCAGTTGGTCGGCGTCACCGCGCCCCGGAACCAGGAATGTGGCCCACGTGCCGTCGGCGGTGGGGAACATGGTGTCGCCGGTGAACAGATACTTTTCGCCCGTGGCGCCGGTGACCAGATAGCTTGTGCTGCCGGGTGAATGGCCCGGCGTCGGAAGCACCTCGACACCATTGACGTCCACCTGTCGCGAGCCATCGAGCATCACGTCGACGCGCCCGTGCTTGCCGATGTCGTCGCTCTCTACCCCCGGCGCGTGCAGTCGGCGCCCGAACCGTTCGGCGATCCGGGCCAGGTTGGGCCCCGCTTCGTCGAGGTGCGACAGGTACTGCGCCTCGACGCCGCCCAACGCGTCGATCGCATCGAAATCCGCTTCGGTGGCCGGACTGTAGAACAGCACGTTGCCGCGCGGACCACGCCACAGGTAGGCGTGCGTGGTGAGCCCGGGGAACGGCGTGTCCATTCGGGTCTGCCAGAGATCGTCCCGTAGCCGGGTCAGTTCGTGTGTCGATGGAATAGTCATGTACCGACTCTGCGACCTGAACCGTTGTTGAGGTCAAGCGATTCTTCACCGAAGCTCGCGTCCAAATGCCACCATCGAAGGATGGCGCGCTCATGCATGGCCGGCTTCGCGGCGCTGACGGCAATCGCGGCTTCTATCCTGGTTGCGCCGCAGGCAACGGCGGTTTGTTATGACGCCGAGTGCGTGCCCAACGTGGCGCGCAATGTCGTCGAGGGAGCACCGTGCAAACCTGGCAAGTTTTTCAACTACGGCCTCGGCCCCACCGGCGCGACGTTCGTCTGCAACCGGGTGGGCGTCTGGACACCCGCCGGTCCGCTCGTCGGGATACACAACGTCGCGATGGACTGCCCGGAGCTCAATCTGTCTGCTCAAGGCTCTGACGGCGTGGCATTCTTCTGCGCCGACATGGGCGGCGGCCACTTGCGCTGGGCGCACCGCATCGACACTGCGGAGTAGTTCAGAACGTCGCTGCGATGCGGGCCGCCACATCGGATGCGACAGCAAGCGACGCCGAATCCGAGGCCGGCGAGTAGCGGTCGGCGCTCGGGTCATAGGCCGCCCCCGCAATCGACCCGTGATCGGCCTCGAGCACCGCGCAGGAGACCGGCCAACCACTGTGCGACAGCGTCTCGGCGAAGTTGCGACTGACGTCAACGGGTATGACGGCGTCGCTCGAGCCGTGCAGCAGCGTGAACGGCACCGCGTCGCCGCTCAACTCTGTCGGCAACGGCTCCCCGGAAATCGGGTCGGGCACCATGAACGCCCCTGCGAGACAGACCGTGTGCGCGACCTCGATCTGTCGCGCGTGGATCGTCAGGCCCGCCGCGGCCAGCCCGCCCATCGACCAGCCGACGAGCACCAACGGATGCCCGTCGGCGCGCTGACCCGCGTACTCGGCCGACGCCAGGAGGTCCGCCCGGCCACGGTCGTCGGCGTGCGAATCCCAGTCGGTCAACACGACCGACAACCCGTGGCCGTGCACCCGTTCGGCCAGCGGTCGCATCGCGGCGCGTGAATCGGTCTGCGCGCCGTGCCACATCAGGACGGTAGGTTGCGCCGGGTCACCGAAGACGTCTGCGGACCGGCCGGGGGAGTACTCGACAGTGTGCACCACCCCGGGGTGCCCCCTCGGCCCAACGACCAATCGTCAACGCGAATACTTGTCGACGAACCGGCGCAGGATGGTTGGGGGATGGCGGACATCCCATTGGAGTGCAGCCGTTTTCAGCGCCTCGGCGGAATCCGGCGGGAAGTAGCCGTAGTCCTTGTAAACGTCGATGCGCATGATCACCCCATCGAGGTCCAGTTCGGGGTGAAACTGCGTGGCGTACACGTGGTGCCCCACTCGAAACGCCTGCACCGGACAGTCACGCGAGGCCGCGAGACGTACCACGCCCGGCGGTAGCCAGGTGGCGCCTTCCCGGTGCCCGCCGAAGGCATCGAAAACATCAGGCACATCGGCGAACAACTCGTCGTCGCGGCCTTCGGGCGTGACGGTCACGGTGAGTCCACCGACCGGTTCAGGATGAGTCCGGTCCACCGTGGCACCGATGACCGTACCGAGCGTCCCGACGCCGTAACAGCAGCCCAGGAACGGGAAATCGTGCTCGACGATGCGCGTGATGAGCTCGAGCAGCTCCGATTCGACGCGCCGTTGCGTGGCCGACTTCACCTCGGCTGCATCGCTGACGTTATAGGGGCCGCCGCCGAGAATGATCCCCGACCAATCCGCGAGATCGATGCGGCCCAGCGGTTCATGGGTCAATCGGATGCGCCGCATGCCGGCGGCGTCCGTGCCGGCGAACCGCATCATCGCCTGGTATTCGTCCTCGGCGGCTTCGTCCTCGCCGCGAATGGACAGCAGCAGAAAGGGCTTTGACGGCACGACACCCCGCGGGCTTGGTGAGCCCGCGGGGTGCCCCATGTTGTTGCCGACGATCAGGCTCGCCTGTTAATCGAGGTCGAACCGATCGTTGTTCATGACCTTCACCCAGGCAGCGACGAAGTCCTCGACGAACTTGTCCTTGCTGTCGTCCTGCGCGTAGACCTCGGCAATGCCGCGAAGCACCGAATTCGATCCGAACACCAGGTCGTTGGCGGTGGCCGTCCACTTGGTCGCCCCCGAGGCAAGGTCGCGTCCCTCGTAGACGTTCTCGGCGGTTTCCGACGGCTTCCACTCAGTGTTCATGTCGACCAAGTGGACGAAGAAGTCATTGCTCAACACGCCGGGCTTGTCGGTGAACACGCCGTTCTTGCTGCCGCCATGGTTGACATTCAGCACCCGCAGACCGCCGACGAGGACCGCCAACTCGGGAGCGGTCAGGTCGAGCATGTAGGCCCGCTCCACCAGCAATTGCTCCAACGGATTCTTCTCACCCGGGCGCACGAAGTTACGGAACCCGTCGGCCCGCGGTTCGAGCACCGCGAACGACTCGACGTCGGTGTCCTCCTGCGAGGCATCGGTGCGTCCCGGTGCGAAGTGCACGTCGATCTCGAAACCGGCGTCGCGCGCCGCCTTCTCGACCGCCGCCGTACCGCCCAGCACGATTACGTCGGCCAGGGAGATCTTCTTGCCACCGGAGGCCGAGGAGTTGAACTCCTGCTGGATACGCTCGAGCACCGGCAGCACTCGCGCCAGCTCAGCAGGCTCGTTGGCCTCCCAATTCTTCTGTGGCTCAAGGCGAATCCGCGCACCGTTGGCACCACCGCGCTTGTCGGTGCCGCGGAAGCTGCCCGCCGATGCCCATGCAGTCTTCACCAACTGCTGCACTGTCAGACCGGAGTCGAGCAGCTTGGCCTTGAGCGCCTTGACGTCGGCCTCGTCCACCAGTTCGTGGTCGACCGCCGGCACGGGGTCCTGCCAGATCTCCTCCGTCTCGGGGATCCACGGCCCCAGGTAGCGGCTGACCGGACCCATGTCGCGGTGCATGAGCTTGAACCAGGCCTTGGCGAATGCCGCGTCCATCTCCTCGGGATGGTCCAGCCAACGACGCGTGATGTCGGCGTAGATCGGGCTTTCCCGCAGCGAGAGGTCGGTGACCAACATCGTGGGCTTGCGCGGCGGGCCGCCGAACGGGTCCGGGATGACCGCATCGGCACCCTTGGCTTCGAACTGCCATGCACCGGTGGGGCTCTTGGTCAGCTCGTACTCGTAGCCGTACAGCGTCTGCAGGAAGCTGTTGTCCCACTTGGTCGGGGTGGGCGTCCAAACGACCTCGAGACCGCTGGTGACGGTGTCGCCTGCCTTGCCGGAACCGAACGGGCACTTCCAGCCCAATCCCATCTGTTCGATCGGAGCACCTTCCGGCTCGGGTCCCATGCCTTCGTCCGAGCCTGCGCCGTGGGTCTTGCCCAGTGTGTGACCACCCACGATCAGCGCGGCCGTCTCCTCGTCGTTCATCGCCATCCGGCCGAACGTCTCGCGGATGTCATGCGCCGCCGCCAGCGGATCCGGCTTACCTTCCGGGCCCTCGGGGTTGACGTAGATCAAGCCCATCGTGGTCGCGCCGTAGGGCTCGGCCAACTGGCGGTCGCTGTCGTTGGTCCCGCCGTAGCGCTTGTCGGTGCCCAGCCAGGTGTCCTCCTGGCCCCACAGCATCTCCTCTGGCTCCCAGATGTCCTCGCGGCCGAACGCGAAACCCAACGTCTTGAAGCCCGACGACTCCAGCGCGGCGTTGCCGGCATAAGCCATCAGGTCGGCCCAGGAGATCTTGTTGCCGTACTTCTTCTTGATCGGCCAGAGCAGTCGGCGTGCCTTGTCCAGGCTGGCGTTGTCCGGCCAGCTGTTCAGCGGAGCAAAGCGCTGAGCACCTTGTCCGGCGCCGCCGCGGCCGTCGAAGATGCGGTAGGTGCCCGCGGCGTGCCAGCTCATCCGGACGAAGAGGCCGGCATAGCTGCCGTAGTCGGCCGGCCACCAGTCCTGCGAATCCGTCATCAACGCGATCATGTCGGCCTTGAACGCCTCGACGTCGAGTTTGGCGAACTCCTCGGCGTAATTGAAGTCCTGGCCCAGCGGGTTGCCCTTCTCGTTCTGCCTGTGCAGCACCGAAACGTCGACCTGATCGGGCCACCAGTCCCGGTTGGTCAGGGGAGCATGCGTCTTCGGCTTCGGCGATGGGACTGCCGGGTTCTCGCTCTCACTGTTACTCGCCGTGTTGGCGTCGGCGTGAGGCGGGCGAGCGTCAGATGTATCAGATGACACAGCGTTCCTTCCGGTGGGTAATTTGGGCTGCGATCACGGTTGTGATCGGGAAACTTGTGACACTGAGCAGTCCGGGCACAGGCCCCAGTAGATGACCTCGGCCTCGTCGAGCACGAAGCCGTCCAACGCACCGTCGGGATCCGACGGTGTCAGGCAGGGTGCATCGCCGACGGCGCAGTCGATGTCGGCGATGACACCGCACGACCGGCAGACGACGTGATGGTGGTTGTCGCCCACGCGCGACTCGTAACGGGCGACCGACCCGGACGGCTGGATCCGCCGCACCAGACCGGCGCTGGTGAGCGCGGCCAACACGTCGTAGACAGCCTGCCGCGAGACGTCGGGAAGGGTGCGGCGCACCGCCCCGAAGATCGTCTCGGTGTCGGCGTGGGGATTTCCGTAGACCGCCTCCAGCACCGCAAGCCGCGGTCGCGTCACGCGGAGATCGGCGGCACGCAGCCGATCCGCGTAGTCGGGCGTGAAAGGCACGCTGCCAATATGCCCCGTTATCTGGAATCAGTCAAGACTAATTCGCACACCTCTTCGTCGGCGTGTCGCGCAGCCTTGGACACGATGTTGCTGTCAGCGTCGAAGTGCCTTGTTACCAACGGCTTTGGGAGTCGCGAGGGCGCAATCGCCGTCATCGTGGGCGTGATCCGGATGCGGCGTCGCTGGTACCCTTCGGTGGCTGCCGGGTCTGTGGTCAGGGGGAGCTGGACCACCCGGCGAGCGTTGATCAGGTCACACCCGACGAAAAGCTACGGACTTCTGCGAAGAGAGTGTTGTGCGCACCGGAGAAATCAGGGCCCTTTCCGGCCTGCGCATCGTCGCCGCCGTATGGGTGGTGCTTTTCCACTTCCGGCCGCTGCTGGAGGAGTCGGCGCCGGGGTTCCGCTCGGCGCTGGCACCCGTGCTCAACTGCGGCGCCCAGGGCGTGGACCTGTTCTTCATGCTCAGCGGGTTCGTCCTGACGTGGAACTACCTCGACCGCATGGGGCCGTCTTTCCAGTGGCGGGCCACGGTGCGCTTCCTGTGGCTGCGGTTGGCCCGGGTGTGGCCGGTGTACCTGGTGACGATGCATCTGGCGGCGTTGTGGATCATCTTCACGCTGCACGTCGGCCATGTGCCGTCACCGGCGGCCGACACCTTGACCGCCACGAACTACCTTCGCCAGGCGCTGATGACCCAGCTGTGGTTCGTGCCGTTCTTCGACGGTTCCAGCTGGGACGGGCCGGCGTGGTCGATCAGCGCCGAGTGGTTGGCATATCTTCTGTTCGGCGCGCTGATCCTGGTCATCTTCCGGATCGCGCGGTCGACGCGGGCGCGCGGGCTGATCGCGCTGGCCTTCGTCGCAACCATGCCCCCGATCCTCCTGTTGCTGGCAACCGGGCAGTTCTACACCCCCTGGAGCTGGCTGCCGCGGATCGTCATGCAGTTCACCGCGGGGGCCCTCGTCTGTGCAGCGATCCGCAAGCTTGAGCCGAGCGAACGGACCCGGCGCGCCGCCGGTTGTGCCGCGCTGGGTATCGGAGTCGCGATCGTCGCCATCCTTTATTGGCTCGACGCACATCCGCTGCCCAAGGTCGCCGACAGTGCCGGTCTGGTCGATGTGCTGTTCGTACCGCTGCTTTTCGCGCTGGCCGTCGGCTCCGGAACCTTGCCCTGGCTGCTGTCGCTGCGGCCGATCGTCTACCTCGGACACGTGTCGTTCAGCCTCTACATGGTCCATGAATTGGTGCACACCAGCTGGAACTGGATGGTGGCTCAGTTCGAACTGCGCCTGTCGCCGGATCTCACGGGCAAGTTCATAATGGTTGCCTTGCTCGGCACCGCGCTGATCGGCGCGATTGTGCTGTACCACTTCATCGAGGAGCCTGCCCGAAAATGGATGCGCAGCATGATGAGTGCCCCCAGCGGTGCGCGTTCGGACGTCCCCGGCAAGTTGCACACCGTGTATCACCCGCGCGAACGGCCCGAGGTGGTTTCGGCCCGGGCCGGGTGAACGCGCGCGTCGCGGCGGTGTTGCGCTCGGCGCGGTCCTACGCTGGGGCGGTGAGGCGCGTGGTGACGATCGCGGTGGCGGTTGCCATTCTGGTGGTCACCGGCTGTCAGCATCCGAAGCTGATGCAGCACAAGGAAATCCTCACACTCACCATCGCGTCGAATCGCGTCGCGGTGATCGGCGACTCGTACACCACCGGCGGCCCCGAAGGCGGGCTCGGCGAGAAAGGCTGGACCACCCAGACCTGGCAGATCCTGGCCCGGCAGGGGTTGGCCACCACCGCAGACGTGGGTGCCGAGGGTGGGGCCGGCTACGGCACCCGCGGTAACCGAGGCGGCCTGTTCGAAGATCTGACCGCCGCGACGGTCAAACCCGACGACACGCTCGTGGTGTTCTACGGTTCCCGCAACGATCAGGGCGTCGATCCCACGCAGTTGTCGGTCCTCATCTACGGCACGTTCGCGTTGGCCCGGCGCATCGCGCCCTCGGCACAGCTTCTGGTGATCGGACCGCCGTGGCCGACGGCCGACGTTCCCGCTGCGATGATCCGCATCCGCGACACCCTCAAATACCAGGCGGAACTGGCCGGTGCGACGTTCGTCGACCCGATCGCCGCCGGCTGGTTCGTGGACCGGCCGGAGCTGATCGGTCCCGACGGGGTGCACCCCACCGACGCCGGCCACGCGTACATGGCGGAGAAGATCGCGCCTCTTATCGGCGCACAACTACCGCGCCGGGTCTGATCTGCCCCGTCGCTCCCTTGTTTCGGGCTTCCGGTCGGGCAGTATGACAACCGTGCAACCGGGTGGACGCCTGTACCAGCTGCTGACTCGGGTGATGTCACTTCGCATCATCGTGATCGTCGCGGCGCTGTCGGTCGTCGCGCTGGTGATCACGCTGGGCGCCTGGGTGTGGTTCGGCGTCACCAACGACCAGTACAGCCAACTGGACCGTCGCTTGGACTCGGTGAGCAGCCTGGGCGACATCGGCACGTTGCTGCGCACCGCGCAGCAGGACGACGTCGACCAACTCATCCCGGCCGGCGGCCTGGTGCGTACCGCGCGGGTCGACGGCGTCACCGTCTCGGTACCCCGGGACATCGTGTTGCCGCAGTTCGACATCGGCTACGCCGACACGACCATCGACGGCGTCGAGTACCGGGTTCGCACGTTCACCGCCGGTGAGGCATCGATCGCGATCGGCGCGCCGCTGGCCGAGACCCAACGCCGGATCGACGAGTTGCACCGGCGCGTGCTGTTGATCTGTGCGGGCGTCATCGTCGGCACCGTGCTCGTCGGTTGGGTCATGTGGTCGATCATGATCAACCCGTTCCGCTTGCTGGCCCAGCAGGCGCGCGCCATCAACGCGCAGTCGAAACCCGAAGAAGTTCAAGTGCGCGGGGTTCAGGAGGCGGTCGAGATCGCCGAGGCCGTCGAGGGGATGCTCGCACGCATCGGCGACGAACAGCAGCGCACGAGAGCGGCGCTGGAATCGGCCCGCGACTTCGCCGCGGTGGCGTCGCACGAACTTCGCACACCGCTGACCGCCATGCGCACCAATCTCGAGGTGCTGTCGACGTTGCAGATGCGCGACGAACAACGCCAGGAGGTGATCGCCGACGTCATGCGCACCCAAAGCCGCATCGAAGCGACGCTGACCGCACTGGAGCGCCTCGCCCAGGGCGAACTGACCACCGTCGACGACTTCGTCCCGGTCGACATCACCGACTTGCTGGACCGCGCCGCGCACGACGCGATGCGCAGCTATCCGGGGCTGCGGGTGTCCCTGGCGTCGTCGACGACCGTGCTGATGGTCGGGCTGCCCGCGGGGCTGCGGCTCGTGGTCGACAACGCGATCACGAACGCGGTCAAGCACGGCGGTGCAACCGAAATCCGGCTATGCGCAGTCAGTTCCGGTGAAGGGGTGCAGATAACGATCGACGACAACGGCTCGGGGATACCGGAGGACGAGCGCGCTGCGGTGTTCGAACGGTTCTCGCGCGGTTCGACCGCGGCTCGGTCCGGTTCCGGGCTCGGGTTGGCTCTGGTCGCCCAGCAGGCCGAATTGCACGGCGGCACCGCCGCGATGGAGGCGAGCCCCATGGGTGGGTCGAGGCTGGTGCTGGATCTTCCGGCGCCGAGTTGAGCCTCCCCGCGCCGAACTGATCCGGTTACCATCTGCGGATGGCGAAGCTGGAGTTGTCGCGTGAGCTGACGTTGAGTCCACAGGACGCGTGGCAACACGTCTCCGATCTCAACGCGTTGGGCGACTGGCTGGTCATGCACGAAGGGTGGCGCAGCGAACTACCCGACGAACTGTCGGTCGGCACCACGATCGTCGGCGTCGCAGGCGCCAAAGGTTTACGCAACCGGGTCACCTGGACCATTCGCAAGTTCGACCCACCCGAACTGATCGAGGTGACCGGCAAGGGCGTCGGCGGCACGAAGTACGGGCTCACGATGAAGGTCGCGGAGATCGACGCGGGATCCGCGTTCACACTCACCCTCAACCTCGGGGGCGCCCCGCTGTTCGGGCCCATCGGCGCCACCGCGGCCCGCGCGGTCAAGGGCGACATCGAGCGTTCGATCCGCAAATTCGAGGAACTGTACGGCTGAAAGACAAGCGCCGCGGTCGGCACCGCCGCCCGACTGAGTGTCAGTCCTCCTTGCGGATCAGCCGGCCCAGCGCCTCACGATCCGGGTTGAGAAGCTCCTCGATCCTCGGCTGGTTGACGTCGGCCACGATGATCTCGCCGACCTCTTGGTACACGTCGGTGAAGATGCCGTGCGACTTCATCTTCTCGGTCTGATAGATGTTGTCCTCGGTGGGCGTGACGTAGTACATGATTTCGGGCTTGAACCGGTGGATCAGCCACAGGTGCACCACACTCATCAGCCGCTTCTGGCGCAGCTTCTCGGCGAACGTGTTCTGGTCGCGCACGGTCAGGATGCTGCGGCCGTGCCGGTCCTTGATCGGGTCGACGATCACGTTGGCGAGCTTCTCGTCCTCGCCGTCGCGCTCGCCGAAGATGCCGAGTTCGAGCACATCGGACCCGGGCCGCGTCGGGCGCAACTGCACCCGCAGCGTCTCGTCGAGTTGGTAATGCTCGCCCCACAGCGCCAGCCACTCCTCGAGCAGCTTCTTCGGCACCTCGGTCTGCACGAGATGCTGGTGCTGGGTCGAGCCCTTGCCCATCGCCTTGGTGGTCGCAAGACGGCCTGACGATGCGGCCAGCGCGGCATCGCTACGCGGTCCACCGACGAGGGTCTGCGGTGTGCGGTAGGGAGATTCGACCAACCGCATCTTGCGCTGCAGGCGCGCCAGCGCGAGCATGCCGTCTTGGCGCAGCGCCGTCGCGAACTCCTCGGAGGCGACACCGTCGACCTGATGACCGCCGTAGGTGATGAAGTTGAAGACGAAACCCATCTTGGCGAGTTCCTCGGGGAAGGCCCGCATCTCATCATCGGTCATACCGGTGGTGTCCCAGTTGAACGAGGGCGACAGGTTGTAGGCCAGCATCTGGTCGGGGAACTCGGCGTGGATCGCTTCGGCGAACTCGCGGGCGTCGGCGAGATCAGCGGTCTTCGTCTCCATCCAGAGGATGTCGGCGAACGGCGCGGCGGCCAGCGACTTGGCGATCGCGTACGGGATGCCGCCGCGGACCTGGTAGTAGCCCTCCGGGGTCTTGGCAAGCTCGCAGTCCCAGCCGACGGCGGCACCGATGTCTCTGGCCTTCTCGCGCGCGGTGTACATCGGTGCGCGCTCGGCGAACTCGCGCCACTCGGCGACGCTCATGTCGAGTTGTTCGCCCTCGCTCTCGCGGAACTCGAGCAGCTCGGCCACCGCCTCGCCGTAGGTCATCAGCCCGGCATCGAGCTGCCAGGCGTCGACACACTTCGACTCCACCCCGTCGAAGATCTCGTCGATCGAACCGTCGGAACGGTCCTGGTAGGCCGATGCCGCCTCGGCCACCGCGTCGCCGATGCCGTGGTGATCCAGCCACGCGTTCGCGGTGTCGTACTCACCGTCGGGCAGCGCGTAGAGCAGGTGGCCGTTGAGCTCGGTGACGCCCGCCTCGTAGAAGCGCCGCATCATCGCCAGATAGCAGGACTTGTACGACGGCACCTTCAGGTTGGTCACGCCCAGCAGGAACGGCTGGTCGCGCTCGTCGGCGCGGCTGTCGATCAGGTTGGCCGCCTCCGCGTCGGTGCGGGCCACGATGATGCCGGGCACCCGCATGATGTCGAGCTGGAAACGGGCGGTGTTGAGCCGTTTGATCTGCTCGTCGGACGGCACCAGCACCTTGCCACCTTGGTGCCCGCACTTCTTGGTACCGGGCCGCTGGTCCTCGATGTGGTAGCCGGGAACGCCGGCCTCGACGAACCGGCGAATCAGGTTGCGCACGTGTGGATCTCCACCGTGACCGGTGTCGGCGTCGGCGATGATGAACGGGCGGAAGTCGACGGCGGGCGTCGCGTCGCGCTGTTTGTCGGACATCTGCAGCCGCAGGTACTGCTGGTTGCGGTCCGCGGTGAGCAAGGCGCGAACCAGACCCGCCGCCTCCTCGGGCACCTGACTCAGCGGGTAGCTCGCCAGGTCGGGTCCGGGGTCCTCGGTGGTGGACCCTTTGGCCGATGTCGCCCAGCCACCGAGGTAGATGCCCTCGATGCCCATCCGCTTCATCGTTACGGCCTGTCCGGGGGAGTAGGGGCCGAACGTGGTGATGCTCTTCTTTTTCGCGAACAGTTCGCGGAGGCGCTCGTAGAACGCCGTGGCGGCCTCGCGCGCCACGATGTAGTCCGATGGGATCGTGCCGCGCTGCTCGGCGACCTGACGTGCCGAGTAGAGGCGGATGATCCCCTCGAATCTCGGACTGTCGAAGTACCGCTGCGTGGCGGCGACCTCTTGGTCGAACGGGGTCTGCGGCGCGGCGTCCGTTTCGATGATGGCCATGGATTCACCCTACGACCCGGTTCTGGCAGACGAAGGCGTTATCAGCGGTGGTTTCGGTGTGATCGGTGGCGGTGAGCGCAACCGACTACACCGAAATCACGTCGACGACGCGTTCGGCAATGGCCAGCGCCGACGTGGCTGCGGGCGACGGTGCGTTACGCAGCAGTACCGCGCGGCCGCGAACGCTGATCCGGAAGTCGTCGACGAGCCCGCCGTCGGCGTCGAGCGCCTGGGCTCGCACACCAGCGACGCCGGCCACCACGTCGTCGTCGCGCAGTGCCGGCACATACGCCCTGGCCGCCCTGATGAACCGCCGCCGCGACAGCGAACCGGTCACTTCGCGAACCCCGGTGCGCCAGTGCCGCCGGGCGAACCGCCAAAAAGCGGGGGTCGACGCGATCTCGGCCACGTCGCACAACGAGACCGTGCGCCACGAGTAGCCCTCACGAGCCAACGCCAGCACGGCGTTGGGTCCGATCAACACCTCGCCGTCAACCCGTGGCGTGAGGTGGACACCGAGAAACGGATACCGTGGGTCGGGCACGGGGTAGACCAGACCGTTGACCAGATCGCGCCGGTGCGGTTTCAACGCGTAGTACTCGCCGCGGAACGGCATGATCACCGGATCCGGCCCGTCACCGGCCATCCCGGCGAGCCGGTCACTCTGCAGACCACCACAGGCGACGAGCCGGTCGAAGCGGGCCGTCACATCGCCCGCGGCGCCGCGCGCGCTGACCACCACCTCGGAAGGGCCGGGCTGTATTTTCGTGACCTGTTGTCCGAGAAGGATTTTCGCACCAAGACCCACCGCGTCGGCGGCAAGCGCATCCGTCACCGCCGCAAAGTCGACGATTGACGTCGCCGGCGAATGCAGCGCGGCGACCCCGCGCACGTTGGGCTCGAGTTCACGCAGTTCCTGCGCCCCGACCAGCCGGACTCCCGGGACGCCGTTGGCCAGCGCTCGCTGCTCGATGCCGACGAGCCGCGTGCGCTCCTCGTCAGTGAGCGCGACCACGACCTTGCCGCAGGCGATCCGGGGGATAGCGTGCTCGGCGCAGAAGGCTTCGAGCAGGCCCACCCCGCGGCGACAGAGCACCGCCTTCTGCGAGCCGGGTTGGTAGTACAGGCCCGCGTGCACGACACCGCTGTTGCGCCCGGTCTGGTGCGCGGCGAGACGATCTTCCTTCTCGAACAAGGTCACATCGGAGTCCTGCCGACGCCGCACGATCTCGCGGGCCACCGCGACTCCGAGGATGCCGCCGCCGACCACCGCCACGCGTTCGGTCATCGCCGGGCGGCCCGGCAACGCAGGAAGGTAATCACTGTTCGGTTACGGTACTGCATCTCATTGGCCCTGAGCCAGGCGCGAATTGGCATCTGCGACGGCTCAGGCGGTACAAGTGGATACAGCGCCGTAATCGCGCAGTCGAGAAAGATGAACTACCCATGAGACGCATACACGCCTCGGTGATCGGTTTGGTGATCGGTATCGCCATCCTGGCGACGATCCCCGCAGTGGCGGTCGCCGCGCCATCGTCGCGATCCGCTGCCAACCAGCAGGCGGTCGACCTCGTCATCGCGAGGGGCCTGTCGCAGCGCGGCGTTCCCTTCTCCTACGGCGGGGGCGACGCCAACGGACCGACCCGGGGCAGCGGCACGGCCGAGAACGTCGCCGGACTGGACCGCGAGGGCCACATCGTCGGGCTGGACCCGGCGGTCAGCACGGTCGGCTTCGACGCATCGGGTCTCATGGTCTACTCATTCGCCGGTGTCGGGGTGAAGCTGCCGCGGTCGTCGGGTGCGCAGTACACCGTCGGTCAGAAGGTGCTGCCGTCGGAGGCGTTGCCCGGAGACCTGGTGTTCTACGGCCCCAACGGAAATCAGAGCGTCGCGCTGTTCCTCGGCAACGGGCAAATGCTGGAGACAGCCGAATCGGGCGTGACGGTGTCGCCGGTGCGGACCACCAACATGGCTCCGTATCTGGTTCGCATCATCAAGTGACGCTGCCTGCCGTCGAACTGTATGTGCGACGCGGCGATCGCTGATAGACAGAACTCGTGACGTCCACATTGAGAGCTGCGGAAGGCATCGCCGGGCGGGCGCGCACCATGCGCGGGATCGTGCAGAGCGAGGCCGCCGAGTCCGAGCGGCTGCGCACGCTCAGCCCGGCCGTCGTCGAGGCGATGTGGGACACCGGGCTGATGTCGGCGTTCAACCCGGTGCCCGCCGGCGGTACGGAACCGTCGTTCGCCGAGATGATCGAAACCTGGATCGAGATGGCCTGGCAGGACGGCTCATTCGGGTGGACCGGTATCGCCAACCTGCCGTCCTCGTTCGCCGCCGCCGCCTACCTGCCCGACTCCGGGTTCGCCGAGGTGTTCACCGCGCACGATAACCGCGTGACCATGGGAGGACAGTTCTTTCCCAACGGTCAGGGCAGCGTCGTACCGGGCGGCTACCGGCTGACCGGAGCGTGGAGCTTCGGTTCGGGGATCGGGCACTCGCAGTTTGTCGCCGCAGGATTCCTGCCGATGGACAGTGGCGAGATGCGCTGGCTCAGCGAAGGTGTGCCCGACATGCAGGTCGCCGTCCTGCCACGCGATGAGGTGAGCTTCAACGACGGCTGGCACGTGCAGGGTCTCAAGGGGACGGGGTCCTACGACTACAGCATCGACGATGTGTTCGTGCCCGCCGACCGGACGTTCGCGTTGTTCACCCGCGAGCCGCTGCGCGGGGCCTCGCCCGCGACCCGTATGGGCCTGATGCCGGTCACGGCCGCCGGTCACGCGTCGTGGGCGCTGGGCGTGGCCAAGAGCATGCTCGACGATGTCGAGGAGCTTGCCGCGACGAAGTTCCGGATGAGCGACATGGCGTCCCTGGCCAGTCGACCGACCTTCCAGAAAGGGCTCGCCCACCACGTCGCCGCGTGGCGGGCGGCGCGACTGCTGGTCCTCGACGCGTTCACGGCGGCCGAAACCGCTGTCGAGCAGGGATGCGACCTCACCCCGACGCTGCGAGCGGATATGCGGGTGGCCGCCGTCTATGCGACCGACGTGGCCCGCCAGAGTGCGGAGTGGGCCCATCTGGTCGCGGGCACCAGCTCGATCCGCGAGGGCACGCGCCTGGAACGCGCGTTCCGCGACATCTACACCGGGACCCAGCACGCGTTCATCAGCGAGAAGGTGGCGATCGACGCCGCTCAGATCTGGCTCGGCATCATCGACGACCAGTTCGGCCTCTGATCAGCGGCGCGCGCGGTCACCTGCCGACCGACTGGAGCGCGCCGTCCACGATCAAGGTGCGCAACGTCTTTCGATCGAACTTTCCGCTGGGCAGCACCGGGATCTGGTCGCTGGTGGCCAGCACCCAGCGGGTCGGCACTTTGTAGGCCGACAGCTGTTCGCGAGCACGGGCGGCCAGCGCGTCGACGTCAGTGCCCGCAGCCGCCACGACGACCGCGCATACTTCCTCGCCGCGGTCGGGATCGTCGACTCCGAGAACGAGACACTGTGCCACACCCTCGAATTCATCGATCACGGCCTCGACCTCCAGCGGCGACACGTTGGCGCCGGCGGTCTTGATCAGATCCGTCGTGCGGCCCACGTAGAACAGCCTCGGGTCGCCCGCCTTGCGGTAAACGCGATCACCGGTGTGGTACCAACCGTTTTCATCGAAGGTTTCGTATCGCTCGCGCTTGTTGTAGCCCGCCATCACGCCGATGCCGCGGATGAGCAGTTCGCCGGTCGTCCCGTCGGGGACCGGGTCACCGTCGTCGTCGACGATGCACATGTCGGTGAATGCGAAACCGCCCGCGGTCTCGGACATGGTGCGGTGCACGGGAAAACCGTCGGGAACGTCGACCATCGCGATGTCGAGCGGTCCGTCGCGCAGCATCGGCGCGCTGGTCAGGTCGCGCCGCCCAAAGCTGGGATGTTCGCGTAGCCGCTGGGTGAAGGCGGGCCATCCGACTACGCCGGATGCCCGTTCGTGTTCGATCAGGTCCAGCGCGGCCTCCGCGTTTAGGCGTGGCAGGACGAGCACGGTGACCGGTTCGTGCAGCGCGCCGGTGGCCGCGAGCAACCCGCCCACCCAGAAGAACGGCATCGCGCACAGGATCCGCACCGCACCTTCGCTTTTCGTCACGGCACGGATCGCGCTCGGCCACGTCGAGGTCTGCCGCACCAGCGTCCCGTGGGTGTGCAGCACACCCTTCGGGTCGGCAGTCGAACCCGAGGTGTGGATGACGACGGCGAGGTCGGCGGGCGACACCTCGGCCTCCGCGGCGGTCAACAGTTCCGGCGGCACGCCGTCGGTGTCGCTGCCTGGCCGGATGGCCCAGTCCGGAGCCGGACCGTCGACGAACACGATGCGGCGCAGATACGGCGCGGCCGCCAGTGCCAGCCGTTCGGCCGGCTGAGCCGTCAGCTCGGGCCAGGCGGTCTGGAAGCGCTCGGCCACGTCGATGCTCAGCACCCGCCTGGGAGCGACGATCAGCGCGATGTCGGCAAGCCCCGCGACCTTGGCGATCTCTGCCGGCGGGTAAAGCGTGCTGAGCGGCACCGCCAGCGCGCCGATGCGGGAGACGGCCAGCCACCAGACGATCCAATCGACCCCGTTGGGGAAGAACAATCCGACGCGGGTGCCCTTTCCGACGCCTTCGCCCATGAGCCACCGCGCCGCTCGCGCCGAACGCTGTTCCGCTTCGCGGTAGGTGAGTCGATCCGTCGGGGTGACCAGATAGGTATGGTCACCGAACTCGTCGCAAGCGCGCGCGAGGAGCGCGGGAACGGTCGGTCGCGGCTGCTGCGTCACACGGTGATTGTCTCCGACGCGCGCCGGGCGACCGCACGAGGCGGTCGTCCAGTCGCGTCAGGACCTCAAGCGCCCAGCGTGCGCTGGATGTCGCCCTTCATCGCGTTGAGCTGCGAGCCCCAGTAACCCCACCCGTGGGTGCCGTTGGCCGGGAAGTTGAACGTGTCGTTGCTTCCGCCCGCGGCCTCGTAGGCCTGCTGGAAGTTCTTGTTGCTGTCCAGCGTGATGGTCTCGAGGAACTGGCCGGCGATGTCGCCGCCGCCGCCGAGTTCGGAGGGAACTCCGTTGCCGCAGTACACCCAGATGCGGGTGCCGTTGCTCACCAGGCGGTCGACGTTCACGGTCGGGTCGTTGCGCTGCCACGCCGCGCTGCCGGGCGGCCCCCACATCGCCGTGGCGCTGAATCCGCCCGCATCGCGCATCGCGACGCCGACCAGCAGCGGCCAGATGCCGTCGGAGAGGTTCAGGAAGCCCGACAGCGACGCCGCGTAGCGGAACTGGCCGGGATGGTAGGCCGCCAGGATCAGCGCGGCGCTGCCGGACATGGACAACCCGACCACTGCGTTGCCGCTCGACGAGATGCCCTTGTTGGCGGCGAGATAGGCGGGCAGTTCGGAGGTCAGGAACGTCTCCCACTGGTAGGTGTGGGTGCCGCCGTTGCCGACGGCCGGACCCTGCCAGTTGGTGTAGAAGCTGGACATTCCGCCGACGGGCATCACGACCGACAGGCCCGATTCGAAATAGCTCTCGAACGCCGCGGTTTCGATGTCCCAGCCGCTGTTGTCGTCGCGGGCACGCAGCCCGTCGAGCAGATACACCGCATGCGGGCCGCCGCCCTGGAACTTGACGGGAATGTCGCGGCCCATCGCGGCCGACGGGACCATCAGGGTTTCGACCGGCAGTCCGGGCCGCGAGTATGCCGCGGCGCCCGGCGTCCCGCCCGCCACTGTGATCAGCCCCGGTATCAGCAGGGCGCCCAGCGCGCCGGCCATCATGCGGCGCGCCCATATGTTTAGCAATGCCATCACTGTGAACTTCCTGGTTGAGATGTTTCCGCCCAGCGGTCGTCGCGGATTTCACGGGCCGCGCCGATGGATGGCCGGCGATTCAGATGCTGCTGTTTCACACCTGCCGCGTACGGAGACATCCGTCGCCGCTGCTGAAGTGTTTGTCGGCGCGCGGCACGGTGCCGTTACGACGGCATGCGGCGCGGCGCGGGGGAGAGCTGGACAACGTCAACCACCCGAGGGTTTGGTCCCAGCCGCTGTTCTCGGATGGCTGGCGGGCAGGCGGCGACGTGCGTACGCCTTGAGTTCCGCTGACAATGCGTCCGCGGTGAGCAAGTGGGCAAGCAGCGAGGGGTCGGACATCCGGGCGCGGAAGGCCAATTCGACGGTGACGTTGTGGTCGGGGCGGTGTTCGACCGTGATCGCGTCCCCGGCACCGACGGTTCCAGGCGAGATAACTCGAAGGTAGGCACCGGGTTTGGCGGCCGCCGTGAAGGTCTTCATCCAGCGGTCGATCTGCAGGAAAGCCGTGAACGTGCGACACGGCGTGCGGGGTGCGGAGACTTCGAGCAGCAGACCGTCGGTGCCGACGCGCCAACGTTCGCCGATGCGGGCGTGTGTGACTTCGACGTCCGTGGTGGTGAGGTTCTCGCCGAACATGCCGTTGGTCAGCGGGCGGCTGAGTCGGGTTTCCCAGTCGTCGAGGTCTTCTCGCGCGTAGGCATACACCGCTTGGTCGTCGCCGCCGTGCAGTTTGGTATGGCCGATGGTGTCACCGACGAGTCCGCTGCCCAGGCCGCCGCGCATCGGACCCGGTGCGCGCACCAGCACGCGGTCCGACGCGGCGACCTTGTCGATGCCCGTCAACCTCGACGGCGCATCGGGATTCACCCGCGCGCGGGCCACATTCACCGAGAGCACCTTCGCCACCCGGCCAGGGTAGCGGCGCATCTGCGGGTAGGGGTGGTGGCGGTTCACCCCTTAACAAGTCCTACTACCGAGCGTAGTATTCATGCGGTCAATGCTGATGCAACGGAAGGTGCTTTCCGTGAAGTGGAGTTTCGCCCAGATTGGCCTGCTGCTCATCTGCGTGTTTCACGTCATCCAGGCTGTGGTCGGATTCATCGTCGAGCCGAGCTTTGCGACCGGTCCGAACGCGCCGACGGCTCAGGTGTTCGGCATGGACTACAACGGCTGGCACGCCGTCGCGGGACTGGCCCTGTTCGGTCCCGGGCTGGTTTTCGCGATGCGCAAATCATGGTCGGTGTTGTATCTGCTCGTCGCGGCCGTGGCCGGCGCGCTGCCGGGCATCTGGGCCTTCTTCTCGCAGCAGGTCGCGTACGTGTTCACGTTTCCCAACAACATCACCGACGCGGTGGTACACCTCGTGACCGCCGCGGTGATGTTGGCGGTGGCAGGAATTCAGATCCGCATGGACGGCGGCCTGCGAAACTCGCTCGCCGATCTACGCAGCCGCTCTTGACGCGCCCTTCTCGCGCCCGCGACCCGAGCGCCGGTCGGGCGTTATCCGGACGTGTCGTCGTCGGCCGACGGGATCCCCTCGGGTGGCGGCGCGGAATACGACGGGGCGGCGGGCGGAATCGGGTGTTCGGTGTTTTCATCCTGGTTGGTGTCGCCCGAGGACGGTTCGGGTGAGCTCATCGGTTCTCTCCTGATCGATGGTCGGTCTCGCGCAGCGATACCCAGTCGGCGGACGCGGAAACTCGCCACTGTTGGGATCGGTAGCCGGATGGAATTCGGGTGATCGACGCGGGTGCCTGGCAGACGCCCCGGTCGGTCGGCCGTGCCCGCAAGCGTGGCTCGGCGTGCTATCGAAACACATTGCTGCCGAGATGATTCCGAAGCAGAGCCCTGGTAGCGGCGGGAACCGTGGCGCTACGCTGTATCGGCATGCAGGGCTTGACCACCGCGGCGGGTTTCGGTCACTCGGACTGCGAACGCATCGTGGCCGGCGCATTGGCGCAACCGGTTCTGGCCGTCACCAGCCTGGCATACGTAATGGTCGGGCTTGCCGTGCTGTGCTGTACGCGACGGGGCAGGGGTCTGCTGACGGGGACTGCAGGTGCAGCGCTGGTCGCGGTCGGATTCGGCAGCTTCATCTACCACGGGCCGCAGCCGCCGTGGGCGGGTCAGGTCCACGACTGGCCGATCGTCGCCCTGGGCGCGGTGTGCGTCGCCGGACTCATACGAACCGGGCGAGCGTCTCGGCGGTCGACGTGGATCGCAGCGGCCGGCGTCTTCGCGCTCGGCTTGGCCGCCTACGCCGCGGGCCGTTCGGGGTCGCCGCTGTGCCGCCCCGACAGCCTGTGGCAGTACCACGGCGCCTGGCACGTGCTGTCCGGTGCCGCAGCGGGATTAGCCGCTTGGGCCATGCTGCCGACGCGTCAGTATCCTGCACGTCAATGGCGCTAGATCGATCGCCCGGAAATGGTCGCGTCCGTCGCGGTTTGCGTAGTGCACTGCGCGGTCGGCGCGATCCGGCACCCGTCGCCGGCCAGCGGCGGCGCCAGTCGGACGGATTGGGCGATCTGCACACCCGCAAGGTGCTCGATCTGACAATTCGACTCGCCGAGGTGATGCTCTCCTCAGGTTCGGGTACCGCCGACGTCGTCGCGACTGCCCAGGACGTGGCTCAGGCCTACCGTCTGACCGACTGTGTCGTCGACATCTTCGTCACCACGGTCATCGTGTCGGCGCTGCCGACCGCGGACAGCCCGCCCGTCACGATCGTCCGGGCCGTACACACCCGGTCGACCGATTACACCCGGCTCGGTGAACTCGACCGACTCGTCCAGCGGATCACCTCCGGCGGTGTTACCGCCGACCAGGCTCACGAGGCAATGGACGAGCTGACCGAGCGGCCGCACCCGTATCCGCGTTGGCTGGCGACCTTCGGGTGGGCCGGCTTCGCGCTCGGCATCGCGATGCTGCTCGGCGGTGGCTGGCTGACCTGCATCCTGGCCGCGGCGACGTCGGCCGTCATCGACCAGGTGGGCCGACGGTTGAACCGAATCGGCACGCCGTTCTTCTTCCAGCAGGTGACGGGGGCCGCGATAGCCACCTCGGTCGCGGTCGCCGCCTACCTCTACGCCGACCTGGGTCCGACGGTCATGGTCGCCACGGGCATCGTGATGTTGTTGTCCGGGCTGACATTCGTGGGCGCAATGCAGGATGCTGTGACGGGCTACATGCTCACCGCGCTGGCCCGGCTCGGGGAGGCGGTGCTGCTGACCTCCGGCATCGTGGTCGGAATCCTCGCGGGTTTGCAGATCGCCAAGATCGCGGGCATCTCGATCTCGCTGCACGTGGACGCGACGCAATCTTTCGTCGCGCCGAGCGAACTGCTGCCGATCTCCCTCGCGATATTCGGCGCGGCGCTGGCCGGTGCCTGCCTGACCGTCGCCAGCTATGCACCGATGCGAGCCATCCTCACCGCCGGACTCGCGGCGGGAATCGCCGAGGCGGTGTTGATCGCGCTCGGCAACGCGGGCTTCGGCCAGATAGTCGCGAGCGGAGTCGCCGCGGTCGGTGTCGGCCTGGTCGCCACGCTGATATCGATCCGCCGGCAAGCGCCCGCCCTGGTGACGGCCACCGCGGGCATCATGCCGATGCTTCCGGGTCTGGCGGTGTTCCGCGCCGTGTTCTCTTTCGCCGTTGACGGCAACTTCGACAACGGCATCCGCCAGATGATGTCGGCGGTCGCGATCGCACTCGCCCTTGGCAGCGGCGTGGTGCTGGGCGAGTTCCTCGGCTCACCGCTGCGGTTCCGCGCCGGCCGGATCGGCGACTTCATCCGCAAGGAAGGACCACCTGGACTCCTTCGGGCCGTCGGCCGTGTCGTGCGCCTACAGCCGGCCGAAGATCAGCTCGCGGAGATCATGCGCACCCGAAGCGTCGCATTGGAACCCCAGTTGGCCCAGGACACGCAGGAAGAACCCGAGACCAGCGACACGTCCGACAACGACGGCGAGGACCCCAAGGAGTAGTAACTTGAGACTCTGCGACGGTTTGGCCGCCGCAGCTGAAGGTTATAAGTTCTAAGTATCTGATTCGGCCTACCGCTGGAGGCGTGCTCATGAGCTTGTTGAAGACGGCGATCCCTGTCGTCGCAGTCGCAGCCGGGTTGACCGCAGGCGTTGTCGGCCTGGGAGCTCCGGCAAGCGCGCAGCCGCCGCCACCGCCGCCAGCACCGGCACTGCCGGCGGAGTCGCCCGGACCGGCGCCGAGGCCAATGCTCGGGGACCCAGTGCCACCCAATGCGCCGCCGAAGCCCGCCGAGTTCTGGCTCGGGGAGCCCGTCGTGTGGTTCTCGGGCTGGGGCGGCCGGTGGGGCGTATGGAAGAACGGTGCGTTCATCCACCTGTCGAAGAACATCGTCACCGGCGGCGGCTAGACCGGTCTCGGATCAGCTCGAGGCGTCGAGGATCTTGATCGCGAAGATCAACGAGTCGCCGGGCTGAATCCCAGCGGCGGGCTGACCTTCGGGGTAGCCGTCGGCTGACGTCATTGCGACAGCGACCGTCGAGCCGACCTTTTGTCCGGCGATGGCCTTCTGGAATCCCGGCACGACCCCGTCTAGCGGGAAGTCGACCGGCATGCCGCGTTCGTAGCTGTTGTCGAAGACGGACCCGTCGCGTCCGTTGACGCCCATGTAGCAGACGAAGACCTTGGCCGTCTCGGAGACGACGGGCCCGTCACCGGGCTGCAACGTGTGCACCTGGGTCTCGGTCACGCTGAACGGCGCCTCGACGTTGATCACCGGCGCCGTCGCGTCCGTCGATCCGGTGACCGCAACGCTGCCGGTGGTCCCGTTGAGCGTCCACTCGGGCGTGCCATCGGTCGGCGGCATCGCGGTCGGGCACATCGCGCTGGCGGGATCACCCGTTTCGGTGACCTGAGGGATGAACTCATCGGCGAGGGAGGCGCTGCTCGTCGTCGAGGTGGTGCTCGTCGATGAGGCTTCCGAGTCGGAACCGCACGCGGCCAGCGTCACGACCAGCGATGCGGCACCGGCTGCGAGCGCCGCGGTAGAAGACATACGAGAAAGATTCACGGCCGCCACGCTACAGATAAGCGCGTGGACGGCGGGCCGGTGGTGCGGGGGCGCACCTGGCGATCAGTAATCCCAGACAGTCGGGACGCACCGGAATACATCGCCGGCGGTTGCGACCCGGCAGACGGACGGGAACGGCAGGTGAGTCGCCACCAGCGACTCGCCGGTCGCCGCCAGTTCGCGCAATAGCGCAATCCGGACGCGGGCCGACTCTTCTGGGTCATGCTCGAAACCGTTGTGCCATTGGGGATTATCGAAGCCTGGTGCGAAGACGGCGTCTCCGGCGAACGTCAACGCTTCCCCCCGGGACGCCAACCGGACCACACTGTGCCCTGGGGTGTGACCGCCGGTCCGGCTGACCAGGACTCCCGGTGCGAGCTCGTACTCGGTCTCGAACGTCCGCATCTGGCCGTGGTATTCGGCCATGAACCGCGAGGCGATCGACTGAAGCGCGGCGGGCACGGGTGCGGGCATGTCGGTATGGGAGAAGTCCGGGTTCTCCCAGAACTCGGCTTCGCGGGTTGCGACGTGCACCTGCAGATCCGGGCGCAGCCGTTCCTTCAGCCCCTTGGCGAGCAGTCCGCCGACGTGATCCATGTGCAGGTGGGTGAGTACGACGTCGGTGATGGCAGAGGGATCGATACCGGCGGCTTCCAATCGGTGGACGGTCTGACCGGCGCGCGGGAAATCGGGGAACTCCACACCGAGTCCGGCGTCGACGAGGATGGTTCGGTCACCGCTGCGCACCACGACCACGTTCAGCGGCCAGTCGAGTACGTCGCGCGGCAGGAATCGATCGTCGAGCCAGTCGCCGAACTCGGTGGGCTCGGCGTTGGTCGCCATGGTTTTGGAGGCAATGGGCAGCACGCCGTCGCTGATCACCAGAACGTCGATGTCACCTAGTTGCACCGCGTAACGCGACGGGACCAACTCGTCGATACCCGTGCTGCCGAGTGAAATGCTGTCCAAGCTCATGTTCGTCTCCTCGTGAACGCCGTACCGGAAGACATGGTGGATGACCTGTCTGCCTCGTGTAACGCACGGCGACCTCAGGAGTTATCCGGCTCGGGTCCAACCCTCTGGTGTTAAGCGGGTTGCGGGACGGGCACCTCCTGGTCGCCGGTCGGGGCGGCCCCGACCGGCGTCGGCGGCGATGTCCGCGCTGGCGCGCCCGCGCGAGATGTCCTCCGCGCCAGCGTCGCCGAGAGTCCGGCGGCCGCGGCCAGAGCCACCAGGGCCGCGGCGCCGGCCGCAGGCGACAGCGTCCAGGTGCTGTTCAGCAGAAAAATGGCCGGCAGGGTGCACGTCGGGATCCCGAGGAGAATCAGCACCCATCCGGTGAAGTGGCCGAGGTCAAACGACCGGACCCGCGTCACGCCCAGACCCAGTAGCACGAAGAAGAGGGTCCACATGATCGCCCAGGTAGCCCAGATGACCGCGAACACGGGATCGCTCCCGACGCTCTTGACCGCGTGGAACGCGGCGATCGCAGCGACGAACGCGCTGTACCAGCCGAACGCCTGCGGCTCGAGATCGTAGATCTGGATCAGGCCGAACCACAGGTAGGTGAAACCGAACAGCAGGCTCGGCCACGTCCCGTTGATGATTCCGGCGTCGCCGCCCGCCTGCACAAGGACCAACGTCGGCAGAACGACTTGTGCAGCACCGACGAAAAGGTTCAGCGGCGCGGCGCTTCGCGGTGCGACGACACCGATGGAGACCAAGCCGTTGACGAAGAGCACGACGCCTACAAGGAGGAGACCGACATTGCCCATCAGCGCTTCACCCAGGCCGCGAATTGGTCGGATGTGATCACCGGCGCGAAATAGTCGTTGATCCGCCGGAACGCCGCCGGTTCCTGGTCGGGGTGGGCAGCGCCCGTCGCATCCCCGATGATGATCGGCAGCAACCCGTAATCGCGTGCGGCGCGTGCGTTTCCTTCGATGCACCAGTCGAGGTGGATCCCGGTGATCACAACGACTTCGACCCTCTGCCGGCTCAGGGTGCCGGGCAGGTCGGTGCCAACGAACGCGGTCTGCAGCGCCTTCTCGTACAGTTCGTTGTCGCCCGGTTCGACGAGGTCGCGCAGTTCGTCGACGAGTGCGTCGTCCCAGGCGATCTGTTCCGGTGTGGCGTCGATGTGACCGGTCCAGCTGTCGTATTGGACACGGTCGAAATCGGTCTTCGGATAGTCGTGGCGGAAGATCGAGAAGCCGATCCAGTTGAAGGAGACGAAGTTCGGTGTGCTTCGTGCCGCGTTGACGGCCTTCACGGTCGCCTCGAGGCTCCCGCGCCTCGCATGGCCTTCCCCGTATTGCACTCCGCCCGGCTTGTAGAGCGAGTTCGACTGGCTGACGGACAAGAAGGCGGCAGGGCGGCTGAGGATCTCGCGGAAGTCGAGTTGCTGCCAGTGCTGTGCCAGCGGCGGGATGGCATCGACGTTGGTGGGTGGGAACTCCGCGACGGCAAGGTTGAATTCGACGGGATCCAGGGGAGTGGGCCTGGGCGGCGTTTCGATGGTGGCGGTCATTCGGGCGACCTCGTGTTCGGTGGTGTTCGAAATTGGATGGGATGGTGGGTATTTCACCGCTGCGATGGTTTACCTCCGCAGCAAACGTGCACGTTCAGAGGGTGTCACGACGACGCCGTAGACCAGACAATTAAAATCTCGGCGAATGAGTCGCCGCCGGTTCTGGCGGATTCGCCGGCGTGCGTGTATCGGACGGTGCCTTCTGATCGCCCTGCCCGCGGCGCGTCGCGTGCCAAAGCGCACCCTCAATGACGCCAGATCGCTGTAGCTCACGGCGGACGCTTCCGTAATCGGATTACGTCAGGCGGCGCGACTCCCGTAATCCGAGCGTGCGACGCCCGGCCGCGATCAATTGGTCGCGCAGGGTTTCCTCGTCGACGTCGCCGTAGTCGACACCGGCGGCGGAAGCGATTCCCGACATGACAAGCGCGGCCTTCACCTGACCACCGAGGCCGGGTTCGACGTTGGCGAGCAGCGTCATCTGGCGTTCGACGATGGCAGCCCATTCCGTGCGGGTTCGCAGAAGTTCGATGACACCGGGATCACCCGTCAGCAGCGGAATCAGCTCCCGGTTTCGCGCCGCGAGACCGGCGTAGCCGCACAACATGCGGTCGGCACTTGCGCGCACGCCGCGATGGCGCTCGGCCGCCTCGACGAGCGCAGCAACCTCCAGGATGACCGGTTCCATCACTGCGCTCAACAGCTCCTCGCGTGTGCGGAAATGGTGGTAAATGGCCGATTTCGTCAATCCCAGCTCATCGGAGATCATTTGCAACGAAGTGCCCGCCACGCTGTGTCGCTTGAACAGTTCGATCGCGACGTCGAGGAGCCGCTGCCGGGTGGGAGCGCCGGCGTCCACTGAATTGCTGGTCACAGTCCACCTTCACTGTCGTCGGGGTGACGTTGCGCACCGTCCGACCAATCGTACAGCTCACTCCTGTACGATTGGTCAGCATACAACTGTACGAATGGTCAGGGGACTAGGCATGCCGATTGACTTTCACCGTAAGGACCGCAAGGCGCTGGACCTGTCCAACAAGGTCATCGTCGTCGTGGGCGGGGGACAGCAACCCGGCCCCGGGATGGGCAATGGACGCGCCATCTGCATCCTCGCGGCGCGGCACGGCGCGCAAGTCGTGGCTGTCGACCGCAACCTCGATGCCGCGACGGAGACCGTCGAGTTGATCACCGCCGAGGGCGGCAGCGCCTACGCGCTCGAAGCCGACGTCGCCGAAGAAGCCGACTGCCGACGAATTTTCGATGAAACGATGGCAACGAGCGGACGCGTGGACGGCATGGTCTACAGCGTGGCGGTGAATCCGCCGTTCGATTTCGAGTGGAATTCAATGACGGTCGAGAACTTCAACTACGGCATCAACGTGAACATGCTCGGCTGCTACCACTGCAATCTCTTTGCCGCACAATGCATGGAGAAAAACGGCGAGGACACCAACGGCAGCATCGTCAACATCTCCTCGATCGCGAGTGTGAAGAACGAACTCGGCCTGAACATCGGCATCATGCCTTATGCGCTGGGCAAGTGCGGTCTGAACCAGATCACCGAGCTGACCGCCGTGCAGTATGGGGGTGTCGGAGTCCGCGTCAACACGCTGATGTTGGGGCCGATCGATTCCGTGCTGGGCAACCATGACTCCCAGGAGTTGTTCGGCTTCAACCCCGATGAAGTCGCGGAGGCCTATGACGATGTCATCAAGCTCAAGATGGGGCGCGGCACAGTCTGGGAATCCGCTTACGCCGCGGTGTATCTGCTCGCCGACGAGTCACGGTTCATGACGGGCCAGCAGATCCGCCTCGACGGCGGCGCCACCCTGGTGCGGTGACGCCGACGCACCGTCTAGGAGCCGGCCTCAGCGAGGTGCAGTGACTACGAGTTCGTGGTCACCTGTGGCCCAGGCGGTTTCGAACACGTCGATGGTCACTTGCTCATCGCGCGTGTCGTCGCCGCCGCTGTCCCCGAGATAGACGGCGTTGCTGTCGAAATCGATAGCAGAGACGGTGACCATGTGACCGCAATCCGTTCGGTCTCCGTCGGTGTCCCAGATGGTGGGGGAGTTCACGCACACAATCGCCTCCCGGCCGCCACCCAGATAATTCGCCAAGGCGTCCATTCCGGTTGCGAGACCACCGTCCGCGGCCTCGTCGTCGTTCGTGTAGTCGGCGTGGATTCCGTAGTGCTTGAGCAGAAGCAGAAGGTCGGTCGTGCAGGTGCCGTGGCCGACACCACCGTCACTCGGGTCGATGCTTTCGTCGTACACCGGTTCACCCGGTGAGCAGTCGCTGGGCGTTTTCGCCGCCAGATCGATCATCTCCCGCTCGGTCGGGGGAGTCCCAGTGATCTCGCCGACCACGAGGCGGGTGGCCATCAGCCCGCAGTCACTTTGGCTCTGCTGCTCCCAGTACTCGAGGGCGGCGGCCGGGTCGCCATAGACACCGCTGAAGTCGGGTCCGGCATCCTCGTGTTCGTCCTTGGCGTCCTCTTGAGTCACCGCTGCCGGTTGAGCTGTCCCAGATTCCTCGGGTTCTGCTGCCGGGCCGCAAGCGACACCGGCGAACACAATCGAACCTGCGGTAACGGTAGCGGCGAACGCTTTTTGGCATTGTCCGCTCACGTGACGGAATTGCATTCCGAGAAGCTAGCAGACGGCAGCCGACGTTCTGGCCTCTCCGGCAGACGGGAGAGGGTGGGAGGCAAGCGATGAGATAGCCTCAGACCTTGAGAACGGTCACATCCGTGCATGCGGGTGTCAGGGAACCTGGTGCGAATCCAGGACTGACGCGCAGCGGTATGGGGGACGGGCTCGACATCGGCCACTGGAGAATATCTGGGAAGGCGTCGAGTTCGGACGATCCCGAGTCCGAATACCTGCCGTTCTCTGTTGAGTCCACAGGTATCTCGCGTTCAGATACCCCGGCATATTGAGGCAAGTCTCGACGTGACTGTGACCGAGAAGGTACTTCGTCGTATCGACAAGACGCCCGTCCCCACGGTTCGACGTGTCCCGGTCCTCGCACTGACCGTCGTCCTTGCGTTCCTCACGGTGGTGAGCATTGTGGTCTCGGTCGCCTTCGGCGCCGAGCACATTCCGCTCGATGATGTGTGGCGTACTGTTGCGGGCCGCTTCACCGGCGCCCCGGGTGATTTGGGATACGACGTGATCATCTGGGACCTGCGTCTGCCGCGCTCGGTGCTGGCGGCGACCGTGGGTGCGGGTCTGGCGCTGGCCGGAGCCCTCATGCAGGCACTCGTGCGGAATCCGCTGGCCGAGCCCTACCTGCTCGGCGTCTCCGCAGGTGCGACGGTAGGCGCGACGGCGGTGATGACCCTCGGCGCGCTCTCCGCACTAGGGATATGGGCGCTGTCCGGCGGTGCGCTGATGGGTGCGTTGGTAGCGACACTCGCCGTATACCTGGTGGCGCGTGCACAAGGAGGGCTGACTGCATTGCGCCTGATCTTGTCGGGGGTGGTGCTCTCCTCGGCGTTCATGGCGCTGTCGTCGCTGCTGGTGTTCACTGCCGGCGATCCGCATGCCGCCGAGGCCGTGATGTTCTGGTTGCTCGGCAGCGTTGCCGGAGCGACGTGGGCGAAGGTGCCACTTGCGGGCGCGGTGGTGTTGATCTCGCTGGGCGGGGCGCTGTTGATTCATTCGTGGCTCGATGCTTACGCCACCGGCGCCGACACGGCCACCTCTCTCGGCGTACCGGTACGAGCGCTGCGCAATGCACTGTTTTCGATTCAGGCGGTGCTGGTCGGGGTGCTCGTCGCCGTGGCCGGCGGTATCGGGTTCGTCGGGCTCATCGTGCCGCATGCAGCGCGGTTGGTCGTGGGAGCCACCCATCGCGCGATGCTGCCGGTGACTGTCTGTGCGGGAGCGCTTTTCCTGGTGTGGGTGGACGTAATCGCGCGGGAGATGGCGTCGCCACGGGAGATGCCGCTGGGCATCGTCACCGGTCTCATCGGCGCACCGGTCTTCTTGTTCCTGATGGGACGTCGGCGGTACGAGTTCGGGACCCAACCATGAGTGCGGCACCACTTGAGGCGCGAAGTCTTTCGGTGAGCGCGCATGGCATTCGATGCTGCCGAGGTGGCCGATCCATCGTGTCCGGGGTTGATCTGACGGTCACTGCCGGTACGCGCCTGGCCGTGGTCGGGCCGAATGGCGCAGGCAAGTCCACGCTGCTTCGCGTCCTGTCCGGTCTCGATACACCGGCATCCGGAACGGTCCGAATCGAAAGCGACGATCTGCACCGGATGCCCGCCCGACTCCGGGCACGCACCATTGCCGTGGTCGGACAGGAAGAGCGGCCTTCGGGCGAGCTGACGGTGGCCGAGGCCGTGGGCCTGGGGCGGACGCCGTACCGAAATCCGTGGTCGAGTGGCGTAGTCGGGGAGCAGGACATCGTCGACGACGCCCTGAACACCGTAGGCCTGGCCGGATGGGGCGATCGGTCGTGCGCCCAGCTTTCCGGTGGTGAACGCCACCGCGTCGTGCTCGCGCGGGCGCTGGCTCAGCGAACCGCGGTGCTCGTCCTCGACGAACCCACCAACCACCTCGACGCCGCATGGCGACTGAGGTTCATGCACATCCTCGATGACCTCGAGTGCACGGTCATCGCCGCCATGCACGACCTTGACTTGGTGCTAAGACATTTCGACGCGGTCGCCGTCGTCACCAGCGGGCGAATCCTGGCCCATGGGCCGCCCCACGAGGTCCTGAGCCCGGAGTTGCTGTGGCAGGTGTTCGACGTCGCCGGCCTCGTGATTGCCCATCCCACGACAGGCCAGCCCCACCTTCTGCTCACCCACCCCAACTGCACAACCGACCAAAAACGAGGAATATAACTGTGGCACAGACATTTCGGTCTCGAGCACTACACTTCGGCTTGGCCGCCTCAGTCGCGGCGGGGTGGTCGAGCGCGTGCAGTTCGCAGCCAGAGGTGTCCGCCGCATCTGACACCGTGACCGTCATCAACTGCGGTGCGGAAGTCACCTACGGCCAGCCGCTCGAGCGGTTGTTCGTCAACGACGGCGGGATGATCGCCATCGCGCTGGCCGCCGGCGCCCGCGAGCAGATGACCGCGGTCAGTTCGATGGCCCGCGATGTGGATGTGCTCCGCCTCGAATACGGCTCGCAGGTAGACACGCTCAACGAAGTTGCTCCGGCACAGCCGAGCTTGGAGAACATCGTCGGCGCGAAGCCGCAGCTGCTCTTCGCCGGATACAACTACGGCATGGGGGAGGCCCGGGGCATCACACCCGAAATCCTTGCGACGCACGGCATCGACGTCTATCAGTTGTCCGAGGCCTGCCGCCAGGTCGAAGGGGAGGCCGTCCGGGGCACCATGGACCCGTGGGTCGCGCTCGATACCGACCTGCGCAACCTCGGAACCATCACCGGACATCCCGAGCAGGGCGCCCAAGCAGCGGACGCGATCGCCGCGAGACTGGAAACGTTGCGTGCCGCACCACAACCGGAGGAGAAGCCGACGGTCTTCGTCTTCGACAGCGGTACCGACACCGTGTTCTCTTCCGGGGCATTCGGCGGGCCACAGGGAATCATCGACGCGGCCGGTGCGCGCAACGCAACCGAGGATGTCCAGGACACCTGGACAACGGTGAGCTGGGAGCGGATCACCACCGCCGACCCGGACCTCATCGTCTTCGTCGACTATCCGGGCCAGACCGTCGAGCAGAAGGTTGCAGCTCTCCGGAGCAACCCCGCCAGCCGGAATCTCACCGCGGTGCGTGAAAGCCGGTTCATCAACCTTCCCTACGCCATGTGGGTCTCTAGCCCGCTGAACATCGACAGCGCGGAGATCCTCCGCTCAGTGCTCGAAAAGCACGGCCTCGCACCGCGATCCGGCATCACACCAACCCTGGACGTGACACAGCTCGGTCTCGCGGGCAACGACTGGCTGAAATAGGCGCGTGAGCGCTCGCGTAGCTGGCCTGATAATCAGGCGCGCTCGAGTGCGAGCACCGGGATGGTGCGGACGCCGGCGGTTTTCTTCTCGTAGTCGGCGAAGCCGGGGTAGCGGCGAGCTTGCTCACCGTAGATGCGGTCGCGGTCGCCGCCGGTTATCTCGGTGACCCTGACCGTGTGGGTATCGGTACCGAGCTCGATCTGCGCGGTGCCTGCGGCGGTGAGGTTGTAATACCAGGCTGGGTGAGTCGGGGCGCCCGCTTTGGAGGCGAAGACATAGATGATGTCGGGATCGTTGGCGTCGGGCAGATACATCATGGGCGTGACGTTCTGCTTGCCGGTTTTGCGACCCGTGTGGTGGACGAGAACCATCGGCGCACCCTCGAAGTTGCCGCCGACGCGGCCTTCGTTGGCGCGAAACTCGTTGATTATCTGCGTGTTCCAGTCATCGGGTGCGCTCATCGCGTTCAACTTCCGTTGGTCGTCATGGCCCGGTCTGGCGCGGCGTGAGCTAGTTCTCGCCGCTCGCGCGGATACAGCCGCAGGATACCCGTCCTCGGTGATGCGAAGGCGCCGATCGGCTCATCCCAGGATCGTTCGTGCAGCGCGCTCTGCAATGAGCATGACCGGAGCGTTCGTGTTGCCGGAAGTGATGGTGGGCATCGCCGAAGCATCTGCCACTCGAAGACCGGCGACGCGGTATACGCGGCAGTCAGTGTCGAGCACAGTGCTGGCTGACCGTGGAATACCTTGGGCATCAAAGGCTCCCATCGCACATGTGCCCACCGGATGAAAGATGGTGGTACCCAATTCACGAGCGGCCTGCTGCAGGTCTTCATCACGCACCAACTGCGGGCCGGGAAGCAATTCTTCGGGGCGATAGCGGGCCAAGGCCGGTGCGGCCATGATCTGCCGTGTCATTCGCAGGCCGCGCACAGCGATGTGACGATCCGCCTCGGTGGACAGGTAATTGCAGAGGATCTTCGGGTACGTCAGCGGATCCGCGTCGACCATCCGCACATGGCCACGTGAGGTTGGGCGCAGATTACAGACCGACGGTGTGATCGCGCCGAAGCGGTGCAGCGGTTCGCCGAACTTGGCCAGCGACAGGGGCTGCACGTGCCACTCCAGATCGGGACTGACCAGTGCGGGGTCGCTTTTGGCGAATGCGCCCAGCGTGGAGGGTGGCATCGTCAGCGGTCCTGAACGCAGCAGCGCGTACTGAAGTCCCATGCCCCCACGGGTGATCCAGTTCCGATACAGGCTGTTGACCGTCCGGGCGCTCCGCACCCGGTAGATGGTTCGAAGCTGCAGATGGTCTTGAAGGTTTTCCCCCACTCCTGGTAAATCGACGGCCACCGGTACCTGATGCTGTGTGAGCAGTTTGGCCGGTCCCAGACCCGAGACCTGCATGAGATGCGGCGACCCGATCGCGCCTGCGCTCAAGATCACCTCACGGCGAGCACTGACGTCGACGATTCGGCCGTCTTTGAGTAGCCGCACCCCGGTGGCGCGGTGCGCAGCCGTGGTCCAGGCACCGCGACGCTGATCCGCTCGGACCTGGTCGTCCATCAGTAGACGCAACGCCTGGGTCTGGGTGTAGACGGTGAGATTGCGTCGGTGGGTGACCGGATGCAGGAACGCATCGGCCATCGACCAGCGTCGCCCGCGCCGTTGATTGACGTGAAAGTATGCGCTGCCGGAGTTGTCACCACGGTTGAACTCCGCGATCGGGACGATGCCCAACTCGGCCGCGGCGGACTGCCAGGCGTCCAAGATCTTCCAGCGCACCCGCGGCCGCTCCACGCGGATCTCGCCACCGGCGCCGTGCCACTGGTCGGCACCGCCAAAATAGTTTTCCAACTCCTTGTAGATCGCCAACGTCTCGCCAGGGCGGTCGGGGCCACCCCAGAGCCACCGGTTGTCCCCGGTGGCGTGCGCCCACAGGTCGTAATCGGTTGACTGCCCGCGCATGTGGATCATCGCGTTGATCGACGAGCAGCCGCCGATCACACGGCCACGCGCGTAGTGAATGCTGCGGCCGGCCAGACCGGGATCGGGCTCGGTCGTGAAGCACCAGTCGGTGCGGGGGTTGGCGATCGTGTACAAGTAGCCCACCGGCACCTTGATCCAGAACCAGTTGTCCTTGCCGCCGGCCTCGATCAGGAGCACCCGGTGGTCAGGGTTGGCGCTGAGCCGATTGGCGAGCAGGCACCCCGCACTGCCTGCTCCCACGATGATGTAGTCGAATTCGGCGTCAAGCGGGATTCCTTGATGGTCCCTGAATCTCACCGCTACCACATTAAGCGGGCAAGCGACTTTTCGCGCTCATCGTCGGGCATGGTGGTGCCGGCCTTGCGCGCCGTCAAATTGGTGCGTGGAAGGATGGTGCCGTCGACTTAGCCTTGAGCCATGGGCGAGGGGGCAGTCAACGGTTCATTGCAACGGGCTTACGAGGCGATGGTCTCCGGCGATGTCGGCCCGTTCCTGCGCGCACGTGGCTTTGACATTTCGGCCTGCAGTTTCAAGCGGGAGCGGGGACCGGTCTACGACATGATCTACCTTCAGCCCGACTGGCACAACGGCACGATGGCGTGGCATGGATTCTTCGTCAATGTCGGTATCGGATCAGCTGAGGTCGACGCCGCGTGCCCGGGATACGAGCGAGCGAGATATCCCCTCAAAGGTTCTTTATTGCAACGTCGTTGGGAGGACTTGGTACCCGATCTGCCGTACGAGGTGCGGTTCGACCACCGCACCGACATGCGACAGTTCGCCGCTGCGCTCTGCGACTCCTTTGACCTGGTACTGGCTGAGATGGAACAGATAAGCACCACAAAGCAATTGGTGCGGTACGCAGTCGACAACAACTTGCTCATCGAATACGACAAGACCTGCCGGTACCTGGCTGCAATCGATGACATCGACACGCTGACGGAATACGTGACAAGGCTGCACGATTGCTTCGGGCATCAGGACCGTTGGTCGATCTTCAGCCGCGAGATCAGCACGGCTGCTGGGCGCTGGGCGCGAGAACTGGGGAAGCGCGGATTACGCGACCCGAGTACCACCAGTGGCGGGTGTGAGCCTTCCTGACGGCAACGGCCCATCTTGCACTACGGGATGTCTTACAAAACGTCGTACGCTGCTGCTATGGCTGACACGATTACCTTCCGGCCGGACGACGACACAGCGAAGGCGCTGGAGGTTTTGACGAAAGACGGCACGGCTGTGTCCGCAGCCGTTCGATCTGCTCTCATTGATGCCGCACGACGGAAAGCCAATGCCACGATTCGCGTGGAGGCGGAAGCCCTTGCCGAAGACCGGTCCGACCGCGCTGAGGCCTTGCAGGTGCTGCGCGATATGTAGACGCTGCGTGCTTGGTGAGGTTTTTCGGTTACATGCCTCGCGGGGGAGTCGTGGTCACGAGCAGTCCGGTTCCCGATACGCCGTAGTAGTCCAGTCAGATCAAGTGCCGCTGTCGACCTGGCTGGTTGCACCGACGTCCACGTCGGCTCGTGCTGCCAGCTTCCGACCCGAGGTTGAGATCGGCGGCGTGAACACCCGGGTGCTTGCTGAGCAGACCGCGGCGGTCGATCCAGGGAGGCTCGGCAAGAGCGTCGGGTTCCTCAGCTTCGACGAAATGCGCCGCGTCGATGCGGCCCTACGCGTCGTTCTCGATCTATGAGCCCTGCGCCGTCACCACATCAGGCAAATGACAATTGGCGGGTACTGGTAACCCTGCATATTCGATTCCTGCAAATCGTCCAAACCGACTGAGCGACTTGCCAGCGACGTCCGAACATCCGCTGCTCCGTGACCTCCGGCTCACGGATGTTTGCCTGCATACCGAAGGCACCGGGACCTATCGTGTCTGCCTGCCCCAGGCAAGCGCAGCTGCCCGCTAATCGCTGGCCGACGGCTGCCAACGCTCGGTCAGCGGAGCCGGCGTCCATGGCGGCCAATCGGCGGAGCCCACGACGAATCCTCCGCTGAGCTGAGCGACGATGCGCGGCCCGCGAACTGCGCTGTTGTCGTAGAACGTTGCGGCGTCGGCACGCTGAGCCGCGGCGGCGACCAGTACCCAAAGGCGTTGGTAGCGTTCCCGGATCTTGCGTTCGGGCACGTCGTGTCCGCCGGCGGCGACGCGGTGGCGCACGCGCCGCACAGCGAGGTCCTCGGGGACGAGAACGCCATGCAGGAGGACTGTATATCCGGCAGTTTGCGCGGCATCGATCAGCTGCAGTTTGGACGGATGAGAGAACACCGTCTCGGCGATGAAGGACTCCCCGAGTTCGATGAGCCGAGCCCGGGTCCCGGCTGCGATGCGCGCGGCTTCGTAGGAGTGTTCGGCGGGCGCCTCGGGCCAACGGTGTTTGGCGATCTCATCGGCGTTGACGACAGCGCTGTTGGGCAACAGCGAAGCGAGCGTCAACTCAATGAAGGTGGACTTGCCTGCGCCGTTGGATCCAACCACCAGGTCGAGTCGTTTCATGGGTACTACCGGTCACCGACCGTCGAGGACGACGAGGTCACCGGTGTTCGAGGATCGCCGTGCTGCCGTCCGGACGGTATTGCACGAGGTCGCCGTTCTCATCGAGGGCGACGGTGGTGATCCCGCGTGCCGCCAGTACCTTGCCGTAGTCGACGGTGGCGAGGTCCTCTTCGATGGCGGCGGTGATCTCGGCGTTGAATACCGCGCCTTCCTCGGTGGAGAGTTCGCGCAGAGGTGTGTCGCCGGCGAGCGCGGCTTCGACCTTGCGGCGTGCGGCGCTCTGCTGACTCGATACTGCGCGCCCCACCCGTGCCCAGTGGTCGAGTTGCGCCTTGGCCGATCGGCTCTGGCGAGATCCCTCGGCTGCAGCGCTGTCCATCAAATCCGCGGCGACGCGCGTCACCCGGTCCGCCGTGTCCGTCATGGCGCCTCCATGTAGCACTCAGATACGAGTGTAGCAAAATGCTACATCGAGGGTCTGCAGATAGTGAGCGTTGAAGCCCGCCAGACCGTATTGCGAAAACGCCAGTTTCAACGAGAAAGGACACAAGGGGAGGAGGAGTAGCGGGCGACTGCGCAAAACGGCGAGCTTTACTGGTAACCGCCATATTCGATTCCGTCGTACTCCACCTGAATCGAGCGCCGACACGAGCGCTGGGCAGGACTGGAGCCTCTGATCTTTATAGTGGCACGGGTGCCACTGAGAGCAATGGCCGAGACGATCCAGACGCGCATGTTCTGTTTGCTACCGGCAACACCAGTTGTCGGTGGATAGGCGCTGCTGGGGTTGCCGATGCTGGGTGAAAAACACTCATGTGGATCCAGCGGTCGTCTTACAAAACGTCGTACAATGTTGCAATGGCGGACACAATCACCTTCAGGCCCGACGAAGACACATCGAAGGCGCTGGAGGTCTTGACCAAAGATGGAACCGCCGTGTCCGTAGCCGTTCGAACTGCCCTTATCGATGCCGCACGACGGATGGCCGGCGCGGCGCTTCGGGCCGAGGCGGAAAGGCTTGCTGAAGACGAGTCCGACCGCGCTGAGGCCGTACAGGTGCTGCGCGACATGGAGACGTTGCGTGCGTGGTGAGGTCTTTCAGTTGCGTGCCCCGCGGGGGAGTCGCGGTCACGAGCAGTCCGGTTCCCGCTACGCCGTAGTAGTCCAGTCAGATCAACTGCCCCTGTCGACGTGGCTGGTTGCACCAACATCCACGTCGGCTCGTGCCGCCAGCTTTCGTCCCGAAGTTGAAATCGGCGGCGTGAACACCCGCGTGCTTGCCGAACAGGCCGCCGCAGTCGACCCGGGCCGACTCGGCACGAGCGTCGGGTTCCTAAGCTCCGATGAGATGCGACGCGTTGATGCGGCACTGCGCATCGTCCTCGATCTATGAGCGTCGGACAGCCTCGATAGCCAATAAATATGCGGTCTGCAGTGCAGAATCCAACCATGGCGCAGCTGGGCGACGACGATTTCGATGAAGGCGTTGAGACCTTTTGGCGACTATTCGCTGACCTCTTTGATGCCACGAGTTTCAGTAACTGTTGCTTCCATGTCCAGCACGCACGTCCGAGCTGGCCGGCTGACAGCGGAACAAGTCGTCGAGGTCGAACGAGCGATGATGACATTTCTCGGCCTTGCGCGACAGGCGAGAACCGTTGGGTTGCTGGGCAATACGGCGTAACTTACTGGTAACCCGCCGTATTCGAATCGGCCGTATTGCTTGCTGCACTGGCTTGTCAGAATGCCAACCGCGGCCGCCCGCATACCCGCGGAGCAGAAGCTTTCGCTCAGTCGCACGCGTTCCTGCCTCAGCGTTTGCGAAGTCGCCCAACGAGTGGCGCCCGGCTCAGCTGTACCGCGCTACCAGCGCGTCGCCGATCGAGGCGAGGTGTTCGCGCACGCTCTGCGGGCCGGTGACTTCGAGCCATTCGTTGAGCCCGGCAAGTTCGCCTGCGAGGGTGTACTCGTCGCGGCCGCGGATCACGATCTCGATCCGGCCGTCGGGCGTGGAACCGCCAACTTCAAGGCGCGCCCCGAGCGCGATCCGGAGCAGACCGAGCCCGTCGGGGGCGCACATAGCCTGGGCCTCAAGGGGAGTGCTTTCGGTCGACCTCGTCGGCAATCTCGCGCCAACACGCGGCAAGGTCAAATCCATCGGGTCGTTGGACGGGATCGTCGGTCAACACGACCGACGACGCCCCCGCCATCGACCGCCTCATCGCCTGGAACGGCCGGGATCCGCTCCGCTGATCCTGACCGGTCGACCGACAACGACGGTGTATGATCTGGTGTATGAAGCGCACCAACATCTACCTCGACGAGGTGCAGACGGCCAGCCTCGACAAGTTGGCCGAGCAACAGGGCGTTTCGCGTGCCGAGCTCATCCGCCAACTGCTAGACAGGGCACTGAACAACGCCGAAGACAATCTCGAATCGGACCTGAATGCGATTGACGGGTCGTTCGGTGCGCTACGTGATGTGGAATCGCCTGATCGTCGTCCCGGCAGCCGTGAGGAGCACCTCGACCGGATGTGGCGCCGCACCTCTTGATCCTGGTCGACTCGGACATCCTCATCGCTCACCTGCGCGGTCTGGACGCGGCGCGAGATTGGCTCGTCGAAGCTCGAGGGCAGGGGCCTTTAGCGATCAGCGTGGTGTCGATCGCCGAGCTCATCGGTGGGATGCGCAGCGCGGAGCGCCGGGAAGTGTGGCAGCTGCTGGCGTCGTTTCGCACCGAACCAGCCACTGAGATCATCGCGCGCCGGGCCGGCGACTTCAGGCGGCAATACCGGGCGAGTCATTCCAGCATTGGCCTTGGCGACTATCTGATCGCTGCGACTGCTGACGTGAAGGGCTATCAGCCGGCGACGTTGAACGTGAAGCATTTCCCGATGTTCAAGTCCCTGCGGCCGCCATTCACCCTCTGAGATCGATTGAAAACCGTTGAGCAGCAATGCAAAACAGTCGAGGTTTACTGGTAACCCGCCGTATTCGATCTGGACGTATTGTCACGCCTGCCGAAGTTCAGGCGCCTGCCGGGACGCTCGACGGCCCCCGATGGTGATCGGCCGCACGCAACTTTATGACCCGAATCGGACACTGCAGGCCGTGATCGAAGGAACTCATGGCGTCAGGTGCCCAAGCGCGTTTTGCCGCACGCTGCGATGGCGCAATTTGGCAGATCAACGCAGGGACGGGTCGATCAGCACCTTGGCCTGTCCGTCGGGGGAGCCCAGCGCTTGGAACGTCGCGGCCACGTCGTGCAGGCTCACGGTGCCGGACACCATGGGGGCCGCGTCGACCTTGCCGTCGGCCAGCAGGTGCAACGTGTCGCGGAACTCCAATGGTGTGTAAGCGAAGACGAACCGCAGATCGATCTCCTTGCTGTTGGCCAGGGTCGGCCGCAACCGGTCGGCACCCATACACGCCCCGGCCACCACGACCCGCGAATTGAACGGTGCCGCAGCAAGAATGGAGTCGATCATGCCGGGGTTGCCGACGCACTCGAATATCACCGGGCGCTTGGGTGCTCCTGCGCCCAGCTTGTCGGCGATCCGGTACAGCGGCACCCAACCGGGTATGCGGCGCATCTTCTCCATGGCGCTCATGCCGAACTCGTACAGTTCGGTTCCCGACGTCACGCCCGGCGCGGACGCATACGGCGAGTCCTCGGCGGGGTCGACGGCCAGCGTGGCGCCGCACTGTCGCGCCAACTCCCGACGTCCCGCCGAAAGGTCGCTGGCGACGATGGTCTCGACGCCCTGTGCCTTGAGGTGGCAGATGATCGCCAGACCCACAGGGCCGCAGCCGATCACGACTGCGGTGTCACGACGGGTGATGTCGCTGCGCCGCACGGCGTGCAGCGCGACGGCCATCGGTTCGGTCAGTGCCGCGATGTCGGGAGACAGGCCGTTGGGCACCACGAAGCTCATGGCGGCCTCGGCCAGCACGTGTTCGGCATAGCCACCCGGTGCGGCGGGGGACAACCCCGTCAGATGCACGCCGCCTCGGGCGCGCAGCAGCGGGAACGACACGACATGAGCGCGAGACGCCGGTCGGCGGAGAGACTCTGCACCCTGAGTTGATCGCCCTCGTGGCCGAAATCGTCGCCGAAGGTCACCGCCGCGGCGAACTGCGCGGCCAGCAGTTGGGCGCGCAATTCATCGCGACCATGGTTGTGACCGTCTTGGCCGGGCGTGTCGCGAGCTGGCTCGACACGCCCGAAATCGACCTGCGCGCCGCAGTGGGGCACACCCTGGACTTGACGCTGACTGGACTCCAGGAGTCCGGTTGATCGACAACCGTTGGGCCACAGCACAATAAGAATATTCAACTGGTAAAAGCTCCATATACGATCGCTGCATACTCCCCGTAGGCCGACGCAGTTCGGCCCTTCGACTGCCCGGGCCAGGGAGAGCAACTTTCCATTGCCGCAAACCTGTGTAGAAGCAGCTGTGGCTTGGTCAAATTGACCATCTGTCATAAACCCTTGACGTCAAGGCGCTTTGGCGAAAACAACCCGGTGCGGCAGGCGAGGGAGGGTCGCGGAGAACGTCCGTGATTCATCAGATGAAAACGGCGTACTTTACTTGACATAATGTGGCTTATCGGCGTAGGCGTGAGATCGCGCGCAAGTTTCAGCGCGGCGAGCTCAAGCTCTGTTGTCCGATCCGGTACTAGTTGGGAGTAATCCGGGAAAACCTGGTAGCTGTCCGATTTCTCGTCCCCT
>NZ_QMEW01000014.1 GCF_003284965.1 Mycolicibacterium sp. GF69
TGGCCGCCTGACCGAGACGGCGTTGCGCCTCGCCGGGTGAGATGCGCAGCCGTCAAGCCGGGCCCGGAATATTACGGACTATAGTCCGGTTATTCGGATCATGCCTGCCATCACCGCTGACACGTTCGCCCTCCCGCGCATCGCCCCGCCCGCGCCGACGGATACCGACCGGCCGGTCCGGTCCATCACCTCCGGTCCCCGCGGCTTTGAAGGTGAGGGGTTCCCGGTGGTGCGCGCTTTCGCCGGAGTTGCCGTCGCCGACCTCGATCCGTTCGTCCATATGGATCAGATGGGGGAGGTGGAGTACGAACCCGGCGAACCGAGGGGCACCGACTGGCATCCGCATCGCGGATTCGAAACGGTCACCTACATGATCGACGGTCGCTTCGCGCACCAGGACTCGCACGGCGGCGGCGGACTGATCGCCGACGGCGCTACGCAATGGATGACCGCGGGGTCGGGCATCCTGCACATCGAGACGCCGCCCGCCGAACTCGTCGAACGCGGCGGGTTGTTCCACGGGATCCAACTGTGGGTGAACCTGCCGCGCACGGACAAGTTCGCCGCCCCGAGATACCAAGCCATCGAGGGCAATGAGGTCAAGCTGCTGGCCTCCGATGACGGCGGGGCGCTGGTACGCGTCATCGCCGGCGACCTCGACGGACATGCGGGGCCTGGCGCCACGCATACTCCGATCACGTTGGCGCATACGACGATCCAACCGGGTGCTCAGCTCGACATCCCCTGGCGGCGGGACTTCAATGCGCTGGTCTACGTGTTGTCCGGGCGCGGTTCGGTGGGTCCTGTCGCGCACCCCATTCGGCAGGGGCAGCTCGCCGTGCTGGGGCCCGGCGACCGCATCAGGGTCGCCGCGGCGGAAAGGCAGGACGCACACCGTCCGGCGCTCGAAGTGCTGCTGCTGGGCGGCCTGCCTATTCGCGAACCGGTGTACCAGTACGGTCCGTTCGTGATGAACAGCAAGACAGAACTTATTCAGGCGCTGGAGGCTTACCAGGCCGGGAAGTTCGGCACGATACCACCGAATGCCCTTATGCCACACCACTCTTCGGTGTCTGGGCAGGATTAGCCTTCGGGTAGAGCAACTCCAACGCACCGAGGTGTGCTGCGACGGCCACCAACGGCAGCGCCGCGGCAACGGCCAGGTCGTCATCGGTTGCCTCGGCGCGCAAGGCCATCACGAAATCGTCGCTGACGGGCGGGAGCGACTCAGCAGCCCCGCCGGTGGCTCTCGCGCAGATGGCGTCCGCATGCGTTTCGAGCACCGCCCTTGTCCTCGAGTAGCTGCCGTGCGGCGGGGGGACGACGTCGGCGATCAGTTCCGCGGCCGCCCGTAGCCTGACCGCCCGGTTCGCCGACCGGACCGCAGGACCGCGGATGTCGGTGGGGCCGCTGCCTTCCGAAAGGAACTGCCGGACAGCGTCATCGACGGTCCGCGAAGCGCGCAGCGCAGCCTGGCTCAGCACGTTGACCCGATCGGTGGCCTCCTCGGTCGCGCCACCGGTCACCCTGCGCACCGCCGCCTCGAGGAACGTCGCGCCGACGACGAACGCGTCGTCGATGGCCCGCGTCAGCCGCGTACGCGCACCGCGCGGCCACAACAGCGCCGCCACCAGCACGCCGACCAGGGCGCCGACGACGACGTCCTCGACCCGGATCAGCCCGACACTCCAGCCCGTCGGCGCGATGACGTTGAAGACGATCAGCACCATCATCGTGAACGCGGCCTGACCGGCGATGAACGAGGCCACCTCGGGCACGAACGCCGACCCGAACGCCACCACCGGTAGCAACAGCCACATGACGACGGGCTCGACGCCGACCAGTTCGATGAGCCCGACACCCAACAGGAATCCGAGCACCGTGCCCGCCACCGCGCGCATCATCCGCGTCCCGGTGGTCAGCGCGCTGCTGCGCAGCACGGACATCGCGCCCAGCACCACCCAGAAGCCGTGCTCGAGGGGAAACAGGTGGGTGACTGCGACCGCCAGCGCCAGGCCGATGCCGGTACGAATACTGTTGCGCAGCACCACCGCCCGGGTGGCGAGGAGCCCCCGCGTGATGACGGCGACGGCCGTCGTCTCGGGCATCACCCAATCGGCGGTGCCGGTCTTCGGCAGGCGACGGCCCAGCACGCGTGCCCACACCGGACGGGCGTCGGCCGCGGCGGCGTTGCGGATGATGCGTCCCGTCACGCCGACCGTCGCCGAGAACGTGCGTCTTCCCAACAACTTGCGCCCGACCGCGGTCGCATCCGCGTCATCCGGTGACTCGAGGATCTCGACAATGTCCTCGCGGAACCGGCCTTGTGCGATGGTGCGCAGTTCGGCCAGCGCTTCGTTGAGGTCCGCGCTGCTGGCGCTGCGTGCGGACGATTCGGAGATCTGCAGGACGGCAGCCGAATCCCGTAGCACCCGGATCAGCGGATCCCGCATATCGTCAAGGAGCCGTCCGGTGTCGTCGGCGACCCGGTCGGCCAGCCAGCCGAGGTCGTCGACGACGCGGACCAGCGCCCGGCTGCCCGCCGTCAACGCGACCGGACGAAAGTCGGCGCTCAGGAACGTTTCCCAGAGGTGATTCATCGCCCGGGTGACGTTCTTGGCTGGGGTCGTGCCCGCTAGGCAGTCGGCCAACCGGTTGCACACCCGCGCGGCGTCGTCGCGCAACTCGTCGTGGTGGCGCGGCGGCAGGACGAACAGCGCGGCGGGCACACAGACCGCCAGCGCGATGAGCCAGCCGAGCAACCGGTCGGGTATCGGACCGACCGGCGTACAGGCGGGCAGGACGAACGTCAGCAATGTGGCGCGTTGCCCGGCGGCGATGATCTCGCTGAGCACACCGGAGAAGGTGACCACCACACCGAGTACGAACATCACTGCGACGCTGACCCACGGATGTGGGGCCACCAGCGTGCCGAGTGTGATCAGGACGGCACCGTTGAAGGCGAGGCCGAAGTAGGCCAGCGCACGGGCCGGACGGTTGCCCGGAAAGTCCACCAGGATGAGCAGGGCGACGGATCCGAAGATCGTGAACATCGGCGTCTGGGTCCCGCCGCCGACCGCGAAGCTCACCGCGGCCGCGATCGGCAGCACGAAGGCCGCGCGGGTCGCGCGGCGCAACGCATCGAACTCAGGATCGCGCCGTCGGAGACCGCTCACCGCGCGACGCCACATCGGGGCGGCGACTCCAGCGAACGACAACCCCGTTGTCCGCGCTAGTCGCCGTCGGGGACCGACGCGAAGCGGCCGTCGTCGAGGCCCTCGCGCAGTTGGGTGGCGATCCAGCGCAGCCCGTCGGCATCGCGCGGCAGCGTCGTCTGCTCATAGCCGACGAACACATACACCGAACACTCGGCGAACAGCTGCGCTTGCCGTTTGTGCTGCAGTATCTCGAAAGCCGATTCGTAGAGCACGTCAAAGCGTTGCCGGTCGACTGTCGCCTGCACTTCCTGCACGTGCGGGTCGATGCTGCTCCACACCCGGATGGCGGCCTCGGCGCTGTGGGGCAGGTCAAGACCCGTCTGGAACAGGGCCTCGATGCGCCGCCGCGGATCCGGCTCGGCGCGCACCGCTTCGATGACTCGCACGGTGCGAACCTGCATCCAGTGCGCGAGCAGCTCCTTGGTGTAGGCGGCCCAGTTCGGGAAGTAGTGATAAAAGGACCCCGTGGTCACGGAAAGGCGTTGACACACCTCCGCCAGCTTCAAGCCGCCGTATCCCAGGTCAGACAGGATCTCCAGGCCGACGTCGAAGTAGCCGTCCCGGGATACGACGCTCGCCATGACTCGCGACACTAGTTCGTCGCAGGGCCGATTCTCTACGGTGAATTCGTGTCGGTTGACCTGACGGTTTGCTGACCGGCAGCGGCCGGGCCACCGCCGTGGGACGGTGTCGGTGCGCACAGGTGACGTGTGGCACAATTTGACCGTGCCGCATACGGCGAGTAGAGGCCCGGGCCGCCCCCCAGCAGCGAAGGCCGCCGAGACACGGGAGCGCATCGTAGGAGCCGCTCGCGAGGTTTTCAGCGAACTTGGCTACGACGCTGCGACCTTCCAGGCGATCGCGATCCGCGCCGATCTGACGCGGCCGGCGATCAACCACTATTTCCCCAGCAAGCAGGTGCTGTGGCGCGAAGTCGTCGCACAGACCAACGCGGCAATAGTTAGCGCGGGCAGGGCACGTGCGGAAGGCGAGACGAACCTGCTGGGTAGGTTGTCCGCCTACTTCACCGCGGCGATGCAGGCTGACTCCGAAGACCGTTCGGCGGCAGCGTTTTTGGTGACGTCGGTGCTGGAGGCGCAGCGCCATCCGGGGCTCAGCGGTGACGAGCACGACTCGCTGCGGCACTCGCGGGAGTTCGTGGCCTGGGCGGTCAACGATGCGATCAAACGCGGTGAGCTCACCACCGACACCGAGGTCGACGCACTGGTCGAGATGCTTGTCGCGGTGATGTGGGGCATGGGCTTCTATGCCGGGTTCGTCGGCGACCACGACGAGCTCAAATCGGTGGTGCAGCAGTTCGAGCTGTTGATGGGTAACAACCTCTGGCGCCTGCAGTCCTGACGGGCCCGGCGCCGCAGCTCCGCTAGTCGACCTAAGTTCTTCGACTACGATGGCGTCTGATGAGTTCATTGCGCACAGAAGATGACACCTGGGACATCGCGACCAGCGTCGGCTCGACCGCGGTGATGGTGGCCGCCGCCCGCGCCGCCGAAACCGGGAAAGACGATCCGCTGATTCGCGACCCGTTCGCCCAAGTGCTGGTCGCCGGGGCCGGCGGCGGTGTGTGGGACGTCATGCTCGACCCCGAGGTGCGCGCGAAGGTCGCCGACGCGGATCCCGAGGTCGCCGCGATCTTCGAGCACATGGGCAACTACCAGGCGGTGCGTACGCATTTCTTCGACGCGTATTTCGCAGCCGCAGCGGCGCAGGGCATTCGACAGATCGTCATCCTCGCGTCCGGCCTGGACTCGCGCGCGTACCGTCTGCAGTGGCCGGCGGGCACGACGGTGTACGAGATCGACCAGCCCAAGGTGCTGGAGTACAAGGCCGCGAGGCTGGCTGAACACGGGGGCCTGCCGAGCGCCAAACGCGTCGCGGTGTCTGTCGACCTGCGTCACGACTGGCCGGCTGCGCTGCGTGCGGCCGGTTTCGACCCCGGCTCGCCGACCGCGTGGCTGGCCGAAGGGCTGCTGATGTATCTGCCCGCCGACGCCCAGGACCGGCTCTTCGAGCAGATCACCGCGCTGAGCGCGCCGGGCAGTCGCGTGTCGGCGGAAACCGTCGGTGTGCAGGCCGACGAGCGGCGCGCTCAGATGCGGGAGCGTTTCGAACGCGTTCGTGAGCAGTTCGGGATGGAAGACGCCGTCGACGTCGCGGAGTTGATGTACAACGACCCCGACCGCGCGAACGTCGCCGAATGGCTCGACGGGCACGGCTGGCGGTCGAGCGCGGTGACCTCGCAGGCGGAGATGCGCCGGCTCGGGCGTTGGGTACTGCCGGCCGAGTACTCGAACGACGAAGGGTTCTCGGAGTTCGTCGTCGCCGAGAAGGTCTGACGGCGCTCGGCAACTTGCGCACGGGCTTCTGGCGGCCCAACCGGTTGGTTAGGATCGGGGGCATCCTCGGGTCAGGAAGGACTCCCATCATGACCACCGAAACGACCACCCCATCCGCCGCGCCGGCGCAAGCCGCCGAAGACATCCCGAGCGTCGTTCGCCGGCTGCGCGAGACGTTCAAGACCGGGCGCACCAAGAACATCGACTGGCGCAGGCAGCAGCTGAAGGCGATGGAGCGCCTCGTCATCGAGAACGAGCAGGCGATCGCGGCCGCACTGGAGGAAGATCTCGGCCGCAAACCGTTCGAGGCATGGCTGGCCGACATCGCCAGCGTCGCCGGTGAGGCGAAGGACGCCGCCAAGAACGTGCGCAAGTGGGCCAAGCGCCGCTACCGGATGTTGGAGATGTCGCAGCTTCCCGGCCTCGGTTGGGTCGAGTACGAGCCGTTCGGCACGGTGCTGGTCATCGGCGCGTGGAACTTCCCGTTCGCGCTGACACTGGGGCCTGCCGTCGGCGCGATCGCCGCAGGCAACACCGTGGTGCTCAAGCCGTCCGAGGTGGCGCCCGCGTCGTCGGCTCTGATGGCGGAGCTGGTGCCCAAGTACCTCGACCGCGATGCGGTCGCGGTGATCGAGGGCGACGGCAGCGTCAGCCAGGAACTGATCGCGCAGGGATTCGACTATCTGCTCTACACCGGCGGCACCGAGATCGGCCGCAAGGTGTACGAAGGTGCGGCGCCGCATCTGACGCCGGTGACGTTGGAACTCGGCGGCAAAAGCCCGGTGATCGTGTCGGCCGATGCTGACCTCGACGTCGCGGCCAAGCGCATCGCGTGGACCAAGCTGATCAACTCCGGGCAGATCTGCATCGCGCCCGACTACGTGCTCGCCGACGCGAAGATCCGCGACCAGCTCGTCGAAAAGATCAAGGGCGCAGTCGAAACGTTCGAGTCAAAGGACCCCGACGGTAAGCGCATCGTCAACGAACGCCATTTCGCCCGGTTGACCGGCGCGCTGGCCGCGACCAAGGGCGACGTGGTGATCGGCGGCGGGTCCGACGAGTCGAAGGTGAGCATCCAGCCCACGGTCGTCGTCGACCCCGATCCGGCGGAACCGCTGATGACCGATGAGATCTTTGGTCCCATTCTGCCGATCGTGACGGTCCAATCCCTCGATGACGCAATCAATTTCGTGAACTCACGGCCGAAGCCGCTGGCGGCCTACCTGTTCACCAAGACCAAGAGCATCCGCGAACGGGTGGTCAAAGAGGTTTCCGCGGGCGGCATGGTGGTCAACCATCTGCTGTTCCACTTCGCGACGCACAAGCTGCCGTTCGGCGGCGTCGGGCCGTCGGGCATGGGGGCGTACCACGGCAAGTTCGGCTTCGAGACGTTCAGCCATAAGAAGACCGTGATGACCAAGCCCACCCGACCCGACGTCGGTGCATTCATCTATCCCCCGTATACAGAGAAGGCTTGGAAGCTCGCCCGACGGTTGTTCTAGAAAGGAACCCCATGCCAGGAGTGCAGGATCGCGTCGTCGTCGTCACCGGAGCCGGCGGCGGCCTTGGACGCGAGTACGCGTTGACCCTCGCCCGGGAGGGCGCCAGCGTCGTCGTGAACGACCTCGGCGGCGCGCGCGACGGCACCGGCGCCGGCCACAACATGGCCGATGAGGTCGTCAAGGAGATCAAGGACGCGGGTGGTCGCGCGGTCGCCAACTACGACTCCGTCGCCGAATCCGAGGGCGCCGAGAACATCATCAAGACTGCGATCGACGAGTTCGGCAAGGTCGACGGTGTGGTCTCCAACGCGGGCATCCTGCGCGACGGCACATTCCACAAGATGGAGTTCGCCAACTGGGACGCGGTGCTCAAGGTGCACCTGTACGGCGGCTACAACGTGATCCGCGCGGCCTGGCCGCACTTCCGGGAGAACAGCTTCGGTCGTATCGTCGTGGCCACCTCGACCAGCGGGCTGTTCGGCAACTTCGGCCAGGCCAACTACGGCGCCGCCAAGCTCGGTCTCGTCGGCCTGATCAACACGCTGGCCCAGGAGGGCGCGAAGTACAACATCAAGGCCAACGCGGTGGCGCCGATCGCGGCGACCCGGATGACGCAGGACATCCTGCCGCCGGAGGTCTTCGAAAAACTCACGCCGGAATACGTTGCACCGGTGGTGGCTTACCTGATGACCGAGGAACTACCCGAAACGGCGTCGGTGTTCATCGTCGGCGGCGGCAAGGTGCAGCGCACCGCGCTGTTCCAGAACGAGGGCATCACCCTCTCCGAGGTGCCCTCGGTCGACGACATCGCCGCCAAGTGGGGGGAGATCACCGATCTTTCGGCGGCCCAGCGCGCCACCTTCAGCCTCGGCTGACCCTCGATGAAAGCGCTTGTCGCACAGGAGCTCACCGGGCCGGCGGGGCTACGCTTGTCCGACGTGGATGACCCTGTCGGCGGCGATGACGTCGTGGTGGTCGACGTCCGGGCGGCCGGAGTCAGCTTTCCCGATCTGCTGCTGCTGCGCGGGGAGTACCAACTCCGGCTGGATCCGCCGTTCGTCCCCGGCATGGAGGTCGCCGGGGTGGTGCGCTCGGCGCCGTACGAGTCGGAGTTCAAACCGGGTCAGCGGGTGACCGCGCTGTCCATGCTGGGCGGCTGGGCCGAACAGGTGGCCGTCGCGCCGGACAGCCTGATGCCTACCTCCGACGAGCTGAACGACGCGGATCCGTTGCGCTGCTGGGTAACTACCAGACGATGTATTTCGCGCTTGCCAAACGCGGCGCGCTGCGCCCGGGTGAGACGGTGTTGGTCTTCGGCTCCGCCGGTGGCGTCGGGACGGCCGCGATCCAGATCGCAAAGGCGTTGGGCGCCAGGGTCATCGCGATGGTCCACCGCCCGCATGCCGTCGAGTTCGTCGAGTCACTGGGCGCCGACGTGGTGCTGCCGCTGACCGATGGTTGGTTGAAGGCCGTGCAGGAGGCGACCGAAGGACGCGGCGTCGATCTGGTCGTCGATCCGATCGGCGGCGACGCGTTCGACGACGCGATCCGCGCGCTCGCCGTGGAAGGCCGGCTGCTGGTGATCGGCTTTGCGGCGGGCGGCATCCCGACTGTGAAGGTGAACCGGCTATTGCTGCGAAATGTCGCGGTGATCGGCGTCGGCTACGGCGAGTTCGTCAACCGCAAGCCCGGCTCGCAATCGATGTTCGAGTTCGGTGTCGCGCAACTGGTCAAAGCCGGTCTGCGACCGCCGCCGCCGATGCGCTTCCCGCTGTCGAAGGGTGCGGACGCGCTGCAGGCGCTCGCCGACGGCGCGGTGCTCGGCAAGGTCGTGCTCGAGCCAGACCAACTCGTGCGTGAAAACGTGCGTTGACCGTACGAAATCACGCACAAACCGCAAGGCGTAGCGTGGACGGGTGACCGACTCACCGAGTGCGGAGCTGCCCCCGGCGTTGAAGCGGGCGCTCGAGCTGTTCGCCGACCCGCCGTTGCACCCCGATGTCAGCAGGGGCTACCTGAACCTGCTCGGCGATCGGACACCGTCCGCCCAAACGCCGCCGAAGAACACCGGTTTCATCCAGGCTGCGTGGGCATCGGGGCCGGGGTCAATGCTTTACGACCACGCGCAGGCGTTCGCCCGCAGGTTCGTCGGCGCGTGGCAGCTGCCGATCGACTGGCTCGACATCCCCGACGGTGGTGTCGCGCTCGACGTCGGCAGCGGACCCGGCAACGTGACGGCGATGCTGGCGGACGCGACGGGGCCGGCCGGTCTTGCGCTCGGTGTCGACATCTCCGAACCGATGCTGGCCCGCGCGGTCGCCGCCCAGGCCGGACCCAACGTCGGCTTTCTGCGGGCGGATGCCCAGCGGCTGCCCTTCCGAGAGGAGACCGTCGACGCGGTGACGTCACTGGCGGTGCTGCAACTGATTCCCGAGCCGTCGGACGCGATCGCGGAGATGTATCGGGTGCTGCGGCCCGGGGGCCGGATCGCGATCATGGTGCCGACCGCGGGCAACGTGCCGCGGCCACTCCGGTTGCTGGCGAGCGGCGGCGCCCACTTCTTCGGCGAAGACGACCTCGGCGACGCGTTCGAGCAACGCGGGTTCACCAGCGTGCGCACCAAGACTCTCGCCAACATTCAGTGGGTGCGGGCACAGCGCCCGTGACAAGTAGATTCGACGCATGAGCCCGGGCGGGATCGTGCTTGTCGCGCTGGCCATCGCGGTCGGCGTCGTCGGCATCGTGGTACCGCTACTGCCCGGCACCTTACTGGTGTTCGGGGCGATCGCGGTGTGGGCCGTCTACGAAAGCCAGGACCACACCCTCACGGCCTGGGTGACTTTCGGCGTGGCAGCGGTACTGCTCGGCGCGGCAACGCTGATCAAGTACACCTGGCCCGTGCGCCGAATGCGCGCGGCCGACGTGCGCACCCGGAGCCTGATCGCCGGCGGCCTGCTCGGGGTGATCGGCTTCTTCGTGATCCCGGTCCTGGGGTTGCCGATCGGCTTCGTCCTGGGCATCTATCTGGCTGAACTGGCCAACCGGCGCGACCAACTGCTGGCGTGGACATCGACGAAACACGCACTGAAGGGCGTCGCGTTGTCGGTCGGTGTCGAGTTGGCGGGCGCGCTGCTTGCCACCGTCGCCTGGGTCGCCGGGGTGTATCTAACGCAATAATCCAATTGCGCTACAAGGCGTCGCGCAATGGCTACGTTGCAGGAATGGCCAAGCTGCGCTTCGGATACTTCATCGCACCCTTCCACCGCGCCGGGACCAACCCGACGCTCGCGCTGCAACGAGACCTGGAGCTCATCGAGCACCTCGACGCGGTCGGCTTCGACGAGGCCTGGATCGGCGAGCACCACTCGGCAGGCAGCGAGATCATCAGCTCACCGGAAGTGTTCATCGCGGCAGCGGCGCAGCGCGCCAAGCGGATCCGTTTCGGCACCGGCGTCATCTCGCTCTCGTACCACAACCCGCTGTGGACAGCCGATCGGCTGATGCTGCTCGATCACCTCACCCACGGCCGCATCATCGGCGGCATGGGACCCGGCTCTCTTCCCACTGATTCGGCAATGATCGGCCTGACGCCCACCGACACCCGCGAACTGCTAGAGACCAACCTCGACATCGTCGTGCGGCTGCTGGCCGGCGAGACGGTCTCCGCCAAGACCGCGACCCACGAACTGTTCGAAGCGCGACTGCAACTCGCACCCTATTCGGAGAACGGCATCCCGCTGTCGGTCGCCGCGGTGGCGTCACCGACCGGCGCGCGACTCGCGGGCAAGCACGGCATCGGCCTGCTATCGATCGGTGCGACGCTCGTCGTCGAGGGCTTCGACGCGCTCGCGCACCACTGGGGCATCGCAGAGGAACGCGCCGCGGCATTCGGCACGACGGTCGACCGCAGAAACTGGTCCCTGGTGTGTCCCATGCACATCGCCGAGACCGATGAGCAGGCGCGGACCGATGTCCGCTTCGGTATCGAGCCGTGGTTCAACTACTTCCAAAAGGTCGCGGCGTTCCCGCAGATGACGATCCCCGGGGATCGCATCGACGACATGATCGACATCATCAACAACGCGGGCGCCGGCGTCATCGGCACGCCGGAACGGGCCCGCGCGCAGGTGCAGCGGCTGTGGGACCAGTCCGGCGGTTTCGGGTGCATGCTGCAGATGGGCCACGAATGGGCCAACCCGGTGGCCACCAAACGCTCTGCGGAGTTGTTCGCCGCCGAGGTCATTCCGCATTTTCAGGGTCAGGCGCAGCCGACACTGGACGCTGCGGCGCGCGCCCGCGAGGTGCGCGAAGACCTGGCCCAGACGCAGCTTTCCGCGATCGAGCACATGACGCAGAAGTACGAGGCCGAAAAGGGCGGGGCCTGAGGCGCTCACTCTGCGGCCAGGGCAACGAAATACGGCAAAACCACGCCCTGTGTGCAGAGTCGACGAAGCTTGGTCAGCCGAGCAGGGCTGTGCGCAGCGCGGCGACCTCGTCGTCCGGCACTCCGGCCGCCTGGAGGTAGGCACGCAGCGAGCCGTAGTTGTCGATGATCGATCGGCGCGCGGTGATCAGGTAGTCCTCGCGCACACCGAGCACCTCCTCGGTGAGCCGCGCCTCGGCGAACGTGACGATCTCGTCGGTGCTCTCCTCGGACCGGTCGCGGATCGAGGACAGGATGCTGTCACGAAGCTGCGGCACCGCCTCGTTGCTGCGGAGGAAGTCAGACAGGATCGCGTCGCGATCCACACCGACCGCTTCGAGCACGGTCGCGACCGTGAAGCCGGTGCGATCCTTGCCCGCGTAGCAGTGGGCGATGACCGGCCGCTGGTGCGCCAGCATCGAAACGACTTGCCGCACAGCAAGATACGCGCCCGGCAGCGTCGGGAACTTCTGGTACTCCTCAGTCATGAACCGGCCCGCGGCAACGGCTATGTCTTCGTCGTCGGGCTTCTCGGTCATCATGCGCTGAAAGCTCTGCTCGTGTGGCGCCTCCGCGCCGGGCTTGGCCAGTTCATGGAACGGCAACCGGTGAATCGCGATGCCGTCGGGCACCCGCCCCGGCCCCCGACGCTCGACTTCGCGTTCCGAGCGCAGATCGGCGACGTCGGTGATGTTGAGCCGGCGCAGCACGTCGCGGCCGGCGTCGTCCAAGCCGCTCAGTTCGCTGGACCGGAAGAACCGCCCGGGGCGGATGCCGGTCTCCTCCGCGACGTCGCGGAAGTTCCACGCGCCGGACAGCTGCCCGAGTTCGGTCGTCACCTCGGTCTCGCCGCCGGGTTGGATTGGCGGCTCGCCGCCGGGTCTGATTGGCGGCTCGCCGCCGGGTCTGATTGGCGGCTCGCCGCCGTCGCGAAAGCGCTTTTCTCCCTGCCCAGTTCGGCGCGCGCAATGGTGCGCATGTGCACCTCGTCGGGCCCGTCGAACAGCCGCATCGCACGGTGCCAGGCGTAGAGCCGGGCCAGCGGCACGTCGTCGGAGACACCCATCCCGCCGTGCACCTGGATGGCGCGGTCGATGACGTCGCAGGCGACCTGCGGGGCGACCGCCTTGATCTGGGCGACCTGAACCTGGGCGTCCTTGCTCTTGTTGCCGTGCTGGTCGATGGTCCACGCCGCTTTGTGGCAGAGCAGCCGGGCCTGGTCGATCTCGTTGCGCGACTTGGCGATCGACTCGCGCACCACGCCCTGTTCGGCCAGCGGCTTGCCGAAGGCCACCCGCTTCTGCACTCGGTCGGTCATCAGCGCCAGCGCGCGTTCGGCCGCGCCCAGCGCTCGCATGCAGTGGTGGATCCGGCCGGGTCCCAGCCGGGCCTGTGCGATCGCGAACCCGCTGCCTTCTTCGTGGAGCAGGTTCTCGATGGGCACCCGCACGTTGTCGAAGACGATCTCGCAGTGCCCGTGCTGGTCCTGCCAGCCGAACACCGGCAGCGAGCGTTGGATGTCGACGCCCGGAGTATCGGTGGGCACCAAAATCATCGACTGTTGCTGATGGCTGGCCGCATCCGGGTTGGTGCGGCCCATCACGATCATGATCTTGCAGCGCGGGTCGGCGGCCCCGGTGATCCACCACTTACGACCGTTGATCACGTAGTCGTTCCCGTCCCGCAGGATCGTCGTCTCGATGTTGCGGGCATCGCTGGAGGCGACGGCCGGTTCGGTCATCGCGAACGCGCTGCGGATCTCACCGGCGAGCAGCGGCGCCAGCCATTGCTTGCGCTGCTGCTCGTTGGCGAACAGATGCAGCGTCTCCATGTTGCCGGTGTCCGGCGCCGCGCAGTTGGTGACTTCGGGCGCGATCTCCATGCTCCAGCCGGTCAGCTCCGCCAGCTGGGCGTACTCGAGATTGGTCAGGCCGGACTCCGCGGGCAGAAACAGGTTCCACAGACCCCGCTCCTTGGCCACCTTCTTGAGGTCCTCGACGATCGGCGGGACCGTGTGGTCATTCGGTCCGGCCTCCTCGCGGTGGCGGTGATAATCAGCTTCGGCGGGGAAGACGAACTCGGTCATGAATTCGGTCAGGCGCTTGTGGAAGTCGTGGGCCTTGGCCGACATCGCGAAGTCCATGCTCGCCACGATATGTCACCCGGTCAGAGCGGCTTGTGCTGCGTCGGGCTTTGCCCAGACTCCCATTTCGCCTCCAGCGATCGGGTCACGCGCGCGCCGGCGGCGTACTCGACCTGAAACGTCGTGCCCTCGTCCACCTCGTAGGTGATCAGGCAGCCGCCGTCGGTGCCGTCCTTGTGGACGACCTTGCACGGGATGGGCTCGGCGTCGCCGCGGTCGACGAGGACGATATCGCCGGGGGTGACGTCCTCGATGGGATCGTTCTCACTGATGTTGGACACCTCCCCGACGGTAGCAACGCAATCGATGCGCCACGAAATAGGCTGGAACCGAACTCAATTCGTTGTGCAGATGTGGCCACAATCACTTCGCGTTTAGCTTGTCTTCCTAGCTCCGATTGCGCAGAATCGAATGGGTAATCTGGACTGAATCCAAACTAGGTGATAAGGATGGTGTGCTAGCGATGGCATTGTTGACGATCGGTGACCAGTTTCCCCGCTACGACATGGCGGCGGTGGTCGGCGGTGACCTCTCCGAGGTCGATGCCAAGCAGCCCGACGACTACTTCACCCGTGTGACCAGCGAGGACCACGACGGTAAGTGGCGGATCGTCTTCTTCTGGCCGAAGGACTTCACCTTCGTGTGCCCGACGGAGATCGCTGCGTTCGGCAAGCTCAACGAGGACTTCGAGGACCGTGACGCGAAGGTCATCGGTGTGTCCGTCGACAACGAGTTCGTGCACTTCCAGTGGCGCGCCCAGCACGAGGACCTCAAGAAGCTGCCGTTCCCGATGGCGTCCGACCTCAAGCGTGAGCTGGCGTTGGCCACCGGCGTGCTCAACGTCGACGGCGTCGCCGATCGGGCGACGTTCATCGTCGACCCCAACAACGAAATCCAGTTCGTCTCGGTGACGGCCGGGTCCGTGGGCCGCAACGTCGACGAGGTGCTGCGGGTGCTCGACGCTTTGCAGTCCGACGAACTGTGCGCCTGCAACTGGAAGAAGGGCGATCCGACGATCAAGCCGACCGATCTGTTGGCAGAGGCGGTGTAACCGTGAGCATCGACAACATCAAGGGCGCGCTGCCGGAGTACGCCAAAGACCTGAAGCTCAACCTCGGCAGCATCGTCAAGACCACCGAGCTGTCCGAACAGCAGCTCTGGGGTGCATTTGTGGCGACCGCCGCGGCGACCAAGTCCGAGCGGCTGCTTCGCGAGATCGCCGAGGACGCGCTGGACATCCTCAGCCAGGAGGCCTACCACGCCGCGCTCGGCGCCGCGGCCATCATGGGGATGAACAACGTGTTCTATCGCACCAAGGGCCAACTCGAGGGCTACGACGATCTGCGGGCGGGGCTGCGGATGAACATCATCGGCAATCCCGGTGTGCCCAAGGAGGATTTCGAGTTGTGGTCGCTGGCCGTCTCGGCGATCAACGGGTGTCCGCACTGCGTGACCGCGCACGAGAAGACCCTCCGCGACGCCGACCTGTCGCGCACCTCGATCTTCGAGGCCGTCCGGTTGGCGTCGATCGTCTCCGGCGTCGCACAGGCGCTGCAGACGGCCGACGTCCTGGCCGGCGTCTGACCGGAACGTGAGTAAGCGGGGGCACCTGTACGGTGCCCCCGCTTCTTGCGTACCTCCCGGCGGTCAGGGGTGCCAGCTCGGCTGCACGATCTGCAGGTGATCGACGCGGTGGCCATGCGATCCGGACTGCACCGACGGAGCGGTGTGCTGCGGGGTGGCGACGATCCCCGGCCGCGGCGTGTTGTCGGGGCTGTAGGTACCGGCGCTGGCGGCACCGGCGAAACCGAGTGCCCCGGCGGCGATCCCGGCCGCGACGATCGGAAGTGCGAAGTAGCGGGCGATGCGGGTGGTGGCGTTGGTGGTCATTTCGAATCCTTCTGTGATGATTGCTTTTTCGTCTGGTCGTCCGGTCTGTTCCGGTGATGACTCAAGAGTCGCGCAGCGCAGCCGCCTTGTATGTCGGCCGGACGGCGGCCGCCGCGGATGAATCCGGTGTCCACCAATCGGAGGAAACGCGGCGTTCGCTATGCCAAGCTGAACCGCGTGGCGATGGGTTTCACCAGCGAAAAGGTGCGGGTGGTGGTGGGTGACGACCACCCGATGTTTCGCGACGGCGTGGTTCGGGCGCTGGTCTCCAGCGGGCAGATCGAGGTGGTGGCCGAGGCCGACGACGGTAAGGCCGCGCTGGCGGCGATCCGATCGCACACTCCGCAGGTGGCACTGCTGGACTACCGGATGCCGGAGATGGACGGCGCCGAAGTGGCCGCCGCGGTGGTGCGCGACGCCCTGCCCACCCGGGTGCTGCTGATCTCTGCGCACGACGAGTCCGCGATCGTCTATCAAGCGCTGCAGAACGGTGCGGCCGGATTCCTGTCCAAGGAGTCAAGCCGCTCCGAACTGGTCGCAGCCGTGCTCGACTGCGCCAAGGGCCGCGACATCGTCGCACCGAGCCTGGCCGCCGGCCTGGCGGGCGAAATCCGCAAACGGGCCGAGCCGACCGGCCCGACACTGAGCCCCCGCGAACGCGAGGTCCTCAGCCTGATCGCAACCGGCGCCAGCATCCCGGCGATGGCCAAGCAATTGTTCCTGGCGCCTTCCACGGTGAAGACGCACGTCCAGCGGCTCTACGAGAAGCTCGGTGTCAACGACCGAGGTGCCGCCGTCGCCGAGGCGATGCGCCGCAAGCTGCTGGACTGAGCTCACCGTGTTGGACCGCATCGCGAGCTTCTTCGCCACGGAACCGGTGCGCGTCACCGCGTTTCTGCGGCTGCCGCTGATCGCTTTGGTGACGGCGCTGGTGCTCATCTGGGAGGTCGACCACTGGCTGCCGGGCGTCTACGCGGTCGTGCTGGGGGTGTGGGCGGTCGCGGCGCTGGTGTGGCTCGTCGCTGTCCTGCGTGGACCGGTGCCCCGCTGGGCGGACTGGGTGTCGACGGCCATTGACGTCTTGGTGGTCGTCGTGCTGTGCCTGGTGTCGGGCGGGGCCACGGCCGCGCTGCTCCCGGTGTTCTTCCTGTTGCCCATCGCGGTGGCGTTCCAAGACTGGCCGACGTTGACCGCGGTGCTCGGAATCGGCACGGCGCTGGCCTATCTCGGGGTATGGATCGTGTACTCCAAACGCGATGACGCCGTCGGGCTGCCGGACGTCGTCTACACGCAGTTCGGCTTCCTGCTGTGGGCAGCGGTGGCGATGACGGCGCTGTGTCTGGTGCTGGTGCGTCGCCAGGCCCGGGTGGCCAAACTGCAGGACGTGCGGCGCCAGTTGGTGTCCGAGGCGATGCAAGCCGACGAACGGCGCAACCGCGAGGCCGCCGAGCACCTGCACGACGGGCCGCTACAGACACTGCTGGCGGCGCGTCTGGACCTCGACGAGATGCGCGAACGCAGCGACGATCCCGCGCTCGAGGCGGTGCACACCGCGCTGCAGGAGACCGCCGCCGCGTTGCGCTCGACCGTGACCGAGCTGCATCCCCAGGTGCTCGCCCAGCTCGGGTTGACGCCTGCCGTACGAGAACTGGTGCGGCAGTTCGAAACCCGCGGTGACTACGTCGTCGAGGCCGAACTCGACGACGTCGGCAAGCCCGAATCGCAGCAGCTGCTGTACCGGGCGGCGCGAGAACTGCTGGCCAACATCCACAAGCACGCCGGGGCGAGGGTGGTGCGGGTCGACCTGTCGCGCCAACGGGACCGGATCCTGTTGACGGTCACCGATGACGGCAAGGGGTTCGACCCGGCGATCGTCGAGCAGTACGTCGCCGAAGGGCATATCGGACTGGGTTCACTGCTGGCTCGGTTCGACGCGATGGGCGGATCGATGCGGGTGAGCTCCGAGAACGGCTACGGAACGCAGGTCACGGTCACTTCGCCGCCGGAGCCGTCGCCGCTCAAGAACTGAGGCCGCGGGCGATGACGAGCCGCTGAATCTGGTTGGTGCCTTCGAAGATCTGGGTGATCTTGGCCTCGCGCATGTACCGCTCGACGCGGTAGTCGCGGGTGTAGCCGGCGCCGCCGAAGACCTGCACCGCGTCGGTGGTGACCTTCATCGCCGCGTCGGTCGCGGTCAGCTTGGCCACGCTGGCCTGTTGTGAGTACTCCCGGCCCGCATCGCGTCGCCGGGCGGCGTCCAGGTACGTCGCTCGCGCGCCGGCGACCGCGGCCGCCATGTCGGCCAACAGGAAGCCCAGCCCCTGGTGGTCGATGATCTTGCGCCCGAACGTGGTTCGCTCGTTGGCGTAGGCGACGGCCTCGTCGAGCGCGGCCTGTGCCAAGCCGGTGGCGACCGCGGCGATACCCAACCGTCCGGAATCCAGGGCGGAGAACGCGATCTGCAGTCCCTGGCCTTCGGCGCCGATCAGTCGGTCCGCGTCGATGCGCGCGTCCTCGTAGAACGCCGAAGTAGTCGGGATCGCGTGCAGGCCCATCTTCTCCTCGGGCTTGCCGAAGCTCAGCCCCGGCAGGTCGCCCGGTACCAGGAAGCACGAAATACCCCTCGACCCTTCGCCCGTCCGCGCGAACAGCGTGTAGAAGTCGGCGCGCCCGCCGTGGGTGATCCACGATTTCGAGCCGTTGAGGACATAGGCACCGTCCACTTTGGCGGCTGCGCACCGCAGCGCCGCAGCATCGGAGCCGGCCTGCGGTTCGGACAGGCTGTAGGCGCCGATCTGCTCACCCGACAGCATCGCGGGCAGCCACCGCCGCTTCTGCTCGTCGGTCCCGAACGTCAGCAGCGGGTGCGACGACAGGCTGTGCACGCTGACCGCAACCGCGACCGCCGCCCAGCGCGCCGCGAGTTCCTCGAGCACCTGCAGGTAGACCTCGTAGGTTTGGCCGCCGCCACCCCATTCCTCTGGCTGCGGCAGGCTCAACAGACCGGCCGCGCCCAGCTGGGCCATCACACCTTCGGGATACCGTTCGGTCTTCTCGTGGTCATCGACGATCGGGTCGAGCACCTTGTCTGCGACATCGCGGGTGAGTGCGATCAGATCCTCGGCGTCCCGGGTGGGCAGCAACCGGTCGACAGCCATCGTTGGCCTCCCGTGGTCGTGTGGTCGCAACCACCATAGGCGCCACCGATTGTGGTCAGTCGCTGCGTCTGAACCAGGCGACGAAGTACAGGACCATCGCCGCGGTCAGCGCGACCAGCACCCACAACACCAGGATCTGGTCGATCCAAGCGCCCGGCGGCGGCGCGCCGGGCATGAAGTTGCGTATCGGAATGACCGCGAACAACGACGCGGCGTACCAGGTGCCGAACGGCGGCAGGAAGTTCTTGCGGCCGCGCAGCATCTCGATCGACACGAACAGCGCCAGCGCAGGCAGGGTGAACAACACCAGGCATAGACCCAGATCGAAGGCGAGCGGGCCGCGCGACCGGCTCAACGTCACCGTCTGGTAGTCGCCGTCGCCCAACGACTGGGTGGCCGGACCGCTGCGGGTGCTGGTGATGTCCCAGCTGTTGAGGTTGCCCGTCACCTCCACCCGGGCGGGTTCGAACCGGCGGTCGTCACCGGTGCCGACGAGCACGTCGGCGCCGAGCGCTCCGATCGTGTACCTGTCGAACGGCCACTTGTCCGGATCGCCGGTGGCGCTGATCGTGGTGGCGATCTCGGCGGGCAACTGGCCCTTGGCGGTTTCGAGGTCGCCCCCGAGGTTGATCTCGTCCTGGAACAGCCGAACCGCGATATCGGTGTTGACCACGTTGAGGTCGGTGTTCATGTGTTCGTCGGCCGGGTACACCATCACCTTGACGTCCACCTGGTTGTCGACGGGATGGATGGCCTGCAGCGTCACCTGCACGATCGTGTCGCTGCTCTCCCCGAGGTCGGGCGGGCTCAACGTCTTGGCCGGCCCGGCGATGTAGTGGTAGCCGACCAGCGCCCCGGCGTAGATGACGACAACGATCAGCACCGTGCCGATGCTCGCGAGCCGCCCACGCACGTCAGCGTCGGGCTTCGGAGGGTCTTGCACCGGCACGCAGGGATGGTAATGCGACATCGCGGCCAGATCGGGACGGCGTGCCGGTACGAAATGTCTAGTGTGCGGAGGGGACCGTTTCGGAGAGCGCAGCGTTGATCGCGTCGACCCGGTCCTTGGCATCGCCGAACAGCATCTGGGTGTTCTCCCGGAAGAACAGCGGGTTCTGCACGCCCGCGTAGCCAGAAGCCATGGACCGCTTGAAGACGATGACGTGGTTGGCGTTCCACACCGTCAGCACCGGCATGCCGGCGATCGGGCTGCCCGGGTCCTCGGACGCCGCCGGGTTGACGGTGTCGTTGGCGCCGATGACCAGCACGACGTCGGTGTCGCTGAAGTCGTCGTTGATCTCGTCCATCTCCAGCACGATGTCGTAGGGCACCTTGGCCTCAGCCAGCAGCACGTTCATGTGGCCGGGCAATCGTCCCGCGACGGGGTGGATGCCGAACCGCACGTTGACGCCGCGGTCGCGCAGCTTGCGGGTCAGGTCGGCGACGCCGTATTGCGCCTGGGCGACGGCCATACCGTAGCCGGGCGTGATGACCACCGAACTGGCCGATGCGAGCAGTTCCGCCGCGCCCTCGGCGTCGATCTCGCGGTGGGTGCCGTAGTCCTTGTCGTCGGCGGGCCCGGCCTCGATCCCGAAACCACCGGCGATCACCGAGATGAACGAGCGGTTCATCGCCTTGCACATGATGTAGGACAGGTAGGCACCGGAGGAGCCGACCAGTGCGCCGGTGACGATCAGCAGGTCGTTGCCGAGCAGGAAGCCCGCCGCCGCCGCGGCCCATCCCGAGTAGCTGTTGAGCATCGACACCACCACGGGCATGTCGCCGCCGCCTATCGAGGCGACCAGGTGCCAGCCGAGCAGCAGTGCCAGCACCGTGACCACGATCAGCAGCCACAGCTGCGGGTCGATCACGAACCAGACGGTGAGCGCGGCGAACACCACCAGCGCGCCGACATTCAACAAGTTCTTGCCGGGCAGCATCATCGGCGCGGACTTCATCCGCGCCGACAGCTTCAGATTGGCGACGATCGAACCGGTGAACGTCACCGCACCGATGAACACGCCGATGACGACCTCGGCGGAGTGGATGCCGAGCATGCCCTCCTGCGCGAGGCGAAGTGCTTCGGAGCTCGCCGCGTCGGCCTCGACGTGCAGATAACCGTTCCAGCCGACCAGCACGGCGGCCAGGCCGACGAAACTGTGCAGCAGCGCGATCAGCTCGGGCATGCCGGTCATCTCGACGATCTTGGCGCGCCACAGGCCGATCGCCGCGCCGATGATCATGGCGCCGGCGAGCAGTGCAATGCCCATGGGTTCGATATGTCGCGCCAGCGCCAGCGCGATCGTCGCAATGAGGGCGATCGCCATCCCGGCGATGCCGAAACTGTTTCCCGCTCTTGATGTCTCGTGCTTGGACAGCCCGGCCAGCGCCAGGATGAACAAGATGGCCGCGACGACGTAGGCAGCGGTGGCCGTGGTCTCTATCGTGAACACTTCTCTAGCTCCTCGAGAACATCGCCAGCATGCGGCGGGTCACCGCGAAGCCACCGAAGACGTTGATGCTGGCGAGCAGGATCGCTGCCGTCGCTATTGCTGTGATGACCCAGTCACCGTGGCCGATCTGCAGCAGGGCGCCGACGACGATGATGCCCGAGATCGCGTTGGTCACCGACATCAACGGTGTGTGCAGCGCGTGATGCACGTTGCCGATCACGTAGTAGCCGATGACGATCGCCAGCGCGAAGACCGTCAAGTGCACCTGCAGCGCAGCGGGTGACAACGCGATCAGAGCGAACAGCAGCGCCGCGGCGGCGAACGTGATGCCCAGCCGGCGTCCCGTCGTCATCGGCGTTTTCGCGGGCTTCTGCTCGGCTGGGGCCGACGCTGCGGCGGCCGGTGCCGCGGACACCTGCACCGGCGGTGGCGGCCACGTCGTCTCGCCGTCGCGGACCACGGTGACCGACCGCTGGACGACGTCGTCGAAGTCCAGGGTGAGCTGCCCGTCCTTCTCCGGGGTGAGCAGCTTGAGCAGGTTCACCAGGTTGGTGCCGTAGAGCTGGGAAGCCGTGGCGGGCAAGCGCCCCGCCAGATCCGTGTAGCCGATGATCGTCACGCCGTGGTCGGTCACGATCGCCTGGTCCTTGACGGTGCCCTCGATGTTGCCGCCGTTGGCAGCCGCCATGTCGACGAGCACGCTGCCCGGCTTCATCGACGCGACCATGTCGGCGGTGATGATGCGCGGCGCGGGCTTACCCGGAATCAGGGCTGTGGTGATGATGATGTCGACTTCGGAGGCCAACTCGGTGTACAGCGCGGCCTCGCGGGCCTTGTAGTCCTCGCCCATCTCCTTGGCGTAACCGGTGGCCGAAACCTCGGAGTCGGCCGATTCGATCGATACATATTCACCGCCCAGAGAGCGGACCTGATCGGCGACTTCGGGTCGCGGGTCGGTGGCCTTCACGATCGCGCCGAGGCTGCCGGCGGCCCCGATGGCTGCCAGGCCGGCCACCCCCGCGCCGACGACGAGCACTTTGGCCGGCGGCACCTTGCCCGCCGCGGTCACCTGTCCGGTGAAGAACCGGCCGAAGCTGTGTGCGGCCTCGACCACCGCGCGGTATCCGGCGATGTTCGCCATCGACGACAGCACGTCCAGCGACTGCGCCCGCGAGATGCGCGGAACGGCGTCCATCGCGAGCACCGTGATCGGGCGGGCGGACAGTTTCTTCACCAGCTCTGGGTTCAGCGCCGGCGAGATCAGGCTGACCAGCGTCGCGCCGTCCTGGAGCTTGGCGATCTCGTCATCCGACGGTGCGTTGACCTTGAGGACGATGTCGGCAGCCCAGGCGTCGCCGATCTCGGCGCCTGCCTCGACGTACGCGGCATCGGCAAAGCTGGAGGCGGCGCCGGTGCCCGACTCCACTACGACGGAATAGCCCAGTTTGAGCAGTTGTCCGACGGTCTGCGGCGTAGCGGCGACGCGCGTCTCACCCTCAAGGGATTCGCGCGGTATCCCGATGATCATCCGGAAAGTCTGCCATTCGCCGTTTGACGACCTTGTCCCCCTCCGCGGTAAGCGGCTTACCCGTAAAGTTCGGTCGTGATGGCCGAAACTCGATCGCCCGTCGCTGCACTGTTCGTTCGCGGCGGCGGAGTGCGCGGCCTGGTGTACACCGCGTTGCCGGTCACCACGTTCGCATTGACGAATGCGCTCGCCGGCCTGCGCCCGGCGCTCGTCGCCGCGGTCAGCGTCGCGTCGATCACCCTGGGGTGGCAGTTGGCGCGGCGGGAGTCGACGCGGCCGGCGTTGTTCGGCTTCGCCGGGGTCGCGGTCTGCGCGGCGGTCGCTCTCATCACCGGCCGGGCCAAGGACTTCTACCTTCCCGGGATCTGGATGTATCTGGGCTTGGCGATCGCGTTCACCACGTCGTTGTTGGTGCGCCGCCCGTTGGTCGGGGTGGTGTGGGCGTGGATCACCGGCCGCGACGGCAACTGGCGGCGGATACCGCGGGTACGCCTGGCATTCGACATCGCGACGGGTGTGATGGCCGCGGCCTCGTGGTCCCGGTTCCTGGTGCAGTACTACCTCTATGACACCGACCAGGACGGCCTGCTCGCGGTGGCACGCGTCGCGATGGGCTGGCCGGTCTTCGTCGTCACGTCGTCGGTGATCTACCTCGCGGTCCGCACCGCCCTGCGTACGCTGCCGCGCTCGGCCTAGCCGGACCCTGCCGATCGGTGCGTGGATGTCGTCGGAAGTACAAGCGCGGCGCGCGCGTTCAGCGTTCTCGGGTTGACGGCGGTTTCAGTGGGCGGTGCGCTCGGCGGGCACCTGTCCTACGCCCAGGGCGCAGGTGTTCATCGCTGGCAGTGACCGGCTCAGACCGGCGGGTAGGCGGGGGGCGGGTAGACGCCGCGGAGTATCCAGGCGAACCAGTTCGCGCCGTACTCGAGCTCGTCGCTCGCGTCATAGTCCGGGTTCGGATCCATGTGGTCACCTCTCGAGTGCGGCCGGTTATGACGGAAGTCTAGACCCGCCCTGCGGTCGGCGACACCCCTTACACCTACACTTCCAACCAGTTGATTGACCCCCGGACGCGCTTCCGGCCTGCATATAGTGAGTCGCCATGCCCTCTTCGGACGCCGCCACCGGAAACGGGAGGACCCGTCGCGATGAGCTGTTGGCCGTCGCCACCAAGCTTTTCGCCGCGCGCGGCTACCACGGCACCCGGATGGACGACGTCGCCGACGCGGTGGGCCTGAACAAGGCGACGGTCTACCACTACTACGCGAGCAAGTCGCTGATCCTCTACGACATCTACAAGGGTGCGGCCGACTTCACCGTCGACGCGTTGCACGACGACCCGTCGGCGTCGGCGCGCGAGACGATTTACCACTTCACCCGGCGACTGCTGGTCGGTATCGCCAACGACATCGAGCGTGCGGCGGTGTACTTCCAGGAGGGCCCGTACATCGGCGAGTGGTTCACCGAAGACCAGGTGACCTACATCCGGGAGAAGGAAACCCAGGTCTACGAGCATGTGCGCGATGTCATAGATCGCGGCATCGCCGACGGCGAGTTCTACGACTGCGACTCCCACGTCCTGGCCCTGGGCTACATCGGCATGACGCTGGGCGCATACCGCTGGCTGCGACCGCACGGCAGACGCACGGCGGCCGAGATCGCCGTCGAGTTCAGCACGGCGCTGTTGCGCGGCCTGATCCGCGACGAGTCGGTGCGGGCGCACTCGCCGCTGGGCATCGAGCTCGACGCGCTCCCCGGGGAGCACACCGCACCGTGAAGTCGCTGCTGCTGTCGCGCCGCGACCTCGACTTCTGTCTGTACGAGTGGCTGCGCGTCGACGAGCTGACCGGGCGCGAGCGCTTCGCCGAACACTCCCGCGAGACCTTCGACGCCGTGCTGGACTTGTGCGAGCAGTTGGCGACGCGGTACTTCGCGCCGCACAATAAGGCCAGCGACGCCAACGAGCCGACTTTCGACGGCGAGAAGGTCACGGTCATACCGGAAGTCAAGGAGGCCTGGGACGCGTTCGCCCAGGCCGACCTCATCGCGATGGCGATGGAGCACCGCCTCGGCGGCGCGCAACTGCCCGTGACGGTGGCCCAGGCGGCGTTCGCCTGGTTCTCGGCGGCCAACCTCGCCACGACGGGCTACCTCATGCTGACGATGGCCAATGCGAACCTGTTGGCCCGGTTCGGCACCGACGAGCAGATCGACGGCTTCGTCAAACCGATGCTGGCGGGCCGGTTCTCGGGCACGATGGCGCTGTCGGAGACGCAGGCAGGTTCGTCGTTGGCCGACGTCCTCACCCGCGCCGAACCGCAGGAGGACCAGCCCGGCACCTATCGGCTCTTCGGGTCGAAGATGTGGATCTCCGGCGCGGAACACGAACTGACCGGCAACATCGTCAACCTGGTGCTCGCGAAGATCCCCGGCGGACCGCCGGGTACCAAGGGCATTTCGTTGTTCATCGTGCCCAAGTACCTGCTCGGTGCGGACGGTGCGATCGGCGAGCGCAACGACGTGGTGCTGGCCGGGTTGAACCACAAGATGGGCCAGCGCGGCATCACGAACACGGTGCTCAACCTCGGCGAGGGCGCCTACACCCCCGGTGGAAAGCCGGGCGCGGTCGGATATCTCGTCGGCGAGGCCCACCGCGGTATCGCCTATATGTTCACGATGATGAACGAGGCGCGGCTCGGTGTCGGCATGGGCGCCGTCGCGCTCGGCTACACCGGCTACCTCAAATCGGTGGAGTACGCGCGCGAGCGCCCACAGGGCAGGCCGGTCAGCGCCAAGGATCCGTCGACACCGCAGGTCCCGATCATCGAGCACGCCGATGTGAGGCGTATGTTGTTGGCGCAGAAGGCGTATGCCGAAGGCGGGCTGGCGCTGCTGCTGTATTGCGCCAAGCTGGTCGATCTGCAACACAGCGCCGATTCTGACGAGGAGCGGGACTCCACCACGCTGTTGCTCGAGATGTTGACCCCGGTCGGCAAGAGCTGGCCGTCGCAGTGGTGTCTGGAGGCCAACAGCCTGGCCATCCAGGTGCACGGCGGGTACGGCTACACCCGCGAATACGACGTCGAGCAGCACTACCGGGACAACCGCCTCAATCCCATCCACGAGGGCACGCACGGGATCCAGAGCCTGGACCTGTTGGGCCGCAAGGTCCCTGCGCGCGGCGGGGCCGGCGTGGCCGCGTTGGGCCGCGCGATCGGGCAGACGGTGGCCGAGGCGGCTGCACTCGGCGGCCAGCCTGAAGAGCACGCGCGACTCCTCGACGCCGCGTGGCAACGCCTCACCGCCGTCACCGCGGAAATGTTCGGCTCCGGCGACATCGACGCGGCGATGGCCAACAGCGTGATCTATCTCGAGGCGTTCGGTCACATCGTCGTCGCCTGGATCTGGCTGCGGCAGGAGATCGCCGCGTACGGCCGGACCGGAGACTTCTACGACGGTAAGCGTCAGGCGGCTCGCTACTTCTTTCGCTACGAACTACCAAAGACCGCACCGCAACTCGACCTGCTCGCCAGCTTGGATCGCACAACGCTGGACATGCGTGCGGCCTGGTTCTAGTCGAACCGGATCACTTGGCGCACAGCTCTGCCATCGGCGAGTTCGTCCATGCCCGAGTTGATTTCGTCGAGTGTGATCGTCGACGACACCAGTGACTCGACCGGCAGCCTTCCGGCGCGCCACAATTCGACGAAGTGCGGGATATCGCGCGAGGGTACCGCAGAACCGAGATAGCTGCCGATCAACGAGCGGCCCTCTGCGACGAAACCCAACGGAGACAGGGCAACCCGGGCGTCGGGGCGGGGCAGGCCGACGGTCACCGTCCGCCCGCCCGCGGCGGTGAGGTCGACCGCGGCCTCCAACGCACTCGGATGGCCGACGGCTTCGATGACCACGGCCGCCTTGAGTCCGCTTTCGCGCGCCTCCTCGGGCGTGTACGCCTCGTGTGCACCCATGCCGCGCACCCGCTCGAGCTTGCCGGGCAACGGGTCGACCCCGACCACGCGGACGTCGTCGGCAGCCAGCGCGGTGAGAACCGCCGCCATCCCGACGCCGCCGAGCCCGACGACCGCCACGGTGTCGCCGGGTCTGGGCCTGCCGGCGTTCACCACCGCGCCACCGCCGGTCAGCACCGCGCAGCCGAGCAGTGATGCGACGACCGCGGGCACGTCATCGGGCACCGCCACCACCGAACGCCGGTCGACGACCGCATGGGTGGCGAAAGCGGAGACGCCGAGATGGTGGTGGACGGGTCGGCCGGCGCGCGACAACCGGCGTCCGCCGGCCATCAACGTGCCCGCGCCGTTGGCAGCGCTTCCGGGCTCACACGGGGTGAGGCCGTCGGTCGCGCAGGCCGGGCACTCGCCGCACCGAGGCAGGAAAGTCAGCACCACGCGGGTGCCTATTGCCTGATCGGAGACGCCGGCGCCAACCTCTTCGACGATGCCGGCGGCTTCGTGTCCGAGCAGCATCGGTACCGGCCGTACCCGGCTACCGTCGACCACCGACAGGTCGGAATGGCACAGCCCCGCGGCCTCGATGCGCACCAGCAGTTCACCTGGACCGGGCGGTGCCAGGTCGAGCTCGCCGACGCGCAGCGGCCGCGACTCGGCGTACGGACTCGGGCTGCCGATCTCGTCCAATACCGCGCCCCGGATCCTCATGGGGACCAGCGTGCCTTCGCGTCGGGGCGCGGGCAATCGCGCTCTGCGAGACTGCTGCCATGGCCACCGACGAACCGACCGTCACACCAGCCAGAGACGACTTTCCGGTGCACTGGCCGGTGACGACCAGGTGGACCGACAACGACATGTTCGGCCACCTCAACAATGCGGTGTATTACGCGTTGTTCGATACCGCGATCAACGGCTGGATCAACACCAGCATCGGCATCGATCCGTTGGCTGCGCCGTGGCTTGGGGTGGTCGCCGAATCGGGTTGTCGCTACCTGGCCGAATTGCGGTTCCCGCAACCACTTTCGGTCGGCCTCGCGGTGACCCGGCTGGGCAACAGCAGCGTCACGTATCGGCTCGGCCTCTGGCAGCAGGACGAACCCGACCAGATTGCGGCGGTCGGGCACTGGGTGCATGTCTACGTCGACCGGGCCGATCGCAGACCCGTGCCGATCCCCGAACCGATCCGCGCGCTACTGGACAAGGCGCGCGCCGACCCGCATCAGGCGTAGTCGATATGCTCGTCGGATGCCGCTCGTGAGCAAGACCGTCGAGGTGGCGGCCTCCGCCGAAGCGATCATGGGGATCGTCGCCGACTTCGAGGCCTATCCCCAGTGGAACGAAGAGATCAAAGGGTGCTGGGTGCTGGCGCGTTACAACGACGGGCGCCCCAGCCAGTTACGTCTCGACGTAGTCGTGCAGGGTCAGGCGGGCACGTTCATCACCGCGGTGTACTACCCGGGCGAAAACCAGATCTTCACCGTGCTGCAGCAGGGCGACCACTTCGAGAAGCAGGAGCAGAAGTTCTCGGTGGTGCCGATCGGCGCGACCTCACTGCTCACGGTCGACCTCGACGTCGAGACCAAGCTGCCGATCCCCAAACAGATGGTGAAGAAGGCGATCGGTGACACGCTCGACTACCTGGCCGGCAACCTCAAAGCCCGCGCCGAGCAACTCGCCGCGACGTAGTTCCTAGCTCCACAACCCCGTCTCCTCGAGTTGCGCGATCAGCCGCTGCGCGCCGTCGGTGAACTCGCCCGCGGTCAGCGCGACGACGGTGTCGACATCGCGTCGGCGAAGCGCAGCGATCAAATCCCGGTGGCCGGCCACCGCAGACACTCCCCACTGCGGGTCGCCGGCGTAGATCTGGCCGGGCAGGTAGCGGGCGACGTGCAGTAGGAACCACGCCAGCTTGATCCGGCCGGTGGAACGGTTGAACGCGCGGTGGAACGCGAACTCCGCGGCGGCGATCTCCGCCGTCTCCTGCCGCTGCACCGCCGCCGCCAGGTCGTCGTTGAGCCGGGCCATCTCGTCGATCTCGCCCTCGGTGATGCGCACTGCTGCGGTGGCCGCCAACTCCTTGGCGATCGTGGCCTGCAGCCAGAAGATGTCCTCGACGTCGGCGCGCGTCAACGGCACCACCACGTGACCGCGGTGCGGTTCGAGTTGGACCATGCCCTCGCCGCGCAGCGTGCGCAGCGCCTCGCGCACCGGGGTGATGCTCACCCCGAGTGCCGCCGCGGTCTCGTCGAGTCTGATGTAAGTGCCCGGTCGCAGCGCGCCGGTCATGATCGCGACGCGCAACCGGGCCGCGACCTCGTCGGAAAGCTGTTCGCGCCGAACGCCCCGCGCTGACTTCCGCGGGGGAGCGGCGGGCGCGTTCACTGTGCTCTCCGGTCCTTTCGCGGTGTTGGCGAGGGCTTGTCCCTTTGTCGCCGAGGCCATAGTGTGACCGGGACAACATCATGTTTGATCAAATATCATCTCAGCGCAAGCCGTACCGAAATGGAGCGTTGGCCGTTGCTTGAGCCGGATCCGACCGCGCAGCCGTATCTCGCCCGTAGGCAGAACTGGACGAACCAACTGTCTCGCCACGCTTTGATGCAGCCCGAGGCCACCGCCCTGCGCTACCTCGGCCGCACGACGACCTGGCGGGAACTCGATCAGCGGGTGGGCGCCCTGGCCGGCGCGTTGAGCCGCCGCGGGGTGGCCTTCGGAGACCGCGTGCTGATCCTGATGCTGAACCGCCAGGAGTTCATCGAGTCGTTCCTCGCCGTCAACAGGCTCGGCGCGATCGCGGTCCCGGTCAACTTCCGGATGACCCCGCCCGAGATCGCCTTCCTGGTCAGCGACTGCCAGGCCAAGGTGGTCATCACCGAGGAGGTCCTGGCCGGGGTGGCGACCGCCGTGCGCGACATCGGCGACGCTTCGGCCACGTTGACGACGGTCGTCGTGGCCGGCGGCGTGTCCGACCAGCACGTCATCGGCTATGACGACCTGATCGCCGAAGCCGGCGAGTCAGCAGAAGCAGTGCCTGCAATCGTCGACATCCCGAACGACTCCCCGGCGCTGATCATGTACACCTCGGGAACCACCGGCCAGCCCAAGGGCGCCGTGCTCACCCACACCAACATCGCCGGCCAGGCACTGACGTTCCTGTTCACCAACGGCGCCGACATCAACAACGACGTCGGCTTCATCGGTGTGCCGCTGTTCCACATCGCCGGTATCGGCAACATGATCCCGGGCCTGCTCCTGGGACGGCCGACGGTGCTCTATCCCCTGGGCGCTTTCAACCCGGACGAGTTGCTCGACGTGCTGGAGGCCGAGCAGGTCACCGGCATATTCCTGGTACCCGCGCAGTGGCAGGCGGTGTGTGCCGCGCAGCAGGCTCGGCCGCGCACCCTGCGCCTGCGGGTGCTGTCCTGGGGCGCCGCACCAGCGTCGGACACCCTGCTGCGCCAGATGGCCGAGACGTTCCCCGGCACCCAGATCCTGGCGGCCTTCGGCCAGACCGAGATGTCGCCGGTGACGTGCATGCTGTTGGGCGAGGACGCAATCCGAAAGCTCGGGTCGGTCGGCAAGGTGATCCCCACCGTCGCCGCCCGAGTCGTCGACGAGGACATGAACGACGTCGCCGTCGGCCAGGTCGGCGAGATCGTCTATCGCGCACCGACGCTCATGGCCGGTTACTGGAACAACCCGCGGGCCACCGCGGAGGCCTTCGCCGGCGGCTGGTTCCACTCCGGCGACCTCGTGCGCCAGGACGAGGAGGGCTACGTCTGGGTCGTCGACCGCAAGAAGGACATGATCATCTCCGGGGGCGAGAACATCTACTGCGCCGAGGTCGAGAACGCGCTCGCCGCCCACCCGGCCATCGCCGAGGTCGCGGTCATCGGGCGCCCGCATGAGAAATGGGGTGAGGTACCGGTGGCGGTCGTCGCCCTCGGTGCCGCCGACCAGACCGATCTTGACCTGCGCGACCTCGATGCGTTCCTCAGTGAGAGGCTGGCTCGGTACAAGCACCCGAAGGCCATCGAGGTCGTCGACGCGTTGCCGCGCAACCCCGCCGGCAAAGTCCTGAAAACCGAACTGCGCACTCGATTCGGGGCCGCAACGCCGGTTGACGCGGGCGAAAGTTCCGATGCGGCAACGGTTTCTGCTGCGGCGCAGAAGAATTAGAAAAGGCTCCGGGGTTTGCTAACAGTTGGAGGCCCAATCCACCAGATGCCCTGCACACCGGGAATGACATCGGGTACATTCCTGTGGTCTGTCTTACTACCGACCGGTAGCGAGACGCGGATTACACCTACCAGGCTGGGACAAGGAGGGCACGTGCGACAGGGGCTGCCGGTGCACCACGACAGTCGCCGTTGCGCCGCGGGAGCATTCTGGTGACGGCCTCGACCGGCATGGCCGGTTATGTCCGTGATCAGGTCAGACCCGGCCTGGAAGCGGTCGGCGGCTTCGTGCGCATGTGCGTGCTCGTCGGCAAGGCATTGTTCAAGCCACCGTTCCAGTGGCGTGAGTTCATCCTGCAGAGCTGGTTCTTGATGCGGGTGGCGTTCCTGCCGACGCTGGCGGTGTCCATCCCGCTGACCGTGCTGCTGATCTTCACGCTCAACATCCTGTTGGCGGAGTTCGGTGCCGCCGACGTGTCCGGTGCCGGCGCCGCAATCGGTGCCGTCACCCAGCTCGGCCCCCTGGTGACGGTGCTCGTCGTCGCCGGGGCGGGCTCCACCGCCATCTGCGCGGACCTCGGAGCGCGCACCATCCGCGAGGAGATCGACGCGCTCGAGGTGCTCGGCATCGACCCGATCCACCGGCTGGTGGTACCGCGCGTCGTCGCCTCCACCTTCGTCGCCCTGCTACTCAACGGCGCGGTGATCACCGTCGGCCTGGTCGGCGGCTTCATCTTCGGCGTCTACCTGCAGAACGTCTCGGCAGGCGCGTACGTCTCCACGCTGACGCTGATCACCGGCCTGCCCGAAGTCCTCATCTCCATCATCAAGGCCATGACGTTCGGCCTGATCGCCGGCCTGGTCGGTTGCTACCGCGGCCTGACCGTGGCGGGCGGCGCGAAGGGCGTCGGCACAGCCGTCAACGAGACGCTGGTGCTGTGCGTGATTGCCCTGTTCGCGGTGAACGTGGTTCTGACCACGATCGGTGTCCGGTTCGGAACAGGGAGCTGACGTGTCCACGACAACGGTCCTGCGTTCACGGTTCCCGCGGGCATACGACCGCACCAAGGGGGTGGCCAGCGCACCCGCGCGGTTTCTCGACAGCGTCGGGCACGTCGCTTGGTTCGTCGTCACCGCGATCGGATCGATCGGCCACGCGCTGCGCTACTACCGCAAGGAGACCTTGCGGCTGATCGCCGAGATCGGCATGGGTACCGGCGCGATGGCGGTGATCGGCGGCACGGTGGCGATCGTCGGCTTCGTGACGCTGTCCGGGTCGTCGCTGGTCGCGATCCAGGGCTTCGCCTCGCTGGGAAATATCGGCGTCGAGGCGTTCACCGGCTTCTTCGCCGCGTTGATCAACGTGCGCATCGCCGCGCCGGTCGTCGCCGGCCAGGCGCTGGCCGCCACGGTCGGTGCCGGCGCCACCGCCGAGTTGGGCGCCATGCGCATCAGCGAGGAGATCGACGCGCTCGAGGTGATGGGCATCAAGTCGATCTCGTACCTGGTGTCGACGCGGATCATGGCCGGATTCATCGTGATCATCCCGCTGTACGCGATGGCGATCATCATGAGCTTCCTGTCCGCGCAGGTGACCACGACGTTCTTCTACGGCCAGTCGATCGGCACCTACGAGCACTACTTCCGCACGTTCCTACGTCCGGACGACGTGTTCTGGTCGTTCATCCAGGCCGTGATCATCTCGGTCATCGTGATGCTCAACCACTGCTACTACGGATACTTCGCCAGCGGCGGTCCGGTCGGCGTCGGCGAGGCCGTCGGTCGCTCGATGCGCGCGTCGCTGGTGGCGATCGTCTGCGTGGTCCTGTTCGCCTCGTTGGCGCTCTACGGCGTCGACCCGAACTTCAACCTGACGGTGTAGCGCCATGACCGCGCCCCTGAACAACCCCCGCACCCCGCCGTACAAGCTCGCGGGCCTGGTGCTGAGCCTGTTGGCGGTCATCGCGCTCGTATTGGTCTACATGCAGTTCCGCGGCGACTTCCTGCCGCGCGAAAAACTGACCATGATGGCGGCGCGTTCCGGTCTGTCCATGGACCCCGGCGCCAAGGTCACCTACAACGGTGTCGAGATCGGCCGGGTGTCCAACGTCGAGGCGGTCACCGTCGGCGATCAGGCGAAAGCCAAGATCACGCTCGACGTCGATCCGAAGTATTTGAAGCTGATCCCGAAGAACGTCGATGCCAGCATCGATGCGACCACCGTCTTCGGCAACAAGTACATCAACTTCTCGTCACCGGAAAACCCGACACCGCAACGCATCACGTCGTCGGACGTGATCGACGTGACCACGGTGACAACGGAGTTCAACACCTTGTTCGAAACGGTCGTGTCGCTCTCCGAGCAGGTCGACCCGATCAAGCTGAACCAGACTCTGAGCGCAACGGCGGAGGCGCTCGACGGGCTGGGCGATCGCTTCGGCCAGTCGATCATCAACGGCAACGAGATCCTCACCGACGTCAACGCCAGGATGCCCGAACTCGCGCGGGACAACCGCCTGCTGGCCGACCTCGGCGAGGTGTACGCCGACGCGGCGCCCGACCTGTTCGACGGACTGGAGAACGCGGTCACCACCGCCCGCACGCTCAACGAGCAGCAGGGCAACATCGACCAGGCACTGATGGCGGCCGTCGGATTCGGCAACACCGGTGCGGACATCTTCGAGCGCAGTGCGCCGTACCTGATTCGCGGCACCGAAGACCTTCTGACGACATCGAAGACGCTCGACGAGTACAGCCCTGCGCTGTTCTGCACCATTCGAAATTTTCACGACGTGGAGCCAAAAGTCGCTGCATCCCTTGGCGGCAACGGGTATTCGCTGCAGACCCTGTCCACCATTGAAGGCGCCGGTAACCCCTATGTGTATCCGGACAACCTGCCGCGGGTGAACGCGCGCGGTGGCCCCGAGGGCCGGCCGGGCTGCTGGCAGCCGATCACGCGCGACCTGTATCCCGCGCCGTATCTTGTGGCGGACACGGGTGTTTCGATCGCGCCGTACAACCACTTCGAGTTGGGCCAGCCGATCCTGATCGAGTACGTCTGGGGTCGCCAGGTCGGGGAGAACACGATCAACCCATGAAAATCACCGGTACCGCCATCAAGCTCGGCGCCTTCTCAGTGGTGCTGCTGCTGTTCACCGCGATTATCGTGGTGGTGTTCGGACAGATGCGCTTCGACCGCACCACCAGCTACTCGGCGATCTTCTCGAGCGCCAGCGGGCTACGCGCCGGCCAGTTCGTCCGCGCGTCGGGCGTCGAGGTCGGCAAGGTTGACAGCGTCGAGTTGGTCAACGGCGGATCGCAGGCGAAGGTCGAATTCAATGTCGACCGATCGCTGCCGATGTTCGAGGGCACCACCGCCTCGGTGCGGTACCTGAACCTCATCGGCGACCGCTATCTGGAACTCAAGCGGGGTGACAGCGACAAGCGGCTGCCCAGCGGCGCAACGATCCCGCTCGAGCAGACCCAGCCCGCACTGGATCTCGACGCGCTGATCGGCGGCTTCCGGCCGGTGTTCCGCGCGCTGGACCCGGAGAAGGTCAACACCATCGCCGAGTCGATCATCACGGTCTTCCAGGGCCAGGGCGGCACGATCAACGACATCCTGGACCAGACCGCCTCGCTCACATCGGCGCTGGCCGACCGCGACCAGGCGATCGGCGAGGTGATCCGCAACCTGAACACCGTGCTGGACACCACGGTCAAGCATCAGGCCGAGTTCGACCAGACCGTGCAGGATTTCGAGAAGCTGATCACCGGCTTGAAGAACCGCGCGGATCCGATCGCCACCTCGGTCGGGGATATCAGCGACGCGGCGGGCACGGTCGCCGACCTGCTCGCCGACAACCGGCCGCTGCTGCAGAGCACCGTCGGACATCTCGAGGTCATCCAGCAACCGCTGATCGATCAGAAGGACGAGCTCAACGACTTGCTCACCAGGCTGCCCACCGCGTTCAAGATCATCGGCAGGGCCGGCGGTATCTACGGCGACTTCTTCAACTTCTACGCCTGCGATATCTCCTTGCGGCTCAACGGCCTTCAGCCGGGTGGGCCGGTCCGGACCGTCAAACTCTTCAGTCAGCCGTCGGGTAGGTGCACACCGCAATGAGGACGCTCGAAGGGTCGAACCGGGTCCGTGGCGGGTTGATGGGAATCATCATCCTGATCATCGTCATCGGCGTGGGACAGAGCTTCGCCAGTGTCCCGATGCTTTTCGCATCGCCCACCTACTATGCGTACTTCTCTGACACCGGTGGCATCGGCACGGGCGACAAGGTGCGCATCGCTGGCGTGGACGTCGGCGATGTGCGCAGCATGGAGATCGAGGGCGACAAGGTCAAGATCGGCTTCGGGCTTGGCGGGACGCAGATCGGCACCGACAGCCGCGCCGCCATCCGCACCGACACCATTCTCGGACGCCGCACCATGGAGATCGAGCCACGCGGTTCGGATCCGTTGCGCGCGAACGGCGTTCTGCCACTCGGCCAGACGACGACGCCGTACCAGATCTACGACGCGTTCTTCGACGTGACGAAGGCCGCCTCGGATTGGGACACCCAGACCGTGAAGCGTTCGCTGAACGTGCTCTCGGAGACCATCGACCAGACCTATCCACACCTGAGCGCCGCGCTCGACGGGGTGGCCCGGTTCTCCGACACCATCGGCAAGCGCGACGAGGACATCAAGAAGCTGCTGAGCAACGCCAACAAAATCGCGGGCATCCTGGGCAGCCGCAGTGAACAGATCAACCAATTGCTGGTCAACGCCCAGACCTTGCTCGGCGCGATCAATGAGCGCCAGTACGCGGTGAGCATGCTGCTCGAGCGCGTCGGCTCGTTCTCCGAACAGGTCAAGGGCTTGATCGACGACAACCCGAACCTCAACCGGGTGCTCGAACAACTCCGCGTGGTCAGCGGCGTGCTGGTCGACCGCAAGTACGACCTGATGGACACCCTGACCACGGTCGCAAGCTTCGTGGCGTCGCTCGGTGAAGCGGTCGCTTCGGGCCCGTACTTCAAGGTCATGCTGGTCAACCTGCTGCCGGGCCAGATCCTGCAGCCGTTCGTGGACGCCGCCTTCAAGAAGCGCGGTATCGACCCGCAGAAGTTCTGGCGCGACGCGGGCCTGCCCGCCTGGCGGTTCCCGGACCCGAACGCGCAGGGCTTCGAGAACGGCGCCCCGCCGCCGGGACCGGCCGTGCTCGAAGGCACCCCCGAGAACCCGGGACCCGGTGTGCTGAAGGGCTCACCGTGCTCGTACACGCCGCCGGCCGACGGTCTGCCGACACCAGGCGACCCGCTGCCCTGCGCGGATCTGTCCGTGGGGCCGTTCGGCGGTCCCGCGTACGGGCCACCCAATGTGGCGACCTCTGACCCGAATGTGCACGGCCCGCAGCCGTCTCCGGGCGTGCCGGCCGCGGCGATTCCGGGTCAGATCTCGCCGCCGGTGCCGGGTGCGGACATGCCGCTGCCGCCGGCCCCGCCAGGAGCGCGCACAGTGCCGGTCGGGCCGCAACCGCCGCTGCCGCCGGATTTCACGCCGGGCATCGCACCGTTGCCACCGGCGTTGCCCGCGCCGGCGGTCCCGGGCCCCGGTCAGCAGCTGCCACCCGCCAACACGCCACCGCTGCCGGGGAACCCACCGTTCCTGCCGCCACTCTCTCAGGGACAGGGGGGCTGATCGATGACAACGATCTTCAACATCCGAAACCTGAAGTTGCCCAAGGTTTCCCGGGTGACCGTCATCATCGGCGCGCTGGTCGTGGTGCTGGCGTTGGTGGCCGCCTTCGTCGGGTACAACCTGTACAAGAAGCTGACCACCAACACCGTCGTCGCCTATTTCACCGACACGCTGGCGCTGTATCCCGGCGACAAGGTGCAGATCATGGGGGTGAAGGTCGGCTCGATCGACGCGATCGAACCGGCCGGCGACAAGATGAAGGTCACCTTCCACTACGAGAACAAGTACAAGGTGCCCGCCAACGCCACCGCGTCGATCCTGAACCCGAGCCTGGTGGCGTCGCGCACCATCCAGCTGTCGCCGCCGTACACCGGCGGGCCGGTGATGGAGGACGGTGCGGTCATCCCGCTGGAGCGTACGCAGGTGCCGGTCGAGTACGACGAGCTGCGTGACTCGATCAACCGGATCCTGACCGATCTGGGGCCGACGCCGGAGCAGCCCATGGGCCCGTTCGGCGACATCATCGAATCCGCGGCCGACGGCTTCGCGGGCAAGGGCAAGCAGCTCAACGAGACGTTGAACAACCTGTCGGAGGCACTGTTCGCGCTCAACGAGGGCCGCGACGACTTCTTCAGCGTGGTGAAAAGCCTGGCGCTGTTCGTCAACGCGCTGCACCAGAGCGATCAGCAGTTCGTCGCGCTGAACGACGATCTCGCCGAGTTCACCAACGCGTTCACCAACACCGACCGCGAGGTCGCGAACGCACTGCAGGACCTCAACCAGCTGTTGACGACCACCCGCGGGTTCCTCGACGAGAACGCCGAGGTGCTCACCACCGACGTCAACAACCTGGCCGAAGCGACCACCGCGATCCTGCAACCAGAGCCGCGCAACGGTCTGGAGACCGCCCTACACGTGTTCCCGAATCTCGGCGCGAATCTCGTGAATATTGCTTCTCCGGTCACCGGTGGCATAAACAGCTACGCCGTCATAAACAACTTCGCCAATCCGCTGCAGTTTGTGTGCAGTGCAATCCAGGCGGGCAGCCGGCTGGGTTATCAGGAGTCGGCCGAGATGTGCGCGCAGTACCTAGCGCCGATCCTGGACGCGATCAAGTTCAACTTCCCGCCGTTCGGGATCAACCAGTTCAGCTCGGCGATGACGCTGCCCAAGCAGATCGCCTACTCCGAGCCGCGGCTGCAGCCGCCGCCGGGCTACAAGGACACGACCGTGCCGGGCATCTGGTCACGCGACACCTTGTTCTCGCACGGCAACCACGAACCGGGCTGGGTCGCCGCGCCGGGTATGCAGGGTGTCGACGTGCAACCGTTCACGGCGAACATGATGACCCCGGAGTGCCTGGCGGAACTGTTGGGCGGACCCAACTGTGTGGTCCCCGCGGCACCGCCGGCGTTCGGCACGACGCGCAACGGCAATCTGCCCGGTCCGCCGAATGCCTTCGACCAGAACAACCCGCTGCCGCCGCCGTGGTACCCGCAGCCGGGCCCGCCGCCGCCGCCGGCGCCGGGTGTGATCCCGGGCGATCCGGGCGGAGCGGCGATGGCCGGCCCGCTGCCGGCTCCCGGCCCGGGACCGGGGCCCGCTCCGGCCGCGCCCGCCCCGGCAGGGCCGCCGCTACCAGCAGAGGCAGGTCGGTGATGAGCGTTCGTAGGTGGAGCAGGTTCGCGCAGCGAGCCGTCGCGCTGGGCGCGGTCGCGCTCGTGCTGAGTTCCTGCGGTAACTGGAAGGGCATCGCGAACGTGCCGTTGCCGGGCGGTCCGGGCACGGGGCCGAACGCGACGACGATCTATGTGCAGATGCCGGACACCTTGGCGCTCAACGTGAACAGCCGGGTGCGGGTCGCCGACGTCTATGTCGGCCGGGTGCGCGCCATCGAGCTGAAGAACTGGGTCGCGACGCTGACGCTGGATCTGCAGCCCGACATCGAACTGCCCAGGAACGCCCTAGCCCGCATCGGCCAGACCAGCTTGTTGGGTTCACAGCATGTGGAGCTGGAGCCGCCGCCGAACCCGTCGCCGGAGCCGCTGCAAAGCGGTGACACGATCCCGCTCGCGAACTCGTCGGCCTACCCGAGCACCGAGCGGGTGCTGGCGAGCATCGCCACCATCCTGCAGGGCGGCGGGGTGCAGAACCTCGAGGTCATCCAGACCGAGATCTTCAACGTGCTCAACGGCCGGGCCGATGAGATCCGCGAGTTTTTCAACAAGCTGGACACGTTCACCGCCGAATTGAACCAGCAGCGCCAGGACATCACGCGCGCAATCGATTCCACCGACCGGCTACTCACGATCGTCGCGGAGCGCAACAACACGCTGGACCGGGTGTTGACCGAGTTCCCGCCGCTGATCAAGCATTTCGCGGAGACGCGCGATCTGTTCGCCGACGCGGTGGAGGCCGTCGGCCGGATCAGCCGGGCCGCAGACAACGCGTTGGCGCCGGCCAGCGACAATCTGCACACCAACCTGCAGAACCTGCAGCGGCCGCTCAAGCAGCTCGGGCGGGCGTCGCCGTACCTGATCGGCGCCCTCAAGCTCATGCTCACCGCGCCGTTCTCGATTGAGAACGTGCCGAAGGTGATCCGCGGCGACTACCTCAACGCGTCACTGATGGTGGACTTGACACTTTCGTCGCTCGACAATGCAGTACTGACGGGCACGGGCCTTTCCGGGATGCTGCGCGCGCTGGAGCAGGCGTGGGGTCGCGACCCGGCGACGATGATCCCGGATGTGCGGTTCGTGCCGAACGCGCACAACGCACCGAACGGCCCGCTGGTGGAAAGGGGTGAGTGAGCTGTGCTGACCAGGTTCATCAGGATCCAGCTGGTGCTGTTCACCATCCTGACGATCGTCGCGCTGGTGGTGCTGGGGTGGTACTACCTGCGCATCCCGAGCCTCGTCGGTATCGGCCAGTACGAGTTGAAGGCCGAACTCCCCCGCTCGGGCGGTCTGTACGCGACGGCCAACGTCACCTACCGCGGCACGCAGATCGGCAAGGTCACCTCGGTCGAGCCGACCCAGCGGGGCGCGCTCGCGGTGATGAGCATCGATGACCGCTACAAGATTCCCGCCGACGCGACGGCGAACGTGCACTCGGTGTCGGCGATCGGCGAGCAGTATCTGGACCTGGTGTCGACGGGCGACGCGGACCAGTACCTGTCGCCGGGTTCGACGATCACCGAGAGCACCGTGCCCAGCGAGGTCGGCCCGGCGCTGGACGCCGCGAACAGGGGTCTGGCGGTGCTGCCCAAGGAGAAGATCGACGCGCTGCTCACCGAGACGTCACAGGCGGTCGGCGGGCTGGGCCCGGCGCTGCAACGGCTGGTGGATTCGACGACCAACATCGCGCAGGGCTTCAAGGACCATCTGCCGCAGGTCAACGACATCATCGTCAACGCAGGCCCGATCCTGGACAGCCAGGTGCAGTCCGGCGACAACATCGAGCAGTGGTCGCGCAACCTGAACGTGATCGCCGCGCAGTCGGCCGAGCAGGATGCGGCGCTGCGGAGCGGCCTCCAGCAGGCCGCTCCGACAGCCGACCAGCTCAACGCAGTGTTCGGCGGGGTGCGCGAGTCGTTGCCGCAGACGCTAGCGAACCTCGCGATCGTCACCGACATGCTCAAGCGCTACAACAAGGGCCTCGAGCAGTCGCTAGTTCTCTTACCGCAGGGCGCGGCGGTGGCGCAAGCGGGCACGTTGTTTGAGGGCTACGGCCAACTGCCGCTCGCGTTAGGTGCACTCAACCAGCCGCCGCCATGTCTGACCGGCTTCCTGCCCGCGTCCGAGTGGCGCTCGCCGGCCGACACCAGCATGGCGCCGCTGCCGCGGGGCACCTACTGCAAGATCCCGAAGGACTACCAGGGCAACGTCGTTCGCGGCGCCCGCAACTATCCCTGCGTCGACGTCCCGGGCAAGCGGGCGGCGACGCCGATGGAGTGCCGCAGCGATGAGCCGTACGTTCCGCTGGGCACCAACCCGTGGTACGGCGACCCAAACCAGATCCTGTCCTGCCCGGCCCCTGGCGCGCGCTGCGATCAGGGCGTCAACCCGGGCCGCGGCGTCATCCAGGCGCCGTCGGTCAACAGCGGGATGAATCCTGCACCCGCGAGCGACCTGCCGCCGCCGAACTCGACGGCGCCGGTCAGCGATCCGCTGAGCCCGCCCGGACAGGGCAGCGTGACCTGCAGTGGACAACAACCCAACCCCTGCATCTACACTCCGGCACCAGGGCCACCCGGCTCCACGGCGGTGTACAGCCCGAGCAGCGGCCAGGTGGTCGGACCCGACGGCGTGAAATACAACGTCAGCAACTCGAGTAACCCAGGAGACGACGGATGGAAGGAGATGCTGGCACCCGCCAGCTGAACCCCACCGATGCTGATGAGACGCCCGACGAGTCGTTAGCAGTATCCCCAGGCCCAGCGCCCGCCGAGGATCCGGACACCACAGAAGAACAGGTTTCGGCCGATCCCCGCCGACCGTCGCGGATCGGTCGCGGCCTGGCTGTCAGTATCTGCGCGGCGCTGCTCGCGCTCGCCGTCGCCGGGGGTGTCGCGGGATTCCTGCTCTTCAAAAATGACCAACGGGTCGCGGCCAGCGAGCGCGCCGAAGCGGCGGCACTGCAGGCGGCGAAGGATTGTGTGGCCGCGACGCACGCGCCCGACACCGCCGCCATGACCGCGGCGCAGACCAAGATCATCGATTGCTCGACCGGCGACTTCGCCGTGCAGTCCTCGCTGTACGCAGGGGTGCTGGTCGACGCGTACCAGGCCGCCGACGTGCGGGTGCAGGTTTCGGATATGCGCGCGGCGGTGGAGAAGCACAACGACGACGGGTCTTTCGACATCCTGGTCGCGGTGCGGGTCAAGGTCACCAACTCCGACACCGCCGATGAGGAGCAGGGCTACCGGCTGCGGGTGCGGATGGCACCGGACGAAGGGACCTACAAGGTCGCCGAGTTGGATCAGGTCACATCGTGACATCGTCCACCCTGACACTCGACACGACCCCGGATTCGCCGGCCACCGACCAGGCCACCGTGGAGCCGGTGGCGTCGTGGCCGGCCAGGGCCGGCGCGTTCGCCGTCGACGTCCTGATCGGGCTCGCCGTGCTGGTGACGCTGGCATTGGTTTCGCTGACCGCGCCGCTGCGCAGTCCGCTGTGGTGGTGCTACATCGCCGCGGTGGTCGTCGTGGTGTTGGTGATCGCGGTCAATCGCCTCGTACTGCCTGGCATCGTCGGCTTCTCGCTGGGACGCGCCGTTTTCGGCATCGCGGTCAGGAAGCGGGACGGCTCACCGGTCGGAGTGTGGCGGCTGCTGATTCGTGACGGCGCGCACGTGCTCGACACCGCGGCGTTGTTCATCGGATGGCTATGGCCACTGTGGGATCGGCGCCACCGCACCTTCGCCGACCTTCTGCTGCGCACCGAGGTACGTCCGGTGCCGCCGCCCGAGCGCAACGTCAGCACGCTGACCGCCGTCGTGCTCATCGTCGCCACGGTGGCCTGCGCGGCGGCCGTCGCAGTGAACTACTGGGTGGTGTACCGGCACGAGCGCGCGGTCGAGGAGACCAGAGAACAGATCGCCGAACAGGGCCCGCGGATCGTCGAGCAGATGCTGAGCTTCAAGAGCGACACCATGCAGGAGGATTTCGCGCGGGCACAGTCGCTGGCCACCGACGGTTACCGGCAGCAGTTGATCGACCAGCAGAAGGCCGGACAGAGCGCGGGTGTCAGCTCCAACGAGTACTGGGCGGTCAGCAGCGCGGTGCTCGAAGCGACGCCGGACACCGCGGAGATGCTGCTGGCGCTGCAGGGCCAGCGGGGCGATGACCCCAACGAGCTGAAGTTCATCACCGCCACCGTGCAGGTCGAGTTGGCGAAATCCGGCGACGGCCAGTGGCGCGTCGCCAATCTCACCGTGCTGAAGCGACCCCAGATGAATACGCAGGGCCGATGAGTCCGCGGCGCAGAGTCGACGCCGATGAGCGAGACTTCTTCGAGGTGGAACCGAGGCCACCGCGCCGCTGGGGGCTTCCGATCATCGCCGCCGCGGCGTCACTTCTGATGGCGGCCGCGATCGCGGCGGGATCGCTGATGTTGGTCAGCCACGAGAACAACCGCCGCACGGTCGCCAATGACCACGCCGCGCTGGTGTACGTCAGCGAATTCATGACCGACTACACGTCGTTGGACCCCTTCAACGCCAACGCCTATGTGGACCGGATCCTGGCGCAGGGGACGGGTGATTTCGCGAAGATGTTCAAGGAGAAGCAGAACGAGATACTGATCCAGGTCGCGCAGGCTGAGCCCACCAGTGGAGCCGTGCTGGCCGCGGGTGTGCAGCGGTGGAACGACAACGGCAGCGCCGACATCCTGGTCGCGACCAAGGTCTCCACGAAAGGGCCGGACGGCAAATCGACAGTCGAGAGTGGAAGTCGTTGGATAGCAACGGCTATCAAGGAGGGACAGCAGTGGAAGATCAGCCAGCTGATCCAGGTGATCTGACCACCGGACCCCCGGCGGAATCCACCCCGGCGCCGAGCCGGCGTCGGTGGTCCTTCCTTCGGCGTCGGCAGAAGGAATCGGCGGAAGCCGCCCCGGATTCCGCCACGGCGGAGACGCCGGAGGCGGCACCCGCAGCGGATACGCCCGCGCGTCGGCCGGTCGGCAAGGCGAAACGCCAGGGCAGGACGCGCGTCGAGGAGGCCGACGACGACACCGTCGACGCCGCGGCGCAGGACGCAGCCGCCTCGGAACCCAAAGAGGCCGAAGCCGGGGCCGTCGAGCCTGACCCCACGGACGAGTCCGCCGTCGTGCCGCAGGAAGTGCGGTTCGTACCGCACCGGCCAGCAGGCAAGCGGCTCGTCGCGGCGATGGCGGCGGCCGCCGTGCTGTTCGTCGGTGCAGCCGCGTTCGCCGCGTCGACCCTGCAGCCCTACCTGTCGGAGCGAGCCGAGATCGACACCAAACTCGACGTGGCTCGCACCGCGGCCAGTGCGATCTCCACACTGTGGACCTACACGCCGGACAACATGGAGACGTTGCCGGACCGGTCGGCGGCGTTCCTCGGTGGCGACTTCGCCTATGAGTACCGCAAGTACATCGACGCGATCGTCGCGACGAACAAACAAGCGCAGGTCACCAACACCACGCAGGTGCTGGGCGCGGCGGTGGAAACCCTGACCCCCGACGAGGCCACCGCGATCGTCTACACCAACTCGGTGGCGACCAGCCCGATGAGCAAGAACATCCCTTCGCTGCGCTACCTGTCCTACCGGTTGACGATGGAACGCCACGATGCGAAGTGGTTGATCACCCGCATGTCGACGATCACGTCGCTGGACCTCACGCCGCAGCTGTAACCGGAGTGATCGTAGGGTGGCCGTCGAATCGCCTGTCTCACAACGGTTGACGATCACCTGCCTGTTACTGCTTACCTTTGCGACAGGACTGGTCGACGCGGTCAGCGTCCTGAAGCTCGGCCATGTGTTCGTCGCGAACATGACGGGCAACGTGATCTTCCTGGGGTTCTGGCTGGTCCCGCATTCGGGCGTCGACGTGACCGCAGCGCTCGTCGCGTTCATCAGCTTCGTTTCGGGCACGGTGGTGGGCGGCCGGTTCGCCCGTCACCTAGACGACCATGTGCGCCGGTGGCTGGCGATCGCGCTGGCATTCGAGGTTCTGATGCTGTTGACGATGTCGGTGCTGGCCGGCGCCGGGGTGCTCGACTATCAGGACAACACGAAGCTGTTCCTCATCGCGGGCCTGGCGATCACGTTCGGTGTGCAGAACTCCAGCGCCCAGCAGTTCGGCATCCAGGAGTTGTCGACCACGGTGTTGACGACGACGATCGTGCGGATCGGCTTCGACAGCCGGTTGGCCGGTGGCACCGGTGAGCGGGAGAAGTTGCGCTACAGCGTGGTGCTGACGATGTGTGCCGGGGCCGTGGTGGGCGCGACGATGACCCGCTTCACCGTCGCGCCGATCATCGCGCTCGCCGGCGTGCTCGTGGCGATCGCCGGAACGCTGTTCTGGTTCGCAGGCCGCCCGTCGCCTTAGGCCACCATGTCGTCCGCCCAGAGGAGTTTAGAGAGGTTGTCGCAGGGTAGCCCGGTTGCCACCACGATCTTCTGGAGTTGACCCATGACCTCGTTCGGCCCGCGACAGGAACCATCAGACCGCCCAGCGACGGGCGATCCCGGCAACGCCAACCCGGCAGGCCAGTGGGGCATACCTCCCCAGGACAGCCCGCAGCCGTCAGGGAAGCGCTCCGGGCGTCTGCCGTTTCTGGCGATCTTCGGTGTCGGTGCCGCCGTCCTGGTCATCATTCTCGTCATCTTCCTCGCCTGACAACGCCACGCCTGGTGCGCAGACAACAACGCGGCGGTGTGTTGGTTCTTCCCGGCGGCAAGCAGCACAGCAGCGAACGTTTCCGGCCGTGGCAACCCGCCAACCAGCGCATGTTCTGGTTGGCGGTGTCGCTTCGATGCAGGTTCGGCACCGGCGTTCGGGTGCGAAGCGTGAAATACCGGGTACGCGGATGGAACGGCGCGCAACGCGATCCCGTGCGCGACGCCGAACGTGCTCTTGCCCGGATGCTCGAAGACGTCCACCCCCACAGACTCGTGGTCGTCGGCCACTCGATGGGCGGACGCGTGGCGGCACATCTGTCCGCCGGCGGCGACGTGGGCGGTGTTGTCGCGCTAGCACCGTGGTGGCCGCGAAATGACGGCGAGTTGGTGCCGAACAGTTGTCGCCTGCTGGTCCTTCACGGCACCGCCGACAAGCGGACCGATCCTCGATCCTCCCTGGCGCAAACCCGGCGAGCCAAGGACCGTGGCGTGGACGCTCGATGGATCGGCGTGCCCGACGCCGGTCACTACCTACTCACCCATTGGCGTCAGTGGCACCGCCTGACAGCGCAGTTCGTTGCCGAACAACTCAGCAAGCCGGCGCCCGAACTCAATGACGATCCACCGGCACCACGTTGACCGGAATATTGCCTTGACGCGGCAAGCCGGTGATTCGGTCGTAGTCGACGTCGGTGGCAATGAGTCGGCCGACATTGCTGCCGCGCTCGCGGAATTCGCTGTCTTCGGCGAGGAGACCGCCGAAGGCGTGATGCATGGCGATCACGTCGGTGCGCAGTGTGTCGTCGGCTTCGAGCACACCTGGGATGCTGTCATGCGGTGACGAGATCATCACCGCGGCACCGGATTCGAGCCCCAGGCCGGTGATCGTGTCGGGGTGCATGTATGCCGGGTTGTATGGCTTCCCGAGGTTCAGTTTGGGCAGGTTCGTGCCCGAGGAGTTCATGAAGTTGTTGTGTCGCCGCGGGATCAGCCGCAGCGGAAAGGCCGAGTCAGCGCGGGCCGCCCGGAAATCTTCGGCCAGAACTTCGGCCAATTCGTCGAGCATATAGGCGTTTCCGACGTCGAGCTTGGCGTCACAGTCGGGATCGCGTTCGGCAACCACCGCGTCGACGTCAAAGATTCTGCCGTGCGGATGACGGCGGACCTCGTCGAAGGGGACGCGCGATGTCGAACACATCTGCTCGAACAGCTCCTCGGTGGTGAGCTCGGTGTCGCCATTCAAATTGAGGACCACCGGAGGGGATTCCATGAACCGGCCGCCACCCCCGCCGAAGAAGTTCACGAACCACATTTGTAACCCCATGCGCTTGGCCAACCCGAGGAAGAACTGCCACTCCTCGACGAGGTCGGAACCAGCAGGCGGGTCGACCACCCGTGGCGCGTACTGCGCATAGGCGGCCGGGATGCCGGTGCCGGCCGCGTAGTACTTGATCAACTCGCTGCCCTGCGTCATCGCGGGAGTTTCCATCTGCATCTTCGGGGCGATGACGTAGTCGGCGAGCCTCGAGGTCAGCGACATCTCGGTATCGAGAGTGACCAGGAGCTCGAGGCTTTCGAGCGCCCGCTGCGTCTTGCGCTGATCGGGCCAGGCCGCCATCGGGTTTCCTGCGACGTTGATCAACGCCCTCACCTGACCTTCGCCTTCCAGCAGGATCTCATCTGCCAGCGCCGCGGTCGGCATTCCGCACACCGCGTCGGTCAAGCCGCGCACCCGCAGGCGTTCGCCATAGCCCCAGCCCTCGTAGGGAGGATGCGGTTGCGCCTTCGCGGTGTAAGCGGGCATGAGGGTATTGGGGCGCGTAACCCGCTGGCCGGCCCGTTGCCACCGGCCACAGATGGTCGTCAAACAGAGGCACAGATACTCCAGCAGGTTCCCGTGCATGGCCATGTTGGCGCCGGTCCCACCGTTGACCATGCCGCCCCGGTGCCCGTAGCTGGCGAACAGGCGTGCCGCGTCGATCAATTGCTGGGCGGGAATGTCTGCGCGTTCCGCCACGTAGCTGGGCGTGAAGGCCGACACCGCTTCGGCCAACTTGTCAAAACCGCCGACATTCTCGGCCAAGAACTGCCAGTCGCAAAGGTTCTCACCGATGATGATGTTGATGATTCCGGCGACGATCACGGCGTCCTCGCCGGGTCGGGGCTGGATGTGGATCGCGGCGCGCGCTGCGGTCTGTGATCGCCGCGGATCGATCACGATCAGCTTCATTCCGCGGTCGATGGCCGCCTTGAGGGTCTGGGAGGGGTTCTGTCCGGGGATGCCGATGGACTTGGACACCAGTGGGTTGGTTCCAATCAACATCCAGCTGTCGGCTTCGCGGAAGTCGACATCGCCGCCGAGCCAGTGGCCATGTGCAGCCAGCGCAATCTGCTTGCCGGGTTGATCGATCGTGTTGGCGGTGAAGAACATCGGGGATTCGATTGCTCTGATGAACGCGTTCGCCGTCAAGGCGGATGCCGGATACGGCAGGCCGTTCGTGCCGAGGTAGAGGGCCACCGAACGCGGACCATGCGTCGCGATCAGGTCCTGCAACCTGGTCGCGATTTCGTCCATCGCGACCTCGGCGTCGATGGATGCGTACGTGCCGTCGGGTTGGCGCTTCTGGCTGTGCAGCAGGCGGTGCGGGTTGTTGTGGATTTCGGGGAGCGCGCGGCCTTTTGCGCAGCTGTAGCCCTTGAACATGGGATTGTCGGGGTCACCCGTCACCTTCGTCAGCTTCCCATCGGTGACCGTCGCCAGTACTCCGCAGTGCGCTGAGCAGATCCGGCAGATCGCCGGCATCGTCGACTGTGGCATCGGATAAGCCTTTCGGGAAACCACGACTTTGCTTCGCCGAGCCGATGCTAAGCGCTCGCTCAGCGCGGCGCGGGGCGATTGAGCGGACCCGGTCCGCGGCCGACGTCGGAGCAAACACCCGCGTGCGCGCGCGGCGGCACCGCATGGTCCGTCGGTCAGCGTTGCTCAAAGAGCCCACGATGCTCCGCCAGATGATCGTTTGCGATAGCAAGGACTTTGCCAGATTGATCGCCACCTTTCCTAAGTGCTGTTATGGTCTTTGCCCGACAGCTAGTTTCTCGTAAAGGAGTGCACGAAGTGGCGGGAAGGCACGGCAGGCCGCGCAAGCGCGGCCGTAGCGTCAAGAGGATCACCGCGTTCGGCGCTGCCGCGGCGACGGCGACGGCCCTCACCGTCGGTGCGGCGCCGCTGCCTGACCCGGCCACCGGAACAAAGAGGCTCGTCAGCGCCGACGTCGGCCTTGCGGCGGCCGTCAACGCATTTCCCGAACCGCACGAAGTCCCCGACCTCACCTTCGGGCTCGGTTCGGCGACCTACGACCTCGGGCAGGCAGCCACCGAGGTGCTGCTGCGCCTGATTGTGGAGAATTTCAACCTCGCGGTGCTCGCCCAGGCAACCGGGGCCGATCCGGAGGCGGTGCTCGACACCTTGCTCGGCGATGTCCTGAGCCAGATCCCGCCAGGTTTGCTCAACGACGTCGTGGGGGCGCTCCCGATCAACGTCCCGGGAGTGGTCGGCGCGCTCCTCGAGCCACTCGGCCTGCTGACCCCGGGCGTGGAAGCACAGCTCAGCAACCTGCTGGCCGGCTCGCTGCCGGACACCCTCGGCGGGTTGCTCGGCCTCGTCGGCCTCGATCTGAGCGATCCGTTCAACCTCTCCGACCTCGCCGGGCCCGTCAACCTGGTGACGGCGGGCCCCGTGTTCACCGTCCTCAAAGTGCTCGGCTTCGACCTCGGCTGGGTACCGGGACTGCCGAACGCCATCGCCGAGGAGGTCAACAAGACGGGGTACCTCGACGTGGAATTGAGCCTCGGCACGGTGCTCGACGAGGTCGGCATCCTCGGCCCGGTGCTGGACCTGCTCGACTTCACGATCCCCGATGTCGATGTCGTCGAGGTCCGCGTTCCGGTCGTCTTGGGCATGGGACTCGGCGCGTTCTCCGCCGGTGCGGCCTACGAACTAATCGTCGACGACCTGGTGAACCAGCCGGGTGGGTTGAACTCGGAGGAGCACCCGCTGCTGGGCAGCATCACGGTGCTCCCGCTGATCCTGCTGCGAAATCCGGGACGAGCCAACGGCGGGCTGTTCGCGCGCTTCTACCCCCTGTTCGGCCTGGCGGGTATCAACACGGTCACTCCGGAGACCGCAGCCACGCACAGCGGTGGGCTGCCACTGCTGAACACCGGCCTCGCTGTGGGGGGTGCGAACATCATCCCCGTCAAGATCGACGGGACGGTCCAGTACGACCCGCTGTCCGATTTCGCCGCCTGGCCCAATCCAGTCTCGTTGGCCAACAACCTGCTTGCCGGGCTGTTCCCGACGTACATGCTGCGCGGACTGACCCTCGACACGATCCCCGAACAGCTGACGTCGCAGCTCGACCAGCTGCTCGCACCGGTGCGCGATGGCGACCCGTTGGCGCTGAACCTCTACCTGACGTTGCCGTCGGCCACCCTGCCTCTGCTCGAACCGCTGTACCTGGCCGCGGACGTGCTGAACCTCGTCACGCTCGGGGCCATCGCACGGTACAACCCGTTCGGTCTGGTGGCCAACGCGCTGGCGCCGGCGTTGACCAGCCTGGTGAACCTCGGCTACACCGACGTCGTCTACAACCCGGAAACGGGCGGATACGAGCGGACTCTCACCGAGGCGGGTGAACCGACTCCGTTCCTGTCGTTCCCGAGGCTCGACGATCCGGGCCAGGTGCCGGGCGTCATCCTCAACCAGCTGTTCTCGGGCATCTACAAGGAGTTCTTCAGCGGAGACCCGACCGTCGGCACACCGAACGCCGTCACCACTCTGCTCGGCCTACTTAGCGGCGGAAGTCTCTGGGGCACTTCACCTCTCGGCAACCTCGCCGACGTCGTCGAGGAGACGTTGGAGAACGTCGTCGACGTTCCCTCCCCGGCCACCTCGCAGCAGGACCGTGCTGTTTCGCAGACCGCGGAACCGTCCGCACCGGACACACGCATGATGCGGTCCGGTACGGACGGCAGCAAGGTGGACGAATCACCCTCCGGTGCAGTCGATTTCACCGGCGCAGACGACCTCGCCGTGGAGAAGCCAGCGTCCGCCGTGGAGAAGCCGGCCGTCGCCGAGAAGCCGGCCGTGGCCGAGAACCCGGCCGTCGCCGAGACCGAGGGCGAGACCGGCCCAAACACGACCGGTGAGGCCAAGGGCGATGGCAGCAAGAAGGGCGGCAAGACGGGCGCCGACACGGGTGACGGCAAGCGCGGCGACAAGGCTGACAACACCGGTGACGAAGCCACCGCGCCCAAGGCGGGCGTCAAGCCGGGCAACAAGTTCCGTCCCAACATCGGAGCCAAAACCGGCTCCCGGCACGCCAAGCCGGACAACGGTGAGCCCGTCAGGACGATCCCGGGCTCGTCACCGCGACATGCCAAGCCGGACAACGACTCGTCGGGCACAACCACCGGCGGCGAAGCGGGCGGCGATTCCAGCGACGGAACCTCGTCCGGCGCCGCGGCCTAGTTGAACGCCAACCAGCTCGGGAGGGCGCGCTCGCGCGAGTCGCACAGGACCTGCCGCGTGTCGCAGGACCCGCGGGGCACACCCGCGCCGGCCCACATGCCGCCGGTGTCGCGGCGCAGCACGATCGCCGAAGAACCGCCGCCATCGAGCAGCACCGCGGTGTCACTACCCAACCCGCGGAACAGATCCTGGATCTGGTCGGGGGTATAGCTGCCGCCCTGGAAGACGTACATCTCGTCTTTGTCCTTGGCGTACGCGAGCGCGGTACGCGCCGCGCTCGGGCCGCCGTCGTTGAGCTGACCGGTGTCGCCGGGAGCGAGCAGCCCGATGCCTGCCACCGCGACGAACCGCACGCCGTCGTCTACCAGGCGCTGAACCACCGGCGAGGCCGCGTCGTAGTCGTCTGGACTCTTGGGCGGAACGACATAGGGCGCCCCGCCCACCGGCATGATCATCGTCGAGAGCGCCTTCCAGTGCTCGTTGCCGCCCGACAGTCCTTGTTTACCCGCGTACGCGATGGTGCCCGTCACCGCCGCGTTGGCCCGGCCCTGACCGCGGGTGTTGTCGACGTAGGCGCCCAGCGGCGAACTACATCCCGTGGACTTCCACGACCCACCGCGTTGACCGCGTACGTCGAAGAAGTTGGCGTTGATCGCGATCGTGGGCGCGCCGAGCGCCTGCCAGGCCTGCAGCGGAGTGAAGACCTCCGACGCCTGCGCCAGGCCCTCCCCGGTGCGCGCCCGCGGATCGCGTTCACAACGCGCCTGAAACCCCTTGTGTGAGTCCACGAGAAGGCGCGGCGCAAGGCGGGTGGCGGCAGACTTGATGATCATCAACCGCCCGCCGTTGGACAGCTCGTACCACCCGCCGCCGGCGTTGAGCATCGGAGCGGGATGGCCGCCGCCGAAGTTGTAGACGAGATAGGACCCGCGCGTGGTCGCGATCGCGGTGGCGAGCAGCTCGCGAGCGCTGGCCGCCTTCGCCGCCGGGACACCAGCCGTCGTCGTCACCGCGGCACACATCAGCAGCGCCGCGGCCATCGCCGCGAAGCGGTGCAGGTGAACGAACGAGGCGAACACGGCCGGCCCTTCGTGAAATCACTGGGAACGAAACCACACTAACCTCAACCGACACACTGTCAACTTGCGTCACAAAGCAGTCACGATCGCGTATCGGTGCTGCCCCGCGGCCGATTCCGGGGGCGACAATTGGGTAATCCGCAGTCTGTCGGTCACTACACCAAGGAGCAGCTGCATGTTGTGGACAATTATCTCTGCAATCGTTGTCGGTGCGATCATCGGCGCGCTCGCGCGACTGGTCATGCCGGGTAAGCAGAACATCGGCGTGATCATGACGATCGTCCTGGGCATCCTCGGATCGTTGATCGGCTCGTGGGTCTGCTACAACCTGTTCGGCTATTCGAACGAGGGCGGTGGCTGGGCCGTCATACCGTTCATCGTCGGCGTCGTTGTGGCGATCATCCTCATCGCGATATACGTGGCGGTCACCGGGCGCCGGGGCGCCGGAACTCCCCGAGCCTGACTACCGCCCGGCCGGCGCCAAGCGGTAGACGGCGTCGGCGTAATCGTCGGTGATGTAGACCGCCCCGTCGGGCCCGACGACGGCAGCGACTGGGCGGCCCCACCGGGAGCCGTCGGTGGACTGGAACCCGCCGACCAGCGTCTGCTGGTCGGTGAGTTCGCCGTCTTGCCAACCGAAGAACGCCACCTCGGGGGCGCGCGGCGGGTCGGCATTCCATGACCCGTGCACGCCGACGAGGGCTCCGTGCGAGTACGGCTCGGGCAGCACCCCGCTGGTGAAGCTCAGCCCCAGCGGCGCCGCGTGGGCGCCGAGGCTCTGCTCGATCGGGGGTAGTGCCGCACAGTCCATCCGGCTGCCGTCGGCGTTGGTCTGCACGTCGCGGATCATCGGCATGTTCGCCGGGCCGCCGTCGGGATTGCAGAAGGGCCAACCCAATTCGCGGCCAGGGGTAAGCCGGGCGAGCTGCTCGCGCGGATGGTCGGTGACGTACTCCTCTCGGACTTTGCCGTAGTCCGGGCCCGGGTGCGGGAAAGCCACGTTGTCGCGACCGTTGTTGGCGGTCCACACCGAGCCGTCCGGGGCGATCGCGAGGCCGGTGCCGTTGCGTACCCCCGTCGCGAACGGCTGCGCTGGCCCACCACCCGGAGGCACCCGCATGATCGTCGCGCGCGGCGGGTTGGCCTCCCGGTCCGCGGCCGAGATGTTGCCCGTCGAGCCGATCGAGAAGTACACCGCACCGTCCGGACCGACCGCGACGCTCTTGAGCGCATGCGCGTACGCGCCGTGCAGGTCAGGGCTTTTCGCGTCGGGAAGGTCGCCGGCGACGGTTCGGCGGTTGGTCGCGCTGCCGTCGGCGTAGTCGTAGGCGTTGATCCGGTCGCTCTCGGCGACGTAGAGCGTGTCACCGGCGAACGCAAGACCGTGTGGCTGGTTGAGCCCACCGAGCAGCAGCGACTGCCGGGCGCCCGCTCCCGTCGGCGTCAGCAGCACGACCTCGCCGGTGCCCGGCACCGAGACCAGCAGGGCGCCGTCGGGCGTCCACACCGCCAGCCTCGCCTTGGGGATGCGCGCCCACACCGACATCGACCACCCGGCGGGCACCGTCGCCTGCCGAAGTTCGTCGAACGGTGCCTGCGCCAGATCTGCCGCGACCTCGACGGTGACGGGGACCAGGCCGGCGGGTGCGCCCGCGGTCGGCGCAAGACTCGAAGACGGGCTCGGCGTGGAGACCGTATCGGGGCTCGCGGAACACGCCGTGATCAGCACGGCACCGGTAACGGCCGCGATTGCCCTATGCCGCAGACAAATTCGCATGCATCTCCCAGAGCAGAATCTCGGCGGCGGTGGTGGCCGTGACACGCTGGCCGCCAGACCCGGTGAAGCGCACCGCATCGCCCTCGTGCAGCGCACCCGCACCCTCGAGCGTGACCTCACCGCGTGCAACGAACAAGTGCAGGTAGGGCGCCGAGGGCAACTCGACGCTGTGGCCCGCGCTCAGGCGAGCGCCGTGCAGGGCCGCGGACTTGTTTGCGATCGCGATCGCGCTCTGATCGCGGTATTCGCGCATGCCGCTGGCGATCGTGACGAGACCACCGCGCAGCAGCTCGTCGTCGATCTCGCACTGCTGATAGCCCGGCGCCAACCCGGATTCGTCGGGCACCACCCACATCTGTACGAAATGCACTGGCTCACTGTGCTCTTCGCTGCCGGTCAAGGTCCACGAGTCGTTCTTCTCGGAGTGCAGGATGCCGCGACCGGCCGACATGCGCTGGGCCAGACCGGGATAGATCACACCGGAGTGGCCAGTGGAGTCCTGGTGTACGAGCGAACCGCGCAACACCCAGGTCACGATCTCCATATCGCGGTGCGGGTGGGTATCGAATCCGGCAGCCGGTGCCACGATGTCGTCGTTGTTGACCAGCAGCAGCCCGTGATGGGTGTTCTCCGGTTCGTAGTGGCTGCCGAAGGAGAACGAGTGCTTGGAGTCCAGCCAGGAGATCTTCGTCTGCGCGCGGTCCTCGGCGCGGCGGATGTCGACGGTGGCGGTCATGCCACCAGGGTAGCTACCAGTCCGCCTCGTCATAGGTGATGACGCCGCGGATGTTCTTACCGTCGATCATGTCCGCATAGCCCTGGTTGATGTCCTCGAGACGGTAGGTTCTGGTGACCATGTCATCGATGTTGAGCAGCCCGCACTTGTAGAGGCCGACCAGCTTCGGCGTCTCGATGTGCGAGCTACCACCACCGAAGATGTTGCCCTTCAACGTCTTCTGCAACATCGTGAACAGGAACAAGTTGAGCTTGACGTCGGCGTCCATCATCGAGCCCATACCCGTCACGACGCAGGTACCGGTCTTGGTGGTCAGCGTCAGCGCCTCTTCGATGTAGGAGCCCTTCATGTCGCCGACCGCGATGATCGTCTTGTCGGCCATGATGCCGTGGGTGAGGTCGATGATGGGCGCGATGGCTTCTGCCATCGACGGATAAACGTGCGTGGCGCCGAATTTGATGGCCTGGTCGCGCTTCCATTCGTTCGGGTCGATCGCGATGACGTTGCGGGCGCCGGAGATCACCGCGCCCTGCAGCGCGCTCATACCGATGCCCCCGACGCCGACGATCACGACGGTCTCGCCGGGATTGACCTCGGCGACATTGGTGGCCGACCCGAATCCCGTCGGCACCGCGCAACCCAGCAGCGCCGCCGACTCGAACGGGATGTCCTTGTCGATCTTGACCACCGAGTCCTTGTGCACGGTCAGATATGGCGCGAAGGTGCCGAGCAGGTTCATCGGGGAGACCTCGGTCGTACCGGCGTGCACGCGGGAAGTGCCGTCGGCGATCGCCTTGCCGCCGAGTAGCAGCGCGCCCCGGTCGCACAGCGAGCGGTAGCCCTTGAGGCACGGCGGGCACTCGCCGCAGGCTGGGATGAAGGCGAGGATGACGTGGTCGCCCTCTTCGAGGCCGGTGACGTTGCGGCCGACCTTGGTGATGACGCCGGCGCCCTCGTGACCGCCGAGCGCGGGCAACCCGATCGGGGTGGCGCCGGTGGTCAGGTGGTAGTCCGAATGGCACATGCCCGCGGCGTGCAGGCGGATTTGTACCTCATCGGCGACGGGGTCACCGATCTCGATCTCGTCGATGCGGAACGGCGAGTTCAGCTCCCACAGCAGCGCGCCCTTGGTCTTCATGGCCGCTGACTATAGAACACGTTCTAGAAGCCAGGCGAACTAGCCGGCTGAGCTGCTCATTTGATCGCTACTGTACGTCGAGTCAGAGCGCCGCCGGCAGGCCCCACTGCTCGAACGACGTCATGTGGAAGGCCACGACGTGCGAGATGCCGCGCGCCGTCACGTCGAGCACATGCAGTTGGAAGGCCTCGTGTACGCCGGTCTCGCGGTTGAGCATGTACAGCGCAGCGGCAGGCTGGCCGTTGGCCGTGGTCCGGATGAACCGCATGTCGCCGGGAGCATCGGACGGGCAGTGCGTCTTCGAGAGTTGCACGATGTTCTCCGGGCCCTGATACCAACCGTCGAACGGCGGCATCTCCCACACGGCCTCTGCGGTGAACAGTTCGACCAGCTGGTCGATGTCATAGCTTTCGAAGGCGGCGATGTAGCGCGTCAACAAGTCCTGCGCCTCCGGCGAGTCCGGCAGCCGCAACTCGTCGTCCTCGCTGGGGCCGATCGCCTCCAACTGTGCGCGTGCCCGCTGTAACAGGCTGTTGACCGCGGCCGTCGACGCGCCGATCGCATCGGCGACCTCGGACGCCTTCCACTGCAGCACCTCGCGCAACACCAGCACCGCGCGTTGTCGCGGTGAGAGGTGTTGTAACGCCGCGACGAACGCCAACCGCACCGACTCCCGTGAGCTCACGATGACTGAGGGGTCAGCCGGGTCGTCCGCTTGATCCGGCAGCGGCTCGAGCCAGGGCACCTCCTCGCGCGCGACGATGTCGTCGAGCGGATCCGAACTGGGCGCCCCGAGCCCCGTCGGCAGCGGCCGCCGCTGCCTGCTGTCCAGCGCCGTCAGGCAGGTGTTGGTGGCGATCCGGTACAGCCAGGTGCGCACCGACGATTTGCCTTGGAAGCCGCTGTACGACTTCCACGCCCGCAGGTAGGTTTCCTGCACCAGATCCTCGGCGTCGTGCACAGAACCCGTCATCCGGTAGCAGTGCGCGAGCAGTTCACGGCGGTACCGCTGAGCATCAGCCAGAAAGCCATCTTCTGCGCTGCCGTCGTCGATGTCGTGGGCCAGCACCGTCACGCCGCCGAGCTTAATCAGTGCCTGTGACAACCGATAGTCTCGCCGCGTGGCCACAACGCGCAACGAACGCAGCTTCGACGGTGTCGGCGGTGTGCGCATCGTCTATGACACCTGGACCCCTGACAGCGACCCGCGAGGGGTGGTCGTGCTCTGCCACGGATACGCCGAGCACGCCCGCCGCTACGACCATGTCGCGCAGCGGTTCGGCGAGGCCGGCCTGATCACCTACGCGCTCGACCTGCGCGGCCACGGCCGGTCCGGTGGCAAACGGGTCTACCTGCGCAACATCGGCGAATACACCGGGGACTTCCACACCCTGCTGGGCATCGCCGCCGGCGAGCACCAGCGACTGCCGCGCATCGTCGTCGGTCACAGCATGGGCGGCGGGGTCGTGTTCTCCTACGGCATCGACCACCCCGACGACTACACCGCGATGGTGCTGTCCGGACCGGCCGTCTACGCACAGGACGCGGTGTCGACGTTCATGATCACCGTCGCCAAGGTCGTGGGCAGCATCCTGCCCGGCTTGCCGGTCGAAAAGCTGCCCACCGAAGCGGTGTCGCGCGATCCCGACGTGGTGGCCGCCTACATGGCCGATCCGATGGTGCATCACGGCAAGCTGCCCGCTGGGATCGCCAAGGCTCTGATCGAGGTCGGCGAAACCATGCCGCAACGTGCGTCGGCGCTCAAGGCGCCACTGTTGGTGGTGCACGGCGAGCAGGACAAACTGATCCCAGTCGACGGCAGCCGTCAGCTGTTGTCCTGTGTCGCCTCGACCGACGCGCACCTGAAGGTCTATCCCGGGTTGTACCACGAGGTGTTCAACGAGCCCGAGCGCGACCTCGTGCTCGAAGACGTCACCTCGTGGATCACGGCGAAACTTTGAAAGCCCTTGGCGCCGCGCTTCTTTCACTGGCTCTCGCGCTGGCCGCGTGCTCATCCGACGATGTGAGATGGGTCGACGAGAACGTCACGTTCACCGCCGGCGGGCTGACCATCCACGGTACCTACCGGCATCAGACCGCCGAGGCGGCCGGCCCCGCAGCGCTGTTGATCTCCGAGAGCGGAGCCACCGACCGCAACGGCGACAATCAGGTGGCCGGGCCCGTCGGCAACATGCGTCAACTGGCCGAACTGCTGTCCGACCGCGACGTGGCCAGCCTGCGCTACGACAAGGTCGGTACCGGCCGGACCGGCCTCGGGCCCTACGCGCAACGGCCCACGGAGGTGGTCAGCTCGGTCTATACGTCGGGCGCGAAAGCCGCGGTGCGCTATCTGGCCGAGCAGTCCCGCACCGACGACGCCCGCATCTCGGTGTATGCGCTCGGCGAAGGCACCATCCACGCGATGTCGCTGGCTGCCGACGCCGGCCCCGGTGTGCCGAAGATCCACTCGTTGGGCCTGTTTCAACCCCTACCCGGGCGTTACCTCGACATCATCACCAACCGGGTGCGCGCCAACGCAAGCCCCGAGACGCTGTCGACGTGGCTCGCGGCCGTCGAGCAGGTGCGGACCAAGGGGACGGTGCCGCCCAACCTGCCCGACGGGCTGGGTGCGATGTTGAACCCAGGCAACGCGAACGCGGTGATCGAGGCCGACAAGATCGACCCCTTGGTGCTGGCGGCCGACGTACCCGCGGGCACTCCGGTGTTGCTGACCTGCTCGGACGCCGACGTCCAGGCTTCGTGCGATGCGGTCGAACCGCTCGCCGACGCGCTGCAGCACACCGACCTGACGGTCGTCGAACTCGAGGGCGTCAACCATGTGCTGCGCGACGACCCCAGCGACAACATCGCCAACTACGCCTCCCAAGCCCCACTTTCTCCACAGGTTGTCGAAGCGCTGAATCGCTTTGTCGCCGAATAGCCCTAATCTGGGCGCCATGACTTGGGAGCGAGGAACAAAGTGGATCGCGCATGAGTGACGACAAGATGCTGGCCCGCATCGCAGCCCTGCTGCGCCAGGCCGAGGGCACCGACAACCCGCACGAGGCCGACGCGTTCATGGCCGCCGCGCAGCGGTTGGCGACGGCGACCTCGATCGATCTTGCCGTCGCGCGGTCGCATTCCGAACAGCGCACCAAGGCGCAGATGCCCGTGCAACGCACGATCACGATTGGCAACGCCGGCACCCGGGGCTTGCGCACCTATGTGCAGCTGTTCACCGTGATCGCGCTCGCCAACGACGTGAAGTGCGACGTCGCATCGAATTCGACGTTCGTCTACGCCTATGGCTTCGGTGAGGACATCGACGCCAGCCACGCGTTGTACGCCAGCCTGGTGATGCAGATGGTCAAGGCTTCGCAGGCCTACATCGCTTCGGGTGCGCACCGCCCCACCCCCACCATCACCGCGCGCATCAACTTCCAGTTGGCTTTCGGCGCTCGTATCGGACAACGGTTGGCACAGGCCCGTGAAGAGGCGCGCCAGGAGGCCACGAACAGTCGCGAAAGCCAGCCCGGCACCGCGATTGCGTTGCGCGACAAGGACCTCGAGCTGCGCGACTTCTACCGTGAGACGTCCGAGGCGCGTGGCACCTGGCGAGCCAGCAGCGCGACCGCCGGCTACTCCTCGGCCGCCCGCCGCGCGGGTGACCGTGCTGGGCGCCACGCTCGCCTCGGGCCCAGCACCGAACTCGCGGGGGCCCGCGCCGCGCTGGCCGGATACGGGCGCCGCAGCGCCGCCGGGGAGAAGTGACCCCGCGCGACACCCAGCGGTCGAAGGTGTACGCCGCCGAGGCGTTCGTGCGGACGCTGTTCGACCGGGCCGCCGAGCACGGTAACCGAGTCGTCGAGTTCTTCGGCACCGCAATGACTTTGCCACCAGAAGCGCGGTTCGCATCGGTGGAGTCGGTGCAACGCTACGTCGACGACGTGCTCGCGCTGACGGCGGTGCGCCGACGGTGGCCGCGCGCAACTCCGCTGGCCGTTCGATCGCGGCGCGGAGTGACGGCCGCCCACTACGAGGCCGTCGGCGCCAGTGCGGTGATAGCGGTGCCGGAGGCGCGAACGCGTTGGGCGCTGCGCGAGTTGGTCGTCCTGCACGAGATCGCTCACCACCTCTGCGCGGCCGCACCGCCGCACGGTCCCGAATTCGTGGCCACTTTCTGTGAACTCGCCGACGCGGTGATGGGCCCGGAAGTCGCCCACGTACTGCGGGTGGTGTACGCGAAAGAGGGTGTGCGCTAGGGGGTTTGGTCGTGTGAGATATCGGTGATCTCGGCCACGGCGGCGTCGATGCGCTCGCGGTCGGCTTCGATCGACGCGGTCGCCGCGGTGGCCGCGTTCTGCAGTGCCTCGTCGAGACGCTGTTGCACGGTCTCCACGCCCAGGCGAAGCAGACCCTCCTCGATGAACACGTCGATCAATTGGTGGTGACCGTTCAAGGTCACCTCGACCGTCTCGGATTCATCGGTGGCCGTGAATGTTTGAGTGTTCATCCGGTGCAGCTGATCATCCATGATCGACTGCAGCCGCTGCGCCTGCTGCAGCACGGCAGCGACGTCGGGATGCATCTCGTCGGTCACTTCGTGTCTCGACCCTCGCGGCCGTCGCCGACCTCCCGGCGGCGACGGTTGCCGATGACGGCCTCGGTCCACGGCCGGTCCTCGGTGTAGAGATCCTCGTCGGGCGCCAGCCGGGGATCGCGCCGCTTTTCTTTGCCCTGCTGCGCGCCCGCGCCGTGGCCCATCGGCGCCATGCCGGCGCCCATCCCGCCGGCGGCGCGGCCGTCCGCGGATGGTCCCGCACCCGCGCTCGCCGACGACTTCGGCCGCGGCGAGCGCGGGTGCCACCGTCTCCGCCGTTACCGGCGCCGACATCGGTGTCGCCGGCATGCCGCCGCCACCGGCACCGCCGCCGGCGCCACCACCGGACCCACCGCCACCGGAGGCCGCCGCGGGCCGCAGGCTCGGATCGGTCGGCGACTTGGGCAACGGGGTACCGCCGGGCGTCCCGCTCGGGGTGCCTGCGCTCCCTGACGGGGCGCCGCCCGAGGAAGGCGACCCCGCACCAGCGGGCGCGCCCGCCGGCGGGTGCGCCGCCGGACTCACGGTCACCTGGCGGCGGGCCGCCCATTGACTGCGCCATCTTCTCGGCCATGCCGGCGGAATCACCCGTGGGCCCGCCACCGCCGCCACCGCCGACCGTCGTGGACCGGTCGGCGCCGCTGCCCGTCGGCATCTCGGGTCGCACGGGTGCGAACGTGGCATTGTTCGCGTAGTCCTGGCGCACCTCGTCGGACTGCTGCTGAAGTTCTTGCATCCGCTGCTGGACCCTGGCCATCTCGGCCTGTGTCGCTACGGAGTTCTCGGCGGTCAGCTGCGCCGCCAGTTCACGCAGCCGCGTCTCGGACTGGACGTACTCACGGTGGATCTCCGCGTGCCGCGACTTCGCGTCGCCGTGTGCCTCGAGGACTTTCGCGGCGGCCTCGGCCAGGTCGTGCCAGCCTTCGGACAACTGTCGCAAGTGGCCGCCGAACTCGGCCATGCGGGCGTATGCGGCGTCGGCGGCCTCGCCCTCCCAGTCCCCGCCGGGTGGCCGCGGCGTGTTGGCCTCGACATGCTTGGCGGCCGCGGCCCACTGCAGCATCGCGATCTTCAACGTGCCGCCGTCGTCGGGCGCGGTCAACTCCGCCTGCGTCTGGTGAACGTCGCTGTACCCGCCGGCGTCGAGCGTGCGCGGCGCCCCGACGGGCGTCGGCGCGGCAGGCGGCGTGGTCGACGGTGCGGGGATCGCGATCGCGTCCACCGCGGCACGGCGCTCAGGATCGGTGATGACCCGGCCGTAGGTCTCGTCGACTTCGGTGTACGCGTCGGCGGCGATCTGCATCATCTCGGCGATGCGCTGGTTTTCCTTCTCGGCCCACTGCTGAAATTCCAGCAGCGACTTCGCGTTGTCGTTCAGGTTGGTGGCAGCGGCCGACGAGGACGGCAGCGCATCCGGCGGCACGACCGCCTCGGCGTTGGGATTGTGCCACTGTTGGGCGGCCATCTCGGCGGCTCGGCTGCGGAGCGCGCTCGGGTCGACGCGCTGTACGTCGCCCACGGTTATCCCTCGGTCCGCATGTCGGCTCAGCCCTCGAGGACCATCTGGTAGCGGCTTTCCTCCCTGGGGTTGATCAGCCGGATCGGCAGCTGACGGTGACGCGGCGTCTCGATGAAGTTGCTGCGCAACATGACTCGGCCCAGGCCGGGATGCGGTCCCAGGTACGTCGTCGCGTTGGGCCAGGCGACTTTGGCCTCCCGTCCGATCCGGGCGTTGACGTACCCGGCGAACTCGGTGAACTGCGGGAGCAGCGTGATGACGGCACCCGCCGCCGCGGAGCGGACGATGAACTGGGTGAACAGTCGCGCGTCGCCGAGGTTGATGCTCACGTCGACATCGTCGAACGGCAGGTAGACCGGGTAGCGGTCGGCGGTCTCACCCACCAGCACCCCGGCCGACCCGATCGGTAGTTCGTAATGGCGGTCGTTGACCGGGTTGATGCCGTGCAGGGCTGCTCTCTGCCCACCGAACAGACACGAAAAGCCGCGCGGTGTCGCGGGATTGGCCAGCGTCGTCAGCAACACCGTCGACGTCGGAGCTTCGCCGGGACGGATCCGTACCCGGGTGATCGTGTGATCGGCACGCGCCGACCACCAGACGTCCGGACCTCCTGGCGCGGTGTAGGCGGCGGTGAAGGTGCTGCGCCCCTTGATCGCCGACCACGTCTCACGCTCGAAACTGATCTCGGTCGCGCGGTCGAAGTCGTCGAAGCTGCGCGCAGGGCGGGCGTCGATTCCGTTGCCGGCCAGTTGATCTGCAATCCGGGTGGCCGACGCCACCAGATATCGCGCCAAACCGGAGACGCCCGAGTCGCGACGTTGCGACGACTTGCGGGTGCGCTCGGGATCGGCGCGTAGCACGATCCATGTTCGCCTGCTGGCGGGCGCCGGATACGGTCCGACGACCTGCTCGTAGAGCGAAACCAGCGTCGCCGGAGCGGTTTTGCCCACCCGGTAGCCCGAGGACACCACATCGGCCTCGAGGTCCGGGCAGTGCGCCGCGACCAGTTGCTCGACGAGCCGGGTGTCCACGACGTCGTCGGTGAACGCCTCCCCGTTGACGATCACCGTCGGGGTGAACGGTCGCGGCACCAGTTCGACTACCGCCACCAGGTATTCGTCCTGCCAGCGCACTGCGACGTGATCCCCGGGCATCACGGTGGCACCCACTGCGGGCTCCGACGGCTGCTCTGGCACGTTGCGGTGCCGGCGCCGCCATGCGAACAGCGCTGCCACCCAACCTGTCACGCGTCGGCCGCGGATCGTCACCACCGCACCGAGTGCGATCAACACCGCGAGCACGATTCCCAGCCACAGCAGACCCAGGTTCGCGAACAACAGGATGCCGGCCGGAATCAACGCCGCGGCCCAGATCGCGTGGCCCGTCGTGAGCCGCAGCCCGAACATGCCGACGATCTTGTTCATCGGCGCCTCAATGCACGCCGCGCCAACACCGCGAGGCCGAGCACCGCCGCGAGCACGGCACCGGCGACGACGACCGCGGTGATCGGCCCCCGATCGGGCGGAGGGGTGAATACCGGCGGCGGGATCTCTTTGACCTTGTACGGCACCCGCTCCGGACCGGCCGGCACATCCCAGGTCAGCGCCGCGACCGGGTCGATGGGTCCCGCGCCGACGTAGTTGTCCACGCCCCCGCCCGGGTGCCGCGCCGTGGCGGTGATCCGGTTCATGATCTGGGCCGGTGTGAGCTCCGGGAAGCGTTGTTTGAGCAGCGCCGCCAACCCCGAGACATAGGCCGCGGCGAACGACGTACCGCTGATCGGAATCAACCCGTCCTGACCCTGCAGCGCGTTGACCGGATTGCCGTCATAGCCGAGCGCGACCATGTTCTCGGCGGGCGCCGCGGCGCCCACCCACGGCCCCGACATCGAGAAGGTGCTCGGCTGGCCGTTCTGGGCGATACCGCCGACGGTCAGCACCAACGGTGAGTACCAAGCCGGGCTGACGATCGTCTGCACCTGCTTCCAGCCCCGCGGATCGGCCGGAACCGCCGGATCCGCGGGCGGGTTCTGCGTGCAATCCTGGCCGGTGTTGCCGGCGGCGACGATGATCACCGCACCCTTGACGTTGACCGCGTAGTTGACCGCGGCGCCGAGGCCGGTCTCGTTGATCGGACGGGTGACCTTGTAGCACGCCGCCTCGCTGATGTTGATGACCTGCGCACCGAGGTTCGCCGCATGCACGACCGCGCGCGCCAGGCTGCGCAGCGACCCGGCCGTCTGCGTTGTGTTGGGGTCGTTGGGATCCTGGCGGGAGCCGACCGGTTGGAACGCCTCGGAGGTCTGGCGCAGCGACAGGATGCGCGCATCGGGCGCGACGCCGACGAAACCGTCGGTGGGCGAGCCCTTGCCCGCGATGATCGACGCGGTCAGCGTGCCGTGCGCGTCGCAGTCGGACATCCCATTGCCGGCCTGGTCGACGAAGTCGCCACCCGGTTCGGCGGGCACCCGGGGCGAACCGGTGACGCCGGTGTCGATCACCGCAACCGTGACACCTGCGCCCGTCGCGAACTTCTGCGCCTCGGCCAACCGCAGATAGTCGTTCGCCCACGGCCGGTCGGCGAAATTCGAGTTGGGGAACACCGCGGGCGCCGAACAGACACGCCGCTGTTCCATCGGTTGGTCCGGTCCGGTCTCGTCGGGCGGAACGACCGCGGGATCGATTGTCGGTGGCTCGATCGCGGCGGCCGGGGGAGCGCTGACCAATGCCAGCAGCAGCGCCGCCAGCAGCACGCCGACCCGGCCGAAGATGCGTTGCACGCGCTACGCACCTCCCCGACGGCGGATGTGCTGCGACGTCGACAGCAAACTCGCTACCGCCCGCTGAGCAGGGCAAACTCTGACGTCAAGCCGATTGGGCACGTGCACGCAGCCAATCCTAAGGGGCTGCCGGGGGCACTCGTTCCGCAATCTTGTGCGCAGCGGTCGTCATGCGGGGTCGGGATCTGGTGCGAAAGTTCGCACCCGCCGACCCGTCAAACCCCGTCGCTACGGACGCGTTCCCCGGGAAGACTCGGCAATCGAGGTGTCCAACCCGTCGATGTCGAGGGTGATCGCGCCGGCCGGGTCGGCCCGGAACTTTCCGCTGCCCGCCGCGTTCGCCAACCCCCCGGTGCCCGATGCGATCCGCACGTCGGCGCTGGCGACACCGTCGCGATAGGAGCCGTCGTGCAGGAGCACGAGACCGCCGGGATTGCCGCCGATGGTGCCCGTGATGTGCTCGACGCCGACGAACAGCGCGCTCTTGTCCGGTGCGTAGGCGAGCAACCACTTCGTCGTCGATGTGCCCTTGATGTCACCGTCGTAGCGTTTGGCGACCAAGGCCTCGGTCAGCCGGGTGGCCTCATCGCCGTTCTCGAACGGGGTCTCATCCCAGCTGCCGATCTCGAAGGTCGCCTCGAGATGTCTGCTCATGGAGAGCGGGTACCCGGTCGCCGAAGCGCGGAACCGAGAGGCCGACAGGCACACGGTCCGGACGCTGTGATAGTCAAGGCATGATGGCCGCGTTGCGTCCACTAGCACGTCAAACTATAGTCTGGACACATGTCCAGAAGGTTCGGAGTTGTTGCGTGACACGATTTGCCCAGCTCGCCGGCTCTGGATCTCTCGGCTCCCGCGCATCGTCTTGAGTTGAACATGCGCATCGCTCTGTTGTCGTACCGAAGCAAGACCCACTGCGGTGGGCAAGGCGTCTACGTCCGCTACCTCAGCCGCGGCCTGGCCGACCTGGGTCATGACGTCGAGGTGTTCTCGGGCCAGCCCTACCCGGAGGAGCTCGATCCCCGGGTCCGTCTGACCGAGGTGCCGAGCCTGGACCTGTACCGGGAGCCCGATCCGTTCCGGATCCCGTGGCCGAATGAGATCAAGACCTCGATCGACCTGCTCGAGCTGTTGAGCACGTGGACGGCCGGCTTTCCGGAGCCGCGCACGTTCAGCCTGCGCGCCGCGCGACTGCTGGCCGAGCGCCGCGACGAATTCGACGTCGTGCACGACAACCAGTGTCTGGGCACCGGCCTGCGCAAGATCGCCGGCCTCGGGCTTCCGGTGGTGGCCACGGTGCACCACCCGATCACCCGCGACAAGGTCGTCGACGTGGCAGCCGCCAAGTGGTGGCGCAAACCGCTGGTGCGACGGTGGTACGGCTTCGCCGAGATGCAGAAGCAGGTCGCCTGCGAGATCCCCGAACTGCTCACCGTGTCGTCGACGTCGGCGGCCGACATCTCCGAGGACTTCGGCGTCGCTCCCAGCCAACTGCATGTGGTGCCGCTCGGTGTGGACACCGCGATGTTCAAACCGGCCGAACGGCGGGTGCGCAACCGCATCATCGCGATCGCCAGCGCCGACGTTCCACTCAAGGGGGTGCGGCACCTGCTTCACGCGGTGGCGCGGCTGCGCGTGGAACGCGACCTCGAACTGCAGCTGGTCGCCAAGCTGGAACCGAACGGTCCGACCGAGAAGCTCATCGCCGAACTCGGCATCTCCGACATCGTGCACAGCTCGAGCGGACTGTCCGACAGCGAGCTGGCCGATCTGCTCGCCTCGGCCGAAGTCGCCTGCATCCCATCGCTTTACGAAGGCTTCTCACTACCGGCGGTGGAGGCCATGGCCAGCGGGACACCGATCGTGGCCAGCCGCGCCGGTGCGCTGCCCGAGGTGGTCGGTGCCGACGGTGAATGCGCCCGGCTGGTCCGGCCCGCCGACGTCGAGGAACTGACCGCAGTGCTCGGCGATCTGCTCGACTCCCCCCGCGAACTGGCCCGCCTCGGCGCCAACGGCCGCAAACGTGCGCTCGACGTGTTCAGCTGGCAATCGGTTGCCGCACAGACGGTTGCGGTCTACGAGCTGGCACACGAACGGGTCGGCGCATGCTGACGGTGGACTTCGACACGCTCGGGGTCGGTGCGGGTACCAAGGTGATCGACGTGGGTTGCGGTGCGGGCCGGCACAGCTTCGAGGCGTACCGGCGCGGCGCAGACGTCATCGCTTTCGACCAGAACGCCGCCGACCTCAACGACGTCGACGAGATCCTGACCGCAATGCGCGAGCAGGGTGAGGTGCCGCTGACCGCGAAGGCCGAGGCGGTCAAGGGCGATGCACTCGACTTGCCGTATGCCGACGGTACTTTCGACTGCGTTATCGCCTCGGAGATCCTCGAGCACGTGCCCGAGGACGACAAGGCGATCGCGGAACTGGTCCGGGTGCTCAAGCCAGGCGGCAGACTCGCGGTCACGGTGCCTCGGTGGCTTCCGGAAAAGGTCTGCTGGGTGCTCTCCGACTCCTACCACGCCAACGAGGGTGGACACGTGCGGATCTACCATGCGGACCGGTTGCGCGACAAGGTGCTCAGCCACGGCCTGCGCCTGGCCCATACGCACCATGCGCACGCCCTGCATTCGCCGTACTGGTGGCTCAAATGCGCGGTGGGCACCGAGAACTCGGATCATCTGGCGGTGCAGACATACCACCGAATGCTGGTCTGGGACATGATGAGCCGCCCATGGCTTACCCGGACGGCCGAATCGCTGCTCAACCCGCTGATCGGCAAGAGTGTCGCGTTGTACTTCGACAAACCGGTGGTCGTCGGTGCTGGCTCCTGAACTCCAAGGCGTCCCGGGCGTCCCGGGGGTACTGACACCCCAACAGTGTCGCCAGACCGCGAAATCGATTGCCGCAACTCAGGAGTCGTCCGGAGCACTACCGTGGTTCGACGGCGGCCACACCGATCCGTGGGACCATGTCGAGAACGCGATGGCGCTCACCGCCGCGGGTCTGCTGGATCCGGCGCGCGGGGCATTCGAATGGTCGCGCACGACCCAACGCCCCGACGGATCCTGGCCCATCCAGCTGCGCAACGGTGTGATCGAGGACGCCAACAGCGACAGCAACTTCTGCGCCTACATCGCCACGGGCGTCTGGCATCACGTTCTCGTCACCGGTGACCGTCGATTCGCCGAGACGATGTGGCCGGTGGTCACCAGGGCGATCGACTTCGTACTCGGAATGCAGCTCAGTCGCGGTGAGATCGCCTGGGCGAGAAGTCCTTCCACTATCGAACCCGACGCCCTGCTAACCGGTTGCGCGAGCATCTACCACAGCATCCGGTGCGCGCTGGCCCTTGCGGACTACTTCGACGACCCGCAGCCCGAATGGGAGGTTGCCGTCGGCCGGCTCGGCCACGCCATCGCCCACCACCCCGATGCGTTCACGGTAAAGGACCGCTGGTCGATGGAGTGGTATTACCCGGTGCTGACCGGCGCCGTGCGCGGTGCGGCGGCGAGGTCTCGAATCGACGAGCGGTGGCACGACTTCGTGGTGCCCGGGTTGGGGATTCGGTGCGTCGACGACCGGCCGTGGGTCACCGGTGCCGAAACCTGCGAACTGGTATTGGCTTTGGACGCGATCGGTGACACGATCCGCGCGCGCGAGCAGTTCGCCGCGATGCACCATCTGCGCGAGGCCGACGGCTCCTACTGGACGGGTCTGGTGTTCGCCGACGGCAAGCGCTGGCCGGAAGAACGCACGACGTGGACCGGCGGGGCGATGATATTGGCCGCCGACGCGTTGTCATCCACCACGCCGGCGAGTGGCATATTCCGCGGGTTGGACCTGCCGCGCGGACTGGAGGGCGAGTACGACTGCGAGTGCGCGACCAGCGACCGCTGACTAAAGCGGTTCGCCGACAGTTCCTGTCGTCCGCTCCAACACCCGCATGGACCCGGTAGCCGAGATCTCACGAAACTCGTTGCTGTCCAACGCCTGCCGATAGATGTGGAACGGCGCCTGGCCGCCCTCGTCCGGGTTAGGGAAGACGTCGTGGATGACCAGCGCGCCGCCGACGTCCACCCATTTCGCCCAACCGTCGAAGTCGCGCTGCGCGGCCTCCTCGGTGTGACCGCCGTCGATGAACAACAGCCGCAACGGAGTTCGCCAACCGCGCGCCACCACCGGTGAGCGGCCGACGACAGCGACCACGTGGTCGTCCAATCCGGCGGCGTCGAGGGTGTGCCGCGCGGTGGGCAGCGTGTCGAACAAACCGGTGACCGGGTCGACCATCGACGCGTCGTGGTACTCCCAGCCCGGTTGGTGTTCCTCGGAGCCGTGGTGGTGGTCGACGGTGTAGATCACGCCGCCCGTCTGCTGCGCGGCCGCCCCGAGCAGGACGGTCGATCGGCCGCAGTAGGTGCCGATCTCGACGCCGATGCCGTCGCCGAGGTACTTGACGGCGGCGTCGAAAAGCGCCCGGCCCTCGTCGGCGGGCATGAATCCGGTGACCTGCTCGGCCAGGGCGAATAGTTCCTCTGTGGTGCGCATCGCCAGCCAGACTAATGGGGCGCAATCGTTGCTGGTGCGGGGGCGTTGTAGTAGCGTCCAGACATGTGTCCGACACGGCCCTGGAGTCGACTCGGCGCCGTCTGACCGCCAAGCAAGCCGACACCGTCGACCGGCTGGGTCGGGCCGCGGTCGAACTTCTCGGCCGCGAAGGTTTCGCCGGTCTGACCGTGCGACGAGTCGCTGCCGACGCTGGGGTCGGGGCGGCCACCGCATACACCTACTTCTCGTCCAAGGAACACCTCGTCGCCGAGGTGTTCTGGCGACGGCTTGCCGCGTCGCCGCCAGCCGCACACGAGACCGATGACGCCGCGACCCGGGTCATCGAGGTGTTGCGTCACATCGCGCTGCTGGTCGCCGACGAACCCGAGTTCGCAGGTGCGGTGACGACGGCGCTGTTGGGGCGCGATCCCGACGTCGAGGTGCTGCGACTGCGCATCGGTCGCGAGATCCGCGACCGGCTCGCCGCGGCGCTGGGGGTCGAGATCGATCCCGACGTCATCGATTCGCTGGAGATGCTCTACTCCGGCGCGCTGGTCCGCGCCGGCATGGGTTACGCCTCATACAGCGAGATCGCGGAGCGGCTGGAGAAGTCGGCGCGGCTGATCTTGAGCTGAAATCCTCAGCGATGGCCGAGGATGGCCGCAGCAGCGGTGATTCCCGGCTCGATGATGCCGCGCAGGTCGCGGCCGTCCTCGACGAACAGCGCGGTCAGCTCGCGTAACCCGCCCAACAGGATCAGCGCCAGCGGACGCGATATCGCCGGCAGCTTGGCGCGCTGAAATCCGGGACTGTCGCTGAGGTCGACGAGCATGTCGGTCAGATGTTCCATGGCCGACCGGTGCAGCGGTTGGGCGGCCATACCCAGCGCGGGTGCTTCGCGAATCCAGGTCAGCGTGATCGCGGGACGCGCCGCGATGTGCTCGACGTAGGCCGTCACCGCCTGCCGGATCTGGTCCTGCCAGTCGCATTCCGGTTGCGTCGCCGCCCGGATGTTGGCTATCAGGTCCTCGTTGTTGTGGCGCAGCAGTTCGATCAGGCATTCGGCCTTGCTCGGGAACTGTTCGTAGAAGGTCCGCTTGGAAGTACGCGCGTGCCGCACGATGTCTGCGACCGTGGTGTCTCGGTAGCCACGCTCGTTGATGCAGGACGCCAGACCATCGAGCACGCGATCACGGAACGGGTCATCAGCGGCGGCGGACGCGTTGCGGTTCAGCGCTGCCGAGTCATCCAGCGCTGCTGTCATCACTCCTCCACCCTTGCGACATCTGGTACCAACCGGTACCGTACATCACACATTCACGGTACATCGTAGTACCGCAGTATGGCTGGGAGCGTCATGAGCGAAGTCACGGTCATCGAGGGCGCCGGAACGCCCGTCGAAGCCGGGCCGCCCCGCGCGGTCAAGCTGCCGCCGCGACCGCCGATTCCCAAGCCGGTGCTCGGTGTCGCGTTCCTGACCTCGCGGCGCTGGACCATCGCCCAGATCGCCCGGATCGTCCGCAGCTACGGTTCCGTCTTCACGCTGAACCTCCCCGTATTCGGGCGCACTGTCGTCGTCGGCGACCCGCAACTGGCCAAGCAACTGTTCATGGCCAACACCGAAGACGTCGGCAACATCCAGCCGAATCTTTCGCGCGTCCTCGGGCCCGGCTCGGTGTTCGCCCTCGACGGCGCCGAGCACCGCCGTCGGCGCCGCCTGCTGACCCCGCCGTTCCACGGCAAGAGCATCAAGAACTACGAGAAGATCTTCGAAGAAGAGACCCTGCGCGAATCGGCGAACTGGCCGCAGGGACAAGCATTCCCGACGCTCAAGCCAATGATGCGGATCACGCTCAACGCGATCCTGCGCGCGGTGTTCGGTGCCGACGGCGAGCAGCTCGACGAGCTGCGCCGCATCATCCCGCCGTGGGTCACGCTGGGTTCCCGGGTGGCGACCCTGCCGACTCCGTCGCGCACGTATGGCCGGTTCAGTCCGTGGGGCCGGCTGGCCGAGTACCGCAGCCGGTACGACCTGGTCATCGAAAAGCTGATCGACCGGGTACGCGCCGACCCGAACTTCGAGAACCGCGAAGACGTCCTGGCATTGCTGTTGCGCAGTAGCTACGAGGACGGAAGCGCCATGTCGCACAAGGACATCGGCGACGAACTGTTGACCCTGCTGGCGGCAGGCCACGAGACCACCGCCGCCACCCTGGCCTGGGCGTTCGAGCGGATAACCCGCCACCGGGACGTCATGTCGAGGCTGGTGGCGGAGGCAGCCACCGACGACAACGAGTACCGCCAGGCCGTCATCTGTGAGGTGCAGCGCTCGCGCACCGTTATCGATTTCGCCGGTAGGCACGTCTACTCGCCGACGCTCGAGTTGGGCGAATGGGCTGTGCCCCAAGGCTACTCGGTACTGGTCAGCATCTCGTTGATGCATGACCGCGCAGCCGAGTTCCCTGATCCCGACCGCTTCGACCCGGAGCGCTTCATCGGTGCCCGCCCGCCGACCTTCGCCTTCATCCCGTTCGGCGGAGGCACCAGGCGGTGCGTCGGCGCCGTGTTCGCCAACGTGGAGATGGACGTGGTGCTACGGACCGTGCTGCGCCACTTCGTGATCGACAACACCGCGGCGCCCGCGGAGAAGGTGCATTCGCGCGGCGTGGCCTACACCCCGAAGAACGGCGGCCGCATCGTGGTGCACCGCCGAAAGACACCGCTCGCGCAGGAGGATTCGAACAACCGATGACGAACGCAGCCGTTGCCAAGCAGGACGTCCCGGTATCCCCCGGCAAGTTGCCGCCGGCGGTGCCGCTGCCAAAACCCGTCCAGATGGTGCTCATGGCGGGCTTCCGGCGCTGGTACCTGGGCAAGGCGCTCAAGCGGTACGGTCCCGTCTTCGCGATCAACGTGCCGTTCTTCGGCCGCAGTGTGGTGATTGCCGATCCCGCACTGATCCGGAGCGTATACCTCGCGAGCACCGACGACCTGATCAACGTGCAGCCGAACCTCAGCCGGATCTTCGGTCCCGGTTCGGTTTTCGCGCTTGACGGGGTCGAGCACCGCAAGCGTCGCAAGCTTCTCGCACCGCCTTTCCACGGGCAGAGCATCAAGAACTACGAAAAGATCATCGAGGAGGAGACGCTCCGCGAGACAGCGACGTGGCCCGATGGCGTCGAGTTCCCGACGCTCGAGCCGATGAACCGGATCACGCTGAACGTCATCCTGCGCACGGTCTTCGGCGCCGACGGGGCCGAACTCGACTACCTGCGCGAGATCATCCCGCCGTGGGCCAAGCTGGGCTCACGCATGGCGACCCTGCCCGAACCGCCCTTCAACACCGGCCGATTCAGCCCGTGGGGCCGGCTGGCGACGTTCCGACGCAACTTCGACCGCGTCGTCTTCGAGTTGATCGACAAGGCGCAAGCCGACCCCGCGCTCGATGAGCGCACCGACATCCTGGCGTTGTTGTTGGGCAGCACGTACGAGGACGGCACCCCGATGTCGCGCCAGGACATTTCCGACGAGCTGCTCACCCTGCTCGGCGCCGGCCACGAGACCACCGCGTCGACGCTCGGCTGGGCGTTCGAGCGGCTGCGCCGTCACCCCGCGGTGCTGGCCAGACTCGTCGAGGAGAACGACGAGGGAGGCAGCGAATACCGCCAGGCCTTCATCAACGAGCTGCAACGCAACCGGACGGTGATCGATTTCTCCGGACGGCACGTCCTGGCACCGCATTTCGATGTGGGCGAGTGGCGGATTCCGCACGGCTACACCGTGATGGTGGCGCTGGCGAACATGCATGCCAACGCGGAGGTGTTCCCCGACCCCGAACGCTTCGACCCCGACCGGTTCCTGGGTAAGCGCCCGCCGACGGCATGGGTGCCGTTCGGCGGCGGTACCCGCCGGTGCATCGGGGCCGCGTTCGCCAACGTGGAAATGGACGTGGTGTTGCGAACGGTGCTGCGGCACCTCGTGATCGAAACCGACAGCGCGCCGGACGAGAAGGTGCACTTCCGCGGCATCGCCTTCACCCCGAAGGACGGCGGCCGGATCGTGGTGCGCCACCGCGACCAGCCCTGAGCACCTGAGTGGGCGCGCCGAAACTACGCTTTATGACGAATTTCGGCCGATTCCCCTCACAAACCGTAGTCTCGCGGTCGATGCACTACTGGCTGGCGGTCTCGCGCTTCGGCAGTGTCCAGCCCGGCCGCGGGAAGTGGCATGTGTAGCCGCTCGGGAACCGCTCCAGGTAGTCCTGGTGTTCGGGCTCGGCTTCCCAGAAATCGCCGGCGGGACTGACTTCGGTGACCACCTTGCCGGGCCACAATCCCGATGCGTCGACATCGGCGATGGTGTCCAGCGCGATCCGCTTCTGCTCGTCGTCACGGTAGAAGATGGCCGACCGGTAACTGGTGCCGACGTCGTTGCCCTGCCGGTTCTTCGTCGTCGGATCGTGAATCTGGAAGAAGAACTCCAACAACGCGCGGTAGTCGGTGCGGGTCGGGTCGTAGACGATCTCGATCGCTTCGGCGTGGCCGGGGTGGTTGCGGTAGGTGGCGTTGGCGTTCTCGCCACCGGTGTAGCCGACCCGCGTCGACACCACACCGGGCTGCTTGCGGATCAGATCCTGCATGCCCCAGAAGCAGCCACCCGCCAGGATCGCCGTCTTGGTGTCACTCATACGCGCCTCCTGATCGTTGTATTGCACTGCCATAGTGCCTGTATAACCGTCTGACGCGCCGCCGTGTTCCGTACGCGGATTACGGTTGTGAGATGCGCAGGTTGATCGTCGTCGTCGGTATCGCATTGTCGGCGGTATGGGCCGCCCCGGCCGCGTGGGCGGAGACCGTCGTGCTGCCGGAGCGTCCCGGCTATCCCGGCCTGATGTTCACCGACAATCCGGCGATCGTCGACTCCCATCCGATGCGTGCGGAGTCCTACAGCCGCGTTCCCGACGACCGCGCCGTCGCGGTGCACTTCACCACGGGCACGCCGCAGTGCTATGGCGTGCACGCCAGTGTGCAGGAGACCGCCCAGACCGTCACTGTGGAACTGCGCGGCGGGACACTGCCCGAAGCCGTCGGCCGGGCGTGCATCATGATCGCGGTGTCGGGGATCCTCGACGTCGGGCTGCAGAGCCCGTTGGGCTCGCGTCAGGTTCTCACCTCGTTCTGACCCTCGACAACCCCGGTAGAACGTGTTCTAGTTCTGATGTGACGAGCAGTACCTTCTCCCGGGACGAACTGGTCTCGGCATTCGAGGCATTCGAGGCGACGGTCGACCGCGCCGCCCAGACCCGGGACTGGGACCCGTGGGTGGACCAGTACACCGACGACGTCGTCTACGTCGAGCACGCCGCGGGCACGATGCGCGGGCGCGAGCAGGTCCGGCCCTGGATCTGGAAGACGATGGAGTCGTTTCCGGGCAGCTACATGACGTCGTTCCCGGCGCTGTGGCGGGTGTTCGACGAACCGACGGGGCGGGTCATCTGCGAACTCGACAACCCGATGCGCGACCCCGGCGACGGCACCATCATCAGCGCGACCAACATCTCGATCCTGACGTACGCCGGTGACGGGTTGTGGCGCCGCCAGGAGGACATCTACAACCCGCTGAGGTTCGTCAAGGCGACGGTGAAGTGGTGCCGCAAAGCGGCCGAATTCGGCACCCTGCCCGACGAGGCCCAGCAGTGGATGAGCCAGTACGGAGGCGGTAAGTGACCAAGTTGGTCATCGGCGCCAACGGCTTTCTCGGCTCGCATGTCACCCGGCTGTTGGTGGCCGACGGGCACGACGTCCGCGCCATGCTGCGGACGAACGCCGACACGACAGGCATCGACGATCTGCCCGTCGAACGGTTCCACGGTGACATCTGGGACAACGACACCCTGCGTGCGGCGATGACCGGTGCCACGGACGTGTACTACTGCGTCGTCGACACGCGGGGCTGGCTCAAAGACCCGGCCCCGTTGTTCCGCACCAATGTCGACGGCACCCGCAACGTGCTCGACGTCGCCGTCGAACCCGAGATCGCCGCCGGACTGCGGCGGTTCGTCTACACCAGCAGTTACGTGACGGTCGGGCGCCGGCGCGGCCATGTGGCCACCGAGGACGACGTGATCGTCGACAAGCGCTTGACGCCGTACGTGCGCTCCCGCGTCGAGGCGGAGAGGCTGGTGCTGCAGTATGCGCGCGAACGCGGCTTGCCCGCGGTGGCGATGTGCGTGTCGACCACCTACGGCAGCCGCGACTGGGGCCGAACCCCGCACGGCGCGATCATCGCCGGGGCGGCCTTCGGCAAGCTGCCGTTCGTCATGGGCGGTATCGAACTCGAGGCCGTCGGTGTCGACGATGCTGCGCGCGCAATGATTCTCGCCGCCGAGCACGGTCGCATCGGTGAGCGCTATCTGATCTCGGAGAAGATGATCAGCAACGCCGACGTGGTGCGCATCGCCGCAGAAGCCGCCGGCATGCCCGCGCCGACGAAGTCGATCCCGCTGCCGGTGTCCTACGCGATGGCCACACTGGGCACTGTCAAGGCGCGGCTCACCGGAACCGACGAGAAGTTGTCGCTGGAGTCATTGCGGTTGATGCGCGCCGAGGCGCCGGTGGACTGCAGCAAAGCCAGACGCGAACTCGATTGGCAGCCAAGGCCAGTGGAGGAGTCGATCCGCGAGGCCGCGCGGTTCTGGGTCGGTCTGCGGGACGCGCGACGTAAGAGCAAGGCGGGATAGTCTCGTAGACGATGCCTGAGAAACTGCGCGTCGATCTGTCCGGTGCGCCGCAGACCATGCTCGCGACGTTCTACGCGAAGGCGCTCGACGCCGATCTGCCTGCGCCGATTCTGGGCGACCGGTTTGCCAAGGACATCGTCGACCGCATCGACTACGACTGGTCGGCGACGTCGATCACTGCAGCGAACTCCGCGTCGGTGACCACCCGCAGCGCGCATTTCGACTTATGGGCACGCCAGTTCCTGGCCGTCCACCCCGACGCCGTCGTGCTGCATCTGGGATGTGGGCTGGACGCGCGGGTATTCCGGGTGGATCCGGGACCCGGTGTCGACTGGTTCGACATCGACTATCCCGACGTCGCCGATCTGCGCAGGCGACCCTATCCTCAGCGCGACCGCTACCGCGTCATCGCGGCATCGGTCACCGATCCGGTCTGGATAACCGAAATACCCACCGGCCGACCGACTTTGATGATCGCCGAAGGCTTGACGATGTACCTGACGGAGGCCGACGGCTTGGCGTTGCTCCGTCGTATCGTCGACGGTTTCCCTTCCGGCGAATTGCATTTCGACGCGTTCAACCGTCTCGGCATCAGGTCGCAATTCTTGAACGCAGTGGTGCGGCGCGCGGGCGCGACGCTGTACTGGGGCATCGATGGACCCGACGACATCGTCGCCGCGGTCCCCGGTGTGCGGTTGCTGGCCTGGGTGTCACCGTTCGACTCGCCGACGTTCCGCGACGTCGCGTGGTACTACCGGGCGCTGGGGCGGGCGATGTCAACGCTGCCGTCGCTGCGCTATATGGCGCAGTACCACCGCTACGCGTTCTAACGGACCCGCAGTTCGGCGATCACCTCGGCGTACAACCGCGCCTTGATCGCGCCGAACACCGCGCCGGCCTTCGCCGACAGTGCCTCGGCGCGGGCGAGTGCCGCATCGACGACCTCGCCCTCTGCGGCGGTGGCCGCGACGATGCCTGCCGCACGGGCCGCCTCGCCGCCGTAGCGATGGGCGGTGGTCATCGCCTCGTGGGCGGTCGTGATCGGCAACCGGGCGCGGATGAGCGCGTTCATCCCCGCCGTGAACGGTATGCCGAGGTCGACCTCCGGCAGACAGAAGTAGCCGCGGTCTGCCCGCATGACGATCAGGTCGTGCGCGAGCGCAAGCATCGCACCGGCTGCGAATGCATGCCCCTGCACCGCGGCGACGATCGGCGCGGGAAAAGCCAGCACGCGCGCGAACAGGGCGTGCACGTCGGCCAGATTGGACTCTGCGGCATCGGCGTTGGCGGCCATGAAGTCCAGGTCGAGCCCGTTGGAGTAGAACTTGCCGACGCCGGTGGTGACAACGGCCTTCGGCCCCTCGGCCGCCTCCACCTCATCGAGGGCGGCGTTGATCGCGGTCAGCCTGTCGGGATGGAAGCGGTTCTCGTCATCACCGAGCGTCAACACATATACCGCGCCGTGGCGTTGCAGATCGGTCATCAGCCGCGCGACCCTTCCGCTTTTTCCTTCAACCGTTGCAGTGTCAGACGGATGTGCTCGGCGTTGGCGGTGTCGCGGTCTGTCACGCCCGTGGCCCAGCCGGCGGGCAACTTGAACCACCCGGGCCGGCGGTCCCATGTGCTTTCGGTGACCCGCGTTCTCCCGTCCCCCGCCTCGGCGATCTCATAACGCCAGTGTGCGACGGGAATGACGGCGCTGCGCACATCGAACGCGAAGACCCGGCCGGGTTCTGCCTCGGTCACGGTGCACGTCGTCGTCCAGGTCCGCGACCCGTTGCGGTTCTGCCCGCGGAACACCGCTCCCGGTCGTGCCGCATTCCCCTTGCGCCACTGCATGGCGTGCGCCTCCTCGGCCAGCGAGGCGAGCGTCGGTAGATCGGTGATGAGGCGGTAAAGCGTCTCGGAATCGGCATCGATCGTGACTTCTGCCTGTGCGGACGGCGGACCTGATTCGCTCATGCGGGCGATCGTAGTCAGCGGCAGGTCAGAAGGGGGCAGGTGTTGTGGTGCGGGTGCGTTCGGCTGTGATGCGGGCGGCGAATTGGGCTGCGCGGGTGTGACACGTCAGGAATCCCGAGGACACCTCGCGCGTTGGCCATCACATGAGCCAGCGCCCCGTACTCGAACCGACTGCCGAACATCCGATCACCGTCGCACCGACCGGCCGGCACGTCACCGTTCGGGTGAATAGCGAGATCGTCGCCGAGACCGATCGGGCGCTCACGCTGCAGGAGTCCAGTTATCCAGCGGTTCAATACGTTCCGCTTGAGGACGTCAATGCCCATCGGCTGCGGCGCAGTGACACCACCACGTACTGCCCCTTCAAGGGTGACGCCGGCTACTACCACGTCGTCACCGAGGCCGGCGCGACCATCGAGGATGCCGTGTGGACCTACGAGAAGCCGTATCCCGCCGTGGCCCCGATCGCCGGGCACGTCGCGTTCTATCCGGACAAGGCCGACGTCTCCGTCACATAGCCTTGGCCGGTGCACACCTCGGTCAGCGTCATCTTCGAGGGGCCGGTCAGCCCCGCGTTGACTCTGGCGCCGCAGCGGCGTGGCAGCAAAGACCCGTGCTATTTCGACGGCCCCGACGGGGCGATCTGGCGGACCAGCTTGATGCGCAGCGGCCCGGTCACCGCCCGCCTGACCAAAGCCGCGCCCGACACCGTCGACTGCGAAGCCTGGGGTGCCGGCGCGGCGGAGTTCGCCGAGACCTTGCCGGCCCAACTCGGCGCGTACGACGACAGCGCCGGCTTCGCGCCCAGCGAGCCGACGATCGCCGCGGCGCACCAGCGAGTACGGCATCTTCGGTTGGGCCGCACCGACCGGGTCCTGGAAGCGCTCATCCCCGCCATCCTCGAACAGCGGGTCTACGGTAAAGACGCCCGCCGCGCGTGGCGACTGCTCGTGACCAAGTACGGCGCACCGGCACCCGGGCCCGCGCCGCCACACATGCGAATCCCGCCGCCCGGCGACATCTGGTGCCGCATTCCGTCGTGGGAGTTCCACCGCGCCAACGTCGATCCCCGCCGCGCCCGAACCGTCGTGGGGTGTGCGCAGCGCGCCGAGTCGCTGGAACGGCTGGCGTCCCGCTCACCCGCCAAGGCTCGGGCCGCGATGACCTCACTGCCCGGAGTCGGTGAGTGGACGGCCGCCGAGACTGCTCAGCGCGCCTTCGGCGACGCCGATGCACTCTCGGTCGGCGACTACCACCTCGCGAAGATGGTCGGCTGGAGCCTGCTGGGCCACCCGATCGACGACCCCGCGATGGTCGAACTGCTCGAACCGCTCCGGCCACACCGCCACCGCGCGGTGCGGTTGTTGGAGGTCAGTGGGTTGGCGGTGTTGCCGCGGTTCGGGCCGCGCATGGCGATCCCGAACCTCCTCAATATGTGAGAAATGTGAGCTGCGCATCGAAGTGATTACCTCGCCACGGCTTCGGGTAGTCGACCGACCGACACCAGATGCGTGAAGGAGCTTGATATGCCTCGTTCCAATTACACAGTCCCCGGCATGACCGACAAGGACGCCACGAAGATCGCCGAACTTCTGCAGAAGCAGTTGAGCCGGTACAACGACCTTCACCTGACCCTCAAACACATCCACTGGAACGTGGTGGGCCCGAACTTCATCGGCGTGCACGAGATGATCGACCCGCAGGTCGAGCTGGTGCGCGGCTATGCCGACGAGGTTGCCGAACGAATCGCCACCCTGGGCTTCTCGCCAAAGGGCACACCCGGCGCGATCATCGAAGACCGCAGCTGGGATGACTACTCGCTCGATCGCGACACAGTGCAGGCGCACCTCGCTGCGCTCGACCTGGTCTACGACGGCATCATCGAGGACACCCGTCAGAACATCGAAGAGGCCGAGGACGCCGACCCCGTCACCGAGGACATCCTGATCGGCCATTCGGCCGAGTTGGAGAAGTTCCAGTGGTTCGTCCGGGCGCATCTGGAGAACGCTGGTGGCCAGTTGGCCAACAAGGGTGCCAACACGGAGAAGGCCGCGGCCAGCCAGGCCAAGAAGAAGTCGCCCGTCAAGTAGTCGGGGTCACGACGCCGGCTTCGGCGGAGGTGAGTCGCGCTGCGCTCGCGCGGCATCGCGGTCGAGGCGCTGTGCGCGATAGATCGAGACGTCGGAGCGCGACATCAGCAGGTACGCGATTCCGACCGCGACGATCGCACACGGGATCACCGAGAACGACCCGGTCATCTCCGCCACCATGATCATCACGGCCAGGGGTGCGTGCGCCACGCTGCCGAAACAGGCCATCATGCCGACGACGACGAAGGCCGCCGGGCTGTCGGGGATGCCCGGAGCGTCTACCAGATCGCCGAGCCGCCACAGGGCGGCGCCGACGAACGCGCCCACCACGACGCCCGGCCCGAAGATGCCGCCGGATCCGCCGGTGCCGATCGACAGCGATGTCGCAACGATCTTGGCCAGCGGCAGGATCAACACGACCCACAGTGGGATCGCCATCAAAGTGTCGGTGGCGGTGGCCTTTTGCGCCCAGCCGTATCCGCTGGCCAGGATCTGCGGGACGATGAGCGCCAGTAGTCCGACGGCTAACCCGCCCAGCGCGGGTTTGAGTACTTTGTGGCCGGGCAGGCGGTTGGTCAGTGCGACCGTCCCGTAGAAGATGCGGGCGTAGAGATAACCGACGCCGGCCGCCACGATGCCGAGAACGACGAACCAGCTCAGGTCCAGCGGGTGGTCGAACCGGTAATCGGCGGCGACGAAGCCGAACAGCGGATCGAAGCCGAGGATCGAACCGAGCACGGCGTAGGCGGTCGCCGAGGTGATGAACCCCGGGATCAGTGCCTGGTAGTCGAAGTCGCGGCGGTACACGATCGATGCCGCCAACACGGCGCCGCCCAGCGGTGCGCCGAAGATCGCCCCGATGCCCGAACCGATACCGAGCGAGACCGCGATCCGCCCGTCGTCGTCGGACAGGTCCAGCCACCGCGTCAGCATCGACCCGAAGCCGGCAGAGATCTGCGCCGCGGGTCCCTCGCGGCCGCCGGAGCCGCCCGAACCGATGGTCAACGCGCTGGCGATCGTCTTGACGACGATGGCCCGGCCGCGGATGGCGCGAGGGTCGGTGTGGACGGCCTCGATAGCGCTGTCGGTGCCGTGCCCCTCGGCCTCCGGCGCGAACTTCGCGACCAGCCAAGCAGATACGAGCGCGCCACCGCATGCCACCAGCGGGATGGCCCACCACCGTTCGAAGCCGTCCGAGCCGGGATCGCCGCCGTCGCCGACGGGTTTGGGGATGCGGTAGCCGGCGAGGTCGCCCAGCAGGAAGCTGCCCGCGTAGTCGAGTGCCAGGTAGAAGACGACCGCGCCGAGCCCGGCGATGACCCCGATCGCGATCCCGAGTATCAGCCATTTGCGCAGGTATCCGGAGCGACGAACGAATCCGCCGAGGCCGCCGCCGGTTTCGCGGGTCTCGGGCATGGTCTGAAGATGCTAGTGCGCGCTTGCGCGGTACGCAGTCAGTCTCGCGATGATCGCGACCCCGCCGCCCGGGCCGATGGCCTGGGCTTCCGCGACGCCGGTGCTGCGGCCTACCCGTAAAGCCGTTCCCGTATAACGGGATTCGACTCCACTATGGAACGGACGCAGGAAATTGACGTGTAGCGACGCGGTCCGCAGCGGTGGGTCTGGGCGATCGGCGTTGAGTGCCGCCGACGCCACCAGTTCCAGTGCCATCGCCGACACCCCGCCGTGCACGATGCCGATGGAGTTGTTCAGCACGGGATCATCGTCCTGCAGCAGAACCGGACCCGCACCGCCACTTTCCGCGAGCCGCACCGCCATCCGATCGGCCAGTGTGCCCGGTGGCAGGGGGCCGGTCGGTCCATCGGGAAAGGGTGCGAGGTCGCCGGGTGTGCGGATGTAGAACGAGCGCACGGTAGCGGTGGCGAGCACCGTGTTCCGGTGGGCCAGTTCGCACGACGCCAACGCCACGTCGCTCTTGCTGCCGAACGGGTGCGCAGTGGCGACCACCGGCACCTCCGGTGCGCCCGAGACGATCTCGGCGGCATCTGGGTCCGCTTCGAGGGACAGCTCGCTGGAGACCGTCCACTCGTCGGCGGCGCGCCGCCGGTGATTGACCAGCCCACAGGCGTGGTCGACCAGCATCGCCAGCGGCGCGATGGTCGACGCCGCGGTCAGCGGGTTCACCATGCCGCCGGCAGGTATCGACGCCACACACCTGGCGGGTTCGTCCTCGGCCGTCACGATGCCGAACCGGCCCAGGGGAGTGTTGAGTGGGTGTGACATCGGGATACAGCGTGACCGACCACTCCTGACGATATACCCCGAGGGGGTATAGTATGCTGGCATGACGCACGTCGAGCACCACCCGGGTTCCGTCGCGCATGCCGGACACGATCATGCCGGCGGCCACGACCATTCCGGCCACGTCGCCGAGTTCCGGCGATTGTTCTGGACGATGCTGGTGCTCGCGGTCCCTACCGTCGCGCTGTCGGGCATGTTCGCGATGATCCTGGGCTACTCGGTGCCCGACATCCCCGGCGCCAGATGGGTCTCCCCAGTGCTCGGAACCGTGATGTACGTCTGGGGCGGACGGCCTTTCCTATCCGGTGCGGTCAGCGAGATTCGTTCGCGCACACCGGGAATGATGCTGCTGATCGGGCTCGCGATCACCGTGGCGTTCCTCTCGTCCTGGGGTGCGAGCCTCGGCGTGCTGCACCACCAGCTGGACTTCTGGTGGGAGCTGGCGCTGCTGATCGTGATCATGCTGCTCGGCCACTGGATCGAGATGCGCTCGCTGGCGCAGACGACCTCGGCACTCGATTCGTTGGCGGCGCTGCTGCCCGACGAAGCCGAACGCGTCGTCGACGGCGGCACCGAGACCGTCGCACCCGCCGAACTGGGGCTCGGCGACATCGTGCTGATCCGGCCCGGAGGCAACGTGCCCGCTGACGGCGAGGTCGTCGACGGGACCGCCGACGTCGACGAGTCGATGGTGACCGGTGAGTCGCGGCCGGTACGGCGGGGCGTGGGCGACCACATCGTCGCAGGCACGGTCGCCACCGACTCGGCGTTGCGCGTGAAGGTCACCGCGGTCGGAGACGAGACCACCCTCGCCGGAATTCAGCGGCTGGTGACCGAAGCGCAGAACTCGTCGTCGCGCGCGCAACGGTTGGCGGACAAGGCCGCGGGCTGGTTGTTCTGGTTCGCGCTCTCGGCCGCGATCGTCACAGCAGTGGTGTGGTCGTTCGTCGGCCTGCCCGCCGCGGCCGTCATCAGAACCATCACGGTGCTCGTGATCGCCTGCCCGCACGCCCTCGGCCTGGCGATACCGCTGGTGGTGTCCATCGCTACCGAACGCGCCGCCCGCGGGGGCGTGCTCGTCAAGGACCGGCTGGCGCTGGAGAGCATGCGCACCGTGGATGCGGTGCTGTTCGACAAGACCGGCACGCTGACCAAGGGTGAACCGACGGTCACCGCGGTCGCGACCGCACCCGGGGGCGCCGCCGACGCTGTGCTGGCGCTGGCGGCCGCTGCCGAAACGGACTCCGAACATCCGCTGGCCCGCGCCATCGTCGGCGCCGCCCGCGACCGCGATCTGACGGTTCCAGCGACCACGCGATTCAGCTCCTCACCGGCGATCGGCGTCACGGCCACGGTCGAGAACCAAACCGTCAGCGTCGGCGGGCCGAGGATGCTGGCCGAGGCAGGCCTCGCCGACCTGCCCGAGACGGCGCAGTGGGCCGACGAAGGAGCGATCATCCTGCACGTCGTCGTCGACGGCGAGGTCTTCGGCGCGGTCAAACTGGCCGACGAGGTGCGCCCCGAGTCGCGGCAGGCGGTCGCGGCGCTACAGAAGCTGGGCGTCGAAGTGGTGATGATCACCGGCGACGCGGAGGCGGTCGCGCGGTCGGTGGCCGCCGAACTGGGGATCGCGCGCGTCTTCGCCGGTGTCCGACCGGAGGACAAGGCCGCCAAGGTAGCCGAGTTGCAGCGTGAGGGCCGAAAGGTGGCGATGGTCGGCGACGGCGTCAACGACGCTCCCGCGCTCGCACAGGCCGATGTCGGCATCGCGATCGGCGCCGGGACGGACGTCGCGATCGCCTCGGCGGGTGTGATCCTGGCGGGCTCGGACCCCCGCTCGGTGCTGTCGGTGATCCAATTGTCCCAGGCGTCCTACCGGAAGATGAAGCAAAACCTCTGGTGGGCAGCGGGATACAACATCGTGTCGGTACCGCTCGCCGCGGGCGTACTGGCACCGATCGGGTTCGTGCTGCCGATGTCCGTCGGTGCGATGTTGATGTCGGCGTCGACGGTCGTGGTGGCGCTGAACGCCCAGTTGCTTCGACGGCTCGACCTCACGCCCGACGCCGGCGTCGAGGCCGTTTCTTAAGAATCTGACCAGGCTTTTCGCAAACTTTTGTGGAAAAGTCTAGGCTGGCAGACGCGTAGCTGAGAAATTTTCAGCAAACGTCCGGAGGGTTCGGGAAGCGAGTGTGACGCAGACCGCAACCCGCCGGAGATCCGCTGTCTACCTTGAAAAAACATGGGGGACAGCAGGTTTGGAGTCGCAACGAGCGCCGGTCAGCGGGACCGCCGGCCCGGCCCCGCCGGTCTAGTTAGGTATTACTAAGTTGGCATGTCACCCCGGGTTTGTCATATCGTTTTCTCCACTTGAGGCAAGTGGAAAAAGGCCGGCGTCCGATGCTGCACGAAGGCACTCCATAGCCGGACCGGCGAAGTGGCCTGGTCAACGGCTGTCAGGCAGAAGCTTCGTAAGACTTGCGGGAAAAGGGTAGGTGGGAATGGCGCCCAGGAGCCAAGGGCTGTACAACCCCGCGTTCGAACATGATGCGTGCGGCGTGGCGATGGTGGCCGATATGCACGGTCGCCGTAGTCGCGACATCGTCGACAAGGCGATCACTGCGCTGGTGAACCTGGAGCACCGTGGTGCCCAGGGCGCGGAGCCGAACACCGGCGACGGTGCGGGCATCATGCTGCAGGTTCCCGACGAGTTCCTGCGCGCGGTGGTCGACTTCGATCTTCCGGAACCGGGCAGTTACGCCACGGGTATCGCGTTCTTGCCGCAGTCTGCCAAGGATGCGGCGACCGCGTGTGAGGCCGTCGAAAAGATCGCCGAGGCCGAAGGTCTCGAGGTGCTCGGCTGGCGTGAGGTGCCGACCGACGAGTCGCCGCTCGGTGCCCTGGCCCGGGATGCGATGCCGACATTTCGTCAGGTGTTCCTGGCGGGCGCCTCGGGCATGGAACTCGAGCGTCGTGCCTATGTGGTGCGCAAGCGTGCCGAACACGAGCTCGGCACCAAAGGACCTGGACAGGACGGGCCGGGACGCGAAACCGTCTATTTCCCAAGCCTTTCCGGTCAGACCTTCGTCTACAAGGGCATGTTGACCACGCCGCAGCTCAAGGCCTTCTACCTCGACCTGCAGGACGACCGTCTCACCAGCGCGCTGGGCATCGTGCACTCGCGGTTCTCGACCAACACGTTCCCGTCCTGGCCGCTGGCCCACCCGTTCCGGCGCATCGCGCACAACGGTGAGATCAACACCGTCAACGGCAACGAGAACTGGATGCGGGCCCGCGAGGCGCTGATCCGCACCGACGTGTTCGGCTCCAACCAGGATCTGGACAAGATCACACCGGTCTGCACGCCGGGCGCTTCGGACACGGCCCGGTTCGACGAGGTGCTCGAACTGCTGCACCTGGGCGGACGCAGCCTGCCGCACGCGGTGCTGATGATGATCCCGGAGGCGTGGGAGCGCAACGAGTCGATGGACCCGGCGCGGCGGGCCTTCTACGAGTTCCACGACTCGCTGATGGAGCCGTGGGACGGCCCGGCGTCGATGACGTTCACCGACGGCACGGTGATCGGCGCGGTGCTGGACCGCAACGGCTTGCGGCCGTCGCGCATCTGGGTGACCAGGGACGGTCTGGTGGTGATGGCGTCGGAGGCCGGCGTGCTCGACCTCGACCCGTCGACCGTGGTCAAGAGGATGCGTCTGCAGCCCGGCCGGATGTTCTTGGTCGACACGTCGGCGGGCCGCATCGTCGAGGACGAGGAGATCAAGGCCGAACTCGCCGCCGAGCACCCCTACCAGGAGTGGCTCGACGCCGGCCTGTTCGACCTCGACGAGCTCCCGCCCGGCGACTACGTGCGCATGCCCCATCACCGGGTGGTGTTGCGGCAGCAGATCTTCGGCTTCACCTACGAGGAGCTCAACTTGCTCGTGGCGCCGATGGCGCGCACTGGCGCCGAGGCGCTGGGCTCGATGGGCACCGACACCCCGATCGCGGTCCTGTCGGCGCGCCCGCGGATGCTCTACGACTATTTCCAGCAGCTGTTCGCCCAGGTGACCAACCCGCCGCTGGACGCCATCCGCGAAGAGGTCGTCACCAGCCTGCAGGGCGCGGTCGGGCCCGAGGGCGACCTGCTCAACCCGGGTCCCGAGTCGTGTCGGCAGATCGTGCTCTCCCAGCCGATCCTGCGTAACGCCGAGCTGTCGAAGCTGATCTGCGTCGACCCCGATCACGAGATCCGCGGCCACAAGCACGGTATGCGCGCGGCGGTGATCCGGTGCCTGTACCCGGTCAACCGCGGCGGCCAGGGCCTCAAGGAGGCGCTGGACAACGTGCGGGCCAAGACTTCGGCGGCGATCCGCGACGGCGCCCGCATCATCGTGCTGTCCGACCGGGAGTCCAACGAGCAGATGGCACCGATCCCGTCGGTGCTCTCGGTGTCGGCCGTGCACCATCACCTCGTCCGGGACCGCACCCGCACCAAGGTCGGCCTGGTGGTCGAGGCCGGCGATGCGCGTGAAGTGCACCACATGGCCATGCTGTGCGGTTTCGGTGCCGCCGCGATCAACCCGTACATGGCGTTCGAGTCGATCGAGGACATGGTCGAGCGCGGGGTGATCTCCGGGATCTCCAGCGATCAAGCCAAGGCCAACTACGTCAAGGCCGCGGGCAAGGGCGTGCTGAAGGTGATGTCGAAGATGGGCATCTCCACGCTGGCGTCCTACACCGGGGCGCAGTTGTTCCAGGCCATCGGCATCAGCCAGCAGGTGCTCGACGAGTACTTCACCGGGTTGACGTGCCCGGTCGGGGGGATCGAGCTCGACGACATCGCCGACGACGTCGCGGCCCGGCACTCGCTGGCCTACCTGGACCGGCCCGACGAGTGGGCGCACCGCGAACTCGAGGTCGGCGGCGAGTACCAGTGGCGCCGCGAGGGCGAATACCACCTTTTCAACCCGGACACGGTGTTCAAGCTGCAGCACTCGACCCGCACCGGGCAGTACTCGATCTTCAAGGAGTACACCCAGCTGGTCGACGATCAGAGTGAGCGGATGGCTTCGCTGCGAGGCCTTCTGAAGTTCCGCGACGGGGTACGTCCGCCGGTGCCGCTCGATGAGGTGGAACCGGCCAGCGAGATCGTCAAGCGGTTCTCGACCGGCGCGATGAGCTACGGTTCGATCTCCGCGGAGGCGCACGAGACACTGGCCATCGCCATGAACCGCCTTGGTGGACGGTCGAACTCGGGCGAGGGCGGCGAGGACGTCAAACGCTTCGACCGTGACGAGAACGGCGACTGGCGGCGCAGCGCGATCAAGCAGGTGGCGTCGGGCCGATTCGGCGTGACGAGCCACTATCTGTCCAACTGCACCGACATCCAGATCAAGATGGCCCAGGGTGCGAAACCCGGTGAGGGCGGACAGCTTCCGGGTAACAAGGTGTACCCGTGGGTCGCCGAGGTACGGCACTCGACACCGGGTGTCGGGTTGATCTCGCCGCCACCGCACCACGACATCTATTCGATCGAGGACCTCGCACAGCTGATCCACGACCTGAAGAACGCCAATCCGCAGGCACGTGTGCACGTCAAGCTGGTGAGCGAGAACGGCGTCGGCACCGTGGCGGCGGGCGTGTCGAAGGCACACGCCGACGTCGTGTTGATCTCGGGCCACGACGGTGGCACCGGTGCGACACCGTTGACATCGATGAAGCATGCGGGTGCCCCGTGGGAGCTCGGGCTGGCCGAGACGCAGCAGACGTTGCTGCTCAACGGTCTTCGCGATCGCATCGTGGTTCAGGTGGACGGTCAACTCAAAACCGGCCGCGACGTCGTCGTCGCCGCACTTTTGGGCGCCGAGGAATTCGGTTTTGCCACGGCGCCGCTGGTGGTTTCGGGCTGCATCATGATGCGCGTCTGCCACCTCGATACCTGCCCGGTCGGTGTAGCGACCCAGAACCCCGTGCTGCGTGAGCGCTTCACCGGCAAGCCGGAGTTCGTGGAGAACTTCTTCATGTTCATCGCCGAAGAAGTGCGGGAGTTCATGGCTCAGTTGGGCTTCCGGACGGTCAACGAGATGGTCGGCCAGGTCGCCGCGCTGGACACCACGCAGGCCGCCGAGCATTGGAAGGCTTACAAGCTCGACCTGGCGCCGGTTCTGCACGAGCCCGAGTCGGCGTTCATGAACCAGGACCTGTACTGCAGTTCACGTCAGGACCACGGCTTGGACAAAGCGCTCGACCAGCAGCTGATCGTGATGTGCCGCGAAGCGCTGGATTCGCAGACGCCGGTGCGCTTCTCCACGACCATCGCCAACGTCAACCGCACCGTCGGCACCATGCTGGGTCACGAGGTCACCAAAGCCTATGGCGGACAGGGGCTTCCCGACGGGACCATCGACATCACGTTCGACGGATCAGCCGGCAACAGCTTCGGAGCGTTCGTTCCGAAGGGCATCACGCTGCGGGTCTACGGCGACGCCAACGACTATGTCGGTAAAGGACTCTCGGGCGGACGGGTCGTCGTGCGCCCGCCGGACAGCGCTCCCGACGACTACGTCGCCGAGGACAACATCATCGCGGGCAACGTGATCCTGTTCGGTGCGACCAGCGGCCAGGTGTTCATTCGCGGCCAGGTCGGCGAGCGCTTCGCGGTACGCAACTCCGGTGCGCACGCGGTCGTCGAAGGAGTGGGCGATCACGGTTGTGAGTACATGACCGGCGGCAAGATCGCGATCCTCGGACCGACGGGCCGCAACTTCGCAGCAGGCATGTCGGGCGGCATCGCCTACGTTTACGACCCGGACGGCACACTGCCGGACAATCTCAATGCCGAGATGGTGGAACTCGAGGACCTCGACGACGAAGACCTCGAATGGTTGTCGGGCATGATCCAAGCCCACGTCGACGCCACGGATTCCGCTGTCGGGACACGAATTCTGAGTGACTGGAACAACAACGTGAAGGACTTCACCAAGGTGATGCCCCGCGACTTCAAGCGGGTGCTCGAGGCGATCGCCGAGGCCGAACGAGGCGGTGCCGACGAGAGCGGAATTGCCGAGGCGATCATGGCGGCCGCCAATGGCTGATCCACGCGGCTTCCTCAAGTACACGCAGCGCGAGACCCCGCAGCGGCGGCCCGTGCCGCTTCGGCTGCGCGACTGGAAAGAGGTCTACGAGGACTTCTCCCTGGACACGCTGCGTGAGCAGGCGACCCGCTGTATGGACTGCGGTATCCCGTTCTGCCACAACGGTTGTCCGCTGGGCAATCTCATCCCCGAGTGGAACGACCTGGTCCGTAACGGCCGCTGGCATGACGCGATCGAGCGACTGCACGCGACGAACAACTTCCCCGAATTCACCGGCCGGCTTTGTCCGGCACCGTGCGAGGGTTCGTGCGTGCTCGGCATCAACCAGGATCCGGTGACGATCAAGCAGGTCGAGGTCGAGATCATCGACAAGGCGTTCGACGAGGGCTGGGTGGTCCCGTTGCCGCCGGAGGTCAAGACGGGCAAGAAGGTAGCCGTCGTCGGCTCGGGGCCCGCGGGCCTGGCCGCCGCGCAGCAGCTCACCCGCGCGGGGCACGACGTGACGCTGTTCGAGCGCGACGACCGCATCGGCGGTCTGCTGCGCTACGGCATCCCCGAGTTCAAGATGGAGAAGCGCCACATCGATCGCCGGCTCGAGCAGATGGCGGCCGAGGGCACCGAGTTCCGTACCGGTGTCAACGTCGGTGTCGACATCACCGCGCAGGAGCTGCGCAAGCAGTTCGATGCGGTGGTGCTCGCCGGTGGCGCCACGGAACGGCGCGACTTGCCGATACCGGGCCGGGAACTCGACGGCATCCACCAGGCGATGGAGTACTTGCCGTGGGCCAACCGCGTGCAGTTCGGCGACCCCGTCACCGACGCTGATGGCCTGCCGCCGATCCACGCCAAGGACAAGAAGGTGATCATCATCGGTGGCGGTGACACCGGCGCCGACTGTTTGGGCACCGCGCACCGCCAGGGCGCGGCCAGCGTGCACCAGTTCGAGATCATGCCGCGGCCGCCGGAGACGCGTGCGGACTCGACGCCGTGGCCGGTCTACCCGCTGATGTTCCGGGTTTCCTCCGCGCACGAGGAAGGCGGCGAGCGGGTCTACTCGGTCAACACCGAGGAGTTCGTCGGCAGCGACGGCCGCGTCACCGGCCTGCGCGGTCATGAGGTCAAGATGAACGCGGGCAAGTTCGAGAAGGTCGAGGGCACCGAGTTCGAGTTGGACGCCGATCTGGTGCTACTCGCGATGGGCTTCACCGGACCGGAGCGTGAAGGCCTGCTCACCGACCTGGGTGTCGAGATCAACGAGCGGGGCAACGTCACCCGCGACGCCGACTTCGCCAGTTCGGTGCCTGGCGTCTTCGTTGCCGGCGACATGGGCCGCGGGCAGTCGCTGATCGTGTGGGCAATCGCCGAGGGCCGTGCCGCTGCGGCGGGAGCCGATCGTTACCTGATGGGACATTCCGCGCTGCCCGCACCGATCAAGCCGACGGCAGTTCCGCAGCGCTAGACGGTATGAGGACTGGGGCCCGGCTGGCTTCACCGGGCCGATCAAGCCCGCGGCCTAGTCTCAGAAGTCACACCCGTCACTCTAAAAACATCTGACTATTCATCGGCGCGCCTAGCATAGTTTGCCCGCGAGCGAGGGTCTAATGACTTCCCGGGGGCACTGCGGTAATGTGAGCCCCCGGTCAGCTATCGGTTTAGACGCAGGAGTCAGTTCCGTGTATGTCAACCCGCTATCCCGGTCACGAATGAGCCGAATCGCCTGGTCACTACTCCGTCATCCCCTCAAGAGCCGTGAATTTCCCGCCAAGGCGGAACGGCTGATCACCGCTGACGAACTCCGTCTCTACGGCGTCTAGCGAATATTTCGACCCCGATTTCGCCGCCTCACGGTCAACGTCGGGTTGCGTTTGCCAAATCGTTATATTTTCGTGACCGTCAGGCGCGTGCTCAGTTGAGTAGGCCTGATGCGCTGATCGCGCCTGCCAGCGGTTCGAGCACCGCGGGGTCGTGCGGCGGCGGCAGATAGACGATCGCCAGGTCCAGCCCCTCGTCACGCAGGGCCGCCGCCTGTTCGATGACCTTGTCCAGGTTGTGATCCGTGTCCAGCCGAACGTGAGCGGACAGCATGATGTCCGCGGGGTCGCGGCCGATGTCCGCGCAATGGGCCGCCAGCACATCACGTTTGCGGGCGAACTCCTCTGGCGGTCCGCCCACGTAATTCCAGTGCTGGGCATACTGCGCCGTGATTCTCAGCGTGCGTTTCTCGCCGTTGCCGCCGATGCAGATCGGCGGGTGCGGACGTTGCGGGCCCTTCGGCTCGTTACGGGCGTCCTGGAGTTGGTAGAACTTGCCGTCGTACGAGGTCGTCTCCTGGCTCAGCAGGCCGGTGAGAACTGCGCACGCCTCTTCGAAACGGTCGAAGCGTTCCTTGATGGAGCCCAGTTCGATGCCGTAGGCGTCGGACTCCTCCTCGTTCCAGCCCGCGCCGATGCCGAGTTCGAGCCGGCCATTCGACACGATGTCCAGCGCGGCGGCCATATTCGCGAGCACCGCGGGATGACGGTAATGGATACCGGTGACCAGTACCCCCACGCGCAAGCGCTCGGTGGCCTGCGCCAGTGCGGTCAGGGTGATCCACCCTTCCAGACACGGCCCGGTGGGATCGGAGAAAATCGGATAGAAGTGGTCGAACGTCCAGCCTGACTCGAAGACCTCGATATCGTCGGCGGCCTTCCAGAGTGCCAGCATCTCTGCCCATGCGGTGTTCTGCGGAGACGTCTTGAAGGCGAATCTCATTGGCTCGACACTACTCTCGCTGCCCGACCGGGCGCTGGTCCCGTCGGCTTCGTCGCGCAGGCTGGTCTATTCGGCTTCGCCGCGCAGGCTGGTTTATTCGGCTTCGCCGAATTCATCGAACCAGTACGCCAGCTTGCCGCGACGGCTCACCGCACGCAGCCGCCGCTCGGCAACCGCGCGCGTCTTGGTGGTCGTGACGATCAGCAGCTCGTCGCCGATCGCGATGCGGGTCAGGGGTTGTGGCACGAACGTGCGCCCGTCGCGGATGATCAGCGTGATCACGCTCGGGTCGGGCAGCCGCAGTTCCAACACGGTGACGTTGTGCAAGTGCGACGGTGCCTGCACCGTCATCGTCAACAGCTCGGCGTCGAGGACGTCGAGGGGAGCCGACTCCACGTGGATCTCGCGGGTCGCCTCCTTCGGGATCAGGCCCAACCGGTGGGCGACGAAGCGCAGGCTAGGGCCCTGCACCAGGGTGAACACCACCACGAGGATGAACACGATGTTGAGCAGGCGGACGCTGTCGGGCACCCCGCCGACGATCGGAAACGTCGCCAGCACGATCGGGACGGCACCGCGCAATCCGGCCCAGGACACGAAAATCTGTTCGCGCCAAGGTATTCGGAACCACACCAGGGACAGGAAAACCGAAAACGGCCGCGCGACGACCAATAACACAAGCCCCGTCACGATGCCGGGGACCACTTCCATGCCCAGGTCGCTGGGATCGACGAGAAGCCCGAGCAGAACGAACAGGCCGATCTGCGCCAGCCAGCCCAGACCTTCGGCGAACGAGCGCGTCGCCGAGCGGTGCGGTAAACCGGAATTGGCGAGTACGACCGCCGCCAGGTAGGCGGCCAGAAACCCGCTGGCGTGGGCGGTGCCGCCCGCGGCGAAAGCGACCATGCCGAGTCCGAACGTGGCGAGCGGATACAGGCCGGAGGCCGGAAGCGCGATGCGGCGCAGCGCGATCGAGCCAAGGTATCCGACCCCCAGGCCGATCGCCGCGCCGACCACCAGTTCGTAGACCAGTTCGGTGAGCGCATGCACGGGCGACAGGTCCAGCGGCGCCACGCTGAACATCAGCACGAGGATGACCGCCGGGGCGTCGTTGAACCCTGACTCGGCTTCGAGCAGACCCGCAACACGGCGCGGAAGCGGCACCACGCGAAGTACCGAGAACACCGCGGCCGCGTCGGTGACGGAGACAACGGCCCCGAGCAGTAGTGAAAGCTGCCAGTCGATACCGAGCAGCAGGTGCGCTCCGGCCGCGGTGATGAGCATGCTCACCGCGACGCCGAAGGTCGCGAGTACGCCCGCCGGCGCCAGCACCTTCCGCACGTCGGAGAACCGCGTCGTCAGACCGCCTTCGACGAGGATGACGGCCAGCGCCACCGTGCCCAGGTGGTCGGCGAGCAGATAGTTGTCGAAGTCCAGCCCGAGCCCGTCCTCGCCGACCAGGACGCCGACGCCGAGGAACAGCAGCAGGCTGGGTAATCCGACGCGGCTGGCTGCCCTGGTGGCGACGATGCTCGCCAGCAGCACCACTCCAGCGATCAGCAGCACAAGGTAGAGCTGCTGCAGCGTCATGTCATCCCCGTTCGGGACCGTGTGGGCGGTGTTGAGGTGCAGTAAAACACCTACCACGGTCCCTGGCCCGCCGGTCTCAACCGTTAGCTGCGCGCAACTCCTACGCCATAGGCCAATATGAATTGGTGATGCGTCTGAGGTGGCGGCTCTGGAAGGCGTCTCATCGCGCCGAAGAGCGGCCGATGATGCGCGTCGGAATCGCCGGTGCGGGAGCCGTCGGCCGCTCGGTCGCACAGGAACTGCTGGACTACGGCCACAAGGTCCTGCTCATCGAAAACAACGTCCGGCACTACGAACCGGGCACGGTTCCCGATGCGGAATGGCTGCTGGCCGACGCCTGTGAGGTGTCCGCGCTCGAGGAATCAGGACTGCAGATGTGTGATGTGGTGATAGCGGCCACCGGCGACGACAAGGTGAACCTGGCGGCGGCACTGCTGGCGAAGACGGAGTTCGGCGTGGCACGCGTGGTGGCCCGGGTCAACGACCTGCGCAACGAGTGGTTGTTCACCGAGGCGTGGGGTGTCGACGTCGCGGTCTCGGCGCCGAGCGCGCTGGTCGCAGCGATCGAGGGGGCCATCGACATCGGCCATGTCGTGCGCTTGATGCAGTTGCGCCACGGTCAGGTCAGCTTGGCCAAACTCACGCTGCCCGAAGGTGATCCGCTGGTAGGCCAGCGGATGCGCGACCTACCGTTACTGGAGAACACCGCGTTGGCGATCATCATCCGGGACAGCGGAATCGTGTTGCCGCAACCCGACGACGTGCTGGAGGCCGGCGACGAAATGCTGTTCCTCGCGGGCGGCTCTGCCCACGGCGAAGTGAGTGCGCTCGTGCATGGCGCGACCGGGCCGCTGCCCTGATTGGCAGACTGGAGTCATGGACCCCGTCGTCGCACTGCGGCAGATCGCCTATTACAAGGACCGCGCCCGCGAAGAGCCGCGCCGGGTGATGGCCTACCGCAACGCCGCAGACATCGTCGAAGTGCTTACCGAGGCTGACCGGGACCGGCACGGCGCCGCCAACAGCTGGCAGACGCTGTCGGGTATCGGTCCCAAGACCGCGAAGGTCATTGCTCAGGCTTGGGCCGGCCGCGAACCCGATGTGCTGGTCGAACTGCGGTCAAACGCACAGGATCTCGGTGGCGGTGACATCCGCGCCGCGCTGCGCGGCGACCTGCACGTGCATTCGAACTGGTCCGACGGATCGGCTCCGATCGAGGAAATGATGCTGGCCGCACGGGATCTAGGCCATGAGTACTGCGCACTGACCGATCACTCGCCACGGCTGAGGATCGCCAACGGTTTGTCGCCCGAGCGACTGCGTCAGCAACTCGACGTCATCGACGAGTTGCGCGAGACGGTTGCCCCGCTGCGCATACTCAGCGGCATCGAGGTCGACATCCTCGAGGACGGGTCGCTCGACCAGGAGGACGAACTGCTCGAGCGCCTCGACGTCGTGGTGGCCAGCGTGCACTCGAAGCTGGCGATGGACGCGCCGTCGATGACTCGGCGGATGCTCAAGGCGGTCGCCAATCCGCACACCGATGTGCTGGGACATTGCACCGGCCGGTTGGTCACAGGTGGGCGTGGCATGCGGCCGGAATCGAAGTTCGATGCCGAGAAGGTTTTCACGGCTTGTCGCGACAACGGCACCGCGGTGGAGATCAACTCCAGGCCCGAGCGGCGTGACCCGCCGACGCGGTTGCTCAAGCTCGCGCTGGACATCGGTTGCCTGTTCTCGATCGACACCGATTCGCACGCCCCAGGGCAATTGGAGTTCCTGGGTTACGGAGCGCAGCGCGCGCTCGACGCCGAGGTGCCCGTCGAACGGATCGTCAACACGTGGCCGGCCGACGACCTGCTGGCGTGGACCGGTTCCTGAGACGTCCGCGATCACGGGCGCTCATCGAGCGTGCAGCAAGTAGCCGTCGAATCAGTCTGGAAGGTGCGGCACCTCCAGTCCGGGATCACGGCCGAGCTGGGCCCACACGTCAATAGGGGACACACCGCGGCTGACCGCCGCGCTGCCGTACCGCTGGCGCACCCGGTCGACGGCGTCGTCGACGGCCGTGGTGTCGCGGGCCTGTTCGAACGGCAACTCGAGTTGCTGAGCGCCGTCGCGGTCGATGTTGGACACCGCGAAGCCGACGAGCGTCAGGCCGCGTTCGGCGATGAGCGGCGCTGCCGCGGCGACGAGTCCACGCGCGGCATGCAGGATCGCCTCCGTCGACGCCGTCGCCTTCGGCATGGTGTGCGAACGGGTGGCACGGCCGAAATCGTCGAACCGCAGCCGCAGCACTACCGTGCGCCCGGTGCGGCCGGCCTTGCGCATCCGACGGGTGATCCGGTCGACCAGGTTGACCACGACCGCGTCGATTTCAGCGGCCGACATCGAGTTGCCCCGCCGGCCCAGCGCCCGCTGTGCCCCGACCGAGCGTCGGCGCACACCGGTGACCACCCGGCGCCGGTCGACGTTGTGCGACAGTGCGAACAACCGGCTGCCCATGGCGCCGCCGACCAGAGAGCCGAGCGTGGCCTCGCTCAACTCGGCGATGTCGGCGACGGTTTCGATGCCGTGGGCGCGCAGCTTCTCGGCCGTCTTCGCGCCGACGCCCCACAGCCGCCGCACGGGCAGCGGATGCAGGAACGCCAACTCTCGGTCCGGCGGGACGAGCAGGAGTCCGTCGGGCTTGGCTTCCTGGCTGGCGACCTTGGCGAGGAACTTGGTGCGCGCGATGCCGACGGTGATGGGTAGGCCGACGCGATCGCGGACGTCAGCGCGCAACCTCGCAGCGATCTGGACCGGCGTACCCGACACCCGCCACAGACCGGATACATCGAGAAACGCTTCGTCGACCGACAGCGGCTCGACTATCGGGGTGGTGTCGTGGAAAACCTCGAAGACTGCGGTGCTGGCTTGCGAGTACGCCGACATGCGTGGCGGCACGACGATCGCGTGCGGACAGAGGCGACGCGCTTCGCGCCCGCCCATCGCGGTCCGCACACCATAGGCCTTGGCTTCGTAGCTGGCCGCGAGCACCACACCGCCGCCGACGATCACCGGACGGCCGCGCAGCGACGGGTCGTCGCGCTGCTCGACCGATGCGTAGAAGGAGTCGAGATCGGCGTGCAGGATGCTCGCTTCACCCGACGGCCGAGCCCTCAACCGAGCCGCAGACACGAACATATGTTCGCATCCGCGTCCGACTAGTGACGTGTCTGTCCGTAGATGCTGGTGACCCAGATGTGAGCGAGCGTGTCGACAAGTTGCGCCGCGGTGACCGAGGGCTGTTCGGATGCGAACGCCGCGAGCATCGTGCGTTCGTTCATCAGGTTCAGCGACGTGGCGAGATCGTGCGCCGGGATGGTCTCGGGGGCCTCGCCGCGGGCGCGTTCACTCTGGATCGACGCGGTGGTGTGGTCGATCCACTTCTGCATGAAGCGCGACCACAGCGCGCGCACGTCCGCATTGTTGGGCCGCGCCGCCGCGCCGGCGAGCGTCACTGCACGATGTGAGCCGAACGTGCTGAACAACGCGTTGATGGCTTTCCAGACACCGGCGGGGTCCACCGACGGGTCCATACCGCCCATCGCCGCATCGGCATTGCGGTCGGCCTCGTCGATCACCTGTTCGACCAGCGCGCGAAGCACTGCGTCCTTCGATTCGAAGTAGAAGTAGAACGTGGGACGCGAGATGCCGGCACCCCGGGCCAGGTCGTCCACTGAGATCTCGGCCAATGAGCGACCTTCGAGCAGGGTCTCGAGCGTCGAGAGAATCGCCTGCTCACGGTCCTCGCCCGAGGGCCGGCTGGCGCGACGGCCCCTCGACCCGCGGGACTGGCTGACAGCGGTCACGTGTTGCGACTTTACACGATGTCGAGTTTCTCAACACACCGTTGACTGAGTCGACACAGCGTTGATACGCTCCGGTACCATGAGCGAACACCTCGACGTCGTCATCGTGGGAGCCGGCATCTCCGGCATCAGCGCCGCCTGGCATCTGCAGGACCGCTGCCCGACCAAGAGCTACGCGATCCTGGAACGGCGCGACAACCTCGGCGGGACCTGGGACCTGTTCAAATACCCGGGGATCCGCTCCGACTCGGACATGTTCACGCTCGGCTTCCGGTTCAAGCCGTGGACGTCGGAGAAGGCCATCGCCGACGGGCCGTCGATCATGGCCTATCTCGAGGAGACGGTCGCCGAGTGCGGCATCGACAAGCACATCCGTTACGGCCACAAAGTGCTCAGCGCGGACTGGGCCGACGACGAGAACCGGTGGACGGTGCGCGTCGAACGCGACGGTGAGGAAGTCGAGATCACCGCCTCGTTCCTGTTCGCGGCCAGCGGCTACTACAACTACGACGAGGGTTACACCCCAGAGTTCGCCGGTCGTGACGATTTCGAGGGCACGATCATCCATCCGCAGCACTGGCCGGAGGACCTCGACTACACGGGCAAGAAGATCGTCGTGATCGGCAGCGGCGCCACCGCAGTCACGCTGATCCCGGCGCTGGCCAATTCGGGCGCCGGACACGTCACGATGCTGCAGCGCTCGCCGACCTACATCGGCGCGCTGCCCGACGTCGACCCGTTCACCGTCCGGACCAACCAGACGCTGCCGCAGAAGCCCGCGTATGTGTTGAACCGCTGGAAGAGCATTCTGTTCCAGTCGGCGCAGTATCAGATCAGCAGGCGCTTCCCGAAGTTCATGCGCAAACAGTTGATGACGATGGCCAAGCGCCGCCTACCCGAGGGCTACGACGTCCAGAAGCACTTCGGTCCGCGGTACAACCCCTGGGACGAGCGACTTTGTTTGGCGCCCAACGGTGATCTGTTCAAGACAATCCGCCATGGCAAGGCGGACGTCGTCACCGACACCATCGAACGGTTCACCAGGACGGGCATCAAGCTCGCCTCCGGTGACGAGCTGGACGCTGACATCATCATCACTGCAACAGGTTTGAACCTGCAGCTGTTCGGCGGTGCGGTGATCCTCCGCAACGGCGCGCCGATCGACCTGCACGAAACCATGGCCTACAAGGGCATGATGCTCACCCACATGCCGAACCTGGCGTTCACCATCGGCTACACCAACGCTTCGTGGACCCTGAAGGCTGATCTGGTGTCCGAGTTCTTCTGCCGGGTGCTGAACTACATGGACGCCAACGGATTCGACACGGTCGAGCCGCAACATCCGGGCAACAGCGTCGACGAGCGCCCGCTGATGGACTTCACGCCCGGCTATGTCCTGCGCGCGCTGAACTACCTACCCAAGGCCGGACACGTGGCGCCGTGGCGCCTCAAGCAGAACTATCTGCTGGACCTGCGGCTGATCCGGCGCGGCAAGGTCGAAGACGAGGCGTTGAAGTTCACCAAGCACCACGCTGCGGTGACAGCGTCGGCCTAAGTGGCCGTCAGTTGCGAGTTCGTGGTCGGGGCCCGCAGGCGTGGGCCCGCGTGATAAGTGCGCTACGGTGCAGTCACGACGATACCGTCGTCGTCGCTGTAGAGAATGTGACCGGGCTCGAACACGACGCCGCCGAATTCGACGGGCCGATCCCGCTCGCCCGCACCGCTTTTCGTGCTCTTGCGCGGATTGGTGCCGAGCGCCTTGATGCCGATGTCGAGCGTCCGCAGCATCGCGGAGTCCCGGACGGCCCCGTTGATGATCAAGCCGGCCCAACCGTTCTCGACACCTAGGCCCGCGATGACGTCGCCGACCAACGCCGCGTGCACCGAACCGTCGCCGTCGATCACCAGCACACCGCCGTCACCGGGTTCGGAGAGCACGGACTTGAGTAACGCGTTGTCCTGGAAGCACTTCACCGTGGTGATCGGCCCGGCGAATTCGGCGCGACCCCCGAACTGGCGAAGTTGAAGGTCGCAACTGCGGACGTCGGGGCCGATATCGTCAACGAGGTCAGCGGTGGGGCGGGGTTCGATGCTCACCGCTCGATGCTAGCGATCACGATGTCGTGCAGGAACTGCGCCAGGCCCGGCTCGACGTCGTCGTAATACCGCGTGAAGCGTTCGTCGGCCAGGTACATCTCGGCAAGACACCGGTGCATCTCGTCGTCGACGTCGTAGTACCGCTCGATCGACGCGCGGTGTCGGGCGGCAAGTGCGTCGGCCTCGGCGGAACCCGGCGCCACACGGATTCGCTTGGCTTCGGCGAGCGCCTGGAGCAGCGCGTCGTTCTCCGCCTTGATCTCGATCCAGTCGTCTTTGGTGAACTTCGCGACCCGCCGCTGCGACTGCTTCCAGGCGTCGGTGTCACCCCAGCGCTCCTGGGCCTCGGCCGCGTACTTTCCGCCAAAGGCGGTCGTGCCGAAGATCTCTACCTGCTCATCGGCGGTCAATTGGATTCCGCTGCGGTGTGCGCTCATCAGTTCCTCCACTGCCTTGATCGTGTGCTGTAGCCGATCCGCCTGCTCCAGCAGCAGTCGGTGCTGTCGCTGGAGGTGTTCGAGCACGTCGGCGTCGCCGTCGAGCAGGCTGCGGATCCCTTCGAGCGCCAACCCGACGGACCGGTACACCAAGACCAAGTGCAGCCGTTCCACGTCCGCGTCGGTGTAGCGCCGATAGCCCGCTGACGTGCGGACACTCGGCACGACGAGCCCGATGTGGTCGTAGTGGTGCAGGGTGCGCACGGAGACGCCCGTTAGGGCGGCTACCGCACCGATGGTGTTGGCGTCCATGACGCCACTATCGACCCTGACGCCGCGTGAGGGTCAAGCCGTTTTGGTCAGTCGTCGCCGCTGCCGCGACGGACCAGCAGCACCACGAGGATCGCCAGCACGCCCGCGGCGATCGCTGCCGCCACCGGCAGCCGCGACGGCTCGGGGCCGGTCAGCGGCACCGGCGCCGGCCCGGAAACCGGGTTGCTGGCGCTGCTCACCGTCGACTTCGCTTGAGCGGCAGTCACTTTCGCCGCGGACTCCAGGCTGCTCTCGGCGGTGACAGGTTCGACCGGGGGCGCTTTCTTCGCCGGTGCCTTCTTCGCCGGAGCAGCCTTCTTGGCGGCCTTCTTCGCCGGTGCCTTCTTGGCCGGGGCTTTCTTGGCGGCTTTCTTCGCCGGCGCCTTCTTGGCGGCCTTTTTCGCCGGGTTCTTCGCGGCCGGCGGCGCGGGCGGCGCAGGCGGTTCCGGGACGGGAGGGACGAGGGGATCGGCGGAGGTGCCCGCCGACTCCGCGGCAGCGGGCTGCGGGGTCGACTCATCCGCCGGTGGTGAGCCTTGCGGCTGTTCGTCGGGTCGGCCCTGCTGGTCTGCCATCGGGCTGCTCCTTTGCAGTATCTCGTCTCCGCCAGGCTCATCATGCCAGGTCGGGTGTTGCGCGCTAACCGGTGACGGCCAGTCCGGCCGCCAACGCCACGGCGACGATCATCAGCGTGGTCTCCACGCGCGACCGGGTCCGTGACACCACCGCGGAGGCTCGATGCGACCGCGCGGCCGCCAGCCACATCGTGCGGTTGCGCCAGCCAATGACGACGAGTGCCACGGTCAGGGCGATCTTTGCCGACAACAGCCGTCCATAGCCGGTGGCATACAACTCGACCGGCGAATCCAACCGCGCCACGGCCCCCACCGCGCCGCCGACCAGCAGCACCAACACGCAAACCAGCGACAATTGCGAGAAGCGTGGCAGCATGCGGGCCCACTGCCCACGGTGGTCGACCGTGAGGACCAGCGCCGCAAGGGCACCGCACCACAGCGCGGCGGCCAAGGTGTGAACGGTCACGGCGAGGCCGCCCAGCGGGCTCTCGGAGAGATGTCCGGTGAGCTGTCGGGCGGCAACGCCGATCGCCGCGACACCGGCGACCACCATGTTCGACGACCCGGATCGCGGTGCGAGGAGCACGGCCCCACCGACCAGCGCCGCGGCCACCACGGCGAGCCCGCTCGCCCGTCCGGCCGCCGTGGCGGTCACGAACTCGATGGTGGTCTGCACGCCGAGCCTGCCGATCGGGACCTCTGCGGCCTGCGCGGCCGCCACGAGCGCCCGGGTCAACTCGGCGAGCAGCCACAGCCCAGATGCGGCCACCAGCGGCCGCGTCGCGCGGGTCAGCAGCTCGCCGCGGTAGCGCTCGCCGTCGAGCATCGGCAGGACGGTCAACCCGAGCGTGGCGACGGCGGCGCAGTCGGCCAGGACACGCACCGCGGTGGGCCCCAGCGACGCCTGCGGATACGCCAGCGCCCAGGCCAGGACCGCGGCGGCAGCGGCCACCAGCGCGCCGGCGGCCGCCGTGCGTCGACGCGTCACGTGCGCCGCCGCACCGCCCACAGCGCACCCGCGCCGACGATGACGACGGCGCCCACGAAGAACGGCCAGACCGGGATCGAGTCACCTGTCGAGGTGTCGGCGGGAGCGGCGGCCGGCGGCCCCGGCGTCCCGGTGCCCGGCACGGTCAACCCGAACGACCACGATCCGGTGATCACGTGCCCGTCGGCCGACGTGACCCGATAGTTGACGGTGTAGTCACCGGACGGGCCGAGCGGGCGCACGCCGACGCTGAGGACGGCGCCCTGGACTTGCGGTTCGCCGGTCGACCACAGGTTGCCGTCCGGACCGACGACGGTCATCGCCGCGAACTGGGCCTGTAATGCTTCGTTGAACGTCGCCGACACGGTCGCCGGGCCTTGGGTCAGTGCGGCGTTCTCCGCCGGGTCGGTGGCGATGCGGGTGGCGTGCGCGGCGGCTGGACCTGCGCCCGCCAACGCCCCCGCGACCAGCCAGAGCATCAGCACCACACCTGCCGCCGCGGTCCTCATGCCCGCCGCCGTCCGGTCAGCGCCACGACGACACCGGCGGCGGCGACGAGCAGAGCCGCACCGGCCAGCCACCGTGAAACGTTGTCGGTGGCACCCGGCGCCTCCTGGGTTGTCGCGAGGCTGAGCACCGGAACGGGATGGTCTGGCTCACCGCCATCGGGTAGAGCGGGCTGGTCCCAGCGCACCACGGTGCCGTCGTCATAGGTCTGGGTGGCGGGGAAGCTCGCCGAGTCGCCGTCCGGCAGCTTGACCGAAGCGCGGAACAAGCCGAACTGCTCCGGTGAGATACCGGTTCCCGGCGCCGCCGTCCACGTGATCGAACGGACAGTGCCTGCGGCGACATCGCGGTCCAAGCGTGTCGTCCAACCCGGCATGACTTCGGTCCGCACCGATGTCAGGTCAGGCAGTTCGACGGTCAATTCGGTTGTGAGAGCTCCGGTTTCGGATTCACCGGGCACTCGGAAGGTGAGTACGGCATAATTTCCGGGTGTCGCGTTGTCGGCATCGACGTGCACGTGGGCCGACGCGGTACCGGCGAGGGCGAGTGTCGTCGCTACTGCGGCGACGGTGATGAGGGCGCGGATGGCCGCCCTGGTGATGGGTCTCATCGAGTTCTTGCTTTCTGTTTTCAGTGGGATGTCGATCAGCACGCACAGCCGACCGGCGGCCCCCGATGAGTTATCGAGGCGGCAACAAGCAGCGCCGAGCACAGCGGATGTCCAACGCGACGTACGGTGTGGCGCAACCGCTTTGCGACCGGTGGGCACACCACCCGCACCGTCACCCGCACCGCTCGAGACACTGCCCGGCACAGCCGGCCGCCGGCGGTGATGAGCGTCGCGCCCGTGGCGATCGCGCCCAGGTGGGCGGCCAGCATGGCGGCAAGGGCGGCCGCGGTGTGGGCGTGGCCGGCGGCGCCAAGCAGCAGGTGGCCCACGCCTTGGCCGGCCACCAACAAGCCAAGCAGCACAGGGGTTTGTGCGGCGCGCCGCACAGTCGCCGTCAACGCGCCGACGGTCGTGGCCAGCACGGCGAGCTGAACCATCGCGGCGCCCGACGGCAGCTCGGCGCCGCCCGCGCTGTGCGCGGCGACCGCGAGGGTCGCGGTCAACAGCCCCGAAGCCACACCGCGCAGGCGGGCTGCGAAACCGACCGGCGACATCGCGGGCTCAGCTCACGCCGAGCCGGGCCATCAGGTCGGCGTCGATTTCGTCGAGTTGGCGTTCGATCGCGGCGTGTGCCGATCGGCGGCGCGGCGTCGGCATGTGTTCGGCCGCGGCCACCGCGGCCGACAGGTCCCCGAGGCGTTCGGTGATCGCGGCTACGAACTGCTTGGTTTCGGCGTCCTTCGGCTTGTTCTCGACGACACGGCGCAACGACTGTTCGGCACCGCCGATCCGGGCCGACAACTGCGCACCGTGACCGTTGAACTGGCCGACCTGGCTGAGCGGGACACCGAGACGGTCCGCGCGGCGCTGGTCGACATAGCCGCGAGCGCTGATCGCTGCGCGGTATGCGACCGGCACCACGATCGGGGCGAGCAGGCGTGTCACGGTGAGTACCCGGCGAATCCGGGTGGGCGAGAACAACTTGCCTTCACGGGCGGCCTTCAGTTGCGTCTGGGCGACTTTGAGCGCAGCCCGGTCGCTGTCGCGCTGCGCCTTCAGTTGCGCCTTGAGCGCACTGGTCTCGGCGCGGTGCGCGGCCTTGATGCGTCGAGCGTCGTTCTTGGCGGCAAGCTTGGCCTCCAGTTTGGCCTTGGCCTTGATCGCGCGCGCCTCGGCCCTGCGGGTGGCACGGGTCTTGCGTCGCTTGAACAGGCTCATCCCGGCTGCCTCCCGGTCTCGGCTGGTGACGTCATTGCGGTGTTGGTGCAGCACAACCCTATCGTTCGGGACGTTCGACCCGCGGGCGGCTCGATACCGGCTTCATCGCGTCGCACACCAACGCAGTGGGTACCCGATACGCCTTGGCTGCGCTGTGTGTTTGCGGGCATCCTTGTACAGGACCGCAAGGTATGCCGAAGTGACCGGAAGTCGCCCGTCAAGAGGGTCGACGCGCCATAGTGGACGGGCCACAGTGGACCGGTCGGAAGGGGGACTCATGCCAGCGAACCGCCGCGTCACACGCGCGGTCGGTGCCGTGCTCGAACTGGCACCGCGGCAGGGGGAAGTGTCGCTCACCCGGCTCGTCGAGGCGGTCAGCGAAGACCGCAAGCGACCCATCGAGCTCAAGATGGCCGAACTGCCGCCCGGCGTGTGCGGGCAGTGGCGCCAGTACAACGACCATGACGTCTTCCTGATCCAGAAGGGATTGCCCGCCTGGGATCGCACGCTGGCCCACGAACTCGGCCATCTGGTACTCGGTCACGCCGGTATCCCGGTGGCTCAAGCGGCCGAGGCGAGCACCGAACTCGCCAGCTCCGATCTCATCAGCTACATGCTCAATCAACGGACCGGCTGCATGGGGCCTGCCGGTGAGGACGCTGAGCAGGAAGCCGAGGATTTTGCGGCGCTGCTGCTGTACCGGCTCGGCCGGCTGCCGTCGGATCGCTCCTCGATCGTCCAGGTGCGGCTCGGAGAGGCGTTTGGTTGATCATTTGGGTGATCGCCGGTCTGCTCGGGCTGGCCACCGGTCTACGGATCGGCTGGGCACTGGTCAACAAGCAGAGCTTGGTGAGCACCGCGATGATCCTGGCGCTGGCCAGCCTGGCCTTCATCGCCGCGCTGAACTGGCCGCCGCTGACGCTGCTGATGGACACCCTGTTGCGGTGGCCCAACATCTCGCTCGGCCTGTCCCAGGTCGCGCTCGTCGCGTGTGCAGCGGGCAGTTGCGTGATGATCACGGCGGCGTCCTCGGTGCGCAGACCCGCGACGATCCGCAAGATCGCGATTGCGCAGTACAGCGTCGCCGGCGTGCTCGCGGTGGTCAGCATCGTGGCGTTCTTCGCCGCGGGGCGGCAGCCGGAGATGTCCCCGGAGGAGTATCTGCGCCGCAATCTCAACGATGGCGGGTACTCGCTGCCCTGGCTGTTGCCGATGCTCTACGTACTGCTCGCGTTGTCGCTCGTGTCGTGGGCCGGTCTTCGATATTCGAACCGCAGTCGCCGTGGTCGCGCGCTGTTCGTGTTCACGATCGGCATCGTGCTGATCGTGGTGGCCTCCGCGTTCTTCTTCCTGCGTGCCGTCGGCCGCAGTGGACCGGTGGGCGTCGGAGCGGCGGCAACGCTGCTGACCTGCGCAATGTTGGTCGTCGCCGCGGGGTCGCTGTTGCCCAGCGTCGAAGACTGGTTCGGCGCCAGACGCGAACTGCGGGCCATCGAGCCGATACTGGCCGAACTGGGGCGCAGACACCCTGACATCGGGATCGGGGTGCGACCGCGCGGGCCGCTGGCGTTCCGGGTGGCAGAGCGGATGTCGCTGATCTCTGATGCGCTGTTCTTGGAGGCCACCGCCGCCGAGCACCGACGTAAGCTCCGGGTCGACTCGGCGGCAGCGGTGTCCGGTGACAACGCTTCGGGGGTGGATTCGGACGAAGCCGAACTGATGGCACCGCCGGTGCCGCCGAAGGATCAGGCCCGGGCGATCGCGGAGTGGATCTACTCCGGAAGTGATGCCGCCTCCGGGGCACAGCGGGTCGGCTTTCCCGGCCTCGGATGGCTGCGCCAGCCCATCGAGTACTCAGACCGGGAGTGGATTCTGGAGATCGCCGAGCAGTACCGCGCCCTGGCCCGGAACAGCTGCGCGACGGGTCAAGCGGCGTAGCTGACCGGACAGCAGTGCTTCGCCAGCTGCAGGGTTGCTGTGTCCGTCGGGCTAATCGTCGAGATGCTCGCGCCGACGCAGCTCATCGACCTTTTGGACGATGTCCTGCTGTGCCTCCGGCGACAATCCGACGGTGCGTGCGGCAATACGTCGGACGCCCTCGTCACGCATGCTGGCGAGCCAGGTCAGCTCCTTGTCGAGCTTCTCGTAGTACTCGTCGTCGGTGAAGTACGCCGGCTTGATCCGGAAGAAGTTGGCAAGAGCTGCCATGGTGGCTGCGGAGGGGTTGGTGCGGTTGCCCGAACGCAGCTGCGAGAGGTACGGCGCAGACATCGTCACACCCTCGGACTTGAGCGCCGCGATCACCTCAGCGGAGGTGTGCGGGCCGCGTCCCGGCGGGTAGACCGTGTCGAACAGCCGGTTCAGGCGAGCGGCGAACGTCGTGCTCATCGAATTGACCTCCACATGCATTGAATGAGCGGTGTACAAGCGGCGTATTTGCTGATCATCGTAGCGAGTCAGGTGGCCACAACCAAGTGCAAACCGTGGAAAAGATTGGTCCGCCCCTGCGTCGGCCACCGCGTTCGGCGACGACGACGACGTGCTCAACAGGCGCCGACGCTCCCCCTCGAGGTGCGGCGAAGCAAACAACAATCGGGCTGCCGAGCAATTTTGCTGAAGCGTCAAAGATCGTGCACGCTGAAAACTTGCTGAACGCCGCCGGCAACGCTGATTCGAGGCGTCAGAGCAATCCTTCGAGTTTGCCAATCACCGGATGCCGCGTCGCGGCAGGGGTTCTGGAGTTACCGTCGGCGCGGTCGCTGTGCGTCTGCGGACCAGCCAGACCGTCACCGTCAGGACGGCGACCGCGGTGGTCACCGCGATCGCAACCCAGCGGAGTCCGAGGGCGCTGTCGAACAGCAGCCACAGGCCGAAAAGCAGGAACAGCACGCTGGCCAGGCCGTGCAGGAAGCGTTCGGGCAACCGCTTGTGCAACAACCTGCCCGCCGCGATGGCCGCGCCGTCGGCCAGCACCATGCCGGCGGTCGCGCCGATCCAGACGCCGGCCCAGTGGTGGTCGCTGGCCAGCGCGACGGTGGCGAGCATCGTTTTGTCGCCCAGTTCGGCGAGGACGAATGACGAGACGATCGCGGGAACGACGAAGCGCGGTTCGGCGATCTTCACCTCGGCGCCGTCGTCGCCGGCGCCTTCGCGCCACGTCCACACCGCGAACAACAGAAACGCGATGGCCGCGACGAAGGCGATCGGGCGCTCGGGCAGAGTCAATCCGAGGAAGTGACCGATCGCCACCGACAGGCCGTGCACGAGCATGGCGGCGATGCCGACCCCCGACAGCACCACCCACCATCGGTGGCGCAGCGAGTAGGTCATGGTGATCAGCTGCGACTTGTCGCCGAGTTCGGCGACGAAGACCACGGCGAGACTGACCAGGATGGCGGTGAGCATTCGGACGACCCTTTCGACGCGTCGCCGGCGGGGCCATGCTCATGCCCACCGGCTCCGGCCGAAGGTCTCGCCCACCGCGCCTACGGCGAGGTGCGGTTCGTCGGCCGGGCTTGCGCCAGTATGTCGACACGACGATTGGGGGCTACTCCCCTTCGCTTACTTCATCGACCATAGCTTCGGACGGTGGAGTGCGCCAGCGCCCCTGGGGTTTCGGGTAGCCGAATCCACCGTTCGGGTTCCCTAATCAATTGCTTCGAAAGCCCCTATGCCGCAAGGAGCATCGCAAGGATCGCAGTGTCCGGGTGGCTGATCGGGTCGACGCCGACCCTGCTCACCATCGACGTCACCGTCCCGTCCGCTTCGGCCTCCACCCAAGCCGCACGATGCTCGAGACCCAAGTGAGGAAGGCCGGGAAGCAGGACGCAGCCCGATGCCGCCCCTTTGCACTCCGGCAGGGACGGCGTCGTCTCCGACGGCGGATGCAGCATCAACAGGGCCGGTTGCTGATGCTGCGCGAAATAACCTGGCGGCACCGCCGATTCGCCCACAACCGGGCCCTCGGCGACGACCAGGCCGACGGTATTCGGCTCGGGTTCATCGGGCAGCTCCTCGCGAGCACCGAATATCGTTGTGGTGGAGAGCAATCCGGGAAGGGATGCAACGCGCACAGCGACCATCAGCAACTGCGCCCATTCCTTGGTGGAATCCGGCCAGCGGCCCGAGATCACGAAACCCTTGAGCGATCCTCGCGAATGAAACGGGGCGATCTCGATCGCCGGGCCGGACTCTCTGTCCATATCGCCTCCGCGCCATCGGTGTTCGGATGCAGGCCGGGAACCGGCTGCGGTCCGACACGCCAGTGGGTCGATTCGCTCAGAATGCGGCAGAACTCGGCTGGCACGCAAGTGGACACGACTGCTAACGGCGGGAATTCGCGCGCGGAGCACGTGAAGTCCACACCACGCGATACGACCCGGGCCCGCAGATCCAGCCGAGGTCGTGCGAGTCGACCGCTCCGGGAGCGCGCGGATTGTCCGAGCGGGCTTCGAAGATCGCGTCGCGTCCTGCGCCGTAAACGTCACCCACCCGCTTGACGAGCCACCGAGTCGAACGGCGCGGATCCTGGAACACTCGTAGCTGTCCCCGCCGAATGCTTCCGCCCCGCATGGCCAATAGCCCGTCACCCGGGCCGACGGTGGGGCGCATCGAGTCGTCGACCACTCGGAACATTCGCAGCGGCCAGCGTCGCGGTGTCTGGTTGTGGCCCACACTAAAAGGGTAAGTTAAGACACATGCTGCATCGATTGTTCACCAACGCGACCCCCGCCCATGCCCACTGCGATCTCTACTGCGGCGTCTACGACCCCGCGCAGGCCAAGATCGAAGCGCTTTCCTGCTTGAAAACGATTCAGAAGTACCACGACTCCGACGATGAGCACTTCCGCGCGCGCTGCATCATCATCAAGGAGCGGCAGGCCGAAGAGGTCAAGCATCACCTGATGGTGCTGTGGGCCGACTTCTTCGCCAAGGACCACTTCGAGCAGTTCCCGAACCTGCATCAGTTGTTCTGGGACGGTGTGCACGGCGCCGGTGAAGTCAAGAAGTCACTCGACGTCGCTGTCGCCGAGAAGTTGCTCAAGACGATCGACGAGATCGCCGACATCTTCTGGCAGACCGACAAGGGCAAGCAGATGGGTGTTTATCCGCCTGCCTGAGCCGGCTCGGCCCGCACGCCAACCCGTACGCCAAAGAGCCGCCGAGTGACCTCGGCGGCTCTTTTCATGCCCGGTCGAACAGCGTCGCCGTCAGAACAGCACGATGAGGGCCAGCACGGCCAGCAACACCAGCGCGATCACGCTGGCGCGCAGGAACGCCATCAACTGAGTGCGGGTGTAGGCCGTGTTCGCAGACGACTGCCACTCGGTGGGCGGCATCGCCGAACCCGAACCCATCGAAGACGTCATCAACCCCTCCTGACCTGCACTTTTGAAATCTTCCCCCGGTGAGATCTGTCACAACATCGAACTGTGACGCTGATCATAACCCCTGTTGTCGTGTCGGGAAAATCGGGCGCACCCTGCGTCCTTCGCGGCGGCGCCGCGAGCGGGCGACGGCGACCGCCGCGGTTAGGCCCACTAGAGATTTCGCTCGACGAACCGCGGCCCTGTTAGTGGCGCACCCGAACCCACTCGGCTTATCCACAGCAGTCCTCAGGGAAAACACAGATTCAGCGGCTCACACCCGGTCACCCGAGGAAGCAGCCTGTGGATGAACCTGTGGAATCTGTGGATAGCCCGGCATTGCTGTCGGTGCCAAGCGGCCGGGGGCATGTCAGCATTGAGGTATGGACGACGCTGAAATCGCGCAGGTCGACATCGCTGCGGTGCCGAGCACGTTCGACGCCGGGGCGATCCTGCTCGACGTACGCGAAGACGATGAGTGGGCACGCGGGCATGCGCCGGGCGCCCGGCACATGCCGATGGGTCAGGTCCCGGCGCGTCTCGCGGAGATCGACGCGGCTGCCGAGGTGTTCGTGATCTGCGCGGCGGGCGGACGATCGCAACGAGTCGCACAGTATCTGGCCCGCAACGGTTACACGCCGGTCAACGTCAACGGCGGCATGTTCGCGTGGGCCGGTGCCGGTCGACCGGTGATCACCGACGACGGCGGCGTCGGCGTCGTCTGACGGGCCGTCGCTACGCTGGTTCAGTGGTCGGGTCCCGGTGCAGGAGCGAAACGAACCCGCGCACGCAAGGAGCGAAATGATTCAGGTGTGTTCCCAGTGCGGGACGCGGTGGAACGTGCGCGACCGCCGTCGAAACTGGTGCCCACGCTGCAACGGCACCCTGATGCCGCCGTCGGGACCCGGGCCCGTCGCCGAGCAGGCCCAGTGGAACGCGCGCCCGACCGCGCCGTCGGGATCCGCCGGGACCGCCGCGCCCACCGCTCCGTCGTCGCGCCTGCCACCCGGTTACCGCTGGATCGCCGTCCGACCCGGCGCTGCGCCCAGGCCGCGGATGACGCGCCGCGCTCTCGGTCCGACTCCCCGCTACGCGACGGTTCCGAGGTGGGGGCTGGTTGACCAGTTCGCGCCCGTCGACCTCCAGGAGGCGCCGCGCCGGGGGCCGTCGGCAGGGATGGTCCGCGGAACTGTGCTGTTGACCATGGCGGTGCTGGGCGCCGCTGCCCTGATCCACCTGGTTCGCTATGTGCTGCTGATCGTCAATCGCTCGGTGCTGCTGCACCCGTGGATAGCCGCCGGCGCGACGTGGTTCGGCGTGGTGCTCAGCGTCGTCGCCGCATTCATGGTGGTGGCCAGCCTGGTCGTGCTGGCGAACTGGCTCGTTGGCCGGCGGGCCGCCGCCTACGCCTACCGGGGGACGACGGACCCCCGGCCCGGCTGGCTGCTGAAACTCGGCTGCCTTCTACCTTTCGCGAACCTGTTCTGGGCTCCAGTGTTCGTCCTGGAGTTGGCGTCGGTCGAGGAGCGGCTCAGCTGGTTGCGCCGACCGATCGTGGTCTGGTGGCTTGTTTGGCTGGTCAGCTATGCGGTGTCGATCTGGTCGATCGCGACGAGCTTCACCCAGGACGCTCAGGGAATCGCCGACAACACCATGACCACGACGGTCGCGTATCTGCTGGCGCTCGCAACGCTGCTGCTCGCCGCGAAGGTCTTCGTCGGCTTCGAGCGGCAACCGGTCGAGCGGCCGAGTAAGCGCTGGGTGGTGGTCCCGGACGATCAGCCGCCCGCAGATCAGGAGCGCCAAACCGAGGTTTCGGTTGAGTCCTCTGGACAGAACCCGGCAGCATAGGCCGTATGACTGGCGACGCCGGAGCCGTCCACCCCTTCGTGGTGGCGCACCGCGGCGCGTCGGCCGAGCGTCCGGAACACACGCTGGCGGCGTACGAGCTGGCGCTGCACGAGGGCGCCGACGGCGTCGAATGTGATGTACGGCTGACCCGCGACGGCCATCTGGTGTGCGTGCACGACCGCAAAGTCGACCGCACGTCGAACGGGACGGGTGTCGTCAGCGAAATGACACTTGCCCAGCTGCGTGAGCTGGACTACGGCGCTTGGCACCCCAGCCGGAATGCCGGTGCGGCGCAGGGCGATACCGGCTTGCTGACTCTCGATGAGCTGGTCAGGCTCGTGCTGGACTGGCATCGGCCGGTCAAGCTGTTCATCGAGACCAAGCACCCCGTCCGGTTCGGCGGGCTGGTGGAGAGCAAGGTGCTGGCCCTGCTGCACCGCTTCGGGATCGCCACCCCCGCATCGGCCGACCGGTCGCGCGCGGTGGTCATGTCGTTTTCGGCGGCCGCGGTGTGGCGGGTCCGGCGCGCGGCGCCGATGCTGCCGACCGTGCTGCTCGGCGAGACGTCGCGATACCTCGGTGGCAGCGCGGCCACGACCGTCGGCGCCACCGCGGTCGGGCCGTCGATCGCGACGCTGCGGGAGCATCCCGAGTTGGTGGACCGGGCGGCCGCGCAGGGCCGAGCGCTGTACTGCTGGACCGTCGATCATTTCGAGGACGTGCAGTACTGCCGCGATGTCGGGGTCGCCTGGGTCGGGACCAATCACCCCGGCCGGACCAAGGACTGGCTGCAGAACGGGCTGGCGGGCGCCGGACGCGACTAGGGCGCCGGACGCGACTAGGGCGCCGGACGCGACTAGGGCGCGACCGTCACAGGCTGCCGCCCGCGATCCTCGGCGCGCCGCTGTCCCTGGGCGCTGAACTCATTTCGCGCGAGACGAAGTCCTCGAGGTGGAACAGGTTCGCACCGGCCCGGTCGGCGATGCGCACCAGCGTCGTCATCTGGGCGACCTCCTCGATCTGCTCGCCGAGGAACCACTGCATGAACTGCTCGCCGAGGTAGTCGCCCTCCTCACGAGCGACGCTGGTCAGTCTGCTGACCTGCTCGGTGACGGTGCGCTCCTGATCGAGCGCGAGGCCGAGCGCGTCGCGCGGCGTGCCGAAAGTGTTGCGGACCGGGTCCACGCCCGGGATCTCGACGTCGATGTCGCGATCGAGTAGGTACTGCACCAGCATCATCGCGTGATTGCGCTCTTCGACCGACTGACGGTAGAAGTGCCCCGCCAGCTGCGGCAGGTCTTCCCCGTCGAAGTAAACGGCGATCGCGAGGTATTGCTGTGCGGCACCGAACTCGTTGCGGATCTGCTCCTGCAGCAGACCGTGAAATTTGGTGTCGGAAGCTTCAGCCGTAGTCATGGTCGCGACGATAACGCAGCTCAGACCCTATTGTCAGCGAAGGTAGACCTAAGACAGGCCAGCGTGGCCTAAGTGAGCCCAACCTTTGTGACGGCGCTTACATTCGCGGCAAACCAGTTTGCTGAGCGGTCTTCAGGGCTGTGCGTCGAGCACTGCCTGCGGGATCGGCGCATCGGTGCGCAGTGCCTCGAACAGCTGGCCCGCCACCTCGTCGTCCCACACCACGACCGAGCCGGAGCCACCGCTGGTGAAGTCACCGATCGGCACCGTGGCGGTGAGCACTTCTCCGTGCATTGCCCAGCCGAGCCGGGCCAGATTCCAGACGTGGTCGTCCTCGTTGACCGTGACGGTTCGGCTCGCGGCGCGGGCCATGGGGTACCAGCGCAACGGGTTGAGCAGCACCGCCGGGCTGGTGGCGCGATGCAGGAGGGCCGACATGAACTCCTGTTGATGACGCATGCGGTCGAGATCCGCACGCGGTGTGGCCCTGGTCCGGACGAACCCCAGCGCGTTGCGGCCGTCGAGTTCCTGACATCCGGCTGGCAGGTCGATACCGGCCAGCGGGTCGCTGATCGGCTCGACGGGGCACATCCGCACGCCACCGACGGCATCGACCAGCGTTGCGAACCCGTCAAAACCGATCTCGGCGTAGTGGTCCAGTCTCAGGCCGGTGGCCTGCTCGACGGTCTGCGCGAGCAGAGGCGCCCCGCCCATCGTGAAGGCGGCGTTGATCTTGTCGCTGCCGTAGCCGGGGATCGGCACATAGGAGTCACGAGGGATGGAGATCATCGTGGTCGGCGTGCCCGAGCCGATACCCGGAACGTGCACCAGCAGGATCGTGTCGGTGCGTCCGTCGCCGAGATCTCCCCCGGTGGCCAGCTGCGCCTGCTGTTCCGGTGTGAGGTTCTGCCTGCTGTCCGAACCGACCAACAGCCACGTGGTGCCCGACCCCGCGGCGGGACGGTCGGGGTAGTCGGGCAGGGCAGGGATGCGCTGCAGCGAGGAGTCCATCCAGAGCCCACCGGCCACGACGACGACCACGAGGGCCACCACGATGACCACCAGGGTGGCGAGCAACCGTCGTCCCCAATTCCTTTTGCGGCGGGGGGCTTTCGGCTTTGGCGGAGCAGGGGCGCGGGCAGATGGCGGGGCTGGAGGGGGCCTGCGCGGTGGTAGCGGACGTGGTGGGGGTGGGGGTGTCCGGCGTAGCGGGGGCGGAGGTGTGCGGGGCGGAGGTGTGCGGGGCGGCGGCGGCATGCGCTGCACGGGTGCGGCGGGCGGGCGGTAGTTGGGATCGCGGCGGATCACCTGCGACGGCTCCCGGCGGCCCCGCGGCGGGGGCTCGAACCCGCGGGGCGGCAGCCGGTTGTCGGTCACCTAAAGAAATGTACGTCGCGTCCCGGCCGGATCACCGCAACCAGCCCAGCTGACCTGCGGCCAGTGCGTAGCCGACGAACGCCACGGCGTCGATCAGCGCATGCGCGACGATCAGTGGCCACAGCCGGCCGGTGCGCAGATAGACGTAGCCGAAGATCAGGCCCATCGCCAGGTTGCCCAGCCCGGCCCCGAAGCCCTGATAGAGGTGGTAGAGGCCGCGCAGCGCGCTGGTGCCGACGACGGCCGCCACGGGGTTCACCCGCAGCTGCCGAAGCCTGGTGAGCAGGTAGCCGACGACGATGACCTCCTCGGCCCAGCCGTTCGCGAACGCCGTCAACAGCAGGACCGGTATCCGCCACCAGGTGTCGTACAACTCGGCGGGTTGAACGTCGGCGTTCATGCCGAGGATGCGCGCGACCTGATACAGCGCCAGCCCGGGCAACCCGATCAGCGCGGCAAGGCCGAGCCCGCCGAGCACGTCGGACCGCCATCGAGGCCGGCCCAGCCCGATTGACTTGAGAGCAATACCACTGCGCCACAACAGGTATACGGCGAGCGCGCCCCACGCCGAGAGTTGAAACACCCAGACGAGGTTCAGTCCGAGGTCGATGAGATCGAACGGTGAGCGGCGTGGATTGAGCGCCACGACCTGACCGGAAAGACCGAGCAGCACCGATTCGATCAGGCTCAGCAGCGCGCTGTAAGCGGACAGGCCGAACGTCACCGCCAGCATGACGGCGATCTCGATACGCAGCGCTCGTCGTCGCGGGCCGGTCAGCTCGTCGGGGGTGCCGGTCACCGCAGCTACGGTAGCGGCGTCACAACTTCCGTGCGCGCAGCCCGTTGAGGAATGGGCAACCCATCAGCACCCGGATCGCCTGGCTGAGCCCGGTGACGTCGTCGACCGGCTTGGTGAACGGTAGCCGCACGTCGTGATCGCCCTCATCGGTCTCCACCCGCAGCCGTACGCCGTAGCGGTCCAACCCCAGGGGGCGAACTCTGCCGCGGCGCAACGACATCGGCAGCCGACTGGCCAGCCGGTCGACGACGTCGCGGTGCGCGGTCTCCATGTGCTGCAGCCAGCACGACTCCATCGCGCAGAACGGGTCCGGCCGTGCTCCGAGAAGCGTGCTCACCCCGACGGATTCGGCACCGGTGGAATCCGCGACGACCACCGAGTCAATCTCCATGCGCAGAAGCGTGTGACCGCGCTCGCCGTCCGAGGCCGCGGAGTTGACTTGCAGCAGAGCGGGGTTGGGGTCCTCCGACGCGATGAGGTCGAGCAGCGCGGAAACTTCGCGCGCGGGTACGTCGTGCAGACGCCCCCGGATCCAGACGAGCGATCGCACCGGTTCACGCAACGGCAGCGGGGCGTAGTCGGTCATCTCCAGCACCGCCTGCACCCCGTCGGCGCCGGCGCCGATGACCTCGGCGGCCACCGCGCTGTCGATGGGGACAGTGATCGCGAACGAGCCGTCCTCGAGTAGGTGGTGGATTGGCGTCTCGGTCGGCTCGGCGCTCTCACAGCCCTCGACCGCGAGCATCGCACCGCCCACTTTGGCGCACGCGCTGCGAATCCGTTCGGCCGTCGTCGGTGCCGTGACCGTTGTCGCCATGCCGCCTCCTCTGAGATAAGGTGAGCCTAACTTAACTAAGCCGTCCGGATTTCCGCAAGGCCTTCGTGCAGCGGAACGGCATTACCGCAAGCGCGCTCCGAGTCCCGATACTGTTGAGCCGTGCGTATCGCCTATCTCGGACCCCAGGGAACCTTCACCGAGGTGGCACTGCTCAACATGTCCGCGGCGGGCATGCTGCCCGGTGGAGCAGCGACCGCCGAGGTGGTTGCGATGCCGTGCGAGAGCACCACCGCGGCGCTGGCCGCGGTCCGCAGCGGTGACGCCGACTACGCGTGCGTGCCGATCGAGAACTCGATCGAGGGGTCGGTGCTGCCGACCCTGGACGGTTTGGCCACCGGTACGCCGCTGCAGATTTTCGCCGAGCTGACGCTCGACGTGTCGTTCACGATTGCGGTGCGCAGCGGTACCGAACCCGGCGATGTGAAGACGGTCGCCGCGTTCCCGGTCGCGGCCGCCCAGGTGCGGCACTGGCTGGCCGAGCATCTGCCGTCGGCGCAGATCGTTCCGGCCAACTCCAACGCCGCGGCCGCCAACGACGTCGCGGAGGGCCACGTCGACGCCGGGGTGAGCACCGCTCTGGCCACGAAGCGTTACGGTTTGACGGCGCTGGCCAGCGACATCGTCGACGAACCGAATGCGCGCACCAGGTTCGTGCTGGTGGGGCCGCCCGCTTCGCCGCCGCAACGCACGGGTGCCGACCGCACCTCGGTCGTGCTGCGACTCGCCAACGTCCCGGGCGCGCTGGTGTCGGCGCTGACCGAGCTCGCGGTCCGCGACATCGACCTGACCCGGATCGAATCACGGCCCACCCGAACGGGATTGGGCACCTACATCTTCTTCTTGGACTGCGTCGGCCATATCGACGACGATGCGGTCGCCGAGGCGCTCAAGGCGCTGCACCGTCGTTGTTCGGACGTGCGATTCCTGGGTTCCTGGCCGACCGGGGCGGCTGCAGGTGCCACGCCTCCCGAACTCGACGAAGCCTCGCGCTGGTTGTCGCGGCTGAGGGAGGGCAAACCGTGAGTGGGCGCCTGGTTCTGGTGCGCCACGGGCAGTCGCTGGCCAACATCCATCGCCGTCTCGACACCCGACCGCCCGGAGCGGAGTTGACCGACCTCGGCCGCGGTCAGGCGCGCTCCTTCGCCCAGGGCCTGACGGCGCCGCCGGCGATCCTGGCGCATTCGGTGGCGCATCGGGCGCGCCAGACTGCCGACGAAATCGCCGGTGCATTGCAGTTGCCGCCGATGGAACTCGACGGCATCCACGAGGTCCAGGTGGGGGATCTGGAGAACCGCAACGACGACGAGGCGATCGCCGCGTTCGAGACCGTCTACCAGCAGTGGCACCAGGGCGATCTCGACGTGGCGATGCCCAATGGCGAGACCGGTAGCGAGGTATTGGACCGGTATGTGCCGAGCATCACCCAACTCCGCATGCGTCACCTCGACGACGACGCTTGGCACGGCGACATCGTGGTGGTCAGCCACGGTGCCGCGATTCGCCTGGTGTCGTCGGTGCTGGCCGGCGTCGAGAGCAGCTTCGCCCTCGACCACCACCTCTCCAACACCGAGGCCGTCGTGCTCGCTCCGATCACCGACGGCCGGTGGAGTTGTGTGCAGTGGGGTTCGATGACGCCGCCGTTCTACCCGGAGCCCGACGTTGACCCGGTGGAAGACGCCCTGCAGTCAGCCGACCCGATGGGCTGACACCGAGACGGCGCACGCGCAGCCGATCGTCTCGCAGTCGATCACGAACGTGTGCACCACTTCCGGAGTCACACAGTCCGGTTCCGTGCACTCCGCCCGGTACAGCGTGTGGTGGATAACGGTGCCGTGGCAGTGCTCGAAACCTGCCACGCAGTCTCGGCACTCGGTCATGGCCCCTTGATAGCACCAGTGGCGGACAAAGCGTGGTTGCCGCGCGGATGTCTGCTGCGGTGTATCTGGGGCGGGCGGGCTAACCCCACCCGAGTTCGTGCAGGCGCGCGTCGTCGATGCCGAAGTGGTGGGCGATCTCGTGGATCACGGTGATCGCGACCTCGTCGACGACCTCCTGCTCACTGTCACAGACCTCCAAAAGCGACTCCCGGTAGATCGTGATCGTGTCCGGCAGCGAGCCTGCATACCACGAATCGCGTTCGGTCAAGGCGACGCCCTGATACAGGCCAAGCAGGTCGGGTTCCTCGTCGTTGCGGTCCTCGACCAGCACGACGACGTTGTCCAGCGCGTCGGCGAGCTTCGGCGGTATCAGATCGAGCGCCTCGGCGACGAGGTCGTCAAACCGTTGCGGGCTCATCCGCACGGCCACGGGGCTACGGTCCCGGCGGCGGAGGCGGTGCGGGCGCGGGGGCCGTAGCCC
>NZ_QMEW01000015.1 GCF_003284965.1 Mycolicibacterium sp. GF69
TAATTCGAACATACGTTTGATACTACCCGGACCGACCGACGAGTCGACGGCTGATCGATCTAGGTGTGGATAACTACTGAACTCGTTGCCGCAGATCGCGTTTGAGCACCTTGCCGTAGCTGTTCTTCGGTAGCTCGTCGATGAACTCGTAGCGCTTCGGCCGTTTGAACCGGGCGATGCGCTCGAGCAGATGGGCATCCAGCTCTTCGGGCGACACCGACCCGACGATGAACGCCACCACCACCTCGCCCCACTCCTCGTCCGGCGCGCCGACGACGCCGGCCTCGACGACGCCGGGGTGCTCGAGCAGCGCCTCTTCGACCTCGCGGGGATAGATGTTGCTGCCGCCGCTGATCACGACGTCCTTCGACCGGTCGCGCAGCGTGAGCAACCCGCGGTCGTCGAACGATCCCATGTCGCCGGTGTGCAGCCAGCCGTGCTGCAGCGTGGCCGCCGTCGCGTCCGGGTTTTGCCAATAGCCGGACATGACAACGTCTCCGCGGCAGACGATCTCACCGATCTCACCCACCTCGGCGGGTGTCCCGTCGGGCCGCAGCACCGTCACGTCCACACCGGAGCGCGCGTAGCCGACCGAGCCGAGCACCGCATCGTCGGTGTCGATGTGATCGGCGCGGCGCAGCCCGGTGATCGTCATCGGCGCCTCACCCTGGCCGTAGAGCTGCACGAAGATCGGACCGAACGCGGCCAGCGCCTTCTTCAGGCTCTCGACGTACATCGGCCCGCCGCCGTACACGACAGTGCGCAGGTTGCTGGGGCAGGAGCGGCCGGTCTGCACGAGGCGTTGCACCATCGTCGGCGCCAGGAACGCACTGCAGCCCGGATGATGCTCGCACAGATCGAGAAACTCGTCCGGTTCGAACGCCGCCGACGCCGGGATCACCTGCCGCGCCCCGCGCAGCACATACGGCGGGACGTACAGACCCGAGCCGTGCGACATCGGGGCACCGTGGACCAGGCTGCAGTTCTCGTCGGGTGAGTCGAAGTCGGCCAGATGCGACACGGTCATCGCCATGAGGTTGCGGTGCGACAGCATCGCGCCCTTGGACTTGCCGGTCGTTCCGCTGGTGTAGAACAACCATGCCAGCGTGTCCGGATCGGTCGACGGCGGCGTCGACGGTGTTGCCGTGAAACGGCCTTCGTAGCCATCGGTTCCGATGATCTCGATCGGTACGCCGGTCTCGGAACGAAGTGCCGAGGCGATCTTCGGCGACGCGAATACCTGCGCGGCACCGGAGTCTTCGAGGATCTGCACCATCTCGCGCGGATGCAGTTTGTAGTTGATCGGCACGTACACGCATTCGGCCGCCCAGACGCCGAACATCAGCTCGACGATCTCCGGCCGGTTCTCACTCGCGACGGCGATCCGGGTGCCAGGCGCGTCCAGTGACGACGCGAGCCGCAGCGACCGCTCCCGCAGCTGCGACCACGTATGCACCTGATGCTCACCGAGATACACCGCACCGCGGTCGCCGAAGCGGCTCGCCGCCTGATCGAGTAGCGCGAACAGGTTCATGACGGCCGGGCCACCCACTCGGCGTTCAACGCGAAGTCCGACAGGTACTTCGTCGAGCTCCAGCCGCCGTCCACGACGATCGTCTGACCGTTGATGAAGCCGGCGCCGTCCGAGCACAGGAACGCGACGGTGCTGGCGATGTCGTTCACCTCACCCAACCGCGGGTACGGCGTCATCTCGGTGTTGATCTTGCGGAACCGGTCGTCCTCGAGCCGGGTCGCCACCATCGGAGTGAGGGTGACGCCGGGAGCCACTGCGTTGCACCGGATCCCCTGTGGCCCGTACTGGCAGGCGATGTGCTGGGTCAGCGACGTCAAACCACCCTTGGCCGCGGAGTAGGCACCGCCGCGCAGACCGCCGACCACCGCGAACGTCGAGGTCACGTTCACGATTCCCGACCCGGACCGCATGTGCGGAATCACGTCGCGGGCGAGCCGGAACGGCGCACGCAGCATCAAACCGAGGAAATAGTCCAGGGATTCGTCGTCGGTCTCGTGCAACGGCTTCGGGCTGCCGACACCTGCGTTGTTGACCAGGAAGTCGATTCGGCCCCAACGGTCCAACGCCGCCTGCACGATCCGCTGCGGCGCGTCGTCGGCGGTGAGGTCGACGGCCACCGTCGCAACCCGCTGCGGATCGCCGATCGCGTCGGCTAACTCGGCGAGCCGGCTCTCGTCGCGCCCGGTGCCGACGACCGCCATCCCCGCCTCGGCCAGTTTGGTCGCGCAGCCGAACCCGATGCCGCTGCTCGCGCCCGTCACGATCGCTACCTGAACCATTTCGCTCCTCGCGTCCGCGGTCATGTCAGCTCCGCTCGAATCCGATGCTTCAACACTTTTCCGGCGTCGTTCTTAGGCAACGCCTCCCAGACCACCACCTGCTCGGGCGCCTTGAACCGCGCGACACCGTGGTCCGCCAACAGGGCCCGCATCGCCGCCACGTCGGGCGGGTTCTGACCGGAGGCGACGACGACGGCGCATGCCCGCTCACCCGTGCGGGTGTCGGGAATTCCGACGACCGCGATCTCCGCGATCCCGGGGTGGCCGACGAGGATGTCCTCGATCTCCTTGGGTGAGATGTTCTCGCCGTTGCGGATGATGATGTCCTTGGCGCGGCCGGTGACGACCAGATGTCCGTCATCGGCCCAGCGGCCGAGATCACCTGTGCGGAAATAGCCCTCGTCGTCGAACGCCGCGGTCTCGTCCTCGAGGTGTAGATAGCCGACGAGCATCTGTGGTCCGCGGGCTCGGATCTCGCCGTCGACGAGCTTGATCTCCGCGATACCCGCACTCCCGTCGGTATCGGCCGCATGATCGGCGTCGTCCAGCGCGCCGACGGTCGTTACTGGAACCTCACTTGAACCGTAGACCCGTGACACCGCTGCCTTCTCGAAATATCCGGTGGCCGTGCGGATCAGTGACGGCGGCACCGACGCCCCTCCGCAGATGAACACCTCCAGTTCCGGCAGTCGCGTCTCGGCACGCTGCGCCGCGTCGAGTAATCCGACCAGGAACGGCGTCGCCCCGGCCATATGCGTGACCCGCTCGGCGAGCATCAGCGCCACGGCCGCGTCGGGATCCCAACGTTCCATCAGTACGGCCGTGCTGCCGAGTAGCAGCGGGCACTCGAACGCGTAGATCGACCCGCCGATGTGCGCGATCGGTGACGCCACCAGGAAGGTGTTGCCTGCGTCGACGCGCCAGTGCTCGCCGATCTGCCGGATGAGTGCGTGTATCGAATTATGAGTGTGCAGCACGCCTTTGGGCCGCCCGGTCGTGCCCGAGGTGTAGAGGATCATGCGCACGGTGTCGGCGTTCAACACCGGCAGCGCCGCCGCGCTCCGAGGCTCGAACAGCGCCTCGTACGGGGTGTGGGCGCCGGCGCCGCCGCGCACGACGACGACCTCGGGCGCAGCGGCCATCGCGGTGGTGACCCGATCGAGCATCGCGACATAGTCGTGCTTGTTGAAGGCCGACGGCACGAAGATCGTCCGGACATCGGCATCGCCGAGGATGAAGCTCAACTCGTGGTCACGCAGCGACGGCAGGATCGGGTTGACCACCATGCCGGCCATCGTCGCGCCGTGATAGACGACCGCTGCCTCGTGCCAGTTCGGCAGCATGAACGACACCACGCTGCCCGCGGGTATCCGTGACATGAGTGCCTGCGCCAGCGCTGCCGCCTGGTCGTGCAGTTCCCGGCAGGTGAGCCGGATGTCGCCGTCCACCAACACCGTTCGGTCTGGTGTCGATGTCGCCGTATCGCGCAACGAGTCGGCCAGCGTCTCGTGCACCCACAGCCCCCGCCGGTAGGCGTCGGCGCTGCGCTTCTCGTCGACCCGCACGGTTCGGCCTAGCCCTTGACCCGACGCATGGTCATCGAGTGCCGGTACCGCGACGACGGGTGCGTGTTGAGCGTGACCTGCGCGACCTCACCGTCGGATGTGGTGTAGGTCCGGCGCATCTCCAGCGCCGCGCTGCCCGCATCGACCTTGAGCGCCTCGGCGAGTTCGGGTGTCACGGTGACGGCCGCCATCTCCTGGCGCACCTCGACGATGCTGACCCCGAACAGGTCCTCGATCAGCGGGAAGATCGGCCCCGAATGTCGTTGCAGCAAGCGACCTACCGCCGCGAACGCCCGGTTGATGTAGTACTCGGTGGTGCAGACCGGTGTGTCGCTGCCCTCGGCCTGCCGGCACCCACGTACCGCCAGCCATTGCGAACCGGTGTCGAGCCCGGTGCGGGCGCCGACCTCGTCGCCGACGGTGACCATCGCGTTCGACTCGATGGTGAGCTGCGCACCTGCCGCGAACGCCAGCAGATCGTTGATCGAGACCACGTCCTGGGCATACGAGTTCGACGCGGGACGTGGGACGACCAGGGTCCCGGCCCGCGGCCGCGATGCGACGAGGTTGTCCTCACGCAGCCGCCGCAGCGCTTCGCGGATTGTGTAGCGGCTGACTGCGAACCGTTCGCACAACTGCTGTTCGGTGGGTAGTTGCGAGCCCACCGGGTAGATGCCGTCGACGATCTCCTTGCGCAGCGTGCGGGCCACCTGCAGGTAGCGATGGTCGGTCGGTGCGGTCATCTGCGTCGCAGCGCGAGCACGCTGCCCTCGCCGTCTGCCGAGACGTACAGCGTGCCGTCACGGCCGACCGTGATACCGGCGAACGGCCCCTGCGGTCCGGAGAACGGCGGCATCCCCTTGAGCGGCTTGGGTTTCACACCCGCAGGCGGGCCGACCGGTAGGCCCGATGCGATCGTGGTGCGCGCGTTGGTCGCGAGATCGACCGCGATGACTTCCTTGGCGCCGGCGTCGACGATGTAGAGCACCTCGTCGGCGACCGCGAGACCCTGGGGCCGCTGCAAACCGTCCACCACCGTCTCCGTCGCACCGTCCACCGCGACCACGCGGCCCGCGCCGGACTCGGCGACCAACGGCCTGCCGTCGGGGTCGAAGGCAACGCCCACCGGATCGCGCAGATCCGAAGCGAGCACTTCGGCCGCGCCCGACCGCAACGCGTGCACCCGCCCGGTGCCGAGTTCGGTGAAAACGATCCGCTCGCCATCCCCGACCGCTACGCCGTAGAGCTGGTCGAAACCGTCTGCCAGGTAGTCGGTTTCCCCGTCGGCCGGCCGGTAGCGCGCGATCTGACCACCCGAGGTGGCGACCACGAATGCGCCGCCGTCCACCGCTGCCAGCCCGCGCAGGAATCCGGGGTAGCCGGGGGAGAAGAGCATGCCGACGGTCTGCAGCGATCCGTCGTCGTCGACGGTGTAGAAGTAGGTGCCGTCGGCGACGTACAGCCTGCCGTCCTCGCCCACCTCCAGATCCAGTGGCCAGTTCAGGCCACCGGCCAGTAGCGTGCGGGTCTCCCCGACACCGACGATCTCGGTGATCTCCCCGGTGAAGTTGGAGACGAACAGCCGGTCACCGACGAACGTCAGATTGTCCAGACCCGGATTGAGCTGTGCCAGCAGCGTTTTCTCACCGCTGCGCGGATCGATGCGCAACACCTGACCGCTGGCTACCTGCGTCGAGACCAGATTGCCCTGCGCGTCGAACTTCACCGCATCGGGCACGCCAAGGTCGGCTGCGACCCGCTGCGGCTCACCGCCCGCGGGATCTATTCGCCAGATCTCGTTGGCGGTCATCAGCGGGTAGTACAGCAAGCCGTCCGGGCCGACCTCCATCGCGTTCGGCGACGGCAGGTTCTCCAGCAGGATCCGTTCTGCGCCGGTGCCGCGGTCGAGCTCCATCAGCCGGCCGCCGTCACGGCACTCGTTGACGAACAGCCGGTCCTGATGCACGGTGATGCCGTTTGCGCACGGCAGGTCGTCGCGCAATACCCGGGTGCGGCCGGCGGTGTCGCGGATGCTGACCCGCCCGTCCATCACCTCGGTCGCGAATAGGTTGCCGTCGCCGTCGAATGCGACGTCGTCGGGGGCGACGATGTCGCCGCCCTTGGCGCTGACCGTCTCGAGCGTCCCGCTGCCGAGGTCGAGCGCGCTGATCTGGCTGCCGGTCACCTGGGCGACGTAGACGCGCCCGTCGGGACCGGTGCGCAATCCGTTCGCGCCGAACAGCCGGCTCGGGGCGGTCACGCGTTCGGCGCGCCACCCGTCAGCGGTGGCCGGATTCCATTCCGGGTAGCGAGCCTGCGCCGTCGCCGATGGTGTCATGATCTCGGACGGTATCAACCCCAGTTAGTCCAGACAATAGGGAGCGAAACCGACGCTCCCGCCCTTGACGCACCGAATCACGCTGGGGAATAGTGTTCTGCAACATGGAGAGCACCATTAATTGTCCGGACAAATAACGTGAGCGACCTTCTGGGCCTGCCCGGCCGCATCGTCGTGGTGTCGGGCGCCGGTGGCGGTGGCATCGGCACCACCGTGACGCGGATGGCGGCCGAGGCCGGCGCCACGGTCGTCGCGGTCAGTCGGTCGAAGGACAACCTCGACGAACACGTCGCGCCGCTGGCCGGCCAGGGTCGCAATGTCGTGCCCGTGGTTGCCGACGCGTCCACCGACGAGGGCATCGCGACCGTGATGGAGCAGGTCCGTCGCGCCGACGGCGACCTCTACGGTTTGGTGAACATCGCCGGCGGCGCGGAGCCGTCGACGTGGATGCCGTCGACGCGGGTGACACGCGATGACTGGCGGGCGCTGTTCACTGCGAACCTCGAAACGGCGTTCTTCATGAGCCAGGCGGTGTGTGGCGAACTGCGCGCCCAAGGCTTGCAGGGGTCGGTGGTCTCAGTCTCCTCGATCAGCGGGATGAACACTGCGCCGTTTCACATCGCGTACGGCACGGCCAAGGCGGCGGTGGTCGCGATGACACGCACCATGGCCGTCGAGTTGGCCCACGACAACATCCGCGTCAACGCCGTCGCGCCGGGAGTGACCGAGACCGCGGCGTCGCGCACCTATGTCGACGTCGACCCGGACCGGGACCGGCGGGCGATCGCGATGGGCAGACGTGGCCGCCCGGAAGAGCAGGCCGGGGCGATCCTGTTCCTGCTTTCCGACCTGTCGAGTTACATCACCGGGCAGACGCTTCTCGTCGACGGCGGTCTCAACCTCAAGTGGACGCACGTCGGCGCTGACAACACCTCGCTGTTCCTCAAGGACGAGAACTTTCGCGCAGAGATCAGTCGGTTCTAAGGAGTTCATGAAAGTGACCGATATGAAAGATGGGGCGGCCAAGATCGCCGCAGCAGAGGAACTCGCTGAAGAGCTGTCGGAGCCCACGACGATCAGCGTCGACGCCTATATCTCCGAAGACTACGCGCGCGCCGAGCGAGACAAGTTGTGGCGCAAGGTGTGGCAGCAGGCCGGCCGCGTCGAGGAGCTGCCCGAGGTCGGCAGCTACCTGACCTACGACATCCTGGATGACTCGATCATCATCGTGCGCACGGGACCCGGCCCACACGATTTCGCCGCCCACCACAACGTCTGCATGCACCGCGGCCGCCGCCTCGTCGACGCTCCCGACGGCGCGAAGAACGCCGTGGGGCGGGCACGTAAGTCGTTCGTGTGCGGATTCCACGGCTGGACATACGGTCTCGACGGCGCGTGCACGCACATCCGCGAGCAGGACGACTGGAAGGGCGCGCTCACCCCGCAGAACACGCACCTCGTGCCGGTGCAGGTCGACACCTGGGGCGGTTGGCTGTTCATCAACATGGATCCCGACTGCGAGCCGCTGGCGGACTACCTTTTCCCCGCCGCCAAGATCCTCGACCCGTTCGGGCTGGAGAACATGCGCTATAAGTGGCGCAAATGGCTGTACTTCGACTGCAACTGGAAGGTCGCGATGGAGGCCTTCAACGAGACCTACCACGTCTTCACCACGCATCCGGAGTTCAACAAGTTCGGCGAGTTCAAGGGCTGGGCCAAAGCGCAGGGCAAGCACAGCAACATCGGATACGACGCGCCCAAGGGCTTGGACGAGACCAAGTCGAAGATCCGGCTGGGCACCGGGGACCCGCGCATCTCCACCGCCGAGATGCAGGTCTACACAATGGAAGAGACCAACGCCACCACCACCCAGACGCTGGTCAATGCCGCTAAACGCCTGGTCGACGAACTGCCCGAGGGCACACCCGCCGACGAGGTGCTGCAGCACTGGCTGGCCTCCGCCCGCCGCGACGACGAGGCGCGCGGTGTGGTCTGGCCGACCATCCCATCCGACATCCTCGGGCAGAGCGGGACAGCCTGGCAGCTCTTCCCGAACTTCCAGATTGGTCAGGGGCTCACCAGCGCGCTGTGCTACAGCGCCAGACCCCACCCGAGCTACGACCCGGACAAGTGCATCTTCGAGGTCGCCACCTACGAGCTGTACCCGAAAGGCCAGGAGCCGCAGACAGAATGGCAGTACACCCCCAAGGACAGTCCGAACTGGCTGTCGGTGCTGCCGCAGGACTTCTCGAACATGGCCGCGGTGCAGCAGGGGATGAAGTCGCTGGGCTTCCCCGGCACCAAACCCAACCCGTACCGCGAACGCAGCACGGTGAACCTGCACTACCAGCTGTCCAAGTACATGGGCACCGGCGAACCACAGGAGCTTGAGGTAAATGACTGAGACGCTCGGTAATTCGGCACCACCCTGCGGGCCGACGGACACTCCGGACGACATCGACATTGACGCCCTGCGGGAGAAGTATGCCCAGGAGCGGGCCAAAAGGCTCCGGCCCGAGGGCTCCAAACAGTACGTCGAGTTGACCGACGACTTCGCCGGCTACTACGAGGTCGATCCGTACACGCCGGTGGCGCCCCGCGATCCGATCAACGAGGACATCGACGTCGCGGTGCTGGGCGGTGGCTTCGGCGGACTGTTGTCGGCGGCGCACCTGAAGAAGGCCGGCGTGGACGACGTCCGGATCATCGAACTGGGTGGCGACTTCGGCGGCGTCTGGTATTGGAACCGCTATCCGGGCATTCAGTGCGACAACGAGTCCTACTGCTACATACCGCTTCTGGAAGAGCTCGACTACATTCCGAGCAAGAAGTTCGCCGACGGCCCCGAGATCTACGAGCACTGCAGGCGTATCGGCAAGCACTTCGGGCTCTACGACTCGGCGATCTTCTCCACCCAGGTACGCGATATGCGCTGGGACGAGGACATCAAGCGTTGGCGCATCGCCACCAACCGCGGTGACGACATCCGCGCGCGGTTCGTGGTGCTGGCGTCGGGGCCGTTCCACCGGCCCAAGCTGCCGGGCATCCCCGGGATGAAGGACTTCAAAGGCCACAGCTTCCACTCGTCGCGGTGGGACTACGACTACACCGGTGGTGATTACACCGGGGGCATGGACAAGCTCGCCGACAAGCGCGTCGCGATCATCGGCACTGGGGCCACCAGCATCCAGGTGGTGCCGTTCCTGGCCCGAGATGCTCAGCATCTGTACGTGTTTCAGCGCACTCCGTCGACGGTCGACGTCCGGAACAACACGCCGACCGACCCCGAGTGGGTCGAGACGCTGCAGCCCGGCTGGCAGAAGGAGCGCCAGCGCAACTTCCACTCGTGGACGTTCGAGGGGATGGCGCTCGGCCAGCCGGATCTGGTGTGCGACTTCTGGACCGAACTGGGCCGCAACACCGCCGCGCGGGTGCTGTCGCTGGAGGACCCGGCCTCGATGACGCCGGAACAGTTCATGGCGATCCGCGAGGAAGAGGACTACAAGATCATGGAGCGGCTGCGCCGCCGGATCGCCGACATCGTCGAGGATTCCGACACCGCCGAGGCGCTCAAACCGTACTACCGGTTCCTGTGCAAGCGGCCGCTGTCCAACGACGACTATCTGCCCAGCTTCAATCAACCCAACGTCACGCTGGTCGACGTCTCTGATTCCAAAGGCGTGGAACGAATCACGGAGAAGGGGCTGATCGTCGACGGGCAGGAATACGAGGTCGACTGCATCATTTACGCCAGTGGCTTCGAGATCACCACCGAGATCAGCAGACGCTACTCGATCGACGCGATCGAGGGCCGCGACAGCGTGTCGTTGTACGACTACTGGCACGACGGCTACAAGACGCTGCACGGGATGACGAGCCGCGGCTTCCCCAACCAGTTCTTCACCGGCTTCACCCAGGTCGGCATCTCGGCCAACATCGCCGCCAACTACGAGTTGCAAGGTGAGCACATCGCCTACATCGTCGCCGAGGCGCTCAAGCGCGGCGCAACCGTCGTGGAGCCGACACCCGAGGCGCAGGACGAGTGGTGCAAGACCATTCGCGAGTCCGCGGTCGACAATTCGGCTTTCGACGCGTCCTGTACCCCCGGTTACTACAACAACGAAGGTGGTGGCCCGGGATCCGAGGAAGGCGAGGGCATTCGCTCTCACCTCGGCGAACCCTACGGGCCGGGCTTCTACGCATTCGGCGATCTGCTCAAGGAGTGGCGCGACAAGGGCGACCTCGATGGTCTGGTACTCGAAAAGTAGCGATTTGGGTGTATTTGGTTGCGGTGAGCGCTCCTATCTACACCCAAATCGAAGGTACGTAGATGGCTGAGCTGAGATTCGACGGCCGGGTGGCGGTCGTGACCGGCGGCGGGCGGGGGCTGGGCCGCTCCTACGCCATGCTGCTGGCCGCGCGGGGCGCCAAGGTCGTCGTCAACGATCCAGGCGGAAGCCTCGTGGGCGATGGCACAGACGCCGGTCCCGCCGAAACCGTCGCGCACGAAATCACCGCTGCGGGTGGGCAAGCCGTCGCCAGCACCGACTCGGTGGCGACCCCGGACGGTGGACGCGCGATCGTCGACACCGCGATCGAGCGCTTCGGCCGCGTCGACATCCTGATCCACAACGCCGGCATCGTCCGCCGCGCGGCGCTGGCGGAGATGACGTACGAGGACTTCGAGGCCGTGCTCGACGTCCATCTGCGTGGCGCGTTCCACGTGGTGCGACCCGCGTTCCCGGCGATGTGCGACGCCGGATACGGGCGCATCGTCTTGACGTCCTCGATCGGCGGCCTGTACGGCAACCACGAAGTCGCCAACTACGCGGTCGCCAAGGCCGGAGTGATCGGGCTGTCCAACGTCGCGGCCATGGAGGGCGCCGCGCACGGCGTGACGAGCAACGTGATCGTGCCCGCCGCCGTCACCCGCATGGCCGAGGGCATCGATACGTCGGCGTATCCGCCGATGGGAGCCGATCTGGTCGCACCGGCGGTGGGATGGCTGGCGCACGAATCCTGTTCGGTCACTGGTGAAGTGTTGATCGCGCTGGCCGGCCGGATCGCCAAAGCAGTTGTCGCCGAAAGCCCGGGTGTGTACCGGCCGTCGTGGACGATCGAGGAAGTCGGTGAACACATCGCGGATATCCGTGACATGTCGCGACCCGTGGTGTTCCCGGTCGTCCCCGACGGTCACGGCGATCACGTCCGGTACAGCTTCGGAATGGCGCAGCGGGGCGCGATCCATGCCTAGCGGGCCGCTGACCGGGATTCGCGTCGTCGACCTCACCGCGATGGTGATGGGCCCGTACTGCACGCAGATCATGGCCGACATGGGCGCCGATGTCATCAAAGTCGAACCACCGCAGGGGGATAACACCCGCTTCATCTCGGTCGGACCGGCGCCGGGCATGAGCGGCGTGTTCGTCAACGTCAACCGTGGTAAGCGCAGCGTGGTGCTGGACCTGCAGTCCGAGCACGGCAAGGCCGCGATGCGGGCCCTGATCGAACGGGCGGACGTGTTCATCCACTCGATGCGGGCCAAGGCGGTCGCCAAGCTGGGCTTCTGCTATGACGATGTCGCGGCGATCAACCCGGCGATCGTCTACACGAATTGCTATGGGTACGGCCGCCGCGGGCCCGACCGCGACCGGCCCGCCTACGACGACACCATCCAGGCCGAAGCCGGACTGCCCGCGGTCCAACAGCAACTGACCGGCGAGGCCGACTACGTCGGGACGATCATGGCCGATAAGGTGGCCGGGTTGACCGCCCTCTATGCGACGACGATGGCGCTGTTCCACCGCGAACGCACGGGGGAGGGTCAGGAGGTCGAAGTCGCCATGTTCGAGACGATGGCGTCTTTCATGCTGGTCGAACATGCCAACGGCGCCATGTTCGACCCCCCACTGGGACCGGCGGTGTACCCACGCACGGTGGCGCCCAACCGCAGGCCGTACCGCACCAGCGATGGTCACATCGCCGCGCTGATCTACAACGACAAACACTGGAACGCGTTCATCAACGCCGTCCAGCCGGCATGGAACAACACGTCGTATGCCACGCTCGAACAGCGCGCCCACAACATCGACGTCGTGTACGGGTTGCTGGCCCAAACCATGACGGAGCGCACCACCGCGGAGTGGTTGGCCCTGTTCAAGGAACTCGAGATTCCCGCCGCGCCGCTCAACACGCCAGACGCCCTGTTCGACAACGCCCACCTCAACGCCGTCGGGCTCTTCGAGACCGTCGAGACCGCCAACGGGCCGGTGCGGTTTCCCGGTGTGCCGACGTGGTTCTCGCGCACCCCGGGCAAGGTGGCGGGCCCCGCTCCGACGCTGGGCGCCGACACCGATGCGGTGCTCGACGAACTCGGCCTCAATGCGCCCGCACCCCACCCTCCTTGCGCCGAGACTGCGGTTTCTGACGGAAACGGGCCGAATTTCGTCAAAAAGCGCAGTGTCGGCGCCTCGGAGTTGGGGTGAACATGGACTTCGAGATGGGACAGAAGGTCGCAGCGCTGCGCGATGAGCTACGCACGCTGGTCAAAGAGCATGTGCCCGAACACTATCTGGGCGCATTCACCGACGACCCCGCCGATCTCGAGATCGCGCAACGGTTCTGCCGCACGCTCGCCGAACGCGAACTGCTGTGCCTGTCGTGGCCGAAGGAGTTCGGCGGCGGCGACGCCTCGGTGTGGGAACAGACCGTCGTGCGCGAGGAGATGTGGGCGCACCACGAGCCGCGCGGCGCACAGTACATGGGCGTCAACTGGGTCGGGCCGATCATCATGCGGCACGGCACTGAAGCGCAGCAGCGTAAACACCTGCCGCCGATCGCACGCGGCGAGGTGATCTGGTGTCAGGGCTTCTCCGAGCCCGAAGCGGGCTCCGACCTCGCGTCGTTGCGTACCACAGCGCGTCGTGATGGCGACGGATGGCTGGTCAGCGGGCAGAAGATCTGGACGTCCTACGCCACGATGGCGCAGTGGTGTTTCCTGTTGGCTCGGACATCACGCGGGGAGAAGAAACAGAAAGGGCTCACGATTTTCCTGGTGCCGATGGACGATCCGGCGATCCAGGTCCGGCCGATCCGGTGCATGATGGGCCCGCACCACCTCAACGAGGTTTTCTTCGACGATCTACGGGTCACCGAGGCCGACGTGCTCGGGACGGTCGATGCGGGCTGGTCGATCGTGCAGGACGTGATGGCCTTCGAGCGGGTCGGCATCGCCCGGTACGCGCGCTGCGAGCGCCTGCTCGCCACCGCCCCCGCGGTGCTCGGCGAGCGATGGGACGAACTGTCGGAAGAGTTGCGGGGTCGGTGGATCCGGATGCTGACGCATTGCCGCCGGGCCCGGTTGATGGCCTACCGTGTGGTCTCGCTGCAGAGCAGCGGGCGGATCCAGCCGGGCGATGCCGCTGCCTACCGGATCGCGGTGACCAAGCTGGACCAGGACAGCGCGGAGGTCCTGATGGACATCGCGGCAGAGGTGTCCCACGAAGACCCAAGGGCCGCGTGGTTTCTCGCTGAAGTCGAGGACCACTGGCGCTACTCGCAGGCCTCGACGGTTTCTTCGGGCAGCATCGAGATGCAGCGCATCCTGCTGTCCCGCGCGTTGTTGGCGGCGGCGAAATGAGCGAGATGATTCTCGACCTGTCCGACGACGCCAAGGAGTACGGCCGCGAGGCGCTGCGGGCATTCGAGGCCGCGGGCGGCGATCAATTGGTTCAGCAGGCCGAAGCCAAACCGGACACCCGAGAGTCGGCAGTGGGCCCGATACTCAACGGGCTCGGCGCCTGGGAACTCGACGCGCGCACCGACGCCGACGGCCTCGAGGCGGCTGCCGCGCTGTGCCGCAGCGCGGGCTACTGGGCGCTGCCGTACCCGGTGGCCGAGCGATTGGCCGCACCGACCGATCTCGACAGTGACGGCCTGATCGTGGTTGCCGGTAAACGACCGGCGGGCGCGGTGGCCGGCCTCGAAAGCCGCTGGACCACGGTCACGTTGGACGGTGTTCGCGGCACCGTGACCGGTCTCGGACCAGTCGGCCCCGGGTTCGTCGCAGAACTGCAGACCGCGCATGTGGACGACGACGGCGCCGCTGACGTCGCACTCGCGTTGGTGCTGCCGTGCTGGACCCTGCTCGGGATGCTGGACAGGGCGATCGAACTGACTATCGCCCACGTCTGCCTGCGCAAGCAGTTCGGCCAGACGCTGTCGACGTTCCAGGGTGTGCAGTTTCAACTGACCGACGCCGAGGTCGAACGCAGCGGCCTGGACATCCTGGCGAAGTATGCGCTGTGGAGCGTCGGCACCGCCCGCTCCGAAGCGCTCAAGGACGCGCTGGCACTGCGGATGTCGGCGCTGGAAGCTGCCGAAGTGGTGTTCCGGGTCTGCCACCAATTGCACGGTGCGGTCGGATTCTGCGACGAGACGACGCTGTCGTGGCTGTCGCGCTACAGCCAACCGCTGCGACGACTGCCGCTCGGGCTGTCGGCAACCCGCCAAGCGTTGACCCGCAGCGCGGGCAGCGCAGGCCTGACGGGAACCCTCACATGAAGGTCGCGGTGATCGGCACCGGCTTCGGTAAGCACGCGGCCGCGCCCGCCTACGCCGGTCACGGCTTCGATGTCGAGGTTGTCAGCCCCCGCGACGAGGCTGCGGTGAAGGCCGCGCTGGCCTCCGACGCCGACCTGATCTCCGTGCATTCGCCGCCTTTCCTCCATCTGGAACACGTCACCGGTGCGATCGAGCACGGCCATGCGGTGTTGTGCGACAAGCCGTTCGGTCTCAACACCGAACAAGCGCAGACGATGCTGCAGCGCGCCCGCGACGCCGGGGTGCCGCACTTTTTGAACTTCGAATTCCGGTTCAACGAGTCGTGGAGCAAGCTCAAGGAACTCGCCGACGGGGGAGCGGTCGGGACACCGCGGCACCTGCACTGGACGTTCTTCGGAAGCGGGCTGCGGGGCCGCAAGTACGGCTGGATCAACGACCGCGACCTCGGCGGCGGCTGGATCGGAGCCTACGGCTCACATCTGATCGACTTCACCCGCTGGTTGTTCGGCAGCGAGATCACCGACTGCGGCGGCGTCACCCGTATCGACGGGTCGCCCGAACAAGCCACCGCGGAGGATGCGTACTCGGCATGGTTCACAATGGCCAACGGCTGCAGCGTGACTCATGACACGGGTTTCGCCGCAGCCGTCCCGTCGGTACCCTCGGTCACGCTGATCGGCAGCGACGGCACCGTCGAACTGACTGCCGACACCACGCTGGTGTTGCGTCGTCCCGGGGCCGACCCCGAGACGACGGAGTTCACGCCACCGCCGCGCCGTTCGCCGCCACCCGCTTTATCGGCGTTCTTCGGTCGCGTCGCCGACGCCTTGCGCACCGGGACCCCGATCACCCCGTCCTTCGACGACGGCCTGGCCGTCGCGCGCGTCATGGACGATCTGCGGGACAAGGCGGTGCGGCTATGACTCCCGTGACCCCCGGAACCGCCGCCGAAGCTCAAGATGCGCGAGAATCACGCGCATTGGTTCAGTTTCGGCAAGAGGTCCAGCAGTGGTGCGTTGACCACATCCCGCCCGACTGGCGCGAAACGCAGACCGGCGCAAGCGATGAAGAGTTCGTGGCCTTCCAGAAGGCCTGCTTCGCCGAACTGCACCGCGCGGGGTTCGCCGTCCCGCACTGGCCCGCCGAATGGGGCGGTGGACTGCGCACGCATGGAGCGAATCGGCAGATGTCGGTGGCCGAACAGGTGGTGCTGTACCAGGAACTGGCCGCCCACGACGCGCCGCGGTTGGTGCTCGCGTTCGTCGGCATCCACCACGCGGCATCGACGCTGCTGGTCGCCGGCACCGACGAGCAACGCAAGCGGCATCTACCCGCGATCCTCGACGGCGAGATCTGGGTGCAGGGCTTCTCCGAACCCGAAGCCGGCTCCGACCTGGCGAGCCTGCGGACCACCGCGCGCAAGGAGGGCGACTCGTACGTCGTCAACGGACAGAAACTGTGGGCGAGTGGTGGCAAGCACGCGGACTGGTGCCTGCTGCTGGCGCGCACGGACCCGGATGCCCCGAAGCGCAAGGGCATTTCGTATTTCCTGCTCGACATGACCACCCCCGGTGTGGAGGTCCGGCCCATCCGCAACGCGATCGGCGACTCACACTTCTGCGAGATCTTCCTCAACGACGTGTCGATCCCGGCCGCGAACCTGATCGGCGCGGAGAACGCCGGCTGGCAGGTCGCGCAGGCGACGCTGGGTGCCGAGCGCGGCCTGACGATGCTCGAACTCGCCGAGCGACTGGGTAACGCGGGCTTCCGCTGGCTGGTGCAGAGCGCGCCCGTCGACGACCCGATCGTGGCGGACCGGCTGGCGCAGTTCGAGACCGAGCTCACCGGTCTGCGCGCGCTCTGCCGAAAGCTAGTGGAACACAGTGACCCGACGCCCGCCGACGCCTCCATCGTCAAGCTGTACTACAGCGAACTGCTGCAACGCATGACCGACTTCGCCACGGATATCGGCGGGTTGACGGCCCACACCGAACTGGCCAAGCCGATGTCGAGCGGCTGGGAGTCCGGCGCATGGGTGCTCGACTTCATCGGCTCGTGGGAATGGACGATTCCCGGCGGCGCCAGCGAAATCCAGCGCACCATCATCGGCGAGCGCGGGCTGGGCCTGCCGCGAGAACCGAGTGCCGTCTGATGGTCGACTTCACCGAGTTCCACCTCGAACTGCGATCCGTGGCGGGCGATCTGCTCGCCAAGGACCGCAACGTCGCGTGGACGACGCTCGTAGACGCGGGCTGGGTCGGGCTCGAGGTGCCCGAACAATTCGGCGGGGCCGGTGCGTCGTTCGCCGAAGCCGCGGTGATCGCCGAGGAGATCGGCCGCGCCGCAAGTGCCACCAGCTTTCTCGGCAGCGCGGTGCTCGCGGCCGGTGCGCTGAATGCATTGCAGCCCAGCCCCACCCGCGACCAGCTGCTCATCGACGTCGCCGGCGGTGCGGCCCGGGTGGCCGTCGCGCTCGAACCGGATGACTTCGTACCGGACGCCGAGGGCGCAGACCGGGTCCTGATCGTCACCGGCAGCGGGGTCACCGTCACCGAACAGCGGGCCACACCGCGACCCGTCGTCGACGAGACCCGCCGGCTGGCAACGGTCGATGCCTCAGCCCGCGGGGAGGTGCTGTCGTTCGCCGGCGACCCCGACGCCGAGGTGCAGCGGCTCCACGACCGCGCCGCCACCGCGATCGCCTGCGACAGCCTCGGTCTGAGCGAAGCCATGCTCGCCGCGACCGTCGGATACGCGAGGGTGCGTCACCAGTTCGGCAGACCCATCGGATCATTCCAGGCCGTCAAACACGCCTGCGCCGACATGCTGGTCAGCATCTCGATCTCGCGCCAACTCGTCGGGGCCGCAGTGCAGGCCGTCACCGACGACGCACCGGATGCCGGGGTCGCGGTGGCGATGGCCAAGTCGCACGCCTGCGCGGCGGCCGTCGACATCGCCGGCAAGGCAATGCAACTTCACGGCGGCATCGGATACACGTGGGAAAGCGGAATCCACGTCTACCTCAAACGCGCGACCCTCAACCGATCGCTGTTCGGCTCGCCGGCAGCACACCGCAAACGACTAGCCAAGCGCTACCAGTAAAGGAGTTTCACATGGGCGTACCCGTATACAAACGCATTCTCGACCTCTTCGAGGCCGAGGGAGTCAACACGCTGTTCGGCATCCCCGACCCGAACTTCGTGCACATGTTCACCGAGGCGGATGCCCGCGGATGGTCTGTCGTCGCGCCGCACCACGAACTGAGCGCCGGCTTCATGGCCGAGGCGGCGTCGCGGATGACCGGTAAGCCGGGTCTGTGCATCGGCACCCTCGGACCGGGTATGGCCAACATCGCCGGCGCGATTCAGTGCGCGCTGGTCGAGAACTCACCGGTGATCTTCCTGGGCGGACAGCGGGCTCGCGTCACCGAGCGTCGGGTGCGTCGCGGCCGCATCCAATTCGTCCAGCAGGAACCACTTTTCGAAGCCTCCGTCAAGTACAGTAGCTCGATCGAGTACGCCGACCAGACCGACGAGATCATCCGCGAGGCGATCCGTCGCTCCATGTCCGGCACGCCGGGTCCCAGCTACGTCGAGTATCCGTCGCACGTGATCCTCGAGGAACTCGACGTGCCAGATCCGCTGCCGCCCCACCGGTATCGGCTCGTCAATCAGGGCGCGGGCGCGCGCGAGGTCGCCGAAGCTGTCAAGTTGATCCAGGAGGCGAAGAACCCAATCCTGTTGGTGGGTCACGGGGTACACACCTCACGCACGCAGAAACAGGTCAGGGAGCTGGCCGAGCTGATGGCCTGCCCGGTGATCCAGACGTCGGGCGGCACCTCGTTCATCCCGGGCCTGCAGGACCGCACGTTCCCGTACCTGTTCTCGCCGGCGGCCAACGAGGCCGTCGAGAAGTCCGACCTTTGCGTGGCGCTGGGGACCGAACTCGGCGAACCGATGCACTACGGCCGGACCCAGCATTGGGCCGGCAACGATGCCAACCGCAAATGGATTCTGGTGGAACAGGATCCGACCGCGATCGGCGTGAACCGTCCGATCGACGTGCCGCTGGTCGGCGATCTTCGCGGTGTGGTGCCGCAGCTGGTCGAGGCGCTGCGCGACAGTCCGCGCACCCCGTCGGCCGACTTCGAGGCGCTGATCAAAGCCGACGCCGCCGAGTTGACCCGGGTGGCCGAGGAAGCCCCGAGCGGTCGCGCCCCGATCCACCCGGCTCGCTACGTCGTCGAAGCCACGAAGGCATTCGACGAGTGCACCGAGGACGGCATCCTGGTCCGCGACGGCGGGGCCACGGTGATCTTCCAGTGGACTTACTCGCAGACCAAACCGCGGGACGTGATCTGGAACCAGAACTTCGGTCACCTCGGCACCGGCCTGCCGTACGCGGTCGGCGCCTCGGTCGCCGAGGGCCGCAAGCGACCGGTCATGCTGCTCACCAGCGACTCGGCGTTCCTGTTCCACATCGCCGAACTCGAGACCGCGGCCCGGGAGAAGCTGCCGCTGGTCTGCGTCGTCGGTGTCGATCACCAGTGGGGTCTGGAAGTCGGCGTCTACAAGCGCACGTTCGAACAACCGTCGCCGCAACCCGGGGTGCACTGGAGCAAGGACGTCCGGATGGACAAGATCGCCGAGGGTTTCGGTTGCCACGGCGAGTATGTCGAGAAGGACGACGAGATCGGCCCCGCGATCAAGCGGGCGTTCGCCAGCGGCAAGACCGCCGTCGTTCACGTCTGCATCGACCCGAAAGCCAACTCCGAGGAGATGCCGAAGTACGACCGATTCCGCACCTGGTATGCAGAAGGCACGCAGTAGGCCAGCCATCTAGGGAAGAGTGGGGACATGCGCGAATATCTCAAGTTCTACATCGACGGCCAGTGGGTGGACCCGATCCGGCCCAACACCCTCGAGGTCGACAACCCGACCACCGAACAGGTCTCCGGCAAGATCGCGATCGGCTCCGCGGCCGACGTCGACGTCGCGGTTCAGGCCGCCCGCCGCGCGTTCGACACCTGGTCGCAGACCAGCCGTGAGGAGCGCCTAGATCTGCTGCAGACGATCATGGCCGAATACCAGAAACGCGCGGGCGACCTCGCCGAGGCGGTCACCGAGGAGATGGGTGCACCCGCGTCGCTGGCGGCCGGCCCGCAGGTCAATATGGGGCTCGGCCATCTAGCCACGGCGATCGACGTGCTGAAGAACTTCGAGTTCGAAGAGCAGCACGGCGCCACGCTGGTGGTCAAGGAACCGATCGGCGTGTGCGGGCTGATCACTCCGTGGAACTGGCCGATCAACCAGATCGCCTGCAAGGTGTTCCCCGCGCTGGCCACTGGCTGCACGATGGTGCTCAAGCCGTCGGAGGTCGCGCCGTACTCGGCGCAGATCTTCACCGAGATCGTCGACGCGGCAGGCGTTCCCGCGGGCGTGTACAACCTCGTCTACGGTGACGGCCCGGGCGTCGGCGCCGCGTTGTCGGCCCATCCCGACATCGACATGGTGTCGTTCACCGGGTCGACGCGGGCCGGGGTCGACGTCGCGAAGAACGCGGCGCTGACCGTCAAGCGCGTCACCCAGGAACTCGGCGGCAAGAGCCCGAACGTCGTGCTCGACGACGACGACTTCGCAAAGAGTGTCACCGCGGGCGTCTCGGTGATGATGATGAACAGCGGCCAGAGCTGTAACGCGCCGTCGCGCATGCTGGTGCCCAACTCCCGGATGGACGAGGCCATCGCGATCGCCCGCGAAGTCGCCGGTGCGGTCAAGGTGGGTGACCCGGCGGACAAGACCGCGATCGGACCGGTGGCCTCCAAGGCCCAGTTCGACAAGATCCAGGGCCTGATCCAGAAGGGCATCGACGAGGGCGCGACCGTCGCCGTCGGCGGGCCCGGACGCCCCGATGGGCTGGACAAGGGCTACTACGTCAAGCCGACGGTGTTCGCAAAAGTCACCAACGACATGACGATCGCCCGCGAGGAGATCTTCGGCCCAGTGCTGTGCATCCTCGGCTACGACGATCTGGACCAGGCGCTCGAGATCGCCAACGACACCGAATACGGCCTGGCGGGCTATGTTTCGGGCGCCGACCTGGACAAGGCGCGCGCGGTGGCGCGACGCATCCGCGCCGGATCGGTGGCGATCAACCACGGCTTCGATATGGCGGCACCGTTCGGTGGTTACAAACGCAGCGGCAACGGACGCGAGTGGGGCCACTTCGCCTTCGACGAGTTCCTGGAGATCAAGGCCGCGCTGGGCTACGCCCCGGAGGCGGCCGCCAAGTAAGGGCCGTCCGCATAACCCTGGTTGTCCAACCGACGTGCGATGAGTTTTGGCGGCGACGGCGGTCTGCATCGGTGACTGACCATTCACCGACAAAGGAGACCGCCGTGCCCGTCCGCAATTCCGCCCCCGTGGGCGCCCCGACCTGGATCGACCTGGCGTCCTCGGATGTCGAACGCTCACAGGCCTTCTACCGCGAGGTGTTCGGCTGGACGTTCGACTCGGCGGGCCCCGAGTACGGCGGCTATCTCACCGCGCTCAAGGACGGCCGCCCCGTCGGCGGCCTGATGTTCAACGACCCGCAGTGGAACAGCCCCGACGGCTGGACCACCTACCTGCACACCGCCGATGCCCAGACCAGCCTGGACAACGCGCTGGCCGCGGGCGCAATCTCCTGCGGAGCACCGGTGATGGAGATCAAGGACAAGGGCTGGATGGGCATGCTCTCGGACCCCAGCGGCGCGTTCATCGGCCTGTGGCAGCCGACCGGGCACCGCGGGTTCGAACTCGTCAACGAGCACGGCGCACCGGTGTACTTCCAGTGGACCGGCCGCGACTACTGCACGGCGCTGAAGTTCTACCACGACGTCTTCGGCTGGTCGATCGAAAGCGTCTCCGACACGGACGAATTCCGGTACAGCACCGCGAACTTCGACGGTGAAGCGCTGCTCGGACTCATGGATGGTAGCGCTTTCCTGCCCGAGGGTCAGCCGTCGACCTGGAGCTTCTTCCTCGGCGCCGACGACGTCGACAAAACCGTGCAGGTGGTCCTCGACAACGGCGGCAGCGTGGTTCGCGACGCCGAGGACACTCCTTATGGGCGGCTGGCGGCGGTGGCCGATTGCACCGGGGCCGGGTTCAATTTGTCGTCGCTGCAGTGAGCGAACGCTAAGCGGTCATCAGATAGTCGGCCCCGCCCACGAACAGAATGCTCGCTGGGTTCGGGGTGGTGGCCGCGTCGACGACCGCATTGGCGAACGTCATGTGGTTCATGTCGCCGGAGACCACCGTCAGTTGCACGCCGGCCTGACGGAACTCTGATCGTCTCGTGAGCAGAGCGGTTTCGCCGGCCCGCATGCTGGCGGCGACGGCCGTATAGCCCTTCGGTACCGCCTTGTCGGGGAAGAAGTGGGCTTGGTGGCTGGTGACGAAGACGATCCGTCCGCCCACCGGCATCATGGGCAGAGCCGCCAGCGCCAACCGTCGTTGCGCATCGCGGTTCAGGCGCATCGCGCAGCCGGGGTCGGCGGCGGTGTCGAGCGTGTCCGACGAGTTCAGGATCAACGTGTCCAATCGGCCGAAGCGGTCCGCGATGGAGTCGATCACTTGCGCGGATTCGAACTCATCGGAGATGTCGCGCGTCACGACGACATGGGTGTCGGCGTCACCGAGCTGCCGCGCGACGCGCGCGCCAAGCCCCCTCGAGCCGCCGGTGACTAGGACGATCCGTGCGGGTTCGTGATCCATATCGGGCTCCTTCCGTCGCTGCCGCGCACCGAGTGCACCCACCGTACACCCATTTCTAAGAAAAATAAGGTCTATCTAAGGTCACAATAAGGTAGACGCCGACGGGGTCATGATGGTGGTGTGGAGTCGACCCGGATAGACAAATGGCTGTGGTCGGTCCGGCTCGCGAAGACCAGGCCGGACGCGGCGGACGCGTGCCGGGGCGGGCACGTCCGCATCAACGGGCGGCCCGCTAAGCCCGCCACCCCGGTGGTACCCGGCGACGAGGTGCGCGCGCGGATTGGGCAGAGCACCCGAGTCGTAGAGGTGGTGCGGGTGATTCAGAAGCGGGTCGGTGCGGCCGACGCGTCGACGTGCTACCTCGACCGGACCCCGAAAGTGCCGGCGGTTGCGGACTCGGTGCCGGTCGCGGCGCGCGACCGCGGTGCCGGGCGACCGACCAAACGGGACCGGCGGATGTTGGAAAGGCTGCGCGCGGGCCGGATGTGAAGTTCAGTCGGTCGGAGCGGCCAGTGCGAAGTCGGCGAAGTCGAAGCCCGGTACCACTACGCAACTGACCAGGCTGGGCTCGTCGTCGCGCGGGCGAGCACGCTGCCAATGTCCTGGTGGGACGACGAACTGCGGGTGCTCGCCGGCCAGGATGTCTACACCGAGCAGATGCGTTGCCGCACTGTCCTGTTCGGCACCGACCTCGAGAAGCAGCGGGCTGCCCGCATGGAAGAGCCACAGTTCGGCGCTGCGCACGGTGTGCCACGCCGATTGCTGGCCCGGCATCAGCAGGAACAGGATGGCCGTCCCGGCGCTGCGCGGGCCGGTGTAGTCCGGCGGCAGTGCGGACTGCGGCACGGTCAGGTCGCTGCGCCACGTCTCCCGGTACCAGCCGCCCTCGGGATGAGGGGACAGGTCGAGGCGGTGCGCCCAATCCGGGAGTTCGGTCATGGGTGTACCTGCCTTTTCGGTGTCGACACTCAAGAGTAGAGACCGTAGCGGTGCGGTCCACCCGATAGGCTCGGGGCATGTCGCGGATGCGCCCCGGATGGCTCGTCGCCTTGTGCGGGGCGATCGTCTCGGTGAGCGCATGGTTGCCGTGGCTGACGGCGAACGGCGGCCGTGTCAGCGCCATCGGCGGCATCTTCGGCGATCTGCCGACTCCGCCGCCCGGCTTTGGGGTGGGCCAACTGATCGTGCTGCTGGCGTCGTTGTTGATCGTCGCGGGTGCGATGTCGGCGCGTGACTTCTCGGCTCGCGTGGCTTCCTCTGCCGCGCTGGCCATTTCGGTGCTACTGGTGGTGCTGGCAGTGTGGTACTACCGGCTCTACGTGTACTCGCCGGTGTCGGCAGGTTACGGGCTGTACCTCGGCGGGGCCGTGGCCGCGGTCGCGGTGGCGCTTTCGGTGTGGGCGATGGTGACGACGTGGGCGACGGCCCCGCAACTGGCGTGAGCGGGTTCGTGGAACCGGTCGTCCTGACCGGGAACAGCTGGGTGAGCTTGGAACCGCTTAGCCATGAACATGTTTCGGAGATCACCGATGCAGCCGCCGACGGTGAACTCGGCCGATTGTGGTTCACCGCAGCACCCGCGCCCGACGCGGTCGAGCAATGGGTGGAGAACCGGCTGGCGGTTCAGGGACCCGAGACCGGGTTGACGTTCGTGGTGCGACGCCATGACGGAACCCTGGTCGGCTCGTCGAGCTACATGAACGTCGACGCGCCCAACCGACGACTCGAGATTGGCAACACCTGGTACGTGGCGTCGGCGCGGCGCAGCGGCGCCAACTCCGAGACCAAACTGCTGATGCTCGGCCATGCGTTCGACCAGCTGAACTGCATTGCAGTCGAATTCCGCACCCATTTCTTCAACGCGGCGAGCCGCGCGGCGATCGAGCGCCTGGGCGCGAAACTCGACGGAATCCTGCGCAGCCACCAGGTGCTGGCCGACGGGTCGCGCCGGGACACGGTGGTGTACTCGATTCTCGACGTCGAGTGGCCGGCTGTGCGGAACAACCTGCGGTACCGGTTGAGCCGTCACGCGTGACGTGCGGCTTCTCGAATGAGCTGAACCCGCGAGGTGCATCCGAGCTTGGCGTAGACGTGGGTCAGATGCGTCTGCACCGTACGCGGCGAGATGAACATGCGCTCGGCGATGTCCTTGTTGCCCAACCCGTCGACGGCGTGGCGGACGACGTCCCGCTCGGTGGGCGTGAGCGACTCCCAGCCGCTCGCGGGCCGCTTCCGTTCCCCCCTTCCGCGTTGGGCGTAAGCGATGGCCTCCTCGGTCGACATGGACGAACCCTCGGTCCAGATAGCGTTGAACACGCCTTCTCCCATGGCTTCTCGGCACTCTGCAACCGCATCGTCGTATCCGATCGCGTATACCGGCCACCGCGCTACGCCCATCACGGTCCGGCTGGCCGTGGCCGCACCGAAGAGCCGGGCCGCGTGCCGGTGATTGCCATAGTCGGCCGCACGACGCCCGAGAGCTTCGAGCGCTTCGGGAACACGCAAGAACGCGCCGGTGACCAGTGCGAGCGCCAGGGCGTCGTGGGCATCCCTTTCGGCTTGGTCGCGTTCGCCCTGGGCAAGCGCTACGTGAGCTCGCGCGACGAGCGCGTTCAGTTGGTAGTTGCCTTCCGTGAGCCCGACCGTTTCGTCGACCCACCGGCGTGCGGCGGCGAGCTCACCGCACGCGAGCAGCGCCAGGGTCATCGGAGTGAGGGCTCGTATGTAGGGCATCTGCTCGGGAACGGTTTGTCCTATCGCCGCTTCGCACTCCGCCTTTGCCTCCGCGCCCCGGTCGGCGGCCAGGGCGGAAAGTGCCCAGGCAATGTGGATCTTGTCCTCATGGAAACCGCCCATCGCGATCGAGGTTTCGCGAGCTTCCTCGGATTTCACCCGAGCCACGGCTGCCTTCCCCTCGTATGCGAACCAGGTGCATTCACAGATCAGGGCGAACAACTCGACCATTCGTTCACCGGCCGCACGTGCATCTTCGCTGACGCCGCGGATCACCTCGTCCGCACCCTGTACTCCGCCTCGCCAGCCCATCGCGGTCGCTTGCCAGATCCGGCAATGACGCGACACGAAGCCATCACCGATGGCGTCGGCGACGCGACGACCCTCTTCCGCCGCCAGTTGCGAGACGAGCGGCTGCCCCGCCACATTCGTTGCGACGGCAAGGCAGCTGAGTAAGTAGCACAACCTCGCCCGATCGCCGGTTTGCCGCGCGAGATCGATCGCGTCGGCCCAATACGCTTGAGACACCTCGGGGAAGTAGTAGGCGATTGCTCCGCAGGCGGCCAGGCATAGCGCAATGAGTCCCTGGTCGCCCAAGCCCCGGGCGGCCGCCAACGCCTCCTCGCCGCGCTCCAAGCTCGCCGAATCGGCGGTCCAGGCCGTCAGGATGCTTCTGTCGGCGACGGCGCGTATCCAGACCGCCGCAGCGACGTCCTCGTCCCGATAACCCGTGTCATTGAACGCCAGATCGAACGCGGCGATGCCTTCGCGCATCCTCCCGCGGGTCTCCCACAGCCTCTGCAGAGCGGAGATCAGCCGAAGCGCGGGCTCGAACTCCCCGCAGTCGATGCTCCAGGCGTGGGCCGCGCGCAGGTTTCCGGTCTCCTGTTCGGCCCATTGGACGAGCCGTTCATCTTCCTCAAGGCGGACCGCCGCGGCGACATAGTGGTCGCGATGGCGACCGCGCATCAGCGTCGCTTCGCCGGATTCGGTGAGCTTCTCCAGTGCGTACTGACGGACCGTCTCGAGCAAGCGATACCGCATGGCGCCCGATTCCTCGTCCGCGGTGACGAGGGACTTGTCGACGAGCAGGCTCAGCTGGTCGAGTATCTGGAACTCCTCGGCCTCACTGGTGGCCGCGACGGCGCGCGCGGCGTCGAGGTCGAATCCGTCCATGAATACGCCCAGCCTGCGGAGCAGGACTTGCTCGGGTTCGGTCAACAGCGCATGAGACCAGTCGACCGAGGCGCGCAGGGTCTGCTGGCGCCGCATGGTGTTTCGGGCGCCGCCGGTGAGGAGCCGGAACCTGTCATTGAGGCTGTCGGCGATCTGTTGCAGCGACAGAGCGCGGACCCGCGCCGCCGCCAACTCGATCGCGAGCGGCATCCCGTCGAGTCGACGGCAGATGTCCGTCACCAACGCGAGGTCGTCGTCTATTGCGTGGAACGTGGGTCGCGCCCGTTGAGCCCGGTCGGTGAACAGCGCGACGGCTTCGTTCTGCAACGACAGCGAGGGCACTCGCCACGTGATCTCTCCGGACACCGCGATCGGTTCGCGACTGGTGGTGAGGATGCTCAACTGCGGGCAGTGGTTCAGCAGTCGTGTGATCACGTCACCGCACGCGTCCAGGAGGTGTTCGCAGTTGTCCAGTAGGAGCAGGATTTCGCGGTCACCGATGAAGCGCTGCACCGTCTCAAGGGGGGACCGTCCGGGCTGGTCGGGCAGGCCGAGCGTGCGGGCGATCGTGATCGAGACGACCGCCGGATCGGCGATGGCTGCCAAGTCGACCCACCACAGGCCGTCGTCGAATTCTCCGGACAATGCATTCGCGGCCTCAATGGCGAGACGTGTCTTACCGGCACCACCCGCTCCTGTCAGGGTGACAAGGCGATTGTCGAGGAGCAGCCGGCATACTTCCTCCAGCTGTTGAGCGCGGCCGACGAAACTAGTCAGTTGTGCCGGGAGATTGTGTGAGCGTGAGCTTTTGGCGGTACGCAGGGGTGGAAACTCATTGCGAATGTCGGGATGACAAAGTTGCACCACGCGCTCGGGCCGGGGCAGATCGCGGACAGAATGCGTCCCGAGTTCCGCGAGCCATGCACCGACCGGCAACCGATCAGACACCAAATCGGTTGTCGTACCCGATAAGACGGTCTGCCCGCCGTACGCAAGATCGCGGATCCGGGCGGTGCGGTTGATGGTGGGGCCGATGTAGTTGGCCTCGTCACGCAATTGCACTTCTCCGGTGTGCAGGCCGATACGCAGCCGGATCGGTGTCAGTGCAGCGCGCTGTAGGTCAAGGGCGCATGCCACCGCGTCGCTTGCACGCCCGAACGCGATGACGAAGCTGTCACCTTCGCCCTGCTCGATGGGCCGGACGCCGCTGTGCGCGCCGATGACCTCGGCGAGCGTTCGATCGAGGTTCGCGAACGCCGCCGTCATCTCGTCGGGCTGGGTCTCCCAAAGCCGGGTCGACCCCTCGACGTCCGCCAGCAGCAGCGTCACCGTTCCGGTCGGTACCAGTTCGCTCACGCCCAAGTCGCTCCAGTTCAACGGCGCCGCGTCGATTCCAGTCATGTTAACCAGCGTGCGGCCGTCAGCACGGCGAAACATCGGCGCGGATGCGTAGATCCGTCGCAGAGGGGCGCGTAGGCACGCCGAAACTGCGGACAGAACACGACTGCCCGCAGTCTCGACGAGATGGCCTACCCGGAGTCGACGGTCGTCGGCTCGATCGATCTCTGCGCGCCGCCGTGGGCGACATCGATCTTGCGCGGCTTGGCGCGTTCGGCCATCGGTATGGTCACGGTCAGCACGCCGTTCTCGTAGGTCGCCGAAATGGCCGATGCATCAATGCCTTCCCCGAGCGATAGTTGCCTGCGGTACGTACCGAAGAACCTTTCGTTGGCCAGCCACTGCACGCCGTCCTCCGATCGCGCCGTGCGGTGCGCGGAGATTGTCAGCGTGCCGTTGTCGACGTTGACATCGACCGAACCGGGGTCGACACCGGGCAGATCAGCCGTCAACAGGTAGTGATCGTCGACCTTGCACAGGTCCATCGGCATGAACCGCGGGGAGCGGTTTGATCCGGTCTGGCTTGTCAGCAGGCCGCGGGTCAGAGCATCCAATTCGGTGAACGGATCAAAGCGAAGCACAGCAATCCACCTCCTACGTCATCCAGAGCCCGCCACCCTGGCGGGCAGCCAAATCACTGTGCACCTGCGAGATTAGCACTCTATGCATGAGAGTGCCAGAATATTTTCACAATTTTTCGACCGCCGAGACTTGCGCCCCGCGCAGCGGTCGGCTGCATCGGTCGCACGCCAGGACCCCGGTGAAGCGGTGCCCACAGGCGTCATGGGTCAACACGACCGCCGGCCCCTCGGGCGCCGCGAACCAGCGCTGCGCCCACTGCAACGCGGTGATCACGACAGGGAACAGCGCACGGCCCTTCTCGGTCAGTTCGTACCGGTTGTCGGTCTCGACGAGCACGCCATTGGCAGTGAACGTCGCCAGCCGATCAGCGACGGACCCGGGTGGCGCGCCGAGTTGCGCCTGAAAGTCGGTGAACCGCCGCCCCCCGACAAACGCCGCCACGAGCAACGCGAAGCCCCAGCGGTTACCCAGCACGCTCATGGTCTGGGGGAACAGGCCGACCGCGGCATGTTGATCGGCCTCCGAGCGGCGCCGCGTCGCGGCCGATGGCACTGAGCGCTGCCAGGACCCGCTCGGACCCCACTGCGGGACAACGTCTTTACCGGTGACGAGCTGCCCGCACGAACGACATGTGGTCACGGGGCCGAACTCGGCGCCGCACGCGGCGTGGTGCATGTTGGGCAACGGCTCGGCGTGGTCGGGGACCCAGTGACGCTCCCACTCCCAGATCGACAGGAGCACCGGCCACAGTGACCGGCCGCACGAGGTGCCCAGGTACTCGAAACGCTCTGGGCGCTGCTGGTATTGACGGCGTTCGAGCAGCGCCGCTTCGGTCAGCGTGCGAAGGCGCGCCGTGAGCACCGAGTTGGAGATCGGCAGCCGAGACTTGAACTCGCCGAAGCGCGTGGCCCCCAGCAGCGACTGCTGCATGACGAGCAGCGTCCATTCGTCGCCGAGCAGTCCGAGCATGCGCGCGACGGCGTTCGGCTCGGTCGGCTCGGACGGGGTCGCGGGCAAGGTTTGGGGCAAGGCCACCTACAGGCCGACGGCCTCAGCGGCCGAGTCGGCGTCCCGCCAGCGTCGCAACTCCGAGCCCGGCGCCCAGGTCGAGTGCGTGCCACTGGAAATCCGCTCCGGCAGAGCCAATTTGCACACGGGGCCATCACTAACCCGGGTGGCGTCGAAAACCAGGCAGTAAGAAGCGTCGGCGTTCATGTCTGTGGTGAGCGTGACCAGGTAGCCGTCGTCCTCGGCGGTGCTGCCGACTCTGGGCGCCATCGCCGTCTCGCTGCCGTACACCCCGTCGTCGAAGGTGAAGCGCTGCTCGGCGCCGGTGTGCAGATCGTGTTTGACAAGCCCGTCGAACAGGAACCATCCCGGCTTGCCGGTGGCCGCATACGTGTAGCGGTAGGGGAGTCCGGCGTAGCCGGCGTTGATCATGCCGAACTCGGTGATCGAATCGGTCAGCTGTTCCTCGGTGGTCTGCCCGGTCACCAAGTTGAACCGCCAGCGACGCAACCGGGTCTGCAGGCGGTCCAGCGACAGGAATCGGAACGCCCGCTGCCACTTGGAACCGGCACCCGAGTCCACCGGCGACGGGTCGCCCTCGAAGAAGCCGTCGAGCACGATCTCGTCGCCGTCCTCGTAGGCGTTGGTGAAGTGCAGCACGAACGTCGGATCCGCCTCGAACCACCGGATGTCGGACGCCCCGCCGCGGCGGGGGATCACCGCGAACCGCGACGGCATGTCGGGATGGAAGCCGGGGAGGTGAATATCGGCCTCGAGCAGCTTGGGATCCCAGAACATCGGGAAATCGTTGAGGATCGCGTAGTTCTCGGTGAACGCCATGTCGTGTGGCAGCCGCGGCCCGGGCAGCGCGACGTCGGTCAGATGGACAAGGTTGTTGCCCTCGTCGACGACGCCGTAGCGCATGTACGGCTCCTGCTTGCTGTAGGTGAAGAACAGCAGCTCGCCCGTACGGTCATCGACCTTCGGATGCGCCGACACGCCCCAGTCCACCGGGAACCGGCCGTGCCAGTCCTGCTTCCCCAGCGTCTCGGCGGAGAACGGATCGATGCGGTACAGATCGCCGCACTGGTAGTGGCTGGTGAGTGCGACGCCACGATGCACGGTGACATCCGTGCTCGAGGCATCCTTCATCAATGTCCTGGCGCCCCAACCGTAGTCGCGTTTGGACAGCTGGATGGGTTCGGCGAGCCCCGGCCACAGCGGACCGCCGGCATCGTTTTCGGCGAGCAGACCGTCGGTGCGGACGAACCGGTTGCGGTAGAAGGCCTTTCCGTCGCGGAACCCGACCACATGCACCATCCCGTCGCCGTCGAACGGGTGGTAGAACTTCAGCGCCGGGTGCAAAGGGTTCTCGGTGTTTCGCAGGTACACGCCGTCGAGGTCGGGCGGGATCTCGCCCTCGACGGGCGCTAGGTCGTCGACGTCCCATTCGGTGTTCTGGGGACGCCACGGCCCGGTGCGGTACGGGTGGTCGTCGTCGTCGGGCAACGTCGACAGGTACTTGCCGACGATCTCCACATTCGCAGCGCCCATATCGCGACGCTACTACAACTAAGAGAGTGACCGGTCCGATTCCGGCGTGCAGGGCGGCCCCGCCGGCTGCTGTCTGAACCGACGAGACCTGAGCGCATGTAAAGGTCGACCGTCACACGCGCTTGTTCACGACATGCCCAATCGCCCGGACGGCAAACAACCGTGTACGGCCGAGCCGGAAAGGGAAGAATCCCGGGTATGACGCAGCCTCGATCCCACGAGCTGGCCGAGCGGATGGCCGAGTTGGCGCGGGCCTCCGCCTCGCCGCGCACCGTCGATGACGTGCTGAACGACGTCACCGCAACGGCTAAAGAGCTGATCTCGGGCGCGGATACGGTCGGTGTCCTGCTGGTCGCCAGCGGAGGCAAGTTCGAGTCGCTCGCCGGCACTTCGGAGCTGCCCCACAAACTCGACGAGCTGCAGATGCAGTTCGCCGAAGGGCCGTGCGTGGACGCCGCGCTCGAGGAGTTGATCGTGCGGACAGACGACTTTCGCACCGAAGATCGCTGGCCCATGTATTCAGCCGCCGCGATTGAGCACGGCATCCTCAGCGGGCTCTCGATCAAGCTGTACACGGCCGAGCGCACCGCGGGGGCACTCAACATGTTCAGTTCGAAGCCGCGCGGCTTCGGGGCTGACGACGAAACCATCGGGGCCATCCTCGCCGCACATGCCGCAGCCGCGATACTGGCCAGCCGCGAAGGTGAGCAGCTGAAGTCGGCGATGGCCACTCGCGACCGTATCGGTCAGGCCAAGGGCATCATCATGGAGCGTTACGGGGTCGACGAGGTGCGGGCGTTCGAGATGCTCAAGCAGCTCTCGCAGGACAGCAACGTCAAACTGGCCGAGATCGCCCAACGTGTGATCGATACGCGCAAGGACGCCTGAACGGTAACTGCGCGGGCCGCCCATTCTTGGTTCGACGCAAGACCGGCTCGACCTAAGACTGTTGAGCGGCAGAGGATTTGCCCGACCTCAGGTGAGAGCAATGATCGGCCTGCGGTCCAGAAGCGTAGCGGTGGCGTCCGACTCTTGCGCATACACTGAACCCGTCGGCTCTACCGGGGCCGGCGTGGGGCGATGGGTCCGAGATAATGGGACTTTCTGCTCTGTACTCGACGGTGTGCCGTCAGCCATCATCGGACTACGGGTAACCGATCAGTGGGCGACGACAGGAGACATCATGCGGGCAGGTGCGGTCGTGGTCGGCGTGGACGGCAGCGACGCCGCGCTCAACGCGACACGCTGGGCGGCCGCCGTCGCTGTGCGGTTCGGGACGTCGTTGCACATCGTGCACGCGGTGCCGACCATCGGGCATAACGTGACGGACACCGTCGCGGCCATACGGGCGGCCGTGATGTCGTATCAGCGAGACATCGCCGACATAATTCTGCGCAGCGCAGAGGAAATCGTGCGTACGCAGTACCCGGAGCTCGAGGTGACGACGCTGTCCACCGATGTCCCGGTCGACGATGTGCTCGTGCAGCTCGCCGAGACGGCGCGGATGATCGTGGTGGGCAACGATGAGGTGACCGCCGCCGGTGCGCTGTTGCTGGGCTCGGCGACATTGGCCGTCGCGACGCGGGCCAGCTGCCCCGTCGTGGCATGGCGCGGACCCGATGTCGTGCCGACCGACCAGCCGGTCGTTGTCGGCGTGGACGGCACACCGTCTTCCATCGCCGCACTCGCGACCGCGTTCGAGTTCGCCGAAAAGTTCAATTCGAAGCTGCGGGCTGTCCGGTCATGGTCGGTGTTCCGGCCGGCCGCCGCCGTCACGATTCCTTTTTTGATGGACTGGGATGCGCTCGAGACCGCGGAGTGGGCGCAGCTGACGAACGACGTCGACGCATACAACCAGCGCTTTCCCGGGGTGGCTGCATCCTGCTACGTCGAGCGGGCCAAACCGGCTGCCGCACTGATGGATCGAGCCAGGGCCGATGGTGCCCAGCTCCTGGTGGTGGGAAGCCACGGCAAGAACGTCCTCGCCAGCGCGATCCTGGGGTCCACCGCGTTGAATCTGTTGCAGCACGCCACGATTCCGGTAATGGTCTGCCGGCCAAGCCAGTGACCGAGAAGGGTCAGTCTGAGGTCAGCGCGCGCTGGCTTCGGGACACGCTGTCCCAGTTGCGGCTTCGCGAATTACTTGCCGAAGTCCAAGACCGCGTCGAGGAGATCGTCGAAGGACGTGATCGACTCGATGGGCTGCTCGAGGCCATGCTGGTCGTCACGTCGGGACTCGAACTCGACCAGACGTTGCGAACAATCGTGCGCACCGCGATCGAGTTGGTGGATGCCCAGTACGGGGCGTTGGGTGTGCGCGGTCGAGGTCACGAGCTCGTCGAGTTCGTCTACGACGGAATCGGTGAAGAGGCGAGAGAGCAGATCGGCCACCTGCCGGAGGGGCGCGGGGTACTCGGCTTGCTTCTCGACGATCCGAAACCGATTCGGCTGGACAACATCGCGGACCACCCCGCATCCGTGGGCTTTCCCGCGAATCACCCCCCGATGCGCACGTTCCTGGGCGTTCCGGTCCGCATCCGCGATGAGGTCTTCGGCAATCTCTACCTGACGGAAAAGGCGGGGGGCCAACCGTTCAGCGAGGACGACGAGGTTCTCGTCCAAGCGCTCGCGGCGGCCGCCGGCATCGCGATCGAGAACGCGCGGCTCTACCAACAGTCCAAAAACCGGCAGGCGTGGATCGTGGCCACCCGCGACATCGGCACCGAACTCCTATCCGGAACGGAGCCGGGCAGGGTGTTCCGGCTGGTCGCCGAGAAGTCACGTCAGCTCAGCGGCGCCGATTCGACCGTGGTGTTCGTTCCGGCGGACGATGACGTGGCGGAAGAGGCGGCCGATCTCGTGGTGGCTGCGGTCGCGGGCGACGGCCCCGGTACGGGCCTGGATTCGGTGCCGCTTGCCGAGAGCCCCATCGGTCAGTCGTTTCTGCAGCGTATGCCGATGCGATTCGACACCCTCGATCTCGGGGAGGACGGCGAAACGGGTCCGGCGCTGCTGTTGCCGCTGCGCGCGGCCGACGCCGTCGCGGGTGTCCTGGTGGCGATGCGGTTCCCGGGCGGACGACCGTTCAGCGACGGGAAGATGGACATGATGGCGGCGTTCGCCGATCAGGCGGCGTTGGCGTGGCAGCTGGCGAGCACCCAACGCCAGATGCGTGAACTGGATGTGCTGACCGACCGTGACCGAATCGCGCGCGATCTCCACGACCACGTCATACAGCGGCTGTTCGCCGTGGGACTGGCACTGCAGGGCACGATCCCGCGCGCACGCCTGCCCGAGGTGCAGAAGCGGCTCACCGACTGCGTTGACGACCTGCAGGCGGTCATTCAGGAGATCCGGACCGCGATCTTCGATCTGCATCACGCCCAGCCGGGTGTCACGCTGCGCCAGCGACTCGACGAGGCCATTGATCAGTTTTCCGATCCTGACATGCGCACCACCACGCAGTTCTCGGGTCCGATGTCGCTCGTGGGCACGGGCCTGGCCGATCACGCCGAAGCGGTGGTCCGAGAAGGCGTCAGCAATGCCGTGCGGCACGCGAACGCCACCGCGCTACAGATCGGCGTCTCGGTGAGCGACGAACTCTGCATCGAGATCGTCGACGACGGATGCGGTATCGGCGACGACGTGAAGCCGAGCGGGTTGGCGAACCTGCGCCGGCGGGCCGAGGAAGTCGGCGGCGTTTTCAGCATCGAGAGTCCCCCGGCGGGCGGGACCCGGTTAAAGTGGTGTGCGCCGCTGGATTGACGCGCCGCTCGGGTGTCATCAGTCGCGTTCGGCCTCGTAGCGCAGCAGGACCGTGCCGCCCGGGAAGGTGCGATTCTCCAACAGTCGCAGCGAGATCCATGACGGCAGCGATGGGAAGAACGGCGTGCCACCGCCCACGGCGATGGGTGCGATGACGATCCGGTACTCGTCCACCAGGCCGGCTCGCACGATCGGTGCGGCCAGCGTCGCACCGGCCACCTCCAGCCTGCCGTCGGTTTCGGCTTTCAGCCTCCGTACCACCTCAACCGGATCGCCGCGTTCCAGGCGGGAGTTCCATTCGACGGATTCCAGGGAGCGCGAGAACACGACCTTGGGCATGTCACGCCAGGTGCGGGCGAAGTCGACGATGAAAGGGGTGGCATCCGGGGCTTTGTCGGCGGTCGGCCAGTACGCCGACATCAGTTCGTAGAGCCGCCGCCCGTAGAACGCGCACGCGGTCTGGCGCTCGAAGTCGTTCCAGTACTGGTGCAGTTCTTCGCTCGGATCGGACCAATCGATGCTGCCGTGTGCGTCGGCGATGTACCCGTCGACCGACACGTTGAAGCCATAGATGAGTTTGCCCATGCAGAACAGACTGCACCGGAGGCCAAAACCTATCGCGATGCCACACGAGATATTGTCAAATCCTTCTTGGGTGCCGGAGCCGCGCCTCGGAAGCATGCGTGCCCATGCCGTCTATCGTCAAACGACTGCGGCGCAGACGAATCCGCCACCGCGTGCATGCACCTACCAGAAACACAATCCTGGCCGTAAGAGTTTCCCGAGACGGTTGGGAAGTGGACGCCTGGGGGCATTGTTTGGGCTGAGAAGGATCTGAAGATCAGATTTGGATGCGCTGGTGCGTTGCTCTTCTGGTCGGAAGAGCGCCGGGCTGCTAACGTCCGGTAGATGGGGTGGTTACGGGCGAGTGTGTCCGAAAGCGGGTTAACAAAGCTCATAAAGAATGCCGGGAGTGAGTTCTTATGGTGACATGCGCGAAAGGCCATGAGAACCCTGACGACCAGCTCTACTGCGGTCAGTGCGGCGTCCCATTGATCAAGACGACACGGCCTGATCGTCCGAGTGGCAAGGCAGAACGTCGCCCCAAGATAGGTGACACGGTGCAAGTGGTGAAGCCGGACGACAAGCATCACGGAAAAACCGGTTTAGTCGAGGAAATCAGCGGAGATGACGTCTGGATCGCATTCAGCTCGGCCGGGTTACATAGCTACTGTTTTACTCCCAACGAACTGAAGGTCATCCGCGCTTCCGCCGTCAAGACCTCCACCGCCGTGAAAACTGCTGCCATTACCAAGAATCCGAGAGTCACCGAGCAGCTTCAATCGCGTGGCCCCCACGGAGGCTACACGCCCGAAGCCCCATCTGGCCTCGTTCGGATCGGAGGATTAGGGGAGGTCCCGCTGGCCTCAATCGGGCGACGCCTAGCTGCTCGTTCGATCGACTTCCTTTTTATCGTCGTGGTCCTCGTCGTCCTTCGGCTAATTGCTGGGGCCTTTCATTACATGTCATCAGGTATCGGAAGTACCCTTTTCGTCTTGACGACCATTCTGGCGCTGGCCTTCATATTGTTGTACGAATGGCTATTTGTAGCATTCCTGGGCGCGACGGTCGGCAAGATGGCGGTGGGCATTAAAGTGGTCGACCAGTTTACAGGCGCGGTCATTGGCATTGGTCCGGCATTTGTACGCCAAGTCATCCCGTTTGTTGGGGCTCTCATTCTTTTGGTGGGAGCTTTGCTGGTGTACTTATCGCCGCTGTTTGATAGCTCTGGCCGGATGCAGGGTTGGCATGACAAGGCCGCGCGAGATTTAGTGATTGCCGTGAGATAACCGCCGCGAAAAGTTCGACAGTAGTGTCAGCGACCTGATCCCACGGTGCAGCTACCTCGGCGGCATCGGTGTGGCGAAATTGTTTGACCGCAGCAGTCACCGCCGATGCGGACCTTGCAGAATGTGGCATCGCAGAACACATAGGGAAACCCGGTGCGGGTCAAACTGCGGGTGTGAAACGCTTCGATTTCGTTGTGCGGGCCGGCGCAGATGCGTGAGACCTCCGATTCGGAGACCCCCGAACCGACGCCCAGGCCAGTGACGGGTGCCCCCGGCAGGATTCGAACCTGCGACACCGGCTTTAGGAGAGCCGTGCTCTATCCCCTGAGCTACGAGGGCGGACCGCTGGGAGCTTACCGGCTACCGGTCGAGCAACGCGGACCACTCGTATCGCGGCGCAGGCGCCATCGTCGTCACCAGGGGTCCGAGCGTGGCAAATCAAACGTCGCGACCAAGAATACGCTACTCTTGGTTCCGTAATTCAGCGCGGACCGTACCGGTCAGGAGGATCTTTCGTGCGCAGTCGTTACGCGGGCACGCCGTTTATTACGCCGACCACCGCGATCCGACAGGCGCTCGAGGACGTCAGCGTCCCGACCTTGCTGCTCAGCCTGGTGCACATCACCGGCGACACCCGCTTCATCCGCGACTACGCCCAGGCCGGATTGTTCCTCAACGAAGTCCAGGGCTTCATGTCCGAAGAGGACAAGGCCCGCGCCAGGGCCGAGGCGCTCGAGGTGATCACCGACTACCGCGACCGCGGCTGCCCCGAACCCGCACCGCTGAGTTCGGCCGTCGTCAAGCAGATGATGGATTGGGCGGCTGGCGAACCCGTCGGCGCGGAGTATCTGCCACTGCTGTCCGAGGAACTCGACCTCGAGGGCGTCGACCCGCGCAGGCCCCGACCCGTCGATCCGGACGCGGCGGCAGCTCTTCCCGTGCTCGTCATCGGCTGCGGTGAGTCGGGGTTGCTCGCCGCCATCCGACTCAAGCAGGCCGGATTTCCGTTCACCGTCGTGGAGAAGAACGCCGGCCCCGGCGGAACCTGGTGGGAGAACAGCTATCCCGGGGCGCGCGTCGACGTCGCAAACCACTTCTACTGCTACAGCTTCGAACCCAGCAACAAGTGGAGCCATTACTTCGCCGAACAACCGGAGCTGCGCCAGTACTTCGTCGATGTGATGGACAAACACGGCGTCGGCGAGCACGTCCGATGGGAGACCGAGGTCATATCCGCCGACTGGGACGACCCGTCCGGCACCTGGACCGTCGCCCTGCGCTCCAAGAACGGCCGGGTGTCGAGGGTCACCGCGCGCGCGATCATCAGCGCGGTCGGCCAACTCAACCGGCCTCAAATACCCGACATCGACGGCGCAGAGACTTTCGCGGGTCCGTCATTTCACTCTGCCGCGTGGGATCACGGCGCACGGATCACCGGACGACGGGTCGCGCTGATCGGCGCAGGCGCCAGCGGATTCCAGATCGCCCCCGCGATCGCCGACGGGGTCGAACACCTCGATGTCTTCCAGCGCACCGCACAGTGGATGTTCCCTAACCCGATGTACCACAACGAAGTCGGTGACGGAACCCGGTGGGCGATGGAACACTTGCCGTTCTACGCACGTTGGTACCGGTTCCTGCTGTTGTGGCCCGGCGCCGACAAAGGCCTCGACGCCGCCCGCGTCGACCCCGCTTACTCGCAGGGCGATTACGCGGTCAGCGACATCAACGCCGCCGCGCGCATGATGTTCACCGACTGGATCACCAGCCAGGTCGACGGCGACCAGGAACTGCTCGTCAAGGTGCTGCCCGACTACCCGGCGACGGGTAAACGCACGCTGCAGGACGACGGAACCTGGCTGCGCACGCTGCGCAAAGACAACGTCGACTTGATCCGCACACCGATCGAACGGATCACGCCGACAGGCGTGGTCACCACCGACGGACAAGAGCATCCCGCCGATATCATCGTGTACGCCACCGGATTTCGTGCGACCGAGGTGCTCTGGCCGTTACGGATCACCGGTCGTGACACCAACGGCGAACCGATAGACCTGCGCGATGTCTGGGGCGACCGGCCTTACGCATATCGTGGAATCACCGTGCCGGGCTTCCCCAACTTCTTTCTCACCTATGGCCCGGGTACGCATCTGGCGCACGGCGGCAGTCTCATCTTCAACTCCGAGTTGCAGATGCGCTACATCGGCCAGTGCCTGCACGCGCTGGCTGACGGGCTGCACTCGATCGAGCCGAAGAGTGACGCGACCGACGCTTGGCGGCGACAGTCGCGGGAAGCGATCGAGATGACCGTCTGGTCGCACCCGTCGATCAAGCATTCCTACTTCAAGAACGCCCGCGGCGAGATCCACACCGTGAGCCCGTGGAAGCTTTACGAGTACCACGCCGCGGTGCTCGAACCCGAGTGGTCGGACTTCCTGCTGCGGTACGCCGATACCGCTGCGGCGCAACCGCTATAGCTCGGCGATCACCTTCGCGAAAGGCTCGGCGTGCAGCTGCTGGACGGTGATGTAGGAGATGCCGTAGGTCTCGCGATAACCGCGCAGCGTGTCGGCGATCTCCTTCGTCGACCCTGACAGCACCGCGGGGGTGCTCAGCAGTTCCTCCTCGGACAGCTGGGGCAGGAACCGGCGGGTGATCGACAGGTCGGGCTTTCCTGAATCGTCGGTCGGCATGGCGGTGACAGCAATGTTGAGCTCCAGGTCGGCGAACCGGTCGCCGGCTGCCTCCCGAACGAACGCGATGCGGTCGGCCAGGGGATCGGACGTCGCGGTGGTCGGCGCACCGCCGGTCAGCCCGATGATGTCGGCGCGCTGCGCTGCGAGCGTCAACAGCTTGTCGCCGTTGCCCGCAATGAGGATCGGCACATCTGGGGCGTGCTCGATCATGTGCTCGGTGACATGGCGCAGCCAGTCCACCCGCTGGCCGGCCGACGGGTATGGAAGCTCAGCCTGCTCGAATTCCTCCTTGACGTAGCCGGCGCCCAGGCCGAGGTCGAAGCGTCCGCCACTCAGGTCTCGAAGAGAGGTCACCTCCCGCGCCAGCAGCGCCGGGCGGTAGAAGCCGGCGTTGAGCACGAAGGTGCCGACGCGTAGTTTCTCGGTCGCCATCGCCATCGCCGTCATCATCGGAAACGGCGCGGTCGTGTACAGGTGGTCGGCGACGTGCACGATGTCGTAGCCCATATCCTCGGCGCGGCGGGCCCAGTCCTGTACCGACTTCTGCCGGCGTGCGGCCTGCAGGCCGACACCGAACCGGAACGGTTTGGTCACACCGAAGATGGTATTGGGTGACCGAATATTCACCGCCGGGCAGCAAAATGTTTGGCGCACGCACCGCTGGGGCAATACATCTGCCGCCGACTTCGAACCGAAGTCCCCTAGCCGAAGGATTTGTTTCCCCCGATCCGGCCCGTCGTGAAGCATTCCGACGGGCCGGATCAATACTTCGCCTCAGAGTAGCTATGGCCATTCACCCCACGATCGGTGTCGAAGAGGAATTCCTGCTCGCCGACCCGGCGACCGGTGAACCGGTCGCGCTCAACGAGGCCGTCGCCCACGAGGCAGCGGCCCGCGGGGTGAAGCTCCAACTCGAACTGACCACCTGCCAGGTCGAGACCACCAGCGAGGTGTTCGCCTCCACCCGTGAACTGCACGACCAGCTACTGCGGCTGCGGCGCGTTTCGGCCGACGCCGCGCACGCGGCCGGGGCGCAACTGCTCGCGGTCGGGCTGCCGCCGACCGTCCCGCGGGAGTTCCCGATCACCGACACACCGCGGTATCGGGAGATCGGCGAGAAGTTCGGCATGATCGCCCACGAGCAGGGGATCTGCGGGTGCCACGTGCACGTCGCGGTGCCGAGCCGGGAGGCCGCGATCCGGGTCAGCAACCGGCTACGGCCGTGGCTGCCGAGCCTGCTGGCGTTGTCCGCGAACTCCGCGATCTACCGCAACACCGATACCGGCTACGCCAGCTGGCGCAGTGTGCTGTGGGCGCGATGGCCCAGCGGTGGTCCACCGCCGCACTTCGACTCCGTCGACGAGTACGACGCCGTCGTGCAGATGATGCAACAGGCCGGCGCGATGCTCGACGACGGCATGGTCTATTGGGACGTGCGCCCGTCGAAGAACTTCCCGACGATCGAGGTGCGCGTCGCAGACGTCCCCGCCACCGCGGCCGAGACGGTCCTGCTGGCCGCGCTGATCCGGGCCGCCGTGATGACAGCTCTGACAGACGAGCGGCGGGGCGAACCGTCGCCGCCGCTCGCGGCGCACGCGCTCGGGGCCGCGTATTGGAAATCCGCGCGCGACGGCCTCGACGGCGATGCGGTGGATCTGCTGGAAAGCCACGGCCGGGTGCCCGCGCGGGTCTTGTTGGACCGGCTGCTCGAGCGCGTACGGCCCGCGCTCGAAGCGGTCGGTGACTTCGACCTCGTATCCGACGGACTGCACCGCGTGACCGAGCAGGGCAACGGCGCCATCCGGCAGCGCCGGGCCTGGCAACGTCGGCATGACGTGCGCGACGTCCTCGCCGAAGCAGCGCAGGCCACGCTGGCGGGGACCTGACCCGCTATCAGGCCAGCGGCAGTTCGGCGAACGGTGTGGTGGTCGGCTGTGGGGAACCGCCGGGCGGTTCGATCGTGAACGCGAGCGTTCGTGAGTCGCCGAGGTCGGGCAGCACGGCGGTGGTCGACGGCGCGACGGCCTGCGGGTCCATCGTGCCGGCGGGATGCGGCCCGTCCCCGTCGATCAGCCACATCTGATAGACGGTGCCGGGTTGCGGCGGGGTGACGTTGTTCATCACCAACACGCCGGCGTCCTTCTCACGCGAGAACACCACGGTTGCGGTGCCGCCGCCCGGGATGTCGCCGGAGATCGTGCGCACGTCGGCCGCGGCGAAGATCTGCTCGGCGGTGGAGGGCTTTTCCGCGGGCCGCAGGGCCAATCCGACGCCGAGCGCTCCCGCGCCGACGACGAGAACGGCCGCTGCGGCGAGCGCGATCCTCTGCCAGCGGGTGGGCCGGGTGGGCAACCGACGCACCCGTGTTGCCTGGTCACCGCCTACCTCGGCCAGCAGCCGAGCGCGCAGGTCCGCGGGCGGTTCGGCCGCGGTGGCCGCCGAGACCACCGCCATGGCCTCACGGACCTCGCGAACTTCGTCGGCGAAAGCCTGCGCGACGGCGGGCGGGGCCGCAGCGACGCGGCGGTCGACGTCCACGCGTTCGGAGTCGGGCATCGCATGCAGGGCGTACGGCGCCGCAAGAGCGCCGAGGTCGGAATCCATGGGCTCGGTCATGCCATCCCCAAGCATTTGCGAAGTCCTCGGAGGCCGTCGCGCATCCGCGATTTGATCGTGGCCAGGTTCGCCGACAGCCGTTCGGACACCTGTGCATAGGTCAGCCCGTCGTAGTAGGCGAGCTGGATGCACTCACGTTGCACCTCGGTCAGCGAGCCCAGGCAGTTGGCCACCTGGCGGCGTTCGTCGCGCAGGATCACCGAGTCGGCGACGTGATCGGCCGGCGGGTCGACGGTGGCGGCGCCGTAACGGTCCTCGCGGTGGGTCGCCGCCTGTTCGGAACGCACCCGGTCGACCGCGCGGCGGTGCGCAAGCGTCATCAGCCACGCCAGCGGTGACCCCGCCGACGGGTCATAGTTGCCGGCGGTGCGCCACACCTGCAGATAGATCTCCTGCGTGGTCTCCTCGCTGAACCCCGGGTCGCGCAACACCCGGGTCACCAGACCGAACACCCGCGCCCGGGTGCGGTCGTAGAAAGCGGCGAACGCCTCGGCATCCTGCTGGGCCACCCGGCGGAGCAGTTCCTCGAGGTCCGTGGTCACCAGCGGAAGCCTAGCCACCGGCGTCAGCACCGTCATGGTTATCGCGATCTGGCCGCGTGGGTGACCAAAGCCTCTGCTGGAGTTCGTGTTTCAACGACCGCATCCGAACGCCATGCGACTGGAACGCGCCGCAGCCACAGAGTGAGGTGCTGAATGCGGTATTCCAGCGCGGTCATCAACGGCGCCAGCGGCGCGATCACCTGCATCCGCAACAACTCGAGGACGCCCGCGCGCCTGCGCGTCCCGTGCACCGTGGCGGCGAAGGCCGGCCCGGTGCCACGGTGCAGGGACACCGTCACGTCCACTTCGGCGCCTGGGTGCGGGGCGCGCACCAGGTAGTGGCCGTCGACCCCGTTGAACGGCGACACCCGCAACTTCTTCGGCGCCATCGACATCCCGTCCGGACCGAGCGACAACAGGTACGCATGTCGCTCGCCCCGGTGGTTGTGCATCTCCATCACGATGTGGCGCAACACTCCCTCGGCGTCGTGGCACCAGTAGAAAGTCACCGGATTGAAGACGTAACCCAGCACCCGTGCCTGCAGCAGCGCAGTGACCCGGCCGCCGGTCAGGTCCACTCCGCGGTCCCACAAAAAAGCGTCGATGCGCTCCCGCAACGAGTCACCGGGCAAGCCGTCGAGGTGGTCGCGGGCGTCGAACCCGGCGAACGGACGCAGCCACCACGGCACCGGGGGCAGCTGGTCGACGTCGACGAGCCAGCTGTAGCCGTGGTGTTCGAAATGGTGGAACACCGGCGCGCGCCGCAGGTGCGCGGTCCGGGTCCGGTACAGGTACGAGCCATCCACATAGGAGTATTCGGAGCCAGGCGCGGGCCGGATGGGTGCTCAGAGTTCCCAGGCGTGCGCGGCGGCGACGAGCCCCTGGATCAACGCGGAGGTCGCGGGCGTGAGCCCGTCGTCGCTCGGTAGCTGGCTACGCGGACTGATTCCGCGGATCCGCGGCGTCAACTCGAGTTGCGCACCGCCGCCGCGGACGTGGTTGACCGGGTTGTCGGGGTGCAGTCCGCGCAGTTCGCGGGGTATCGCATCAAGGTCGGTGATCACCTGGTAGCCAGGCACTTCGACATACCTGGCGAGGTGCTTGGCCAGGGCTCGGTTTCGGCCACCGGCGAGCAACTGCGTGCTGCGGCCGATGCGGCCGTATCCGTGCAGCGACACCGCGACGTCGACGTGGTCGAGGAACTCCGCGAGACGATCGGACTCCTGCGCTCGATACAGCGCAGATGGCAGGTGGTGCGGGTAATGGTCGGGGTGGCGCAGCACATAGACCGAAGCACGCGCGGCGTCGGCGGCACGTTCGGCGATCACGTCGGTCATCTGTTCCAAGCCGCCGCCATGGATCGCCAGAAAGCCGAACCGTGAACGAAGGATGTGCTCTTCGGTGATGCCGGGATGTGCGAGAAGCTCCGAAAGCGACTGCGGGGCAGTTTGATCCGAAGCTCCGGAGCGGCCCGGCCAATGTGCGGGATCCCAACGGCGAAGGAAATCGACCCAGCGTTGCGGGAGGCCGTGGTGGGTGGCGCCGTCGATGATGCGATCGAGGTATCCCGGTCGCGGCGGCCCGGCTTCGACGCGATGGTCGATGTAGACCCACGCTTCGGCGGGTCCGTCGTCGGTGTGCACGACGAGCCGGTCGCGCCGGTAGCGCACGGGCACGCCTTCGGCGCTGTCCAGCACGGCCAGGTCGTGATCGTTGAGTTGCCACACGACGCCGTGCACTTCCGAGCCGTCGAACGGTTCGACTGTCGCGACGCCGCGCTCGTTGATCAGCCAGTCGTGGTCGGCCAGCCTCGCCGGCCGCGGATTCGCCGCATCGGGGCACCGCAACGCCATCTGCACGACGTTGAGATTGGATCCGTACGCGAAGTAGGTGTGCATCAACCCGTCAGCGTCAGGTAGATCAGCACCACGTTCAAGAGACTAATCACACCGGCGATGCCCCAGCCGAGTGCCGTCGTCACCCGATGGTTGGTGTCATCGCCCATCAACGTCCGGTCGCTGGTCAAGCGCACCAGCGGAATCAGTGCGAACGGGATCCCGAACGACAGCACCACCTGCGACAACACCAGCGCGCGACTGGGGTCGACGCCGACCGCGAGGATCACCAATGCGGGCAGCAGGGTGATGAGACGACGCGCCACCAGCGGGATGGAGCGGCGCAGCAGGCCCTGCATGATCATCGCGCCGGCATACGCGCCGACCGAGGAGGACGCCAGCCCCGAGGCCAGCAGGCCGATCGCGAACAGCAGCGCGGTCGTGGGGCCCAGAGTCGCCGCGACCGCGGCGTGCGCGCCCTCGATGGAGTCGGTGTTCTCCAGGCCCTGCAGGTTGGTCGCGGCGACCAGCACCATCGACAGGTTGACCGCGCCCGCGATGACCATCGCGATGCCCACGTCCCAGCGGGTGACGCGCAACAGCATCCGTCGCATCGGGCCCGGTCCGGGGTGGCCGTGGCGATCCCGAGCCAGGCCGGAGTGCAGGTACACCGCATGCGGCATCACGGTCGCGCCCAGCATGGCGGCCGCGATCAACACGCTTTCGACGCCCGCGAATCCCGGTATGAGACCGGCCGCCGCCTCGCCGAGCGGTGGGGGAGCGACGAACAGGCTGGCGAGGAACCCGATCGCGATGATCGACAACAGTCCGGTGATGACCCGTTCGAACGAGTTCTGCCCGTGGCGGTCCTTGACCAACAGCAGCAGCAGCGAGACGACGCCGGTGATGATGCCGCCGGTGAGCAGCGGCAGGTCGAACAGCAGGTACAGCGCGATGGCACCGCCGACCACCTCCGCGAGATCCGTTGCCATCGCGACCAATTCGGCCTGCACCCAATAGGTGAGCCGGGTACGGCGGCGCATCCGGTCACCGACCGCCTCCGGCAGCGACATCCCGGTCACCAGGCCGAGCTTGGCCGAGAGGTACTGCACGATGCAGGCCATGGCGTTGGCCGCGACGATCACCCAGACCAGCAGGAAGCCGAATTGTGCGCCCGCGCTGACGTTGGCGGCGACGTTGCCGGGGTCGACGTAGGCGATGGCCGCCACGAATGCCGGGCCGAGCAACACCCAACTCGGCCGCAGCTTGATCTCGCTGCGCTGATCCACGCGCCCCACTTTCTATCCGGAGTGGCGAATAGAAAAGTTAGGTTAAGCGAAACCTGCGGCTTGGTGCCGCGTGGGGGTCACCTGGCGCGTCCGCCGATCAGGACCGGCCCCCAGGACCAGCTCTGGTACGGGCCGGTCCGCATCGACGGTGACGTGACGATCTGAGAGCTGCCGCTGGTGTCGCAGCGAGTGGTGTTCGGGGCCGTGCTGACGCATTCGGGCGCGGCGGCGGCGACGGGCGCGAGGAGCGTGGTCAAGCCGAGCGCACCCGCCGCGAAGAGCAATGCCGGCTTCACGTATCTGTAGCAGCGAAACTCGTAGCAGAACGAGTCCCGGACGATCACGGGAAGAAGAAGCCGTCGCCTTCCCACATGCTTCCCCATGGACCCACGTACTCCTGTTGGGCGGGGGTCGCGTCAATCGAGACGTTGCCGGGTGTCACGCATTCGGTGGTGGACCCGCCGATGGCCTGTGCGCCGCCCGTGTCGACGCATTGAGGCAGCGTCGGATTCGGGGCCGGTTCCGCGCCGGCCAGCGGTGCTGCCGTCAGCGCCGCCACGATGCCACCGGCCGCGATCGCCGGGGTGAGATAACGAAGGGTGGTCCGCATAAGCACGTCCTTAAGTCTGCTGTTCCCCCGGCCTCAGCGCACAGCGTACAACCCTTTTCCGGTGATCAGCGGCAGGTCGAGCGTCGTGCGAATCCCCGGTGGCGCAGCCACGACGGCCGGGATCGCGTTGACGACACGAGCGGCCGTCGCGACCAACCCGGCATGGTTGTGGTCGCCGTTGGGACTGCTCAGGCACAGGTCAACCGCGTACGACGGCTCGCCGGTGATCTCGATGCGGTACGAGCCGCCCTCCTGCGCCGGTTGTGGCCAATCCGGGTGCAGGTCATCGCGCAGCCGGGTGACGTGTTCGAGCACGACGGCGACCTTGCCGTCCTTGATGCCCTGGACCTCGAACCGCAGGGCCGCCGCAGTGCCCTTGGCGATATGGCCCGCAGCGATGTCGAAATCCTCTGGCGCTGATTCGCGCACATATGTTTCGGACACTTCGTCCAGTTCGATGCCGAGCCCGGCGGCGAGTTGCCTCACCACCGAACCCCAGGCCAGGCTCAGCACGCCGGGCTGCAACAGCATCGGGATCTCATCGAGCGGCTTGCCGAATCCCATCACGTCGAACATGACGGTCGCGCTGTCGTAGGTGTCGTAGTTGATGATCTCCATGCATCGGATCTGCTCGACGCTCTGACAGGTGCCCGCGAGCGCCAGCGGCAGCAGGTCGTTGGCGAAGCCGGGGTCGATGCCATTGACGAACAGCGTCGAACGTCCCGACTGGGCGGCTTCCTCGATCGGTTTGACCATTTCCTCGGGCAGCACCTGCCACGGATACTGCAGGAACACCGCGCTGCTGCCCACGACGTTGACACCCGCGGCCAGGATGCGACGGTAGTCTTCGAGCGCATCGGGCAGCCGGTTGTCGGCCATCGCGGTGTAGACGGCGCAGTCCGGTCCGGTGGCCAGCACCGCGTCGAGGTCGGTAGTGGCGGTGACGCCCGTCGAAACTTGCAGTCCCGCAAGCTCACCCGCATCTTTACCGGCCTTGGCGTCCGACGAGACCCAGACCGCGGTCAGCTCGTACTGCGGGTCGTTGATGAGTTGGGCCAGCGCGTGCCGGCCGACATTGCCGCTGCCGATCGCGGCCACTTTGATCGTCATGGCTGTCCTCTCACAGATCCGGGATGGGCATGTCGAGGTTCGGGACCGTCAGGCCGCCGTCGACCTCCAGCGTCTTGCCGGTCAGGTAGCTGCCCGCGGGCGAGGCGAGGTACACCGCGGCGGCGGCGATGTCGTCGGGCTGGCCCAGTCGGCGCATCGGGGTGGCCTGTTCCATCGGCTCACGCAGCTCGTCGTTGGAGGCGACGATGTCGAGCGCCGACGTCAGGATCGATCCCGGCGCGATCGCGTTGACCCGGATCCGCGGGCACAGGTCGAGCGCGGCCAGTCGGGTGTAGTGGGCGAGCGCGGCTTTGGCGGTGCCGTAGGCGGCGAAGCCGCGACCGGCCAACCGGCCCATCGTGGACGTGATGTTGATGATGCTGCCGCCGCCGGAGTGCTCGAGCATCAGCGGTACGGCGGCCGCGGTGAGCGCGTGTGCGGTGGTGACGTTGAAGGTGAAGGCGTCGCGCAGGTCCTTGGTGGAGGTGTTCAACAGCGCGTTCGGCATGGTGCCGCCGACGTTGTTGACGACGATGTCTAGTTTGCCGAACGCCTCGATCGCCGCGCCGGCGAGGGTCGCCGTGTCCGCGGGATGCGCGAGGTCCGCCACCACGACGTGGGCCCGGCGGCCGACACCCTTGATCTGCTCGGCGACCTCCTCGAGTTGCGACTGCGTACGCGACGCGATCACCACGTCCGCACCGGCTTCCGCGAATGCGACCGCCATCGCGGCACCGAGGCCGCGGCCCGCACCGGTGACGACCGCGACCTGATCGTCGAGCCGGAATCTGTCCAGAATCACGTTTCGCATCCTTCCCTCGCCGCGCGAACCGTAACAGGGCGCGGCGGCGCGGGGGAGGGGTTTCTGAAACACGTTCTATTTCGGCGCCAGCTCCCAGTCACAGGGGTCTCAGCGGCACGCTTTATGCAGGAGAAGTACGAGTAGTTCGCCGCAAAACGTTGATCGGTGGGACTCGACGGGCCGGTGAGGTTTCCGTGCCGTGACCCCGACCGCAGGGCCTACTTCTTCGCTGCTTTCTTGGCGGGCGCCTTCTTCGCAGCGGTCTTCTTGGCGGGCGCCTTCTTGGCGGCACTCTTCTTGGCGGGCGCCTTCTTGGCGGCACTCTTCTTCGCGGGCGCCTTCTTGGCCGGCTTGTCCTCGTCGTCGGAACTCCGCGAGCCGCCGCGGCCTTCGCGCCGCGCCTTCACGCTGGCCTCGAGCTTGGCCAGCAGGTCGGAGACGTCCTCGGTCTCGTCGAGTTCCTGCGGCTGCTCCTCAGTGGCAAACGCCTCGCCCCCTTCGAGTTTCGCCTGGATCAGCTCGTGCAGCTGCTCCTGGTAGTCGTCGTGGTAGCGGTCGGGGTTGAAGTCGTCGGTCATCGAGTCGACGACCTGGGTGGCCATCTTCAGCTCGGCCGGCTTGATGTCGACTTCCTTGTCTAGCACCGGGAAATCGGGATCGCGGATCTCATCGGGCCACAGCAGCGTCTGGATCACCATCACGTCGCGCTTGCTGAAGTCCTGAACGCGCAGCGCCGCGAGCCTGGTCTTGTTCCGCAGCGCGAAGTTGACGATCGCGACCCGATCGGTCTCCTTGAGCGTTTTGGTCAGCAACACATACGACTTCGACGACTTGCCCTCGGGCTCGAGGAAATAGCTGCGGTCATACATCATCGGGTCGATGTCGCTGGCCGGAACGAACTCCAGCACCTCGATCTCTCGGCTGCGTTCCTCCGGCAGCGTGGCGATGTCCTCGTCGGTGATGATCACCGTCTGCCCGTCGTCGGACTCGTAGGCCTTGGCGATGTCGCGGTACTCGACTTCCTCGCCGTCGATCTCGCAGACACGCTTGTACCGGATGCGCCCGTTGTCCTTCGCGTGCACCTGGTGGAACTTGACGTCGTGGTCCTGTGTCGCGCTGTAGACCTTGACCGGGACGTTCACCAGGCCGAACGCGATCGAGCCCTTCCATATGGAACGCATCAACCCAGTATGGCTGATTTCAGGGCCGCATCGCGGGTAGTGCGATCAGGCAGGTCGGCGCCGGCGCGGGAAACCGTCAACGCCGACGACATCGCCGCGGTGCGCATGACGGTCGTCAACGCCTCGCTGTCGATCCGGGCCAGGTCACGACGTCGCTGGGCGCCCAGCAGTCCACGTGTCCACAGCCCGTCGATCAACCCCGCCATGAAGGCGTCACCCGCGCCGACCGTGTCGACCACGTCGATCTCGAACGCCGGCACGCGCACCATGCCCGCCGCGCACAACGCAAACGACCCGTGTCCGCCCATCGTCACCGCGACGACCGACGGGCCCAGCGTCAGCCACGTCTGCGCGATCTGCTCGGGTGACCGACCGGGCTCGAGCCAGCGCATGTCCTCGTCGCTCGCCTTGACCACGTCGCTGCGCTCGATGAGCCGGTCGACGCGGTTGCGTGCGGCATCGCGGTCGTCGATCAGCGCGGGGCGCACATTCGGGTCGAACGTCACGGTCGCCGACGGATGGTAGGTGTCGAGTAGCGCGGCGACGGCGCGACATCCGGGTTCGAGCACCGTTGCGATCGAGCCGGTGTGTACGACGAGCGGCGGCCCGACCTCCGGTGTGCCCGTCAGTTGCCACTCGATGTCGAACTCGTACTTCGCCGACCTCAGCTCGTCGAGGGTGGCCAGCGCCGTCGGCGTGCGGGCTGCATCGGCGCTTCCCGTAACCAGTTGCACCCCATTGCTTTCGACATAGTCGGCGATGCGCCTGCCGTGCTCGTCGTCGCCGATGTGGGTGAGGAAGTCGACGGTACGGCCCAGCCGCGCCAGTCCGACCGCCACGTTGAGCGGACTGCCCCCGACGTGCTCGGCGCTCCGGCCACCCTGCTCGACGATGTCGATCAACGACTCGCCGATGACCAGGGCCCTCATGCGTGGTCCTCCCTAGAACAATGCCTCGAGCGTCAGGAGCGCCCGACGCTGGAGTTCTGAGACCTTGGCGCAGACTGAACATATTGTGTGACAACACGTTACAACTTGTGTCGAAGGTCTCAGAGATTCCTTCAGAAAACGTCGCCAAACTCTTAATGCTCGAACATATGTTCGAGTCATGAGTTCCGAAGCGGTACACGCAGCGGTCTCCGCGCTGCGTGCCGCGTTCGACGAACTGGCCGCACAATCTATCGACACACTCGCGACGGCCGAATTGGTCGACGTGCTCGACGATCTCGAAACCCTCGGCTGTCAGATGCCCACGCAGAGTCACCGCTTGCTGGCGCGCTTGCGGGCAGAGGTATCTCCCCAGGAGATGGGCGCCAGAACGTGGCGCGACGTTCTCTCGATTCGGTGGCGCATCTCGCCCACCGAGGCCGGCCGCAGGCTCGATGAGGCAGCCCAGTTGGCCCCACAGCGCACGCTGACCGGAGAACCACTCGAGCCGGTGTTGCCGGCTACAGCGATCGCTCAGGCCCATGGGTTGATCAATCGGGAACATGTCAAGGTCGTGCGCGAGGCGATGGGCCGCATTCCACTGGCGGTCGATTCCGTGACCCGCGCGCAGATCGAAGTTGATCTGGCCCGCACCGCTGTCGGCGTGGGACCAAAAGAACTGAAAGACAACGCCGAGCGCATCCTATTCCTGCTCGATCAGGACGGCCCCGAGCCCGACGACAGGGAGCGTGCACGGCGTCGCGGTTTGTGGAAGGGGCCGCAGGGGCTCGACAAGATGATCCCGGTGAGGGGCTACCTGACTCCTGAGGCGTGGGCAATATACGAGGCGGTCTTCGCCAAGTGGGCGGCGCCGGGGATGTGCAACCCCGACGACGAGCATTCGTGCGTCTCCGGCTCGCCGTCACAGGCGCAGATCGACCAAGACCACCGGAATCTGGCTCAGCGCCAGCACGATGCGTTGATCGCGGTGGGGCGCAGTGTGCTGGCGAGCGGTGAGTTGGGTCAGCACCACGGACTACCGACCTCGATCATCGTGCGCACCACACTGCAGGACCTCGAGAGCCGTGCCGGCGTTGGCGTCACCGGTGGTGGCACCGTCATCCCCATCAGGGACGTCATCCGCATGGGTACCCACGCCAACCATTATCTGGCGGTGTTCGACAAGGCCACCGGATCCGCCCTGGACTTGTTCCGTGCCCGCCGCGTGGCCTCACCGGCCCAGCGGATCGTGCTCATCGCCCGCGATGGCGGCTGCACGAAGCCGGGGTGCCCCGTGTCCGCGTACGGGTGCCAAGTCCATCACGCGAAACGCGACTGGGCCGATGATGGACAAACCAACGTCGACGAACTCGGCTTGGCCTGTGGGCCCGACAACCGCATGGTCGGTCCGGACGGTTGGACCACGCGGATCAACGGCGACAACGACGTCGAGTGGATACCGCCGCAAAATCTCGACAGCGGGCAAGCCCGCGTCAACGACTTCCACCGACCGGAACGGTTGTACCGTCCGTCGGACGCAGACGCCGATGCCCCGGAAGTCGACGATGACAACCAGACTCGGAAAACTCCGGCCCCTGACGAGGCGCACGGGCCAGAACCCAACGCGGCGTGATGCTGTCACCGCACCGCGACTGTTCGACGTCGCGGGTCAGCCGTCACCCAATGACTTGAGCGTTTCCCGGGTCCAGGCCGCTCGACAGATCCGGATCGAGTCCCGACCCGTGGGTGAACTCCTGATGGGCCATCGGCCGGCAGTTGTCGTCCATCGGAGTCTGATCGCCCGAGCAGTAGGGCACGAGGTCTTGCGGATCGGCCGCGGCGTGCGGCGCGCCCAGCAGAGTCGCCGCCGCGACCAGCAACACCGCGAAAGTTCTCGTCACGGATTCAACGTAACAGCGGGTATACGTTCACATTGTGGATCGATTCGGCCGGGTGAAGCTGACCAACCCGGACAAGGTGCTGTACCCGGCGACGGGCGATCGGCGAAAGGGCGTCACGAAAGGCCAAGTGTTCGACTACTACGTCGGTATCGCCGAGGCGATGATTCCGCATATCGCGGGCCGCGCCGTCACCCGCAAGCGGTGGCCCAACGGAGTCGAGGAGCCGTCGTTCTTCGAGAAGCAGCTCGCGTCGTCGGCGCCGGACTGGCTCGAGCGCGCCTCGGTCACGCATCGATCGGGGACGACGACCTACCCCCTGATCGACACCGCCGAGGGTCTGGCGTGGATCGCGCAGCAGGCCGCGCTCGAAGTGCACGTGCCGCAGTGGCGGTTCGTCACTGGTGGGCAAAGCGGGGCGGACGACGCGCCACCGACGCCCGGCCCCGCGACCCGCATCGTTTTCGACCTCGACCCCGGTGAGGGGGTGCCGTTTCGGCAACTCTGCGAGGTCGCCCACGAAGTGCGCGATCTCCTCAGCGATATCGGGCTGACCACCTACCCGCTGACCAGCGGCAGCAAGGGGTTGCACCTCTATGTTCCGCTGGACGAGCCGATCAGCTCGCAAGGTGCGTCGGTGCTCGCGCGCCGGGTCGCGCAGCAGCTGGAAAAGACGATGCCCAAGCGGGTGACCGCGACGATGACCAAGAGCCTGCGCGCCGGCAAGGTCTTCGTCGACTGGAGCCAGAACAACGGCGCCAAGACGACGATCGCCCCGTATTCGCTTCGGGGGCGCGAACATCCGACCGTCGCGGCTCCGCGCACGTGGGATGAGATCGAGGATCCGAAGCTGCGGCACCTGCGGTTCGACGAGGTGCTCGAGCGCGTGGCGGAGATCGGCGATCTGCTGGCGCCGCTCGATGAGGCGGTACCCGTGCCCGATCGGCTGACCACCTATCGCAGCATGCGCGATGCGTCGAGAACGCCGGAGCCGGTGCCGAACAAGCCCCCGAAGACTGGTGATAACGACAAGTTCGTCATCCAGGAGCACCACGCTCGCCGATTGCACTACGACCTTCGGCTCGAACGCGACGGTGTTCTGGTGAGCTGGGCGGTGCCCAAAAACCTGCCCGATACCCCGTCGGTCAACCACCTGGCCGTACATACCGAGGACCACCCGCTGGAGTATCTGACATTTCACGGCGAGATCCCCAAAGGTGAATACGGCGGCGGCAAGATCATCGTCTGGGACACCGGCACATACGAGGCCGAGAAGTTCAATGATGTGCCCCCCGACAGTTCGGCCGAGGGCGGCGAGGTCATCATCAACCTGCGGGGCAACAAGATCGACGGTCGGTACGCGCTGATCCAGACCGACGGCAAGAACTGGCTCGCACACCGGATGAAGGATCAGAAGCGGCCGCACGCAGGCGATCTCCTGCCGATGCTGTCGAAAGAGGGTTCGGTCGCCAGACTCAAGGCCGGCCAGTGGGCATTCGAGGGCAAGTGGGACGGCTATCGGGTGATCGTCGACGCGGACCGGGGCAGGCTTACCGTCCGCTCCCGCCGCGGCCGCGAGGTCACCGGCGAATATCGCCAATTCGAGTCCCTGGCAGCAGATCTGGCAGACCACCACGTGATCCTCGACGGGGAGGCAGTCGCGCTCGACGAGGGCGGGGTGCCGAACTTCTCCGAGATGCAGAACCGCGCCCGCTCCACCCGGGTGGAGTTCTGGGCGTTCGATATCCTGCACCTCGACGGTCGATCGTTGTTGCGCGCCAAGTACTCCGACCGCCGGAAGGTACTCGAAGCGCTGGCCGAGGGCGGCGCGCTGATCGTCCCGGACCTGTTACCCGGCGACGGTCCCGAGGCGCTCGAACAGGCCCGCAAGAAGCGGTGGGAAGGTGTGGTCGCGAAGAAGCGCGATTCGACATACCAACCGGGGCGAAGGTCGTCGTCGTGGATCAAGGACAAGCTCTGGAACACCCAGGAAATCGTGATCGGCGGCTGGCGGCAGGGCGAGGGCGGGCGGTCGAGCGGGATCGGCGCGTTGGTGCTCGGGGTTCCCGCAGACGGCGGCCTGCAGTTCGTCGGTCGCGTCGGCACCGGCTTCACCGACAAGGCGCTCGCCGATCTCAAGAAGACGCTCAAACCGCTGGAGACCGACGAGAGCCCGTTCAACGCGCCGCTGCCCAGACCCGATGCGAAGGGCGTCACGTTCGTGCGTCCCGAGTTGGTGGGGGAAGTGCGCTACAGCGAGCGGACCTCGGATGCCCGTCTACGCCAGCCGAGTTGGCGTGGGCTGCGGCCCGATAAAGAACCCGACGAGGTCAAATGGGAATAGCGCGGGCTTCGAGCGATTCGCGTAGGCCGCGGGTGGCCAACTGGTCGGCCAACTCGTTGTCCACGACTCCGGAATGCCCGCGCACCCAGAACCACTCGACTTGGTGTGGTGCGCAAGCCAATTGGAGCCGCTGCCACAGGTCGACGTTCTTCACCGGTTGCTTGGCGGCGGTCATCCAGCCGTTGCGTTCCCAGCCGAGCACCCACTTGGTGATGCCGTTCCGGACATAGGTGCTGTCGGTGTAGAGATGCACCACCACAGGTCTGGTGAGCGCCTCCAACGCCATGATCGGTGCGGTCAACTCCATGCGGTTGTTGCTCGTGTCAGGCTCGCCACCGCACATCTCGCGGACGTGACCGCGCTGCCGCAACACCGCGCCCCAGCCGCCGGGGCCCGGATTCGGCCGGCACCCGCCGTCGGTGTGGATGACAACGGGGTCCTCGCTCACCCGCCGAGGATAAACGCGCCGTCGGATCGGTCGGCTCAGCGACGCGCCGAGATCACGGCGGTCCGCACCGACATCCCGAATTCGTGATGCCGCAGCGTGGTGATCCTGTCCGGGGGGACTCGACCTGCCGATTCCTACCTACTACAGGGCGTTCTCCGGGCCGATGGCCGCCCATAGGGTCTTGCCATCGGTGTTGGGCGCGCTACCCCAAGCCCGGCACAGCGCGGCGACGACCCGCAGTCCCGATGGCATCGGCGCCCGCGCGACGTCCTCGCGCAGCAGCGCGGGCCGGTGGCTGGCATCGGTCACCGCGACAGTCACGGTCGCCTCACGCGATTCGACCCGCAATCCGGGCTGGCTCTCGGTGTGCTGCAAGGCGTTCTCGACGAGGCTGGTGGCCACGACCTTCGCCGTAGGGATCAGTTCGGTCTGACCCCACGCCGTCAGCCACTCCGCGACCAGTTCCCGCGCGCGGTGCAGGCTGGCCATCGACCTCGTCAGCTCGGCGCGGGCCCGGCGCCGGGTGCGCAGCGGGTTGCTGTCGGCCAGTGCGTTCAACGCCGCCTGCGCGGTCTGAAAAGTCGGCACGTAGCGCGTGATGCCGTTTCGTGCCAGGGCCGACCGCATGGCCTGTTGTTCGCATACCAGCATGATGGGCACCTCCGGCCAGCGGCCGACGTGCCAGCGCGCGCTGGTGAACACCGCCAATGCCGATTCGGCGGGCACCTCGAGATCGCACACGTCGACGACGACCGCCCTCGGTTCTTCGAGGGCCGACTTGATGATCGTGTCGCGCAACGAGCGGTACGTGCGACTGTCCAGCACGCCGCGCGGCCGCACCGTCGTGACGTCGCCCCGCGACTCCGCGAACACGGCCAGCGGAGTGCGCTCAGCCGGCATCCGATTCTCCGCGGGCCAGGCCGGCGCCGCACCGTCCTTCGCCGTCTGGGCCGACGGTGGCCCGCTGCGGTCCAGGATCTCGGCCAACACGCTCGGCGCACCCGGCGGCATGTGCAAGACGATCAGCACCGACACGTAGGGCAGATCGGGCGGCAGGCCGCGCACCAACTGTGTCAGCGCCTCCACGCCGCCGGCAGAGGCACCGACCGCCACGACGCCCGCCAACGCCTCGTCTTGCCCCCGACTCTGTGCTTGCCATTGCGCACGGGTTACCCGTTGCCCCCGCCGGTAACCCCTTCCCGCCGTCGACGCTACGCCTTGTAGCGCCTGGCGCAATGCGTTCAGAGCTTGGCGATCACGTTCTCGGCGAACTTCTCCAGATGACGGATCTTGGCGTCGAGCGGTTCGGGGTCTGGTCCGGTGATGTAGGGGATCCGGAAACCGACGATGACGTCTGTGACGCCCTTGTCCTCGAGGCGTTTGATGCCGTCGGGGGTGTAGGCGTCGGCGGAGATCACGTGGATCTCGAACGGGCCGGTGCGGCCCTCCTCGTCGCGGAACTGCTTGAGCCGCTTGATAAGCCGATCCAACTCCTCGGGGTCGCCGCCGCCATGCATCCAGCCATCGTTGCGTGCCGCACGCCGCAGCGCAGCGTCGGCATGGCCGCCGATGAGAATCGGAATCGGCTTGGTGGGCGCCGGCGTCATCTTCGTTTTCGGGATGTCGTAGAACTCGCCGTGGAACTCGAAGTAGTCGCCGGTGGTCAAGCCCTTGATGATCTCGATGCACTCGTCCATCCGCTTGCCCCGCTTGGCGAACGGCACCCCAGTCAGCTCGTAGTCCTCGGGCCACGGGCTGGTGCCCACCCCTAGGCCGAGGCGGTTGTCGAAGAGGGCGGCCAGCGAACCGGCCTGTTTGGCCACCAGCGCGGGCGATCGGATGGGCAGCTTGAGAACGAAGAAGTCGAATCGCAGCGTCGTGGTGACCGCGCTCAGCGCGCCTGCGAGCACGAACGCCTCGACGAACGCCTTGCCGTCGAGGAACTCGCGGCTTCCGTCGGCGGTGTACGGATATTTCGAATCCGACTCGAACGGGTAGGCGATGCTGTCGGCGATCGTCATCGCGTGATAACCCGCCGCCTCCGCGGCGCGCGCCAGCGGCAGGTAGAACGTGGGATCGGTCATTGCTTCGGCATATGTGAACCGCACACCCCCGATACTAGAACCCGTTCTAGTTTTTGGTTAAGGGACTGGCGCGTAGGGAATGACATCGCGATGACTGCTGCCAAGGCCATGTACAAGCCCCTGTCGATCGCCAGCAGTGTGGTCGGCGGTCTGATCGCAGGCAAGATCTTCACCGAGATCTGGCAACGGGTGAACCCCGCCGACGAGGAACCGGATCCGGAGGACCTCAGCCGCTCGGCGCGCGAGGTGTTCATCGCCGCTGCCGTGCACGGGCTGATCGTCGGGTTGGTACGCGCCGCGCTGGCCCGCGGCCAGGCGAAGGGTTTCCAGGCGCTGACCAACGAAAATCCGGAGTAACGGCGTCACCCGGCCAGGAGTAGCTCGGCGCGGACGCCTCAATCCGGCGGGTACGGCGGAGCGCCGACGCCCGCTACGCAGTGCGTACCCCAGGGCGTCACCTCGGTCAGCTGCCCTTCGGCAGCCCGGTCGCCGACCGACAGCCACACGGTCTGCGGTATGCGGATATCGGAGGCCAGGTCGAAAACCATTCCGCGCCAGTGGTAACGGCCGTCGATCGGATCGACGTGGCCGGTCAGTCGCACCCGCACGCCGTGGTCCACGTCGTGCAGCCGAAGTGCGGCGGGCCCGTCGTACACGGCGGTCATCCGGCCAGAAAGCCGCTACGGCGCCACATGCGGCGCGCGATCGGACCCAGCAGTCCCACCTCATCGAGGAACGCGGCCAGCGGTGCGAAGCCGGCCACCTGCGTGTCGCGGCGATGCGGGCTGCTGCGCGCGATGCGCCGCGCTTGGCGCGCGTCGAGACCGACGCGGCGGTACTGCACCTTGTTGGTGAACAGGAAGCGGAAGAAGTAGCCGCCGAGCCCGTTGACGTTGGCCAGCACGAACTTCGGCAGCCGCCGCATGTGCGGGACCCGCTTGCGCAACCCGTCGCGCGCGAACTGGATGTGCCGAGCCTCTTCGGTGACGTGAATCCGCATCAGCCGCTGCACGATCGGCTGCAGTTCGTCGTCGTCCATCATCCGGCGCTGCAGTGAGTCGAAGATCTCCTCGCCGATCAGCGCGGCGACCCACAGCGCCGAGCCCTGGAACACGAACGGCATGGCGTTGATGATGACGCGTTGATACCACTTGGGCCACACCGGCTTTGCGCCGATGCGCTCGATCGCCTTACCGAACATCACCATGTGGCGGGTTTCGTCGCCGAGTTCGGTCAGCTCATAATGTGTGGTGCTGGCGGTGGGATCCTGATGCATCATCTTGCGAAGCAGAGACTGGTTGAGGATGTTCTCGAACCAGATGCCCGCGGACAGCGTGTTGGCCAACTCCTGGCGGGACAGTTCTATCTGCTGCTCGCGAGTCATGGTGCCCCACAGCGGTGTGCCGTACAGCGACAGCAACTCCGGCGGCAGGAAGAACTTGTCCGGGTCCAGCGGCGCGTCCCAGTCGATGTCGACGACCGGCGCGTAGGACTTCTTCACCGATCCCTTCAGCAGGCGCTCGGAGAATTCCGCGCGGGTCGGATGCACAGCGGGGCGAGTCATCGGCGGCCATCCCTTCGGTGACGGTCTTCTCACGGTAGGCACCGCTTTACGCCGAGTCAATACCCGCGGTACCGCATACTTGCGGTAACGACCGCGTTTGGCATCGCCCGACCCAAGGAAGAGGCCGCTGGGAAGAAGGACGCCAAGCGTGCGATGCGTCTGCGCTTGTCGCGTGGCCGCAAACGCTGAAGGCATACTGCGGGCGTGACCCGTCGAATTCACGTCATCGGCATCGGTGCCGGCGATCCGGACCATGTCACGGCGCAGGCGGTGACGGCGCTCAACGCCACGCAAGTCTTCTTCGCGATGGACAAGGGGTCCCGCATGCGAGGAGGACAAGATGCAGAAGCGAAGGACGACCTGCTGGCGCTGCGGCGCCACATCTGCCAACGCTTCATCCGTACGCCCGGATACCGGTTCGTCGAGCTGGCCGACCCGCCGAGGGTCAGGGAGGCTGCCGACGGGCCGGCCTACCGGCAGGCGGTCGCCGACTGGCATGCCGCGCGTGCGCGGGTGTGGGCCGAGGCGATAGAGACCGAGCTCGGGCCCGACGGCGTGGGCGCCTTCCTGGCGTGGGGTGATCCGTCGTTGTACGACAGCACCCTGCGCATCCTCGACGCCGTCGCGCGCCATGTCGATATCGAATACGACGTGATTCCGGGCATCACCGCTATTCAGGCGCTCACCGCGCGACATCGCATCCCGCTCAACGACGTCGGCGAGCCTGTGCTGATCACCACCGGCAGGCAACTGCGCGATCGCGGGCTGACCGGAAGCGCGGTGGTGATGCTCGACGCGGACTGTTCGTTTCTGACCTGCCCGCTCGACACCCGGATCTGGTGGGGAGCTTATCTCGGTACACCCGGCGAGTTGCTGATGTCCGGGACGGTCGGGGAAGTCGGCTCGCAGATCGCTGCGATGCGCGCCGCCGCGCGGGCGCGCCACGGCTGGATCATGGACACCTATCTGCTGCGTCCGGCGGCTCTTTCGCGTTAAGGGGTTGATCGCACGCATATTTCGCATGGAAGCAACCCGGTAAGCGGTAAAGCGGCGCAGGCTCGATTACGCTGATGCGGTGTCGTTCCTGTTGCGCGCCGCTCTCACCGGTCTCGCGCTCTGGGTGGTGACGCTCATTGTGCCGGGTATCCGCTTCGTAGGCGCCGACTCGCGACTGCAGGAGATCGGCATCGTGTTCGTCGTCGCGGTGATCTTCGGTCTGGTCAACGCGATCGTCAAGCCCATCGTCCAGATCATCTCGATCCCGCTCTACATCCTCACCCTCGGCCTGATCCACATTGTCATCAACGCGTTGATGTTGTGGATCACGTCGTGGATCACCGAGCACACCACCCACTGGGGTCTGTACATCGACGACTTCTGGTGGACGGCGATCTGGGCCGCAATCGTGCTGTCGATCGTGAGTTGGCTGCTGTCGGTGGTCAGCGGCGGTGCCGCACGACGGAACTGAAGGCCACACTGGAGCCATGCCGGAACTGCCCGAGGTCGAAGCACTCGCCGACCATTTGCGCCGCCACGCCGTCGGTCTGGTGATCCAGCGCATCGACGTAGCGGCGCTCTCGGTGCTCAAGACGTTCGACCCGCCGATCACCGCGCTGCACGGCCAGACCGTCACCGGCGCCGGCCGCTGGGGCAAGTACCTCGGCCTGCAGGCCGGCGACCTGCACCTGATCACTCATCTGTCGCGGGCGGGATGGCTGCGATGGTCGGACAAACTGGCTGCCGCGCCGCTCAAGCCGGGCAAAGGCCCGATCGCGCTGCGAGTGCATCTCGGGGGCGACGGGGTGGGATTCGACCTCACCGAGGCCGGCACGCAGAAGCGGCTCGCGGTGTGGGTGGTCGACGATCCGGTCAAGGTGCCCGGAATCGCAGGTCTGGGGCCCGACGCGCTGTCGTTGAGTCCCGAAGACCTGGCCACAGCGCTGGCGGGGAACAGTGGCCGAATCAAGACGGTGATCACCGACCAGAAGGTGATTGCGGGTATCGGCAACGCCTACAGCGACGAGATCCTGCACGTCGCCCGGCTGTCGCCGTTCGCGACCGCGGCCAAGCTCACCGACGCGCAGTTGGCGGCGCTGCACGACGCGATGATCGGGGTGCTCGGCGACGCGGTGACGCGGTCGGTCGGCCAGCAGGCCGCGACACTGAAGGGCGAGAAGCGCTCCGGGCTGCGGGTGCACGCCAGGACCGGTCTGCCCTGCCCGGTTTGCGGAGACACCGTGCGCGAGGTGTCGTTCGCGGACAAGTCTTTCCAGTACTGCCCGACCTGTCAGACGGGCGGAAAGGTGCTCGCCGATCGGCGGTTGTCGCGATTACTCAAATGATCCGGCAGTAGGAGCGGGTCGCGGCCGACAGTGCGTGCCGGTAGAGCGGATCGAGCTGACGGGCGTTGGCGACGGCCTCTGTCGCGTTGTTCAGCTCCGATGAGCAGCTAGGCCCGTGCAGCAAGTTCCATTGGCGCGCAACCTCTTCGACCATGATCTTGTTGAAACCGTCGATCTGCGAACGTGATTGGGACAGCTCGGGGGCGGTGGCGGGCGCGGTCGCGCTGTCGAACTTCCACTGCCCGAAGCGGGTGTACTCGATGCCTTCGGTGGCGTCGATCTGGTCGGTGAACAGCGTTCGGACGTAGTCCTGGTCGATACCGTGCGCCGCGGCGTCGGCGGCCACCGCGTCGAGAACCGCATCGGCGCGCTGGCGGTCCGTGATCGGGCCGCCGTTGATCCACTTGGTCGCCGCGACCGGGTCGGCGATGGCCAGTCGCTGTGCCGCGGTGTCGACCAGCCGGTACAGCGGCTCGGCGGGTTGGGCCGCCGCGACCGCCTGGGAGGCCACGACGCACAGCGTCACCAGCAGCAATGTCGCCGTCCGCACAAGAACCATGCAACGATCTTGCCGCCCACCAAGCTGGCCTACTCTGTCGGGGTGACTCGGCAGAAGATCTTGATCACCGGAGCGAGTTCCGGCCTGGGTGCCGGTATGGCGCGAGCCTTCGCCGCTAAGGGCCGCGACCTCGCACTGTGCGCGCGCCGCAGCGACCGCCTCGACGAACTCAGGGCCGAACTGCTCGAGCGGCATCCCGGGATCAACGTCGCGGTTGCCACGCTCGACGTCAACGATCATGAGCAGGTGCCGAAGGTGTTCGCCGAGCTCGCCGACGAACTCGGCGGCATCGACCGCATCATCGTGAACGCGGGCGTCGGCAAGGGAGCGCCGCTCGGCACCGGCAAACTGTGGGCGAACAAGGCCACGATCGAGACCAATCTCGTTGCGGCGCTTGTCCAGATCGAGACCGCACTCGAGATGTTCAAGGAAGCGGGCGGCGGTCATCTGGTGCTGGTTTCCTCGGTGCTCGGGAACAAGGGCGTGCCGGGGGTAAAGGCCGCCTACGCCGCGAGCAAGGCCGGGGTGACTTCGCTCGGTGAGTCGCTGCGCGCGGAGTACGCACGCGGACCGATCAAGGTGACCGTCCTCGAACCCGGCTACATCGAATCCGAGATGACGGCAAAGTCCGCCTCGACGATGTTGATGGTGGACAACGAGACCGGCGTGCTGGCGATGGTCGGCGTCATCGAACGCGAAAGCGGCCGCGCGGCGGTGCCGTGGTGGCCGTGGGCGCCGTTGGTCCAGCTGATGAAGGTGTTACCGCCGCAGCTGATGAAGCCGTTCACCTAGATTTATGTGTGGGGCCTTTGTGTGGGACCTTCGTGTAAGACCTTCGTGTAGAGGCCCGCGGTTCGGGGTAATCCGCAGCGCTAGTTCCTATTGGAGGTTTTGATGCGGGTACTGCTGACCGGGGGGACCGGTTTTGTCGGAGCGTGGACGGCCAAGGCCGTGGCCGAAGCGGGACACCAGGTGCGGTTTTTGGTTCGCGACCCTGCGCGGCTGGAGACCAGCGCCGCGCAGATCGGTGTCGACACCGGCGATTACGCGGTCGGCGACATCGCCGACGCCGACTCGACGGCCGCGGCCATCCAGGGCTGCGACGCCGTAATCCACTCGGCGGCAATGGTATCGACCGACCCGCGGCAGGCCGACAAGATGCTGCGTACCAACCTCGACGGCGCCCACAACGTACTCGGCCTGGCAGCGGATCGGGGACTTGACCCGATCGTGCATGTGTCCAGCTTCACCGCGCTGTTCGACCCGGATTGCAGTGTGCTGCACGCGGATCTCCCCGTGGTGGGCGGAACCGACGGCTACGGGAAGTCCAAGGCCGAGGTCGAGAAGTACGCACGCAGTCTGCAGGACGCGGGTGCGCCGGTGAGCATCACCTACCCGGGCATGGTGCTCGGCCCGCCCGCCGGAAACCAGTTCGGCGAAGCGGCCGAAGGTGTTCAAGCCGCGATCCAGATGCGCGGGGTGCCGGGCCGCGGCGGCGCCTGGATCGTGGTCGACGTGCGGGACCTGGCCGCCCTGCACGCAGCGCTTCTGGAACCGAACAAGGGGCCGCGACGATATATGGCCGGCGGCAAGCGAGTTCCCATCGCGGATCTCGCGTCGATGATCGGAAACGCCGCGAACCAGTCGCTTCGGGTGTACCCGGTGCCGGACACGTTACTGCGCAACCTCGGACGGCTGATCGACGTCGTCGGACCCCTTCTGCCGTTCGATACGCCGGTGACCGAGGCCGCGATGCAGTACTACACGCAGATGCCGTCCTCCGACGACTCACCGAGTGAAACCGAGCTCGCGATCACCTACCGCGATCCGCAGGAAACGCTGGCAGACACGGTTGCCGGACTGCGGCAGGTCGGCAGGCTGTAGGCACATCGGCGCACAGTTCGAGGTTTCAGCAAGCGCTCATGGTGGTAGCCCTAGCGACATGAACGTGGAACTGACGAAGATGATGCCCCTGTTGTTCTCGGGTGCCGCGGCAGTTGCGATCGCCGTTGCGCCGGTGGCCGCCGCGCAACCGGCGCCGCCGCCATGTGTCAACGCCGACGGCACCCCGTGTGCCGGTGTCGGCAATATCGATGCCTCACCCGGTGGTGGCGCGGACGTGAACGTTCCCGGTGGTCCGCAGGGCACCGCTGACGGTGGCGGTGCTGCCGGTGTGATACCGGGTGGACCCGGCGGGACGGCTGGACCGGGCGGTGCGAGCGGGTCGCTGGCTCCGAACGGACCCGGCGGAACGGCCGGACCTGGCGGCGCGAGCGGTTGCCTGCCGAACGTGGGATGCGTGAACATCCCGGCGCCGTAAACCACCCACTAGTTCGACCTGGCGCTCAGCTTCGCGGCGCACGCTTGTCGGTAGGCGTGCGCCGCGCTGCGCTGCGCGGGCCAGAGGATTTTGGCTGAGTGAGGGCCTAATCAGGACGTTCGGTGGTGAGGCAAGATTCGGCGATCTGAGCGAGTTTGACGAGCCAGAAGCAACGCCTACACCAGCGATTTCTTGTAACACTTGACGAACCGTTGGGTTTTCCCAACACTGTGTGCTGTGAGTCCGGTGAAACGGGGTAAGGCGCTCCCCATCCACAACCGCATCGGTGTCCTGCGCGCCGAGCGGCGGATGACACGGGCCGAGCTCGCCGCGCTGATCGATGTGAACCCGCAGACAGTCGGCGCGCTCGAACGCGGTGACCACTATCCGAGCCTGGACCTCGCGTTCCGGATCTGCGATGTCTTCGGTCTGCCCGTCGAGGCGGTGTTCTCCCGCACCGAGTTCACCCCGTTGTCCACCGAGCTCTACCGCAGGAACACCCCATCGCAAGGAGGCCATCCCGATGTCCCCGACGTCCCCGTCGACCCGGCAAGCTGACCAGAACTTGATCGACCGGTACCAGGACTACCGGACGAGGCGGTTCCTCAAACATGAACGCACATACGCGAATTCGCTTTCCAGTTGGCGCACGCAACGCCGGCGACGGATTCTTGTTGGCGGACTGGTTATCACGTTCGCGGTCTTGTTCGGGGTGAGCGTCTCGAGTGCGTTGGGGCTGCGCTGGGCGCCCCTGCTGTGGCTGGGTGCGTGCGTCGTCTTCTTGCCGCTGTGGATGATGTTGCAGATCGTGTCCGGCAGGCAAGGAGACGCCCCCGAAGCGGCCCTCGACGAGTACGAGGTGCAGCAGCGCAACAGCGCCCGCTCGATCGGCCTGACGATCACCCAGAACCTGATGCTCGTACCTATCGGCTACCTGCTGGTCGCATCAATCTTCCTGCCGGACACCAACGTCGACGTGGCCTACACCGGTGCGCTGATGTCGCTGGCCGTGCTGGTCTTCGGCGGTTGTGCGCCCGCGATGATGCTGGGCTGGAGCCGGCCTGATCCCGACGCCTGAACTCGGGCCGTCAGCCGGGAATCCCTGTGTCGGTAGAGTCGTCGGCAACAGCCGTAGAAAGGATCCCGATGCTCGCCCTGACCACCTGGACCGCAGGACTGCTCGTCGCGACAGGGGTGATCGCGTACATCGTCAGCGGAGCGGTCAGCGTCACCGCGCTGATCCCGGCATTTGTCGGCATCCTGCTGCTCATCACCGCGCTCATCGGGCGTCGCTCCGAGCGGGCGCGCAAACACGCGATGCACGCCGCCCTCGCGATCGCGCTGCTCGCCGCGCTGGGTGCGCTGCGCAACGTGTTCGGGCTCGGCGAGGTTTTCGCCGGCACGGCCGAGCGGCCCGCCGCCGTCATCACCAGCACGATCATGTTCGTGTTGTTGCTGGCGTACCTGATCGCCGGTGTGCGGTCGTTCGTGAAGGCCCGCGCCGCGCGCTGAGTCAGGCGGGCCGACCGCGCTCGCTGCGGTACCTGCGCACCAGCGCATCGGTCGACGAGTCCGACTGTTCGGCCGGGGAGCCCTCGCCGGTGATGACCGGCAGCAACGCCTTGGCTTGGGTCTTGCCGAGTTCGACACCCCACTGGTCGAACGAGTCGATGCCCCAGACGATCCCTTCGGTGAACACCTGGTGTTCGTAGAGCGCGATCAACTGGCCCAGCACCGACGGCGTCAGCTTGGCCGCCAGAATCGACGTGGTGGGCCGGTTGCCGGGCATCACCTTGTGCGGCACCACATTCGGCGGCGTTTGTTCTGCGGCGATTTCCTCGGCGGTCTTGCCGAACGCGAGCACCTGCGTCTGCGCGAAGAAGTTGCTCATCAACAGGTCGTGCATGCTGCCCGTGCCGTCGGCGGTCGGCAGGTCGTCGGTCGGCTGGGAGAAGCCGATGAAGTCGGCCGGCACCAGACGCGTGCCCTGGTGCAGCAGTTGGTAGAACGCATGCTGGCCGTTGGTCCCCGGCTCGCCCCAGAAGATCTCACCGGTGCTTGTGGTGACCGGCGATCCGTCGGCGCGCACCGACTTGCCGTTGGACTCCATCGTCAGCTGCTGCAGATAAGCGGCAAACCGCGACAGGTCGTTCGAATAGGGCAGCACCGCACGGGTTTCAGCGCCGAAGAACTCGTTGTACCAGAGCCCGATCAGGCCGAGCAGCGCCGGCACGTTCGATTCCAGTGGTGCGGTGCGGAAGTGCTCGTCGACGATGTGGAAGCCGGAAAGGAACTCGGCGAAACGTTCGCGGCCGATGACGGCCATCACGCTCAAACCGATTGCGCTGTCGACCGAATAGCGGCCACCGACCCAGTCCCAGAACCCGAACATGTTCTCGGTGTTGATGCCGAAATCGTCGACCAGTTTCTTGTTCGTCGACACCGCGACGAAATGCCTCGACACCGCCGCATCGCCGAGCGCATCGGTGAGCCAGCGCCGCGCCGCCGTCGCATTGGTCAACGTCTCGAGCGTCGAGAACGTCTTGGAAGCGACGATGAAAAGCGTTGTGGCGGGATCCAGTCCGTCGAGCTTGGCCACCAGGTCCGCCGGATCCACATTGGAGACGAACCGCGCCGAGATCCCGGCGTCGGCGTAGTGGCGCAGCCCCAGCGTCACCATCGCCGGACCCAGATCCGAACCGCCGATGCCGATGTTGACCACAGTGGTGATGCGCTCCCCGGTGGCGCCAGTCCACTCGCCGCTGCGCAACCGGTCGGTGAAGTCGCCCATCTTGTCAAGCACCTCGTGGACGTCGGCGACGACGTTTTGCCCGTCGACCACCAGTTCGGCATCGCGAGACAACCGCAGCGCCGTGTGCAGCACGGCGCGGTCCTCGGAGGGGTTGATGTGCGCGCCGGCGAACATCGCGTCGCGCTTCTGCTCCAAACCCGCGGTGCGCGCCAGGTCGACCAAGAGATTCAGCGTCTCCCGGGTGACCCGGTGCTTGCTGTAGTCGACGTAGAGATCGCCCACCGTGGTGGCGAGTTCGGTGCCGCGCGCCCGATCCTCGTCGAACAGTTCGCGCAGGTGTCTGGAGCCGATCTCGTCGTGATGCCGTTGCAAGGCCTGCCAGGCCGGAGTCGACGCGATATCGGGAATCTGCTCGGCACTCATGGACACGACCCTAATGCGGCGAAATGGCCAAAGGTGTAATCAAGAACTATGGATACCGCGAAGCTGCTGTCGTCTGTGCCCACCGGATTGTGGATCGGCGGTGAGGAGCGCCCGTCGAGCGGGGGGAGCCCGTCGACCTTCGATGTGCTCGACCCGTCCGACGACCGGGTGCTGACGTCCGTCGCGAACGCGACCGCCGAGGATGCGATCGCCGCGCTCGACGCCGCCTGCGCGGTGCAGAGCGAATGGGCCGCCACCGCACCCCGCGAGCGGGGCGAGATCCTGCGCGCGGTGTTCGACAAGATCACCGACCGCGCCGAGGACATCGCTACGCTGATGACCCTGGAGATGGGCAAGGTGTTGCGCGAGAGCATGGGTGAGGTCACCTACGGCGCCGAGTTCTTCCGCTGGTTCGCCGAGGAGGCGGTGCGCGTCCACGGGCGCTATATGGGGGCCCCCGCCGGCAGCGGTCGCGTCCTGGTCACCAAGCAACCGGTCGGGCCGTGCTACGCGATCACGCCGTGGAACTTCCCGCTGGCGATGGGTACACGCAAGATCGGCCCGGCGCTGGCCGCGGGTTGCACGATGATCGTCAAGCCCGCGCAGGAGACACCGCTGACCATGTTGCTGCTGGCCAAGCTGATGGACGAGGCGGGCCTGCCCAAGGGTGTGCTGTCGGTGCTGCCGACGAAGAGCCCCGGTGACGTGACCGCCGCGCTGATCGACGACGGCCGGCTGCGCAAGCTGACCTTCACCGGCTCGACAGGCGTCGGCAAGGCGCTGGTCAAACAGTCGGCGGACAAACTGCTGCGCACCTCGATGGAACTCGGCGGCAATGCGCCGTTTGTCGTGTTCGACGACGCCGACGTGGACGCCGCCGTCGACGGCGCGATCCTGGCCAAGATGCGCAACGGAGGGGAGGCCTGCACCGCGGCCAACCGCTTCCATGTCGCGAACTCGGTGCGCGAGGAGTTCACCGACAAACTGGTCAAGCGGATGAGCGAATTCACCCTCGGCAAGGGACTCGATGAATCGGCCACGCTGGGCCCGCTGATAAACGCCAAGCAGGTCGCCACGGTCACCGAGCTGGTCTCCGACGCGGTGTCGCGCGGCGCGACGGTCGCGGTCGGCGGCGTCGCCCCCGAGGGTGCGGGCAACTTCTATCCGGCCACGGTGCTGGCCGACGTGCCCGCCGACGCCCGGATCTTCTCCGAGGAGGTGTTCGGGCCCGTCGCCCCCATCACCGGCTTCGACACCGAGGAAGAGGGCATCGCGGCGGCCAACGACACCGAGTACGGTTTGGCCGCCTACATCTACACCCGGTCGCTGGACCGCGCGCTGCGCGTTGCCGATGCCATCGAGTCCGGCATGGTCGGCGTCAATCGCGGTGTGATCTCCGACCCCGCCGCGCCGTTCGGCGGCGTCAAGGAATCCGGTTTCGGCCGCGAGGGCGGGTTCGAGGGCATCGACGAGTACCTCGAGATCAAGTACATCGCGTTGACGAAGTAGCCCGACACGCCGCCGCGCCTGCCACCCCGCGTCCGTCGGCGCAGGCAAGATTTCCCGAGTGAATGCGCGTCGCTTCGTCGCGCCCGCTGATCGTCGCCAGCATCGGCGTGGCGAGATCCCCGCCCTGGACGGTATCCGCGCCGTCGCGGTCGCGCTCGTGCTCGCCGACCACGGCGGTATCCCGGGCGTCTCGGGTGGGTTCCTGGGCGTCGACGTGTTCTTCGTGCTGAGCGGTTTTCTGATCACGTCGCTGCTGCTCGACGAGCATGTACGCACCGGGCGAATCCGGTTGCGTGACTTCTGGATACGTCGGGCTCGCCGATTGCTGCCGGCTCTGCTGGTGATGGTGCTCGCGGTGGTGGCCGCGCGGGGGTTCTTCTCGGCGGAGGCGGTCTCGTCACTGCGTGACGACGCGGTCGCGGCGCTGTTCTGGGTGGCCAACTGGGCGTTCGTCGCACAGCGCACCGACTACTTCGCGCAGGGCGCGCCGCCGTCGCCGCTGCAGCACACCTGGTCGCTCGGCGTCGAGGAGCAGTACTACCTGCTGTGGCCGCTGGTGCTGATCGTCGTCGCGTTCGTGTTCTGTCGGCGGGACCCGACGCATCTGCGGTGGGCGGTGCTGGGCCTGGCCACCGTCGGAGCCGTCGCATCGGCGGCGGCGGCGATCGTGTACACCGACGACGGGACGCTGAACCGGATCTATTTCGGCACCGACACCCGGGCGCAGGCGCTGCTGGTCGGCGCCGCCGCCGCCGCGTTGTTGGTGCGGGACTGGACGACCGTGACGCTTGCCGGACCGGTGATCAGGACGCGGTGGCTGCGATGGGTCACGCGCATGCTGTCCGTTGCAGGCGTGGTGACGCTCGGCTTCGCGGTGCACTTGGCGACCGGCAGCGCCGACGACTTCCGCGCGGGTCTGCTGATCGTGGTGGCGCTCGCGACCGCCGCCGTCGTGGGTGCGGTCGCGATGGACCAGGAGGGGCCGGTCGCGCGTGTGCTGGCGTGGCGGCCGCTGGTGTTGTTGGGTGCGATCTCCTACGGCGTGTACCTGTGGCACTGGCCGATCTTCCTGGCGCTCAACGGTGAACGCACGGGCTGGTCCGGGTGGTCGCTGTTCGCGCTGCGGTGCGCGGCGACACTGGCGGTGGCGGCGCTGTCGTGGTGGCTGCTCGAGCAGCCGATTCGGCGCTGGCGGCCGGTGATCGTCCCGATGCTGCCGCTGGCTGGCGCGACGGCCGCCACCGCGGCGGTCATCACGATGACGGTCCTGCCGGTGGGCGTGCCGGCCGGGCCCATGGAGGAGACGAGCATCGACTCCGCTGCCCTGGTGGCGCCCGAGTCGTCGATCGAGGTGCCCGTCGAAGTGCAACGGCCGATCGCGCTCGATCCGGGCACCAAGACCGTCGCGGTGTTCGGCGACTCGGTGGCCTGGACGTTGATGCGCTACCTGCCCGAGACACCGGGTCTGGCGTTCTCCGACCACACGACGATCGGATGCGGCATCGCGCGGGGCGGACCGTACCGCTATGTCGGGCAGATGCTGAACCAGAAGCCCGAATGCGATTCCTGGCCGGCGCGCTGGTCAGAGCGCGTCAAACACGAGCGGCCCGACGTGGTGCTGCTGATCGTGGGCCGCTGGGAGGTCGTCGACCGGATGAACGAGGGGCAGTGGACGCACATCGGCGAGCCGAGTTACGACGCGTATCTGCGCGCCGAGTTCAACCGCGCCCTGGACATCCTCTCCTCGACCGGCGCGCGCGTCGTCGTCACGACCGAGCCGTACAACCGTCGCGCCGAGAAGCGCGACGGCAGCCTCTACCCGGAGGACGACCCCGACCGCACCGACGACTGGAACGCGTTGTTGCGCAATGCGGTCAAGTACCGGCAGAACGTCACGGTGCTCGACCTCAACCGCAAACTCGGCCCGAACCGCGGCTACACCAACTGGATCAACGGCATCCGCATCCGCAGCGACGGAGTGCATCCCACGCCCGAAGCGGTCGAGTGGTTGACGCCGTGGTTGACCGACGCGCTGCGCTAGCCGTCCTGGCGGTTTCGGTGTCGGCAGTCGCGCTCACCGCAACCAACTACACCGAAATCGCCGAACGTCAGTGGCCGAGGCGACCGCGGCCCAGCCGCAGCAGCAGCATCGCGAGGTCCTTGCCGTCCGGCCCGAGTTCGCTGTAGCGCTCGATCACCTTCATCTCGCGGCTGTGCACCAGCCGGGTTCCGCCGGAGGCCATGCGGGCCGCGCCGATCAGCTTGGACACCTCGGTACGGCGCTTCACGGCCGCGAGAATCTCGGCGTCGAGCCGGTCGATCTCCCGGCGCAGGTCATCGATATCGGGCACAGTCTCGGATTCGGTCGTCATGGGATTCTCACGCTCTCAGGCTCTTGGGAAGCGGCTAGACCACGGGTACCGCGGACGGGTACCGGTAGAAAAGTCGCTGTTTGCTGAGCACCTGACAAAGTGTGCCACCAAACGCCGCGCCGACGCAAAGACCGATCCGCGGTTCGATCGCGGTGGTGTCCCTGCGCAGCGGTAAGTTCGGTACTGATATGACGCTCTCTTCTCCGGCTACCGATACCGACCACCTGCTCGACGGGCTCAACCCGCAGCAACGCCAGGCCGTCCTGCACGAGGGCTCGCCGCTGCTCATCGTCGCCGGCGCCGGTTCCGGCAAGACGGCGGTGCTCACCCGGCGGATCGCCTACCTGCTGGCCGCGCGCGACGTGGGCGTCGGGCAGGTGCTGGCCATCACGTTCACCAACAAAGCCGCCGCGGAGATGCGCGAACGGGTGGTCGGGCTGGTCGGCCCGCGGGCGCGGAGCATGTGGGTGTCGACGTTCCACTCCACCTGTGTGCGGATCCTGCGTAACCAGGCCTCGTTGATCAAGGGCCTGAACTCCAACTTCTCGATCTATGACGCCGACGACTCCCGCCGGCTGCTGCTGATGATCGGCAAGGACATGGGCCTCGACACCAAGCGGTATTCGCCGCGGTTGCTGGCCAACGGCATCTCCAACCACAAGAACGAGTTGATCGGTCCCGAGCAGGCGGCGGCCGAGGCGTCGGAGGCGGGCGAGGAGTTGCCCGGCATCATCGCCGAGGTCTACGGCGAGTATCAGCGGCGGCTGCGCGCGGCCAACGCATTGGACTTCGACGACCTGATCGGCGAGACAGTCGCCGTGCTGCAGGCCTTTCCGCAGATCGCCCAGTACTACCGCCGCCGGTTCCGGCACATCCTGGTCGACGAGTACCAGGACACCAACCACGCGCAGTACGTGCTGGTGCGAGAACTGGTCGGGACGGCGGGTTCGCCGGACGATCCAGCCGCGGTGGCGCCTGCCGAGCTGTGCGTGGTCGGCGACGCCGACCAGTCGATCTACGCGTTCCGCGGCGCGACGATCCGCAACATCGAGGACTTCGAACGCGACTTTCCCAACGCCACAACGATTCTGCTCGAACAGAACTACCGATCGACGCAGACCATCTTGAACGCCGCCAACTCGGTGATCGCCCGCAATGCGGGCCGCCGCGAGAAGCGGTTGTGGACCGACTCGGGGGAGGGCGAGCTGATTGTCGGCTACGTCGCCGACAACGAGCACGACGAGGCCCGGTTCGTCGCGCAGGAGATCGACCGGCTGGCCGATGATGGCCACTCCTACAACGACTTCGCGGTGTTCTATCGCACGAACAACTCGTCGCGCGCGCTGGAAGAAGTCTTCATCCGCGCCGGCATTCCCTACAAAGTCGTTGGGGGCGTGCGCTTTTACGAACGGCGCGAGATCCGCGACATCGTCGCGTACCTGCGCGTGCTGGACAACCCCGGCGACTCGGTGAGCATGCGGCGCATCCTCAACACCCCGCGACGCGGGATCGGCGACCGCGCCGAGGCGTGCGTGGCGGTGTACGCCGAGAACACCGGCGCCAGCTTCAACGACGCGCTGCAGGCGGCAGCCGAGGGCAAGGTGCCGATGCTCAACACGCGCGCCGAGAAGTGCATCTCGGCGTTCGTCGAGATGCTCGACGACCTCCGCGGGCGTCTCGACGGTGAGCTCGGCGAGTTGGTCGAAGCGGTGCTCGACCGCACCGGCTATCGCGCCGAACTCGAGTCCTCCAGCGACCCGCAAGACCTTGCGCGGCTGGACAACCTCAACGAGTTGGTCAGCGTCGCACACGAATTCAGCACCGACCTGGCCAACGCCCAGGCACTCGCCGAAGACGAGCCGGTCGATGAGGACATTCCCGACACCGGCGTGCTGGCGCAGTTCCTCGAGCGGGTGTCCCTGGTGGCCGACGCCGACGAACTGCCCGAGCACGGCGCCGGCGTCGTCACGATGATGACGTTGCACACCGCCAAGGGCCTGGAGTTCCCCGTCGTGTTCGTGACCGGGTGGGAGGACGGCATGTTCCCGCACATGCGGGCGCTGGGCGATGCGAACGAGCTGTCCGAGGAGCGCCGGCTGGCTTACGTCGGCATCACCCGGGCGCGCCAGCGGCTCTATGTGAGCCGGGCGAAGGTCCGCTCCTCGTGGGGCCAGCCGATGCTCAACCCGGAATCGCGGTTTCTCAAGGAGATTCCGCAGCACCTCATCGACTGGCGTCGCACCGATCCCGAGAAGGGAAGGTCGCTCAGCGCACCCGTCAGCTCAGCGGGCCGGTTCGGGACGCCGCGCCCGTCGCCGACAAGGTCCGGCGCCGGCAAACGCCCGCTGGTGGTCCTCGAACCCGGCGACCGGGTCACCCACGACAAGTACGGGTTGGGCCGCGTCGAGGAGGTGACCGGCGCCGGCGAGTCGGCGATGTCGCTGATCGACTTCGGTAGCTCCGGTCGCGTCAAGCTGATGCACAACCACGCGCCGATCACCAAGCTCTAGCCCGAGCGCTCCCAGCGGCCGGTGGCGGGCAGCGCCGCGAGCACGATGCCGGCCAGCGGCAGGACCGGGATCGCGTACACCACCGCGGGGAGTTTGGCGCCGGCGACGAACAGGCTCGAGAAGATCAGCAGCGCCACCACCGAACCGACCATGATCAGCAGGCGGCTCACCCAGCGGCGCAACAGCAGCCCGATCAGCCCGGCGATGAGTGCGGCCGCCGCTATCGCGGTGAGGAATCCGACCGCAACGCAGAACAGGCGGTCGGTGCGCCACCAGCCGGTGATCAGGTCGGTGGCGATGACGGCGGTGGCCCAGCCGGTCAGGATGCTCACGACCGCGGTGGCGATCGCCGTCTTCGGGTTGGCCGGTCGTGGCTGTGTCGGAGGCACGGCGACGGGCCGGGCCCGCGGGATATAGCTTGTGTGCGCCTCGTTGCCGGGCGCATCGACGTTCGTCAACTCGGTCGGCGGGTCCGCGATGGGAACGGCGCCGGTGGGTTGACGCCGGATGATCGTTGTCTGCGGGTCTTGACCGGTGGGGATCTCGCCGGTCGGGTGACGCCGGATGATGCCGGTCTCGGCGTTCGACGGCGCGGCGCGCGTCAGATCGGAATCGTCTTCGCCGGCCACTCGGCCAGACTAGTTGCCCGGGCTCAGGCCGCGTTTGGCCAGCCAGCCCACCGGGTCGACGCGGTCGGTGCCGTTGAGCAGCACCTCGAAGTGCAGGTGCGGTCCGGTTGAGTTGCCGGTGTTGCCCATCTTGGCGATCTGGTCGCCGGCCCACACCCGCTGGCCGACGGAGACCGACCACGCGCTGAGATGCCCGTAGAGCGTCACGGTGCCGTCGGAGTGGCGCACTTTGACCATGTTGCCGTAACCGGCGTAGGGGCCGGCCGAGATGACGACGCCGTCGGAGGCGGCGAGCACCGGGGTGCCGATCGAGTTCGCGATGTCGATGCCGCCGTGCAGCACTCCCCAGCGGTAACCGAAGCCGGACGTCCACATCCCGTTGGTCGGCATCACGAACATCGGCCGCTGCAGGCGCGCTTCACGCTCGGCACGCTCCTGGGCGAACGCGGCCGCCTTCTGGATCTCCTCGGTGTGCATGGCCGAGCTGGCGGCCGGTGTGACGGTGACGATCTGCATGCCGTCGGTCGAGCCGCTGAGCGGGTCACCGAGCGTGGCCTGATCGACGGCGAGGACGGCCTCCGATGACGATTCGTGCGCGGCGTTGGCCATCGAGTAGGCACCCGCCGCGGTCGCCCCGACCGCCATCGCCGCGACCATCAGCCGGCCCTTGACGGGGATTTCCTGCTTGCGGTGCTGGCCTGCCCGGCTGCCGATCCTGATGACGTCGGTCGCGGCCATGCCGTCGCTGGTGTCGGTGTGGCTGTCGCGGTAGGCGTGTGCACGGGGCGCGTGGCGGTCCTCGGCCTGAAACTGCGAGGGCACAGCCAGGCGCAGGGGAGCCAGATCGTCGGTGTCGGTCAGGTCGTCGAGTTCGGGCGCGTGGATGACCTGCGCTTCGCGGTCGAAGGCGCTGTTCTCGCGAAAGTCGGTGTCAGCGAGATCGCCGAACTCGTTGAACGGGATGATGTCGGTGACTTCGGCGGGGGATTCGCTTACGCGGCGGCTGATTTGCCGATTCGTCGACGATCTGCGATGAGATCCAGACGAACGGTGCGAAGCCAACCTGAGGAACCCTTGCTAGTCGTGACCATAACGTTATCGAAGACCAGAGGCACGGTAACCAAACTCCGTCGGCGGCTGCAACCCGTAGACGTGTTCCGCGGCCGAATGTGACTTGTATCACGGAGCCGGGCGCGGTGAGATCGACCACATGAGCGGTGGGCGGTGGCAATGCCTCGCGAACGTGTGGATAAAGTTCCCCCGAGCCTTCGGCCCAACAACTCCGCAATCGACGCGCTAGAGACAGGGACGTTCCAAAGCCAATGGACCTCTTCGAATACCAGGCGAAAGAGCTCTTCGCCAAGCACAACGTGCCCACCACGCCCGGGCGGGTGACCGACACCGCCGAGGACGCCAAGGCGATCGCCACCGAAATCGGTAAGCCCGTGATGGTCAAGGCGCAGGTCAAGACCGGCGGCCGCGGCAAGGCCGGCGGCGTGAAGTACGCGGCCACGGCCGACGACGCGTTCACCCACGCGCAGAACATCCTCGGCCTCGACATCAAGGGTCACATCGTCAAGAAGCTGCTGGTCTCGGAGGCCAGCGACATCGCCGAGGAGTACTACATCTCGTTCCTGCTCGACCGCGCGAACCGCACCTACCTGGCGATGTGCTCGGTCGAGGGCGGCATGGAGATCGAAGAGGTCGCCGCCACCAAGCCGGACCGGCTGGCCAGGGTGCCCGTCGACGCGACCAAGGGCGTCGATGAGGCGTTCGCCCGCGAGATCGCCAAGAAGGGTCACCTTCCCGAGGAGGTGCTCGACGCGGCGGCGGTGACGATCGCCAAGCTGTGGGAGGTCTTCGTCGCCGAGGACGCCACGCTGGTGGAGGTGAACCCGCTGGTGCGCACGCCGGACGATCAGATCCTGGCGCTCGACGGCAAGGTCACCCTCGACGGCAACGCCGACTTCCGCCATCCCGAGCACGCGGAGTTCGAGGACCGCGACGCCACCGATCCGCTGGAGCTCAAGGCCAAGGAACACGACCTCAACTACGTCAAGCTCGACGGTGCCGTCGGCATCATCGGCAACGGCGCCGGTCTGGTGATGTCGACGCTCGACGTCACCGCCTACGCCGGTGAGAAGCACGGCGGCGTGAAGCCGGCCAACTTCCTCGACATCGGCGGCGGCGCCTCGGCAGAGGTCATGGCGGCCGGCCTCGACGTCATCCTGAACGACGAGCAGGTCAAGAGCGTGTTCGTCAACGTGTTCGGCGGCATCACCTCGTGTGACGCCGTCGCCAACGGCATTGTCAACGCGCTGAAGATCCTCGGCGACGAGGCCAACAAGCCCCTCGTGGTTCGGCTCGACGGCAACAACGTCGAAGAAGGCCGTCGCATCCTGGCCGAGGCCAACCACCCGCTGGTCATCCAGGCCGACACCATGGACGCCGGTGCCGACAAGGCCGCCGAGCTGGCGAACAAGTAAGGACGCAACCGATGTCTATTTTTCTGAACAAGAATTCCAAGGTCATCGTCCAGGGCATCACCGGCGGTGAGGGCACCAAGCACACCGCGCTGATGCTCAAGGCAGGCACGCAGCTGGTCGGCGGCGTCAACGCGCGCAAGGCCGGCACGACGGTGTCGCACGTCGACAAGGACGGCAAGGACGTCGAGCTGCCGGTGTTCGGCTCGGTCGCCGAGGCGATGAAGGAGACCGGCGCCGACGTGTCCGTGGTGTTCGTGCCGCCGAAGTTCGCCAAGGACGCGATCATCGAGGCCATCGACGCCGAGATCCCGCTGCTGGTGGTCATCACCGAGGGAATCCCGGTGCAGGACACGGCTTTTGCGTGGGCGTACAACGTAGAGAAGGGTCAGAAGACCCGCATCATCGGGCCGAACTGCCCCGGCATCATCACGCCCGGCGAGGCGCTGGCCGGCATCACCCCGGCCAACATCACCGGTTCGGGCCCGGTGGGCCTGGTGTCGAAGTCCGGGACGCTGACCTACCAGATGATGTTCGAGCTGCGTGATTTCGGCTTCTCCACGGCCATCGGCATCGGCGGCGACCCGGTGATCGGCACCACCCACATCGACGCCATCGAGGCGTTCGAGAAGGATCCCGACACCAAGGTCATCGTGATGATCGGTGAGATCGGCGGCGACGCCGAGGAGCGGGCCGCCGACTACATCAAGGACAACGTGAGCAAGCCGGTCGTCGGCTACGTCGCGGGCTTCACGGCGCCGGAGGGTAAGACGATGGGCCACGCCGGCGCGATCGTCTCCGGATCGTCGGGTACGGCGCAGGCCAAGAAGGAAGCACTCGAGGCCGCGGGCGTGAAGGTCGGCAAGACGCCGTCGGAGACCGCACGGCTGGCCCGGGAGATCCTGCAGGGCCTGTAGTTGTAGTCCTCCTCCGTTCTCCTTTTGCGCGAGTGACCGCGTCTGCACGCCGACACGCCGCGATCCGGTGTACAAAAGCGGTCACTCGCGGCTTGCGAGTGGGCCCACGCTGATGTGCCGCCCGCGGATGTGAAGTTCACCGCAGGATTAGGAACACGTTCTCGGCGTCGATTAGCCTGACGAATTAACACCGTCAGGAGGGCTGTAATGGTCGATCCCCGGACGCCCGTCGTCGTCGGCGTCGGACAGTTCACCGAACGCATCGACGATCCCGGCTACCGGGGCATGTCGGCGGTGGACCTGGCGACCGAGGCGGTGCGGGCGGCGCTGGCCGACACCGGGGTCGACGTGACGGCGGCCGCGAAGGCGATCGAGACGGTGTACGGCCTGCGCCAGTTCGAGATCTCCGGGCCGATGCCCGCGAAACTGGGCAAGTCGAACAACTATCCGCGTTCGGTGATGCAGCGAGTCGGTGGCGATCCCGCGCGCGTGGTGCTCGAGCCGGTCGGCGGACAGGGACCGCAGAAGCTCGTCACCGAGGCCGGTAACGCGATCGCGGCGGGCGAGCTCGATGTCGCGATGATCATCGGTTCGGAACCGGGGTCCACCGCGCGCTACTGGAGCCGTGCCGCCGAAAACGGGCAGGACAAGCCGGACTTCACCGAACACGTCGACGGCCAACTCGACGATCGCGGGCACCAGATTCAGCAGTACTTCACCGAATACACCGCCTCGCACGGGTTGACCGGTGCCGCGGTGCAATACGGGCTGTTGGACAACGCGCGTCGCAGCCGGCTCGGGTTGGGCGTCGCCGAATACCGGCGCCAGATGGCCGAACTGTTCGCGCCGCTGTCGAAAGTCGCTGCGAAGAACCCGTTCTCGTCGTCACCGGTCGAGCGGTCGGTCGAGGAGATCGTCACCGTCACCGACGACAACCGGATGATTTGCGACCCCTACCCCCGGCTGCTGGTGGCACGCGATCAGGTCAACCAGGGCGCCGCGGCGATCATGATGTCGGTGGCCGCCGCCCGCCGCCTCGGAGTGCCCGAGGAGAAATGGGTTTATCTGCACGGTCATTCGGACATGACCGAGCAGGGGTTGCTCGATCGGGTCGACCTGGGCGCCAGCCCCGCAGCCGTGCATGCTGCGCGAGAAGCCTTGCGGGTGGCGGAAGTCGGCGTCGACGACATCGCCACCTTCGACCTGTACAGCTGCTTTCCGTTCCCGGTCTTCGTCGTCTGCGAGGCGCTCGGTGTCGACGGCGCCGACCCGCGTGGTCTCACGGTGACCGGCGGCCTGCCGTACTTCGGCGGGCCGGGCAACAGCTACTCGCTGCACGCCATCGCCGAGACCGTCGTTCGAATGCGCGAGACGCCAGGGCAATTCGGCTTCGTCGGCGCAAACGGCGGCACGATGAGCAAGTACTCGGTGGGCATCTACTCGACGACGCCCGTCGAGTGGCGGACGGACCGCAGCGCGACCCTGAACACCGAGGTGGCCGCGCTGCCGACGGTGACCGTCACCGAGTGGCCCGAGGGACGCGGCACGATCGAGACGTACTCGGTGCGCTACGACTGGCCGGTGCGCACGGGCGTCATCATCGGTCGGTCGCAGGCGGATGACACGAGGTTCATGGCGCTGACCGAGGATGAGGATCTGGTCGCGCTGATGTCTGACGGCGATCCTCTCGGTGCGACGATCACCGTGCGTCGCGACGGCAAGGTCAACCGCGCCAGCTTGGCCTGACTGCGGGCAGCAGCCACCGATGAAGCCACTCGCGATCCTGGCGGCGCTACTGCTCACGCTGGCCGCCGGATGCAGCGGCGGATCGCAACCGGACTCGCTCACCGTGTTCGCCGCGGCGTCGCTGAAGCCGACCTTCACCGAGATCGGCAAGCGGTTCGAGCAGGACCATCCCGGCACTCGCGTGGAGTTCTCGTTCGCCGGCTCCTCCGACCTTGTCACGCAGCTGACGCAGGGCGCGCCCGCCGACGTGTTCGCCTCCGCGGACACCAGGAACATGGACAAGGCCGCCGCGGCGGGACTGCTCGCCGATGCCCCGGTGAACTTCGCGTCGAACACGCTGACCATCGTCGTCGCACCCGCAAACCCGAAGGGCATCACCGGGTTCAGCGATCTGACCCGGCCCGGGCTCAACGTCGTGACCTGCGCCCCGCAGGTGCCGTGTGGGGCGGCGACGCAGAAGGTCGAGCAGGCCGTCGGCGTCGACGTGGCTCCGGTCAGCGAGGAGTCCTCGGTCACCGACGTGCTCAACAAGGTCACCAGCGGGCAGGCCGACGCGGGGATCGTCTACGTCACCGATGCGCGCGACGCCGCCAACCGGGTCACCGTGGTGCCGGTTCCCGAAGCCGCCGACGTGGTCAACGTCTATCCCATTGCGACACTGAGGGAATCGTCGCAATCTGCAACCGCGCGGGAGTTCGTCGAGCTGGTGACCGGCGAGGTGGGGCAGCAGGTGCTCGCCGCGGCGGGTTTCGGTAAGCCCTGATCAGACCAGCGCGGCGAGCTTGCCGGCGAGACGTTCGACGTATGCGGCGACGTCGTCTGCGGACTTGTCGGGCAGCCCGAACAGCACCTCGGTGACACCGAGATCGGCCCAGCGAGCGAGCTTTTCGGCGTCGGGTTTGAAGTCCAGCGCCACGATCTGGGGTGCGCCCCCGCGTCCTGCGGCCGCCCAGGTGTCCTGCAGCAGCTTGACCGGGGCGTCGATGTCGAAGTCGCGTGGCGTGGTGATCCAACCGTCGGCCGACCGGGCGATCCACTTGAAGTTCTTCTCGGTGCCCGCGGCGCCCACGAGAACGGGGATGTGTGACTGGATCGGCTTGGGCCAGGCCCAACTCGGGCCGAAGTTCACGAATTCGCCTTCGTAGGACGCCTCTTCCTGGGTCCACAGCGTCCGCATCGCTTCCAGATACTCGCGCAGCATCGTGCGTCGGCGCCCCGGCGGCACATTGTGGTCTGCCAGTTCGTCGGTGTTCCAGCCGAAGCCGACACCGAGGCTGACGCGGCCACCGGAGAGGTGGTCGAGCGTGGCGATCGACTTGGCCAGCGTGATCGGGTCGTGCTCGACCGGCAGAGCGACCGCGGTCGACAGCCGAACGCGCGACGTCACCGCCGCGGCGGTGCCCAGGCTCACCCATGGGTCCAGGGTGCGCATGTAGCGGTCGTCGGGCAGCGACTCGTCGCCCGTGGTGGGGTGCGCAGCCTGCCGCTTGATCGGGATGTGGGTGTGTTCGGGCACGTAGAACGTCGTGAAGCCGTGATCGTCGGCGAGTTTGGCGGCCGCTGCCGGCGTGATCCCGCGGTCGCTGGTGAACAGTACGAGCCCGTAATCCATGACCAGAATTAGAACGTGTTTCAGTCCGGCGGGCAAGCGCCTGGGTTTGCGTCAGCGCGAGCGATACCGGCGACGGGCGTGGCGGGCGCTGTTGTGATGGCACACCATGACCACCGAATGCATCGCCGACCACGTCAAGTTCGCCTACTGGGTGCCCAACGTCAGCGGCGGCCTGGTGACCAGTGACATCGAGCAGCGCACCGACTGGAACTACGACTACAACGCCAAGCTTGCGCGCACCGCGGAAAACAACGGTTTCGAGTACGCGCTGAGCCAGGTGCGCTACGAGGCCAGCTACGGCGCCGAATACCAGCACGAGTCGACGAGTTTCAGCCTGGCGCTGCTGTTGGCGACCGAACGGCTCAAGGTCATCGCGGCCGTGCATCCGGGGCTGTGGCAGCCCGCGGTGCTGGCCAAGCTCGGCGCCACCGCCGACCACCTCAGCAATGGCCGTTTCGCCGTCAACGTGGTCTCCGGCTGGTTCAAAGACGAGTTCACCCATCTGGGCGAGCCGTGGCTCGAACACGACGAGCGCTACCGGCGCAGCGCGGAGTTCCTCCAGGTGCTGCGCAGGTTATGGACCGAGGACGACGTCGACTTCCGTGGCGACTTCTACCGGATCCACGACTTCACGCTCAAGCCCAAACCGCTCAACACCCCCGAGCGGCCCAACCCGGAGTTGTTCCAAGGGGGTAACTCCACCGCCGCGCGACGCAACGGCGGCCGCTATGCGGACTGGTACTTCTCCAACGGCAAGGACTTCGACGGTGTCACCGAACAGATCGTCGACGTGCGCGAGCATGCCAGGGAGGTCGGCCGGGAAGTCCGCTTCGGGCTTAACGGCTTCATCATCGCCAGGGACTCAGAGCGGGAAGCGAGGGCAGTGCTCAAAGAGATCGTCGCCAAGGCCAACAAGCCGGCCGTCGAGGGCTTCCGCTCGGCGGTGCAACAGGCAGGCAACTCGGCGCCGGACAACCGGGGTATGTGGGCGGATTCGGCCTTCGAGGATCTGGTGCAGTACAACGACGGATTCCGCACGCAGTTGATCGGCACACCGGAGCAGATCGCCGAACGCATTGCGGCGTACCGCAAACGCGGCGTCGATTTGATCCTCGGCGGTTTTCTGCACTTCCAGGAGGAGATCGAGTACTTCGGCGCCAGGGTATTGCCGTTGGTCCGCGAAATCGAGGAGTCCGAGCGCGGCTCGGTAGGAGAACCCGTGCTCGTATCGGCGTGACCGTTGTGCGCTAGCGTGGTTTCGAAGCCCGCCCGAGCACAGGAGAGGCCATGTCGTACCCAGGACCACCCGGTAGCCCCGGATACCCGCCCGCACAGCAGCCGACCACGCAGTTCTCTGCGCCGACGCAGCAGTTCGGCAAGGCGCCGGAAGCAGGTCCGTCGGCCGCCGACGGCCTGAGCAAGCTGCCGGGATACCTCGCCATCGCGGTGGCAGTGTTGGGCTTGGCGGTGTATCTGTCGAGCTTCGCGCCGCTGTTCACCATCTCCGCCTCCGACTTCCCCGGGCTGGGCAGCATCAGCGGAAGCTCGTTCGGCCTGGTTCTCGCGGTCGCTGCCGCGCTCGTGGCGGGACTGCTGGCCGGGACGACGCTGTTGCCGAAGCAGGGCGTCTCCACGTCCGTCTACGCCGTGCTGGCGGTCGCCGGGTTCCTCCTGGTCATCGCCGAGGTGATCAACCGGCCCAGCGGCGCCGCGATCGACTGGGGCCTTTACCTGATCATCGCGTTCTCGCTGTTCCAGGCGATCGTCGCGGTGGCGGTGCTGCTGTTCGAGTCCGGTGTCATCACCCCGCCGGTGCCGCGGCCGAAGTACGACCAGTCCTACGGGCAGCACTACGGCGCCCCCGGCCCGTACTACGGCCAGTCCCATGGCCAGCCGCAGCATGGCGGACCGCAGCACGGCGGACCGCAGCGGCCGGGCTATCCGTCGACGTACCCGGGCGGTTATCCGGGCGGCCCGTCGACGGGTGGCTTTCCGGGCGCGCCGCAGCAGGGCCACCAGCAGGGTCAGCCAGGTCACCAGGGCCCGCCGACGCCGCCGACCGGGTTCCCCGCGTACGGCCAGCCGCCGTCCTCATCGGCTCAGACGACACAGGGTCCGGCACAGCCGTCGTCTTCCTCGCAGTCGGCTCCACCGCCTTCCTAGGCGCAGCCAGTAGTCTGAGCCGCGCGTGCGTCACCGTCGCACGGCAGCCTGACTGAGGAGCGGCCCAACCAGTGGATCAACGGCCAGTCGGCGCACGCCAGGCGCGTGAGTTGCTTCGGGTCGCGTTCGGGCCGTCGTTGGTGGCGCTCGTCGTCATTGCGGCGATCGTGCTGCTGGAACTGCTGATCGCCAACAGCGACATGACCGGCGCGCTGGGCGCGATCGCCAGCATGTGGCTCGGGGTGCATCTGGTTCCGGTGTCGATCGGCGGCGCCGAACTGGGCGTGCTGCCGCTATTGCCGGTGCTCGCGATGGTGTGGGGCACCGCCAGGACGACGGCCGCGGCCACCAACCCGCACGGTTCGTGGTTCGTGATGCGCTGGGTGGTGGCCTCCGCGCTGGGTGGACCGTTGCTGATCGCGGCGATCGCGCTGGCCGTCGTCCACGATGCCGCCTCGGTACTCACCGAACTGCAGACCCCGCACGCGTTGCGCGCGTTCGGCGGCGTGCTCGCCGTTCACGCGATCGGTGCAGTGGTCGGCGTCGGGTCACGCGTCGGCGCGCGGGTGATGGCCGCGGCGTCACTGCCCGCCTGGCTGCCAGAAGCGTTCCGCGCCGCCGCCGCAGGCGTACTCGCACTGGTCGGCCTCTCCGGCGTGGTGATGGCTGGTTCGATGGTTGTGCACTGGTCGACGATGCACGACCTCTACTCGATCACCGACTCGGTGTTCGGCCAGTTCAGCCTGACCGTGCTTTCGGTGCTCTACATCCCGAACGTGATGGTCGGGACGGCCGCGGTGGCGGTCGGGTCCAGTGCGCATGTGGGGCTCGCGACCTTCAGTTCGTTCACCGTGTTCGGCGGTGACATCCCGGCGCTACCGGTGTTGGCGGCGGTGCCGTCGCCGCCGCTGGGTCCGGTCTGGGTGGCCCTGCTCATCGTCGCGGCGGCCGCCGCGGTGGCGGTCGGTCAGCAGTGTGCGCGACGGCCGCTTCCGCTCGGTCCGGCGCTGGGCAAGCTGCTGGTCGCCGCCGCGCTGGCTGCGCTGACCATGGCGCTTTTCGGCTATGCCGGCGGCGGACGGCTGGGCAACTTCGGTGACGTCGGCGTGGACCAAGCGACGTTCGGGCCCGCGGTCTTCCTGTGGTTCGCCGGGATCGGGGCCCTGACGGTGGCGATGACGGGCGGTATCACCCGCAGGCCGCGCGCCCCCAAGCCGGTCGTCGAGCCGGACGCCGAGCCGGACGTCGAGCCGGACGTCGACCCGGACGTCGAACCTGTAGCGGACGCCGAACCTGAGCCGGAGGTGGCTGTCGCACCGGAACCGGAACCCGAGCTCGACGAGGACGAACCGATCGCCACCGCCGATGATGCCGAATCCGATCGCGCGGACCCGGTCGACTCCCCGGACGACCATGTCGAGGACCCCGAGGACCACTTCATGGCGGACGACGACGGTCCACCCCGCACCCATTAGGCTGCCAGGCGTGCAGCAGCCCCTCCGCGTCCCGCCGAAGGTTCCTGCACGGGTCGTGGTGCTGGCGTCGGGCACCGGCTCTCTGCTGCGATCGCTGCTCGACGCCACCGTCGGCGAGTACCCCGCGTCGATCGTCGCCGTCGGGGTGGACCGCGACTGTGCGGCGGTCGACATCGCAGCGGGCGCCTCGGTCCCCGTCTACACGGTGCGGCTGCGCGATTACCCGGACCGGGAAGCGTGGGACGTCGCGATCACCGAAGCCACCGCTGCTCACCAGCCCGATCTGATCGTGTCCGCCGGGTTCATGAAGATACTTGGGCCGCACTTTCTTTCGCGGTTCATGGGGCGGATCATCAACACCCACCCGGCGCTGTTGCCCGCCTTCCCTGGCGCGCACGCGGTGCCGGATGCGCTCGCCTACGGCGTGAAGGTGACCGGTTGCAGCGTGCATCTGGTGGACGCGGGCACCGACACCGGCCCGGTGCTGGCCCAGGAGGCGGTCCCGGTCCTCGACGCCGACGACGAGGCGACCCTGCACGAGCGGATCAAGGTCGTCGAACGGCGACTGCTGGTGGAAGTACTGGCCGCGGTGGCTGTCCGCGGCGTGACCTGGACCGGACGAAAGGCGACATTGGGATGACCGAGGGCAAGCGGCCGATTCGGCGGGCGTTGATCAGCGTCTACGACAAGACCGGCCTGGCCGACTTGGCTCGCGGGCTGCACGACGCCGGGGTCAGCATCGTGTCGACCGGATCCACCGCCAAAACCATTGCCGCCGAGGGTGTTCCGGTCACCCCGGTCGAAGAGGTCACCGGATTTCCCGAGGTGCTCGACGGGCGGGTGAAGACCCTGCACCCGCGGGTGCATGCCGGCCTGCTTGCCGATCAGCGCAAGCCCGAACATGTTTCGGCGCTGGTCGACCTCGGTGTCGAGGCGTTCGAACTCGTCGTGGTCAACCTGTATCCGTTCACCGAGACCGTCGACTCCGGGGCCGGCATCGACGAATGCGTCGAACAGATCGACATCGGCGGGCCCTCCATGGTCCGGGCGGCCGCGAAGAACCATCCCAGCGTCGCGGTGGTCGTCGACCCGCTCGGCTACGACGGCGTGCTCGCCGCGGTGCGCACGGGCGGGTTCACCCTCGATGAGCGAAAGCGACTGGCGTCGCTGGCATTTCGGCACACCGCCGAGTACGACGTGGCGGTCGCCGCCTGGATGGGTTCGGTGCTGGCGCCCGAGGACCCCCAGAGCCCGCTACCCGACTGGGTCGGCGCCACCTGGGGGCGCAGTGCGGTGCTGCGCTACGGCGAGAACCCGCATCAGCAGGCCGCGCTGTACCGCAACGACGCGGCGTGGCCGGGCCTGGCGCAGGCGGAGCAGTTGCACGGCAAAGAGATGTCCTACAACAACTACACCGACGCCGACGCGGCGTGGCGGGCCGCCTTCGACCACTCCGAAATCTGCGTGGCCATCATCAAGCACGCCAACCCGTGTGGCATCGCGGTCTCGTCGGTGTCGGTGGCCGACGCGCACCGCAAAGCCCATGCATGCGATCCGCTTTCCGCGTTCGGCGGCGTCATCGCGGCCAACACCGCGGTGAGCGTCGAGATGGCCGAAACCGTCGCCGACATCTTCACCGAGGTCATCATCGCGCCCGCTTACCAAGACGGTGCGGTGGAGGTGCTCGCACGCAAGAAGAACATCCGCGTGCTGGTGGCCTCAGAACCGCAGCCGGGAGGCACCGAGTTCCGCCAGATCAGCGGGGGCCTGCTGGTACAGCAGCGCGACGAGTTCACCGCCGCCGGCGACGATCCCGTCAACTGGACACTGGCGAGCGGCGAGCCCGCCGATCCGAGGACCTTGTCCGACCTGAAATTCGCGTGGCGGGTGTGCCGGGCGGTCAAGTCGAACGCGATCGTCGTCGCGGCCGACGGAGCCACCGTCGGGGTCGGTATGGGCCAGGTGAACCGCGTCGACGCCGCTCGACTGGCCGTCCAGCGCGCCGGCGACCGGGTACGTGGCGCGGTCGCCGCCTCCGATGCATTCTTCCCGTTCCCCGACGGTTTGGAGGTGCTGACGGCGGCCGGCGTGACGGCCATCGTCCATCCCGGCGGTTCCGTTCGGGACGACGAGGTCACCGAAGCCGCTGCCAAAGCGGGAATCTCGCTGTACCTCACCGGCGCACGTCACTTCGCGCACTGATGTCCTGAGATTGGCGCAAGTCAGCCCGAACCGGCGGAAGATGGTTAGGTTGCACACCATGGGCACTGCGTCGCGGACTGTCGCCGTCCTGATGGTGGCAGCGACGGTTCTGCTGGCGTCGTGCACTCGCTACGTCGACGACGCACGCGCGGTCCCAGGCGCCGACCTGTCGACGGCGGCGCAGCCCGGCGGGGCCGATGCCACACAGTGCGAGGCGGTCGATGTTCCGCTGACGACGATCCCGGCGAGGCACGACGACGAACCGGTGATGAAGATCCCGACGCCGTCGGGTTGGCAGCGCTCGACGATGCTGGATTCGCCGCTGATCCGCTTCGCGATGCGCAACGAGGCCCTCACGTCCGGATCCTTCACGGCGAATGTCGTCGTGACGTTCGAGAGCGCGCGGGGCTCCCAAGACGCGGACTTGGTGTTCGCCACCATGCGCGACGCCCTGGAGTCGGGCATCGGCGTCACCGACGTCAGCGTCACCGAGCGTTCGCTTTGCGGTGTGCCGGCCAGGATGTTTCGCTACACGATGCCGGTGATGGGAAACGTCGCGCCGCACCCGGCGGTTGCGCTCGGCGCGGTGATGCACGCCGAGGGCATGACGTATGTGGTCAGCGTGACCGCTCAGACGATGGACCCCGACGACCCGACATATCAGCGCGACAGCGAGACGATCCTCGACGGGTTTCAGTTTCTGCCGCCGTCACCTGCCTGAGCGGCGGCCGACCCGGACGTTCGATCGCCGCGAGCGTGCACAAAGTCTGACGAATCACCCGCGTGTCGAAGGCAAACACGCACCGTCGCGGGACAAGTCGTAACTTGGAGTGGTGACTCAACCCCAGGAACAACCCCGCACCGTCGGCGAACTGAAGGCATCCGGCCATCGCGAGCGGGGCGTCAAGCAAGAAATCCGCGAGAACTTGCTGGCGGCGCTGTCGGAGGACCGCGACCCGTGGCCGGGCATCTTCGGTTTCGACGACACCGTCATTCCGCAGCTGGAGCGTGCGCTGATCGCCGGCCACGACGTCGTCCTGCTCGGCGAACGCGGTCAGGGCAAGACCCGACTGCTGCGCGCGCTGACCGGGCTGCTCGACGAGTGGACCCCGGTGATCGCCGGCTCCGAGCTGGGCGAGCACCCGTACAGCCCGATCACCCCCGAGTCGATCCGGCGGGCGGCCGACTCGGGCGACGATCTTCCCGTCGCGTGGCGGCACCGCAGCGAGCGCTACACCGAGAAGCTGGCCACCCCGGACACCAGCGTCGCCGACCTGGTCGGCGACATCGACCCGATCAAGGTGGCCGAGGGCCGCAGCCTCGGCGACCCGGAAACCATCGCCTACGGTCTCATCCCGCGCGCGCACCGGGGGATCGTCGCGATCAACGAGCTGCCCGACCTCGCCGAGCGCATCCAGGTGTCGATGCTCAACGTGATGGAGGAGCGCGACATCCAGGTACGCGGCTACACGCTGCGGTTGCCGCTCGACGTCCTCGTGGTCGCCAGCGCCAACCCGGAGGACTACACGAATCGCGGCCGGATCATCACGCCGCTCAAGGACCGGTTCGGCGCCGAGATCCGCACGCACTACCCGCTGGAGCTCGCAGCCGAAGTCGGCGTCATCACCCAGGAAGCCCACCTGGCCGCCGAGGTGCCCGAGTACCTGATCCAGGTGCTCGCCCGGTTCGCCCGCTATCTGCGCGAGTCCCGCTCGATCGACCAGCGCTCCGGAGTGTCGGCGCGATTCGCGATCGCCGGCGCCGAAACCGTCGCAGCGGCCGCGCGTCACCGATCGGCGGTTCTCGGCGAGCAGGAGTCGGTGGCCCGGGTGGTCGACCTCGCCTCGGTGGTCGACGTGCTGCGCGGCAAGCTCGAGTTCGAGTCCGGTGAGGAAGGCCGCGAGCAGGCGGTGCTCGAACACCTGCTGCGGCGGGCCACCGCCGATACCGCGCAGCGACTGCTCGGCGGCATCGACGTCGCACCGCTGGTGGTCGCGATCGAGAACGGCTCAGCGGTCACGACCGGTGAACGTGTCTCGGCGCGCGAAGTGCTCGACGCGGTTCCCGAAGTGCCCGCGATCGCCGAGATCCAGAAGCGGCTCGACGCGAAGACCGAAGGGCAGCGCGCCGCGGCCGTGGAGCTTGCGCTCGAGGCGCTGTATCTGGCCAAGCGCATCGACAAGGTGTCGGGCGAAGGCGAAACCACGTATGGCTAGCACGACGACCGCACCACGCCGGCCGCGTGGCGCCGAATGTGGATCTGACGACGGGAATCGCCGGAAAACGTCGTCAGATTCACACTTGAGGACGGCTGGAGAACCTGGGCATGGCTAAACAGACCTCGCGGTATTCGCGATACACCGGCGGGCCCGACCCGCTGGCACCGCCGATCGACCTGCGTGAGGCGCTCGAGCAGATCGGTCAGGACGTGATGGAGGGCAGCTCGCCGAGGCGCGCGCTGTCGGAGCTGATGCGGCGCGGCACCGAGAACCTGCGCGGCGCCGACAAGCTCGCCGCCGAGGCCAACCGTCGGCGCCGGGAACTGTTGGCGCGCAACAACCTCGACGGCACACTGGCCGAGGTCAAGAAGCTGCTCGACGAGGCGGTGCTGGCCGAGCGCAAAGAGTTGGCCCGCGCACTCGACGACGACGCCAGGTTCAACGAGATGCGCATCGAGTCGCTGCCGCCGTCACCGGCCAAGGCGGTGCAGGAACTCGCCGACTACGACTGGCGATCTGCCGAGGGGCGCGAGAAGTACGACCAGATCAAAGATCTGCTCGGTCGCGAGATGCTCGACCAGCGGTTCGCGGGGATGAAGCAGGCGATGGAGAACGCCACCGACGAGGACCGCCAGCGCGTCAACGAGATGCTCGACGACCTCAACAACCTGCTCGACAAGCACGCCAAAGACGAAGACACGCAGCAGGATTTCCAGAACTTCATGAACAAGCACGGCGAGTTCTTTCCGGAGAACCCGCGCAACGTCGACGAGCTGCTGGACTCGCTGGCCCAGCGCGCGGCCGCCGCGCAGCGGTTCCGCAACAGCCTGAGCGCCGAACAGCGGGCCGAGCTGGATGCGCTGGCGCAGCAGGCGTTCGGATCCCCGTCGCTGATGAATGCGCTCAACAGGCTGGACGCGCACCTGCAGGCCGCCCGGCCGGGGGAGGACTGGAGCGGCTCGTCGGAGTTCTCCGGCGACAACCCGCTCGGCATGGGCGAGGGTGCGCAGGCGATGGCCGACATCGCCGAACTGGAGCAGTTGGCCGAAGCCCTGTCGCAGAGCTACGCGGGGGCCACGATGGAAGACGTCGACCTCGAAATGCTGGCACGCCAGCTGGGCGAGGAGGCCGCCGTCGACGCACGCACACTCACCGAACTCGAACGGGCGCTGATGGACCAGGGCTTCCTGGACCGTGGGTCCGACGGTCAGTGGCGGCTTTCCCCCAAGGCGATGCGCCAGCTCGGACAGACCGCGTTACGCGATGTCGCACAACAACTTTCAGGTCGGCATGGCGAACGTGACACCCGCCGCGCGGGTGCGGCCGGCGAGCTGACCGGTGCGACCCGGCCGTGGGCGTTCGGCGACACCGAGCCGTGGAACGTCACCCGCACGGTCACCAATGCAGTGCTCCGCACTGCGGCGACCAACGCAGCGCTGGGTCAACCCGGAACCGGGGCCGCCGAGCGCCCGATCCGCTTCGCGGTCGAGGACGTCGAGATCTCCGAGACCGAGACACGCACCCAGGCGGCCGTGGCGCTGCTGGTGGACACCTCGTTCTCGATGGTGATGGAGAACCGCTGGTTGCCGATGAAGCGCACCGCGCTGGCGCTCAGCCACCTCGTCAGCACCCGATTCCGATCGGATGCGTTGCAGATCATCGCTTTCGGCCGTTACGCGCGCACCGTGACACCGGCCGAACTCACCGGTCTGGAAGGCGTCTACGAGCAGGGCACCAACCTGCACCACGCTCTCGCGCTGGCGGCGCGCCACCTGCGCCGTCACCCCAACGCCCAGCCCGTGGTGCTCGTCGTCACCGACGGCGAGCCGACCGCGCACCTGGAGAGCCAGCTGTCCGATGACCGTGGGCCGGCGGTGTTCTTCGACTATCCGCCGCATCCGCGGACGATCGCGCACACCGTGAAGGGGTTCGACGAGGTCGCCGCGCTGGGCGCGCAGGTGACCATCTTCCGGCTGGGCAACGATCCGGGGCTGGCCCGGTTCATCGACCAGGTGGCGCGCCGGGTGGAGGGCCGCGTCGTGGTGCCCGACCTCGACGGGTTGGGTGCGGCGGTCGTCGGCGACTATCTGCGCTCGCGACGGCGTCGCTGACCGCGCCTCTTGCGCCGAAACCGACGGATTGGCGATTCTGTCGAGGATTCTGCGACCAGAACGTCGGTTTCAGTGGAAGTAGTCAGACGGGTTTGCGCTTCTTGCGCTTGACGCCGACGCGGCCCCACAGCGAGAAGCCGCGGATGCACACACACGGTGCGCCGGGCGAGCCCTCGCCCTCCACGGAGTGGTCGAACGTGCCCATCACGCCGACGCCGCGGAGGTCGACGTTGACCTCCGGCGGCACCAGGAAGGTCTGACCGCCGAAGATCGAATACGAGCGAATCTCGACTTCCGGGGACGTGAAGTCGGCGTATCGCAAATCGACGACGCCGCCGCCGAAGAGGGCGAACGTGGTCATCCGTCGGGGCACGTTCCATCGGCCACGGCGTTCGAATCCACTCATGATCGCCAGCAACATGGTCGACGGCGCGGGCCGGCAGGGGCCGCCGCTGCGTCCCTGGGTTATCGCACCGGGAAGATCCGCGGACAACCGGTCCAGCTCGGCGTAGGTCTGTGCCGCATACGCCCTGGTCAGACGCTCCTCATACTCGCTGAGCTGAAGCCGACCGTGGGCCGCGGCGTCAGTGAGCAGCTGCGCCACCTGGATCCGATCGGTGTCGGCAGCACGCATCGAACCGTTGCGCGACGCTGGAGTGCTCATCGGTTACGAGCCTACGACGAACCGTGGCACATGCAAGCAAGTAGGCCAAACTGTGCCCTGACGGGCCAGGGCGAAGAAGCTAGATGGGCGAAGTTCTTGGCTGGCGGCCAGGTAGTCAGCAAACGTGACCACGCCGATCGGGTTCTGCGGCGCCAGACCGGCGCGCAGCACCGGGTGTCCACCGTGGAGCTCGCAGGCCAAGGCGAGAACCCGAATGTCAATTAGGGTGTTTGCGACGAAAGACGAGGGCCGGGTGACGTGACGCCAGACGGTGAGCAACAGCGGGACCCGCGCTCGCGCGGGCGGCGCGTGGGAACACTTCAGCAGCGCTTCGAGGGCTCCGCGGTGGGCAAGGCGGTCATCAGCGTCGGCATCGTGCTGTTCGTGGTGATCGGCGTCGTGTGCAACCTGCCCGATTCGCCGATCAAGCGCTCTGCGTTGCCGGTTGTCGAACCCGTTGCGGTGCCCGCGGCGCTCGACCAGAGCTGGGCGATGTACGCCAACCCGAGCAGGCGACAGGAATCGGTCGACGTAGCGGTGCGCCTCGCCGACGGCCAGGTCCGGGTGTGGTCGATGGAGCCCGGCGCAAGCGGTGTCGGTTGGTGGGACCGCTGGTTGCTGCTGAGGTACGCCGCCGTCCTCGATGCCGACTTCCGACGTCAGCTCGCGCACTGGGTGGTCGACGAGATCACCCGACCGAACGAGAAGCCCGTCGACGTCACCATGGTTCTTCGCACCGAGACGTTGACGGCCCCTGGTGAGGAGGCGGGTCAGAACCGCCGACCCGTCGCGACGAAGTTGCTCTATCAAGAGAACCTGGTGAGCCCGCGATGACCGCCGGGGAGCGGCTTCGGGCCCGAGTCGACGCGTCCGTCGAGCGCTGGACCATCTTCTTCTTCACCGCTGCCCCGGCCTACCCGCTCGGTCTCGTGCGAATGGGTCTCGGGCTGGTTGTCGTCGTCTGGACGTTGGCGCTGTTGCCCGACCTGGGCACCGTGTTCGGGGAACACGGCGTGTCCCCCGAACATCCCAGAGTCGACTTCCAGTGGAGCGTTTTCGAGGTCTGGCCCGGGGACACCGCTCTGCACATCGGCTGGGCGCTGCTGTTGGCGGCGGCGGTCGCGATGACGGTGGGCTGGCACAGTCGCGTGGCAGCGGTCCTCGTGTTCGTCCTGATCCAGTCGTTTGTGCGGCGCGGCGCGCACTACTTCAACGCAGGCGACAGCATCCTGGTCGTCACCGCGCTGATACTGGTGCTCTCATCCTGCGGTTCGGCCTTGTCGCTCGACCAGCGGCGGCGAACCGGATCGTTCTTCTCCGCCGAGACCAGGTCCGTGTGGCCGGTCCGGCTGCTGCAGATCCAGTTGTCGATCATCTACCTGGCGACCGCTCAGGCGAAGCTGGCAGGTAAGCCCTGGGTGGAGGGCTCGGCGGTGTACTACGCGTGGCGAACCGACGGTCGGTGGGCGCTGCTTTCCGCACCGGAATGGTTGTCCACCAACGCGATCCTGGTCAACGTCCTCACGTGGGGAACGCTGCTGATCGAATTGGCGCTCGCGGTCCTCGTCTGGAGTAGGCGCTGGCGTTTCTGGGTGCTGATGGCCGGCGTGCTGATGCACCTGACGATCATGGTCAACTTGAACGTGGCGTTCTTCAGCCTGGCGATGTTCGTGCTGTATCTCGCATTCGTGCCGTGGGAGGTGCTCGAACGCCTGCCGAAACGGCTGAAAGCCAAGCGGCGCAACCGTAGTCGATCGGATGCGGTGCAGCCCACCGGGCAGGCGGTGGACCTTTAAGACCCGCGGGTCCAGTTCGGCGGACGCTTCTCGAGGAAGGCCAGCATGCCCTCGCGCGCCTGCTCGGAGACGAACAGCTCGGCAGAGTGTTCGGTCAGCCTGTCGGCGTCACGGTCGAAGGTTTCCAGAATGGGTGCAGTGGTCAAGGCTTTCGACGTCGCGAGTCCCTGCGGTGATGCCTTGGCTATCGCCGTGGTGAGCTCGGCGACGCCGGCTTCGACGTCGTCGGCCGCGATCGTGATCAGGCCGATCTCGGCCGCCTGCGCGGCACCGAACTTCTCCGAAGTGACGAAGTAGCGGCTCGCCGAGCGGTTCGTCATCCTGGGCAGCAGGGTCAGCGAGATGATCGATGGCGCGACGCCGATACGGGCCTCGGTGAGCGCGAACGTGCTCTGCGGACCCGCCACCACGATGTCGCACGCGCCGACCAGGCCGAGGCCGCCGGCGCGGACATGGCCGTCGATCGCCCCGATGACCGGGACCGGCAGCTCGAGGATCCGGCGCAGCAGCCGGGTCATCTCGCGGGCCCGGTCGAGGGCCAACTCACCGGGATCGCGACCGGCAGCCTCGCTGAGATCGGCCCCCGCGCAGAATGTTCCGCCGGTGTGACCGAGCACGACGACCCGTACGCCAGGCTCGGCGACGGCGTCGGTGAAACCCTGGTGCAACTGTTCGACCAGCGCGGTCGACAACGCGTTGCGGTTGTGCGGCGAGTCGAGGGTGAGCCGCGCGACCGGCCCGTCCACCGCGTAACCGACAAGTGCGCTCATCAGTACGACCTCATCAGTACGAACGGGGCAGCCCGAGCGAGGTCTGCGCGACAAAGTTGAGGATCATCTCCCGGCTGACCGGTGCGATGCGCGCGAGCTTCGACGCGGTCACCGCGGCGGCGATGCCGTACTCCTTGGTCAAGCCGTTGCCGCCCAACGACTGCACCGCCTGGTCGACCGCACGCACCGAGGCCTCACCGGCGGCGTACTTGGCCATGTTGGCCGCCTCGGCGGCGCCGGCGTCGTCTCCCGCATCGTAGAGCGACGCCGCCTTCTGCATCATCAGCTTCGCCAGTTCGATCTCGATGTGGTTCTGCGCCAACGGATGCGACAGACCCTGATGTGAACCGATCGGCGTCTTCCACACCTGTCGGGCCTTGACGTAGTCGACGGCCTTGTCGATCGCGAACCGGCCCATGCCGACCGCGCTGGCCGCACCCATGATGCGTTCGGGGTTCAGGCCGGCGAACAACTGGGCGATCGCCGCGTCCTCGGAACCGACCAGCGCGTCGGCGGGCAACCGTACCTCGTCACAGAACAGCTGGAACTGGTTCTCCGGGCTGACCAACTCCATGTCGATCAGGGTCGCGCTCAACCCCTTCGTGTCGGTGGGCACGATGAACAGCGCGGGTTTGAGGTTGCCCGTTTTGTGGTCCTCCGTGCGGCCGACGACGAGCACCGCCTGCGCCTGGTCGACACCGGAGATGAACACCTTCTGCCCCGACAGGATCCAGTCGCTGCCGTCGCGGCGCGCGGTCGTGGTGATGCGGTGGCTGTTGGAACCCGCGTCGGGTTCGGTGATCGCGAACGCCATCGTGATGGACCCGTCGGCGATGCCGGGCAGCCAGCGCCTCTTCTGCTCCTCGGTGCCGAACTTGGCGATGATCGTTCCATTGATGGCGGGGGAGACCACCATCAGCAGCAGCGGACAGCCGCCGGCCGACATCTCCTCCATGACGATCGACAGCTCGTACATCCCCGCGCCGCCGCCACCGTACTCCTCTGGCAGGTTCACCCCGATGAAGCCGAGTTTGCCTGCTTCCTGCCACAATTCGTCGGTGTGCTGGCCGGTGCGGGCCTTCTCCAGGTAGTAATCCTGACCGTAGTTGGCGGCCATCGCGGCGACCGCCTTGCGCAACGCCTGCTGTTCTTCGGATTCGACGAAACTGCTCACTGTTCTCCTTCGACTCGGGCGAGGACTCGGGCGATCACGAAACCGACGTCGACCTGCTGGCCGGTTTCGACGTTGAGTTCGGCGAGCACACCGTCGCTGGGAGCAGCCACCGTGTGCTCCATTTTCATGGCCTCCAGCCACACCAGCGGTTGGCCGGCGGTGACAGTGTCGCCGACCGCCGCGCCGATGCGCAGCACCGAACCGGGCATCGGCGCCAACAGCGAACCGTGTGCGACCGAATCGTCGGGATTGCCGAAGCGCGGCAGCGCAACCAGATGCACCGAACCCGTGGGTGACTCGACGAACACGTCCTGGCCATGACGTGTCACCTCGAACGGCCGGTCGACTCCGGCAACGGCCAACACGACCCGCGCCGGGGATGCGCAGACGAGTGAGACGCCGTCGTGGTCGGGTAGCTCGAGACCCGAGCGGGTGAACCGGTAGCGCACTTCGTGTTCGACGCCGGCGGTGTCGGCGTACCGCTTGATTTGGTGGCCCGAGACCAGGTTACGCCAGCCGGTGGGGGCGTCGGCGAACACCGTTGCCTCACTGCGGTTCTGGGCGGCATCCGCCAGCCCGGCGGCCACCGCCGACAGCTCGACCGCGCGGTCGTCAGCCAGCGGCGCGGCCAGTTCGGCCAGGCCGTGGGTGTCGAAGAACGCGGTGTCGGTGGCGCCGTCGATAAACGCCGGATGGCGCAGCACGTTGACGAGCAGGTCGCGGTTGGTGCGCACACCGTGGATGCGGCTTCGGGTCAACGCGTCGGCGAGCACGGTGGCGGCCCGGCGCCGGTCCGGCGCGTAGGCGATGACCTTGGCCAGCATCGGGTCGTAGAAGATGGACACCACTGAACCGTCGACGATCCCGGAGTCGACCCGGACGTTCGTCGGGACCTCGAACCGGTGGACGGTGCCGGCCTGCGGCTGCCAGTCCTTGGCGGGGTCCTCGGCGTACAGGCGCGCCTCGATCGCGTGCCCCCGCGAGGGCGGCGGTTCAGCATCGAGTCGCCCGCCGTCGGCGACGAGCAGTTGCAGCTCAACGAGATCCAGTCCGGTGGTCTCTTCGGTGACCGGATGTTCGACCTGCAGCCGGGTGTTCATCTCGAGAAAGTAGAAATCTCCCGCTGAGTCGGCCATGAACTCAACGGTGCCCGCACCGGTGTAGCCGATCGCGGTGGCGGCCAGACGAGCGGCGTCGAAAAGCTTGGCGCGCATCCCCGGCGTGCGTTCCACCAGCGGCGAAGGAGCCTCTTCGATGATCTTCTGGTGGCGTCGCTGAATCGAGCACTCCCGTTCGCCAACCGCCCAGACCGTGCCGTGCTCATCGGCGAGAACCTGAACCTCCACGTGATGCCCGGTGGCCAGATAGCGCTCGCAGAAGACGGTCGGGTCACCGAAGGCGGAGGCCGCCTCGCGACGTGCGCCTTCGACTTGGCCGGGCAGCTCGGACAACTCGCGCACCACGCGCATCCCGCGGCCGCCGCCACCCGCCGACGCCTTGATCAGGACCGGTAACTGGTCGGCGGTGACACTTTCGGGGTCGAGCTCGTCGAGGACAGGAACGCCCGCGGCGGCCATCATCTTCTTCGCCTCGATCTTGCTGCCCATCGCGGCGACGGCGTCCGGCGGCGGCCCGATCCACGTCAACCCCGCATCCCGCACGGCAGCCGCGAATTCGGCGTTTTCCGAGAGGAACCCGTAGCCGGGATGGACGGCGTCGGCGCCCGCTGCCCGCGCCGCCGAAATCAGCTGCCCGACGTCGAGATAGCCGGTGGTGCCGTCGAGCCGCACCCGAGCATCCGCCTCGCCGACGTGCGGGGAGTGTTCGTCGGGGTCGGTGTAGACGGCGACCGTACCGATGCCGAGGCGCCGGCACGTCGCGAAGACCCGCCGGGCGATCTCGCCGCGGTTGGCCACCAGGACTCGCGTGATCATGCGTGCGCTCACATCCGGAAGACGCCGAAGTTCGACGTCCCCTTGATCGGGCCATTGGCGATGGCGGACAGGCAGATTCCCAACACGGTGCGGGTGTCGCGGGGATCGATCACCCCGTCGTCGTAGAGGCGGCCCGACAGGAACATCGGCAGTGATTCGGCGTCGATCTGCGCCTCGACGGCGGCGCGCAGCGCAACATCGGCGTCCTCGTCGACCTGCTGACCGCGCGCTTCGGCGGCCGCCCGGCTGACGATCGACAGCACGCCGGCCAACTGCGTCCCACCCATCACCGCGGACTTGGCACTCGGCCAGGCGAACAGGAACCGCGGGTCGTAGGCGCGGCCGCACATCCCGTAGTGGCCGGCGCCGTAGGAGGCGCCGATCAGCAGCGACAGATGTGGCACGGTCGAGTTCGAGACCGCGTTGATCATCATCGAGCCGTGTTTGATCATGCCGCCTTCCTCGTATTTGCGGCCGACCATGTACCCGGTGGTGTTGTGCAGGAACAACAGTGGCGTGTCGGAGCGATTGGCCAACTGGATGAACTGGGTCGCCTTCTGCGACTCCTCGCTGAACAGCACGCCGCGGGCATTGGCCAGGATGCCGATCGGATACCCGTAGAGCCTCGCCCAACCGGTCACCAGCGAAGAACCGTACATCGGCTTGAACTCGTCGAATTCCGAACCGTCGACGACACGGGCGATCACGTCGCGCGGATCGAACGGGATGCGTAGGTCCGCGGGCACGATGCCCACCAGTTCTTCGGCGTCGTAAACCGGTTCTACGACGGGCGCGGGCGCCGGCCCCTGCTTGTGCCAGTTCAGCCGGGCCACGATGCGGCGTCCGATGCGGATCGCGTCGGGCTCGTCGAGCGCGAAGTAGTCGGCCAGACCCGAAGTGCGGGCGTGCATCTCGGCCCCACCGAGCGACTCGTCGTCGGCCTCCTCGCCGGTCGCCATCTTCACCAGCGGCGGACCGGCCAAGAACACTTTGGACCGTTCCTTGACCATCACGACGTGATCGGACATGCCGGGGATGTATGCGCCGCCCGCGGTCGAGTTGCCGAACACCAGCGCGATGGTCGGGATGCCCGCCGCCGACAACCGCGTCAGGTCGCGGAACATCTGGCCACCTGGGATGAAGATCTCCTTCTGCGTCGGCAGGTCGGCGCCACCGGATTCGACCAGCGAGATCAGCGGTAGCCGGTTCTGCAGCGCAATCTGGTTGGCGCGCAGGATTTTCTTCAACGTCCACGGGTTGCTGGTGCCGCCCTTGACGGTCGGGTCGTTGGCGACGATCAGGCATTCGACGCCCTCGACAGCGCCGATTCCGGTGACCACGCTGGCGCCCACGGTGAAGTCGCTGCCCCACGCCGCGAGCGGGCTCAGCTCCAGAAACGGCGAGTCGGGATCGAGTAGCAGTTCGATGCGCTCGCGGGCCGTCAGCTTGCCGCGGTCGTGGTGGCGCTGCACGTACTTGGCGCCGCCACCGGCCAGCGCCTTGGCGTGTTCGACCTCGAGTTCGGTCAGCTTTGCCGTCATCATGGCCGCGGCCTCGCCGTAGCCGGCTGAACGTGGGTCGATGGTCGAACGCAACGCCGTCATGACTGATATCCCAACGTCTTGGCGGCCAGCGAGGTGAGGATCTCGGTTGTGCCGCCGCCGATTCCGAGGATGCGCATGTCGCGGTACTGACGTTCGACCTCGGACTCGGCCATGTAGCCCATGCCGCCGAACAGCTGCACCGCCTGGTTGGCCACCCATTCGCCGGCCTCGACCGCGGTGTTCTTGGCGAAGCACACCTCGGCGATCAGGTTCGACTCGCCGGCCAGCTGCCGTTCGACGAGGTTTCGGGTGTAGACCCGAGCGACGTCGACGCGGCGCGCCATCTCGGCCAGCGTGTTCTGTACCTGTTGCCGCGAGATCAACGGCCGCCCGAACGTTTCCCGGTTGCGGCACCATTCGACGGCCAGGTCCAGGCAGCGTTGTGCGCTGGCGTAGGCCTGCGCGGCCAGGCCGACGCGTTCGGCGACGAACGCCCCGGCGATCTGCAGAAAACCGGTGTTCTCGCCGCCGACCAGGTTCGACGCGGGCACGCGCACGTCGGTGTAGGCCAGTTCGGCGGTGTCCGACGACCGCCAGCCCATCTTGTCGAGCTTGCGGGTCACTTGAAAGCCGGGTGTGTCTTTGTCCACCACGATCAACGAGACACCGGACGCCCCGGGTCCGCCGGTGCGTACCGCCGTCACGACATAGTCGGCGCGCACTCCCGACGTGATGTAGGTCTTGGCGCCGTTGACGATGTAGTACGGCCCGTCCGCGGCAGAAATGAGCTCGGCGCGCGTGGTCAGATGTCCGACGTCGGAGCCACCGCCCGGTTCGGTGATCGCCAGGCTGCCGATCTTCTCGCCGCGTAAGGTCGGCCGCACGTAGGTGTCGATCAACCGCTCGTCGCCGGAGGCGATCATGTGCGGCACCGAGATCCCGCAGGTGAACAGCGAGGCGTACACCCCGCCGGGGGTCCCCGCGTAGTGCATCTCCTCGCAGATCACCACCGCGTCTGCGCCGTCGCCGCCGCCCCCACCGACCGCCTCTGAAAACCCCGCGCCCAGCAAGCCGGCCTCACCGGCCCGCAGGTGCAGGTCGCGCGGCAGTTCACCGCTGCGTTCCCACTCGTCGACATGGGGAAGCACCTCGCGATCGACGAACGTCCGCACGGTCTTGCGCAGTTGTTCGCGTTCGGGGGTGTGCCAAATGCTCACGCCAACAGCTCCTCTGGGATATCGATGTGACGACTGCGTAGCCATTCGCCGATTGCCTTGGCCTGCGGGTCGAACCGGGCCTGGTAGGCGACACCCTCGCCGAGGATGCCCTCGATGACGAAGTTGACAGCCCGCAGGTTCGGCAGCAGATAGCGAGCGACGGGCAGATCCGTTGTCTCGGGCAGCAGTTCGCGTAGCTTCTCGATGGTCAACGTGTGCGCGAGCCAACGCCACTGCTGCTCGGTGCGTACCCAGACACCGACGTTCGCGCTGCCGCCCTTGTCGCCGCTGCGGGCACCGGCGATGCGTCCAAGCGGCGCGCGTACGGTCGCACCGAACGCAAGCGGCTCGGGCAGCGCGGACGGTGGCACGGGTGCCAGCTCCAGAGTGTCGGCGGCGGGCGGTATTTCGACACGGGAGCCGTCGGCGTGCACGGCGACGTGGGGCACTTCGTCGGCCGCGACGAACGCCGGCCTGAACACGCCGTACACCTGCCCCTGCCCGGGCGGGCTGGTGGCGTGAAAACCTGGGTAGCTGGCCAATGCGAGTTCAACTGCAGCCGAGGAGAACTCGCGGCCCACCTTGGCGGGATCGGAGTCACGGACCACGCAGCGCAGCAGTGCGCTCGCCGTCTCCTCGGTGTCCGCGTCGGTGTGGTCGGTGCGCGCCAGCGTCCACTCGAGCTCGGCCGGCTTGACCGGTAGCGCGGTCTCGAGTTGGCGTCGCACCAACTCCGCCTTGGCCTCGATGTCAAGTCCGGTGAGCACCAACGTCATCTCGTTGCGGAAACCGCCGATGCTGTTGAGCGACACTTTGAGCGTCGGCGGGGGCGGCTCACCCCGTACTCCGCTGATCCGCACCCGGTCCGGCCCGTCGTCACAGAGCTCGATGCTGTCGACGCGCAGCGTCGCGTCGGGGTTGGCGTAGCGCGGCCCGGTGATCTCGTACAGCAGCTGGGCGGTGACGGTGCCGACGGTGACCGCACCCCCGGTGCCCGGATGCTTGGTGATGACCGAAGACCCGTCCGCGGAGATCTCGGCGATTGGAAATCCGGGACAGGTCAGATCGTCGAGTTCGGTGAAGAACGCATAGTTGCCACCGGTCGCCTGGGCACCGCACTCGATGACGTGACCCGCGGCGACGGCGCCGGCCAGCCGGTCGTAGTCGGCGCGGCCCCAGCCGTGGTGCGCCGCGGCCGGCCCGACGATCACCGACGCGTCGGTCACCCGGCCGGTCACCACCACGTCGGCGCCGGAGTTCAGACAGTCGACGATGCCCCACGCGCCGAGATAGGCGTTGGCCGCAAGGACGGAGCCGGACCCTGAAGTCGCCGCCGGGGCGGCTCCGGACCCTGATGTCGCCGCCGGGGCGGCTCCGGACCCTGATGTCGCCGCCGGGGCGGCTCCGGTGCCTGTCGCCGCTCCGAACCCCAGCTCATCGGCGCGCGCCACCAGGTCGTCGCCCTCCACGTGCGCGACGTCGACCGTCAACCCCAACCGCTGCGCCAGGGCCCGTACCGCATCGGCTAACCCGGCCGGGTTGAGCCCGCCGGCGTTGGCGACGATGCGCACTCCGCGGTCGAGCGCCAGCCCGAGACTCTCTTCGAGCTGGGTCAAAAACGTCTTGGCGTAGCCGCGGTCGGCTGACTTGGCGCGGTCGCGCGCCAGGATCAGCATGGTCAGCTCGGCGAGGTAGTCGCCGGTCAGGAAGTCGAGGTCGCCGCCGGTGAGCATCTCGCGCATCGCGGAGTGGCGGTCGCCGTAGAAACCCGAACAGTTGCCGATGCGGACCGCGCCACGAGCAGGACTCACGCGGGCTCCCTTCGTCGCGGCCGCTACCAACCAACCGGTAGGTTATCCGGTACCTCCGGTCTCACGTCAACCATCGGCCCACCGAATTGCGTTGTTTGGAGGCTACGCAGGTCGTTGGCTATCCTGAAGAACACTTGCCGTCGCCGTGTATGCGCGCGGCGGTGGCCAGAACACCGGTTCGCCGCTTCATCGTTGTCGGCTCGCCGGCGTGACTTACCCCTCAAGAGGAGATCTCGACCATGGCTGTGCCCAAGCGCAGAATGTCGCGTGCGAACACCCGTAGCCGGCGCGCGCAGTGGAAGGCCAAGCGCACCGAACTCGTGGGCGTCAACGTGGCCGGTCAGCACCACAAGGTGCCGCGACGGCTACTCAAGGCCGCCCGCCTCGGATTGATCGACCTCGACCGCCGCTAGCGCCCGGACGCGATGTCGCCGTCGGAGCGGCTCCGACGGCGCGCCTCTCAGGTCACTCTCAGATAGGGGGTTGACACTGTGGCTGTGCGCATACTTGTCGTCGACGATGATCGCGCGGTGCGCGAGTCGCTGCGCCGTTCGCTTTCTTTCAACGGCTACTCCGTCGAACTCGCCGAGGACGGTCTCGAGGCACTGAACCGGATCGCCAGCGATCGACCCGACGCCCTGGTCCTCGATGTGATGATGCCGCGGCTGGACGGCCTCGAGGTGTGCCGTCAGCTGCGCAGCACCGGTGACGACCTGCCGATCCTGGTGCTGACGGCGCGGGACTCCGTCTCCGAGCGGGTGGCCGGACTGGATGCCGGTGCCGACGACTACCTGCCCAAGCCGTTCGCCCTCGAAGAGCTGTTGGCCCGTATGCGTGCGCTGCTGCGCCGCACCGGTCCCGACGACGGCGCCGAGTCCGCCGCGATGACGTTCTCCGATCTGTCGCTCGACCCCGTCACCCGTGAGGTCACCCGCGGCGGACGTCAGATCAGCCTGACGCGCACCGAGTTCGCGCTGCTCGAGATGCTCATCGCCAACCCGCGCCGAGTGCTGACGCGCAGTCGCATCCTCGAAGAGGTGTGGGGATTCGACTTCCCCACGTCCGGCAACGCCCTCGAGGTGTACGTCGGTTACCTGCGCCGCAAGACCGAGGCCGAAGGAGAGCCGCGACTGATCCACACCGTGCGCGGGGTGGGTTACGTGCTGCGCGAAACGCCTCCGTGATGACTGCACCGAGTTACGGGTCTGTGCCGCAACCCGATCCGCTTCCTCCGCCGTCGAGAACCAGTTCGGTGTCCCTGCGCTGGCGCGTGATGCTATTGGCGATGTCGATGGTGGCGATGGTGGTGGTCCTGATGGCCGTGGCCGTCTGGGCGGTCGTGTCGCGCGCGCTGTACGACGACGTCGACAACCAACTACGCAGCCGGGCCCGCCTGCTCATCGAGAGCGGGTCGCTACAGGCCGATCCGAGCAAGGCGATCGAAGGCACCGCGTACTCGGACGTCAACGCGATGCTGGTGATCCCGGGCCGTGCCATTTTCACGGCCAACCAGCAGGGGGAGACGCTGCCACTGGGCGAGCCCGAGAAAGCCGTGCTGCGCGGGGACCTGATCATGTCGCTGCGCACGGCCAACCACCAGCGGGTGCTGGCGATGCATCTGTCGAACGACAGTTCCCTGCTGATCTCCAAGAGCATGGCGCCCACCGCTCAGTTGCTTCGACGGTTGAGCACGGTGCTGATCATCGTGGGAGGAATCGGTGTCGCGGTCGCCGCCATCGCTGGTGGCGCCGTCGCGCGCGCAGGCCTGCGGCCAGTGGCGCGGCTGACCCAGGCCGCAGAACGGGTTGCGCGCACCGATGACCTGCGGCCCATTCCGGTGTTCGGCAGCGACGAACTCGCCCGCCTCACCGAGGCCTTCAACATGATGTTGCGCGCCCTGGCCGAGTCGCGGGAACGCCAGGCCCGCCTGGTCACCGATGCCGGCCACGAGCTGCGCACACCGCTGACGTCGCTGCGCACCAACGTCGAACTGCTCATGGCGTCGATGGCTCCTGGTGCCCCGCGGTTGCCGGAGCACGAGATGGCGGAGCTGCGCGCCGACGTGATCGCCCAGATCGAGGAATTGTCGACGTTGGTCGGCGACCTGGTCGACCTGACGCGAGACGACGCCGGCGTCACCGTGCACGAGTCGGTCGACGTCGCCGAGATCGTGGACCGGTCGCTGGAACGAGTTCGCCGCCGCCGCAACGACATCGAGTTCGAGGCGGCGACCACACCATGGCTGGTCTACGGTGACGAGGCCGGGCTGGGGCGCGCCGTGCTCAACCTGCTCGACAATGCCGCGAAGTGGAGCCCCCAGGGCGGTCTGGTCACCGTGCGGCTGCACCAGATCGATCCGATGCACGCCGAGTTGGTCGTCTCCGACTACGGACCGGGGATCCCGCCGCCGGAACGGGCACTGGTTTTCGACCGGTTCTACCGGTCGACGACGGCCCGGTCGATGTCGGGCTCGGGGCTCGGGTTGGCGATTGTGAAACAGGTGGTGCTCAAACACGGCGGTTCGTTGCGGATTGAGGACACCGTGCCCGGTGGGCAGCCACCGGGCACCTCGATGCACGTTGTGTTGCCGGGGCGGCCCGCGGCCGAGCACCCCACCGAGTGGGTCGTTCCCCGACACGCCCCCGTCGAGTAGTCCCACAGCGGGGCCCTTTCGACGATGATTGGCAGCGGCGGTAACGGGGGAACGAAGTTGGGTATGTCCCGAACGTTCTCTAAGTGGATTCTCAGCCCGGCTGGGCACTGTTGACCATGCGTCCGACGTTGAGCACATGACAGGAACCGGAAGACCGGAACAGAACAGGAAGAGCCCGAGCGACATGACGAACCACCCGAGGTACTCGCCGCCGCCCCCGCCGCCCGGCCGCCGACAGATCGGTCGTGAGCACGTGGTGCCCGGCTACCCTGGTGGCGCCCCGCGCCCCGGCCCATACCAGCAGCAGCCCTACGACTGGCGTTATGCGACCCAGCAGCAGGTGGCTCAGCAGCAGCAGTTCCGTGCGCCCTACGACCCCTATCGCGGCGCACCGCAGCCCCCGTCCGGGCAGCCATCCCAAAGGCGTTCCCGCGCAGGCGCATTGACGGCTGGTGCGTTGGCCATCGCGGTGGTCTCCGCCGGGATCGGCGGCGGAGTGGCGCTGCTGGCGCAGCCCGACCACCAGACGGCGTCTTCGTCGATCAACGGAGCCGCACCCAGTGTGCCCGCCGCCAGCCTGCCCGCGGGCTCCGTCGAACAGGTCGCCGCGAAGGTGGTGCCCAGCGTCGTCAAGCTCGAGACCGACATGGGGCGAGCCTCCGAAGAGGGGTCGGGAGTGATCCTGTCGTCCGACGGGCTGATCCTGACCAACAACCACGTCGTGTCCGCCGCTCAGAACGGTCCCGCGGGCCCGGGCGCAGGCCCCGCCGGAAAGACCAAGGTGACCTTCTCCAACGGCCGAACCGCCCCGTTCACCGTGGTTGGCACGGATCCGAGCAGCGACATCGCCGTCGTCCGAGCTCAGGGCGTTTCGGACCTGCCCCCCATCACGGTCGGTTCGTCCTCCGACCTGCAGGTCGGTCAGGACGTCGTCGCAATCGGTTCACCGCTGGGCCTGGAGGGCACGGTGACCACCGGCATCATCAGCGCACTGAACCGGCCGGTGGCCGCCAGCGGTGATGCCCGCAACCAGAACACTGTGCTCGACGCGATCCAGACCGACGCCGCAATCAACCCCGGCAACTCCGGGGGTGCGCTCGTCAACATGAACGGTGAACTGATCGGCATCAACTCCGCGATCGCCACGTTGGGCGCCGACGCCGGGCCTGCGGCACAGAGCGGTTCGATCGGGCTGGGCTTCGCGATCCCGGTCGACCAGGCCAAGCGGATCGCCGACGAGCTGATCAAGAACGGCACCGCGGCGCACGCCTCGCTGGGGGTGCAGGTGGGCAACGACGCCTCCGTCGACGGCGCTCGGATCGTCGAGGTGACCGACGGCGGCGCGGCCGCAGCGGCAGGGCTGCCGAGCGGGGTCGTGGTGACGAAGGTCGACGACCGGGTCATCGGCAGTGCCGACGCGCTGGTCGCGGCGATCCGGTCCAGAGCGCCGGGCGACAAGGTGACGCTGTCTTACCTCGACCCGTCGGGTAAGTCGCAATCGGTACAGGTCACGCTCGGTAGGGCCGCGCAGTGAGCACACCGACGGACTCTGTGACCCTGAGAGTGGCCGCGCCGCTGTCGCCGGCCGCATATACGGTTGCACTCATGGAACAGCCAGGGGAGTTGGTGGGCCGGGCGCTGGTCATCGTCGTCGACGACCGCACCGCACACGGCGACGAGGAGGACCACAGTGGTCCCCTGGTCACCGAATTGCTCGGCGAGGCGGGATTCGTCGTCGACGGTGTCGTCGTCGTGTCATCCGACGAGGTCGAGATTCGCAACGCCCTCAACACCGCCGTGATCGGCGGTGTGGATTTGGTGGTATCCGTCGGCGGCACCGGTGTCACACCGCGCGATGTGACTCCGGAGGCCACTCGCGACATCCTCGACCGCGAACTGCTCGGGATCTCCGAGGCTTTGCGCGGCTCCGGGTTGTCCGCCGGCATCATCGACGCCGGGGTGTCGCGCGGGCTTGCGGGCATTTCGGGCAGCACGCTCGTGGTCAACCTGGCCGGCTCACGCGCCGCGGTGCGCGACGGCATGGCGACGCTCAACCCGCTGGCGGTCCAGATCATCGGCGAGCTGTCCAGCCTCGACATCTGACCGGTAGCAGCATCGGCGGGAGCAGAATGTGATGTTCGTCACAATTGCGGCCCATCATGGGTGACCGGCCGAAACGCAACCGCGAAACGATTGACGAGGTCTTCGGCGAGAATCTGCCGCGCATTTCCGCCGACGAACGCGACACCGCATCACCGGAGGACGAGGTCGATCGCGATCGCTGGTTGCGCGAAAACCTTCCGCCGCACCATTTTTGACGGATTGCGTCCGCACGCTGCCGGCACTGCGCCGGCGCTGCCTCTGCCCGGTGCGCAAGCATGCCGGCATGGCGGTTGGCTCGTCGGCGTTACGCGCACGTTACGGCGTGGCTACGTCGCCGCAGCTCCGCTGCCAGGCCGATCGGCAAGTTAGGTAACACTTCCCACTGCTGCAGCGATCTCCCGTTGCCGGGCTGGTGCCCGACCGTTATGTTCCTCGTGGCAGCGATGAGCAGCACGTAACGGCAGATGTGGGAACTCTCATCTGCTTCGGATAGGGCCCGTGCCCTGTGTGGTGGTCGTACAACCAGGCACCTACAACAGAACACGGTGAGCCGAGGGGGGCTGACCGCCGGCATAGCTAGGGAGAACATGAAGGTTTTCGGTCGGGTGCTGGTCGCTTTGGTGGCGGCTGTCGCGTCGGTGTTCGTCGGTGTGGGCACGTCGCATGCGGGGCTGGACAATGAGTTGAGTTTGGTCGATGGCAAGGACCGCACGCTGACGATTCAGCAGTGGGACACGTTCCTCAATGGGGTGTTTCCGTTGGACCGCAACCGGTTGACGCGTGAGTGGTTCCACAGTGGTCGGGCGAAGTACATCGTGTCGGGTCCGGGTGCCGATGAGTTCGAGGGCACGTTGGAGTTGGGGTATCAGATCGGTTTCCCGTGGTCGCTGGGTGTGGGGATCAACTTCAGCTACACCACGCCCAACGTGTTGCTTGATCAGGCGCCGCCGAGCTTGGACCCGGAAGCGCGCTTTTTGACCACGCCGAACCTTTTCCCGGGCGCGTCGATCAGCGCGGACCTGGGCAACGGTCCGGGTATTCAGGAGGTGGCGACGTTCTCGGTGGATGTGGCGGGCGCCGATGGTGGTGTGGCGGTGTCGAATGCGCACGGCACGGTGACCGGTGCGGCCGGCGGTGTGTTGTTGCGTCCGTTCGCTCGGTTGATCTCCTCGGCCGGTGACAGTGTGACCACCTATGGCGAGCCCTGGAACATGAACTGACATGAACTGACCAATCGCTGTGCCAGAGCAACGAAACAGCCCCCGGAGAAATCCCGGGGCTGTTTTGTTGCGTCCGCGTGGCTAGAACGCCAAGTTGCCAAATGGTAAACAATGAAACATCTTTGCTGGTGATGTTGATCACAGCCGGTCACCGCCGCGCACCCGGCGCACAGGTCTGCACGTTCGCTGATCGGTCGGCAGCACACGGCAGCTAAGAGCAGTTGCAGACGAAAGTACGAGGCTGCCGCGTCGCGACATGCGCAGGACGTGCTCCAATTGTCTTGACGCAAGCGTTAATCGCGTGATGATCCGAATTCAGCAAACTTAGCTCGGGCAGCGTGCCAGGTCAGCGATGTCGATGCGCTCGCGTTGCCGGTTGGCTTCGGCACCGTTAGGTTCCAACGTGTCAACGAATGAGCTCAACGTCAGAGCAGCATGCGAGGTCTTCATTTGCTCACATGCGACTCACGCGTTGTGCGAAGGCCCAGCGCCGGGCACGGACTGACAACAATGCGGGTCCACCGGGGGCCCGCATCGGCATGACTAGGGAGAACATGAAGGTTTTCGGTCGGGTGCTGGTCGCTTTGGTGGCGGCTGTCGCGTCGGTGTTCGTCGGTGTGGGCACGTCGCATGCGGGGCTGGACAATGAGTTGAGTTTGGTCGATGGCAAGGACCGCACGCTGACGATTCAGCAGTGGGACACGTTCCTCAATGGGGTGTTTCCGTTGGACCGCAACCGGTTGACGCGTGAGTGGTTCCACAGTGGTCGGGCGAAGTACATCGTGTCGGGTCCGGGTGCCGATGAGTTCGAGGGCACCTTGGAGTTGGGGTATCAGATCGGTTTCCCGTGGTCGCTGGGTGTGGGGATCAACTTCAGCTACACCACGCCCAACGTGTTGCTTGATCAGGCGCCGCCGAGCTTGAACCCGGAAGCGCGCTTTTTGACCACGCCGAACCTTTTCCCGGGCGCGTCGATCAGCGCGGACCTGGGCAACGGTCCGGGTATTCAGGAGGTGGCGACGTTCTCGGTGGATGTGGCGGGCGCCGATGGTGGTGTGGCGGTGTCGAATGCGCACGGCACGGTGACCGGTGCGGCCGGCGGTGTGTTGTTGCGTCCGTTCGCTCGGTTGATCTCCTCGGCCGGTGACAGTGTGACCACCTATGGCGAGCCCTGGAACATGAACTGACATGAACTGACCAATCGCTGTGCCAGAGCAACGAAACAGCCCCCGGAGAAAACCCGGGGGCTGTTTTGTGCCCGCGTCGGTCAGGACTTGTCGGCGCTCGTCGTCTTCGCGGTGTCGGGATCTGGCCCGGTGCCCGGCCCGGCGCTGTGCGCGCCCGTCGATCCGTTGGTCTCGGCGAGGATGTTGCGGATCTCCGTCAGCAGGGACAACTCGGTGTCCTGCGCCTGCTCGACCTCACCCCTCTTGCGTAACCGGTTGTAGGGCATCACGACGAGGAAATACACCACCGCCGCAACCAGAATGAAGTTGATGGCCGCCGACAAGAGGACGTTCAGGTCGATCGTCTGGCCGCCGCCGATACCGATGCGCAGGATGCCGTAATCGGATTCACCGCCCGCGCCGATCCGGCTGATCAGCGGTTCGATGATGCTGTCGGTGAACTTGGTGACCAGACCGGTGAACGCTGTGCCGATGACCACCGCGACCGATAGGTCGACGATGTTGCCTCGAGCGAGGAACTCTTTGAAGCCCTTCAACATTTGTCTTGGATCCTCCCTGCAGTGGTATGCGGTCGACAGTTACGCACGTTATCGGCCTTGCAATCGACCAGGGCGGAAATGTCGCGAGTCGTAGGGGATCGCGGTTCAGTGCAGCGTGAGCGTGACGGTCTGCACCAGCGTCGCGGCCGCCACTTCGTTGGCGGCGTGGGCGGGCAGCGCGACCAACACCACCCGGTCTGTGCCGCCGCCCATGCCAGTGGGCTTCGCGGACACCAGCACGACGATCGCGTCGGTCGCGACAACTCGTGGCCGGGCATCGGATTCGGGGCTGGCGGCCAGCACGTCGACGACGTCGCCCGGGCGAATCAAGTCGAGCACCGCGGACTCGTCGAGGGACAACGGCACGATGCGCGCGGTGGGACCCGCCGCGGCTTCGGCGAGTCGCGGGGTCAGCACGCGGACGTCGGTGAGTACCTCGCCGCGACGAACGGGACCCGTGAGCGTCGCACCGACCACGGTGGTGATGTCCGACTGGATACCATCGGGAACCGTTGTGGGACTGAATGTTTCGAGCTTGACATCATCGGCGGTCAGCGTGCTGCCCGGACTCAGGTCGCGCGCCGCGACGACGGCGGCCAAGCGCTCGTCACCGGGATCGGGACGCAGTGCCGCGACGGCGGCGAGCACCACTAACCCGCCCGCAGCAATCCGGCGCGCCAGAACGGTACGCGTCCAATCCGGTCGCAGCAGCTCGGCGAGTCGACGGATCGCCGACGGATTCAGTGAGTCCCCCATGCCGCCAAGTTAGGCAGCGCCGAACCGTGGTGGGCGAGAAACGCGCTTGTCTGTGGATAACTCCGTGTCTGCTCGGCGCGTCAGCTGGATGCGGCGGCCGCGGCCGTGGCGCTCGATGAGCTCGAACTCGAGCCGGAGTCACTCGAGGAGCCGGCGCCGCTCGCCTTGCCCGATGACGACTTGTCGGCTGACTTGTCGGACGACGACTTGTCGGACGAACTGGCCGACGTGCTCGACGATCCGTTACTGGACCCGTTCGACTTGGCGGATTCGCGGCTGTCGTTGCGGTAGAAGCCGCTGCCCTTGAACACCACTCCTACGTTTCCGAAGAGCTTGCGCAGGCGGCCGTTGCACTTGCTGCACGTGGTCAACGAGGCATCGCTGAAAGCCTGAACCGCGTCGAACCTGTCGCCGCACTCTGTGCAGGAATAGGAATAGGTAGGCACGAAACCCCTCCGTGGTGGTCAAAACTGCTTAGCACTCTACCGGCTCAAGTGCTAGAACCGCTACGTGGCGTGCGTCATTCCCGGTCCGCCCGGACGATCGAGGGCCACCAATCCGCGCCGCGGTGTCAGCGCGTGGGTCATCGCCACGTCGTGTGGCTCGACGGGTAGCCGGTCGAGCAGTTCGTCGTCGCGTACGACCGCCACCACCAGGGCCGACCGCGAAGCCAACCGCAGCGACCGGTCGTAGAAGCCCGCTCCGCGGCCCAACCGCACACCGGCCCGGTCGACGGCGAGCGCGGGCACCAGCAGTGTCGCGGCAACCCCGATGGTCTCCGGTTCCAGCCGCGGCCCGGCTGGCTCGCGAAGACCGAACCGTGCCGCCACCAACGCGCCCGGCGTGTACTCACCCCACTGCAGCGGCTGCGGAACACCGGCCGCATCGCGCCGCGCCACCGGCAGCAGCACCCGAACCCCGCGCTCGTGAAGGGAATCAACCAGTCCGACAGAGCCCGGTTCGGAGCCGACCGGAACATAGGCGCAAACGGTCTGTCCGTCGGTGCCGAGCGTGGATGCGTGCCTGGTCAGCGCATGTGCCTCGGCGTCGCGCTCCTGTCCGGGCAGCGCGCGGCGAGCCGCCAGAATCGCGGCGCGCAGATCCGCTTTCGTCGCGCTCACGTCATCGCTTCCAAATCGTTTCCCGGTCGCTTTCAAGTCGCCGTCAAGTCGCTTCGAATCGCCCCCACCTAAGGCGGGGTCAACCTGCCAATGGAGGTTAATGTGTGAACGATGACACGGCCTTTGGTACCGATTCCGCATACGGCGGTCGTTCCTGCGGCGGGGCTCGGCACTCGATTCCTGCCCGCCACCAAGACCGTGCCCAAAGAACTGCTGCCCGTCGTGGACACGCCGGGCATCGAACTCGTCGCAGCGGAAGCGGCCGAGGCGGGCGCGGAGCGATTGGTCATCATCACGTCCGAGGGCAAGGACGGCGTCGTCGCGCACTTCGTCGAGGACCTCGTGCTCGAGGGCACACTGGAGGCCCGCGGTAAGCAGTCGATGCTGGAGAAGGTGCGCCGGGCACCGGCCCTGATCAAGGTCGAGTCGGTGGTGCAGGCGCAACCGCTGGGCCTCGGCCATGCAGTCGGTTGCGTGGAGTCGACCCTGGGAGAGGACGAGGACGCGATCGCGGTGCTGTTGCCCGACGACCTCGTGCTGCCGACCGGCGTGCTCGAGACGATGTCGAAGGTCCGGGCCAAGCGCGGGGGCTCGGTGCTGTGTGCGATCGAGGTGCCGCGCGAAGAGATCAGCGCGTACGGCGTCTTCGACGTCGAACCCGTCGCCGACACCAACAACCCGAACGTCCTGCGGGTCAAGGGGATGTACGAGAAACCGAAGGCCGAGGACGCGCCGTCGCCATACGCCGCGGCTGGCCGTTACGTGCTCGACCGGGCCATCTTCGACGCGCTGCGGCGCGTTCCGCGCGGCGCGGGCGGCGAGATCCAGTTGACCGACGCCGTCGCATTGCTCATCAACGAGGGGCACCCGGTGCACGTGGTTGTGCACCGCGGGTCTCGACACGACCTCGGAAATCCCGGAGGCTACCTCAAGGCTGCGGTTGACTTTGCCTTGAAGCGAGATGACTACGGGCCGGAACTCCGGCGGTGGTTGGTGGAGCGATTGGGGCTGGTCGACTGCTGAGAGCCCTGACGCATAGATAGGGGTGCAGTGCGTTCGGTCGAAGAACAGCAGGCACGAGTTGCCGCCGCGGCGGTAGCGCCGCGACCCGTCCGGGTGGCGATCGCCGAGGCGCAGGGATTGATGTGCGCCGAGGAGGTGGTCACCGAGCGTCCGCTGCCCGGATTCGACCAGGCAGCAATCGACGGCTACGCGGTCCGCAGCGTCGACGTGCTCGGAGTCGGCGACGCCGGACAGGGAGAAGAAGCCGGGGAAGAAGCGGGCGACGGCGAGGTGAGCCTGCCGGTGATGGGCGTCATCGAGGCGGGTGCCCGCACGCCCAGCCGGCTGCAGCCGCGCCAGGCCGCGCGAGTGCAGACCGGCGCTCCGATGCCGACGCTCGCCGACGCGGTGCTGCCGCTGCGCTGGACCGACGGCGGCGATGCGCGGGTGACCGTATTGCGCGGAGTGCGATCGGGTGCCTACGTGCGTCGTACCGGCGACGACGTTCAACCCGGCGATGTCGCGGTGCGGGCCGGCGCGATCATCGGTCCGGCGCAGGTCGGCTTGCTGGCCGCGGTCGGGCGCGAGCGCGTGCTGGTGCACCCGCGTCCACGGCTGTCGGTGATGTGCGTCGGCGGTGAACTCGTCGACATCTCCCGCACCCCGGGCAACGGTCAGGTCTACGACGTGAACTCCTACGCCCTGGCCGCCGCCGGCCGTGACGCCGGCGCCGAGGTGAACCGGGTCGGCATCGTCGACACCGACCGCAAGCGGCTGCGCGAGATCGTCGAGGGCCAGCTGAACCGGGCCGAGGTGGTGGTGATCGCCGGCGCGGTCGGCGGGGCGGCCGCCGAGGCGGTGCGGACGGTGCTCGCCGAACTGGGGGAGATGGAGGTGACCCGCATCGCGATGCATCCCGGTTCGGTGCAGGGGTTCGGCCAACTCGGCCGCGACGGCGTCCCGGTCTTTCTGTTGCCGGCCAACCCAGTCAGCGCGCTGGTGGTGTTCGAGGTGATGGTGCGGCCGCTGATCCGGCTGTCACTGGGCAAGCGTCAGGCACACCGCCGGATCGTGCAGGCGCGCACGTTGTCGCCGATCGAGTCGGTGGCTGGGCGGACGGGTTATCTGCGCGGTCAGCTCATGCGGGATCAGGACACCGGCGAGTATCTCGTGCAAGCGCTCGGCGGAGCGCCGGGTGCGTCGTCGCATCTGCTGGCCACGTTGGCCGAGGCGAACTGTCTGGTGGTCGTGCCGGCCGAGGCAGAGCAGGTCCGCACCGGCGAGATCGTCGACGTCGCGTTTCTGGCCCAACGCGGCTGACCCGTCCGGGTGGCGACGTGAACTTTTGGCGGTCGAGTCCTGTGCATCCGGGATGGCCGGTGCCGGTCGGTCCGTTGCGGGTGGCCGCGGGCGTGGTGCGGTTGCGCCCGATCCGGTGGCGCGACGGTGCGCAGTGGAGTCGCATCCGGCTGGCCGACCGCGAGCACCTCGAGCCGTGGGAACCGGCCGCGGGCGTGGATTGGGAAGCGCGGCATGCGGTCACGTCGTGGCCTTCGGTGTGTTCGGGGCTACGATCCGAGGCTCGTAAAGGCCGGATGCTGCCCTATGTAATCGAGTTGGACGGTCAGTTCTGCGGGCAGCTGACGATCGGCAATGTCACACATGGCGCCCTGCGGTCGGCGTGGATCGGATACTGGGTGGCCAAGGCGGTCAACGGCGGGGGAGTCGCGACCGCCGCGCTCGCGCTCGGGCTCGACCACTCTTTCGGCCCAGTCGGATTGCATCGCGTCGAGGCCACTGTGCGCCCGGAGAACGCCGCGAGCCGTGCGGTTCTGGCGAAGGTCGGCTTCCGCGAGGAAGGGCTGCTGCGCAGATATCTCGACGTCGACGGTGCCTGGCGCGACCACTTGTTGGTCGCCGTGACGAGCGAGGAGCTCGCGGGATCGGCGGCTGCCGCGCTGGTCAAGCACAAGCGTGCCAGCTGGACATAGCTGGACTGCAGGGCATTTCCCGGGCGAAATCGCGACCCTGGCGCAGAAATCGCGGCCATTCGTGACCGGTTCGCTGTTACGAATGTGACATTTGTGACTGTTGGTGCTTGTCAGCAGTGAATTACAGGTGTGTAATTGTCTCGGCGCGCCGCTCTCGGATGCGCAGGTCACAGACCTAGCCTCTAGGGGAAAGGAGCAGGCGACATGCCAAGCATCCCCCAGTCCCTTCTTTGGATATCCCTCGTCGTCCTCTGGTTGTTCGTGCTCGTGCCGATGCTGATCAGCAAGCGCGACACGGTACGCCGGACCAGCGACGTCGCGTTGGCGACGCGAGTGCTCAACAGTGGCCGCAACGCACGACTGCGCAGGCGCCACGGTCCGGCGGCCGGTCATGCCAGTGATCCGGACTGGCGTCCGTCCGAGGAGGATCTCGACGACGAGATCGAAGAGGCTCCCGTGGGCCGGGCGGTGGTGCGCTCGTCCGTCGTCGCGGTCGAAGCCGACGCGGAACCCGACTACCTCGATGTCGATGTCGTCGGCGAGGACTCCGGCGCGCTGCCGGTCGGAGAATCGGACCGGCAGAGCGCCGAAACCGAAGAACTGACACTGCAATTCGATGAGTCGGCGCAGGACGAACTCCTCGAGGACGAGGAGCTCCTCGAGAACGAGGCCGTCGAGCATGAGGCCCTCGACGAGGAGCCCGAACCCGAGGGCAACGCGCAGGACGAGTACGAGACCGTCGACGATTCGTCCGGCCTGGAAACACCGTCGGAGGCCGACCTGCGCATGGCCGACTCGCTATCGGAAGCGCGGCGACGCCGGTACGAGTCGAAGACCGCCGTGGCGGTCAGCGAACGCAAGTACAACTTCCGCAAGCGGATGCTGATGGTGCTGGGCGTGCTGCTGGTGGCCTCGGCCGCCGCGTCGTTCACGTTGAGTCCGGCGCTGTGGTGGTTGTGCGGCGCGGTCGGCGGGTTCACCGTGCTGTACCTGGGGTACCTGCGCCGCCAGACGCGGATCGAGGAGCGGTTGCGCCGCAGGCGCGCTCAGCGGATTGCCCGCTCGCGGCTGGGTGTGGAAAACACCGACGACCGTGAGTTCGACGTCGTGCCGTCCCGGCTGCGGCGACCCGGTTCGGTGGTGCTGGAAATCGACGATGAGGATCCGATCTTCGAGCATCTGGATTACGCACCGTTCGCGCGGCACTTCGACCTGCCGCGGGCTGCAGGGCAGTAGGCCGTCGATTTACGGCGGCCGTCCGGTGGCTGGTAGCCTGCTACCGGTATCAGGGGCTATGGCGCAGTTGGTAGCGCGACTCGTTCGCATCGAGTAGGTCAGGGGTTCGATTCCCCTTAGCTCCACAGAATCTGACCACGTCAAA
>NZ_QMEW01000016.1 GCF_003284965.1 Mycolicibacterium sp. GF69
CCGAAGAACCACGACCCGACCGGCCGCATCACGAACGTCACCGCGAAGATCGCATACACGTACACCGTCGAGTTCTTCTCGGACTCGGCGAAGAACTGCCCTTCGAAGTACGAGACGAACACCGTGTAGATGTAGACGTCGTACCACTCGACGAGGTTGCCCGACGAGCCGCGGATCGTGTTCCAGATCGCCCGCCGGGTCTCGGCGGGACTCGACCGCGGCGGCTGGGCCTGGGTTGTCGAAACGCTCATCGACGGTCACGGTATCCGACAGAACAGCCGGTCCGATGCATGTTGTTCAGGGTCTCATCGCCGCTTGAGCGTTCAACCGCTCCCGCTGCGGCACGACGACGTACTTCGGGTCGCGCGTCGACGCCACGCCTGCCTCGAACACCCCGAACCTCTGCAAGGCACTCCCGACGAGCAGCGCCACACCCGACGCCGCCACCGTCGCCCGGTTCCGCCCGACCGCCGCGCCGACGGCTCCACCGACCGTCAGCACCTCCGACAGCTGACGCAGCCGGTGCGGCTTTCCGGTCGTGTACGCCTCACCGGACAGGCCCAGTCGCCGCTCCATCACCCGCGACGCCGCGACCTCCATACCGGCACCCAGCACCGCCATCCGCCGCGCCGGGCCGGTCTCGTCCAGCGGAGCCAACAGCATGCCCAGCCCCGCGCCGCTGGCCGCCGCCGAGCCCGTGAACACGAACGGCAGATACCGATGTGCCTCCCGCCACGCCGGAACCGCGGTCTGCGACAACAAGACTGCGGTGTACGAGGCGACCCCCGGCGCCGTCGCCGCCGCCCACAGCCCGGCCGGTCGAGCAAGCGCGCCGACGAGCCGGCCAAGCAACGTCCGCCGAAGCCGTTCCGGCAACATCTCCGCCACCGCGGCCAAGCCCGCGCCCGGGCAGTACGCCGAGAGGATCCAGGTGCCCATGCTCATCGGCGAGCTCGGCTTGGCCACCCGCAGCATGTGGTGGAACCGCTCGGGTCGCCCGAGATCGGCGATCAGGAAGTACAGGCTCGCCAGAATGCTTGCCAGCGAGCCGATCCGGGTGACCCTGCGCAGCCCGGACCGTCCGGTCAGATCGGCACCCGCGGCCAGCATCGCCGCACCGGCCGAGACTCCGCCGCAGAACAGGTACGCCGCGATCATCCAGTTCCACACCGGGCTTTTGAGGATCTGTCGCCCGTAATACGACCGGAACTGCGCCTTCGGCACCGCCAACTGTTCGCGCGGCATCAGCTTCTCTTTCCGAGGAATGCGGAGAGGGCGATGCCGGCCAGCGCAGACGCCGCCGCCCCCGCGTACCGCCACATCGCCGCGGCGTCGCGTGTCGGCACCACCGGGTCCGGCGGCAGCCCGTACACCTCCGGCTCATCGAGCAGCAGGAAAAACGCCCCGTCGCCACCGACGCCGTCGTTGGGGTCCTCGCCGTAAAGCCGCGCCTCGGACACGCCGCGTTCGTGTAACTCGTTGACCCGCAGCGCCGCTCGCTCCCGTAGCTCGTCGAGCACGCCGAACTGGATCGAGTCCGTGGGGCACGCCTTGGCGCACGCCGGCTCGAGCCCGTCGCGCAGGCGGTCGTAGCACAGCGTGCATTTCCACGCCCGACCGTCGCCCTCGCGCCGCTCGATCACCCCGTACGGACACCCCGACACGCAGTACCCGCAGCCGTTGCAGATGTCCTGCTGCACAACGACTGTCGCGAACTCGGTGCGGAACAGCGCGCCCGTCGGGCACACGTCCAGACAACCCGCGTGAGTGCAGTGCTTGCAGACGTCGCTGCTCATCAGCCAGCGGAAGTCCTGCCGGGTTTCCGCGCCAGAGGCGTCACCGGGGCGTTCGAACCCGGGCATGCCGAGATCGACCCGTTCGTGATCTTCGCCCGCCCAGCTTCGCCCGCCCGCGGACGGCTGCTCGATGAACGCGACATGCCGCCAGGAGTTCGCGCCCAGTTCACCGGTGTTGTCGAACGACATGCCCAGCAGGTTGAACCCGTCCCCATCCCCGGAGACGGGCACGCCGTTCCACTCCTTGCACGCCACCTCGCAGGCCTTGCAGCCGATGCACACCGACGTGTCGGTGAAGAACCCCATCCGCGGCGGGTGCTCGCCGTACCCCGCGTCACCGGCGACGTCTTCGAGCGGACCGTAGAAGCTGTTGGGGCTCATGGCTTCTCCTCGGTGTGGTCTTCGGACGGACCGGTGGTGTCGAGGTTCGTGCCGGTTTCGGGCGTGATACGCGCGCGCTCGCGGTACATCGCGATGTACTCCAGCAGAGCCGGTCCCCGCGGCCGCCGGCCCGGCTGGATGTCGCACGTCGCGACCTTGCTCTCCTGGATGAACACGTTCGGATCGGCGACCACACCCAGTAGGTCGTTGACCACGTCGCCGTCGATCAGCCCGACGCTGCCCCAGTGATACGGCATCCACACCTGGTGCACCACCCGGTCCTCGATCCGCAGAGGCCGCATCCGGTCCGTCACGAACACCCGCGCGTCGACCGCCGAGCGGCTGGTCACCACGTGCGCCCAAGCCATGTGCGTGAGACCGCGTTCGGACGCCAGCTGCGGGGACACCTCGACGAACAGCCCCGGCTGCAGTTCGCTGAGATACGGCAGCTGGCGGCTCATTCCGCCCGCCGTGTGATGCTCGGTCAACCGGGCCGCAGTGAAGACGTACGGGAACACCTCGCCGTGCAACTCCGGCGGCGACGGGTTCGACGGGTTGTCCGCGCGGCCGTACACCTTGCGGGCCGGGTTGCCCTGCTGCCGGTAGAACGCGTTGGCCGCCGGCGATTCGTGCGGCTCGTAGTGCGTCGGCAGCGGACCGTCGAGCACACCGTTCGGTGCGAACAGCCAGCCCTTGCCGTCGGCCTGCATGACGAACGCATCGTCGCCGCGCAGCGCGGCGACACCGACGGCGTCCGAAGGTGGTTCGTAGTCCGGCGGTTTGGTCTTCTCGAAGTCCGGGACGTCGTAACCCGTCCACTCCCCTTTTGCGTCGTCCCACCAGACCAGCTTCTTGCGCTCACTCCACGGCCTGCCCTGCGGATCGGCCGAAGCGCGGTTGTAGAGCACCCGGCGGTTCATCGGCCAGACCCAACCCCACTGCGCATCGTCGTGCGGTACGCGCCGGGCCGCCTGGTTGACCTCGTCGGCGTACACGCCGCTGTAGATCCAGCATCCGCACATCGTGGAGCCGTCGGCATTCAGCGACAGGTAGTTGTCGACGGCCCGACCTGTTGTCAGGTCGACGCCGTTGATGCGCCGCAGCACGTCCTCGCCCGACGGTTCGTCGCCGTCGAGCCGGTAATCCCAGGACAGGTCGAGCAGCGGGCGGTCGCGCTCATCGGTTGAGCCGGCGAGCTTTTCGCGCAGTATCCGCCCGAGGTGATAGAAGAACCACAACTCCGAGCGGGCGTCTCCCGGCGGCTCGACCGCCTGCTCGCGCCACTGCAGCTTGCGCTGCGTCTGGGTGAATGTGCCGGACTTCTCGACGTGGGAGGCCGCCGGGAACAGGAACACCTCGGTGCGACAGGTCTCCGGAGTGATCTCGCCGGTCTCGATCTCGGGGGCGTTCTTCCAGAACGTCGCGCTCTCGATCTCGACGAGGTCGCGCACGACCAGCCAGTCCAGGTTGGCCATCCCGAGGCGCTGCAACCGCCCGTGCGCCGAGCCGACCGCCGGGTTCTGGCCGAGCAGGAAGTAGCCGAACACCTTGCCGTCGACCATGTCCATCACCGTGCGGTAGGTGCCGTGATCGCCGTTGATGCGGGGCAGGTAGTCGAAGCAGAAGTCGTTGTCGGCCCTCGCGTGCTCGCCCCAGTACTCCTTCAGCAGCGACACCATGTAGGTATCGGCGTTGTGCCAGAAGCCTTTCTGGTTGCGGCCGATGATGTCCTCGAGATAGTCCGACAGCGTCTCCTGACCGGCGTGCGGCATCGCGAGATAACCGGGCAGCAGGTTGAACAGCGTCGGCACGTCGGTCGAACCCTGGATGCTGGCGTGCCCACGCAGGGCGAACACCCCGCCGCCGGGCCTGCCGATGTTGCCCAGCAGCAACTGGATGATCGCCCCCGCGCGGATGAACTGCGCGCCCAGCGTGTGCTGCGTCCATCCGACGCTGTAGACCAGTGCCGCGGTTCGCTCCCGCCCGGAGTTCTGCGTCCAGGCCCGCGCGACGTCGAGGAAGTCGGCGGCCGCCACCCCACAGACCCGTTCCACCATCTCCGGGGTGTAGCGGGCATAGTGCCGCTTGAGGATCTGGTAGACGCAACGCGGATGCTGCAGCGTCGGGTCGCGCGGAATGTGTCCGGCGCCGCCCTCGACCGGCGCGCCGCCCGAGCCGTGCTGGTCCGGTGCGGCGTGCTCCTTGGCGCCGGAGCCGCCGTACTCGGGGTCGGTGCTTTCGTACTGCCAGGTTGCCGGGTCATAGGACGCGGTCTCGTCGTCGTAGCCGGAGAACAACCCGTCGAGATCCTCGGCGTCGCGGAACCGCTCGTCGACGAGGAACGAGGCGTTGGTGTAGGCGGTGACGTACTCGCGGAAGTCCAGGTCATTGCTGAGGATGTAGTTGATCACCCCGCCGAGGAACGCGATGTCACTGCCGGCCCGCAGGGTCAGGTGCCGGTCGGCCAACGCGCTGGTTCGGGTGAACCGCGGGTCGATGTGCACGACCTTCGCGCCGCGCGCCTTGGCCTCGACCACCCACTGGAAGCCCACCGGATGGGCTTCGGCCATGTTCGAACCCATGATCACGATGTAATCCGCGTTGGCGAGGTCCTGCTGATAATCCGTCGCCCCGCCGCGACCGAAGGAGGCTCCCAGACCGGGAACCGTGGCGCTGTGTCAAATACGCGCCTGGTTCTCGATCTGCAACGCCCCCAACGCGGTGAAGAGCTTCTTGATCAGGTAGTTCTCTTCGTTGTCGAGCGTCGCGCCGCCCAAGCTGGCGATGCCCATGGTGCGGCGCAGCGTATTGCGGTCGGCGTCGAACTGCTGCCAACCCTTCTCGCGCGCGTCGAGCACCCGGTCGGCGACCATGTTCATCGCGGTGTCGAGATCAATCTCCTGCCACTCGGTGGCATACGGCGGCCGGTAGCGCACCTTGGTCAGCCGCTGCGGTCCCGTGACCAACTGCTTGCTCGCAGATCCCTTGGGGCACAAGCGGCCCCGCGAGATGGGGCTGTCCGGGTTGCCTTCGACCTGGATGATCTTCTCGTCTTTGACGTAGACCTTCTGCGCGCAACCGACAGCGCAGTACGGGCAGACGGAGTGCGCGACGCGGTCGGCGTCGACGGTGCGCGGTGTCAGCGTCGACGAGCGCTTGGACTGGGCGGCGTGGCCGCGCCCCAACCGGTCCTGGCCCGTGAGCTGCCGGTACACCGGCCACGACCGGAACAACCCCTTGATGTCCACTGCGCTCTCCTAACAGCCCGACTTACCCGGCGTCTCCCCTATCAAACCTTGCGCGACGGGCCACCGCCACGATGTTGGCGCCATGTCGGTGGCCAGAACCGAGACCTCGGCGGGCAAACCCTCTATGGTGCTGCTGTGGCCGAAATCGACCGTCGCACCCTGATGATGATGACCGGAGTCGCCGCCCTCGGTGCGGCCGCAATCCCCGCGCCGCTGGCCAACGCCTCGCCGCCCCGGCCCGCACCGCCGGAACAGCCGCCACCGGACGCGGCCTCCGGCGGCTACCTCTTCCAGGACGAGTTCGACGGCCCGGCCGGATCGGCGCCCGACCCGGCGAAGTGGATCGTCCAGAACTGGGACGATCCCGTGACCCCGCCGATCATCGGGCATTACCGCGACGACCGCCGCAACGTGTTCGTCGACGGCAACTCCAACCTCGTGCTGTGCGCCACCCAGGAGGGCGATCAGTACTTCAGCGGTAAGGTGCTCAGCCACTTCAGGGGGCAGATCGGCACGACCTGGGAAGCGCGGCTCAAGCTCGACTGCATGCATCCCGGGCTCTGGCCCGCTTACTGGCTGCTGAACCAGGATCCGCTGCCCGACGGCGAGATCGACATCGTCGAGTACTACGGCAATGAGTCGTGGCCGCCCGGAACGACCGTCCACGCCGCGTCGAACGGCAAGACGTGGGAGGGCATGTCGATCCCGCACCTGGTGGACCCCGCGTGGCACACCTGGCGCACCGAGTGGAGCGAGGACGGTTTCCGGTTCTGGCGCGACTACACCGACGGCGCCGAACCGTACTTCACAGTTCCGGCCAAGCCGATTCCCGTCCACGGCCGGCCCGGCGACCTGAGGTGGCCGTTCGGCATTCCCGGGTACTGGCTGCAGGCCATCTTCAACCTCGCGGTCGGCGGCTCCGGCGGCGGCGATCCGCGCCGGGCGCCCTACCCGTCGGTCATGCTCGTCGACTGGATCCGCGTCTGGTAGACGTCGGCGCCCGAGGTCGGCTCGCGCGGTCCGCACCGCTGCTTGTCGCCGTCTTCGGCGCCGCGGTCAGCCTCGTTGGTGCCGGGCGTCCGTCGTTCTGGTACGACGAGGCCGCCACGATCTCGGCGTCCTACAGCCGGCCCCTGTCCGCGCTGTGGCAGATGCTCGGCGACGTGGACGCCGTCCACGGCCTGTACTACCTGCTGATGCACGGGTGGTTCTCGATCGTGCCGCCGACAGAGTTCTGGTCGCGGGTGCCCAGCGGCCTGGCGGTCGGCGCGGCGGCGGCGGGTGTGGTGGTGCTGGGCAGGCAGCTGTCGTCGCGGACGGTCGGGGTGGTGGCCGGCGTCGTGTGCGCGGTCCTGCCGCGAGCGACGTGGGCGGGTATCGAGGCGCGACCGTATGCGCTGTCGATGATGCTCGCCGTATGGGTGGCCGTGGCGCTGGTCTGGGCGGCACGACGCGAATCGCGCTGGGCGTGGGCCGGATACGGTGCGCTGCTGGCGGTGTCGATCCTGCTCGACGTGTACCTGGCACTGCTGATCTTCGCCCACGCGGTGTTCGTGCTGGCGTTCCGGCGCACACGGACAGTGGTGGCGCCGTTCGCGGTCGCGTCCGGTGTTGCCCTGGGGGTGATGGCGCCGTTCGTCGCGGTGGTCGCCGGGCAGGCCCACCAGATCAGCTGGATCACGCCGATCGGTCTGCGCACGTTCGAAGATGTTGCCGTACAGCAGTATTTCGACCGCAACCCGTATTTCGCGGCGCTGTCGGCGGTGGTGGTGCTGGCGGCGGTCGCTTCGTGGACGTTTCGGCGGCGGCCGAATCCCGGCGAACGCCAAGCTCTCGTGTTGGCGGTCGCCTGGCTGGTGATCCCGACGGCGCTGATCGTGACGTACTCGGCGGTGGCCGAACCGCTCTACACTCCGCGTTACCTGTGCTTCACCGCGCCCGCGATGGCGCTGCTGCTGGGCGTCTGCATCGGCGCATTGACTCGCTCGGTGTGGACGACAGTGGCGGTCGTGGTGGTGTTCGCCGTCGTCGCCGCACCCACTTTCATTGCGGTGCAACGCGGTCCGTATGCGAAGTACCACATGGATTACAGCCAGGTCGCCGATCTGGTCTCGGCGAAGGCGGACACCGGTGACTGCCTCCTGGTCAACGACACCGTGACGTTTCATCCCGCGCCGATGCGGCCGTTGCTGGCCGCCCGCCCGGACGCCTACCGGAAGCTGGTCGACGTCAGCCTCTGGCAGCGTGCGGCCGATCGGCATGCCGTGTTCGACACCAACCTCATCCCGGAGGCATCCGTCGGGCCGCTCGAGCACTGCGCCGTCGTCTGGGTCATCACGCAGGCCGACCCGGATGCGCCCGAACACGAAGAGGGCGTGGCGATCCCACCGGGCCCGCTGTTCGGTGGAACGCGGGCCTTCGCCGTCACCCACGACATGGGTTTCCGTCTGGTCGAGCGATGGCAGTTCAGCCTGGCGCAGGTGATCAAGGCTGCGCGTTAGCCATATACGTTAGCCAGATAAGGGACAGAAGAGGACAGCCGATGAATGCAACGCCACTGGTTCCGCCGTTCACCCGTGACACCGCTATCGCGAAAGTACGTGCTGCAGAGGACAACTGGAACACTCGCGAGCCTGATCGTGTCGCGCTGGGTTACACGTCCGACAGCTGGTGGCGCAACCGATCGATCTTCGTTCGGGGCCGCGACCAGATCATCGAGTTCCTCACCGACAAGTGGGCACACGAACTCGACTACCGGTTGATCAAGGAACTGTGGGCCTACGGCGACGACCGCATCGCGGTCCGGTTCGCCTACGAGTACCACGACGCCGACGGCCGGTGGTTCCGCGCCTATGGCAACGAGAACTGGGAGTTCGCCGCAGACGGATTGATGAAGACCCGGCACGCCAGCATCAACGACGTGGCCATCGCCGATGAGCAGCGGCTGTTTCACTGGGACCGCTCCGGCCCGCGACCGGCCGATCATCCCGGGCTCAGCGATCTCGGGCTCTGACCAAATTCTCGCGAGCGCTCAGTCAGGTACGAAAAGTGCGTGGCGGAGCGTACGTGGGTGAGCGCTCGACGAGTCAGCGCATCGTGCGGGTGCCGTCGGGGGCGCGGCGAGTGACCTTGTGCGCGTCGAGCAGCTCGAGCAGCGGTACGGCGACCCGTCGGGTGGTGTTCAGCGCGCGTTTGGCCTCCGCGACAGTGAACGGCCGTGCCAGCGCCCCCAGCACCTGCGCCGCGCGGTCGACGACATCGGGACCGAGCACCACCGCGTCGGCGATCCTGGTCAACCGCTTCGCGCGGACCGCCGCGGCGAGTTCGCGTGGGCCGAGCTGCAACTCGGCCAGCTCGTCGACCTCCGGTGCGCGGAACGGCTCGCCGGCCAACCACTCCTCCAGTGTCCGCACCGCCTTCTCGACGCGCGGAGGTAACCCCACGTCCGGTCGGCGCACCACTCCGTCGACGATCTCGAGGCCGGTGCCCGCCAGTAGCGGGGTCAGCAGTTCGGGGGCGGGCAGCCCGGCCTGCTGCCGCAGCGCTTCGAGCGGCATACCCGCCGCGATATCGTGTCGGGCCGTCCAGTCGTCCAGCGCTGTCGTCATCTGTTGACGGCGCGCAGCCCACCAGTTGTCGTCGAGGACCCAGTCGCCAACCCGGGTGCCGTCGGCGTCGAAACCCATGGCGCGCAACTCGTTCACCCGCGCACACGGCGGGGGGCGCACCCGTCCGGTCGCCAGTTCCTCGCCCCGCTCCCGCGCCGCACCCCGTCGGCGCAGCGTCGGCGGTCGCACGTCGAGCACCTCCACGCCCGCGGCGATGCGGTGTTCGCCCGGGTCGCGCAACAGGCCGATGTCGCCGACCCGCAACGGCAACGGCCGGGCCAACCGCAACCGTGCGCCGTCGTCGCCGAGTGGGCGCACCCGCACCGGCACCCCCGCCGACCCGATGTGCAGCACCAGTTGCCGGTGCAGTCCACCGGATTCGCTTAGCAGGACGTCGATTTCGGCGGTATCGAGCCACGCACCCGGTGTCCGCACGGTGTCGCCGCGGACGATGTGGTGGCGATCGACGCCCCGCAGGTTCACCGCCACCCGCGCGACCGCGCCGACCTCCGGGCGGTCCAGACCCAGCGACTGCAGGCCCCGGACCGTGACCCGTCGTCCCGCATGCTCGAGTTCGTCGCCGACACGCAAAGTGCCCGCCGCCAACGTCCCCGTCACCACCGTGCCCGCGCCGCGGACGGTGAACGAGCGGTCCACCCACAGCCGCGCGTCGGCGTCGCGATCTGGGACGGGCAGTCCGTCGATAAGCGAAACCAGCGCGGCGCGAACGTCTTCCATGTTTGTGCCGAGCACGACCGGTACGTCGGGCAGCCGCTCGCGAACCTGGGCGATCGCGTGCGCGGGGCCGGCGAGGTCGGCCTTGCTGATCACCACCAGCAGGTGCCGGACCCCGAGTGCCCGCAGCGCGTCGAGGTGCTCGTCGGACTGCGGCATCCACCCTTCGGTCGCGGCGACCACGAACACGACTGGGCTTTCTCGGGGCATCGGGCCGCATCCGGCGAGCATGTTCGCCACGAACCGTTCGTGGCCCGGTACGTCGACGAACGCGATCTCGCGACCGTCGAGCGTCGTCCACGCGAAACCGAGGTCGATGGTCAGGCCGCGGCGCTGCTCCTCGGCCAGCCGGTCCGGCCACATGCCGGTCAGGCGTTCGACGAGCGTGGATTTGCCGTGGTCGACGTGGCCCGCGGTGGCTACGACGTACACGCCAGTACCGCCCGGGCCAGCAGGCCGTCGTCGTCGGGCGCGACGGTGCGCAGGTCGAGTACGCAGCGCCCGCCCTCCAGCCGGCCGACCACCGCGGGCGATCCGGTGCGCAACGGCGCGGCGTAGGACTCCGGCAGGCTCACCGCGGCGCTCGGCAGCTCCACGTCAGGAGCTCCGCCCCCGCCGACCGCGGCGGTGCAGTCCACGGCCTGTGCGCCGGGCAGTTGGTCGGCCAGTTTGCGCGCGCGGTTGCGTAGCTCGGCCACGTCGACGTCGAGCGCCTGCATCACCGGCGGCGGCGGGCCGACGAGCGTCGCCTCCAGCGCCGCCAGCGTCAACTTGTCGACCCGCAGCGCCCGCGCCGCGGGATGGCGGCGCAGCCGTTCGGTCAACTCGGCCGAACCGAACAGCAGACCGGCCTGCGGCCCGCCGAGCAGCTTGTCGCCGCTGGCGGTGACGAGGTCGGCGCCGTCGCTCAGCATCGTCGTGGCGTCGGGTTCGTCGGGCAGCAGCGGATGCGGGGTGAGCAGCCCGGACCCGATGTCGGCGACCAGCGGCACGTCTTTCTTCCCGTCGCTTCGTTCGGTGCGGACCAACTCGGTGAGTTCGGGCACGCCGACGGTCGAGGTGAAGCCGCTGACCGAGTAGTTCGATGGATGCACCTTGAGGATGAAGCCGGTCTCGGGCCCGATCGCCTCGGCGTAATCACGCAGATGTGTGCGGTTGGTCGTGCCGACCTCGCGGATGCGCGATCCGGTCGAGGACATCAGCTCGGGCAGCCGGAAGCCGTCGCCGATCTCGATCAGCTCGCCGCGGCTGACGATGATCTCCTTGTTCGGCGCCAGTGTCATCGCGGTGAGCAGCAGAGCGGCGGCGTTGTTGTTGACCACGTGCACGCCGCCAGCGGTCGGCACCGCGCGGGCCAGCGCGGCGAGCGCGCCGCGGCCACGCCGGGCCCGGCGTCCGGTTTCGAGGTCGAACTCGACGTCGGTGGCGCCCGCGGCGGTGACCATCGCGTCGATCGCGGCCCGCGACAGCGGGGCCCGCCCCAGGTTCGTGTGCACGACGACCCCGGTGGCGTTGATCACCGGTCGCAGCGTGGCCGCACTCGACGGTAGCGACGCGACCGCGTCGTCGGCGACCCGCTCCGGCTCGATCTGACCGTCGCGGGCACGCTGTTGCGATTGGCCCACAACGGTTTTCACCAGTGTGCGGCCCAGCACCCGCGACGCCTCGACCAACCGCGGATCGGCGAGCAGGGTATCGGTGCGGGGCACCCGCCGCCGCGGATCGGTCACCGGATCCTCCGCGATTTGGGTGCGCAAAGTGTCGGCCAGCGATACTTAGCGCACCGAACTCGCATGAGCCCATCATGGCCTAATGGGCGCGACCGGGTACACCGATGTCATGTTGACGTCGGTGGGGCATGGCACGCTCGACAGAGCCGGGCTGGCGCGATTGTTGCGCGAGGCCGGGATCGAGGCGCTCGTCGACATCCGCCGGTATCCGAACAGCCGGCACAACCCCGATGTGGCGACGGCGGCGATCACCGAGTGGGCGACCGACGCCGGGATCGCCTACCGCTGGGAGCAGCGCCTCGGTGGACGCCGGAGCGTGCCCGCCGACGCCGAGCCCGAGGATCCGTGGTGGCGCGTCAAACAGTTCGCCGCCTACGCCGCCTACACCCGCACCGGCGAATTCGACGATGCACTGGGCGACCTCGTCGAGCAGTCGGGGCAGCAGCGCACCGCGATGATGTGCAGCGAGTCGGTGTGGTGGCGCTGCCATCGGCGCATCGTCGCCGACGTGGCGGTGCTGCGGTTCTCGGTGCCGGTCACTCACCTCATGCACGACGGCCGTCTCACGTCGCACACACCGTCGGAGGGCGCGCGGGTCCGCGACGACGGCCTGGTGGTGTGGGACGGCGCGACGGGCTGATTGAGGGCGATTTGGGTCGCAACCAACGACACCGAAATCACCCGGGGAAGCTGGCGGAGGCGGACGGGAATCGAACCCGCCAGCGACAGGATCTGCCGCTCAGCGATTTTGAAGACCGCGCCGGTCACCAGACCGGATACGCCTCCCTGGCCACGAACCGATCATGCCAGGCAGCATGGAGGCCGTGACGGAACAGACGACCTACCGGCTGACCCAGTACGCCCACGGCGGCGGCTGCGCCTGCAAGATCCCGCCCGGCGAACTCGAGGATGTGGTCCGCGGCCTGACCGGCGCCGCGCCCCGCGATCCGGTGGGCGAACTGCTGGTCGGGCTCGACGACGGCGACGACGCCGCGGCGGTGCGCATCGCTTTGGCAGGCGGAAGTGTCGCGCTGATCGCCACCACGGACTTCTTCACCCCGGTGGTCGACGACGCCTACGACTGGGGCCGGATCGCGGCCGCCAACGCGCTCTCCGATGTGTATGCGATGGGCGGACGACCGGTCGTCGCGGTGAACCTGCTGGGCTGGCCGCGCGAGGTGCTGCCGTTCGAGTTGGCCGCCGAGGCGTTGCGCGGCGGGCTGGATGTCTGCGCGACGGCGGGCTGCCACCTGGCCGGCGGGCACAGCGTCGACGACCCGGAACCGAAGTACGGCCTGGCGGTCACCGGTATCGCCGACCCAAATCGGTTGCTGCGCAACGACGCAGGCCGCCCGGGCGTTCCGCTGTCGTTGACCAAGCCGCTCGGGGTCGGGGTGCTCAACAGCCGGCACAAGAACACCGGCGAGCATTTCCCCGAGGCGATCGCGGTGATGACGACACTGAACGCCGACGCCGCGACGGCGGCCCTGGCCGCGGGCGTCGAATGTGCGACCGACGTAACGGGTTTCGGTTTACTCGGACATCTGCACAAACTCGCCCGCGCCAGCGGCGTCACCGCGGTGCTCGACAGCGCTGCGGTTCCCTACATCGACGGGGCGCGCGAAGCGTTGACGGCCGGCTATGTCAGCGGCGGCACCCGGCGCAACCTCGAGTGGGTCACCCCGTACGTCGACCTGAGCGCGGTCGACGAGAACGAGGCGCTGCTCCTGGCGGACGCGCAGACCTCGGGCGGCCTGCTGATCGCCGGTGAGATCCCCGGTGCGCCCGTCATCGGCGAACTCGTATCGCGCGGGCCGCACACGATCGTGGTGCGCTGAGCTACCTGGCCCACGCCGAGCTGTCGGCACGCGCATCACGGACGACGGTGTCGGCGGCTTCGCTCCACTGGGCGGCGCGCATCGCGCCGTCGTTGGCCCTACCCGCCGCGCACCGCATCACCATCGCGCCGAGCGACGGCGTCGTCATATGCGGTACGACAAGGAGTTTGGCCGAAGCCAAGCGACCGACGACCACCATCAACCGATGTGGGCGACGCGGGCCGGCGTTCCTGCCAGTGCTGGACAGAATCGAGTTGAAGTCGAGCGTGCCCTCGGTCGCCGCCCAGTTCACCTTGATGTCGATGATCTCGCCGAGCGTCTTGTGCAGGGTCTCGATCAGCTCCGGCAACTCGCCGGCCACCGAGCCGGTGTGCGGCCACCAGGCGCCGTCGATATCCGAGCCGAGCTTGCGTGCCAGTACCAGGCGCACGGGCCGGGCCAGCCGGCGTGCGCCCGTCAGGCCGTTCATGCCGACGGTGTGGCTGCAGACGAATCCCGTTCGGGGCGGTCGGAAAACACCGGGTTCGTGACGGCTTCGACGGAATCGTCCTCGCTCGAGACGAATTCGGGCTCCTGGGGATGGGAAAACAGGTCGGTCGACTGCATGGCGCAAGTCCTTCGTTACGTTCCGCTGCGGCCGATGTCGAGGGCGCGCGGTATCGAAATCGCAGTCCCATCGGGTGTCGAGAAGATGGCTGCTAACCGGAGAAGGTCTGCTACCAGGTTACACGTACCCGCCAGAACCGGATCAGCGCGTCGCGCCGTTGATCTCCGGCGTGGAGATCATGCCCTTCTCGACGCCCCACATGAGCGCGATCGTGCGGTACTCCCCGGTCGAGATCAGGTGGGCCAGCGCTTGGCGCAGCGATTCGGCGAGCCCGGAACCCTTGGCGACCGGCCAGCCGTACGGTGCGGAGTTGAACACGTCGCCGGCGGCCTCCAGCGCTCCGCCCGAGGTCTTGATCGCAAACCCTGTCACCGGGGAATCCGCGGCCATCGCGTCGACCTCGCCGTTGATCAGCCCCGAGGTGAGGTCGTCCTGGCTGACGTAGACGACCTTGTGGATCGGCTCCGCCCCGGCGGCGACGCACTCCGCGCTCTCCTCCGGGATCTCCGCGGTCTCCTGAAGCGTCGCGTAGGTGACGCCGATGCGCAGTCCGCAAGCGTCGGCCGGGGTGATCTCGCCCCCGGCCTGCTGCGCCCACATCGTGCCCGCCCGGAAGTAGGTGACGAAGTCGGCCGAATCCTCTCGTTCCTTGGTGTCGGTGAACGACGACATCCCGACGTTGAAGTCACCCGCGCGCACCGACGGCAGGATCGCCTCGAACGCGGTTTCGCGGTATTCGGGCACCAGGCCCAGGGTGCGCGCGATCGCGTTCATCAGGTCGACGTCGAAGCCGACGATCTGACCGTTGGCGTCCTTGAATTCGTTTGGGGGATAAGGGGTATTCACCCCGATGACGAGCCGGCCCGTCGATCGGATCTCCTCGGGCACCGTCGTCGCTATCGACTCCACCGCGCCGGGCGCGGCGGTCGGCGGGGCCGTGGTCTCCTCGACGCCGGCCGGTTTGGCGCCGCTGCGGCCGGATCCGTCGCGCCACTGCACGACGCCGAACGTGCCCAGCGCCGCGACCAGCACCACCGATGCGGCCACTGCCAGCGTCCTGCGCGGTATGCGCTTTGTACGCGCGGGTGCCCGTCGCGCCTTGTGCTTGGCGCTGCCCGCGGTGCGCACCGGCGCATTCAGCGCGCGGCGGGCGGCGTCGGCCAGGTCGCCGGCCGTCTGGTAGCGCTTGCCCGGCTTCTTGTCCATGCCCTTGGCGATGACATCGTCGAAGGCGGCCAAGCGCGGGTCGACGGCCGACGGTTTGGGCACGTCTTTGGTCATGTGGCCGGCGATCTGCTGCTCGAGGCTGTCGGCGGGATAGGGCCGCACACCGGTCAGGCATTCGTAGAGCACACACGCCAGCGCGTAGATGTCGGCGGTCGCGTCGACCGGCTTGCCCTCGAAGCGCTCGGGGGCCATGTAGGCCATGGTGCCGAGCGTGCTGCCCGCGCTGGTCAGGCCCTGCTCACCTGCCGAGCGCGCCAGCCCGAAGTCGATGAGATACACGAACTCGCGCTCGGTGACCAGTATGTTCGACGGTTTTATGTCGCGGTGGATCAGGCCCGCGGCATGTGCGGCGTCCAGGGCAGTGGCCACCTGCTCGACGACCTTGACCGCCAGCGTCACATCGAGCCGCTTACCGGTGTCGGTGAGGATTGCACCGAGGTTGCGGCCCTCGATGAGCCGCATGTCCAGGTAGAGACGACCGTCGATCTCGCCGAAACCGTGGATCGGCACGACATGCGGGTCGTTGAGCCCGGCCGCAGCTTGGGATTCGCGCCGGAAGCGCTGCTGAAAGATCTCGTCGGCGGCCATGCTGGGCGGCAACACCTTCACCGCGACAATGCGGTCGGTTTTCGTGTCGTATGCGCGGTAGACCTCGCCCATACCACCACGGCCGATCAGCTGTTGCAGCTGGTACTGCCCGAATGGTGTTGCGTCCACCGTCTTAATTAACCCCTCGACAGCGGCCAACCCCGCATCGGTATGTCGATTGAAGTTACATCATGTTTGCCAGAATCACTGAACAATCTCGCCGCCGCCCTCCCACGCCAGCTTGTGAAGCGGATGCGTGATATCGCCCGCGATATCACTTTCCGGACGGTTATATAGGCAGGGTCATGTTGCGGATGGGGCTTGTGATGAAGATGAGGTCGGCGCGATAATCTTCTGCTGTGCCACCGTGATTCGACCGCCCCGGTGCGGCGTCATGATCACATGCTTGAGCTTTTGCCGCTCCCCCGCCGCGGTGGTCGTCGTCAGTTCGACGCGGCGCAACACCTCGCGCAGCACCACCCGCATCTCCACCATCGCGAAACCCGCACCGAGACAACGTCGATTCCCGCCGCCGAAGGGCAGCCACGTGGTCGGACTCAGCGTCGTCCCGACCATCCGGTCTGGATCGAAGCGGTCGGGTTCGGGGTAGATGTCGGCGTCGTCGTGCACCAACGTGATACTCGGGACCACCATCACACCCGCGGGCAGTCGGTGCCCGCCGATCTCGACCGGCTCGGTCAGGATCCGGCCCACATCGGGCACCACCGGACGGATCCGCAGCGTCTCCTTGGCGATCGCGTCGAGGTACTCCTCGTCGCCGGATTCGGCCGCGCACACCGCCTTTGCCAGCACCTCAGGATTGCGGGTCAACCGCTCGAGTGCCCACGACAACCCGGTCGCGGTGGTGTCGTGCCCGGCCACCAGCAACGTCATCAACTGGTCGCGCAGTTCGCGGTCGGTCATGCCGGCACCCTCGTCGACCCCCGCCCGGACCAGCATCGCCAGCGCGTCCGTGCGCTCGGCCAGGTGCGGATCCGCGCGCCGGTCGGCGATCTCGGCATACAGGAGCCGGTCGGCCTCATCCATGTTGTGCCGCAACCGCCGCCACAACCGCCGCGTCAGCAGGTTCGGCTTCGCTATCGCCAGCGACTCCCAGGCCCCGATGTTCAGCAGCCGCGGCATCACCTCGCGCAACGCCGCCAAACGCTCCGGGTCGCTGGCGCCGATCACCGTCCGCAGGATCACCTCCAGCGTGATCTCCGACATCTTCGGCGCCACCGCGAACGGCCTACCCACCGGCCACCCGGAGATGTTGGCCGCGGCGATCTCGGTCATCACGTCCACCTGACGCGCCACGGCGTCCCGATGAAACGGCGCCATCATCAGCCGGCGGCGCTCACGGTGCACGTCGCCGTCGACGACCAAAACCGAACTGGCCCCCAACAACCCGGACAGCATCGAATTCGCTTCGCCCGCATGATAAATCCGCGGGTCCCCGGCGAACACGGTCTTGATGTCGTCCGGGTCGGCCAGGTACACCATCGACCCGACCATCGAATTGGTCAGCGTGAACACGTTGCCGTAGCGGCGCTGGCAGAGCGCCACGATCGGAGACCACCACCGCAACATCAGCAACAGCAGCGCGAACGACGGGAGCCTCGGCCCCGGCGGCAGCGCCGGCTCCGTTGTTGGACTCATGCCTAATAGAGTACGTCCGTGACGGTCCCAACGGAACAGTCGGTCAAGGGCTAAGTTGTCGGCGGGTCGCTACCGACGCGACCACGAATTCGGAAGATCGTTGATACATGCGCGTTGACGGGCGGGACATCACCGTCTCCGGCAGCCTGCTGCAGCCACTGACGAGGCGGACCAACGACATCGTCCGCGTCGTACTGGCTGCGCTGTTCCTCGCCGTCGTCGTCACCAGCTCGCTGATCACCCGCAACGAGTGGGTCGCGCTCGAACGCTCGATCTCCGAGATCGTCGCGGTGCTGACGCCGACCCAGGCCAACCTCGTCTACCTCGTCTACGGCATCGCGATCGTCGCGCTGCCGTTCGTGATCCTGGTCAGCCTGATCCTGTCGCGGCAGTGGAAGCTGCTCGGCGCCTACGCCGCGGCCGCCGTCATCGCCGGGTCGCTGTTGTCGATCAGCGGGCTCGGGCTCACCGCGCCGCGCTGGCACTTCGATCTGTCGGGCCGGCTCGACACGTTCGCGCAGCAGTTCGTCGACGATCCGCGCTGGATCGCGATGCTCGCCGCGGTGCTCACCGTCTCCGGGCCCTGGTTGCCCGCCCGCTGGCGGCGCTGGTGGTGGACCCTGCTGCTGGCATTCGTGCCGATCCACCTGGTGATCAGCGCGGTGGTGCCGGCCCGTTCGCTCGTCGGGCTGGCGGCCGGCTGGTTCGTCGGGGCGCTGGTGGTGCTCGTCGTCGGCACACCCGGGCTGGAGGTGCCGCTCGACGGCGCGGTGCGGGCGATGGCGCGCCGCGGCTGCGTCGTCTCCGGCATGCAGGTGATGCACCCGGCCGGCACCGGACCGCTGGTGCTGACGGCCACCTGCGAAGAGCAGCAGTCCACGGCGGTGATGGAGCTGTACGGACCGCACCAGCGCGGCGGCGGCGTACTGCTGCAGCTGTGGCGCAAGCTGCGGTTCCGCGACCGGGAAACCGCGCCGCTGCACGCGTCGATGCGCCGCCTCGTCGAACACCGCGCGCTGATGGCGATCGCGATCGGCGAGCTCAAGGTCGCGAACACGTCGACGATCGCCGTCGCCGCGCTGGACCGGGGCTGGACCCTGTACGCCCACACGCCACCCCGCGGCGTCCCGATCAGCGAATGCGTCGGGTCCATACCCGTGGGGCGGGTGTGGGAGTCGTTGCGCGAACTTCACGACTGCCAGATCTCGCACGGCGACCTGCGCAGCAGCGAGATCACCGTCGACGACGACGCGGTGTTGTTCGGCGGGTTCGACAATGCCGAGTACGGCGCCACCGACGCCCAGCTGCGCACCGACATCGCGCACCTGCTGGTGACGACGACGCACCTCTACGACGCCAACTCGGCGGTGCGCGCCGCGATCGACGCGTTCGGCAAGGACACGGTGCTGACCGCATCGCGGCGGTTGACCAAGGCCGCGGTGCCGATGGGCATCCGCAACTCGGTGACCGACGCCAAGGCCGTCATCTCCGCCGCGCGTGACGAGGTGAAGCGCCAGACCCGCGTCGACGAGATCCGCACCGAGACCATCACCCGGTTCACCCGCAGCCAGGTGGTCCAACTGGTACTGCTGGCCGCGCTGGTCTACGTCGCCTATCCGTTCCTCAGCTCGGTGCCGACGTTCATCACCGAACTGCGCACCGCCAACTGGTGGTGGGCGCTGCTGGGCCTGGCCGCCTCGAGCCTGACGTACCTGGGCGCGGCCGCGGCACTGTGGGCGTGCGCGGACGGGCTGGTCAGCCTGTGGGGGCTGGTCGTCATGCAGGTCGCCAACAAGTTCGCGGCGACGACGACGCCCGCGGGCGTGGGCGGGCTGGCGCTGTCGGCCCGGTACCTGCAGAAGGGCGGCGTCAGCCCGATGCGCGCCACCACCGCCGTCGCGCTGCAGCAGTCGGTCCAGGTCATCACGCACCTGGGGCTGCTCATCTTCTTCTCCACCGCCGCGGGCGTGTCGGCGGACCTGTCGCGCTTCGTCCCGAACGTCACGCTGCTGTACCTGATCGGCGGTGTGCTGCTCGGGCTGGTCGGCACGTTCCTGTTGGTGCCCAAGCTGCGGCGCTGGCTTTCCACGGCGGTGCGGCCGCGGCTACAGGAGGTGATCGGCCACCTCATCGCGCTGGCCCGGGAACCCAGACGGCTCGCGACCATCATGGCGGGCTGCGCCGCGACCACCCTCGGCAACGCGCTCGCGCTGTGGGCCGCGATCGAGGCGTTCGGCGGCGACACGTCGTTCGTCACCGTCACGGTGGTCACGATGATCGGCGGCACCTTGGCTTCGGCAGCGCCCACCCCCGGCGGTATCGGCGCGGTGGAGGCCGCGTTGATCGGCGGATTGGCCGCGTTCGGAATGCCCGCCGCCGTCGCTGTGCCCTCGGTCTTGCTCTACCGCGTGCTCACGATCTGGCTGCCGGTATTCGTCGGCTGGCAGGTGATGCGCTGGATGACTAGAACCTCGAAAATTTGACCGGAATGTCGAGGGTACTCCGCTGCCGACCGGCCCTCGAGTGGAGGTAGTGTCATCACATCGTGTCGAACAACCTGCGCGATTGTTGAATAGTCGATCCCTCGAATTGCATTAAGGGTGGACCGTGACAGGAACATCAGAATCACAGCAGAGCCCGACGCCAGAGGCGCAGTCGCAATGGTTGTCGAAGTCCGCATCACAGACCCGCGGCTCGGACAAGGACGAGGTCCAGTTCCACTACGACATCTCCAACGAGTTCTTCAAGCTGTGGCAGGACCCCTCCCAGACCTATAGCTGCGCATACTTCGAGCGCGACGATTACACGCTCGAGCAGGCGCAGCAGGCCAAAGTCGACCTCTCGCTCGGCAAGCTCGGCCTGCAGCCCGGCATGACGCTGCTCGACATCGGCTGCGGCTGGGGTTCGACGATCGCGCGGGCCGTGGAGAAATACGACGTCAACGTCATCGGCCTGACGCTCTCGGAGAACCAGAAGCAGCACATCGAAGACAACCGGTTCGCCCACATGAAGAGCGACCGCAAGATGGAAGTCCGGTTGCAGCCGTGGGAGGAGTTCGAGGGCCGGGTCGACCGGATCGTGTCGATCGGCGCGTTCGAGCACTTCGGCTTCAACAAGTACGACGACTACTTCAAGAAGACGTTCAGCTGGATGCCCGATGACGCCGTGATGATGCTACACAGCATCATCATTCCCGAGGACGAGGAGATCAAGGCAAAAGGTCTGCCGCTGACCATGTCTCGGGTGAGATTCATCAAGTTCATCATGGACGAGATCTACCCCGGCGGGCGTTTGCCGCTGGCGTCGATGGTGCGCGACCACGCAAACAAAGCCGGCTACACCGTCACCCGCGAACAGCACCTGCAGCCGCACTACGTCAAGACGCTCGATACCTGGGCAGCCAACCTGGAGGCGAAGAAGGAGGAGGCGATCGCGATCACAAACGAGCAGATCTACGAACGCTTCCGCAAATACCTGACCGGGTGCGCGGATCTTTTCCGGCAGGGCTACACCGACGTCGCGCAGTTCACCTGTGAGAAGGCGGCTGCTTAGCCGATTTACGAAAAATGCGATATATAAGTGGATCGTTGCGGAGCGCGGTTCCGTAGCACCGCAGAGGAGGCCAATCGAAAATGTCGGATTCGGGGACGACGATGAAGGTGGCGTACGAGGACGTACAAGCGCACTACGACCTCTCCAACGAGTTCTTCGGCCTCTTCCAGGATCCGACACGCACTTACAGCTGCGCCTTCTACGAGAGCGATGACACGACGCTCGAGCAGGCGCAGATCGCCAAGATCGACCGCGCGCTTCGCAAGCTCGACCTGCGGCCCGGCATGACGCTGCTCGACGTCGGCTGCGGCTGGGGTTCGGTGATGAAGCGCGCGGTCGAGACATACGACGTCAACGTCATCGGTCTGACACTGAGCCGCAACCAGCGCGCGCTCGGCCAGCAGATCCTCGACGGCGTCGAGACCGACCGCTCGCGGCGGGTGCTGCTCAAGGGGTGGGAGGAATTCGACGAGCCGGTCGACCGCATCGTGTCCATCGAGGCGTTCGAGGCGTGGCCCAAGTCGAAGTACAAAGCGTTTTTCGACACGTGCTACCGCGTCATGCCGGCCGACGGCCGGATGGTGCTTCAGACGATCATGGGCCACCCGCTCAAGCGCTGGCCGGAGCTGGGCATCCCGATCGTGATGTCCGACCTGAAGTTCATGCGGTTCATCGCCAAGGAGATCTTCCCCGGCGGCGCCGTGCCGTGCGACGAGGACATCTACGAGTACAGCGGCGAGGCCGGTTTCACCGTCGAGGAGTTCGACGAGATGACGCCGCACTACGTGCGCACCCTCGACACCTGGGCCGCCGCCCTCGAGGCCGCCAAGGACCAGGCGATCGCGGTGACCTCGCAGGAGGTCTACGACCGGTACATGCGCTACCTGCTGGGATGCTCGGACTTCTTCCAGCGCAACGTCAGCTACGTCGGGCAGTTCACGCTCACCAAATAGCGCTCGGCCAGGCTCGGCCAGGCTTAGTAGGCGCCGAAGACCAGCGAGACGTTGTGGCCGCCCAGCCCGAACGAGTTGGTGATCGCGTAGCGGTATTCGCCGCGGCGGGAGCTTTCGGTGACGACGTCGAGGTCGATCTCGGGGTCGAGGTCTTTGAGGTTGAGCGTGGGCGGGATGACGCCGTCGCGCAGCGTCTGCACCGTCAGCACCGCCTCGATGGCGCCGGCCGAACCCAGTGAATGGCCCAGCGCAGCCTTCGGCGCGTACACCGGCGCGCTGTGCTCGCCGAGCGCGTGCCGAATCGCGCGAGCCTCGGCCAGGTCGCCGAACACGGTTCCGGTGGCGTGGGCGTTGATGTGGTCGATGTCGGCGGGCGTTAACCCGGCCAGTTCGATCGCCCGGGCCATGGCGTCGCCGGCGCGCTCACCGTCGGGATCGGGCTTCACGACGTCGTAACCGTCGGACGTGATGGCCCCGCTCATCAGCCGGGCCAGCGGTTGTGCACCCCGGGCTTTGGCGTGCTCCTCGGTCTCGACGAGCATCAACGCGCCGCCTTCACCGAAAACCATGCCGTCGCGGTCTTTGTCGAACGGGCGACAGGCGCCGGGAGGATCGTCGTTCTTGGTCGACAGCAGTTCCTGGATGTTGAACGCCGCGACCGGCACCGCCTCGATATGCGTCTCGACGCCGCCGCAGATCACCGCGTCGGCCTCACCCAGGACGAGGTGTTGCCAGGCCTGGGCGATGGCCGCCGATCCGGACGCGTCGGCCATCACCGGTGAGATGATGCCCGCCTTGGCCTGTCGGTCCAGCCCGACCGCGGCAGCCGCACCGTTGGGCATGTACATCTGGATCGTGAGCGGCGACACCGCTCGCAGCCCCTTCTGCCGCCACAGGTCGTGCTGGAGGGGAATCTCCTCGGTGCTGCCCAGCGCGAGCCCCACCGACACCGCCAGCCGCCGAGTGTCGATGTCGGGAGCTCCCGCGGCTTCCCAGAGCCGGCGGCTCAGCACGGTCGACATCTTCTGCATGTACGACGTCCGGCGCCGTTGCACCCGGTCCAGATGGTCGTCGAGATTCTCCAGGATCGCCCCGCCGATGCGCACCGGCGAGTCGAACTCGTCGATGAACCACTTGTCGAGCGCCCGGATGCCGCTTTGCCCCTGTTGCAGGAGCTGCCACGTTTCTTCGGCGTCCGTCGCAAGCGCGGTGGTCGAGACGACAGCTGTCACCACGACGTCGGGGAATGCGTCGCCGGTTCTCAGCGCGGCCATGCTCGGTTCTCCTTGCTCCGCCCACTCGCCAGCTGAATGTGTTGTGGTATCCGTAGAACACCTTAGAACCCTCGTAGGCGATGGACGACTTGTGGCTGAATTCAATGTGCTCGGCGAGCCGCTGGAACCGTGCGGCACCGACCCGGTCACCGGCTTTTATCGCGACGGGTGCTGCTCGACCGGGCCGGAGGATCTGGGCAGCCACACCATCTGCGCGGTGGTGACCGCCGAATTTCTCTTGCATCAGCGCACGATCGGCAACGACCTGTCCACACCGCGCCCGGAGTACCGCTTCCCCGGTCTGCAACCGGGCGACCGCTGGTGCGTCACCGCGGTGAACTGGCTGAAGGCCTATCAGGACGGCTTCGCCGCGCCGGTGGTGCTGGCGTCGACGCATGAGCGCACGCTCGAGGTCGTCTCGCTGGAGGCGCTGCGCGAGAACGCGGTCGACGTGCCCGACGACCTCGAGTCGTTGTAGCGCAGTGCGGTCGACACCTGGCCGATTCGTCATACGGTGAGCGCATGACAGATCAGACACCCGCGGTCACCACCGGGCATCCGCCGGAGGCCCTCATGCGCATCCTCAACCCGACGCTGCGGTTGCTGTTGCGCACTCCGCTGGCCGGTCCCTTGGGCAATAGGTTCATGTTGCTGAACTTCACCGGGCGAAAAACCGGCCGGCGGTTCTCGATCCCGGTGACGGCGCACCACATCGACGACGGGCTCTACGCCATCGCGAACACGTTGTGGAAGAACAACTTCCGCGACGGCGCCGACGCCGAGGTGGTGCACGGCGGGACGACGCGCAAGATGCGTGGCGACCTGATAACCGATCCGGCGGTGGTGGCCGATCTGGCGCATCGGCTCGCAGAGTCCTACGGGCCCAAGCGCGCGCAGACGATCATGGGGCTGCAGTTTCGTGGGCGGGAGGTTCCGTCCGTCGACGATTTCCGCGAAGCCGCGGTGCGCGAGAAGATCGCCGCGATCCGGTTCAGCTGACCGTCGTCGGCCGAGTCGCGGATGCGTCTTGTATGAATTGAGCCTGACATCACCGCTTGACTGGAGGTGCCGGGTGTCGAATCCCGAATCACGGCCACAGGAGCTGTGCGAAGAGCCGGCCGTGGTGGCCCGCGGCATCTCCCAACGGGGACCGTGGGGCCCGGTGTACGGCCCACTCGACCTCGACATCGTCGCCGGCGGGGTGACGGTGCTGGTGTGCCCGCCCGGCTCGGGCCGCACCGCGTTGTTGATGACGCTGGCCGGGCGGATGAAGACGCTGACCGGTTCGCTGACCGTGTTCGGCCGCGACGGCGCCCGCGAGATCTTCAAGGCGGCGGCGCTGACCGGCATCGACGAGCTCGACGAGGTCGCCGAGTCCGTGACCGTCGCCGACGTGGTCACCGAACAGTTGCGCTGGGCAGCGCCCTGGTACCGGCGGGTGCCGCGGGCCGGGCAGGCCGAGGTGGACCGGGTGTGCGCGCCGGTGTTCGGACCGTTGGCGCTGCCGCCGCTGCATGACTACGTCGAGGAGTTGTCCGAACTCGATCGTCGACTGCTGCGCGTGGCGCTGGCCAACGCCGAACGCCCCCCGCTGCTGGTGGTCGGCGATCTGGACCGGGTCACCAGCGACGTGCACCGCGCCCAGTTGCTCGACCGCCTCGTCGAGCTGGGGCAGCAACAGACCGTCGTCACCGCGTCGGTCAACGGCGTTCCGGACGACTCAGGCGTGCGCGCCCAACTGGCGGTCGACACCGGCGGCGCGGCAACCGTCAGCGATAGCCCGAAAGGTGGCAATTGACCATGCTGGCCGGACTCTCACTCGGCACCGATATCAAGCGGTACTCCCGCGGCGCGATGCCGCGCATCGCTCTGGTGACGATCGTGGTGCTGCCGCTGCTGTACGGAGCGATGTATCTGTGGGCCTTCTGGAACCCGTTCGGCGAGGTGGACAAGGTGCCCGTCGCCCTGGTCAACGAGGACCGCGGCGCGATGGTGCAGGGCACGCAGCTGCGCGCCGGCGACCAGGTGGCCCAAGGGCTTTCGGAGTCCGGCGAACTGGACCTGGCCGAGGTCTCCGCCGCCGAGGCCGCCGACGGGCTTGCCGACGGCCGGTACTACTTCACCATTACGGTGCCGGAGGACTTCAGCGCGGCGATCGCGTCGTCTGGCTCCGATGACCCGCACAAGGCGCAGATCCGGTTCGCCTTCAACGACGCCAACAACTACCTCGGCTCGATCATCGGCCAGAACGCCGCCCGCGAGGTGATCAACGAGGTCAACGCGCGGGTCGGCGCACAGACGGTGAACACCGTGTTGACCGCGGTGAGCGACGCCGGGCAGGGCCTGCGGCAGGCCGCCGACGGGGCTGGCCAGCTGTCGGCGGGCCTGGACACCGCCAACGACGGCGCCCACCAACTGGCCGCCGGATCGCGACTGCTGGCCGACAACCTCGGGGTCGCCCGCGCCGGCGCGACGCAACTCGCGGCGGGTACCCGTGAGCTGTCCTCGTCGGTGACCGCTGCCACCGACCCGCTGCTGACGACGCTCGACGTGGTCGGCGACCTAAACGTCGATCCGCAGGTCGTCGGTGAGGCAGCGACCCATCTGAGCGCCGCGGCGCGATCGGTCACCGACCGGGTCGCCGCGCTCAACATCGACTACGCGCAGGCGGCGGTCGTGATCGACCAGGTGGTGGCCGGTTTGCGGACCAATCCCGACCCGGCCGTCCAGCATCTCGGCGAGACCCTGGCGCGGGTGCACACGGTGCTGGTGGCGCGCGGCATCGACCCCGCTACCGACGAAGGGCTGATCCGACTGCGTGACGGGGCCGCCCGGCTGGAGAGCGACCTTTCCGACCCGAACAGTCACCTGCGCACGGTGCTGACCAAGGTCTTCGACGGCGGGTTGAAGGCCGATCTCGTCCAACTGCGCGACGGCGTCACCGCTCTCGACGATGGTGCGCACCAACTGAGTTCAGGGTTGGTGCAGCTGGCCGACGGCGGTGAGCGACTGGCCGACGGTGCCGGTCAGCTCGCGTCGGGCACCGAGCAGTTACACGACGGCGCGGCGCTGTTGTCGACCAAGCTTGCGCAGGGCGCCGACCAGGTGCCGAAATGGACTCCAGAGCAACGCTTCCAGGTCGCCACGACGCTGTCCACCCCGATAGCGCTCGACGAGCAGACCGACAACCGCGCGGTAACGTTCGGGACCGGGTTCGCGCCGTTCTTCCTGCCGTTGGCGTTGTTCATCGGCGCGCTGATCATCTGGATGTTGTTGACGCCGTTGCAAGCTCGGCCCGTTGTGTACGGGCTCAACGCGCTGCGGGTGGTGCTGGTGTCCTACTGGCCCGCGGTGCTGCTGGCGTTGTGTCAGGTGTTGGTGATGTACACGGTGGTGCATTTCGGCGTGGGGCTGCAGCCGAAGTACCCGATTCCGACGATCGCGTTCCTCGGGTTGGTTGGAGCGACGTTCCTCGCGTTGATCCAAGCGCTCAACGCGGTGTTCGGTGTCGCGATCGGCCGGGTCATCACGCTGGCGTTCCTGATGCTGCAACTGGTGTCGGCCGGCGGCATCTACCCGGTGGAGACAACCGCCCGGCCGTTCCAGCTGCTCCACCCGTTCGACCCGATGACGTACGCGGTCAACGGTTTACGCCAGTTGACAGTCGGCGGCGTCGATCATCGGCTGTGGGTGGCGATCGCTGTGCTCAGCGGAATCCTGTTGGCGTCGCTGGCCGCATCGTCGTGGGCGGCGCGACGGAACCGCCAGTACACCGTCGAGCGGCTGCATCCACCGGTCGAGGTGTAAGCGCCGGGCCGTCAGGGTTGTTCGAGCAGTCGCTGCGGGTGCAACCCGTCGACGGCGCCGACGAACGGCGGATGGATGCTGTAGCCGATCATGCGCCGGATGTCGTCGGAGACCTCTCGTGCGGTGTCGCGCGGTATGGAAAGGGTGTAGGCCTCCATCGGTCGCAGCCACGGCTGGCAGTACTGGGCGGTGACGGCGAGCCGGGCGTTCCCGGTGGTGTTGGCGCCTCCGCCATGCCAGAGCGTGCCGACGAAGAAGACACACGAGCCGGCCGGCATGACGACAGGTAACGCGGGATCGTCGGGCCCGGGCCGACGCTTGCCCCAGCGGTGGCTGCCCGGATAGAGCACGGTGGCGCCGTTGTCGGCAGTGAAGTCGTCGATCGCCCAGATCGTCGCTGCGGCCAGCGGCGCCCGCGGCCGCGGGATCGGGTAGAACCCGTCGTCGTGGTGAGCCAGTTGGGCGGACTCCCCGGGCTGAATGTTGATGGCCTGCAACGCCGAAAGCAGATAGTTGGCCATCAGGATCCGGTCGAGCACTGCGAGCACCCGCGGATGGTCGACGAGCCGGTCGCATATGCGGGTGCGGCTGAGCACGCTGTAGACGCGCTGGGTGTGGTGTCCTTCGAAGGAATTGCGCCCGGGATGCACCAGCCACGGTGCGACCGTCGCTTTGATCTGTCGGCACTCGTCGGCGCTGAGCAGGTTCTCCCAGATGAGGTAGCCGTCGTTGTCGAGGGCCGCCATGTCGGCGTCGACGATCGCGGGGTCGACCGTGGCGCCGTTGCTCGGTGTCCACTTGTACCGGCGCGCCAGATCGTTTCTCAGGTCGTCGAGCGTGGTGACCGGATCGTCGTCGATGCTCATCGGTAGCCCTCCCTCGCCGCGCCAGGCCTACAGCAACAGTGGACCTCGCTCGGCGGCCGGTCAAGCATGGGGCCTCAACCGAAGAGCCTTTGGGCTCATTTGCGCCGTCGTGGGGTGTCGCCGCCTCAGCGGGGCCGCGGGACGAAACTGCCGTGGAACCCCTGCGGAATGTGGTGGGTCAAGTTGGCGGTTGCCACCGGCCCGGCGGCGATGTCGGCCGCGTCGAGGATCACCAGCCGCGATGTGTGAGTCCGCGCTTGGTACTCCACCGACAGCACCCAACCGTCGTCCTCGGCGGCGGCGCCGGGTTTAGCGGCGAATACCGGCTCGCAGAAGCTGTTTCCCGCTTCGGGTGTGGTGTAAATCGCCGCTGAAGCGTCGCTCAGATCGAGTCTGGTGATCGAGTCATAGAACGAAGCGAGATGGTGGCGTGTGTTGAGGTAGGCATACCGGTGGTGTCTGCCCTCGAATGCCTCGTTGTGGCGGGGGAACTCGCCGGGGAGCTCGGAGAGGGCTTCGGCGTGGACCCGTCCGGTACGCGTGATGCGGAACCTCATGAACGTCGAGGGCGCATCGTCGAGTGGGGCGACGTGGAATCGGCTGAGCCGCTGCAGTAGTCGGCCGTCGTCGTAGGTGATCGCATCGACGACGGTGTCGCCGTCGTCGTCGTAGGCGTTGCTGAGGTGGAACATCAGCACGGCGTCGTATTCGATGGTGCGAATCTTGCCGCCGTCCCGCGGGACCAGCACGAAGACGCTGCCCCGTTCGGGCCGGTATCTCATGGCGTCACCCATCGGTTTGCGCCCCAACACGATCGGCAGCGCATCCGGGATGATCGGCGACACCACGAACACCAGATGGCTCTGGGTGAGCGCGAAGTCGTGCACCATGGCGACGTAGGGCAGGCGGGCCGAACGGAAGTGCTTCAGCCGGCCGGCCGGGTCGGTGCGGTAGATCCGTAGATGCGCTCGCGGGATGAACTCGACGCCGAAGTTGAACATTTCGCCGGTGCGCGGGCAGAAGCACGGATGCGCCGAGTACGACCCCACCCACCGCAACTCCCCGCCGAACCGGCGGATGCCGACGGTGTCCAGTGTCTGCGGGTCGATCTCGGTCGGCGGGCCGCCCTCCCACAGGGCATAGAGCCGGCCGGCATGTTCAACGACGTTGGTATTGGCCAGATTCGGCGGGAGGCGACCGATGTTGGCCTTCATTCCGCCGGGCGCAGCGGTGCCCAGGTGGTAGCGCCCCGTCTTGCCCAGATAGTGGTTGGTCCGCACGTAGCGGTTCTTGAAGTGGACCGCCCCGTCGGCGATGGTGAACGCCGAGAGCATGCCGTCGCCGTCGAACAGGTGATGTAAGGGCCGACCACTGTGGTCCTGCCATCGCCCGGGTCCGTTGCGGTACAGGGTCCCGTCGAGCTCTGCCGGAATGGTTCCGTCGATGTCGTCGACCCGGTAGTCGTATTCGACCAGTTGCGGCTCACTGACCCCGAGGCTGCGTCGGTCGGCGTCGCTGAAAGTCGCCAACTGGGCCGTCAACTGGTCTCGTTCGCCGACCGGAAGGGATGCCAGGTAGCGATGTAGTTCGGGGAGCCCGGGCCCATCGGTCGATGTGCGGGCGTGCATCGGAGTCTGGGTCACCGGGAGGGCTCCTCTACTGAGACTGAAAGTCAATCTAGTCTCAGTTCGGGGTTGGCCGCAATGGTGCTGCGGTAGAAAGAGACGGTGGCCAGGACTCGTTCATCGGCGCAGCTGGTGCAGGCCGCACTCGAGTTGATCGCCGAGAGCGGGATCGACCGGCTGACCTTGAGCCAGGTCGCAGCGCGCGCCGACGTCTCACGCGCCACCGCGTACCGCGAGTTCGGCGACAGGGACGGATTGCTGAGTGCGATCGCTGCGCAGGAGATCGGCGCGATGATCAGCGTCACCCTCGAAGACCTCGATCAGGAGGCCGACCTCACGGCGCAGGTGACCACGGTCGTCACCGCTGCTTTACGGTTTCTCCGCAGCCACCGGGCGTTCGTTTACGTCCGCGATCACGAGCCGCACTGGCTGCTGTCGATCGCGCTGCCCGTCGAGGATGCCCGGATGAGCCTGGTGCGGACCGTGGCCGCGATGGTGGCCACGGCGATACCGGACGACGACTGGCTCGCGATGACGCCCGTGGCCGCGGCCGAGGTCGTCGTCCGGACCGTCCTGTCGCACACACTCATCGAGGACAGTGCGTTGACTGACGAGGAAGTGGCAGAGGTGGTCAGCCGCGCCATCGCCCGACGCGGGTGAGGCCCAACCTTTGATTCGCATGCTCAAAATGTAAGGTTTGCATGTTAACCTTTAAATTACATCGAGAGAATACAAGGTTGGAGTACGACACAAAATGGATGCGGCCCTCCGAGAGAGTCCGATCGGAGAAGTCGTCCCGATTCATGGGTTCGATCCACGCTTCAATGAGGAGTACGACCACTTCGCGTACATCCCAGACGACCTTCCTGATCTTGTCGTCCTAGAACCGATCACATACGCGATGGTGGTTGACGCCACCGCTGCACTCGCACGCGCAGATCAAGCGGCGGCGCTGCTCCCAAACCCGAGCCTGCTGGCGCGCCCCGCGATCCGCCGTGAAGCCGTAAGTACGTCCGCGCTAGAAGGGACCTTTGCGGCTCTAACGGACGTTTTCGAAGCGGATTTTCTCGATCCTCATCAGATGTCCGGATCGGTAAGTGAAGTGCACAACTACGTGCGTGCCGCGGAAACGGCCTACGGATGGCTGAGTGAAGGCCGTCCTCTCAGCGTCAGCATGCTGGAGAGCCTGCACGAGTTGTTGGTCAAAGGGACGCGGAGCGACGGCCCCGAGGCGGGCCACGTCCGGACCACACAAGTGTTCATAGGTGCCGGTCGCCGCCGAGTCACCGAATGTCGCTTTGTTCCTCCACCTCCTGACGACCGCTTACACAGCGGCCTGCGGCAGTGGGAAGCATGGATCAACGCGCCGCATTCGTCCCTCTCTTCGATAGTCAGACTGGCACTCGGTCACTATCAGTTCGAAGCGCTACACCCGTTCAACGACGGTAACGGCAGGTTGGGGCGGCTGGTGTGTGCGCTCCAACTCCAGCTATATGGCAATCTTCAGAACCCCATCCTGAACATCGCGCCGTGGCTGGAGCGGAATCGCGAGGAGTACCAAGGTCAACTCCTGAGCGTGTCGCTCACTGGTGTCTGGGATCCCTGGGTTCAATTCATCTGTGCAGCAATACAAGCTGAAGCTATTGAAGTCATCGGCCGCGTGAACCGCCTCCACGACATCCGCGAGCGTTTCAAGACAGTGCTCGCTGATGCTGGTGCAAAAGGGGTGTCACTGAGGATCGCAGAGGACCTTATCGGCTACCCCATGATTACTGCGCAGTTTGCCAGTGATGTGTACGGGGTGTCCTACCCGGCGGCGAACAGTGCTATCCAGCGCCTAATCCAGGTCGGCATCCTGCGTCAGCGAAGCGAAGGCAACTACAGCCGAATCTTCGCCTGCGATGCCGTGTTGAGTGCTCTGGAGGGATAGCAGACCCCACGCCCGACCTGACGGCCGTGGCGGACGCTTTCGACATGCCGCTGCGACTGCTGCGGACGGACTGCAGACGACCGGCGTCCGAACTGTGATCGCAGCGGACAGAACCGGATGTGCCCAGAGTGGCAGGTAGTGGATTCGAACCACTGTAGGCATACGCCGACGGATTTACAGTCCGCTCCCATTGGCCGCTCGGGCAACCTGCCTGGGTGCTGCACCGCCGGGCGACCCGGTTTGGTGCGACTTGCAGGGTACAACGAGGATGGGCCTAGGACGAAAACGGCACCCGACCGTGCAGCAGACCATCAAGGAGGAACGGAACCCATGGCGGATTCATCGTTCGACGTCGTGAGCAAGGTCGACCGCCAGGAGGTGGACAACGCACTGAACCAGGCCGCCAAGGAGCTGGCCACCCGCTACGACTTCCGCGGCACCGACACCTCGATCGAGTGGCAGGGCGAGGAAACGGTCGTCATCACCAGCTCGACCGAGGAGCGCGCAAAGGCCGCCGTCGACGTGTTCAAGGAGAAGCTGGTCCGCCGCGACATCTCGATGAAAGCCTTCGACGCCGGCGACCCCCAGGCATCCGGCAAGACCTACAAGGTCAGCGGCCAGATCAAACAGGGCATCACCAGCGAGCAGGCCAAGAAGATCACCAAGCTCATCCGCGACGACGGCCCCAAGGGCGTCAAGGCGCAGATCCAGGGCGAGGAAATCCGCGTCAGCTCCAAGAAGCGCGACGACCTTCAGGCGGTTCAGGCCCTCCTTCGGGGTGCGGATCTCGACGTGGCGCTGCAGTTCGTCAACTACCGCTGAGCCACGGGCGCGCGGCGCACGGGCGACTCTTCGATCAATCTGATCGAAACTCGAGCGTGTGCCGCGCCGGTGGCGAATTGCCGCTAGCGGCCCAGGTCGGATGCGCGGCGCAGTGGCGCATTCCACGCGGCGCCCCGGCACCCGCGCGATCGGCCCGCCGTCACACCCCGAATTGCCTTTACGGTACGTCCGTCCAGGTCAGCGGCTCTGACGGAGGTGGCGATGGCGGCCGTGCCGACTCTCCGTACGACGTCTGCGCCCCCTGCGGCCGGCCCCCGGAGCCCGTCGAAGAACTCTCTCTTTGTCGCCCTGGCGGGGCTCAGCCTCGTCGGCGTCGTCGCGGCCTGGGCGCTGCTGGTCCGGCTGCAGATCTTCTCCCCTTCGCTGCTTCCCTCCCCCGCCGACGTCGTGGCGGCCGCCCGGGAGATGTACGCCCAGGGCACCCTCGTCGACGACGCCGCAGCCAGCTTCCGGCGCGCGCTCAGCGGATTCCTGCTCGGCTCGGCGCTGGCCATCATCGCCGGCAGCCTGACCGGCCGCAGTCGTATCGCGCGCGTCCTGCTCGAACCCACCATCCAGGTGATCCGGCCGATCCCCGCGATCGCGCTCGTCCCGCTGGCGATCCTCTGGTTCGGCATCGGCGAGGAATCCAAACTGTTCCTCACCACGCTCGGCGTGTTCTTCCCGGTTTGGGTGAACACCCACGCCGGCATCTCCTCCACCCGCGCCGACTATCTGCGCGTCGCGGCATGCCTGGGGGCGTCGCGCCGCCAGGTCTTCACCTCGGTGGTGCTGCCCGCCGCGCTGCCCTTCATCCTTACCGGGCTACGCCAGGGCATCGCGATGTCGTTGATTCTCATCGTCGCCTCCGAACAGGCCGGTGTGACCGAAGGACTCGGGTTCCGACTCGACCAGGCCCGGCTGTTCAGCCAACCCGACCGGCTCTTCGCCTGCCTGATCGCGCTCGGGGTCGTCGGCGCGCTGGCCGATCAGCTGTTCCACCGCGGCACCCGTCGCTTCGTCCGATGGGCGAGTGAACAGTCATGACCGCGGCCGGCATCGGAATCTCCGCTTTGACAGTGGAATACGCCATCGGCAGCCGGGTGCTCAGCGACCTCGACCTGACCATCGATGCCGGCGCGTTCCTGGCGCTGCTCGGCCCGTCCGGGTGCGGCAAGTCGACACTGCTCAACTGTGTGGCCGGTTTCGTGACGCCGACCGCCGGGCAGGTCTCGTTCAACGGTGCCCTGGTGACCGGTCCCGGCCGCGAACGCGGTGTCGTGTTCCAACGCGACGTGCTGTTCCCGTGGACATCGGTTGCGGGAAACATCTCGTTCGCGCTGCGTGTGGCGAGAGTTCCTCGGGCGCAACGGCACCAGCGGATCGCCGCGCTGCTGGACACCGTGGGTCTGCCGCGCGACGTGGAAGCCAAGCTGCCGCACGAACTCTCGGGTGGAATGCGTCAGCGGGTCGGTATCGCCCGCGCGCTGGCCAACAGCCCGCAGGTCCTGTTGATGGACGAGCCGTTCGGCGCGCTCGACGCGTTGACCCGCTCGCAGATGCAGGACCTCGCAATCGATCTGTGGGAGCGGACCGGCACCACCATCGTCTTCGTCACTCACGACGTGGATGAGGCCATCCGTATCGCATCGTCGATCGTCGTGATGGCCTCCGACGGCACGATCGTCGACCACTTCGACAATCCGCTGCCCCGTCCCCGCGCCGCCAGCCGCGTCGCCGAATTCGCCGACTACGCACCGCTTCGGCGACGGCTTCACGACCTTCTTCGCCCCGACCAGATTTCCACCCGCCATCGCTCCGGAGGCCCGACATGATCATCCGAGGCTTGACCGCCGTCGTCGCCGCGACAGTCATCGCCGCCGCCCTCGCCGGCTGTGGCAGCACCGGAAAGAACAGCGCGAGCGATACTTTGACCGTCGGATGGGTGGTCGACCCGTGCTGGTCGCAGGTGCCCGTCGCCGAGAAGCTCGGCTATTTCGCCGAGTCCGGCGTCGACATCGAAGTGGTCCCCTTCCCGACCGGCGCCGCCGCCCTCGAAGCGCTCGCCGGTGGCGCTGTCGACGTCGCCAACGGCGGTGACGTGCCGACCTCGGCCGCAGCGCTGAAAAACCCCGACTTGAGGATCATCGCCGACGGATCACGCTGGGCCGAAGGGAGATTCGTGGCGCGACGATCGGCGGGCATCACCTCCATCCCCGACCTGTCCGGCCGTAAGATCGCGGTGCCGCTCGGCAGCAGCGCACACTACTTCACGACGAAGTTCCTCGGCGAAGCCGGTGTCGAGGCCGAGCTGGTGCAGACCGGCCCGGCCGAGATCCCCACCGCGATCGGCAACCACAGCGTCGACGTCGTCGCCGTTTCCAACCCGCGCTGGCCAAATCGGTGGTCGCGCTCGACGGTGACGTCGTCGAGTTGCAGGGATCGGAAAAGTACAACCAGCACAGCCTCTATCTGACCGACGCCGAGACGCTGTCCACCCGACAGGACGCGCTGAGCCGGTTCCTGGCCGCAGTGAAGAAGGCCGACGCTCCGCTGAGCGACCGCGATCCCGAGGCGTTGGCGGCGGTCGCCGGAGCGACGGGCCTCGATCAGCAGCTCGTCGACGAAGTGGCGGCCGAATTCGAGTTCAGCACCCAGCTCGGCCCCGAACTGCCGGGCGACCTGGCCGATCGGGCGCGGTGGGCGCAAAGCGTCGGCCGCGTGCCGCAGGATGCGCAGATCCCCGACTACAGCACCCTGATCGTGTCGGCACCGCTCGACGGCATCACCCGATGAGCGACATTCGGCTGATCGGGCTCGGCGGCACCATCTCGATGCGCGAAACCGATTCGGGGGCAGTGCCTTTCCACGGTGCGACGGCCCTGGCCGACCGGGTCGACGGATTCGGTGGCGCCGAGGACCTGGCGCTCGTCGGTGGTTCGGAGGTCGACTTCGACTTGATGGAGCGCCTGGCGGTGCGCGTCGCCGATCTCGTCGATGACGGTGTGGGTGGCCTGGTGGTGACGACCGGTACGGACTCGATCGAAGAGGTGTCGACGTGGCTCGCATACCGCGACAGGTGGCCAGTGCCCGTCGTCGTCACCGGGTCGATGATCGCCGGCGAACGTCCCGACAGCGACGGGGCGGCCAACCTCACCGACGCGCTGACCGTGGCCGCTTCGCGTGCCGACATCGACCCGGTTGTGGTTTTCGGCGGGCGGATCTTCGCCGCCCGTGAGGTCCTCAAGGTCTCGGGGGTGGCGCGCGATGCCTTCGACGCGCCGGGGCGCGGGGCTCTCGGCATCGTCGGGGGCGGGCGGGTCGACTGGTTCCGTACGCCGGCCCGCGGTACGGCGCACGGTGCGCCCGGCGGGCCGATCGAACCGGTGCCGATCGTCGTGGCCGCGCTCGGCGACGACGGCACCCTGCTCCCGTATGCCGCTGACGGCCGGGCGGCGGTCGTCGTCGCCGCTAACGGCGCGGGCAACCTGCCGCCCGGTCAGGCAGCGGCCGCGCAACGGTTGATCGACTCCGGGACACTCGTCGTCGTCACCACCCGCGCACCCGACGCCCGGGTTGCGCCGCGCTATGGTTATCCCGGCGGCGTGGCCACCCTCGTCGCGGGCGGGGCGGTGCTGGCTCCGGGGCTGACGCCACATCGGGCCCGGCTGCTCGTGTCGCTCGGCCTGGCGCAGGGGCGGGATCCGCGCGGTCTGCGAGAACTCGTCGAGAACGAAGTACCGTGACACGGACCGTTTCCGAGGTCGACCGCGCTGAACTGGTCGAGCTGACAAGGTATCTCGTCGCGGCGGGTCAGCCGTGGTGCGAGAACAGCCTCGACGGCCCGGCCCGGCCACCGGAGGAGACGCGCATCGCCGAACCGGTGGCGGCGCTGCTCCGCGAGTGGGGGTTCGACGTCCGGTTGGCCGGGCGCCATCCGACGCGACAAAATGTGCTGGCGACGAAGGTGTTCGGGCCCGGCCCGACGCTGATGCTCAACGACCACCTCGACACGTACCCGTCGGGCCCGCCGAGCCGGTGGACCGTCTGCGCCGAGAACCCCTACCAGGCAGTCGAACTCGACGGGCGCATCTATGCGCGCGGAACGTCGGACACCCGCGCGAACCTCGCGACGCTACTGACCGCGGCCCGACGCGTCGTGGCCGACCCGCCCCCAAGCGGGACATTGTCGGTCGTCCTGACCGTCGACGAGGAACGCAACGGCGTCGAAGGATCCTGCTACCTGCTCGACGAGCACCGCATGCGGCCCGACGCGTCGATCACCGTGGAGCCGACCGCGTGGTCCGAAGACGGCCGCGGCGGCATCGCGCTGGCCACGGCGCAGACCGGACACGCGCTGATCGACATCGTCGCGCGCGGCACGTCGAGCCACATCTGGCGGCCGGACACCGGGGTCAATCCGGCGCAGTTCCTGGCCGAGGCGCTCGCGCGGATCCGGCGGGATCCGGTCGGTGACTGGCCGATCTCGGTGGTCGGGCTGTCGGCGGGCCAGGCCGGGATGGCGCAGTTCACCCCGCTCGAAGCGCGGGTGCGCGTTGCCGCGGTCAACGTCGGCCCCGACGTCTCCGCGGGTGAGCTGCTGCTCGCCTTCCAGCAGCGCGTCAGCGAGCTGGCGCCGGCGGGCATCGAGACAAAGGTGGCCTACGTTCCGGGGCCGACGTTCGTCGCCGGGACGGTCGAAGTGAGCAGCGATCACCCCCTCGTCACGGCGATCGCCGACGCCTATCTCGCGGTGACCGATGAAGCGGTCCGGCACTACACCAAGCCGGCGTTCAACGACACCATCCGGTTCCGGCACGCGGGCATACCCGCGGTGACGTTCGGCCCCGGCGACGACGGGTGGGCGGTCTACGACGAGAGCATCTCCATCGACACCATGGTCACCGCGACACTGGTGCTGGAGCGTGCTGTACGCGGCTACCTCTCGCACGGGTGAGGGCTTTCGTCAACTGCCGGTGAAGATCCGCCGCCCGACCTACCCTGATCGGCATGGCACCTTCGCAACGCGAACCCAAAGTCGTCGTCCTCGGTGGAGGATCCTGGGGCACCACCGTCGCGTCCATCTGTGCGCGCCGCGGGCCGACGCTGCAGTGGGTGCGTTCCGCCGAAACCGCCGCCGACATCAACGACAATCACCGCAACTCGAAGTATCTCGGCAACGAGGTCGAGCTGCCGACGAGTCTCAAGGCGACGACCGACTTCTCCGAGGCGGCATCGTGCGCCGACGTCATCGTCATGGGGGTGCCGTCGCACGGCTTCCGCAAGGTACTCACCGAGCTGGCTAAGGAGCTGCGGCCGTGGGTGCCGGTGGTCTCGCTGGTGAAGGGCCTCGAGCAGGGCACCAACTATCGGATGAGCCAGATCGTCACCGAGGTGCTGCCGGGCCATCCGGCCGGGATTCTGGCTGGGCCGAACATCGCGCGTGAGGTGGCCGAGGGGTACGCCGCCGCCGCGGTGCTCGCGATGCCCGACCAGTACCTGGCGGCCGATTTGGCACAGTTGTTCCGCACCAAGCGCTTTCGCACGTACACGACCGACGACGTCGTCGGCGTGGAGATGGCCGGTGCGTTGAAGAACGTGTACGCGATCGCGGTCGGCATGGGCTATTCGCTGGGCATCGGCGAGAACACGCGCGCGATGGTGATGGCCCGCGCGATCCGCGAGATGTCCAAACTCGGCGAGGCGAGCGGCGGGCACCGCGACACGTTCGCCGGCCTGGCGGGTATCGGCGACCTGATCGTCACGTGTACCAGCCAGCGCAGCCGCAACCGCCACGTCGGCGAGCAGTTAGGGGCGGGCAAGCCGATCGACGAGATCATCTCGTCGATGAACCAGGTCGCCGAGGGCGTCAAGGCCGCCAGCGTGATCATGGAATTCGCCGATCAGTACGGGATTTCGATGCCGATCGCGCGTGAGGTCGACGCGGTGGTCAACCACGGCTCCAGCGTCGAGGAGGCCTATCGCGGCCTGATGGTCGAGAAGCCGGGCCACGAGGTGCACGGCGCGGGCTTCTAGTTCAGTGCGTCAGATCAGTTGAAGTACGGGTTCGTGCCCTCGGGGCGTTCCAGCAGCGGATCCCTGCCGCCGTTGATGATGTAGCTGCCGGCGGGGCTCAGCACGAAGCCCGACTGATTGCGGCTGTCCGAACACGTCGTCACGCCGCCCTCGCTGCCGCAGCTGACGGTCTGGAAGCTCATCCGTGAGCCGGCCGGAAGCGGCTTGACCTCGCCGACGCTGGCGAACACGTCGGCCGTCGTCGCCGAGAACTGCGGAACACCGGGCCCGCCGCTGACGAAGTTCGCGCCGTTCGGCGCGCCCGGGATCGGGCCGCTGCAGCCGTAGCCGCCGTTGCGCTGCAGCACGCACGTCAGCCCGTCGGGTGTCCTGAACGCGTACCAGTTGCCGTCCATCACCGCGAAGTCCGACAGCTTCACCGGCGCGAGCGCGTTGACATTCGGCGCCGGCGGCGGTGCCGGCTCGGACGGCTGCGCCGCGGCGACACCCGGCACGGCGATCAGGCCAGCCCCTGCCGACCCCACGACGCCGATCAGCACCCTCTTCAGCACGGTCCACACCCTAGAGGGTGCGGCGACGACTCGCAGCACACGCATGACATCGGTGCCGGGCGGCCGACCGTTACCCACGCCGGCCCGCCAAGCAGGTGACCCCCCATTTGCGGGGTGGCGGAAGCCGCGGCTTCGGCCGAGGCTGGAGGCACACCGAAACCTCCCAGAGGAGCGGCCATGGCAACCGTGCTCGTCGTCGGGAGCGGTCCCGCCGGGCTGTCCTGCGCGGCCGAGTTGCACGCACGCGGCATCGACGCAAGCGTCGTCGAGCGCGGCGCACAGATCGGCGCCGCCTGGGCACATCGTTACGACGCAATGCGCTTCAACACCTGCCGTCGCAACTCGGCGCTGCCCGGTGCGCCGTTTCCGCGTCACTTCGGACAATTTCCGACCCGCGACCAGTACGTCGACTACCTGCAGGCCTATGCCGACCGAAACCACGTGCCCGTCGAGTTGAACGTCGAGGTGCGCCGGCTCGACCCGGCTCCCGGCGGCGGCTGGGACGTGGCCACCGACAGAGGTTCACGCAGGGCTCGCCACGTCGTGATCGCCACGGGCATCTTCAACCACCCTGCGCTTCCCGACTGGGCCGACAGCGACTTCGCCGGTCGGGTGATGCATGCCGCGCACTACCGCAACGCCGCTCCGTTCGCGGGACAGCGGGTGCTGGTCGTCGGCGCCGGTGCCACCGGGCTCGAGATCGCCTACGAGCTGAGCCGCTCGGCTTGTCCGGAGGTGCTGCTGGCGGTGCGCACTCCGCCGAACATTCTGCTGCGAGAAGTCGGTGGGCTACCCGGCGATCTGCCGTTGCCGCTGTTTCTACGGCTACCCACCGGACTCGTCGACAAGATGCTGTTGGCCATGCAGCGCAGGGTGATCGGCGATCTGAGCGACTTCGGGCTGAGGGCGCCTCCGGAGGGACCGATCGCTGCGCTCAAACGCCGTGGTGCCGGTACGGCGATCGTCGACCGCCACGTCATCGACGCGATCCGCGACCGCTCGCTGCGTGTGGTGGCGGCCGTCGAACGCCTGGAACCCCGTGGCGCGGTGCTTGCGGACGGCACCAGGGTGCAGGTGGACAGTGTCATCGCGGCCACCGGATACCGAACCGGCCTGAACGCCATGGTGTCCCATCTCGGCGTCCTCGACGATCGCGGAATGCCGCGCGACGGACTCGGGGCCGAAGTCCTGCCGGGCCTACGATTCGTCGGCTACGTCTACCGGCCGGGGCTGACGAAATTCGTTGGACGGCTGGGTCGACGCGTGGCCGACGACATCGCCGCGCAGTCATCGGCTTTCAAGGCCCGGACCGCTACAACCGGACGACGAGATCCTGCGACAGTAGGGCGGCGAGTTCCGGGCGGCTATTGACGCCGAGCTTGGCGAAGATCGCCTTGATGTGGCCCCGCAGCGTCTCGGACGTGATCCACAGCCGGCCGGCGATATCCCTGGTCGCCATGCCGGTCAACAGCAACTGGGTGACTTCCTTTTCACGACGGGTCAGTTCGCTGCGGTGAACCAGCAGAGGGGCGATGTCGGAACGGCGAGCCAGCTCCAAAACGACTGCAGTACAGTCCGTTTCCGACGCATCCCGCTCGAGACGGATTCCCCGCACCACCAGCCAGTCGCCGGAGCGACTCCTGGTGCGCGCCATCGCGGGCTCTCCGACACCACGTTCGGCGAGCACGCGGGCCTGGTGGGCCACCTCGTGCAGCACGATCGCCGACCGCAGTCGCTCGTCCTCGACGGGGCCGAGCCACTCGGTGACCTGCGGTGTCATCGACTCGATGCTGCCGTCATCGGCGAGTATGAGCAGTGCGGGTGCGGCGGGAGCCTGTTGTCCGCGGTGTCCGTCGAGCTGAAGGCAGGCCCGGATGCCGTTGGCCACGTGCGGGCACAACTTCGCCATCACCGCGACCTCGTCTTCGGTGAAGAACGCATCCTCGGCTTGCCGGGTCAGGCAGAAATGTCCCCAGGTCGCCGAACCCGAACTGAACACGCCGCGCATTTCGTCGCCGTACCCGTTGGGGCGGTAGATCTTCGTCCAACGCGTGCTGCGGCTCAGGTCACCCGCAGTGGCGATGCCGAGGGCGGCAGCCGGAACCTCCCGCCGTGCGAGGTCGACGAATTTGTTCACGTCTTCGGTCGTCAGCTCGCATTCGATCAGGGCCAGATGTTGGTCACGTGTGACGTTCTCCGCGTGAACCCCGGTGATGAGCAACGTGTCCGGGTCGGTGAGTAGCCAGCCCGCGGCGGCGTAGGGAATCTCCGCTCGTACTGCGGCGGCTACCGCCGCAAGAAGGTCGAGCGGGTCCTGGGCCCGCGCACAGATGCGGGCGGCCCGTCGTTCCAGCTGGCCCGGCCAGCGCACTGCCATGACTGCTCTACCGCCCTCCCGTCCGTCGGGCCGGTCCGTACTCTCGTTCTACTCTCGATTGACGGACGCATACAAGGATTCTGCGGCCGCCCACCGAACAACATAGGAGGATCTCGATGCCCGTCTTTTCGAAGCTCTTCCGCGCAGCCTCGGACTCCATGGTGGAAGTGGGCGACACGCTTCTGCGGTCGCGTCGGCTGATGCGCGCGCCCATCTGGCTGTATCGGGCGCGACTCGGATTCGTCTTCGGCTCGCGGATCTTGTTGCTGGAGCACACCGGGCGGAAGTCAGGGCGCATCCGACAGGTGGCCCTCGAGGTGATCGATCACCCCGACCCGGACACGTACGTCGTGGCCTCGGGCTTCGGTACCCGCGCTCAGTGGTACCAGAACCTCCAGGCCGATCCACACGCGAAGGTGTCGGTGGGCACCCGGGTGTCGAGACCCGCGATGGCCCGAACGCTCAGCACGAGCGAAGCCGATGCGGCATTACAGCGCTATGTCGATCGGCACCGCCGGGCGTGGCAGACGATGAAGCCTGTCCTGGAATCGACCCTGGGTGTACCCGTCGACACCACGAACACCGCCCTGCCGATGGTCGAACTGCGTCTGACAGCCGGCTGATTCAACGTACGTCTGCCGAGCGCTCACCCACGTACGGTTTCGGGGCCGCAGACCGTACCGGGTTGAGCGCTCGCGCCAAAACGGGCCTCAGTAGTAGCCCGGGCCTTCCCGATGTCCCGGGCCGGCCATCGCCTCCAGGCGCGCGATGCGGTCGCCGATCGGCGGGTGCGTGGAGAACAGCTTGCCGATCTTCTCGCCCGCCCGGAACGGGTTGGCGATCATCAGGTGGGCCTGGTCGGCGAGCTTCGGATCCGGCGGCAACGGCGCCTGTTCGACGCCGGCGCTGATCTTGCGCAGCGCGCTGGCCAGCGCCAGCGGGTCGCCCGTCAGCTCTGCCCCCGACTGGTCGGCCTGATATTCGCGCGACCGTGACACCGCCATCCGGATCACCATCGCCGCGATCGGGCCGAGCAGCGAAACCAACAGAATGGCAAAGGGATTCGCACCACCCTCGCGGTTGCCGCCGAACAGCGTCGCGAAGTAGGCGATGTTGGCCAACGCGGTGATCACCGCGGCCATCGCGCCGGCGACGCTCGAGATCAGGATGTCGCGGTTGTAGACGTGCGACAGTTCGTGGCCGAGTACCGCACGCAACTCGCGTTCGTTGAGGATCTGCAGGATTCCCGTCGTACAACAGACCGCGGCGTTGCGTGGGTTACGTCCCGTTGCGAACGCGTTCGGTGCGGCGGTGTCGCTGATGTACAGCCGCGGCATCGGCTGGCGCGCCGTGGTCGCCAGCTCGCGCACGATGCGATACATCATCGGCGCCTGCATCTCGGTCACCGGTTGGGCGTGCATGGCCCGCAGCGCGAGCTTGTCGCTGTTGAAGTACACATAGGCGTTCATGCCGACGGCGAACAGCACCGCCAGCCCGATGAGCGCCGTGTTTCGGAACAGCGCCGCGATGAACACGATGAGCGCCGAGAACCCCACCAGCAGAGCGAACGTCTTGGCGGTGTTCGCGTGCGGATGCCAGGTCATCGCTTCCTCCTTCGGACCGAGAGACTCCGCTGAGTCAACGCTTAGCCAGGCTCCGCAGGTTCCGCCCGCTCAGCCGTGCCGGTTCACCGTGTAATCCACCAGCGTCGTCAGGGCCTGGCGGCCCGGTCCGTCGGGCAGGTGGGCGAGCTCCTCGCGGGCCTGCACCGCATACTGCGCGACCGTCTCCTTGGCCTGGACCATCCCGGGCGACGCGCGCAGCAGCTGCAGCGCCTCGGCCACGTCATCGTCGTTCTCCACCGGTCCGGCCAGCAGTTCCCGCAGCCGGTCGGCGTCGGGGCCGCTGCCCCGCAGGGCGTAGAGCACCGGCAACGTGTGCACGCCTTCGCGCAGGTCGGTGCCGGGAACCTTGCCGGACTCCTCGGGATCGCTGTCGATGTCGATGATGTCGTCGGAGATCTGGAAAGCGGTGCCGACGATGCCGCCGAGCCGGGTCAGGCGCTCGATCTGCTCCTCATCGGCGCCCGAGAACGTCGCCCCGAACCGTCCGGACGCCGCGATCAGGCATGCGGTCTTCTCGTAGACGACTTTGAGGTAGTGCTCGACGGAGTCGACGTGTTCGGCGGCGCCGCGGGTCTCGCGCATCTGGCCGGTCACCAGCTGGGCGAAGGTGTCGGCGATGATGCGCACCGCGTCGGGCCCGAGCCTGCTGACGAGTCGCGACGCGGTTGCGAACAGGTAGTCGCCCGCCAGGATCGCGATGTTGTTGCCCCAGCGGGCGTTGGCGCTGTCGGCGCCGCGGCGGACCTGCGCCTCGTCCATCACGTCGTCGTGGTACAGCGTCGCCAGGTGCACCAACTCGATGACGGCGCCCGCGACGGTGACCTGCCACGCGTCCGGTTCCGGACCCAGCCGGGCCGAGAGCACCGTGAACAACGGGCGGAACCGCTTACCGCCGGCCTGGAACAGATGCTGCACCGCCTCGGCCATCAGCTCATCGGCTTTGCCCAGTTCAGCGGCCATCAGGTCTTCGATGCGGGCCACTCCGTCGCGGACATCCTGCGCGAAGCCGGGATCTCCGAAGTCCACTCCCGCCACCACGGTCGCTGGCGTCCTCACCCTGCCAACATACTGGGAACCATGGATACACGAGCCGACGTGGTCGTCGTCGGGGCCGGGCCTGCGGGTTCGGCTGCTGCGGCGTGGGCGGCCCGCAACGGCCGTGACGTGGTCGTCATCGACTCGGCCCAGTTTCCCCGCGACAAGGCCTGCGGCGACGGGCTGACCCCGCGCGCGGTGCTGGAGATGCAGCGGCTGGGCCTGGGGTCGTGGTTGGTCGGCCGGGTACAGCACCGCGGTCTGCGGATGTCGGGGTTCGGCGCCGACGTCGAAGTCGAGTGGCCGGGTCCGTCGTTCCCGTCCACCTCGAGCGCGGTCCCTCGCACCGAGCTCGACGACCGCATCCGCATGGTGGCCGCCGACGAGGGCGCGAAGATGATGCTCGGCGTGAAAGCCGTCGATGTCCAACATGATTCGTCGGGCCGCGTGGCGGCGGTGGTGCTGGACTCCGGGGCCGAGATCGGTTGCCGCGAACTGATCGTCGCCGACGGCGCCCGCTCGACATTGGGCCGCGTGCTGGGCCGCGAGTGGCATCAGGAGACGGTGTACGGCGTCGCGGTCCGCGGATACATCGCCACGCCGCGGGCAAGCGAACCGTGGATCACCTCGCACCTGGAGTTGCGCTCCCCGGAGGGCAAAGTGCTACCCGGGTACGGCTGGATCTTCCCGCTCGGCAACGGCGAGGTGAACATCGGCGTCGGGGCGCTCGCCACCGCGAAACGTCCGGCCGACGCCGCGCTGCGGCCGCTGATGTCGTACTACACCGAGTTACGCCGCCAGGAGTGGGGCTTCGACGGGGAACCGCGCGCCGGGCTGTCGGCGCTGTTGCCGATGGGCGGCGCGGTGTCCGGTGTCGCCGGGCCGAACTGGATGCTGATCGGCGACGCCGCAGCATGCGTCAACCCCCTCAACGGCGAGGGCATCGACTACGGGCTCGAAACCGGCCGGCTGGCCGCCGAACTACTGGGCACCGGTGATGTGTCGACGGCGTGGCCCGCGGTGCTCTCGGCGCATTACGCGCGTGGGTTCTCGGTCGCCCGGCGATTGGCGTTGCTGCTGACTTTCCCGCGGTTCCTGCCCGCGGCGGGACCGATCGCCATGCGCTCGACGACGCTGATGAACATCGCGGTGCGGGTGATGGGCAATTTCGTCACCGACGAGGACGAGGACTGGACCGCCAAGGTCTGGCGCGGCGCCGGTCTGCTGTCGCGGCGCGTCGACGAACGTGCCCCGTTCAGCTAGTCGTCTTTGTTCGCCGTGGTGGAGGCGGTGAGCCCCAGCGCGATCAGGACGTCCGCGGCGGTGATGAACAGCCCGAACCAGTACGCCCACCGGAGGGTGGGGTCCGGCTGCGCGGCGAAGTACATGATGAGAAAGATCGGCCCGACGATGCCGAAGACGAACATCATTCCCTGAAACATCAGGTAGCGCTTGAACGTCTCCATTTGGAGGCAGAATATCGCGCGTGGCCAAGGTGTACCGGGCTCCGATGAGGTCGCGCCGCGACGACATCGACCCGCAGGCGGCGATCGACCGCGCGCTGGCGACGGGTGTCGTCGGTTTCGGCGACGCGGGCTTCGATGAGCGCACGGCCCGCCGTGTCGAACGGTTCGCCGACGTCGCCGACGGGTCGTTCGCCTGGACCCGCGATGCCGACGGGCTTTTCTGGTTGGGCCGCATCGTCGGCCCGTACTACCGCGACGAGGACCCGGCCGCGACGGCCGTCGACCTGGTGCATGTGCGGCCGTGCCGCTGGCTTGCCGACCCGGTTACCGAATCCGATACGCCTCCAGCCGTTCTCGCCACATATGCGCGCGGCGGACGCAACTTCCAACAGACGCACAGTCTCGATGTCGGCCCGCAGACCGAACGGGTCTGGCATACCCGCAAAACGCGAGAAGTGTAGAGCCAAGCTAACTGTAAGGCCTGCTAGACGACCTGTTCACGGGCGAATATCGGGATTATCCTGAAGCACAGAGGCGTTCGAGTAAGCGTCGGCGGAAGGAGCCCACGATGCTCGGTGTGACAGTTCGATTTATACTTGCCGCGATCGCGATCGTCGTAGTCGCCCTGTCCTCTGCTGCAACCGCACCCGCCAGGCCACAGGGGCCCTGCAAGGACGTGCCCTTTGCCGGTGTGTGCACGCCGTGGCGCGATAGCCAATCGCCGTCCCCGAATTCCCGGTTCGACCTCAGCCTGCCCGTCGTCAAGAGCAACACGGGGACCGGCGGCCCGCAGGGTATCGGCTAGCTCAGGGACTTCGCGAAGCCGCTGATATCCCGGATGGTCGCTGAGAAAACATCGGGCATGTAACTGCCGCACAGCAAGTCGCCGCCGTGACAGGTGCCGGCCACCACCCGGCCGACCGCGGGCACCCCCGCCTGAAGCAACCGCCGATAGTAGGCGAGCCCTTCGTCGCGCAACGGATCGAGTTCATTGACTGAAATCACGTGTGGCGGAAGGCCTCTGAGCTCATCATCGGTCGCCGCGGCCGCCCAGCAGGTCGCATCGTCGGCGTGGGACCCGTCGGGGTTGTAGATCGAGCCGAGCAGCGCGAGTTGCTGGCGGCTGACGAAGTACTCGTCGTTCTCCTCAAGCGACGGCAGGTCCTCGCAGTCATCGAGCCACCGGTTCGAGATGTACGGACATTGCGCATAACAGCCCGCGATTTCGTGCAACCAGCCCTCCCGCTTGGCCTTGTGCGCCACGGTCAGCGTGAGGTTGCCACCACCGGACTCCCCGGACACGATCAGGTGTGTGACACCGAGTTCGGCGCGGTTGGCCGCGACCCAGCGCACCGCCGCGGCGCAGTCGTTGAGGCCGGCAGGGAACGGGTGCGGCCCGAGCCTGCCGCCGGAGTTGCGGAACTCCACGCCGACCACGACCAGCCCGGTGGCGGCGAGGTGCCCGCGAAGGTTGAGGTAACCGATATCGGCTGCACTGCCGATCGCCATGCCGCCGCCGTGCAGGTGGACGACGGCGGGTAGCGGGGAGTGCGCATCGTCGGGGCGGCTGATGAACAACGTGACGTCGTTGTCGTCGGGCCCGGCGATCGTCGTCGTGGTCGTGGTGACACCGGGCGCGTCGGGCAGTTCTTTGGCGAGCACGTCGAAGATTGCGCCCATCCCCTCCTCGCTCATCGTCGCGAACGCGATGCGCTCATCGAGCGGGGCGTCGACGCTCAACGGTACGGCCGGCAGCCGGCCGTCGAGCCCGAACTGGGCCAGCGCCTTGACCATTCGCGGGTCAGAGCGCGGATCTGTGCCGAGGGTGCAGCCTGGGTCGGCCAAGCGTCCGTACATGCCCAGCACCGTAGCGCGGCTGACGCGCCCGCGACGCCGTTATCGCGCCGGCCAACGCGTATCGACGATGTCGAGCGCATGCGGCAGGCGCGCACGGTAGCGGGCCCGGTCGACATTCTTGAACGGCACCCACCACGGCGCCTGGAACAGCTCGACGATCTTCACCATGTTCCCGTTGTAGCCCGACGCCTGCAGGACGCCGTTGGCGGCGTAGCGGCCGCCTTCGTTGGCGCCTTCCATCGTGGTGACGTTCTGGTCGGTCTTGATCCACTCGCCGGCGAGGAACAGGTTGTCGATCCCGGTGACCGCGGTCGGGCGACGGTTCCACGAGCCGGGATCCTGGATGAAGAGCGGTTCGTCGTTGCGCACATCCGGAGTGCCCGAATCGATGATGGCGGGGTCGAGGAACCACGAGTGCAGCATGTCGTCGTCGACGACCCTGTCGGTGTCGTTGAGATGGGCCTTGATCTGGGCCCACGCCTCCTTGGCGATCTCCTGTGGGGTGCACTCCTTGGCGCTTCGACGATTGAAGTTGCCCGGCGTGGACCAGTCCGAGATGATCGCGGACAGACAATCTTTGACGGTGCCGTCGCCGTAGTTCGTCAAACTCTTCTTCCAGAACTGTTCCTCGCTGATCGACGTGATCGCCCAGCCGGAGTCGACGTAATTGACGTGGCCCTTGGTGACGTCGACACGCTCCTTGAGGTAGAACATCAGCCCGTTCATCCACTCCGTGCGCAGCAGGGCGATGTTGGCCAGTTGCGGGTCGGCCTCGAGCACGTCGGGTGTGAGCACCGCGGCGAGTTTCTCACATGGGATGGCCGAGACGTACCAGTCGGCGGTGACCTGCTGAGGAATGCCGCTGCCGTTGACCACGGTCGCAGATTGAATGTGCTTGCCGTTCGGGGTGAGCGCGGCGAGCGCCTGGCCGACGCGGAACGTCACGCCCTGCCCACGCAGGTAGTCCACCCACGGGTCGAGCCACTGCGAGCTGGTGGGACCGTTGAGCACGCGGTCGAATCCCTTGTTGTCGGTGTCGTTTCCGAAAAGCAGGATCGACCACACCGATGCTTCGCCGACCAGCCCGATCGAATGTGCGCTGGCGTCCTTGGATTTCGACGCGGCGAGGTTACGGATGATGCCGTCAGCGAGATACCGGTTGTACTCGGGCGACTTCTTGTTCGCGCCGATGTAGTCCTCCCACGTCATGTTCTCCCACTGCCCGAGCTTGCGCTCGGTGCTGCTGGTGACGTAGACGGCCAGCTTCTGGGCGGCGTAGATCGCCTCCCACGGAGGCAGCCGAAACAGGGTCTCGAACACCGTTGCCACCGAGTCGATGAACGCCTTGGGCGTAATCGGATTCGGGATCATCGGCAACGGAAACGGCAGCGGGATCGTCAGGTCGTGGCGTCCGAGCCCGGAGTGCAGATACGACGTCGCCCGCGTCAGGTTGTCCCACGTGCCATGGGCGTTGCCGGAGAACGGAACCCGTCGCATCGTGTCGGTGACATTGCGGTAGAAGCCGGGAAAGAACCGGAAGCCGTGTTCGGCGGGTAGCGGTGTCGCACCGGAATTGGGCACCGGGATCGACCTGGCTTTGCCGCCGAGCGCCTTGCGCTCGTACACCGTGACGGTGTACCCCCGCTCGACGAGTTCGTGGGCGGCCGTCAGGCCCGCGATGCCGGCCCCGAAGACGGCCACCGACTTGCCGGGCGCCGCGCGTGCCGTCGGCGGCAGTGCCAACAACGCCGCCGCAGTGGCCGAGCCCATCACGACGACCGGCGCGACAACCGTCGTCGCGACTCGCCCCCAACCGACATCCCGCCACCGCCTTGTCCGCGGACCCTGTCGGGACACTAAGTTAATGGTGATTCTCGACGGGCAGCGCTCGACACGCCGGGCGGCGTCCCGATTTTCACCGATCGGAAGTCCGCGTCAGCGCAGCGGTTTGGTGGCGGCGTGCAGCGCGACGATGCCGCCGGTCAGGTTGCGCCAGCGCACCGACGACCAGCCGGCGTCGGCGATCTGACGGGCCAACTGCGCCTGGTCGGGCCAGGCGCGAATCGACTCCGCGAGGTAGACGTAGGCCTGCGGGTTCGACGACACCGCCCGCGCCATCCTCGGCAGCGCCTGCATCAGGTACTCCTTGTAAGCCGTCGCGAACAGCCGGTTCGTCGGCGTGGAGAACTCGCACACCACCAGGCGCCCACCCGGCCGGGTCACCCGCGCCAGCTCGCGCAGACCCGCCCCATGGTCGACGACGTTGCGAAGCCCGAAGCTGATCGTCACCGCGTCGAACACGTCGTCGCCGAACGGCAGTCGGGTGGCGTCGCCGGCGACCTTGGGCACATCGCGGGAGCTACCGGCGACGAGCATGCCGACGGAGAAGTCCGCGGCCACACACCAGGCGCCCGAGGTCGCCAACTCGACCGTCGATACCGCGGTGCCCGCCGCGAGGTCGAGCACCTTGTCCTGCGCTCCGATGCGCAGCGCCGCCCGCGTCTCCCGGCGCCAGAACCGGTCCTGGCCCAGCGACATCACGGTGTTGGTCAGGTCGTAGCGTCGGGCCACCGCGTCGAACATCGACGCCACCTCATGTGGGTCTTTCTCCAGCGACGCGCGGCTCATGACGCCCACCGTAGCTGTGAACATGCATACAGCGGGAATGCGGAGGGCGTCTGCGTGACTATAGGAACCATGAGCGAAAAGGTTTGGTTCATCACCGGAACCTCGCGCGGCTTCGGACGCGAGTGGACGGTCGCGGCGCTTCAGCGCGGCGACAAGGTCGCGGCGACGGCGCGAGACGTCTCGGCGCTGGACGATCTGGTCGCCAAATACGGCACGGCGCTGCTGCCCCTTGCGTTGGACGTCACGGACCGGGACGCAGACTTCGCGGCGGTCAAGCAGGCCCACGACCACTTCGGGCGGCTCGACATCGTCGTCAACAACGCCGGCTACGGGCACTTCGGGTTCATCGAGGAGCTGACCGAGCAGGAGGCGCGCGACCAGATCGAAACCAACGTCTTCGGCGCGTTGTGGATCACCCAGGCGGCACTGCCGTATCTGCGGGCGCAGCGCGGCGGGCACATCATCCAGGTGTCATCGATCGGCGGTATCACCGCGTTCCAGAACGTCGGTATCTACCACGCGTCGAAGTGGGCGCTGGAAGGTTTCTCGCAGGCGCTGGCGCAGGAGGTGGCTCCGTTCGGGGTGCACGTGACGTTGATCGAACCCGGCGGCTTCGCCACCGACTGGGCTGGGTCGTCGTCGCGCCGCTCGACGCCGCTGCCGGACTACCGGGAGGTGCACGAGGAAGCCGACCGGATCCGCAGCCAGCGCGTGGCCAAGCCCGGCGATCCGCAGGCCTCGGCCCGGGCCTTGCTGAAAGTCGTGGACGCGCAAAACCCGCCACTACGGGTGTTTTTCGGCGAGCTGCCGTTGCAGTTGGCCAAGGCCGACTACCAGAACCGGCTGGCGACGTGGGAGCAATGGCAGCCGGTCGCGGTCGAGGCGCAGGGCTGACTCGTGCGGGAGCTCAAGCGCTCTCGATGCGGCGCGAGCGTGCGCCGAACGCTGAATTTGCGCGACGTGTCGTGTGCAGACAAGCCCGCTCGCGGGAATCGGTGATGACGGCGTCGTAGTGGCCCAGAAGTTCATCGCAGATGGCGGGCCACGTCCGGGTCAGCACGCTGCGACGCGCAGCGACCGAATAGCGTTGCCGCTCAGCGAGCAGATGGTCGACGGACTGGATCAGCCGCTCCTCGAACTCGTCGACGGCCAGCAGCAGGCCGGTCCGATACGGGGCGACCAGGTCGCGGGGTCCGCCGGCGTTCGGTGCGATGACGGGCAGGCCCGACGCCATCGCCTCCTGCACCGCCTGACAGAACGTCTCATGCTCACCGGGATGCACGAACACGTCCATGCTGGCGTACGCGGTCGCGAGGTCGCGGCCGTACACGGCCCCGGTGAACACCGCTGAGGGCATTCGGCTTTCGAGTTTGGCACGGTCGACACCATCGCCGACGATCACGAGCGCCACGTCGTCGCGGCGCGCCAGCCCGGCGAGACGCTCGACGTGCTTCTCCGGCGCGAGCCGGCCGACGAAGCCGACGATCGGCTTACCGTCCGGCGACCACCGGCGCCGCAGCGCGTCGTCCCGCGCCGAGGGTGCGAACCCGGTGATGTCGACACCACGTCCCCACTGATACACCCGCGGAACACGATGTGCTGTCAGGCTTTCCATTGCCGCGGTGGACGGTGCGAGCGTGCGGTCGGCCCGGGTGTGCAGGTGACGGGTCCACGCCCAGGCGGCGCGGGTCGCGAAGCCGACGCCGTAACTCCCGGCGAAACCCGCGACGTCGGTCTGGAATACGGCCACCGTCGGGACACCGAGGTGACGCGCGGCTTGCAGGCCTCCGTAACCGAGCAGCGCCGGCGACGCCAGATGCACAACGTCCGGATCGAACCCCCGTAGCACCCCGACCATCCGGGGCCGCGGCACACCCAGCGGAAGCGAGGTGACCTTCGGGAACATCCGCGACGGCACGCGGTGCACGCGGACGCCATCGTGCACCCGGTCGGCGGGCGGTTCGCCGCGCGGGGTGTCGGGAGCGATGAGCAGGGCTTCGTGTCCGGTGCGGCGAAGGTGCTCGATGACCCGCAGCACCGAATTGGTGACGCCGTTGACATTGGGGAGAAACGATTCTGCGACGATTGCGACGCGCACGCCGGAATCGTCTCAGCGCAGCCTGTCGGCAAGGTTGCGCCCAAGCAGACTGCACACGAAAATCTGGTGCGCGCAACGGGCGCTGCGGTGCGTGCGCGTCGCGTATCGTCCACCAGGGAAAGGGCGGTTTGACATGCGGATCTCGGCGATCGTGTCGGCATTCGCGCTCACCATGGCACTGGGCGCCGTCGGCTGCACCAACCACGTCGCCGGTACCGCCCAGCGCGATCCCGCCCAGGCTCCGCTGGGGGTCAGCGAAGACGGCTACGGGGTCGTCGCCGGGTTCGACGACGCACCGTTTCGCATCGAGATCTTCACCGAACCGCAGTGCAGCCACTGCGCAGACCTTCAAGCCGACTTCGGCGACCAGCTCGCCTACTACATCGGCGTCGGGCAGCTCAACGTCACCTACCGGCCGCTGATCTTCCTCGACGAGGTCACCGACGGTCACTCCGCGCGGGTGAGCAATGCGCTGTTCCTGGCGACCGGAAGCGGGGCCACGGGCACGCAGTTCCAGCGGTTCGTCGAAGAACTGTGGGCCCACCAGGATCCGGGCGGGCCGGGGCCCAGCGATGATGAGCTGGCCGACATGGCCAGGTCGGCGGGTATGCCCGAGTCGGCCGTGCAGCGGATCGCGGGTGGCGGCTCCGCGGTCAACGTCCCCGAGATGGACGAGAACAACTTCGGCTTCCTGCTCGACGTCGACCCGGTGGCCAGCGGCACGCCGACGGTGTACGACCTGGTCGGCGACGAGAAGCTCGACATCTACGACAACGACTGGCTCGACAAGCTCATCGGATCCTGACGGCTGCCACGAACGTCAACTGGTGACCGAAAGATCGGCCGGGCTCGGATCGGACGTCGACATCGGGCGCCGGGAAGTGCGGCGCTCGATCAGCGTCACCCCGGCCAGCACCGCGCTGGCGATCAGCCAACCGACCACCGCGATCGAACCCGCCGGAATGATCGCCAACGCCGCGTTGCGATGTTGTACGCGAACGAGATCCGGATCGTTGACGTCGTATTCGACGTAGATGTTCATTCCCGTCTCGAGCTCGGACGGATAGAGCACGCCCAACTCGGGGCGGTAGGTCACGCGGTCGGGGGTGACGAACTCGATCGTCGACCGGCGCGGTCCGGCATCGAGCACCTCGGCCGCGGCGACACCCATATGCCGCTCGATCTGCCGGTCATTGCGCCACGCCCCCAACACCATCAGCACCGATTGCAGGGTCACCAGGCACGCGGCGATCACGATGCCCACCCGCACCCGGCGAAACATCCGCTGCCGCCGGGTCTCGTGGGGGTCGGCGGTCAGTCTGGGCAGGAAGCGGCGCGCCCACCGGATGGACTTCGTCAGGCGGCTCGCTCCACTCATAGGGCAGCCTTGATGGACGCGTGCAGCGCCCGCAGCGACGACCGGTCGGCCTTCACCTCCAGCACCCGCAGCCCCTCGTACGGCTCGTCGAGCGCCTCGGCGAGGTGGTCGGCCTCGAGCTGGCGATTCTCCACGTGATACGCCCGGCACAGCGCACCGACATCCACATCGTGCGGGGTGCCGAAGATCCGCGACGACACGTCGGAGAACCGCGGATCACCCTGCTCGAGCAGTTCGAAGATGCCCCCGCCGTTGTCGTTGGACACCACGATGGTCAGGTTGCGCGGCGCCGGCTCCGTCGGCCCGATCAGCAACCCCGAGCTGTCGTGGACGAACGTCAGATCTCCGAGCAGCGCGATCGTGCGGCCCGACCCCCGCTCACCCGTCCGCTCGTGCGCCAACGCGGCGCCGATCGCCGTCGAAACCGTGCCGTCGATTCCCGCTACCCCGCGATTCGAGCGCACCTTGAGGCCGTGGGTGTCCAGGCCCACCAGCGCCGCGTCGCGCACCGGATTCGACGCACCCAACACCAGCTGATCGCCCGGCCGGACGGCATCGGCCACCGCGGCGGCCACATGCAGACCGGTCTTGAGCGGATGCGCCTCGAGCTGGTCGCGGACCGCCGCCATCGCGTGCCGGTGCACCTCCGCACACCGGTCGAGCCAGGCCCGCTCCGGTGCCCCCGATGTGACGGCGCGGGTGCCGGTGGCCTGCGAGTTCCCCGAGACATCGGGCCAGCGCGGGCCCGTCGTCAGCGCATACACCGGCACCGACGGATCGGCCAGCAGCGCCGACACCGGCCGGTGCAGCGTCGGGCGGCCGAGCATGATGACCTGCTTCGGGCGCACCAACCGCAGCGCAAAGGGGTGCAGCGGGTTCTGGGCGGGCGGCGCCGTCGGTTCAGCGACGGTCGGCAAGGCGGCCAGGTTCGGATGTCGGCCCGCGCCGTGTCCGGCGATCACGACGGTGTCCGGGGTCAGGTCGATGTCGAGCGGCTGGTCGAAGGTCACCGGCGGTGTGTACGTCCAGGGCTTGCCGTCGGGTCTGCCGTCGGGCACATAGGTGCCGGACGCCGGGCTTTCACTGGCATCGGGCACCAGCGGCTCCCGCAGCGGGATGTCGAACTGCACGGGGCCGGCATTCGCAGTGCGAGACCCCTTGGCCGCAGCCAGGATTCGGCACACCGCGGAACGCCATTGGGCGTTGAGCGCGTCGAGGTGTTCCGGAGACTCCTCGGCCAGACCCAGGCTGATCGACGACCGCACCTGCGTCCCGAAATACCCGAACTGTTCGAAAGTCTGGTTCGCCCCGGTGCCCAGCAGCTCGTAGGGCCGATTGGCGCTCAGCACAACGAGCGGCACCCGCGCGTAATTGGCCTCGACCACCGCGGGTCCGAGGTTGGCCACCGCGGTGCCCGACGTCATCGCGATACAGACCGGGGCGTGGTCGGCGATCGCGAGCCCGATGGCCAGAAAGCCAGCGGTGCGCTCGTCGATACGCACGTGCAGCCGGACCCGGCCGGCGCGGTCGGCGTCGGCAAGCGCGAAGGCCAGCGGCGCGTTGCGCGAACCCGGGCACAACACGACGTCCCGTACGCCGCCGCGAATGAGTTCGTCGACGACCACGCGGGCCTGCGCGGTCGAGGGGTTCACCACTACAGCCTATCGGCGATGAAATCGAGTGCCGCTTTGTTGACCACCTCCGGACGCTCGAGGAAGCCCAGGTGGCCGGTGTCGGGAATCTCCAGGTAGCGGCCGTTCGGGATGGCGTCTGCGACCTCGCGGCTCAGGTAGGGAGGCAGCACCAGGTCGTCGGCGAAGCCGATGACGAGCGTCGGCGCCGTAATACTCCGGTAAGCAGGTAGGCGGTTGCCTTGCGGACGGACTCCGAGCTGCGCACGCCCGCCGGGCGTCGACTTGGTGGGCCACATGACGAACATGTCGATCCAGTCGCGCACCTTGGCGTCGTCGTTGAGGGTTCTCGGCGAGAAGTTCTCCAGCAGACGGATTTTCGCGTCGTACTGCGGCGGCAGCTTGATACCGGACTCGATGAGTTCCCACTCCGCGCTACGGAAGAACTCGCGCGCCCGGTCCTCTCGGCCGCGGGTGGCCATCAGCACCGCCCGGTCGACGAGTTCGGGCCGGGCCACCATCAGTTCCTGCGCGATGAACGAACCCATCGACACCGAGACGATGCGCACCGGCGCCGCGTCGAGTTTCTCGATCAGCGCCGCCGTGTCGGCCACCATCGTCTCCGTGGTGAAACCCGAGGCGTTCTCGGTAGCGCCCACCCCGCGGTTGTCGAACGTGATGCAGCGGTAGCCGGCGCGCTGGAACTCGGGTACCTGGTTCAGGTGCCAGGTTCGTCCCGCACCGCCGTGACCGGCGATGAACAGGACGGATGGACCGTTGCCGCGATCGTCGTAGGCCAAATTCACCCGACTGACGGTACTCAAGCCCCGCGGTCGGGCTGTAGTCGGTCGCCGCGGCTGCGACGAACTACGCCGAATTCGGCACTTCGGTGAACGCGACGACCGGTATGCGTCGTTTGCCGGCGCGCTTCTCGTAGTCGGCGTAGTTGGGCACGAACTGTTTGGCCAGGCCGAACAGTCGATCGCGTTCGGCCCCGGTGACCTCTTCGCCGACGAAAGTGCCCCGGTAGCCCCGCGTCGACAACGTCACCCGCGGATGGGCCTTGACGTTGTGGAACCAGGACGGATGCCGGTCGCCGCCGTAGTTGGAGGCGATGACGATCACCCGGCCGGCGTCGGTGAAGTAGGTCAGCGGGGTGCTGTACTGCCGGCCGGACTTGGCGCCGGTATGGGTCAGCAGCACCTCCGGCAGCACCAGCGACATCGAAAGGTACCCGTTGGTCAGCTTGATCACGGCGCGGTCCAGTCGCCACCCGACGCGGCGCAGGAACCATCGCGCCGGCGCCGTACCCATGAGCCGCGCGCCGGCGCTGACCAGCGGCGTCGGTGGATCGGGTCGAACCTCGGGAATGCCCATACCGCGACGGTAACCCAGCGACTTGGGTGCGCTTCCGATCGCACACCGACTGTCAGCGCACCGAAGTCGCCTTTTTGCGGACGCGCTTGAGCGCCTGGTCCCACACCAGCAGCGACGCCGCCTTGAGCTGCGTCGGCTTCACCAGATCGCGGCCCATCAGGGCGGCCGCGGCAGCCTTCGTGGCCGGCGAGGCCTTGGACATGTGTCCCGAATCGAAGGGCGGCTGCGGGTCGTATTCCATGGACAGCTGAATGGTTTTCGCTTTGGCTTCGCCGCCGATCTGGCCGGCCAGCCACAGCCCCAGGTCGATGCCTGCCGACACCCCTGCCGCCGTGACGGTGTGGTCGCTTTCATGGACGACGCGCTGGTCGCCGACGGGTGTGGCGCCGAAGGTCTTCAGAAACGGCAGCGCCGCCCAATGGGACGTGGCGCGTTTTCCCTCGAGCAGGCCGGCGGCGGCCAGGATCAACGACCCGGAGCACACCGATGCCGTCCACGTCGCGCCCTGGTGGGCTTGTCGTACCCACGCCAGGAGCTTTTCGTCGCGGGCATGCTCGATGGTGCTGAATCCGCCCGGGATCAGGATGACGTCGGGCGAGGGTGTCTCGTCGAACGTGTGCGTCGCACCGATCAGCAGTACACCGGTGTCCGCGGCGATGGGGCCGGGTTCGTGCCACACAAAGCGCACCTCCGTCTCGGGAAGAAAGCGCAGCGACTCGTAGGGGCCGATCAAGTCCAGGGCGGTGAAGCCGGGGTAGAGGACGATGGCGATCTGCATGATGTCTCCTTCAGGCGAATGTCTTGCGGTACTGGTCGGGCGAAACGCCCAGGCGGCGAACAAAGTTGCGGCGCAGCGTCTCCGCGCTGCCGAAACCGCACCGCGCGGCGATGACGGTGACGGTGTCGTCGGTCTCCTCGAGTCGACGGCGGGCAGCCTCGGTGCGGATCCGCTCGACATAGGCGCCGGGCGCCTCACCCACCTCTTCGGTGAACAACCGGGTGAAGTGCCGTGGGCTCATCGCGGCGCGGCGGGCCAGTTCGGGAATGCTGTGCGTGCCACCGGGTTCGGCTTCGATGGCGTCCTGGACCTCGCGGATCGGCGCCCGCTTGGCGCGCGGCATCCACACCGGTGCCGCGAACTGCGTCTGTCCGCCGGGCCTGCGCAGGTACATGACCAGCCTGCGCGCGACGGTCTGGGCGACATCGGTGCCATGATCGTCCTCGACGAGCGACAGCGCGAGGTCGATGCCCGCGGTGACGCCGGCGGCGGTCCAGGTGCGCTCGTTGCTGCGTACGAAGATTGGCTCGGGATCGACTGTCACCGCGGGGAATTCGCGTGCCAGCTGCTCGGTGAAGGCCCAGTGGGTGGTGGCGGTGCAACCGTCGAGCAGGCCGGCCTCTGCGGCGAGGAAGGCGCCGGTGCACACGCTGACGACCCGCCGCGAGTTCTCCGCGACGGTCTGGATCCAGTTGATGACGTCGAGGTTGGCCCGGACGTCGTGAACGCCGAAGCCGCCGGGCAGCACCAACGTGTCGACGTGTTCGCGCGGGTCGGGCAACGGTTGGGCGAGCAGCGCGAGCCCGGCGCCGGCGGTCGCGGGTTCACCGTTCAGACTCGCCACCGTGACGTCGTAACCCTCGCTGCCTTCGCTTTGCAGATACATCGACGCACCCGTGAACACGTCGAAGGGGCCGACCAGGTCGAGAGCCTGGACGCCCGGAAAGCCGAGGATCACCACCGATCGCATGCACCCAGTGTTGGCCACCCGAGCCGTGGCGTCTACGCCATGCACCCCACAGATCAGGACAGCGGGCTCACCACACCAGCGGGGCCAGGTGCTTGAGCGCATACGCGCGGACCGCGTCGTCGTCACCGACGTCGAGCACGGGGGTCCGCACCTGCGCCAGCGAGCCGGCCAGCCGGATGTGCAGTTCGCTGACGGCCAGCAAGTCGGCATCGGGCATCGTGGCCCCCGCCGCGCGCAAGGCCTTGGCCATGGCCGCGGATGCGCTCTCGAGGAACTCCTCGGCCTCGTCGTACATGCCCGACATGACCGACATGTCGCCGTCGAGCCGCAGGAACCGCCGCATGACCGGTTCTGCGGTGAGCAACCGGACGCCTTCGCAGAACGCCGCCACCGCAGCCTCTTTGGCACCGGAGTCGATGCCGACGGTTTGCAGGCGCGCCATCGCGAAATCGAAGGTCTGCCGGCCTAGTTCGGTGATCAGCACGTCGCGGCTGGGAAACCGGCGATACAGCGTGCTGCGGCTGACCCCGGCCTGGCGTGCGATGACGTCCATGCTGGCCCGTCCCACGCCGACGAGCGCCACCTCCTCGGCGGCGGCCTTGAGGATCGCGGCCTCCTGCTCGGTGCGGCTGTCGTTGTTGCGGAGCCGTCGCATCGGTCTAGGTTAAGCCTGCCGACCGGCCGGACACCCCGCGGGCGGTGCGAATGACTCCAGCGCGACCGAGCGGTGGAACCGCACCAGCTTCTCGTACTCCAACCTGTTGCGCGCCAACGGGATCAACCGCACCTTGTCCGGCAGTACCCGCCACGCCAGCTGCAGCACGCGGGTGTACACCTCGAACTCGCGCTGATGGCGGCCCTCCCACCGGAAGCCGGTCAGTTCACGGACCCCGGGATGCAGAACGCCGAACGAGCAGATCTTGACGACACGGCCGGCGACCGGACGGATGAGCAGCCACGGCGGCGTCAGCGCGAGGCGCAACGCGGGCGGAATCATCAACGTCGGCAACGGTAACCGGGTCAGCCCATCGGTGACCCGCCGCAGGAAGACGTTGTCGGCCAGTTCCGTCTCGACCATGGAGTCGTAGTACTTCACGGCCTCGTCGTAGGTCGCCGGCAGTTTGGCGTTGTGCCCGGGCAGTTCCAGCGATCGGAACGCCTCGAGCAACTGCTGATAGGCGGCCTCCTGCTCGGCCGGGGTCATCGTGATTCCGGTGCCCGGGGTGAACGAGTTCAGCACGAGGAACAACCCGCTGACCGCGATCCAGTTCCACAGCCGCGGGTTGAGCGCGCTGTAGCGCACATCGGCGAACTCCCCGTCGCCTTTTCCGCGCACCTGCCGGTGCATCGCCTTAAGCCGCTCCCCCTCGGCCGCGCGGTCGTACGGGTCGCCCCAGATCGCAAGGAACGCCGAGAACCCACTTCGCACCCCTCGATCAGCGAAGTTGGCCTCGAAACGACCCGTCTTGTCGACGGCTGCCGCCACCGGCACCAGCGCGACCTCGTCGAAGGCCGCCGCGCCGAAGAACCCGCCGAGGGCGCTTCCGCTGTGCTTGCGGAATTCGCGCATGACTTTCGGGCGCACCCTGCCGGGGAGCTTCTCGACAGGTGTATCCAGGGCAGTCTCGGTCATGTCGCCTCCGATGCGCGGTTGACACAAAGACTAGTATTCTGTGTCACCGTGTCAATGGGTGACACATACGTATCCGCTCGATCCACCACTGCCGGCGCTCCGGCGTTGCGGCCAACGCCGCCAGCCGCGCCGGGTCGGGCACCACGGCCCCGATCGGCAAGTACCCGCCTTCGGTCGGCAGCGGTTCGGCGACGTCGTCGACGAACAAACCGCCGGTGCCCAGGCCGCACGCATGACGCAAGTCCGGTAACGCCGCGGCGGCCAGCAGCCCGCGGCCGATGCCGACCGCGGAGTCGAGCGCGCTCGAGACCACGATCGGGATGTCGATCTGCGCGGCGATCGCGAGCAGTGCGCGTACCCCGCCCAGCGGCGCCACCTTGAGCACCGCGACGTCCGCGGCGTTCTCGCGCACCACGCGCAGTGGGTCGTCGGCCTTGCGGATGCTCTCGTCGGCGGCGATCGGGACATCGACGCGGCGCCGCAACTCAGCCAGTTCGGCCACCGTCACGCACGGTTGCTCGAGATACTCCAGCGGCCCATCGGCCGTCAAAGCCGTTGCCGCGGTGGTGGCTTCGTCGACTGTCCAGCCGCCGTTGGCGTCGACCCGAACGGTGGGCACGCTGGCCCTCACGGCGTTGACCCGCGCCACGTCGTCGGCGAGTGTCTGCCCGGGCTCGGCGACCTTTACCTTGGCCGTGCGGGCGCCGGGGAAGCGGGCCAGCACCTCGGGCACCCGGGCGGCGTCGACGGCCGGCACGGTCGCGTTGATCGGGATCCGGTCCCGACGCGTCTCGGGCGGTGGCTCGTAGGCTGCCTCGAGTGCCGACGCCAACCAGTGCGCTGCCTCCGCCGGCCGATATTCGAGGAATGCGCCAAACTCACCCCAGCCGGCCGGGCCGTCGATCAGCGCCACTTCGCGGACGGTGATGCCGCGAAACCGAACCCGCATCGGGAGCGCGACCACATGGAGGCGGTCGAGGATGTCGTCGAGTTGGCGCATGGGCACCATCCTGCCCGGATCGCGATGGCCCGGTGATCAGGTTTAGGCCGCACCCGAGCGGGCTACCTTTCAGTTACTTAACTAATTGCAAATCGGCGAGGAGCCCATGGTGCAACTCAAGACACTCGTCCCGACGGCACTCGCGGTGACGGCAACAGCGGTTATCGGTGGGCTGGCCAGCAAGGACTCGCAGTCACTGTGGTACACGAAGCTGCGCAAGCCGCCTTATCAACCGCCGCCGCAGGCGTTTCCGATCGTATGGCCGATCCTGTACGCCGACATCGCGGTGACGTCGTCGGCGACGCTCGACGAGCTGGAGCGGCGCGGACAGACCGACGAACGTCGCCGCTACCTCGCGGCACTCGCGGTGAACCTCGTCCTCAACGGCAGCTGGTCGTGGTTGTTCTTCAACCAGGGCAAGCTGGGCACCTCGGCCGTGGCCGCGGGCGCGCTCACGGTCAGCAGCGCCGACCTCACCCGCCGTGCGGTGCAGGTCCGCGGCGCCCAAGCGGCACCGCTGGCGCTGTATCCGCTGTGGTGCGCGTTCGCGACCGCACTGTCCACGCACATCTGGCTGCTGAACCGACGCTGATGCGACTCCTCGAGATCCCCCGCCAAGCCGCGGAGTCGGTGCTCTCGATCGTCGGCATCCGGGTCGGCACCGAAGAGCCGCACTATCTGGCGACCAAGCTGACGGACCGGGTCGAGATTCGTCGGTACGGCCCGCGGGTCGCCGCCGAGACGACGGTGTCCGCCGACGAGGACCGCGCCAGGAACATCGGGTTTCGACGGCTCGCCAACTACATCTTCGGCGGTAACCACCGCGACGAGACGATCGCGATGACCGCCCCGGTCGGCCAGCAGTCGCGCGAGAAGATCGCGATGACGGCGCCGGTCGTGCAAGCCGCGGACGGCGAGCATTCGACGATCCGCTTCTACATGCCTTCGAAGTGGACGTTGGACACGCTGCCTGCGCCGGATGACGAGAAGGTGCGGCTGGTGACGGTGCCGGGTGAGACGGTCGCGGTGTTGCGGTTCAGCGGCGACCGGAGTCCGCGCGCGATCACCGATCGGACCCGAGAGCTCTCGGAGACGTTGCGCGTCAACGAGGTAGAAGTTGTCGGGGCGCCGCAGTCCTGGTTCTACGACCCGCCTTGGACGCTACCGTTCCGTCGCCGCAACGAGATCGCGATCCCGGTGCGCGCCGAGCCCTAGACCGTCGCGCGGTCGCGGCCCTCCCAGTACGGCTTACGCAGTTCCTTCTTCAGGATCTTGCCCGTCGGGTTGCGCGGCAACTCGTCGGTGATGTCGACGGTCTTCGGACATTTGTAGGCCGCGAGCCGCTCCCGACACCAAGCGATGAGCTCTTCTGGGGTCGCCGAACCCTCCAGTGACACAACGGCCTTGACCACCTCACCCCACTTGTCGTCGGGGACCCCGATCACGGCGACGTCGGCCACCGCGGGATGTTCGGCGACCACCCGCTCCACCTCGATCGAGTAGATGTTCTCCCCGCCGGAGATGATCATGTCCTTGAGTCGATCCTCGACGAAGATGTAGCCGTCTTCGTCGATGCGGCCGATGTCCCCGCTGCGGAACCAGCCGTCGTCGGTGATCGCCTCCGCGGTCGCGTCGGGCTTGTTGTGGTAGCCCTTCATCAGTTGTGGTGTGCGGAACCACAGTTCACCCTGCTCGCCGGCCTCGACATCGGCCAGCGTATCGGGGTCGACGACGCGAACGTCCGCGCCCGGGATCACCCGCCCGGCGCTGACCAGCCGCTCCTCGGCGCCCGAGCGGTGATCGTCGGGCAGCAACTGACTGATCACCCCGCAGACCTCCGTCAACCCGTACACCTGGATGAAATCGGTGTTCGGCCACGCTTTGAGCGCAGCTCGCAGCAAAGGCAGCGGCATCGGGGAGGCGCCGTAGACGTATGTCTTCAACGCCCCGAACAGCTTGACCGCGTCCTCGCCGGACTCCAGCACCTTCGCCAGTACGGCGGGCACCAGGAACGTCCGATTCGCGCCCTTGAGGATCGCGCCGGCCAGCGACGCCCCGTCGACTTCGCGTGTCATCACGCTCGGCACACCGTCGTGAATTCCGAACTGTACGTAGGACGATCCGCCGACGTGGAACAGCGGCATCGACACCATGCTCTTGTCGCCCTCGTCGAAGCCCCACCCGTTGTGCGCGTGAATCGTGTGCGCGATCAAGTTGGCCTGGGTGATCTGTACGCCCTTCGGGCGTCCGGTCGTTCCCGACGAGTACATGATGATCACCACGTCGTCGGGTTGGACGTCGTCTGAGCGGCCGACCGGCGTCGAGTCGGCCAGCAGCGCCTCGTAGTCGTCGTCGTCGCCCTCCGGGGTCACTTCGATGATCTGTTCGACGCCGGTGAGCTTGTCGCGGATCTTCTCGATGGTCGGTTTGAGCTCGCTGCCGACGACCAGCAGCTTGGCCCCCGAGTCGTTGATCACGTAGTCCAGCTCGTCGGCGGCCAGCCGGAAGTTGATGATCGCGTTCGCCGCGCCCAACGACGCGGCGGCCAGGGTCAGTTCGACGCACGCCGGGTGGTTCTTGTCCAGGAACGCCACCACGTCGCCGCGCCCGATGCCGCGCTGCTGCAGCGCGCCCGCGAGCCGGCGCACCCGCTCGTTCCATTGTTCCCACGTCCAGCTGCGGTCGAGGAAGGTCATCGCTTCGGCGTCGGGTTTGGTTTCGGCCCAGTGCGCGAGCCGTTCGTCGAGAAAACGCGGGTCAGGCAGGTTCATGCGACGAGCGTGCCACGCCGGGCGCACCGGTCAGTCGGGATTGGCCGAGTTGAGCGCCGAGTCCGGGGCCACCTCGCCGGCCTTGCCGCCCGCGTCATCGGCCCCGACGTGTTCGCGGTTCAGGCCCCTGCGGTCGTAGAACCGGGTGACGGCGGCTCCGATCGTCAGACCGATGAGAAGCCCGACCGTCGTCGATATCAGCGCGTGGGTCAGTCCCGCGTCGACGCGTCCGTCGAAATAGAGAAGTGCCCGGGCGCCGAGAAAGACCTGGTGCATGGGTTCGAAAGTGGCCAGCCAGCCGAATACGGGCGGCGCGGCCTGCAGCGGAATGGTGCCTCCATTGGACGGCAGTCCCAGCATCACGAAGACGAAGAGGTTGACCAGCAGCCCCATCGAACCCAACGCGGCGATCAACGACGTCGCGGTGATACCCACCGCCGCGATCGTGAACGCACCGTAGAGCCACAACGCCAGGGCGTTCGGTATCGGCATGCCGAGGCCGTGCGCGATCGCCATGTAGACCGCCGACGTCAACACCGCGATGATCACCATGAACGCCCACTTGACGAGCAGTGTGCGGAACCGCGAGATGCCGACCTGTTGTGCGAGCCGGTACACCGGGCCCAACTCCGAGGGCACGAAGCCGAGCATCGAATCGACCAGCGAGCTGACCACGATGCTGCCGGTGAACCCCGCTAGCAGCAACAGCAGCGCGTAGTAGAACGCCGACAAGCCGTTGCCGGTGCCGTCGGGAAGCGGAGCATAGTCGTTGACCGATACGTCGATCGGGTTGGACAGCGTCAACGCCACCCCGCCGGGAAGCGGTGCACCGGCCTCGCGGGCCGCGTCGGCGGACAGCTGTTGGCCGACACGGGAATTGATGTCGTTGAGGGCCTTGCCCAGTGTCATTCCGGCGATGCTCGCGCCGAGTTCGCCGGCTCGCGGGCTGACCGAGATCGCGACGGCCGGCCGGTCCGGTTCACCCGGTCGCATTGCCGCCGCGCCGAATTGCTCGAGTCGCCTGGAGAAATCGGCCGGGATCACCACCTGGCCGTAGATATGTGCCCTGTCCATTTGGTGAGACGCCTGCTCGACCGTCAGCTCGCGCAGGTCGAATCGTTCGGGGTCGAGCCCGGACTTCAGTCCGTCGACGATCTGCCGGCCCGTCGGCCCCTCGTCGGAGTTGACGACCGCGATCGGGAAGTGATGCAGGTTCTTGGTCGGGTTCAGGATGCCGGCCAGATACAGTCCCGACAGCGCAGCGAACAGCACCAGCGCTACGACGATGGGCTGCAACCAGAATCGCGGGGTGCGCAGCGTGGCGAGCGGGTTGGGCGCGGCATGGCGTGGGGGTGGCGCGGCGGCGGCACGCGTCATTCGCCGAAGACCTGCCGGCCCGCCAGAAAAGTCGCGCGCACCTGAAGATCGGCGATCTCGGCCGGCGGCACAGTGCGCGGATCGGCGGACAGCACCACCATGTCGGCGTACTTGCCCACTTCCAGCGAGCCGATCACGTCGTCGGAGAACAGTTGCCACGCCGCGTCGATGGTCTGCGCGCGGATCGCCTGCTCGACGGAGATGCGTTGTTCCGGTCCGATGACCCTGCCGCTGGGCGCCGTGCGGGTGGCTGCGACGGCGATGTTGCGCAGCGGCTCTTCGGGCGTGACCGGCGGATCGTTGTGCAGTGAGATCCGCATGCCGGTGGCGACCGCCGAACCGCAAGGCATCCAACGGCTGCCGCGCTCGGAACCGAACAGACCGTCGACGATGAGGTCGCCCCAGTAGTGGATCTGGTCGACGAAGATGCTGCACGTGACGCCGAGATCGTGTGCCCGCTCGAGTTGTTCGTCCCGGATCGCACCGACGTGCTCGAGCCGCAGCCGGTGATCGTCGCGCGGATGCCGGCGCAGCACGTCTTCGTACACGTCGAGGATGGTGTCGACACCGGCGTCGCCCTGGACGTGGCACGCCATCGGCCAGCCTTGCGGGAAGTAGGTGTGCACGATCTCGGTCAGCTGCTCGCGGGTGTAGTTGGCGTGGCCGCACGACCCGGGAGCCACGCCGATGGTCCGCGTGGCATCGGAGTCCAGATAGGGGAAGGACAAATCGATGTTGCCGATCCACGGTGAACCGTCGACCCATATCTTGATGCCGACCTGACGGAACAGATCGTCGCCGTTGGCCGGGGTCATGTCGGTCTTCATGTCGGCGTTCGACACCTCGTAGACGCGCAGCCGCACGGTGAGGTCGTTGCGCATCTGTTCGAGCACCGGCCGGAAGGCGGGCTCGAACGCCATCTCCGAACACGTGGTCAGGCCCGCGCGGTTGAGCCGCCCAAGTTCGGCGTGCAACATTGCCGGATAGTCGGCCGGGTTGATCGCACCGCTCAGCACGCTGAACACCGCGCCGGTCTCCTCGGCGGTGCCGTCGAGTTCACCGCCGGCGTCGTGGCCGTACCGCGCGCCCTTCGGGTCCGGGGTATCGCGGGTGATGCCGGCCCGTTTCGCCGCAGCGGTGTTGAAATACGCCTTGTGCCCGGAGTTGTGGATGATCACCAGCGGGGTGTCGGGCGCTTGGCTGTCGAGCCACGCGAGCGTCGGCTCCGGCAGCCCGGCTTGGAGCAGCGGGTCCCAGCCGTTGAGATAGGCGCCGTCGGGTCCGCGTTTTGCCACCTCGTTGCGGATCGAGGCGACGACATCGTGGGCGTCGGGCAGCGTCACCGGCCGGATGTCGACCATCCGCTCGGAAAGCACGATCGCCTCCATCAGCGGATGCCCGTGGGCCTCGACCAGTCCCGGCATCACACAACCGTCTGCGACGTCCAGCGTTCGGGTTTCGGCGCCGATCCACGCGTCGATATCGCGCCGGTCCCCCACCGCCACGATGCGGCCGTCGACGACCGCGAGCGCCTCGGCGGTCGGCTGACGGTCGTCGACGGTGAGCACGGTTCCACGAATGACCAGGTCAGCGGTCGGCATTGGGGGATCCTCTCAGGCGGAACGAAAAACCGATGAAAAACTTCCGTGGATCGTGTCGATTTGGGTGGGGCGCCGTTCGACGTAGTTGCGAGGGCACGATCCACGAGCCCGTCACCCCCATCAGAGAAGGAGACGAGAACGATGGCGCGTTACATGCTGATCATGCGGTCCACCCCTGAGGCCGAGGCCGCGATGGCCGAGATGGAGATCGACTTCGACCAGATCATCGAGGAGATGGGCCGCTTCAACGAGGAGCTCATCAAGGCCGGCGTGATGCTGGCCGGCGAGGGCCTGACGGGACCCGAGGAGGGTTTCGTGGTCGACTTCGACTCCGTTCCGCCTGTGGTCACCGACGGCCCGTACACCGAGGCCAAGGAACTGTTCAACGGCTTCTGGATCATCGATGTGTCGTCGAAGGAGGAGGCCAAGCAGTGGGCGCAGAAGATCCCGCTGGGTAAGGGCGTCAGGGTCGAGGTGCGGCGGGTCTCGGAGACCAGCGAGTTCCCCCAGGACAACCCGTGGGTCAAGAAGGAAATCCGGTGGAAGGCCGACCTCGCCGAGAAGGCCGCGGCACAGGCCCGCGCTGAGGCCGAGCGCCTTCGCTGAGCGTCAACCATTGCGCCGAAACTGTGTTCCAGCAGCGAAACATCGAGTGAGCGCCTGCTGGAATACAGTTTCGGCATTGACGTCCGCCTAGACGACCTTCGCCAGGCTGAAACCGCTCCGGTAAATGGCCCCGGCCGGATCGCCACAAGCCGCGACGTCCTGCGTGTTGACCGCGGTGCCGTTCAATGTTGCCGCTTCGAAGGAAAATGCAACTGTGCCTGGGACAGTCACGTTGTCGTTGGGCGGCTTGCACCGAACCGCATGGGCGTAGCGGATGGTCATGTCCCAACGCCCGTTGTTCAGCAGGGCCCGTCCGCCGTACGGCACGACACGCGGGTCGGTCACGGGTGTGACGGCGACGTCGGCGCACCCCGGTCCGCAGGGCGTGATCACCCATGTGTTGACCCTGCCAGTGTCGGACTCATAGCTGTACGTGCCGCTCAGCTCACCCGCGGACGGTTGAACGGGCCCGTCGGCCCATGCGGTGCCCGCCGATCCGATCGCCACGCCGGCCGACAGGAGGATCGCTGCGGGCAGCTCGCGACTGAAGGTCATGCCGCTTCCTCTCGTCAGATGTGTCCGGGCGAGCCGCCCATACCGCTGATGCCGCCGATACCGCCGGCATGGCCCATCCCGCCCATACCGCCGATGCCGTCGCCGATCCCGCCGATCGGTGCCATCGGTGGCGGGGCGATCGGCGCCACCGGAGGCGGGGCGATCGGCGGCGCCGGCGGTGGCGCCAATGGGGGTGGCGCGACCGGGGGCGGTGGTTGTAGCGGAGGAGGCGGTGGTGCCGGAGAGGGCGCCGGCGGGGCGAACGGGCCGCCCTGGCATATCGGATTTGCAGGCTGGCTGACACATGCGGGATCGGCCGGGCCGGTGATCACCGGCGCCCCCGGCGGAGGCGTCGGGTCATACGGGCCGCCGCGACACACCGGGTTGGTGGGCTGGGTAATGCTTTTGGGGTCACCCGGGCCAGTGGGAGGCCCGGGGGGAGGGTCGGGAGGCTGGAGCGGCGCCGGCGCGATGGAGGTACCGGCGAAGGCGGGCATGGCGGTCGCCGGAACGGCCCCCGACGTCGCGACCATGGTCATGAGCGCGCCGGCCAACACGCCTCTGGTCAAGGTGTTGCGGACTGCGGAGCCTTTGGTCCCACTCATCTTTCGCTCCTTCGTGCGGCCAGACGAGGCGACATGACCACCAATGTTATTGACGCCAAGGCAAATTCGTCCATGCCTGCTCCCTGATGGGTGGAACAGGTCGCACGCTAACTCATCGAACATGCCTCGACAGCGAATCTGGCAAAAGTGCCCCTACCAGTTGCTGATCGTCACCGCTTGTTGGCGCGGATGCGGATGGGTCCGCGCCAGGTCGCGTCGGGGTCGAGCACCTCGCCTTTCTGCAAAATCTCGACCTCGCCGTCGCGGGCGAGGTCGCGGGCGATGTCGCGAGCGTCGTCCATCAGGTCGCGCCAGTCTTCGCCGCCGACAGCGCGAGCGGCGTCGGACGGACAGATGGTCTTGGGTTCGCGGTGGCGGGACAATTCGATGATCTTGTCCCGCAGGCGGTCACGCCCCGACACAGACACCGGAGTCACGGATCGCGCGGCCGTAGACGTTGGCGGTCGCGATGTTGGCGTTGATCTGACCGGACGGCTGCCGCTTCTTCATCTTGTCACTGATCTGGGTGAACTGATACCACAGCCGGTATATCGAATCCCCGTGGAACAGCGGCGAATACTCGCTCTGGTCCGGGTAGTTGATGATGAACAGCGTGTGCGCCCGGGGATCCAGGAAGGCCGCGGACTGGTCCAGGTTGGCGGCGACGACGTCACCGGCCTCGGCCACTCCCGGTGCCGCCCAATCGTCGCCCTGATCGCCGAGGAAGTGCTGAAACCCGAAGACCTGGCTCATCAGCTGGTCGTACTGCGCGTTGAACCATTGGCACGAATCACGTTGAGCGGTTATCTGTTCCGGTGTAACTCGAATCTGCCAGAGGTTGTACGGGAACACCGTGTAGTCGGGCACCCAGTTCGATGGATGCGGAGTGAAAACCGGCAGTGTCGGTGTTCTCGGCTCGGCCCGACCGACCGGTGCCGCCGCGAGCAGCAGCACTGTCAGTACCGCCACCAGCGCTCGGATCATGCTCACACACCGCCGAATTCGAGGCGCAGCACCGGCGCCAAAGCCGACAACGGGATATGCGCCTGTACGGTTCCACCGTCCATCGCCCATTGCATACGGCCGATCGTGTAGTCCAACGGGGTGTCGCGACCGACCGGATAGTCGGGCATGTAGAGGATCAGCTCATCCGGTGTCAGCGCCCAGGCCCGGTAGCCACCGGAGTACACCTTGTCCGGAGTCCAGCGGTCCGCGGTGAACGGATAGGTGCCAGGCTGATGCGGCGGCGGCGCCGTGTCGAGTGCGGCCTCGATGAACGGCGCGCCCAGGCGCGGGATCTCGGCCTGATGGTCGACACCGGGTTTGAACAGATCGGCCAATTGCAGCTGCCTCCCCCCGGCGAAGGTGAAAGTGCGGTATGCGTCGCTGATGATCGGCGCGTTCGGGTGTGCCAGAGCGTCGGTACCGACCGTGCCCGAGTACATCTCGTGGAATACGGCAGTCATCGCGTCGCCGTGCTGGAAGATCTGGAAGTGCTGCTCGCCGAAACTGTCCTGAACCATCTTCGTCGCGGCGTTGCGCCAGTTGTTCATCAGGTTGGTCAGGTAATCCCGGATCGTGGGGTTCTCCACCAGATCGCCGGGCAACGCCATCTTGATGTTGCGGACCGCTTTGCGCTCCGAGACCACCGACGTGCTGCAGAACTGCCCGTCCCACTGTCCACCCAGCTCACCACAGAATGAGGATGCTGACGCCGATGCGGGTGGTGCGGTGGCGACCACAAGCGCAGCCACCAGCGCTATCGAGCTACCCAGGTTCAGCGGTCGCATGTTTACGGCAGCTCGACTTTACTTGCACGCCAACGATCGTCGACGTACTCCATCGTCATCTTGATCCGGCTGCGATCGATACGCGGATCCGGGACGCTGGTGTTTTGCACCGACTGATCGACGAATAGCAACACCACCGCCTTGTCCTTGGTGACCGATTGCACTGCCGACTCCAGCACGACTCCGTGCGCGGAGGCCTTGTTGTCGATCAGCAACTGGCGCAACTCGGTGCTGGACTTCGAATACATGTCCTTGAACTCACCGGTCGCGCCGTCGAGCACGGCCGCGAAGTTCTCGTCGACCTTGTCGGAGTCGATGCTGGTCAGCACTCGCGCGTATTCGACGGCCGCCTGCCGGGCGGCATCGCCGGCTTGTTCTGTCTGCCGCAGCTGCCATAGCTGCCAGCCCAGATAGCCGGAGCCGGCCAGCACCCCGACGACGAGGACGGCCAACGCGGCCAGCCGGATGCGGCGGGGCCAATTCCGCTCGCCCTGCGTGCCCGACGTCGGGTCGTCCGGCGTCTGATCGTCACTGCCCGAGGCGGTCTCGGGGACGTCGGACTCGTCGGACACCGGGTCCGGCGTGGTACCAGTTGCCTCAGGCGTTTCGCCGTCAGCGTCGGGCTTCTTATCGGTGTCCTTGTCGCTTGTCACAGACAACTTCATCTCCTAGCAGGTCCGCCACTCGCGGCTCACCGCGGTGGCTCGATCGGTAGGGTTGGCCCACCGTACGGGGTGGGAATGGTGAAACGGCCCTTCGGGGTTGGGTCCGTCTGCCGACCGAGATCGGCGCCGGGCGGGGGTCCCGCGGTGTCGTCGTCGGCGGGCCGTGGGGCGTTCTTGGCTCCGCGGACCAGGACCCCGGGGTGATCGTCGCGGCAGTAGGTGTACATGAACGGTTCCGGATAGTCCGCGTTCGACGGTGGCAGGCGCGGCGTTCCGTAGCCGCAGTGATACCGCGGGTAGATGTCGCCGGTGGCCCACAGGCCGTTGTCGTGCATCGCACTTCCCAGCGCGTCGAGCAGCGAGGTGCGGTAGTCGGGGAACAGCGCATTGAGTGCCGGCACCCGCAGGTACAGCAGCCGGGAGATGGTGGTCAGGTTGCCCAGCAGTTGCACCATGGTGTCGGAGTTGTCGATGAACAAGGCGTCCACCGCACTCAGCGCATCCGGACCCTGGTTGGTGAGCCGACGATAGCCCTCGCGCATCTTGTTGATACCGACGAAGCTCTGGTCCAGATTGCTTGAGGCAACAGCGATTCCGGCGTTCTTGTCAGCGGCAAACGTGAGCACCACGCGGCTGGTCCGCAAGAGGCTGCTGGTCTCCGGCAACACCGAATCCATTGTGGAGAGCAGGAACGTGCCGCCTTCGACGATATCCGCCAGCTTTTGCGGGCCGGCCTCCGACAGACTCAACTCTCGCTTGATCAACTCGAGCTTCTCGGTATCGGTCTGCGCCAGCGCCCCGTCCGCGTTGGCCAGCAGTTCGGCCAGGCTGACCGGCACCGAGGCCCTGCCTTGCCCGATGACGGCGCCGTCGGCCAGGAACGGACCTCGGTCGGACTCCGGCACGAAGTCGATGTACTGCTCACCGGCCGGTGACAGGCCCGACACTCGGACGTCGCTGGACTCCGGGATCTTCATCGTCGACTTGACGTTGACCACCGCGTTGACCCCGGCCGGGGTGATGTCGAGCCGTTGCACCCGGCCGATCGGCACGCCACGCATGGTGACGTCCTGGTTGGGCAGCAGGCCGGCCGACTCGGGCAGCTGGACGGTGAGTTGGTACTGCGAGACGAACGGGTTCACCCGCAACGCGCCGAACAGCAGGTAGCCGGTCGCCACCACCAGGACCATGACCAACCCGGCCGCCGATAGCCAGGCGCGGCGGCGGTGGCCGAACCGGACAAGGTCGACCAGCCGGTCGGCAGCTGTCGAGATCATCGTGGCGCCTCCGCCGGAAGCGGTGCGGGCGCCGGTGCATGCGGCGGGGCGGGTGGCGGGGCGGGTCGAGGTGGCAGCGGCGGACCGGCCACCGGCCCGAGTGCCGGTAGTGGGATATCGATCGCCGGTGGCGCAACGGGAAGCGGTGCCGGCGGAGTCGGCGGGGCGTGCGGTGGTCCCGCGACCTGCAATTGCCCCGGCTCGGCCGGGCTGGGAATCACCGGGACCTGCGGCACGCCGGGACCCCTGCCGACGATCTTCTCCTGCAGCCGGTACAGCGTGTACTTGAACGAGCCCACCAGCTGAAACCAGTTGTGCCACTTGGGACCGTGGAACCCTGGGTCTCCGGCGAAGCCGATATCAGGTATGTGACCGAGGATCAACCGGTCGATACTCGCGTTGGTCGCGAGCGCGTTGCCGGTCATCGACTTGATGAACGGGGGCATCAGCCGGTTGAGCGCATAGAGCGACGCGTCGGGGGCTAGCACGACGTCGTTCCACGCGCCGGCGACGGTGTTGGCGTCGGCGATAACGCTGCGGCCGCTGGTGTCGGTGCCGGCAATCGACGGGAACTTGCGCGCCTGGACGGACACATCACCGATCTGCGAGACGAGGTCGGCGATCTGGGCGGTGTGCGCCGCGAGCGTGTCGGTGGCGGGACGGGCTTCGGCCATCACTTCGCTGATGGTCTGGTTCTTGGACTCGATGGCCTCGACGAGCCGGGAGGTCTCGGTGATCGCGTTCGAAATCTGCCCGGACCGGGCGTTGAGCGTGCCCAGCGTGTCGTTGGTCTTACGGATGAGATTGCCGAAAGCCTGCCCCTCCTCGCCGGTTGCTTTACCCAGCCCGTTGATGATGTTCGTGAAGTTGCGCACCGCGCCGCCGTTCACTAACACCGCCGCCGAGCTCAGCACGGATTCGACAGTGGCAGCGGCCGTCGTCGACGCCAACGGGATCGTGTCGCCATCGGTCAACAAGGGCGCGCCCGGATCGGCGGGGAACGGGGGTTTGATCGCGACAAAAATGTCGCCAAGGGGTGTGGCGGAACGCAATTCGGCGGTGCTGCCCTGGGGCACCTGAACTCCGTCCATGATGCGCAGCGTGGTCACCGCGGTGTAGTTGCGCGCTTCCATCGACTCCAACTGGCCGACATCGGCGCCGGCCAGCTTTACCTTGGCGTTGGCGGGCAGGTTCAGCGCGTTGGAGAACACCGCCGTCAGCCGGTAGCCGCCGGACCCGACTCCGGGTGCCGGCAGCGGAAGGCTGGCTAAACCATCGGTGGCACAGCCGGAAAGGATCAGGCACGCCGCCATCGCCAGCGCCATCGGCGTACGGCGGCACCTGGTGGTCGGGATCATCATCTCTGTCCCATCGCCGCGAGTCCGTCCAGCATGTACGTCAGCCCGAAGTCCGGACCGAAGTCCTGCAACGTCCCGGTGCTACAGCCCAGTTGCCGCAGCCCCATCACGTTGCACACCTCCTTGATGAACTGGTTGTCGAACAACACCCGGTCGGTGAGCACCTTGACCCGCAGCGCGCCGTTCTTCTGGTCGGCGATGTTGTACAGGTTGTCGAGCGTCATCGGCGCCACGTCAAGGAATTCCTTGAGGTCGCGCTCGTGATCGACAGCGGTGTTCAGCACGATGTCGCCGTTGGCTACGAGGTCCTTGATGGTGTCGCGATGGGTTTCGAGGACCTCACGGGTGTTGGTCAACACCTCGTTGATCTTCTTGCCGGTGGTACCGCTGCCCAGGTTCTCATCGGCCAGGATCTGACTGAGTGCGCGCACCGACGAGCCGAACTCCCGCAGCGTCTCGTCATTCCTGGCCGCCGCCTCGGACAACGAACTCAAGTTGCGGACGATGGTGGTCAGCTGATCCCTGGTCACCGTGCCCCGATCGGCGCTGAGCCGTAGTGCATTGGACAGCTCGCCGAGCGCGTCCTTCATCTGCTGGCCGTTGCCATCGGCGATCGCGGCGCTGGCGTTGACCACATCGGCGATCGGGCCGTTGCCCTTTCCGTCGCCCTTCAGAGATACCGACAGCTTGTCGAGAACGTCGAGCACCCGGGCGAATTCGACCGGGGTCTGGGTGCGGTTCAGGCCGATGGTTGCGTGATCCTGCAGGGTCGGCCCGCTGCCCGAGTAGGGCGGTGTCAGTTCGATCTGCCGGTCGGTCAGGATCGAATTGGAGATCGTCACCGCCTGGGCATCCGCGGGAACCTTGACATCCTTGTCCACGGTGAAGTCGACCTCGACGTAGCCCCCCTTGGGGCTGATCTTGGTGACCTGGCCGACCGGCATCCCGAGAACCGCGACGGTGTTTCCCTCGTATAGGCCTGCCGCACTGTCGAACTGGGCGGTCACGGTGATGGTGTTGAGCCGATCGGCGGCATACGTCACCGCCGTCGCGATGACTGCCGCCGCCACGATCACACCGACTAGGGCGATCGCGAGCAGCCTGGTCTTCGTGATCCTCATTTGCAGTCCTTGAAGTACTCAATCATGCTGAATTGCTTGGCGCGACCGCTGATGGCGCACATCCACGAGTCCACCAACAGGCCATTGGACGCGTTGAACCCGGCTGCGTTACCGCTGCCGGTGGCGTTGGCCAAGCCTCGCAGCGCGATCGGCCCGGACTGCAGGATGCTGCGCAGGAAGCCGTCGCCGTCGCGGGCGAGCAGAGTGGACAGCTCGCGCAGATTGCGCAGAAGTTCCTCGAGTTCGGGCCGGTCGTCGATGACGACGCCGCTCAATGTTTCGACGAGGTTGGTGAGTGCGTCCATCATCGCGTGGAACGTCGCACGCGACGCGACGAACTCGCCGAGCAACGAGTTGCCCTGGTTCACCAGGCTGCCGATGGTCGACTGCTGACGGCGCAGCGTATTGCTGACCACCTCAGTGGTTTTCAACAGTTCGCCCAGTTGGTCGCGACGTTCGGCGATGATCGTCGACAGCGTGTGGGTGTTCTCCAGCGCCTGCGGCACCACCGGCGGCAATGTTTTCATCTGCTCGCCCAGGATGGACAGCGTCTCGGCGAACTTGTCCGAGTCGACCTGCTCGTAGGTTCTGGTGACGTCGGCCAGGGCCTCCTGCAGATCGTAGGGGACCTCGGTGTGGGTCAGGTCGAAGGTGTCGTTCGGCAGCGAGCCCGCACCGTCGGGAAACAGGGCCAGATAACGCGAGCCCAGGATCGTGGTGATCTTGATGGACGCCCGGGAATCCTCGCCCAGCACCACGTCGTTGCGGACCTTGAGCTTGGCTTCGACGTGGTCACCGGCGAGGTCCATGCTCAACACCTCGCCCACCGGGATGCCGGCTACAGTGACCGGGTTACCGACTTGCAGCGCGGCGGCCTGCAAGAAGTGCGCGGTGTACTGCCGGTACCCGAAGTTGGCCACCTTGAACAACAACAGCGTTGCGACGAGCAACGAAACCACAAGGACGGCAACGACGCCCAGCCAGATCTTGTTGCGGTTCTCCAGTGGGAGTCGCTGGCGCCGCGGCTTCGTCTGATCAGCCATTGGCCATGTTCCTGCACTTCGGGGTGTAGCGCGCCTTGTTACCGGGGGTGGCGGCGTCCACGATGATCGGCACCACGTCGTTGAGGCCGGGGAAGAATCCCTGGATGTTCAGGTCGCATGCGTAGGCGTTGGCGAAGGAGCCTTCGCTGGTGATTCGTGCGAAGCCCTTCAGCAGCAACGGGAGGTTGGCGCCGGTGAACGCCAGCTGGTTCTCCAGACCGACCATGTGCGCCGCGAATCCCGGCTCACGGGTGACCAGTTCGTTCAGTGACGGGTACACCTCATCGGAGATCGTCGAGAGCTGACGCACCACCTTCGCGATCGAACTCATCGACTCCACCAGTTCGGGGCGTCGCGCATCGAAGGTCGAAACCACCGTGCGGGCTTGGCCGATGATGTGGTCGAGGTCGTCGTTGTGCCGGGCGAGGTTGGCCGCCACCACGTTCAGGTCGGTGATCACCTCGCCGAGTTGCTCGTCCTGTCCGGCGAACGACTCGGTGAGCTGGCCGGTCTGATCCACCAGTGCGGTGATCGATCCGTGGTCGCCCTGCAGCGATTGGATCACTCCCTTGGTCAGGTTGTCGGCGTGCTTGGGATCGAGCACGCTGAACAGCGGCTCGTAGCCGTTGAGCAGTCGACCCACGTCGAACGACGGATCGGTGCGCTCGACGGGGATGACGCTGCCGGGCGCCAGCGGTCCCGGGTCACCGATATTGCCCAGCGACAGTCCGAGGTACCGCTGGCCGACGATGTTCTGGTAGGTGACCGAGGCGACGGTGGTGCCCAGCACCTGCTGTTCGCGTTGCACCACGAACGACACCTTGGCCAGTTTTCCCTGTAGCTCGATCTTTTCGACCCGGCCGACGCGGACTCCGGCCATCCGGACGTCATCGCCCTCCCGCAGACCGAACACGTCGGTGATCATCGCGGCGTAGGGCACCGTCCGGCCGGCGACGTCTCGACGCAGGGTGACGTACACCAGCCAAGTCAGCGTCACGGCAACCACCATGAACAGCGACAGGCCGATCAGTGCACCGCGGGACTTCATCGGGCCTCCTGGTCGAGCGAGACGGTCGTGCCACGGGCCACCGGTCCGAGCAGCAACTGGGTCGCCGTGGTGGCCTGCTGGCCGGTGATGACGGAGAGTTGGTGGCGTTCCTGTTGACTACCAACGGGTCCGACGTTCCCGCCGAAGGCCGCCGGCTGAGCCGGCGAGAAAGCAGGAGCCGGCTGAGCCGGCGAGACAGCAGGAGCCGGCTGAGCCAGCGAGAAGGCAGAAGCGGGCGCGGCTTCGGCGGCCAACGGACCGGAGGGCGGCGGCACGGGCCCGGCAGGTGGGGCCGGCGGCGGATCCCACGGTTTGGGCGCGACCGGTGCGACCGGGGACTGGTTCACCAGTGGCGGCGGCATTGGTTCCAGTGCCGGATTAGCCGATCCGGGTACCGGTGCCGATGGCGAAACTCCCGGTGGCAGTGGTGGGTTCGGATCTGCCAGGTTTGGATACGGGTCCACCAGCGGGGGGCCGACGGCGACCAGGTTGCCGTTCTCCCCCAATACCGTGCCGGGCGGGGGCGCCAGATCTTTCGGCGGCTGGTAGTTCTGTGGCAGCAGCGTATCCGGCAACGGTGGCCGGACCGGAACCAGTGGCGCGGTGAAGCAGCTCGGACCCTTGAGTTCGCCGTACTGCGGGCAGTCGGCACGGGTGTAGGTGTAGCTCGGCGTGAACGACAGGTTCACCCGCATGTTGCCGATGTCGCGGTCATGCATCCACACCTCGTCGAAGAACTTGTCGGACAACTCATTCAGCTTGACGAAGGCCGGTACCCAGTGACGCGAGGTCTGGGCCAGGTTGCCGACCACCGGGGTCATCTCCGAGGTGATCTTGACCATGCGGTCGGTGTGGTTGCTCAGCGCGGTGTGCGTGGTATTCATGGTGTGGACACCACCGCCGACCAGCGCGTCGAGCTGGGCTCGCTGCTCGACCAGCACCCGCATCGGTTGCACGGCCTTCTGCAGCGCGTCGAACAATTCCGGTGTGGTCTGCTGCAGTCCGACGGCCGCATCGGTGAGCGCCGAAACCGTCGTCGAGTCCGGATCGGTGGACACGATCGCATCGACCTGGTCGACGAGGCGATTCAATTGCGCACCGGCGGCGAGCAGTTTGGTGCGGCGATCCTCGGTGGCCTCGTTGATCGCGGCCAGGATGCCGATGGTTTTGTCTTCGCGACCGCGCCCGGTGGCGGCCAGGATGTCGCGCAGCTTGCTGATCGTGGTCTGGAACAACACCGTCGGTAGCTCGGTGTCCTCCGGAATGTGCGCGCCAGCCTGGATCACCGGCCCGCCGCCGTTGTCGACGAGTTGCACCGAGGACACCGCGAACACGTTGCTCGGCACCACCCGCGCGGTGACGCTCGCCGGTATCGAGCCGGCGTACTCCGGTTTGAGGTTGATGTGGACGAAGTTGGGGTTGCCGTGCGCGGCCGGGGTGACGCTGTCGACGGCGCCGACCAGGACACCGTGGTACTTGACGTCCGATCGTTGCGGCAGCCCGTCGCCGACGTTGGCGAGATCGGCGACAACGCGGACGAAGGGATCGAGGTGTCCCGTCGCCTTGACCAACAAGACCGACGTAATCAGCGCTGCCACAAGGACAACGGCGATGCCCCCACCAAGCAGCTGGCGATCGGTGGGACCGCGCCCGTCCAGGTCAAAGGAGTTCGCCGCCACCTATCCCCCGAACCTCGCTCCGGCGTCGACGTTCCACAGCGCCATGGTGAGCAGCATGTTGACGATGATCACCACGGTGATGCTGGCCCGCATCGCATGTCCGGCGGCAACGCCCACGCCTTCGGGCCCGCCGGTGGCATAGAAGCCGTAGTAGCACTGGATCGTCGTGGCGATCCACACGAAGATGATGGCCTTGAGTAGCGAGTAGAGCATGTCTTGACCCGACAGCATCAGGGTGAAGTAGTGCAGATACGAGCCGGTCGCTCCGCCGCTGATGACTTGGACCACGACCTGGGTGGTCAAGTAGCTCACCGCCAGGCACACGACGTAGAGCGGGATGACCGCGATCACCGAGGCCATCAGCCGGGTGGTCACCAGATACGGGATCGGACGGATCGCCAGAGAATCCAAGGCATCGATCTCCTCGGCGATGCGCATGGACCCCAACTGTGCGGTGAACCGGCAGCCGGCCTGGGTGGCGAACGCCAGCGACAGGGCGATCGGGGCCAATTCACGGGTGTTCACCAGCGAGGAGATGATTCCCGTCGCCGGGCCCAGACCCAGCAGGTCCAGGAAGTTGTAACCCTCGATTCCGACAAGCGCACCGACGGTGACGCCCAGCACGATCGCTACGCCAGCGGTTCCGCCGCCCACCACCAAAGAGCCGTTGCCCCAGACGATGTCCGAAAGCAGCCGGACGAACTCGGAGCGATAGTGCCGCAGCGCCAACGGGATCGTCACGATCGCACGGACGAAGAACACCAGCATGTGGCCGAGCCGGCGGATCGGCGGTGTGCTCTTCGCGTAGAGGCGGACGAAAGGAGCCAGCAGCGGCGGCACAAAGGTCGACGCCATGTCACAGCCCGACCCGGGGGAACAGCATGATGTAGAGCTGGCTGATCGCGACGTTCACGATCATCAGAATGAGAATCGATTCGACCACCGCGGCGTTCACGGAGTTCGCAACGCCGGTCGGGCCGCCCTTCGTGGACAGGCCCTTCTGGCAGGACACCACCGCGACGATGGCCCCGAACACCACGGCCTTCACCAGTGCCACGATCATGTCGCCGGTCGTCGTGAACGACGCGAAAGTGGCGACGAAGCTTCCGGGAGCACCGTTTTGGAAGTACACATTGAACAGGTAGCTGGCGAGGAAACCGACGAAGCACACCATTCCCGTGAGCGCCACGCCGATCATGATCGCCGCAGCGAAACGGGGCACCACCAGGCGGCGGATCACCGAAACGCCCATCACCTCCATGGCGTCGGTCTCCTCGCGCATCTTGCGGGAACCCAGGTCTGCGGTGATCGCCGAACCGACAGCGGCGGCCATCAGGATCGCCGCGGTCAACGATGCGGCCTGACGGATGATGGCCAGCCCGCTGGCGGCGCCGGCCAACGACGTCGCACCGACCTGCCCGGCCAGCAGCGCGAACTGGATCGACAGCGTCACGCCGATCGGCAAGGCGACCAGGACCGTTGGAAGCACCGCGGTGCCCGCCATGAATGCACCCTGCCGGGCGAATTCCCACCACTTGAACCGGCCGGTGAACACGTCGATGAAGAAGTACTGCAGCGTGCGTACGCCGAGCACGAACTGTTCCCCGACCGTGGACAGCGAGGCCACCGGATGGCGTCGGACGTATCCGCCGGCCCAGTCGCCGATGACCTGGACCGAGTCCTCCTGGCGGACCGGTTCATTCCCGACGGTCATGCCCGCCGCCCCACTGCAACGCATCCCGAGACGGTCCGAGGAAGACGTCGCTGCCCGCGCGATGCGTCGAGGCGCATGACTGGCCCACGTTCAACGCCTCCCGATTTCGATGCTCCGCCCCGTCAACAGCAACCATGGCGCTAAGTCGTCGATGGCCGACACCGTATGACCGCAGCGCAGATTACGTCAAGGTTTCGCGAAATATTCATTAACTTATTGGAGTCCGGCCGCCTGATTGACGTGCGCGTAAGCGCTACTCCGCTCGGAGAGGAGGAGCGCTCGCAGGAGGCGCTCCACGACTTGGCGTGCCCACGGGGTGCTCTCGTAGCCCACCAGTCGACCGGCATCGACCACCAGACCGAACGCCGCGCGCACGGCGAACCTCGCCTCGACGACCGGCACCTCCGGACGCGCGGCGACCACCTGCCGAACCCACGCCTCAACGGTCGCTCGCTGCATATTCTGCAAAGCGCAGCGGTCGTCAACAGGCACGTTGATCCGTTCTGCGAAATAGACGTAGGCGAGTTCGGGTTCGGCGAACGACCGCCACACGTAGGCGTCGATCAGTTTCCCGACCGCCGCTCTCGCGTTGGGCGCCGCCGCCAAAATGGTGCTCGTATCGCCGGATACGCGATCGGCGGCACGTCGGTAGATCGCGGTCAGTATCGCGGCCTTGCCGCTGAAGAAGCGATAAATGCTCGAGGCGGGCAGGTCTATCGCCGATGCGATGTCGTCCATGCCGGTTTCGCGATACCCGTGTTCGTTGAACAACTGCAACGCGGCGGCGAGGATCAGTTCGTATTCGCCCGCGGCCGAACCCGCGCTGGGACGAAACTGTCCGGGCTCGTCGACAACGGGTTTCGGCGGCAGGTCGGCCTCGCGCAGCGCCCGCGCCATATCGGCCAACACCCGCCTCATGTCGTTGGCCGCAAGCTTGCCGCGATGGTCGCTGATGCTGGCGATCGCGCTCAGCACCGACGCCGACAGCACCCAGCGTTGCCGGCTGTCCAGACCCGGTCGCAGCGCGACCAGCGGACGTTGCAGCCGACGGTTGACCTGCTTGACCTGGTCGTTGATCACGGATTGGTCGGCCGGCTGCAGATAGCGGGCTTCCCATCGGTACAGGCTGCCGCTGGAGCGCGTCCTGATCGAGGTCTGGATCAGTCCGGCGACGATCCGCTCCCACAACTCCTCGGGGGCGGTGTCCGTGTCGTCGTCGGCGAACGCTGTGGATTTGACCAGTTGCTCGCCGAGGCCGAGCACGGCCGCGCGAAACAAGTCGTACTTGCCGGAGTAATGGCGATACAGCGACGCCGCCGTCACCCCCACCCGCGACGCGATCTCTTCCATGCTGACCGCGTGGTAGCCCAACTCGCTGAACGCTTCCGCAGACGCTCGAGCGATCTGCTGTTTACGATCCTTGGGCCGTCTGCGATCGTCGCGGACGGCCGCAGCGGGTGCCATACGGCAGACACTAGCGCCGCGCGCCCCGTCACGGAACTCTCGTTGTCGACGAACAGTCATTAACATCGTGGACGCCCGGTACTGCGCCGGCACTCGGCCTGCGGTCGGCCGCGCGAAAATCACCGGACCCCTACTGCTGGAATTGGAACACGTTCTAGTGTGTAGCCATGAGTGACTCGATGCTGCGCCATCCCATCCACTCCGGCCACCTCACCGCAGGCGCGCTCAAGCGCAACAAGGACAAGCCGGTGCTGTTCCTTGGCGACACCACACTGACCGGAGGCGAGCTCGCCGACCGCATCAGCCAGTACATTCAGGCCTTCGAGGCACTCGGCGCGGGCACCGGGTCGGCCACCGGTCTGCTGTCGCTGAACCGGCCGGAGGTGCTGATGATCATCGGTGCCGGACAGACTCAGGGCTATCGCCGCACCGCACTACACCCTCTCGGTTCCCTGGACGACCACGCATATGTGTTGAACGATGCCGGGGTCACCTCGCTGATCATCGATCCGAACCCGATGTTCGTCGAGCGCGCACTCGGCCTACTGGATAAGGTGCCCGCGCTCAGGCAGGTGTTGACGATCGGCCCGGTGCCCCAGGAGCTTTCGGATGTCGCGGTCGACCTGACCGCCGAGGCCGCGAAGTATTCGCCGCAGCCGCTGGTGGCCGCGGACCTGCCGCCGGACCATATCGGCGGTATGGCCTACACCGGGGGCACCACCGGTAAGCCGAAGGGTGTGATCGGCACCGTGCAGTCGATCACCACAATGACGACGATCCAACTGGCCGAGTGGGAGTGGCCCCAGCATCCGAAGTTCCTCATGTGCACGCCGCTGTCGCACGCCGGCGCGGCTTTTTTCGTGCCGACGATCATCAAGGGCGGTGAGTTGGTCGTCTTGACGAAGTTCGATCCGGCCGAGGTGCTGCGGGTGATCGAGGAGCAGAAGATCACCGCGACGATGCTGGTGCCGTCGATGATCTACGCGCTGATGGACCATCCCGACTCGCGGACGCGGGACCTGTCGTCGTTGCAGACGGTGTACTACGGCGCCTCGGCGATGAACCCGGTGCGGTTGAAGGAGGCGCTGGCGCGGTTCGGACCGATCTTCGCCCAGTACTACGGACAGTCCGAGGCGCCGATGGTGATCACCTACCTGGCCAAAGACGATCACGACGAGAAGCGGTTGACGTCGTGTGGCCGGCCGACGGTGTTCGCGCGGGTGGCGCTGCTCGGCGACGACGGTCAGTCGGTGCCACAGGGCGAGGTCGGCGAGATCTGTGTGTCCGGGCCTTTGGTGTCGGGCGGCTACTGGAACAAGCCGGAGGCGACGGCGGAGACTTTTCGTGACGGCTGGATGCATACCGGCGATCTCGCCCGTGAGGACTCCGACGGGTTCTACTTCATCGTCGACCGGACCAAGGACATGATCGTCACCGGCGGATTCAACGTGTTCCCTCGCGAAGTGGAAGACGTTGTCGCAGAGCATCCTTCGGTCGCGCAGGTGTGCGTGATCGGCACGCCGGACGAGAAGTGGGGCGAGGCGGTGACCGCGGTAGTCGTGCTGCGGCCCGAGGCCGACGGTTCCGAGGATGCGGTGGCGCGCATGACCGCTGAGATCCAGGCCGCGGTCAAGGAGCGCAAGGGATCGGTGCAGTCGCCCAAGCAGGTGATCGTCGTCGAGTCCGTTCCGGTGACCGCACTGGGCAAACCGGACAAGAAGGCCGTGCGGGCGCAGTTCTGGGAGGGTTCGGAGCGCGCCGTCGGCTGAGCCGACAATCCAGCAACCGTCGGCTGAGCCGACAATCCAGCAGCGGTCGGCTAGCACTTCCCGGCGCTTCTGCTGCGCGAGCGGGGTAGGGGCGGCGGTTTGACCCCGCTCGGCACAATGAAAGCCGTGGGCGACGTGCGGGCAACCGTGGACGCGATATGGCGCATGGAGGCGGCCAAGATAGTCGCGACGCTGACGCGCGCGGTCGGCGACGTCGGGCTCGCCGAGGACCTGGCCGCCGACGCCCTCGTCGACGCGCTCGAGCAGTGGCCTGTCTCCGGTACTCCGCGCAATGCGGGCGCCTGGCTGACGACCGTCGCCAAACGCAAGGCCGTCGACTTTTGGCGTCGACAGGACAACCTCGACACGAAGTACGCCGTGCTGGCGCGCGAACTCGAGACGGACCTGCGTGAGTGTCCCGAACCGTGGGACCCCGACCGTATCGACGACGATGTGCTGCGGCTGATCTTCATCTCGGCACACCCGGTGCTGGCCCGGGAAGGCCAAATCGCTTTGACATTGCGGGTGGTCGGCGGCCTGACGACCGAAGAGATCGCACGCGCTTTCCTGACGTCCACCCCGACCGTCGCCGCCCGCATCACTCGCGCCAAGAAAGCCCTTGCGGCGGCCGGCATCGCGTTCGAAGTGCCCGACCGCTCGGAGTTTCCACAGCGACTGTCGGCGGTGCTCAGCGTGATCTACCTGATCTTCAACGAGGGCTACTCGGCGTCGTCCGGTCAGCGCTGGATTCGCGACGAGCTGTGCAGCGAAGCGCTCCGCCTCGGCCGGGTGCTGGCGGCGCTGGTGCCCGACGAACCCGAGATCCACGGCCTGGTGGCGCTGATGGAGTTGCAGTCGTCGCGGTTCGCCGCGCGCACCGACGGCGAGGGCAGACCGATCCTGCTCGAAGAACAGAACCGTGCCAAATGGGATCGCGCGCAGATTCAGCGTGGCGTCGCCGCACTGCAGCGAGCCGCAAATATGGTGCAGCACAAGGGTGTCGGGTGGGGTCCGTATGCGCTGCAGGCGGCGATCGCCGAGTGCCACGCCACCGCGCCGACGGCTGCCGACACCGACTGGCAACGCATCGTCGCGCTGTACGACGGGCTGGTTGCGGTGTCGCCGTCGCCGGTGGTCGAGCTCAACCGGGCGGTGGCGGTGGCGATGGCCGACGGGCCGGCCGCCGGGCTTGCGCTCGTCGACGACCTGAGGGGCCTGGAGAACTCATACCTGCTGCCCAGCGTGCGCGGCGAACTCCTGGCGCGGTTGGGCCGCACCGCCGAGGCCGCCCGGGAATTCGACCTGGCCGCCACCATGGCCGACAATGTGCGAGAGCGAGAAGTGCTGCACGACAAAGCGACTCGTGCGCGCGGGTAGGATCGGCACAATGGTTGAGATCAAGGCGGTCTTATTCGACTTTTCCGGCACGCTGTTCCGCCTCGAGGAGGACGACAGCTGGTTCCACGGCATGGAGGTCGACGACCGCGCGGTCGAGGGACATGTTCAGGCCGAGTTGATGCGCCGGATGACCGCACCAACCGGCCAGCACGTCGACATGGACCCGCAGGCCTATCACGCCTGGGTCAACCGCGATCTCGCGCCGCATCTGCATCGGGAGGCGTATCTGCACGTGCTGCGCGAGTCCGGGCTGGCCGACGAGCACGCCGAGTCGCTCTATGGTCTGCTGATCGACCCGCTGAACTGGACGCCGTACCCCGACACCGCCGATGTGTTGCGCAACCTGAGTCGGCAGGGCGTCAAAGCCGCGGTGGTCTCCAACATCGCGTTCGACGTGCGACCGGCGTTCGAGTCGATCGGCGCCGCGGAGTTCGTCGACGAGTTCGTGCTGTCGTTCGAGGTCGGCTCCGTCAAACCGGACGCGGTGATCTTCGAGACCGCGCTGACCCGGCTGGGCGTGGCACCCGGCGACGCCGCCATGGTCGGCGACAGCGACGAGGCCGACGGCGGCGCGCGTGCGCTGGGATGCGCGTTCGCCCTCGTCGACCCCCTACCGACTACCGAGCGCCCCGACGGGCTGCGCACAGCGCTGTCCGGATTCGGCCTCCAGGTGTAGTAGCTATGGGCGCGGCGCCAGGGTGGCTCAAGCACGTCAACAAGGTGGTGATGGTGCTGTTGCGGCTCGGGTTGCCGATCTCGCGGCACGAATCCCCCGTCGTGTTGACCGCGCCGGGCCGCAGAACGGGTAAGCCCCGGTCGACACCGGTCACCCCGATGCTCGTCGACGGCACGCGTTACATCGTCAACGGCTATCCCGGCGCGGACTGGGTGCACAACGTCCGCGCGGCGGAAGAGGTCGCGTTGAGGCAGGGTAGACGCGCCGAGCGGGTCCGTCTCGTCGAGTTGACGCCCAAGGACGCGCGGCCGGTGCTGCGGGAGTTTCCCGTTCAGGTGCCCGTTGGCGTCGATGTGATGAAGCGCGCCGGTGTGCTGAAGTCCGGGAGCGTCGACGAGCTCGAATTCCTGGCGGGACGTCTCGCGGTGTTCCGCATCGAGCCGATCACGTAGCGTTTCTGCCGTGTCCGACATTCGATTGCCGTGGTGGTTGAAGTACGTCAACAAGGTGATGATCGGCCTGCAGAAGGTGGGCATTCTCGGCGAGAAGGGGCCCGTCGTGCTGTCCGTACCGGGCCGCAAGACCGGCAAACGGCGGCTGACGCCGGTCACTCCGATGGTCGTCGACGGACACCGCTACGTGGTCGGCGGGATACCCGGTTCGGACTGGGCGGCCAATGTCCGCGCAGCAGGCGAGGCCACGCTGCACATCGGCCGCCGCAGCGAGCGCGTGCGGATGGTCGAGATGCCGGTCGACGAAGCGCGGCCGTTGCTGCGTGAGTTTCCGGCGAAGGTGCCCACCGGCGTCGACTTCATCAAGAACGCCGGCCTCGTCACCGGACCTGACCCCGACGAGTTCGAGGCGCTCGCGGGTCGATGCCCGGTGTTCCGCGTCGATGAGGTAAGCCCGTGAGCGCCAACCCCTTTGACCCCGGCCGCTGGCAACCGATCGACGGCTTCGGGCTGACCGACCTCACCTACCACCGCCACGTTGTCGACGACGTGCCGCAGCCGACGGTGCGGGTGGCTTTCGACCGGCCGGAGGTGCGCAATGCGTTTCGGCCGCACACTGTCGACGAGCTGTACCGCGTGCTCGACCACGCCCGGATGTCGTCGGACGTCGGCGTGGTGCTGCTCACCGGTAACGGCCCGTCGCCCAAGGATGGCGGGTGGGCGTTCTGCTCGGGCGGCGACCAGCGCATCCGCGGCCGCAGCGGCTACCAGTACGCCTCGGGCGAGACCGCCGAGACGGTCGATCCGGCGCGCGCCGGACGCTTGCACATCCTCGAGGTGCAGCGGCTGATCCGGTTCATGCCCAAACCCGTGATCTGCCTGGTCAACGGTTGGGCCGCCGGCGGCGGGCACAGCCTGCACGCGGTCTGCGACCTGACGCTGGCCAGCCGCGAGCACGCCCGCTTCAAACAGACCGACGCCGACGTCGGCAGCTTCGACGGCGGGTACGGCAGCGCGTATCTGGCAAAACAGGTCGGGCAGAAGTTCGCCCGCGAGATTTTCTTCCTCGGCCGGGCATACACCGCCGAGCAGATGCATGCGATGGGCGCGGTCAACGCAGTCGTCGACCATGCCTCGCTGGAGACTGTCGCGCTGGAGTGGGCCGCGGAGATCAACGGCAAGTCGCCACAAGCGATTCGGATGCTCAAGTATGCGTTCAACCTCACCGACGACGGGCTGGTGGGCCAGCAGTTGTTCGCCGGTGAGGCGACGCGGTTGGCGTACATGACCGACGAGGCGGTCGAGGGCCGCGACGCGTTCCTGGAAAAGCGCGACCCCGACTGGAGCGGTTTCCCGCGCTACTTCTGAAGCGATTTGTGCGTGATTTCGAAGGGTGAGCGATCGTTCTCACGCACAAACCGCTCGCCTAGACTCACGGCTCGTGAGCAAGAGCCCGCTGCGGCGGTTGGCCGACCGACTGCTGCTGACCACCATGCGCCCGCCGGTCGTACCCGAGCTGCTGCAGTTCCAGCCCGGCCGTGACGTCGTCGACCTGCGCGGCAAGCGCATCCTGCTGACCGGCGCGTCGTCGGGCATCGGCGAGGCCGCCGCCGAGAAGTTCGCCCGCCGCGGCGCGACCGTCGTGCTGGCCGCGCGCCGTCAAGAGTTGCTCGACGCCCTCGTCGACCGGATCGCCTCCAGCGGCGGTGACGCCTGGGCGCACGCCTGCGACCTGTCGGACCTTGGTGCGGTCGACGAACTCGTCGCCCGAGTCACAGATGAACTCGGCGGCGTCGACATCCTGATCAACAACGCGGGCCGTTCGATCCGCAGACCGCTGGCCGAGTCGCTGGAGCGCTGGCACGACGTCGAACGCACGATGGCGCTGAACTACTACGGACCGCTGCGGCTGATCCGCGGCCTGGCCCCGGGTATGCGGGTCCGCAAAGACGGCCACATCATCAACGTGTCCACCTGGGGTGTGCTCAGCGAGTCATCACCGCTGTTCTCGGTGTACAACGCGTCGAAGGCGGCGCTGACCGCGGTGAGCCGCGTCATCGAGACGGAGTGGAGCTCCGACGGTGTGCATTCGACGACGCTGTTCTATCCGCTGGTGCACACGCCGATGATCGCGCCCACCCGGGCCTACGACGGCCTGCCGGGGCTGAGCTCCGACGAGGCCGCCGACTGGATGGTCACCGCCGCCCGCACCCGGCCAGTACGCATCGCCCCGCGCATGGCGGTCAGCGCGCAAGTGCTCAACAGCTTCGCCCCCGCGGTCGTCGATGCGGTGATGAAACGCCAACGCGTACAACCGAACGGCTGACATGCCGCATCCTGCCATCGCGACGGTCGCCGACATCGCGCGCGTCTTCGGCGCCGAACGTCCCGACGCAGTGGCGCTGGTCGCCGGTGAGCGCACCGTGACGTTCGCCGAATTGGACGACAGATCCAACAAAGCCGCCCAGGCCTTTCGCGCCGCTGGCGTCGGCTTCGGTGACCGCGTCGCGTTCGTCGAGAAGAACGGCATCGAGTTCTTCGAAGTCGTCTGTGCGCTCTCCAAACTCGGCGCGGTCGTGGTGCCCGTGAACTGGCGGTTGGCGCCGGTCGAGATGGCCCACATCATCAACGACGCCGGCGCCCGGGTGGTGGTCGTCGGCGCCGAGTTCATCGGACACGTCGAGGCGATCGAAGACCGGTTGACGTCGAGCGTCGTCGCCGTCGGCGAGCACCCCCGCTGGCCGGCGTTCGACGACTGGCTCGCCGATCACCCATCCGAAGACCCCTGCGTCACAACGGGACCCGATGATATCGCGTTCCTGATGTACACCTCGGGCACCACCGGAGCGCCCAAGGGCGTGATGTTGACCAACGACAACTACTTCTGCAAAGCCACCGGGATCGCCGACAAGTGGCGCTTCGACGCCGACAGCGTGAGCCTGGCGGTGATGCCGATGTTCCACATGGCAGGCTCGGGCTGGGCGCTGGTGGGGCTGTGCGAAGGTGCGCGGACCGTCGTGCTGCGTGACGTCCACCCGATCGCGATCCTCGATGCCGTTGTCAGGCACGGTATTACGAACATGTTGCTGGTTCCGGTGGTGATCCAGCGACTGCTCGACACCCCGGGCGTCGAAGAGACGGACTTCGCGGCCCTGCGCGCCATCGTCTACGGCGCATCCCCGATCACCGACGACGTTCTGGTGCGCGCGCTCGAGCGGTTCGGCTGCGATCTGCTGCAGGTGTACGGGCAGACCGAAACCACCGGCTCCATAACCCAACTCGACGACCACCAGCCCGAGTTGCTGCGGTCCTGCGGCAAGCCGTTCCCGTGGGTCGAGGTCCGTGTCGTCGATGACGGCGGCCGCGACGTTCCCACCGGCACCGTCGGCGAGCTGTGGACCCGCTCGCGCCAGAACATGCGTGGCTATTGGAACAATCCTGATGCGACGGCCGCGACGCTCACCCCCGACGGCTGGCTCAAGACCGGCGACGCCGGCTACCTCGACCACGACGGCTACGTGTACCTGCACGACCGCGTCAAGGACATGATCGTGTCGGGCGGCGAGAACGTGTATCCCACCGAGGTCGAGAACGTGCTGATGACGCACCCAGACGTCGGTGACGTGGCGGTGATCGGGGTGCCGGACACGACGTGGGGCGAGGCGGTGAAGGCGATCGTCGTGCCCGCGCCGGGCGCCTCCCCCAGCGAGGCGGATCTCGTCGCCCATGCGCGCGAGCGGCTCGCGGGGTTCAAGCTGCCCAAGTCGATTTCGTTCGCCGACGACCTACCCCGCACGCCGAGCGGCAAGGTGCTCAAGCGCGCGCTGCGGCAGCCCTACTGGGAAGGTGTCGGGCGGCGGATCGGCTGACCCGTCGTGATAGACACGAGGGATGGAGATTCTGGCCAGCCGGATGCTGATTCGGCCGGCGGACTATGCGCGTTCGTTGACGTTCTACCGCGATGAGCTGGGTTTGGCGATCGCCCGCGACTACGGCGCGGGCACCGTCTTCTACGCCGGGCAGTCGCTGATCGAGCTCGCCGGCCACGGCGCACCGCGCGCGGGCGGCACGATGTGGTTGCAGGTTCGCGACCTCTACGCCACCGAGAAGGAGCTATCTGACCGCGGTGTTCCTATCGCGCGCGAGGCCCGCGCGGAACCGTGGGGCCTGCACGAGATGCACATCGAAGATCCCGACGGCGTCCTGTTGATCTTCGTCCAAGTGCCCGAGACCCACCCGCTGCGCCGCGACACCCGCCAGTAGCAGGCTCAGCGAGCGGGGCTGGCCAGCGGCCAGCCGACCGACGCCAGCCGCGAGGCAACCTGGTGCATCTCTTCGGGATTCGGCTCCTGCGCGGTGACCTGGTGGATCGCGACGCGGATCTCGTCCTCGGTCACGGTGTCGGCGGTGGTGCCCTTGAGCACGGTCTGCGCGGCGCCGACCACCTCGTCTTCGGTGAGCGAGCGCTTCAACAGCGCCAGCAGCGGAAAGTAATCCTTCGGCGGCACACCCTCCGGATAGCCGCGCCGCAGCCAGGAGAGCACGTTGTCCAACACGCTGACGTTCTCGGTCATGATGTCCCGCAGCTCATTTCCGGGGCATGAAGGGGAACAGGTCGATGCCGGTGTGGTGGATGATCGTGGCCCTGGTGATCCACAGCACCGCGGTGATGATCACCCATGCGACGAACACGAACAGCGCCACGCCGAGGTATTTGCGCACCGGGCTCGGCGCGGTCGCCGCGCCGTCGGCGGACTCATCGCCCGCTCCGCTGGAGAACGCCATCAGCCCGGTCGCGAACAACGCTGGCAGGCCGGCGCCCAGCACCAGACCGATCACCAGCACCTTGAAAATGCTTTCCAGATAAGTCATCGAGTATCCCTCGCTACACCGCCGCCGGGGAGCGGGTCGGTGCGGGCATGGCCTCCTCGACGGCTGCCCGCAGTTCGGCGGGAACCACGGAGTTGGTGGCGCCGTCCCAGTCGGCGTTGACGTTGGTGTGGTCGACCTTCTGCTGCTGGGCGCGCCACCACATGAAGAACGACAACCCGATCAGCACGAGGAAGATGAACCCGTCGCCGGCGAGGTCGGAGCCGGTGAGCGCCTCGATGCCGTGCGACAGCCAGAACGACAGCGCGCCAACAAGTCCGGCGGCGGGCAGGGTGATCAACCACGCCACGACCATGCGGCCGGCCACCGCCCAACGGACCTCGGCGGCGGGCTTGCCGACACCGCTGCCCAGGATCGAGCCGGTAGCGACATGAGTGGTCGACAGCGCCATACCCGCGGCACTGGAGCTGAGAATGATTGCGGCCGAGGATGCTTCGGCCGCGAAACCCTGGGGCGACTGGATCTCCACGAGGCCCTTGCCCAGGGTGCGGATGACGCGCCAGCCACCGAGGTAAGTGCCCAGACCGATCGCGACCGCGCAGCTGAAGATGACCCAGAACGGCAGGCCGTTCTCCTTGACGTCACCGCTGAGGTGGCCGGTGGTGATCAGCGCGAGCGCGATGACGCCCATCGTCTTCTGCGCGTCGTTGGTGCCGTGCGACAACGCGACCAGCGAGGCGGTCGCGACCTGCCCCCAGCGGAAGCCTTCGCGGCGGCGGTGCTCCACCACGTTGCGGGTGATGCGGTAGACCAGCCAGGTGCCGCACGCGGCCACCAGTCCCGCGATGACCGGCGCCGCGATTGCGGGAATGAGGACCTTCTGGCTGATACCGCTCCAGTTCACACCGGCGGTGCCCATGGCGGCCAGGCCGGCACCGATCAGCCCGCCGAACAACGCGTGCGACGAACTGGACGGGATACCGAACAGCCATGTCAGCAGGTTCCACAGGATGCCGCCGATCAGGCCCGAGAAGATGATCGTCAGCCCGGTGGACGCGTCGATCGACGGCAGCAACGCACCGGTCGAACCGTCCTGGACCTTGAGCACCGAGGTGGTCACCGTGACCGCGACCTCCACCGAGAGGAACGCGCCGACCAGGTTGAGGATGCCCGCTAACAGCACCGCGGTCTTGGGCTTGAGGGCGCCGGTGGCGATCGAGGTCGCCATCGCATTGCCGGTGTCGTGGAAGCCGTTGGTGAAGTCGAATGCCAGTGCGGTTGCGATCAGCAGCACCAGGACGATCAACTCAGCGCTCACGGCGCTAATTCTGCGGCCATCGCGGGTGATTCACCTAATCCTCGGCCACTTTCGTGGGGCGTGTCGAGCAGGCAATTCGCCAGGTGGAGCAATGTGTTCATCCGTTGTTCACCCGCCGGCAGTCGAGCGTTTGCCAGCGGCGTCAAACTCGCCTTGTTCGGGCGCGCACTAGCATCATCCAAGCGGGAGCGGGTACACCCGGTGCGACACGCGGGAGGGCACAGTGACGAAGTTTCTGGCCAAAATTGTCGCGTGGATCACAGCGGGCTACCCGGAAGGGGTGCCCGGGCCGGACCGGGTTCCGCTGTTCTCCCTGTTGCGGCGCCGCCTCACCGAGGACGAGGTGCGAACCGTCGCGGTGGCGCTGCAGCGTAACGGCGAGTTCGACGACGCCGAGATCGGCGTGCTGATCACGCAGATCACCGATGCGCTGCCCACACCCGAGGACGTCGAGCGCGTGCGCCGGCGGCTGGCGGTCCGCGGCTGGCCGCTCGACGACCCGCGCGACCAGGAGGGAGACCCATAGCCGTCCTGAGCGCGGTGCCGGTCGGGGCCGGCGCCGCGGCGGTATCGGTCCTGCCGGTGGTGCACGACATGCTGGCCGGGCACGCCCACGTGTTGCTGGTCCCCGCCGACGACGACCGCGAATCACCGCTTCTGCGAACGTCTTTGCGTGTGGGCACCGAGATCGACGACGACGTGGCGGTCGTGGTGTCGACGTCCGGCACCACCGGAACCCCTAAGGGTGCACTGCTGACCGCGGCCGCGCTGACGGCGAGCGCTGAGGCGACGCATCACCGGCTCGGCGGACCGGGGCAGTGGCTGTTGGCGCTGTCGGCGCATCACGTCGCGGGGCTGCAGGTGCTGGTACGCAGCGTCGTCGCGGGTACCACGCCGGTGGCGATATCTCCGAGCTTCGAGGTCACCGAATTGGTCTCTGCCATCGGCGCTTTGGGGTCGGGACGGCGCTACGCTGCCCTGGTGGCGGTGCAGCTCGCGAAGGCGCTGCGGCACGACCGGGCGGCGGCCGCGCTGGCCACGTTGGACGCCGTCCTGATCGGGGGCGGCCCGATGCCGGCCGGGCTCGCCGAACGCGCGGCCGCCGCGGAGATTTCGGTGGTGCGCACGTACGGGATGAGCGAGACCGCGGGCGGTTGCGTCTACGACGGTGTGCCGTTGGACGGGGTACGGGTACGGATCGCCGAGCAGTCGGCGTATGGGCGCATCGTGCTGGGCGGCGCAACGCTCGCCAAGGGCTACCGCAACCCGGCCGACCCGGACCCGTTCGCCGATGCAGGCTGGTTCCGCACCGACGACGTTGGCGCCGTTGATAGTTCGGGCCGCCTGACGGTGCTCGGGCGGTTGGACGACGCGATCAGCAGCGGCGGGCTGACCATCATGCCGCAGAACGTGGAGGCGGCGTTGGCGACCCACGCGGCCATCGCCGAGTGCGCGGTGTTCGGGGTGCCCGACGAACGGCTGGGCCAGCGGGTGGCCGCGGCCGTCGTGCTGGCGGCCGGCTGCGACGCTCCGTCGTCGGCCGAACTATGCGAGCACGTGGCCGCAAGTCTGGATATCACCGCCGCACCTCGCCAGGTGCACGTCGTCGGCGAGTTGCCGCGGCGCGGCATCGGAAAGATCGACAGGCGGGCGCTCGCGGCCCGGTTCTCCTGATTCGGCCTAAAAGGCGTCGGCTTGAGGCGACTCAGGACGGCATGATGGACCGATGCGTCGCGAAGTCAACACCGTCGAGGAGATGCGAGCCATCCTCGGACGCCGACTATTTCGACGCGCTGGCCGTGCAGGATAAACGACAGATCCTGGCGTTAGAGATCGCGGTCGAGGAGGTTTTCTTCCACTGCGCCAAAGCGTTTCTGCGATCGGACGCCTGGGGTGTAGTTCGTCGCGCTGAACGCAACCAACGACACCGAAATCACCAGTCATTAAGGTGGGCGGATGCGGATCGGTCGCAGGGAAGCGGTGGCGATCGTCGTCGGTGTGCTCTTGGTTGTCGCGGCATTCGTCGTACCGCATCTGCACCTGGGGATCGTCACACCGCTGATCAACGCGACTCCGCAGCGCTTCCGGGATTTCGCCGGCGCCGCACCGATCTTCGGCTGGTGGAACGCACACGTCGGATGGGGCACGATCCCGGCGATCGCAATCGGCGCGGCAGCGGTGTGGTGGGGTCCGAGGCTGGCGCAGCGGCTGCCGTGGCGCGCGCTGACGTGGACGACCTGGGCGACGGCGTGCGCGTGGGCGTTCTCGCTGGCGATGATCGACGGCTGGCAGCGCGGTTTTGCGGGCAGGCTCACCGCGCGCCACGAGTATCTGCGCCAAGTGCCCACCATCACCGACATCCCGCAGGCGCTGCGGAGCTTCTCCGACAGAATCCTTGACTATCAACCGGATTCCTGGATCACCCACGTGTCGGGTCATCCGCCGGGTGCGCTGCTGACGTTCGTCTGGCTCGACCGCATCGGGCTCGGCGGCGGTGCGTGGGCCGGTCTGCTGTGCCTGCTCGTGGGTTCCAGCGCGGCCGCCGCGATCGTGGTCGCGGTCCGGGCGCTGAGCGACGAAGCGACCGCTCGCTCAGCGGCGCCGTTCGTCGCGGTCGCGCCGACGGCGATCTGGATCACGGTGTCGGCCGACGGCTACTTCGCCGGGGTGGCGGCGTGGGGCATCGCGCTGCTGGCGATGGCCGTCGGGCAAACGGCACGACGACCGGCGCTGGCCGCGGCGGGCGCCGGCCTGCTGCTGGGCTGGGGGTTGTTCCTCAATTACGGCCTGGGGCTGATGGTGTTGCCCGCGCTGGCGGTGCTGATGTGTGCGCGGGACAGGAGGGCCGCGGTTCGCGCGGCCGCCCCGGCGGTCGTCGTCGTCCTCGTGGCGATGGGGGTTTTCGCGATCCTCGGCTTCTGGTGGTTCGACGGCTATCACCTGGTGCAGGACCGCTATTGGCAGGGCATCGCCAACGATCGGCCGTTCCAGTACTGGGGTTGGGCGAACCTGGCGTCGGTGGTGTGCGCGATCGGTTTGGGTAGCGTGGCCGGTATCGGCCGGGCGTTCGACATATCGGCGTTCCGCCATCGATCCGGCCTGCACATGATTCTCGCCGGAGCGCTGCTGGCGGTCGTGTTCGCCGACCTGTCGATGTTGAGCAAGGCTGAGACCGAACGCATCTGGCTGCCGTTCACGGTGTGGCTGACTGCAGCCGGGGCGTTGCTGCCGCCACGCTCACACCGCTGGTGGCTTGCGGTCAATGTGGTTGGCGCCCTACTGCTCAACCACCTGATTCTGACGAATTGGTAACGACCGCGGGTCAACCCCGCACCTGCAGTCATGACGCGGGACGCTGGGGGTGTGGAAACCGGCGACCGGACTCGGGCGCAGCGGCTGATCCGTTGGCGCAGCCCTTTGCGCGGTCCCTGGTTGACGTCGGTGCTCGGCGCGGCGCTGCTGATCGGGCTGCCGGTCGTGATCGTCACCGGTCTGCTGTCCTACATCGCCTATGGACCGCAGTTCGGTCAAGCCATTCCGGCCGATGTGGGCTGGCTCAAGCTGCCGACCTTCGAGTGGCCCACCGATCCGGCATGGCTGTACCGGCTCACCCAGGGCGTGCACGTCGGGCTGGGTCTCGTACTCGTCCCGGTGGTCCTCGCGAAATTGTGGTCGGTAATCCCCCGACTGTTCGCGCTACCTCCCGTGCGATCCATTGCTGAACTGGCCGAACGGGCTTCGTTGCTGATGCTGGTCGGCGGAGTGCTGTTCGAGATCGTCACCGGTGTGCTGAACATTCAGTACGACTACATCTTCGGCTTCAGCTTCTACACCGCGCACTATTTCGGGGCGTGGGTGTTCATCGCCGGGTTTCTGATGCATGTCGCGATCAAACTCCCCCGGATGTGGGCTGGTTTGCGGTCGCGGTCAATGCGCGCGGTGCTGCGCACGTCCCGTGCGGACACCGACGCTGACCCCTACGAACCCGACGGGTTGGCCGCCGCCGATCCCGACCCCGCGACGTTGAGCCGTCGCGGTGCCCTGGCATTGGTGGGCGGCGGCGCGGCGTTGGTGGCCGTGCTCACCGCCGGTCAGGCGATCGGCGGGTGGACCAGACACACGGCGTTGCTCCTGCCGCGCGGGCGGACCCGCGGCGACGGCCCCAACGACTTCCAGGTCAACCGCACCGCCGCCGCGGCGCGGATCACCCCGGAGCTCACCGGTGAACGCTGGCGGCTCACGCTGACCGGTGGGGATGCGCCGGTGACGCTCGACCGTGCCGCGCTGGCCGCGATGGCCCAGCACACCGCCCGCCTGCCGATCGCCTGTGTGGAGGGCTGGTCGACAACCGAGACGTGGACCGGTGTGCCCCTGCGCGACCTTGCCCGCCTGGCCGGCGTGCCGTCGCCGCAATCGGCGTTCGTCCGGTCGGTCGAGCGGCGGGGCGCATTCAATCGCGCCACCCTGCAACGCAATCAAATTCTGCACCCGGATTCGCTGCTGGCGTTGGCGGTCAACGGCGCCGACCTCTCACCCGACCATGGATTCCCGGCGCGGATCATCGTCCCGGCGCTGCCGGGTGTGCACAACACGAAGTGGGTGAGCGCCATCGACTTCCGGGCGGCGGGCTGACATGCGCCGCTTCCGCGCCGTATACGGTTCGCATCCACTGCACCTGTTGACGCTCGTGGCCGGCTTCGCGCTGTTCGGCTACGTCGTGGCCACCGTGACGCCCGCCGCGCTGTGGAACGGTCGCACGTGGTGGCAGTCGATCGTCGTCTGGTTCGCCGCGGCGGTCGTCGCCCATGATCTCGTACTATTTCCGCTCTACGCGCTAGCGGATCGAATTCTGGTGCGGGGCAGCCGGATTACTCGGCTGGCCGTGCCACCGCTGAACTATCTGCGGACGCCGGCGCTCGGCTCCGCGCTGACGCTGCTGCTGTTTCTGCCCGGCATCATCGAGCAGGGGACGCCGACGGTGCTGGCCGCCACCGGGCAGACTCAGGAGCCGTTTCTGAGCAGATGGCTGCTGTTGACGGCCGCGATGTTCGGGATCAGCGCGGCCGTCTACGCGATCCGGCTGGCCACCGCGAGGCGCTAAGCCAACGTCAGGCTCGCGACCACGCGGTTGCCGATCGGATGCACCCGGGTCAACGCCAGCCCGGCGTCCGCGGCGACCTCCGCGGCGCAGTCGATGCCCACCGATGCCCACTGGAACCATGGGCCGACGGTGCGTGACGATTCGAGCCGCACCCAGCCGGTGCGGATGCCGTGGGTCAGGGCTTCGAACTCGGCGATGCAGCGTCCACCGCGGCGCAGCAACTCCGCGGCCCGCTGCAGCACGCGACACGGGTCCCCGCCGAGGCCCACGTTGCCGTCGGCTAGCAGCACCGTCTGCCACCGTCCCACAGCGGGCAGTTGCCCGAACACGTCGCGACGCAAGACCGGTGCGCCGTTGCGGCGGGCCAGCCCGACCGCGGTCGCGGACTGGTCGACGCCCAGTGCGGGAATGCCGCGGCGGATCAACTCGAGCACCAGTCGCCCGGGGCCGCAACCCAAGTCGATCGTCGGGCCTTCGCAGAGCTCGACGACCGTGCGGTCGAACCGGCCGTCGGCGTGCGCGCCGCCGATCCAGCGGTGCACGGGAAGTGTGTGCACTTCACCATCGTCGTGGCGGACCCAGCAGCTCTCACCGTCGAGGGCGCGGTCGTAAAGGTTCCCCAGCATCAGGCGCCCACCGCGATGGTCGCCAGGGCGAACCGGCTGCCGGGTGAGCATTTGCCGCGCACCGCGTCGATGTCCTCGACGGTGTCGAAGTCCGCGAGCTCATCGACCGTGACGACCTCGACTCCGTTGCGGCGCAACGCCGCCAGCGTCGACACGCCGGTGTCGGGTCGTGACATCGGTACCGTCCGCAGGCAGTCGGCCATGGCTGGGCGCGCAACGCCCAGCACCCACCAGCCGCCGTCTTCGGCGGGTCCGAGCACCGCGTCGGTTCCGGTCAGCGCACGGCTGCAGTCGGCGAGCAGTTCGGCGGTCACCTGCGGGGTGTCCATGCCGATCTGGAGCACGGGCGCGCCGGCGGCGGCGTCGGTGTGCGCATTCGCCAACCGGTCGGCGAAGCCGGCACCGCGCTGCGGTATCACCGTGAAATCGGCCAGGCGGCGCGAGATTTCATCGCCGCGGCTGGCACGACTCAGCTCGCCGGTCATGGCGACGACTCGGTGCGCAACCGGCGCGGCCGCGACCGCGTCGAGCGTGTCCAGCAGAGCGGCCGCGGCGATGTCGGCGGCTGCCGTGTCGCCGATCGACGCGGCCAACCGGGTCTTCGCCAGCCCCGGCACCGGCGCCTTGGCCACCACCAACACGGTCACCGGAAGCACCGTCACGAGATCACCCGCCAGAAGTCCAGGGCCGCTATCACACTGCCGCGCAGCGAACCGCTCACCTTGGATTTCCCTCCGGTTCGAGATCCGTAGTCGACTTCGCGTTCGACGACGCGCCAGCCCGCGGCCGCCGCCCGGACCAGCAGTTCGAGCGGATACCCGGATCGGCGATCGCTCACACCAAGGTCGAGCAACGCGTCGCGGCGCGTCACGCGCATCGGCGCGATGTCATGCACCGCCAACCCGTGGCGCCGGCGCAGCCGCCAGCACACCGCCGCGGTACCCAGGCGGGCGTGCCACGGCCACTTCAGGCCGGGCACCGGACGACGTCGCCCGATCACCAGGTCCGCGCCGCGGTCGAGCGCGTCGACCAGCGCAGGCAGGTCACCCGGATCCAATGAGCCGTCGGCGTCCAGTACCGCCACGACCGGCGTCGTCGCCGCGACCACCCCGGCGTGCACAGCCGCGCCGTACCCGGGGCGCTTCTCGGTGACCACCCGGGCGCCGAGGCGCCGGGCCACCTCAGCGGTCGCGTCGGTGCTGTTGTTGTCGACCACCAGCGGCCGGTATCCGGCCGGGATGGCCGCGAGCACCCCGGGCAGTGATTCCGCCTCGTTCAGACAAGGCAGGACCACCGTCACCGCAGAGTCGGGCATGGAGTCGAGGCTAACCACCGCGCCACCACGCCAACCAGCCGATTGATGACGAATCCATGACATCGGCGCAGGTGGCGGGCGCACGCGGTTACTCTCGGGGAGGTGACGCGCGTATTGATCGCCGACGACGACACCGTCGTGCGCGACGTCGTGCGCCGCTATCTCGAACGCGACGGAATCGAAGTGGCGATCGCTCACGACGGGACCGAGGCGTTGCGGTTGCTCGGCTCCCAGCGCATCGACGTCGCGGTGCTCGACGTGATGATGCCCGGCCCGGACGGCTTGACCCTGTGCCGCAACCTGCGCCGGCGCAGCGGATATGCGATCCCGGTGATCCTGTTGACCGCTCTCGGCGAGGAAGACGACCGGATCGCGGGCCTGGAGGCGGGCGCCGACGACTATCTGACCAAACCGTTCAGCCCGCGCGAGCTGGCCTTGCGGGTGCGCTCGGTGCTGCGCCGCTCGCCCGCGCCGACCGGCCGACGCTCGCTGGACATCACCGTCGGCGGTCTCACCGTGTCGACGGCTGCGCGCACCGTGACCGTCGAGGGTTCGCCGCTGTCGCTGACCAACCGCGAATTCGACCTGTTGCTGTTCTTCCTCACCCACACCGACGTCGTGTTCAGCCGCGAGGAACTGCTGAAACGGGTGTGGCACTGGGATTTCGGTGATCTGTCGACTGTCACGGTGCACGTCAAACGGTTGCGCTCCAAGCTCGGCGAACACCACCGGGTGCAGACCGTGTGGGGCCGCGGCTACCTGTGGAGCAGCGAAGCCCGCTCGCCGGAAGGGCAGAGCGCCTAGTGCCGACCGACCTGTGGGAGATCACCGGGTTGGCCTTGGCATGCTCGGTCCCGGTGGTGCTCGCGGGCGCGCTCGTCATCCGCTTCGCCCGGTCCTGGTCGCTGGCGGTGAGCATGGTGGCGCTGGTGCTCATCCCGGTACTGGCCACGTTCACCGGCGTGCTGGGCGCCAGCGGGTTCATGATCACCGAAACCTTCGAACAGACCGCGATCGTCCTGGTGATCGTGTCGGTGGTGACGATCCCCGCCGCGGTGATGCTGGCGCGCTACCAGGCCCGCCGCACGGTGTGGGAGCAGGAGATCCGCGAGTCCGAACGAGCCGCCGAACAGTCGCGTCGCAGGCTGGTCGCCTTCGTCAGCCACGATCTGCGGACCCCGCTGGCCGGGATAAGGGCGGTGTCGGAGGCGATCGCCGACGGCGTGGTGCCCGATGCCGAGGTTAGGGTGCACGCGAAAACCATCGAGCAGGAATCTGTCCGGTTGTCGGAGATGGTCGACGACCTGTTCGAGATGTCAAAGATCAACGCCGGGGCGGTCCAGCCGGTGTTCGACAAGGTCGCGCTCGACGAGGTCGTCGACGACGTGCTGACCGCGCACCGGATCGCCGCCGAGCGCGCCGGGGTGGCGCTTTCGGTCGAGTTGCCCTCCGCGCCGGTACGGGTGTTGGGCAGTGACCGTGCACTGGTGCGGGTGTTGTCCAATCTGGTGGCCAATGCGATCGCACACACGCCGCCGGGTGGCCGGGTGTCGCTGACGCTGGGCTCGGACGAGAACGGCGCGTGGGCCCGCGTCGACGACACCGGCGTCGGCATCGACGAGGCCGACCTGCCGCGGGTGTTCGACGTGGCCTACCGGGGCTCCAACGATCGGGTGCCGCGTGCGGACTCGTCGCTGCCCAGCGGATCGGGGCTGGGGCTGGCGATCGCGGCGGGTTTGGTGCAAGCGCACCGCGGGACGTTGTCGGCGCGCAACCTGGGCACCGGCGCGCGCTTCGAGGTGCGGCTGCCGCTATCCCCGGACGTGTGATTAGTCCGGCAGGGACCCGCTCAGGCGTTCGGTCGCGGCGACGTAATCCTCGATGAACTCGCGGACCACCTCACGAGCGGGTTTGACCTTGTTCATCAACCCGACGCCCTGACCGACGAAATACGTCGCCAGCGCCTGCGCACCGGGATGGCCCTGTGCCGCCAGGACGTCGATCCGGCGCACGACGGGTTCGGCGAGCATCGACTGCAGCGGTAGCGGCAACGGCTTCTGGCCGCCTTCGTTGGGCAGCCACGCCTGCGTCCAATCCGAAACAAGCTGGCGCGCAGGCTTTCCCGTCCTGCCCGCGGAACGGACCGTATCGCGAGACGACGCGGCCAGGAACTTCTGCTTGGTGTAGGGCGCGGTCTCGGCTTCTTCGGTGGTCAGCCACACCGACCCGGTCCAGGCCCCGGCCGCGCCCATCGCCACCGTCGCAGCCATCTGCCGGCCCGTGACGATGCCACCGGCCGCGAGCACCGGAATGTCGCTGTCGATGTCCGCCAGCGCTTCCAGCACCTCGGGCACCAGCACCAGCGTCGTCACCTCGCCGCAGTGTCCACCGGCTTCGGTGCCCTGCGCGACGATCAGGTCGACGCCCGCCTGCGCCTGTTTGACCGCGTGCTCCTTGGCGCCGACGAGCGCGGCCACCGGGACGCCGTTCTCCTTGCCGGCCTTGATCATGTAGTCCGGCGGGACGCCGAGCGCGTTGGCGATCAACCGGATGGGATGGTTCATCGCCACATCCATCAGGTCCTTGCCGGTGTTGCCCGACAGGGCGGCATTGCCGAACCGCGTCGAGGTTTCGGGTTCGATGTCGTGCGCAGCCAACAGCTCGGCGACGAAACCGCGGTACTCATCGGGGATCCGGCCGGTGAGGTCGCTCATCGTCAGCTCCTCGCCCTTGCCCTCGTAGCGGGCAGGCACGATCAGGTCGACGCCGTACGGCTTGCCGCCGACGTGATCGTCGATCCACGACAACTCCTGGTCAAGCTGCTCGGGGGTGTAGGCCGTCCCGCCGAGTACGCCGAAGCCGCCCGCGCTCGAAACCGCGGCGACAACGTCGCGGCAGTGGCTGAACGCGAACAACGGGAAGTCGATGCCGAACTGCTCACAAATCGCTGGTTTCACCCGGCCAGTATGGCTAGGCGGGTTCAGGCCCCGGTCAGAAGCCGCCGGATCGCGTCGAGCATCTGCTTGCCGACGAGCAACTCGAGGTCGTTGTGCCCAGCGCCAGGCACCAGCTCATAACGTTTGGGCTCGTTGGCGGCGTCATAGAGGCGACGGCTCATCGGCTCGGGTACGACGTCGTCGCGATCGCCCGCGATCACCAGCAGCGGCACCCGCAGCAAGCCGATCCGATCGAGCGACGGATACCGGTCGATCAGCAGCCTTTGCACCGGCAGCCACGGGTAGTGCACCGCGGCGACATCCGGCAGCGACGTGAACGGTGAGCGCAGCACCATCGCATGCGGCGGCCTTTCGACCGCGAGCTCGACAGCGACTGCGGCGCCGAGGGATTCGCCGAAGTAGGCGATCTGCTCGACGCCGGGCTGCGCGGCCAGCCACGCCTGCGCGGCCCGCGCGTCGGCGGCCAGACCGTCCTCGGTGGGGCGGCCCGGGTTGCCCCCGTAGCCTCGGTAGTCGACCAGCAACACCGAAGAGCCCATCCGGTTCAGCGCCGCGGCCAACGGCACGCGCGTCGACCGGTCGCCGGCGTTGCCCGGGAACACCAGCACCGCGGGACCGGCGCCGTCGACGGGGAAATACCAGCCCGCCAACCGGATTCCATCCTCGGTCTCGAACGACACATCCTGTCCGTTGGGCAGGGCCGCGGCCGCCGGGGGCAGAGGTCCGGCCGTCGGGAAGTAGATCAACCGCCGTTGCTGGGAGAACAGCAGACCCATCAGACCCGTCGCCACGAGCGTGACGATAACGAGGACGCGGACCGTCCGGCGCATCAGGCCCGCAACGGTGCGAACGCGAATTCGCGCAACCCGTCGAGCGGGTGGACCGCCGCGCGAAACCCGAGCACCTCGGCCGCACGCGCGGGGTCCGCGACGATGTGGCGGACGTCGCCGCTGCGGTACTGCCCGGTGACGACCGGCGGCGCATCACCGCGGGTCTCACACAGTGCGGTGGCGACCTCCAGGATCGAGATCGGCCGGCCCGAGCAGACGTTGAACGCGTCGAACCCCTCGACCGCCGATTCCACGGCCGCGACGTTCGCCGCGGCGACATCGTCGACGTGGACGAAGTCGCGCATCTGCCCGCCGTCCTCGAAAACCCGCGGCACGTCCCCTGATTCGAGTTCAGAACGGAAAATCGCCGCCACCCCCGAGTAGGGGGTGTCGCGTGGCATGTAGGGCCCGTAGACGTTGTGGTAGCGCAGCGCGGTCACCGCGCCGCCCGTCGCTTCCGCCCACGCCAACGCATAGTGCTCCTGGGCGGTCTTGCTGGCCGCGTACAGGCTGCGGGGCCGCAGCGGCGCGTCCTCGGACACCAGCCGCCACCCCACGATCGCGCTGCAGAGCGGACAGCGGTGCTCGAACACGCCCGCGTCGAGGTCGGCGCGCATGCGGGGGTCCGGGTCAACCGGACCGTGCTCCGGGCAGTCGTAGCGGCCCTGCCCGTAGACCACCATCGACGACGCCAGGACCAGGCGCCGGCAGCCGGCCGCGAACATCTCGGCCAGCACCACCGCGGTGCCGTAGTCGTTGTGCGTCCCGTACGACGGCGCGTCGGCGGCGTTGACGCCCGCCCCCACGACGGCGGCCTGATGGCACACCACGTCGACGCCCTTCATCAGCGGCGCCAACGCCGATGCATCGCGGATGTCGACGACCTGGCAACCGGCGGGCGCCTCGGCCCCTACCCCGTGCGCGGCGGGCAACATCGCGTCGACGGCGATGACATCGTGGCCGGCCTCGCGCAGCGCCTCGGCGATCCGGGCTCCGATGAAGCCCGCCGCGCCGGTCAGCAGGACTCTCACGGCAGTTCGAACGGCAGTCGGACGCCGTCGTGGGCGAGGCAGTGTTCACAGGTCCGTTCGACGGTCACCCGGTCGATCGCCTCGTGCACGAGTTTCTTGAACGGCTCGAGGTTGCGTTGGAACTCGGCGAATACGTCGACGGTGCGGACGGCGGTGCCGCTGTCGATGCCGGCGTCCACATCGGTCACCAACGCTATTGCGGCATAACACATCTCGAGTTCACGGGCCAACACCGCTTCGGGGTGGCCGGTCATGTTGACCAACGTGAAGCCCTGACTCGCGAACCATTGACTCTCGGCGCGCGTCGAGAACCGCGGCCCCTGCACCACCACCATCGTGCCGCCGTCGACGACGTCGGGCAGTTCGGTGGCCGACGCTCGCAGCGTCGGGCAGTACGGGTCGGCGAACGCGACGTGAATGCCCCCGGAGTCGAAGTAGGTGTCGTCGCGGCCGGTCGTGCGGTCGACGAGTTGATCGGGCACCACCATGGCGCCGGGCCCGAGGTCGGGGGTCAAGCTGCCGACCGCGCACGGTGCGAAGATGCGTCGCACCCCCAGTGTCCGCAGCGCCCACATGTTGGCCCGGTACGGCACGGTATGCGGTGAGAACTCGTGGTTGGCACCGTGCCGCGGCAGGAACGCCACCTCGTGCACGCCGACGGTGCCCACGGTTAACGGGGCGCTCGGCGCACCGTAGGGGGTGTCGACGTTGACGCTGCGGGCGTCGGATCCGAAGAAGCTGTAGAAACCGCTGCCGCCGATGACTCCGAGCACTGGCTACGCGGACGGCTGATCGTCGGCTTCGTCGGGTTCGTCGAGCCGTTGCGACGCGAGCCGCACGGTGTCGCGGATCTCGAACGCGTCGGTTGCGAAGCCGCCGATCGCGTTGGCGACGTCCTTGACCGCGGTGGTGATGATCGACGCCACCTCGCCGACGGTCGATACGCCGGAGTCGATGATCTCCTGCACGGCGTCCTTGCGAATCTCCGCCTTGCTGAGTCGGTCCTCCATGCGCTCAGTCTGCCACGGTCGAGCGCCGTGCGAGACTGGCGCTCGTGGCGACATTCGCGCAGTGGGTCGAGGGCGCCCGACCGCGCACGCTGCCCAACGCCGTCGCGCCGGTGATCGCCGGTACCGGAGCCGCGGCATGGCTGCACGCCGCCTGCTGGTGGAAAGCGCTGCTGGCGCTGGTTGTGGCCGTCGCCATGATCATCGGGGTGAACTTCGCCAACGACTACTCCGACGGCATCCGCGGCACCGATGACGTGCGGGCGGGCCCGCTGCGGCTGGTCGGCTCGAAGGTCGCCAGCCCGCGAGCGGTGCTGACCGCCGCGGTGGTGAGCCTCGCCGTGGCCGCGGTCGCGGGACTGGCGCTGGCGGCCGTTAGTGCGCCGTGGCTCATCGCGGTCGGCGCGCTGTGCATCGCCGGGGCGTGGTTGTACACCGGGGGCCGCAAGCCGTACGGCTACCTCGGGCTGGGCGAGGTCGCGGTGTTCGTGTTCTTCGGCCTGATTGCGGTGCTCGGCACGCAGTACGTCCAGGCGTTGCGGATCGACTGGGTCGGCGTCGCGGTCGCGGTCGCGATGGGATGCATGTCGTCGGCGGTGCTGGTGGCCAACAACCTGCGCGACATCCCGACCGACAAGTCATCGGGGAAGATCACGCTGGCCGTACGGCTCGGCGACGCCCGCACCCGCTTGCTCTATCAGGTGTTGCTGGCGGTGCCATTCGTGCTGACGCTGGTGTTGATGCTCGCGACGCCGTGGGCGGCGGCCGGTTTGGTGGCGCTACCGCTCGCGGTGCGCGCGGCCGCACCGGTCCGGAAACGCTTCGGCGGCAAGGAGTTGATCCCGGTGCTGCGCGACACCGGGCTGACGATGCTGGTGTGGGCGGTGGCCGTCGCGCTCGCCCTTGGGACTTGTGCGTGAAAACATTCGCAGG
>NZ_QMEW01000017.1 GCF_003284965.1 Mycolicibacterium sp. GF69
AGGCGGGCCGCCTGGCGGGCGGTGAGTAGTTCGGCCGACCCAGCCCCAGCGCATGCTGGGCGATCATGTTGCGGAACACCTCGAGCGTGCCGCCGTAGATTCCGGTCGGTCCGGCCAACCGGTAGATGTATTCGGCTCCCCCGTCATCCGCGGCGCCCTCGACGCCTGCCGGCAGGCTCGCCGCGGTACCGAGCAGGTCCATCAGATCCGGTGCGACGTCACGCATCGTCTGCGCGTTCGCGACCCGCCCGAACATATCCGTCGTGCTCATCGCCGCCTCGACCCGCGCGATCGCACGCCCGAGGCGGTATCTGACCGAATCCTCGTCGCCGGCGACGGCCGCAATGTGGTCGACCGCCTCGGCGAGCAGCAGCAGGTGTTCGGTCATCGTCGCCAGCTTCTGCAGGCCCTCGGCGCCACGTTCGACGGTGCCGTGTTCGGCGTTGAGCGCCTCGCGCAACACCGCCCAGCCGCCGTTGACGGCACCGACGCGGAACCTATCCGCAACCCTGACATCGCTGTAGTAGGTGATGTTGGTGCGGTCGCCGTCGACGGTCCGGAGCGGTTGGATCTCGATGCCGGGCGTATCCAGCGGCACCAGGAACATGGTCAGGCTCTGGTGTTTCGGCGCATCCGGGTCGGTGTTGGTGATCAGGAAGACGTACTGCGCGTTCTGCGCGTTGGAGGTGAACATCTTGGAGCCGTTGATGACCCAGCTCGATCCGTCGGCCTCCCGGACGGCCCGTGTCTTGCACGTCGCGACGTCGGATCCGCCTTCAGGTTCGGTGTAGCCAAGGCACAGCCGGATATGCCCGGTCAGCACCTGCGGCAACACCTCGTCTTGCAGTTGCGGGGAACCGAACTGCCTCAGACAGTGCGCGACCATCGACGTGGTGGGCCAGTGAAACCACGGCGCGTGGGCGCGGCCGATCTCGAGTTCCCAGATGCGCCGGCGCACCGCGGTGAATCCGCCGTCGGCCTCGGTCTCGAAGTCGGCCCCCAGGTAGCCCTGGGCGCCCAGCGCCAGATGGACGGCCTCGTCGAAGTTCTCGCCGGTCTCGCGGTCGCGACGGATAACCTCGTCGGTCACGATCGAGCGCAGGAAGCCGCGGAGCTCGTCGCGGAACGCCTGATCATCCTCACTCAGCTGCACGCGGGAGAAGTCCACCTGGACACCGTGACACTATTGCAGTTAGTTGTAAAGTCTGAACGGGTCCTCCACGGAAGGCAGCACATTGGGCATCGTCACCACCAGCTCCGAAACGGCGTTCAGTCACCCACCGGAGGCGATCTACGACTTCGTCACGAACCCCGCGAACTGGCCGAAGACCTACCCCACCAGCGCCCACATCGGCGGGTTGCCCGACCACCTACCGCTACGGGTCGGCGACACCTGGACCGAGACGGGCCCCGACGGCAACCGCATCTTCACCTGGCACCTGGCCGTCGCGATGCGTCCGACGCTGTGGACGTTCACCTCTGTCGGGCGTCTCGGCCACGACCGCGACGGTAACGGCGGCATGGAGGGCCGGATCACCGTCCAGTACCACTTCACCCGGCCGGGCGAGGACGTCACGCTGTTCACCCGGACGATGACGATCGAGGCCTATAAGCACGCCCCGCTGCCGGATGGGTTCTTCAAGGCGGTCAACCCCGCGCACATCGACTCGTACCACGCCGCGATCACCCGCGAACTAACCTGAAACCTGTTGTGCGAGCGTGTGTGTCTGCACACGACGCGCCGCAACATATCAACACTCTACGCACCCTCGCACCGCTGCGGGCGTGCGTATTCTCAGTTAGCTCCCATGTAGCGCGCGCCGCAGCGCAGCACCCTGGAGCTCGAACAACCGGAGGCTGGTGTCCCACGCCGGGACCAGCGAGTCGAACCCGTGACACGTGCCAGGGAACACGTGCAGTTCGGTGGCGACTCCTGCGCGCATCAGCCGCCGCGCATAGTCCATCGCTTCGTCGCGTAGCGGGTCGAGCTCGGAACAGCTGATGAATGTGCTTGCCACGCCGGACAAGTCGACTGCGCGTCCGGGCACCGCGGCATCGCGGGCAGACGCGTCGGACAGGTAGTGCCGCCACATCATCTGCGCTGCGGGCCCGTCGAAACCCGGCGTCGTGGCGAACTCCTTCTTGGATTCGGTGGGCCGGTCGTCGAGCACCGGCTGGTGCAGCAGCTGGTACACCACCGGCGGTACCGTTGACGCCGCCGCGCGCTGCGCGAGCCCCGCAGCAAGTGCGGCACCCGCGCTGCTTCCCGCGACCGCCGTTCGGGCGGAATCGATCCCGAGTTCGACCGCACACTGTCTTGCCCAGTTCAGCACCGCGATCGCATCGTCGAGCGCCGCCGGATACGGGTGCTCGGGCGCGAGCCGGTAGTCGACCGAGATCACCGTACACCTCCCGCGCCTGGCGAACTCGACGCATTGCAGGTGGTCGGTGTCGAGGTTACCCAGCACGAACGCGCCCGAGTGACAGTAGATCACCGCCGGGGCGGGAGCCGGCGCGCCGCGGTAGATCCGCACCGGGACGGAGTGCGCCAGCCCGTTCTCGATCTCAACGCCGATGTCGTTGACGGTCTTGACGGTTTCGGCTCGGCGCAGGTTCAGTGAGTCGCGGACGGCGCCCAGTACCGCGGGCGACAGATCGGTGCGGGCGTCCGCCAGGTGGCGCAGCGCGGGATCGAGCCGGTCGGCGATGCTCACGTCGTCAGCGTCTCGCCGCTGTATGCGTCTCGTTTCCGGCGACCCCGGCTTGCCGTGGCGGGTCGAAGGTGTAGTCGGATGCCTTGAACCGCCGCGTCATCCCCCAGAAGGCACGCGCGCTGCGTGGCCACTGGGTGACGACCCGGCCGTTGGCGGCCCGGAAGTAGTTGCTGCACCGGGTCAGCCAGACGGTGCCTTCCATCCAGCGGTCGATGCTGGCCAGGAATGCGGCCATCGCGCTCGGTTTCACCGCTATATAGGATCCGCCTCTGCGCCGCAGATACCGAAGCGCACGCACGATGTAGTGGGCCTGCGCCTCGAGCATGAAGATGACGCTGTTGGATCCGACGTTCGTGTTGGGACCGTAGAGCATGAAGAAGTTCGGGAACCCCGGCACCGCCATGCCCAGATACGCGTAGGCGCCGTCGCGCCATGTCTCGCGCAGGGCGACCCCGGCTTCCCCGATCACGTCGATCTGACCCAGATAGTCGGCGGCGGCATAGCCCGTCGCGCAGAGCACCACGTCCACGTCGAGTTCGGTGCCGTCTTCGGTGACCAGTGACCGGGCGCGCAGCGATCGCGCGGGGCTGGCGACGACCTCCACGTGTGGTTGGGTCAGCGCCTGTAGGTAATCGGTCGCGAACACCAACCGTTTACAGCCGAACGGATGGTCCGGAGTCAGCTTGCGCCGCAACGCATCGTCGGGGATCGCCGCCTCGAGCGCTTTCAGCGCGATGCCCTTGAATTCCTGCGTCTTGTCGCTGCCGTTCTCGATGACCGAGATGTTCGACTCGCTGCGCAGCCAGAGCCGGGTGCGGTAAACCTTCTTGGCGAACGGGATGCTACGGAAGATCCACTTCTCCCGATCGCTGTACGGGCGGTCCGGCTTGGGCAGTATCCACGTCGCGGACCGCTGTACCGAGTAGACGCGATCGGCGACTTTCGCGACTTCCGGGACAAGCTGTGCGGCAGTCGATCCCGTGCCCAGCACGGCCACTCGCTTACTGCTGAGGTCGACCGAGTGATCCCAGCGCGCCGTGTGCATCACCGTTCCCGTGAACGGCTGCTCCTGGACCAGGTCGGGCATCACCGGCCGGGTGAACAGCCCGACCGCCGAGACCACCACGTCGAACACATGGCGCTCGCCGTCGGCCGATGTCAGCTGCCACCGGTCGCCCAACCAACGCGCCGAGGTGATCTCGGTGTTCAGCTTCAAATTGGGTGCGAGCTCGTAGCGCTGCGCGCAGCGTTCGAAGTACTCGAGGATCTCCTTTTGCCCGGACCACAGTCGCGACCACTCGGCGTTCAGGTCGAACGAGTAGGAGTACAGATGCGACTTCACGTCGCAGGCCAGGCCGGGATAGGTGTTGATCCGCCAGGTTCCGCCGACGCCGTCCTCGCGGTCGAAGATCGTGAAGTCACGAATACCGGCTCGGCGCAGAAAGATCCCGAGAGCCAGCCCACCCGGTCCGGCGCCGATGATCCCCACGGTCGGGTTCACCCGATGCTTTATCCGATGCTTCACCCGATGCTTCATCCGATCTGGAGGCACTGGCCTCCGTCCACGGCGAGTTCCGCGCCGGTGATGAACGACGCGTGATCCGACACCAGATAGGCGACCGCGTCGGCGACTTCCATCGGTTGGCCGAGCCGGCCGAACGTCGCGGTCAGCCTGCTCTGCGTCGCATCGTCGAGCATCGGTGTCGCGATCGGACCGGGGAACACGGCGTTGACGCGGATACCATCGGGTGCGAGTTCGGCGGCGCAGATCTGGGTGAGGCCGCGCAGCGCCCACTTCGACGAGCCGTAGGCGCCGTGATTCGGAAACGGCCGAATGGCGCCGGTACTGCAGGTGTTGACGATCGCAGGACCCTCAACCCGGCGCAGGTGTCCCAGGGTGGCCTGGATACCGAGGAACGGTCCGAGGCAGTTGACCCGCCAGCTGGACTCGAAGCCTGCCGGCGTCTCCTCCGCCATCGACGCCCGGTGCAGCACCCCGGCGTTGTTCACCAGGGTCGTCACCGCGCCGAACCGTGCGGCGATGGTTTCCACCGCCGCCGCCCACTGCTGCGGCGACGTCACATCGAGGCCGACCGCGATGACACCGTCGTCACCGAGTTCGTCCACTGCTCGGGTCAACTCATCGACCAACAGATCGCATGCCGCGACGCGGAAGCCGTCCGCGCGCAGGCGCGCAACGATCGCCGCACCTTGTCCGCGGGCGGCACCTGTCACCAGCGCGACGCGGTCGGTCGACGTCATCGGGCCTCCCGCAGAATTTCAGCGGCGCCGTACCGCAGCGCCTGGGATTCCGAGGCCAGTGTCAACATCCGAAACCCCCACTCCAACATCGCTTTCGCGGTCTTCGCCGAGCCGGCGTGGATGCCGGCGATCAGCCCGGCGGCTGTCGCGCAGCCCGCGATCCGGGCGATCGCATCCTGCACCACCGGAGCGCTCCAGGCTTGCGCCGGACTATGCCCGAGCGCGATCGCCAAGTCGGCCGGCCCCACGTAGATACCGGCGAGGCCGGGCACGGCACAGATCTCGTCGACCGCGGCCAACCCGCGCGTGCTCTCGATCATCACGAACACGCTCACCCGCTCCTCGTGTTCTGCGGGTTCACTACCCAGACTGGGCAGCAGTGGCCCGTAACTGCGCACTCCGGCAGGGGCGTAGCGCGTCGCGGCCACCGACGCGGCTGCCTGTTCGGCCGACTCGACCATCGCCACGATCACCGCGTCGGCGCCCGCGTCGAGCACTCGGCCGATCGGCGCGGGATCGGTCGAGGCAACGCGTACCGCGGTCGCGATCGGCACATGTTCGCAGCGCCGCAACAGAAGTGCGACGTCGGCGTCGTCGAGATAGCCGTGCTGGATGTCGAATCCGATGTAGTCGTAGCCGGCGCGGGCGAACTCCTCGGGTCCGATCACGGTGGGCCCGACGATCCAGCCGCCCCACACCCGCTCCTTGGTGGCCAACGCGTCCTGCAGCCGGCTCGGGGTCATTCGACGATCGCAATCTTGATGCGGTCGGGGGCCGGCCGGCACGCGAGCTCGAACGCCGCCTGCGCGTCCTCGACGCCGAATGTGTGTGTCACATACGCGGGCAGCAGATCGGGGTGACGGCGGGCGAACTCGTCGGCCGCAGCGAGCATGCGCCGCCGATCCAGCGTCACCCCGGCCTTCAGCGTCAGGTTGTTGCGCAGCATGGTGCGCATGCTGATCGGGTAGCTGTCGTCGTCGGGCACTCCGAAATAGAAGACGGTTCCACCCGGCGCGGCGGCCTCGATCGCGTGGCCGAGCGTTGCGACCTGGTGACCCACCGCTTCGATCACTACATCGGGGCGGTCCCCGGCCTCCAGGTGGCTCACCCACCGGTCGCTGGTGGCACGCACGATCGTGTCGACACCGAACTCCTTGGCTACCGCATCGCGGTCGACCGGATCGATGCCCGTCACCCGGCACGCCCCGAAAGCCTTCGCCGCGTAAGAGAACAGCAGTCCGATCGAGCCCTGACCGATGACGGCGACGTGCAGCCCCTTCAGCTTGGGTAACTGTTCGACCGCATACAGCACACAGGCCAACGGCTGCAGCGCTACGGCGTGCTGGGGACTCAACTTGTGGTCGTAGTAGGCGAGACCGTCACCGTCGGCGACCACATGTTGCATCAGCCCGTCGAAGCCGGACGCCCACCCGACCACCCGATCGCCCACACCGTGGCTGCGATGCCGGCTCGCGATGACCTCCCCAACCACCTCATGGATGGGAAAGCCGGGCATCTCCGCCGCGCTCAGTCCCCGATCGCCCGGAATCTTGCCGCGGACTCCGCGAAACGGGGGCAGGTCGCTGCCGCAGACTCCCGCGGCGTGAAAGCGCAGCAACACCTGCCGGTCGCCCAGCGACTCGGGCGTCGGCTCCGCAACGTCGTGGCGCTCGAAGGTGTACGGCGCGACCAGTCGATAGGCCCACATCTCACACGCCCGCCACGTGGACCTCGACAGGAACACTGTTCCAGCCCCACTGAAAACTCGACGGCGGCCGCGACGCGGCATCGTGGTCGACGTGCCAGTCGCTGACGCGTTTGAGCCACTCGGTCACCAGAATCCCGATCTCCAGCCGAGCGAGGTGTACACCCATGCAGAAGTGTTGTCCGCGGCCGAAAGCCAGCAGGCGCTCGATGCGGCGGTCCCAGACGAAGCTATCGGGATCGTCGTATTCGCGTTCGTCCCGGTTGGCCGAGGCCAGCAGTGTGATGACCCGCTGACCGGGCCGAATCGTGGTGTCGTGGAGGGTGAACGGTTTGCGGACAGTGCGCGCGAACCACTGTGCGGGTGCGCAATAGCGGATCATCTCCTCGCGTACGACCGGGACGTTGGCGTCGAGATCGGCACGCACGGCGGCCAGTTGGTCGGGCCGGCGGCCCAGCTCCCACAGACCGTGCGCGACGATCTTAGGCACGGTTTCGGTCCCACCGATGAAGATTCCGAGCATCTGTGTGGCGGCCTCGATGTCGTTGAACGCCGATCCGTCCGGCAGCCGGTAGCCGATCAGGTTGTCGGCGACCGGGTTCGTTCCGGCCGAGGCGCGGCTGCGCTGCACGATCGGGATGAGGTACTCGAGATACCCGGGTCGCGCGTTGGCCACCTCCACGCCGCTGCCCGGTTGGGCCAGACTGCCAACGTTCACCGTGGCCAGCACATCGGGCGCGAGATCGACAGGCAGACCCAGTAGTTCGCACACCACCGATGCGGCGACGATTCCGCCGTAATCCTGCGTGAGATCGAAGCTGCCGCGGGCGAGCAACTCGTCGAGGCGTTCGTTGGCCAGGGTGCGGATGCGGTCGGCCAACTTGCCGACGGGCTTGGGCCGAAGCGGAGGCGACGTGCACCGGCGCACGGTGTCATAGATCGGGGCATCGAAGTTCGCGTGGAACGGCATCGGGTGTAAGGGCGGATCGGGCACCGGTCCGTCGTTGTGTGTGGCCAGAACCGTTGCGGCGGGCAGTGTTCCCTCGGATGCGACGAACGTGCCGTCGTTGATCTCCAGCACCCGCCAGATGTCGGCGAAGCGGGATATGGCGTAGGTGTCCCACTTCTCGAGGTAGTAGACCGGGCGTCGATCGCGAAGGGTCCGGTAATACGGCAACGGGTCGGCCATCACCGCCGGATCGAACGGGTCGTAGGAGAAGTCCTGTGCGACTTCGGATTTCTGAGCGTTCATTGCAGCGGCGAGGGCGCTAGGGCGGCCAGGATCGAGTCTTCCCAGCCGTCACGCAGCGCGGGGGCCACGCTCATCCACGTGACGATTTCGGCCGGTGGGCTGTCTTTCCAGGACGGGTAGTGGTTGGCGAAGCAGTCCCAGTCCCCGTCGAGCGCCCAGTAGTGGATGACCTCGTTGAAGCGGAACGTGGTGATGAACGAACCGAGCCAACGCTTCCCGGTGCTCTCCGACCACGGCACGTAGAGGCGTTCCAACTCTCGGATGTAGTCGTCCTGGCGCCCGGGTTTGGTCTGCATGATCTCCTGGATCACCAAACCGGCGCCGAAATCGGCTTCCTGCAGTTGCGCCAGCGTCCGGTTGTACTTGCCCGCGTACATGATCCGGCCCTCGCCAGACGCGCCGATCTCGGCCAGGAACGTCGACCATTTCGCCGCCGCCTCCCGGTGGCTGCCGCCCGTGGCCTGCGCGTTGCCGATCCGCGCGTAGTCGGCGAACTCGTCGATCTCCCAGATGATCGTGACCTGCGGCCAGTGCCCGTTGTAGGGCGTCGTCTCCCAGATCGCGAACAACCGCGCGCCGAGGTCGGTCATCATCGGCTGGTAGACGTCGCTGAACCGCTCGACGAAGCGGTCGGCCTGCCCGGAACCGAGCGCGATGGTTTCGTGGAGGTAGAGCAGAGTGTGCCCGTAGAACTTCTTCAAGACCAGCACCTATTTGACAGTGACACCGTGTGAGCGTGACACTTATCGTGTGTTTTGTAAAGGTGTGAGGATCGCGAGTTGATGACGCTGACGCCGCTGGCGAACGGTTTCTGCTTCGGCGAGGGACCGCGTTGGTTCGAAGGTCTGCTCTGGTTCTCCGACATGCTCGGCGAAGCGGTGCACACCGTCGACCTGAACGGTGACCTGACGACGCTGCCGCTGCCCGGCCATGCGCCGGCCGGCCTGGGGTTCCGCCCCGACGGAACGCTGCTCATCTCCTCCACCGAGAAGCGCCGAGTGCTTCGTTACGACGGCGAGAACGTCACCGAGCTCGCCGACCTGTCCTCGACCGTTCCGGCCGGCCTCGGCGACATGGTGGTCGACGAGGTCGGTCGCGCCTACGTCGGCTCGCAGGCACGAGAAGGCGGGGTGATCGTGCGCGTCGACCCGGACGGCACCGCCACCGTCGTCGCCGACGGCCTGGACTTCCCCAACGGAATGGTGATCACGCCCGAGGGCGCGACCCTGATCGTCGCCGAGTCGACCGGCCGGCGCCTGACCGCGTACTCGATCGCCACCGACGGTTCGCTGACCGGTCGCCGGACCTTCGCCGATGGCCTCGACGGGCCGCCCGACGGCATCTGCCTCGACGCCGAAGGCGGGGTGTGGGCGGCGATGACGCTTGCGCACCGGTTCGAGCGGATCACCGAGGGCGGCGTGGTCACCGACCGCATCGACATCGGCGGGCGAACCGCGATCGCGTGCGCACTCGGCGGTCCCGAGCGGCGCACACTGTTTCTGTTGTCCAGCACCGACGCGTATCCGCAGCGGCTGATCGGCACCAAGCTGTCACGGGTCGATGCGACCACCGTCGACATACCGGGAGCGGGCCTGCCATGAGCGATTCCTACTACGAGCTCGTCGACCAGCACGATCGACTCGGCGAGAAATTCCGTGCCACCGATCTCGTACGCAGCACGTGGTCGGCCGCCATCCAGCACGGAGCGCCGGTGTCCGCCCTGCTGGTGCGGGCCCTCGAACGCTGTGCGGCCCGCGACGACACCCGGTTGAGCCGGGTGCTGATCGACCTGCTCGGCGGCATCCCCGCCGACGGCGACCTATGGGTGCGGTCGCGGATCGAACGGCCCGGCAAGCAGATCGAACTCGTCGGCGCCGAATTGCTCGCATCGGGTCCGGACGGCGAGCCGCGGCCCGTCGCGAGAGCCGGCGGGTGGCGGTTGAAGACCGTCGACACCCGGGCCGTGCTGCACGCGCCGGCACCGCCGCTGCGCCCGCTCTCCGAAGCGAAAAGCCGCGACATGAAAAAGGACTGGGACCGAAACTACGTGCACAGCCTCGACTGGCGGTGGTTGACCGAACCGCTGTGCGAGGGGCCGGGCGAATCGTGGATCCGCCCAGAGGTCGACCTCGTCAAGGGCGAGACCATGACCCCAATGGAGCGGCTGTTCGCGGTGGCCGACGACGCCAACGGGATCGGTACCAAACTCGACATCCGCAAATGGACGTTCATGAACACCGATCTCGTCGTGCATGTGCACCGGGTGCCCGAAGGCGAGTGGATCGGCATCCGCGCCGAGACCAACTACGGGCCCGACGGCATCGGAACGACGCAGGGCACGCTGTTCGACGAGACCGGCGCGGTCGGCGTGATACAGCAATCTGTGCTCGTGCGGCCGATGGGCGGAGCCGGGGCGAAAGAGCGCAAGCCCGAGCGCTGATCAGGGCACGCAGGCGCCGGTCGCGACGGGCGCAGTGGCGGCGACGCCGTTCACCATCAGCGCGAAGATCTGCTTCGCGGTGAGCACGAACCCGGTGTCGGGGTCGTCGAGCGCGGCTCCGAAACTGATGCCCAGCACGTGACCGTTCAAGTCGATGAGCGGACCCCCGGAGCCACCGTGCCGGATAGGCCCTCGAATGACGTACACCTCGCGGTTGACCGTCGTCGTGTTGTAGATGTCGGGAACCAGCAACTCCATGACCTTGCGGACCCGCGCCGGGGTGGCCACGAACGGTCCCCCGCCCGGATATCCCAGCACCACGACGTCGGTGCCCGTAACGACCTGGTCCTGTTCCAGCGCGAGGGTGGGCGCCTGCAGGTCGGGCACCTCGAGCACCGCGACGTCCAAGTTGGGGTCGAAGACCACCACGGTGGCGGGTCGCTCCTGGTCGCCGACCCAGACGCTGACGGTATCCGCGCCTGCGACGGTGTGCGCGGCAGACATCACCTTGTTGGGTGCGACGACGACACCGCTGCCGTCCAGTATCCGAAGGCATGACGAGGCCTCCGTGTGGATCCGGACGACGCTGCGCGCCGCCTCGGCGACGACGGCGCTGTCCGCCAGCGCCGCATCGGGGGCGGCCACCATGTCGACCTCAACGGCATCGGTCTCCTCGACCGCGTCGGCGGCCGCGCGCAACGACTCCCGCATGCCGCAACCGGCCACCCCGACGGCCACAGTGACCGCCAGGGCGAGCGCGATCAAGCCCGCAAGCAACCTCCGACTCATGGGCGAAACCATAGCGGTGCGGGCCGCTGAATGGGCGACTGCTAGTCAACCAAGCGCAGCGCCGCGGCCGGACATTGCGTCACGGCCTGCTGCATGCGCTCCCTGTCGGACTCGGGCCGCTCGGGCGTGTGGATCGACACGATGCCGTCGTCGCGCACCTCGAACACTTCTTCCGCGATCGACTCGCAGATACCGTGTCCGGTGCATTTGTCGAGATCGACTTCGACGCGCATGGGCACCTCCTAGCGAACCACGGCCGGCAGCCGTTTGACGCCGTGCACGAAGCTGCTGTACAGCAGGTCGGGCTCGCCGAACTCGACGGTGGTCAGCCGAGTCAGCAGCTCATGGAACAGGTTTCGCAACTCCGCCTTGGCCAGCTGGCTGCCCAGGCAGAAGTGCGGACCGCCGCCGCCGAACCCGAGGTGCGGGTTCGGCGAGCGGCTCAGGTCGAACGCGCCGGGATCGTCGAACACGGTCTCGTCCCGGTTCGCCGAACAGTAGAACAACCCGACCTTGTCCCCGGCCTGCACCGGGTGCCCGTTGATGTCGGTGTCTTCGGTGACGAAGCGGGCGAACTGCAACACCGGCGAGGACCAGCGGACGAATTCCTCGATCGCCAAACCGATTCGGCCGTCGAAATCCGCCATCAGCCAGTCCCGCTGGGCCGGGTTGGCGACGAGCGCCATCATCGCGTGCGTGGTGGCCTGTTTGGTGGTGTCGTTGCCCGCCGACGCCAGCAGGATCAGGAACGCGCCGATCTCCTCGTCGGTCAGCCGGTGCCCGTCGACCTCGGCGTTGACGATGCTCGTCATCAGGTCGTCGCCGGGATGGGTACGACGGAACTTTGCCAACTCCACCCCGGTGTTCGACAGCAGGGTGATCTGCGCGACCGGGTCGTCGGCGCGTTCCTCGGCGGTGGCGTATTCCTCGTCACTCATGCCGAACAGCTTTTCGGCGGCGTAGGCGACCGCGGGCTGGTCGGCGCTCGGCACGCCGAGCATGTCCATGATCGTCAGCATCGGCAGCTTGGCCGAGCAAGCCGATACAAACTCGACTTCGCCTGCGCCGACGAGGTTTTCGACGATGGTGACCGCGTTCTTGTGGATCTGCTCCTCGATCAGCCGGACGTTGCGCGGGGTGAACGCCGAACTGATCAGCCGCCGGTACACGGTGTGCTGCGGCGGATCCATGGTCAGGAAGAACGACGCGAATCGCTGGATCTCGGCCGGCATCGGGTTGAGCGCCACGCCTTGGGCGGAGGTGAACAGCTCGGGATGCTGGCTGACGTAGGCGATGTCGGCGCGCCGCGTCAGCGCCCAGAACCCCGGCTCCTCCATCGGGAACATCGACGGCAACGGCGGGTGCCAGCTCAAGCCTTCGGCGGCCCGCAATTGTGCGAACGACTCATCGCGCGCCGCGAACGGCCGGCTCCAGAATTCTTCCGAGGTGATGTCCACCGCACTGTACTCACGGGCTGAAGTCACCGAATCAGCGTGACACTTCAGCAAAAGTTTGTAAAGCTATGGCGGTGCCGGTAGCCGACGCAGACTCTTCGACGCGGGACCGCATCCTCGCTGCGACCGCGGAGGTGCTCGGTCGTCACGGGATGACCAAGCTCAGCCTCTCCGAAGTCGCCCTGCAGGCGCAGGTGTCCCGGCCCACCCTTTACCGCTGGTTCGCCTCCAAACGTGAACTGCTCGACGCGTTCGTGGTGTGGGAGCGTCAGTACTACGAGCGCGCGGTGGCCGAGGCGACTGACGATCGGCCACCGGGTGAACGACTCGACGCGGCGCTGCGGGTGATCGTCGAGTACCAGCAGTCCTATCCGGGGCTGCGCATGATCGACATCGAACCCGAGCAGGTGATCAAACGACTTTCCCGGGTCATCCCGTTGATGCGGCAACGGCTGGAACGCTTGGCGACCGGACCCGACCCGGGCCTCGCCGTGTCGACGGCGGTGCGCGTCGCGGTGTCGCACTACCTGGTGCGCAGCGACGATGACGCCGACTTCCTCGCGCAACTGCGCCACGCCGCCCGGGTCAAACACCACGCGCCGGGAGGCGATGCATGAACATTCCCGTGTCCGTCGACGACCTCACCGCCGACTGGTTCAGCAAGATCTTCGGCGCACCGGTGGATGCGGCGCGGGTGCTGGACGCGCATTCGGGCACCACGGGTCGGGCCCGCATCGCGCTGACGTCACGCTCGCAGGTCCCGGACACCGTCTTCGTCAAACTGCAACCGTTCGCGCCCGAGCAGCGGACGTTCCTGCGGCAGATCGGGCTCGGGGTGGCCGAGACTCGGATCTTCGCCCACATCGGCGATGAGTTACCGGTGCGCGCCCCCCGAGTCTGGCACGCCGACTACGACGAGTCCGACGGCTCGTTCATCATGGTTCTGGAGGATCTCGAGGCCGCCGGGTGCCGGTTCGTCACCCCCGTGGACGACGACATCGTCGACGTCGCCACCTCGCTCGTCGATGAACTGGCAGCACTGCATGCTCATTTCCGGTCGCAGGACCTCGGCTGGCTGCGCACCCCGTCGGGTATGCGGAGCAGACCGGAGGATGCCGAGATCGCATCGAAGCGAGCGCGTTTCATCGTCTCCGCCCTCGAACAGTTCGCCGATGAGATGCCGCCCGCCTTTCAGCGGATCGGCGAGTTGTATGCAACGCGCCCGCTGGACATCGTCGCACTGTTCAACGAGGGCGACCGCACCCTCGTCCACGGCGACACCCACAGCGGCAATCTGTTCGTCGACGGCGCCCGCACCGGTTTCTTCGATTGGGCGGTCGCCGGCCGGGCACCCGGCGTTCGCGATGTGGCCTACTTCCTGTGCAACTCGATGCCGATCCCGACACGTCGCGCCGAGGAGCGCGCCCTGCTCGACCGATACCGGGCCGGCCTCGCCCGGTACGGCGTCGCACTCGACGAAGGCACCGCACACGAGCAGTACCGTTTGTTCTCGGTCTACTCGTGGATAGCCGCCGCATCCACCGCCGCGATGGGATCGCAGTGGCAGCCGATCGAGGTGTCACGGGCGGCGATGATCAGCACGACGCAGGCCATCGAGGACCTCGATGTCATCGGCCTGCTCGAGAACCGGTTGGCCGACCGCGTCAGCTGATCAACACTAGATCTCAAGCGCTTCTCGCGGGCATGACCGGACCGTCGTCGAGTTTGTCGGATACGCCGAGGTCGGCCAAGCCCATCTGGGTGAACAGCGGTATCCCATAGGCGTTCAGCGCAAATCGCTGATCGTCGGTGACACCGGTGTCGTAAAGATGGGCGCCGACGAGGTTGATCACGGCCAACTTGAACGCGTTCAACGCTCGGTACCACTCGCGGTGGCGGACCTCGATTCCGCTCGAATCTTCGTAGCGGGCGATGATCTCGTCGATCGAAAGGGCCGCGTCGTGAGAGGGGATGCCCACCGGCATACGCCACAACAGTTCGAGATAACCGATGTCGGTCAATGGGTCGCCGGCGGTGGTCAGTTCCCAGTCGAACACCGAACTCACCTCGTGGTCGACGAACGCGAAATTGCCGGGTTTGGCATCGCCGTGCACCAGCGTCACATTCGAACAATGTTGTGGCCGAGAAGCGTTCAGCTCCTCCAGTAACCGCTCGAGCGCCGGTAACGGCCCTCGCTTCACGCGCTCCATCTCACCGGCCCAGTGCTCGATCTCGCGGTCGAGGTGATCAGCCCCGTCGTCCATGGCGGCCAGCCCCAGAGCCGCGATGTCGACGGTGTGGATGGCGGCGAGTTGATCGGTCAGGCTCTCGCACATCCGCCGCACACCGTCGCGTGACGTGTCCGGCGCTTCCATCTCGTAGACGGTCCCCGCGACCCGCTCCATCACAAAGAAAGGGCGACCGAGAACCTCACCGGTGTCCTCGAGCCACATCGCCCGCGGCACCCGCACCGAAGAGCCGTGCAAGGCTTGCAGCACGGTGAACTGCCGTGCCAGGTCGTAGGGTTCGAGAAGCGCGGGCGGCCGGGGTCGCAGCCGGACCACGACATCGCGGCGCACTTCGTCTGGACCGGCGCCTGTGACGATCGTCAGGGTCAGCATCTCCGCCGAGTGGCCGAACTCGACGCGGTCGAGGCCCTCCACTCGAACGTCGACGGCGTCGGGTAATTGACCCGTCAACCACCCGGTGAGACGGCCGCGGACATCAGAGTCAAGGGTCATGCCTGCGCCTCGGGTGCGGGCGGACGATCGACCGCCTTCCTGTCCTGCTTGAACTTCGCCATGTCCATCGGTTGCCAGTTGGGATAGCGGCGGTATGCCTCACCGCCCATGAGGATCTCGAAGATGCCCCACCCGGTGCGACCCTCGAAGTCAAAACGCATCAGCTGATCCAGCGCCATGGCCTTGTCCTCGTTCTCGACCAACTCTTCGCGGTCGTTGCTGTCCCACCGGAAGTGGATGAAATAGGCGCCGCCGCCCAGATCCTCGTACCTGCACTTCGACATCGGCAGACCGTAGTAGACGTTGACGTGCCGATTCGGTGAGTCCGCGGTGACGCGGTACTGCTCGCCGTCTTCGTCGGTGAAGACGAGCACCGCCCGGGTCGGGCGTTTGCGGTCGGCGTCGAATTCGACGTCGTGCTCGATCTTGACGAAACGCTTGGACAGCGTGCCGTCGTGGTGGGTGATGCCTCCGTCGACGTATGTCACTGTGCCGTCGGAGGTTTCGAAGATCCACGCTTCGATGGCGCGGTCTTCGAAACCTGCGTCGAGCCACAGCCAGAAGTCGATCTCGTCGGCGACCCGTACGCCGAAGGTCCGGTCGCGGCCGCCGTGGAAGCCGTCGACGCAGATACGCTCACCCTCGATCTCGACCCAGCCGGACCACCGTCCCGGCTCCTTCATGTGGTACATGTCGGCGATCACCCTGCCGGCTTTGCCCGTGACGTGCAGGGGAAGCATTTCCCACATCGGCGCGGTCGGTTCGTAGTACAGCTCCCACGCGATTCCGGAATTGTTGGGTTCGACGTCGAGTCGCCACTTCTTCAGCGGCTCAACGCATGTCCACCGCATGGGGCCGGCACCGACCTGCGCCCTGGCCGCGCCGTCGACCGGGCGGCCGGCCAGCAGGTCGTAGTGCCGACCGTCGGCCAGCGTCACCTTGATGTATCCCAGGCCCGTCTTGGTGTTCGGGTTGTTGCCGTAACCCGACGCCAGCAGCAGATCCCCGGAGGGTGATGCGGCGAAGAAGTAGCACCGGTCCGACCACGTGGCGTCCGGATGGTGCACTTCGTCGAACGGTCGAGGCAACTGGTGCGTGAACGACTCGTCGGCGGAGCTGTATCCCATAGCCAGGGAGCGTGACACTTTTTAACGATTATGTAAAGGTGTGGCCGTCGCGCAGTTCGGCCAGGACCTGCGTCGTGTGCTCACCGAGTTTCGGCGCCACCGACCGCGGCGTCGACGGGGTGCCGTGAAAGTCCGCGGGAGAGGCGACCATCGGCACCGTCGCGTCGTCGTCCGGCACGTAGACGATGCCGCCGGCGGCGTGGAACTGCTCGTCGCCCACCACGTCCTCCAGCGTGTTGATCGGCGACCAGAACAAATCCGGTTCGGCCGCAAAGGCTTCGGCCCACCCCTCGAGCGGTCTGGTCGCGAAGATCTCGTCGAGAGCGGCGATCAACTCGACGGCGTTGGCGGCGCGTGCCTGCGGGGTGTCGAAGCGCGGATCGGTGAGCCACTCGGGGCGTCCGACCGCGCGGCACAGCGGCGGCCAGTGCCTGCCGGCCTGCAGGCCCACGATCCAGAACCGTCGCCCGTCGCCCGCGACGTAGTTGTTCATGCACGGGTTGCCCATGGTCTCGCGCTGACCGATCGCGATCGGATGCCCGGTCAGCAGGAACGTGTTCAGGTCGAAGCTCACCGTGTACGCGCCCTGCCGGTACAGCGAGGTGCTGACCAACTGTCCTTCACCGGTGCGGGCGCGCGCGACCAGCGCCGCGCACACCGCCCCGGCCAGCGTCATGCCTGCGGCGTGGTCGCCCATGCCGCCGCGCTGGAACGGCGGCGTGTCACCGGGTCTGGTGAGCAGATGCGCCAGGCCCGACCGTGCCCAGAACGCCGCGACGTCGTAGGCGGCGCGGTCGGAATCGGGCCCGGTTTCGCCGTACCCGGTGATCAGGCCGTACACCAGACGCGGATTGCGGGCCGACACCGCTTCGAAGTCCAGGCCCAGCCGCGCCAGGGCGGCCGGGCGCACGTTGGTCAGGAAAACGTCGGCGCCGCCGATCAATTCGGACGCCGCGGCGCGGTCGTCGTCGGCAGTCATGTCGAGTACGACGCTGCGCTTGCCGCGGTTGTCCATCTCAAACGGCGGGCTCAGGTCGCCCTCGATGCCCAGCATGCGCCCGAACATGCGCCCGGGGTCGCCGGTCGGCGGTTCGATTTTCACGATGTCGGCTCCCCAGTCGGCGAGGATGCCGCCAGCGGCCGGTCCCGCCACCCACACGCCGAGTTCGACGACCCGCACGCCTTCCAACGGTCCGGCCATCGCGTCCTTCCGGTCTGCTTTACAAAACCGCGTGTATTTGTAAACTAGCGGGATGAATCGAGTTCCGCCGGTCGTCGGTTTGGCCGCACATCTGGGCCGCGGGATACAACGTATCGCCACCGATGCCGCCATCGGCGGAGTCCGATCACTTCCACGATCCGTGGCCGAGCTCGACGAGTCCGCCATGTCGCGGATCATCGGTCGTCGCGTGACCGCGGTATCGGTCCTGAGCGGCGACTCCGGCACCTCGTCGCGCGCCCGAGTCGCTCTCGGCGGTGACGACGTCCCGCCGACGGTGTTCGTCAAGCTGGCCGCCGAAACCGTCGCCACCCGCCTGATGGGTGAGATGGGCAGGCTGGGCGCCACCGAAACCCGCTTCTACCGTGAATTGTCCCCGCAGCTGACCGGCGTGCCGACCTGCTACGGCTCGGCGTTCGACTCGATGACGGGTCGCTACGTACTCGTGCTGGAAGACCTGCCCGCCGACGAAAGCGAGTTTCCCGACACCCTGCACCCGATCAGCGCAGACGGGGCCGCGAAGATCGTCGAGCTTCTCGCGAAGCTGCATGCGACGTTCTGGGACCGGGTGCCCGGATGGCTCTACACCGCATCGGGCGATACCGCCTCGCTGCTGACCGGCCCACTGCTGAAGCTGTCCTCGCGGCGGATCGCCGAACGCACCGACATCGCCGTCGACGCGGGAAGGTTCATCGACGAGAACTACCGCGCGGTCGCTCAGCTCATCGACGAGCCACCGCACACCGTCATGCACGGCGACGCTCATCCGGGCAACGTCTACTTCCGCCACGGTGCGGCCGGTCTGCTCGACTGGCAAGCGGTGCGACGCGGACACCCGAGCCGGGAACTGGCCTACACCCTGGTCACCAGCATGACGGCGGCCGACCGCCAGGCACACCAGCGTGACCTGCTCGACCTCTACCGCCAGACACTGGTTGCCGCCGGCGGCCCGGGTCTGGACCCCGACCAGCTGTGGCATCGCTATCGGCAGGGCGCGCTCTACGCCTATGTCGCCGCGCTGATCACCGCCGGAATGGGAGGTATGCAGGCCGAGAGCATCGCACTCGAAGGGCTGCGCCGCGGTGTCGCGGCACTGGAAGATCTCGACACTGTCGCCGTACTCCAGAAGTCGATGTGACGAACGATCTACGCTTGCCCCGTGAACGAACCCCTGCGCGACGCGCTCGGAAACGAGGACACCTCGACCCGGCACCGCATCCTCGTCGCGACGGCGGAAGTTCTCGCCCGCAGCGGGCAGACCAAGCTCAGCCTTTCGGAGGTGGCGCTGCAGGCCGGGGTGTCCCGACCGACGCTCTACCGCTGGTTCGCCTCCAAGGGTGAACTGCTCGACGCGTTCGGGGTCTACGAGCGCGACCTGTTCGACAACGGCATCAGCCAGGCGACGGCCGGGTTGCGGGGTAACGAGAAACTCGACGCCGCGCTACGCTTCATCGTCGACTACCAGCATTCGTACTCGGGCGTGCGGTTGGTCGACATCGAACCCGAGGTCGTCATCGCCCAGCTGACGAAGATCATCCCCGTGATGCGGGCGCGGCTGCAGCGACTGCTGAGCGGTCCGAACGCAGCGGTCAAGGCGGCCACCGCGATTCGTGTCGCGATCTCGCACTACATCGTCCGCAGTGACGACGACGACCAGTTCCTGGCCCAGCTGCGCCACGCCGCCGGGATCAAGCTGAACGGGTGACACTCGGGTAAAAATTTGTAAAGCTGTCCGCATGACCCAGGTAGAGACTGACACCGGTGTGCTCGCCGGCGACGAGCGGATGCTGATCGACGGCGAGTTGCAGAGCACCGCCAGCGGCGCGACGTTCGATGTGATCCATCCGGCCAGCGAGGAGGTCGCGGGCCGGGCCACCGACGGAACGGTCGAAGACATGGCGCGCGCTGTCGGCGCGGCCCGGCGCGCCTTCGACGAGACCGACTGGTCCCGTGATCTCGAGTTCCGCTACCACTGCCTGACCCAGCTGCACGAGGCCCTCGAGCGCAACAAGGAGCGGCTGCGGCGCATCCTCATCACCGAGGTCGGCTGTCCGGTTTCGGTGACCGGCAGCCAGATCGAGAGCCCGATCGAGGAGGTCAAGCACTGGGCCGAGCACGGTAAGAACTTCGACTATCTCGTCGACAACGGCGTGCACGACACCCCGCTCGGGCCGGCCAGGCGCAAGATCCACTACGAGCCCGTCGGCGTGGTCGGTGCGATCACGCCGTGGAATGTGCCGTTCTATCTCAACGTCGCCGAGACCGTGCCGGCGCTGATGGCCGGCAACACCGTCGTCCTCAAACCCGCGCAGCTGACCCCGTGGTCGGGCAGCGAGTACGGCCGTATCGTCGCCGAGGAGACCGACATCCCGGCCGGGGTGTTCAACGTCGTGGTGTCGGACGCCAACGAGGTCGGGGCGGCGTTGTCGGCCGATCCGCGGGTGGACATGATCACGTTCACCGGATCGACCGCGACCGGACGGGCGATCCTGGCCGCCGGTGCCTCGACGGTGAAGAAGACCCTGCTGGAGCTCGGCGGCAAGTCTGCCCACATCGTGCTCGACGACGCCGATTTCAACTCGGCGCTGCCGATGGCGGCGATGATGGCGTGTGTGATGAGCGGGCAGAGCTGCATCCTGCCGAGCCGGATCCTGTTGCCGCGCAGCCGCTACGACGAGGGCATCGAGGTCCTCAAGACGATGATGGAAGGGTTTCCGGTCGGCGACCCGTGGACGCCCGGAAACATGCAGGGCCCGCAAATCAGCGAAACCCAGCGCCAGAAGGTGCTCGGCCTGATCAAGAGCGGGATCGACTCCGGTGCGCGACTGGTCACCGGCGGCGGCATCCCGGAGAACCTGCCGACCGGCTACTACACCCAGCCCACCCTGCTGGCCGACGTCGACCCCAATTCCCAAGTGGCCCAGGAGGAGATCTTCGGCCCCGTGCTCACCGTCACCCCGTACGACACCGACGACGAGGCGATCGCGATCGCGAACAACTCGATCTACGGGCTGTCCGGTGAGGTCAGCAGCGCCGACGTCGACCGCGCGTTCGCCGTGGCGTGTCGGATGCGGACGGGCAACGTGACGATCAACGCCAAGAGCCACTTCGGCATCAACAGCCCGTTCGGCGGCACGAAGCAGAGCGGCCTCGGATACCGCAACGGCGAAGAGGGTTACAAGGAATACCTGGAGGCCAAGACGATCGGCATGCCGGACTGATGGACGACCGGCGGGTCGGCGACGAACTCGACATCGCCGCGCTGCTGCACCGCTACGCTCGCGCGGTCGACACCAAGGATTGGGAGCTGTACCGATCGGTGTTCACCGATGACGCCCATATCGACTATTCGTCGGCGGGTGCGGTGGTCGGAAGCCGTGACGAGGTCGTGGACTGGTTCGCCGCGAACTTCGGCGTGATCGCGTGGAGCCTGCACCACATCACGAACATCGAAAGCGATATCAGCGGCGACAGCGCGCAGGTGCGGGCGATGTTCTACAACCCGATGCAGTTGCCGGGCATGACCGAGCCCAGTTTCTGCGGCGGCTACTACCACCATGAGCTCGTGCGAACACCGGACGGTTGGCGCAGCAGGCGACTGCGCGAGGAGAACGTCTGGTTCGCCAATGGGCCCGGACAGTGACGCCGAGACCGACGCTTTGGTGGAACTAGGCGAACGAAACCCGCCAAAACGTCGGTCTCGACGAAAGGCCGCTCAGCCCTGCGCTGCCAACTGCCCACACGCGGCGGCGATTTCGCGGCCGCGGGTGTCGCGCACCGTGCACGACACGCCGCGCTCGCGCACACGCCGGACGAATTCGCGTTCGGCGGGCTTGGGGCTGGCGTCCCACTCACTACCGGGTGTCGGATTGAGCGGGATGACATTGACGTGCGCCAGCGGGCCGAGCGCCCCGCGCAACCGCTTGCCCAAAAGGTCGGCGCGCCAAGGTTGGTCGTTGACATCGCGGATCAACGCATACTCGATCGACACCCGACGGCCGGTGACGTCCGCGTAGTAGCGCGCCGCATCGAGCGCTTCGGACACCTTCCAACGGTTGTTCACCGGGACGAGCGTGTCACGCAGTTCATCGTCGGGAGCGTGTAGCGACAACGCCAGCGTGACACCGAGTCGTTCGTCGGCGAGCTTGCGGATCGCGGGCGCCAAGCCGACCGTCGACACGGTGACCGAGCGGGCCGAGATGCCAAAGCCATTAGGGGCGGGCGCAATGATCCGCCGCACGGCCCCCAGTACCCGGTTGTAGTTGGCCAGCGGCTCGCCCATGCCCATGAACACGATGTTGGACAACCTGCCGCCGCGCGCAATCGAGTCTCCGTCGCGGTCTCGCAACTCGACCGCTGCGGCGCGGACCTGCTCGAGAATCTCGGCGGTCGACAGGTTGCGTTTGAGTCCGCCCTGGCCCGTCGCGCAGAACGGGCAGGCCATGCCGCAACCGGCCTGTGAGGAGATACAGACGGTGTTGCGCTGCGGGTAGCGCATCAGCACCGACTCGAACGTGGTGCCGTCCACCGCGCGCCACAGCATCTTGCGCGTCTCGCCGGCATCGGTCTCGATCTCGCGCACCGCCTCGAGCAGCGTCGGAAACAGCGCATCTGCCACTTGGTCGCGCACGGCGGCCGGCAGATCGGTCATTGCGTGCGGGTCGGCGATCAGCCTGCCGAAGTACTGGTTGGCCAACTGCTTGGCCCGGAAGGCGGGCAGCCCGAGTTCACCGGCGGCGGCGACGCGGCCCGGCTCATCGAGGTCGGCGAAATGCCGCGGCGGCATGGCGCGACGCGGCGGATCGAACACGAGCGGCAGGGCCGCGGGGGGTTCAGCCATGATTGCCCTCCCAGTATTCCATTGCCCGGCCCGCGGGTCAGATCAGCGCGTGCCGGTGCTCCTCGGAGGGTTCGCCGGCGGCAGTCGCGAAGTCGTCGAGAACCACTGTCAGCAACGTTCGTTGCTCCGGCGGCATCTGCCGCAGTACCCGACGGATTGCGTTGCGGCGGTGGTGGATCACTCGATCGATCAAGTCTTGACCGTCGGCCGTCAAGGTGAGGGCGATATTGCGCCGGTCGGCCGGATCATCGCGCCGGTCGACCATGCCGACCTTGAGTAACCGGTCGCAGATCCGGCTGGCATTGGAGGGACTGACCGCGAGGCCCGCCGCGACGCCGGCAAGGTTCATCGCACCGCGGGTCGCAATCATCATCATCACCCGCAACTGCGGGACCGTGACGACGTCGTCGACGCAGGAGATCGATGCCGCCGTGATGCCGACAAGAGCCCGCGACGCCCGCATCACCGACTCCACCTGTTCGCTCGTCACCGCGCTGCCGCGACCACCACCCATTACGCCTCACCTTCCGCGGTCGTCAATCGTTATCAAAGCGCAATTATTGGGTGTTTGCAATTACTGCGCAGCGGCAAGTCATCACGATATGCAGGCGCTGACCGTGCGGCCCGGCAAGGCCGGGTCGCTGACCGTCGAGGATGTCGAAGAACCACCGGCCGGGCCCAAAGAATTGCTGGTCGACGGCCTGGCGATCGGTGTGTGCGGCACCGACAAGGAGATCGCAAGCGGGCAGTACGGGTGGGCGCCTCCCGGGCGCGACACGCTGGTGATCGGACACGAATCTCTGGGACGGGTGGTCAAGGCACCGCCCGACAGCACGTTCTCCGCCGGCGACCTGGTGGTGGGTGTGGTGCGCCGGCCCGACCCGGAGCCGTGCCGAGCCTGCGCACACGGCGAGTTCGACATGTGCCGCAACGGCCGCTACACCGAACGCGGAATCAAGGAGATCGACGGCTACGGCAGTATGCGCTGGTGCGTCGAGACCGATTACGCGGTCGCCATCGACGAGAACCTCGCAGACGTCGGCATGCTCATGGAGCCGACCACCGTGGTGGCCAAGGCCTGGGAGCAGGTTCGGCGCGTCGGGCAGCGGGGCTACTTCGAACCCGAGCGGGCATTGATCACCGGTGCGGGACCCATCGGGCTGCTCGCCGCACTGCTGTCGGTTCAACAAGGTCTCGACACCCACATCCTCGACCGCGTGACCGACGGCCCCAAGCCCGGCATTGCGGCTGCGCTGGGCGCGACATACCACCACGACGACATCGACGACGTCGCCTCCCGACTCCGGCCGGATGTGGTGATCGAGGCGACCGGGGCCGGTCCGGTGGTCTTCGGGGCCATCGCCAACACCGCCACTTACGGCATCGTCTGCCTGACCGGCGTCTCCCCCGCCGGGCGGCGGTTGCAGATCGACGCCGGCGCGGTCAACCGCGAACTGGTGCTGGAGAACGATGCCGTGGTGGGTTCGGTGAACGCCAATCTGCGCCACTACCGCCAGGCCGCCGAGGCGCTGGGCAAGGCCGATAAGGACTGGCTGGCCAGCCTGATCACCCGGCGTGTCCCGCTGAGCCGGGCCGGCGACGCGTTCACCGCCGAACCCGACGACGTGAAGGTGGTCATCACGCTCGACGACGCGAGCTGACATGAGCGCGATCGAGGACTACGCGCTGATCGGAGACCTGCAGACCGCAGCGCTCGTCGGCCGCGACGGCGCCCTCGACTGGCTGTGCCTGCCCGACTTCGACTCACCGGCCTGCTTCGCGGCACTACTCGGCGGCGAGGATGCCGGGACGTGGCGGGTGGCGCCCCGCGATGCCGGGCCGGCAACCCGGCGGCACTACCGTGACGACTCGCTCGTACTCGAGACCGAATGGGACACCGAGCACGGCAGCGTCCGGCTCATCGACTTCATGCCGCCGCGCGGTACTGCCGCCGATGTGGTCCGCATCGTCGAAGGTGTCAGCGGAACGGTCCCGATGGCGTTCACGCTGCGCCTGCGGTTCGACTACGGCCACGTCGTGCCCTGGGTCCGCCGCCGCGACAACGGTTTGTCGGCCATCGCCGGTCCGGATGCGGTTTGGCTGCGCACGCCGGTCGCCACGAAAGGACGAGAGCTGACGACGGTCGCCGACTTCACCGTCGCGCAAGGCCAACGCATTCCGTTCGTGTTCACCCATCAGCTCTCACATCTGCCGCCACCCCAACCGGTCGACGCCGAGCGGGCGCTGGACCAAACCGAACGCTGGTGGAGCGACTGGATGGCCCAGTGCCGCTACCGCGGCCGCTGGCAGCAAGAGGTGCGCCGTGCCCTGCTGCTGCTCAAAGCGCTCACCTACGCGCCCACCGGCGGCATCCTGGCCGCGGCGACGACCTCGCTGCCCGAGCAGATCGGCGGCCCCCGCAATTGGGACTACCGCTACTGCTGGCTTCGGGATGCCACGTTCACGCTGCAGGCGCTGCTGGGCACCGGCTTCGTCGACGAAGCGCGGGCCTGGCGCGAATGGTTGGTGCGCGCGGTCGCGGGCGATCCCGCCGACCTGCAGATCATGTACGGCGTCGACGGGCGGCGACGACTGCCCGAATTCGAGCTGCCGTGGCTGGCTGGCTACGCGAACTCGAGCCCGGTACGAGTGGGCAACGCAGCCGCTTCCCAACTACAGCTCGACGTTTGGGGGGAAGTGCTCGACGGCCTTCATCTGGCCCGCGACTCCGGTCTGCCGACTGACGACACCGCCTGGGACGTCCAGCGTGCCCTGCTCGACTTCCTGGAGGGGAACTGGACGCAGGAAGACTGCAGTCTCTGGGAGATCCGCGGTCCGGCACGTCATTTCGTGCACTCCAAGGTCATGGCATGGGCGGGAGTGGACCGGGCGGTGCGCACGGTGCAGCATCATCACCTGCCCGGCCCGCTGCGCCGATGGCAGGCCCTGCGCGCCAAGATCCACGACGACGTCTGCACCCGCGGCTACAACGCCGAGCGCGGATCGTTCACACAGTCGTACGGTTCCGACCACCTCGACGCGGCGCTGCTGCTGCTCCCCCGCGTCGGCTTCCTGCCGTACGACGATCCGCGCATCGTCGGCACCATCGAGGCGGTACGGGATGAGCTCAGTTGCGACGGGCTGCTGTTGCGGTACCACCCTGAGAAGAGCGACGACGGCCTCCCCGGTGGCGAGGGCGTATTCCTCGCATGCAGCTTCTGGCTCGTCGATGCGCTCTGCGGCATCGGGCGCACCGACGAAGCCACCGAGCTCTACGGACGGCTGCTACGGCTGCGCAACGACGTCGGAATGCTCAGCGAGGAATACGACTTGAAAGCCCAGCGGCAGCTCGGCAACACGCCTCAGGCGTTCAGTCTCGTCGGATTGATCAACAGCGCCCGTCAACTCAGCGGTCATCACACGACCACCTCCGCACGTGGCGGTCAGCAGCATCTTTACCCCGACGGACCAGCCGAGGACTGATCAGCAATGGAACATCTCGATGCCTTCGGTCGCCCCGGCCACCCGCGCCCTTCCCGAGCGTCCCGTTTGGCGAAGTCTTATTTAATTCCCAGGGCGCAATCGTTGCTGATGAGCAATCAAAGGCGTAGGACGGAGACAGCGGCCTATGCACGGATCGATCCGAAGAGGAGAAACCATGCCTGATCAGACCGTCGCCGACTTCCTGCTCGACCGGCTGCGCGCCTGGGGCGTGCGCCACGTGTTCGCCTACCCCGGTGACGGGATCAACGCGATCCTGGCCGCCTGGGAACGCGCCGACGACAACCCCCAGTTCATTCAGTCCCGTCATGAAGAGATGAGCGCCTTCGAAGCCGTCGGCTACGCCAAGTTCAGCGGGTCGTTCGGCGTGTGCATGGCGACTTCCGGTCCGGGCGCGGTGCATCTTCTCAACGGTCTCTACGACGCCAAGCTCGACCACGTACCGGTGGTGGCGATCGTCGGACAAACCAACCGCAGCGCCATGGGCGGCTCATACCAGCAGGAGATCGACCTGCTGAGCCTCTACAAAGACGTCGCCGCCGACTACGTGCAGATGGTCACCGTGCCCGAGCAGCTGCCGAATGTCCTCGACCGCGCGATCCGCACGGCAGTGGCCCGTCGCGCTCCCACGGCGCTGATCATTCCCGCGGATGTGCAGGAACTCCCCTACAGCGCGCCGCAACACGCGTTCAAGATGGTGCCCTCCAGTCTCGGCGTCGATTGGCCTGCCGTCGCCCCTGACGATGCGGCGATCGGGCGGGCCGCCGAAATCCTCAACGCGGGTGAGAAAGTCGCGATGCTGGTCGGCAACGGTGCACGCGGCGCCGAGGCCGAGCTGGCCGACGTCGCCGACCTGCTCGGCGCCGGGGCGGCCAAAGCGCTGCTGGGCAAGGACGTGCTGTCCGACGAACTGCCATGGGTGACCGGTTCCATCGGCCTGCTGGGCACGCGGCCCAGCTATGAGCTCATGCGCGACTGCGACACACTGCTCACCGTCGGATCGAGTTTCCCCTATTCCCAGTTCCTTCCAGAGTTCGGCCAGGCCCGCAGCGTTCAGATCGACATCGACCCAACGTTCATCGGCATGCGCTATCCCTACGACGTCAACCTCGTCGCCGACGCGAAAACCGCGCTGCACGCGCTGATTCCGCAGCTGAAACGCAAAGCCGACCGATCGTGGCGCGACACGATCGAAAAGAATGTCGCCCGCTGGTGGGAGACCATGGCCAAGGAGGCCGGGGTCAGCACCGACCGGGTCAATCCGCTGCGGTTGTTCTCCGAGTTCTCCACGCAGTTGCCCGACAACGCGATCGTCACCGCCGATTCGGGGTCCGCCGCCAACTGGTATGCCCGGCAACTGCGGTTCCGGCCCGGCATCCGCGGCTCGCTGTCGGGCACGCTTGCGACGATGGGCCCCGGCGTTCCCTACGCGATCGGCGCCAAGTTCGCCCACCCCGACCGGCCCGTCATCGCGTTCGTCGGTGACGGCGCCATGCAGATGAACGGGATGGCCGAGCTCATCACCATCAAGCACTACCACCAGCAGTGGTCCGACCAGCGCCTGATCGTTGCGGTTTTGCACAACAACGACCTCAACCAGGTGACCTGGGAGATGCGCGCCATGAACGGGTCACCGAAATTCGCTGCGTCCCAGACACTTCCAGACGTGGATTTCGCCGGCTTCGCGGCCGGCCTCGGGCTGGCCGCGCACACCGTTCGTGACCCCGACGAACTGGCCGGCGCGTGGCGTGCTGCATTGTCGGCCGACCGGCCCACTGTGCTTGACGTGCACACCGACCCGAACATGCCGCCAATTCCGCCGCACGCCACGTTCGAACAGGCCAAGGCGACGGCGACCGCGGTGCTCAAGGGCGACGAGGACAGCCGGGGCTTTATCAAAGAGGGTCTCAAGACCAAGATGCAAGAGTTCTTACCGCACTCACGCTCATGAGCACCGGCACCGATCAAGCCGTGTGCGCCGGGGCCCCGACCGTGCCGGTCACCGGACTGCACGCGGCTGCCTACACCATTCCGACCGAAGGTCCGGAGGCCGACGGGACACTGGCCTGGGACCACACCACCCTGCTCATCGCACGCGTCGAGTCCGACCGGGTCTCCGGAATGGGGTGGACGTACGGGCATCCGGCCTGCGTCGACGTCATCACCGACGACCTCGCCACCCACGTCGTCGGCCGCGACGCCCTCGACGTCGCCGCGGCCTTCGACGCCATGACCAAGGCGGTGCGCAACACCGGACGCAGCGGCATCGCGGGGCAGGCGCTCTCCGCGGTCGACGTCGCGCTGTGGGATCTCAAGGCCAGGCTTCTCGGCGTGCCACTGCACCGCCTGCTCGGCGCCGTCCGTGACACGGTTCCGGTTTACGGCAGTGGCGGATTCACCACCTATGACGATTATCAGTTGCGCGACCAACTGATGGGCTGGGTGCACGATCTCGGTACTGCGCGCGTCAAGATCAAGATCGGACAGTCGTGGGGCACGTGCACCGCACGGGATGTGTCGCGGATGCGCCAGGCCCGCGCGGTGATCGGCGACGACGCCGAACTGTTTGTCGATGCGAACGGCGCCTACACCGCCAAACAGGCTGTCCGCTTGATGTCCGCGGTCGCCGAATTGGACGTCACCTGGCTGGAAGAACCGGTCTCCTCCGATGACCTCGCGGGGCTGCGAGCGGTGCGCGACGCGGTCAGTGCCGACGTCGCCGCAGGCGAATACGGCTATCGGCTGGCCGATTTCACCGCGCTGTGTTCCGCGGTCGACTGTCTGCAGGCAGATGCGTCGCGGTGTGGCGGGATCACCGAATGGCAGCGGGTGGCCGCCCTGGCCGCAGCACACCACCTCGAGGTCTCCGGCCACTGTGCACCCTGGTTGCACGCAGCGGTCGGCGCGGCGACGCCCAACCTGCGGCACCTCGAGTGGTTCCACGATCACGCCCGCATCGAGACCCGCTACTTCGAGGGCGCGACTCCGCCCGTCGGCGGTGTGCTCCGACCCGATCCCACCAGCCCCGGTCATGGTCTCGCCGCGCGCAGCACCGATCTCGAACCCTACCGCGTCCGTTGACACCGAAGGACTTTCGATCATGAGCACTCACCAGCCGCTGCTCTACGACAAACTCACCGTCGAGCTCGAGCGCCACATCGCAGGGGAGGTTCGATTCGATCCCGGCTCCCGCGCCGCCTACTCCACCGATGCCTCGAACTATCGCCAGGTACCCATCGGCGTTGTCACACCCCAGACGCCCGACGATGCGGTCGCGGCCGTCGCGGTCTGCCGTGACAACGACGTCCCCGTGCTCTCCCGCGGCGGGGGCACCAGTCTCGCCGGACAATGCTGCAACGCCGCCGTGGTGCTCGATTGGAGCAAGTACTGCACCCGTGTGCATGCCGTCGACACCGACAACGGCACGGCCGTCGTCGAACCGGGTATCAAACTCGACGCGCTCAACGACCACCTTGCCGCTTCCGGCTGGATGGTCGGGCCCAAACCCTCCACCCATGTCAGCTGCACGATCGGCGGAATGATCGGCAACAACTCCTGCGGCTCCACCGCGCAGGCCTACGGCAAAATGGTCGATTCGGTTCGCGCCCTGGAGATCTTGACATACGACGGCATGCACCGCTGGGTGGGCGACGCGGACGACGCGGCGGTCGAACAGGTCGTCACCGCGGGCGGTCGTGCCGGCGAACTCTACGGCGGGCTGCGGTCGATCATCTCCGAATACGCCGACGACATCAGGTCGCGCTACCCACGCATCCCGCGCCGGGTATCGGGTTACAACCTCGACAGCTTGTTGCCCGAGAACGGGTTTCACCTCGCCAAGGCTCTGGTCGGCAGCGAGAGCACGCTGATCACCGTGACGCGCGCGGAGATCGACCTCGTCCGCCGGCCCGCGGCAAGTGCACTGGTGCTGTTCGGGTTCGACGACATCGCGGCCGCGGCGGACGCCGTGCCGGCCGTCTTGGAGCACGAGCCGGCCGCCTTGGAGGGGTTGGATCATCGGCTTGTCGAACTCGAGCATTCCCGGCGGCTGGCCGAGCAGGCGTTGCACCAACTCCCCCGCGGCCACGGCTGGCTCATGGTGCAGATGGACGGGCACGACCAGGATGACGCCGACCACCGCGCCAAGGCCCTGATCGAGGCGCTGCAGAAAGTGGCGGACTGCGACGCCGCCGTGCTCGACGACCCGGTGCGCAAGAAGCAGGTGTGGGCCGCCCGCGAGGCAGGCCTGGGCGCGACGGCCTATCCACCGGTGGGCCCGGAGACGCACGAGGGCTGGGAGGATGCGGCGGTCCCACCGCAACGGCTGGGCGACTACCTGCGTGACTTCCGCGCCTTGCTGGACCGCTACGACTACGGAACATCCTCGCTTTACGGGCATTTCGGCCAGGGCTGCGTACACACCCGGATCCCGTTCGACCTGCGCACCTCACAAGGGATCGCCACCTACCGGCGGTTCGCCCACGACGCTGCGCGCCTCGTCGTCGACTACGGCGGATCGCTCTCCGGTGAGCACGGCGACGGGCAGTCGCGCGGTGAACTGCTGCCGATCATGTTCGGGCAGCGCGTCGTTGACGCGTTCGAGAAGACCAAGGCACTGTTCGACCCCGGCAACCACATGAACCCGGGAAAGATCGTCCACCCGTACCGCCTCGACGAGAACCTGCGCTTCGGCACCGGCTACCTGCCGATCGAGCCGGCGACCGCTTTCGCCTACGCCGAGGATGGGCACCGCTTCTCGCATGCCGCCGCGCGCTGCGTCGGTGTCGGGAAGTGCCGCGGCGATGAGTCCGGTGTCATGTGCCCTAGTTATCGCGCCACCGGCGAGGAACACCATTCGACGCGCGGCCGGGCCCGGCTGCTCTTCGAGATGCTGCAAGGAGATGTCATCACCGACGGCTGGGCGTCGACCGAGGTGCGCGACGCCCTCGACCTGTGCCTGGCATGCAAGGGCTGCCTGAGTGACTGTCCGGTCAACGTCGACATGGCAACGTACAAGGCGGAGTTCCTCTTTCACCACTACCGGCACCGGTTGCGGCCGATGGCCCACTACTCCATGGGCTGGATACCGCTGTGGGCGCGCATCGCGGCGGTGGCGCCTCGAGCCGTCAACGCCGTGACCCACGCGCCGGGCCTCGACGCCGCCGTCAAAGCGGCCGGAGGAGTCGACGCGCACCGCGACCTACCGCGGTTTGCGGCACAGCGTTTCACACGGTGGTGGCGCAACCAGCCGCATCGGGTCGGAGACCGCGGACCGGTACTGCTGTGGCCGGATACGTTTACCAACAACTTCGATCCGGCCATCGCTCGTGACGCCGTCGAGGTGCTGCAGTCGGGCGGCTTCACCGTGACCGTCCCCGAGCGGGCACTGTGCTGCGGGCTGACGTGGATCTCGACGGGACAACTCGGAGTCGCGAGAAAGGTTCTGGGCCGGACACTGCGGGCGTTGCGTCCGGTACTGCGCGCCGGCACCCCCGTCCTGGTCCTGGAACCCAGTTGCGCCGCAGTGTTCCGCTCAGATGCACCCAATCTGTTGCACGGCAACGAGGATGCTCACCGACTCGCGGCGCAGACCTACACGATCGGCGAGCTCCTGCACCGCAAAGCGCCGGACTGGCACCCATCTCGAACCGGGGGCCGCGCGGTCGTCCAGCCCCACTGTCATCAGCACGCGGTGTTGCACTACACCCACGAAAAGGAACTGCTCGACGACGCCGGCGTCGACGCGCAGATTCTCGACGCCGGATGCTGCGGCCTGGCAGGCAATTTCGGCTTCCAACGCGGCCACCACGACGTCTCGGTCGCATGCGCCGAGGACAAACTGCTACCCGCCCTGCGTGACCTGGATTCGGAAACCGCGGTGCTCGCCGACGGTTTCAGCTGTCGCACACAGATCAGCGATCTGGCCGGCCACTGCACTCCGCGTCACACCGCTTCTGTTCTCGCCGACGCCGTGCGACCCCGAAAGGAGCAGCAATGACACAAACCCTCGACATGTCCGGCGCAGACCGATCCGTGACCTCGGTATCCGTCGACGAAGCCGAGCGGCTGCTGATCTCACGCCAACAGCGTCAACACGATCCAGCCTGCGACCGCGGATGGCAGCATCGCGTCGATGCGGTCCATGATGCCGCCGTGCCCGGGTAGCAGTGTGCCCATGTCCTTGATCCCGAGGTCGCGTTTGACCTGTGACTCGACCAGGTCACCGAGCACGCCGGTGATGACCAGCATGAGTCCCAGCGGCACGCCGACCCACGCGGGTTTCTCCATCAGGAACGTCACCGACAGCACCGCGGCCGTGATGCCGAACAGCAGCGAGCCGCCCAGCCCCTCCCAGGACTTCTTCGGGCTGATCGCCGGGGCCAGCAGGTGCTTGCCGAACAGCACGCCGGCGACGTAGCCGCCGATGTCGGCGAACACGACGGTGGCGATCACCGTGAACACCCGGCCGCCGCCGTGGTCCTGGAAGATCAGCAGCGCGCTGAAGCTGGCGAACAGCGGCACCCACGTCGCCAGCAGCACCGCGGCGGAGATGTCGCGCAGGTAGTTGACCGGTTGCTGCCGTAGCCCGCGCCCGAGCAGCCGCCAGACCAGGCAGACGACGATCGTTCCGCCGTAGGCGCCGAGCACGCCCTGCGGGCCGTACGGCCAGCTCAGCCAGATCATCGCCTGCCCGCCCAGCAGCAGCGGAACAGCCGGCAGGTCGTAGCCGGCCTCGCGCAGCCGCCGGATCACCTCGTGGGTGGCGATCGGGATGAACACCGCCAGCACGGGCAGCCACCCGATCGGCCAGAACAACAGCGTGCCGATCGCCATACCGCCCAGGAGCACGCCGACGGCGATTGCGGCGGGCAGGTCGCGTCCCGCCCGCGATTTCTTCTTGGGCGGTTCGTCGACCGGCGTCTCTGCCACGGGACCGTTGCGCTGTTCGGTCACTAGACCTCCAGCAGCTCGCCTTCTTTGTGTTTGACGAGTTCGTCGATCTGGCCGGTGTAGGTGGCGGTCGACTTGTCGAGGTCCTTCTCCGCGCGCGCCACCTCGTCTTCTCCGGCTTCGCCGTCCTTTTTGATGCGGTGCAACTCCTCCATGGCTTTACGGCGGATGTTGCGCACCGACACCTTGGCGTCCTCGCCCTTGGCCTTCGCCTGTTTGACCAGGTCGCGGCGGCGTTCTTCGGTCAGTTGCGGAATCGCGACCCGGATGACGTTGCCGTCGTTGGTGGGGTTCACGCCGAGGTCGGAGTTGCGGATCGCATCCTCGATGTTGCGCAGCTGGCCGGCTTCGTAGGGCTTGATCACCACCAGGCGCGCCTCGGGCACGTTGATACTCGACAACTGAGTGATCGGCGTGGGGGATCCGTAGTAGTCGACGTTGACGCGCGAGAACATCCCGGGGTTGGCACGCCCGGTGCGGATCGACGACAGGTCATCGCGTGCGACCGACACCGCCTTTTCCATCTTCTCCTCGGCATCGAAGAGGGTTTCGTCGATCACGGTCCTTCTCCTTCATCTGCGTGCCCGTCCGTCACGGGTCTCCAGGTGCGCGACTGCGCTGATGCTTTCGCACACGCAGGTGTCAGCTGGCGACCAGTGTTCCGATCTTCTCACCCGCGACCGCCCGCGCGATATTGCCATCGGTGAGCAGGTTGAACACCAGGATCGGCATCCCGTTGTCCATGCACAGGCTGAACGCGGTGGCGTCGGCCACCTTGAGTCCGCGGTCGATGACCTCGCGGTGACTGATCCGGGTGAGCAGTTCGGCGTCGGGGTGGTGACGCGGGTCGGCGGTGAAGACACCGTCGACGGCTTTGGCCATCAGCACGACCTCGGCGCCGATCTCCAGCGCGCGCTGGGCGGCGGTGGTGTCGGTGGAGAAATACGGCAGGCCCATCCCCGCCCCGAAGATGACCACGCGGCCCTTCTCGAGGTGGCGCACCGCGCGCAGCGGGATGTAGGGCTCAGCGACCTGACCCATGGCTATCGCCGTCTGGACGCGGGTCGCGATCCCTTCCTTCTCCAGGAAGTCCTGCAGGGCAAGGCTGTTCATGACGGTGCCGAGCATCCCCATGTAGTCGCTGCGGGTGCGCTCCATACCGCGTTGCTGCAGTTGGGCACCGCGGAAGAAGTTGCCGCCGCCGATGACCACGGCGACCTGCACACCGCTGCGGACGACTTCGGCGATCTGACGCGCCACCAGGTGCACGACGTCGGGATCGAGGCCCACTCCCCCGCCGCCGAACATCTCGCCGCCGAGCTTGAGCAGGACGCGGCTGTACATGGGGCGAATCGAGCCGTTGGGGCTGGCCGGAGCCGCCCCGGCGGCGACATCAGACTTCGGAGCCGCCCCGGCGGCGACATCAGATTCCGGAGCCGCCTGACCGGCGACGTTGGGGTCCGCCATCCGACTCCTTTGGGGTCTCGCTGAGATGCCCCTCATCCTGCCTCATGGCCGGACGCGCAGCCGCGACTGGGTCGCGACTCGCCGAGTCAGTCCGGCAGGTGCGCGCTCAGCAGCCAGGCGGGCACGGATTTGCGGTCTTTCGGCTCGTCGCGGATGTCGAGCGCCGGGAAGAACTCCTCGAAGCCGTCCGGGAAAACGCCGTGGATGCGCGCCGGCCTCACCTCGTCGATCGTCCAGTACTTCGAGACGACGTCGCGCAGCTCGTCCTCGGTGACGGGGTTGGCAGGGCCGTTGGGCATCCCCGCCCTGTCGAACACCAATACGAAGTACGAGGCGCCGGGGGCCGCGGCCCGCACGATCGAACGCTGATATCCCTCACGCAGTTCGACGGGCATCGAGTGGAACAGCGTCGAATCGACGATCGTGCCGAACCGGCCGTCGTAACCGCCGAAGTCGCTGATGTCTGCGACATCGAAGGTGGCGTTGGTCAGCCCGCGGTTGGCGGCCTCCTGTTTCGCCAGCTCGATGGCGGTGGGCGACTGGTCCAGACCCACCGTGGTGAAGCCCCGCTCGGCCAGATGTAAGGCGATGGCGGCCTCACCACACCCGGCGTCGAGCACGTCACCGTGGAACTTGCCTTCCTCGATCAGGACCGCGAGCTCCGGTTGCGGTTCACCGATGCTCCACGGCGGCTTCGCACCGCTCATCTCCGGCATCTCGCCCTTGTATGCGTTATCGAACATCTCACTGGTCGGTTCGGTCATGAATCGTTGATATCAATGTGGTTGATATATGTCAATATGGTTGACATGGATGTGCCGCCGGAAGACAAGCCGCTGGGTTTCCTGTTGTCGCGGGTGGCGAACGCATTGCGCGCAGAGGTCACGACGACGGTCCTCGAACCCCTCGGCGTGGCGTTTCCCCAGTACCTGTGCATGCGGATGCTGTCGCACCATGCCGGGCGGTCCAACGCCGAACTGGCCCGCGACTTCAACGTCTCACCGCAGGCGATGAACATGGTGCTGCGCGGCCTGGAAGACCGCGGCTTCGTCACCCGGCCCGCGCGTGTGCCGGCGGGCCGCTCTCTGCCGGCACAACTGACCCGTGAGGGGCGGGATCTGTTGGCCCGCACGGACTCCGGTGTGCGCGCAGCCGAACGCAAGTTGATGACCAACCTCACGCCGCGCCAACAACGCGAGTTCAAGCAGATTCTGGTGGCGCTCGGTACCGACTGAGTTCTGCCAGACTACGGTCCATGAAGATCGTGTTGGCGCCGGACTCGTTCAAAGAGTCGATGAGCGCCTCGGCAGCCGTCGACGCGATGCGGGCCGGCGTGACGGCGGTCCTGCCGGCGGCCGAGGTCGTCGGCGTCCCGATGGCGGACGGCGGTGAGGGCACCGTCGACGCCGTCGTCGACGCGTTGCACGGCCGGCACATCGAAGTACCGGTGTCCGACCCGCTCGGTCGCACGATCACCGCCCGTTACGGCTATGTGCCGCTGCGCCAACTTGCCGTGATCGAGATGGCGGCCGCGGCCGGCCTGGAACTCGTCCCGCCCGACCAGCGAGATATCCTGTGCGCCAGCACGTTCGGAGTCGGTGAACTGATCCTCTCTGCCCTGGACCGCGGTGCGGAGGATTTCCTGATCGGGCTGGGCGGATCGGCCACCAACGACGGCGGGACGGGCATGCTCACCGCGCTGGGCGCGAAGTTCCTCGACGCCGACGGCGAACCGCTGGCGCCCGGCGGCGCCGATCTCGTACGGCTTGAGCGCATCGACCTGACCCATCTCGATCCGCGCCTGCGCGACGTGCGCATCCGCGTGGCCTCCGACGTCACCGCGCCGCTGCTCGGGGGAAGCGGAGCCAGCGCGGTGTTCGGTCCGCAGAAGGGCGCCGGCCCCGCTGATGTGACACGACTCGAGTCGGGCCTGTCCCGGCTGGCCACCGTAGCGTCGGCGACGCTCGGCGGCACACAGCCACAGCGTGCCGGGGCGGGTGCGGCGGGCGGGCTGGGCTTTGCCCTCGTCGAATTCCTCGGCGCGGCAAGCAAACCCGGAGCCCAGGAGGTCGCAGAAACTGTGGGGCTGGCTCGGGCGCTGCTCGGCGCCGACTGGGTTTTCACCGGCGAGGGTAGCGTCGACGCACAGACCGTCATGGGCAAGACGCCGTTTGGTGTCGCCCAGGCCGCAGCGCGCGCCGGTGCACGGGTGATCATCTTTGCGGGCCGCGTCGTCCCCGACGCCGCCGTGCTGCTCGATCACGGCGTCGACCGGCTCGTCGCGATCACCGCCGAAGGCACGCCCATCGAACAGGCGCTTCGCGACGGCGCCGACTCGCTGACCCGCGCCGTCGCCGAAGTCTGCCGCGACCTCGCCTGACGCGGATCAGTCCTGGATGCGCCGCCAGGGCCGAGCTTCCTCGAGCTCGTAGGCCAACTGCAGCAGCCGGCCCTCCTGACCCATCGGCGCGGCGAACATCATGCCGACGGGCAGACCCGACGCGGATTCGCCGAGGGGCAACGAGATCGCCGGCTCCCCGGTGGCGTTCTGCAGAGGTGTGAACGCCACCCACTCGATGAGGCGGTCGATGATCTGCTGGTAGTCGAGGGTTGGGTCGAGGTGACCGATCCGGGGCGTGACGTCGGCAAGCGTCGGCATCAGCACGACGTCGTAGGCCTTGGTGACGCGCGAGGTGGCCTGGCGCACCCTGGCCAGCCGCGCGACCGCCGCCGGCAGCCGGTGCAGGTTCCGCGATGCATGACGGTCCAGCCCAAGTGTCAGGTTGTCGAGACGACCGCGGTCGAAGCTGGTGCCGAAGGTACGGCGTCCACCGCGCACGAGCGCGAACGCCAGAAACGCCCAGTACAGCAGGAAGTCGTCCATGAACTGGGACGGCACCGGATTGTCGATCACCGTGACCTGGTGTCCCAGCTCCTCCAGCAGCGCGGCACTCTTCAGCGTGAGCTCGCGCACCTCGGGGCTGGCTTCCCGCGCGATCGACTGGGTGCAGACGGCGACCCGCAGCCGCTGTGTCGCGGGACCGGAGACGTCGCCGATCACAGGTAGCCGCGGATTGCGATACACCCGCTCTATCTCGCGATAGAACGCCGCGGTGTCGCGGACGGAGCGCGTGACCACGCCGTTGGCGACGATGCGCAACGGCATCTGCCGCAGTTTGCGGTCCAGCGGCAGCCGTCCGCGCGAGGGCTTCAGACCCACTAAACCGTTGCAGGACGCCGGGATTCGGATCGATCCGCCGCCGTCGTTGGCGTGCGCGATCGGTACCGCGCCGGCGGCGACGAACGCCGCAGAGCCCGACGACGAGGCTCCCGCGGTGTGTTCGAGGTTCCACGGGTTACGCACCGGCCCCAGACGGGGATGCTCGGCCGAGGCGCTGAACCCGAACTCCGACAGCCGCGTCTTGCCCAGCGGCGCCAGACCCGTCGCGAGAAACGACCGCGCGAAGTCGCCGTGGCCGCGCTCCGGGCGCGGATCCCAGGCGTCGGCGCCGTTCATCGTCGGCATGCCGGCAACCGCGACGTTGTCCTTGAAATAGGACGGTACGCCGTTGAAGTAACCGCCGTAGGCCCGTGGCGCGGACGCGCGGGTCCGCGCCTGCTCGGATGCCTCGAACGCCAGACCGTTCAGCGCCGGGTTGACGGACTCCGTTCGCGCGAGCGCAGCGTCGACCAGTTCGGCTCGCGATACCGCGCCCGACTGCAGTGCCGCCACCAGCCCGACGGCGTCGAGATCGCCCAGGGCGTCGTCGCCGAAGGCGTGACACCTGCCCCCTGCATTCCGGCCCTCTACATTTCGGGGCTCATCGCTTGGACCCATCCTGCGACGGTACCAACTCGTACCGAGGGCTGGGCGCGGAGCGCCGACAACTCCAGCAACACGCGAGCGCTCACCCTCGTACGGTGTCCGGCGTCCGGGCCGTACGGGGATGAGCGCTCGGCGTGCGGCGTTCTAGGCTTGGCCGACCTCGAAGCGGGCGAACCGGGTCACGGTCACCCCCGCCTCGTCGAGCAGCGCCTTGACGGTCTTCTTGTTGTCGGACACCGACGGCTGGTCGAGCAGCACGACGTCCTTGTAGAAGCCGGTGACCCGACCCTCGACGATCTTGGGCAGCGCCTGCTCGGGCTTGCCCTCGTTGCGGGCGGTCTCCTCGGCGATGCGCCGCTCATTGGCGACGACATCCTCCGGGACGTCCTCCCGGGTGAGGTACTTGGCCTTCAACGCGGCGATCTGCAGGGCGACGGCGTGGGCCGCCTGCTCGTCGGATCCGGTGTATTCCACCAGCACACCGACGGCCGGCGGCAGGTCCGCGGCACGCTTGTGCAGGTAGGTCTCGACGGTGCCGTCGAAGTAGGCGACGCGACGCAGTTCCAGCTTCTCGCCGATCTTGGCCGACAGGTCGGCGATGACCTGCTCGACCGTAGGGGTCGCCTGACCGTCAGAAATCGGAGCGGCCTTCAGCGCGTCGACGTCGTTCGCCTTGGCAGCCGCCGCCGCGGCGACGATCTGCTCGGCGACCGACTGGAACTCGGCGTTCTTGGCGACGAAGTCGGTCTCCGAGTTCAATTCGATCAGCGCGCCGTCCTTCGCGGCCACCAGACCCTCGGCGGTCGCACGCTCGGCGCGCTTACCGACATCCTTGGCGCCTTTGATGCGCAGCAGTTCGACGGCCTTGTCGAAATCGCCGCCCGCCTCGACGAGCGCGTTCTTGCTGTCGAGCATGCCGGCGCCGGTCAGCTCCCGCAGTCGCTTGACGTCGGCAGCGGTGTAGTTAGCCATATCAGCCTTCTCTTACGGGTTCTGGGTGGGTTTCGGTTCGGTCTGGACTTCCGCCTCGGGGGTGCCCGGTGCGGCACCTGCGGCGGTCGGGGACGCGGTCGCCGTGCTCGTCGCCGAGGCCAGCAGCTCCTGCTCCCACTCGGCGAGCGGCTCGGCGTCCACAGAACCCTGGCCGGCATCCGGCTTGTCGCCGTCGCGGCCGACACCCGCGCGGGCCTGCAGCCCCTCGGCGACCGCGGCGGCGATGACTCTGGTCAGCAGCGCGGCCGACCGGATCGCATCGTCGTTGCCAGGGATCGGGTAGTCGACCAGATCGGGATCGCAGTTGGTGTCGAGAATCGCGATGACCGGGATGCCCAGCTTGCGCGCCTCACCGACCGCGATGTGCTCCTTGTTGGTGTCGACGACCCAGACGGCCGAGGGCACCTTGGCCATGTCCCGGATACCGCCGAGGCTGCGCTCGAGCTTGTTCTTCTCGCGGGTCAGCATCAGGATTTCCTTCTTGGTGCGACCCTCGAACCCGCCGGTCTGCTCCATCGTCTCGAGTTCCTTGAGACGCTGCAGCCGCTTGTGCACGGTCGAGAAGTTGGTGAGCATGCCGCCCAGCCAGCGCTGGTTCACATAGGGCATGCCGACACGGGTGGCCTCTTCGGCGATCGACTCCTGCGCCTGCTTCTTGGTGCCGACGAACATGATCGTGCCGCCGTGCGCGACGGTTTCCTTGACGAACTCGTATGCCTTGTCGATGTAGGTCAGCGTCTGCTGCAGGTCGATGATGTAGATGCCGTTGCGGTCGGTGAAGATGAACCGCTTCATCTTGGGATTCCAGCGACGGGTCTGGTGCCCGAAGTGGGTGCCGCTGTCGAGCAGCTGTTTCATGGTCACAACAGCCATGAGTCGTTCCTTTTCGTCGGTTGATGCCGGCGCCGGGTGACGCCTGGCCCTGGTGACTGCTCGGAATGCCAGACCCGTCTCGAAATCCGAGTCGGGACCGACGGCATCCGGGATACGACCTAGTGGAACGGGTCGTGCGCAGACACGCGAAGTCAGCCCGCGCAAGCGAGCTGCGGTTAGCAGTTTACACCGTGTGCAGGGGTGCTTTTTCCACACCGACCTGGTCATCCACAGATCGCCGCCGGGGTCTGGCGTCGTTCGCCTTCGCGCGCTGAGCTGGGCCGATGCGATGGATTACGGCGACGGCCGCTGTGATGACGTCGGCGCTGGTCTGGGCGACGCCCGCAGGCGCAGAGCCGGGCCGACTGGCCTGGCCGCTTCGGCCGCGCCCCGAAGTGACGCGGGTCTTCGACGCCGCCACGCCCAACTGGACAACCGGCCACCGTGGCGTCGACCTGGCGGGAGCGCCGGGCCAACCCGTAATCGCAGCGGCCGGCGGCACCGTCGTCTTCGCCGGTGAACTGGCGGGCCGGCCGGTCGTCTCGATCGCTCACCCGGGCGGGCTGCGGACGAGCTACGAACCGGTTCGGCCGACGGTGACCCGGGGACAACACGTCGGCCCCGAAGCGGTGATCGGCGCGCTGGAGTCCGGGCATCGCGGCTGCCCGGCCTCGGCGTGTCTGCATTGGGGCGCGATGTGGGGACCGGCCTCGCGGGCGGATTATGTCGATCCGCTCGGACTGGTGATCACCACCCCGATCCGCCTCAAACCGCTCACCGGCTGAAGTGTCTTGCACGACCGGGAGCGTGCACCCTTCGCGGGAGCGATCAAGCTGCTGCCGTGAGCGTGGAGAGGAACTCGAGTATGGCCGCCACGACGACATCGGGCCGGTCGCGCTGCACCCAATGCGCCGCGCCCGCAACCACTTCCAGACGGGCATCCGGCATGAGCTCGGCCGCCGCCCGCGCCGCCGCGAGCGGCACGCTGGTGTCTTTGTCCCCGTGCACGATCAGCGCCGGACGAGGAAACGACGTCAGCCGCGCGCGGTAGTCGGTGGTGAGCCGGTTCCACCGGATCTGATCGCGCTGCCATTGACCGAACGCGTCGAATGCGTGTTCCGTTCGGGCGGCCGACAGGATCTCGTCGAGCAGTTCGGGGGTGCGTTGCGCAGGATCGTGGATTAGGGCCGGAACGATCCGCTTCATCGCACGTGGGCTATTGCCGGACCACCTGGTCACGGCCGCTAGCACCCCGGTCCGCAGCGCCAGCCACGTCAGCGCCTGCCGTACGCCCGACAGCGGACCGTCCGACAGCCTCGGCATGAGGCCGTAGCTACCCAACAGCATTGCCCCGGTTACCCTTTCGGGCCGTTCCAACACATGGCCGATCGTCATCCCGCCGCCCAGCGACAGCCCGCCGATCGCATAGCGGTCGAGGCCGAGCGCATCGACGAACTCTCGCACGTAGCCCACCAACCGGTCCTGAGTCGACGGCCACGGCGCGGGAGGGCTCTGTCCGTAGCCCGGATGATCGGGCGCGAGCACCCGATAGCCGTCGGCCGCCAGCCGAGATCCGACGCCGCCCCAGGACAGCGACGCGCTATCCACACCGCCGCCGTGCAGCAACACCACCGTCGCTGCGCGGCCGGTATGCGAGGGCGCCCACTCGAGATAGCTCACGGCCCCCCACGACAGCCCGACAGTCGACCTGCTCACGTTTCCTCCTTCAGTGAGTTCGGTGCGCTCGCAATCGCTCAGCGGCTAGTAGGGCACCGAAATCACCCGATTACGCGCGGGGGTGAGCCTGGTCGTGCACAGCGCGCAGCCGCGCGACCGTCACATGGGTGTAGAGCTGTGTGGTCGCGAGTGTGGAATGGCCGAGCAGTTCCTGTACGACGCGCAGGTCGGCGCCGCCCTCGAGCAGATGCGTGGCCGCGCTGTGCCGCAAACCGTGCGGTCCGATGTCCGGCGCGCCGTCGACCGCGGACACCGTCTGGTGTACGACCGTGCGTGCCTGCCGCGGGTCGAGCCGACGCCCGCGCGCACCCAACAGCAGGGCCGGCCCAGAATCCGCCGTCACCAACGCAGGCCTGCCGTCGTCGAGCCACGCCGTCAGCGCCGCTTGCGCGGGCGCACCGAACGGTACGGTGCGCTGCTTGTTGCCCTTGCCCAGCACGCGTAGCAGTCGCCGCGGCATGTCGATGTCGTCGATGTCGAGGCCGCACAACTCGCTGACACGAATCCCGGTGGCGTACAACAACTCCACGATCAGCAGGTCGCGTAGCGCCAGCGGCTCACCTTCTTGCGCACCGGATTTCGCTGCTGCCATCGCGTCAAGCGCTTGGTCTTCCCGCAACACCGAGGGCAGTGCGCGGCGAGCTTTGGGCACCTGGAGTCGAGTCGCCGGGTCGTTCTCGATCAGTCCGCGCCGCAGCGCCCACGCGGTGAACGTCTTCACCGACGAGGTGCGCCGGGCCAACGTCGTGCGTGCGGCACCCGCAGCGGCCTGCGCGGCCAGCCACGACCTCAGCAACGGCAGGTTCAGTCCGGCCAGGCGCGCGTCTCCCACACGATCGGCCATGAACTCGAACAGCGATCGCAGATCACCGAGGTAGGCCCGCCGGGTGTGCTCGGAGCGGCCGCGCTCCAGTGCGAGGTACTCGTCGAAATCCTCGAGGACGGCATCCACGTCCCAACCGTCGCAGACGCGGACCGCAACGTCAGCTGACGCGCCGCAGCGTGTCCGGAGTGAGATCGGCCAGCGTCGGATAGCCGTCGACGGCCATCGTCAGATCGGCGTCGGCCAGCAGCGAGCGCAGCACGTGCACGATGCCGTCCACACCGCCGAGCGCCAGTCCGTACGCATACGGCCGTCCTATCCCGACCGCGGTGGCGCCAAGCGCGAGTGCCTTGACGATGTCGGCGCCGCTGCGGATACCGGAGTCGAACAGCACCGGCAACCCGTCGACCGCCTCCACCACGCCCGGCAGGCAGTCGATGGCCGGCAGGCCGCCGTTGGCTTGCCGGCCACCGTGGTTGGAGCAGTAGATCGCATCGACGCCGGCGTCCTTGGCGCGTCGTGCGTCGTCGGGATGGCAGATGCCCTTGACGATGAGCGGCAGGTCGGTCAGCGACCGCAACCACGGCAGATCGTCCCAGGTCAGCGGATTACCGAACAGGCTTACCCAGTGCAGGACGGCCGCCTGCGGATTCTCCTCGGGCGGCTGTGCCAGGCCGGCGCGAAACACCGGGTCGCTGGTGTAGTTCGCCAGACAACGCCCCCGCAGCTGCGGGAAGTTCGACGTCGACAGGTCGCGAGGCCGCCAACCCGGCACCCAGGTGTCGAGGGTGACGATGATCCCTTTGTATCCGGCGGCCTCGGCGCGGTGGACGAAGCTGGCCGCCAACTCGCGGTCGGTCGGTGTGTACAACTGGAAAAAGCCAGGGGTGTCACCGAATTCGGCCGCGATGTCCTCCAGCGGGTCCTCGGTCAAAGTAGAGACGACCATCGGCACACCGGTGCGCGCGGCGGCCCGGGCGGTTGCGAGGTCACCGTGCCCGTCCTGCGCACAGATGCCGATCACCCCGATCGGGGCCATGAACACCGGCGAGGGCAACGTCATGCCGAACAGGTCGACCGAGAGGTCGCGCTCGCGGGTCGCGCGGAACATCCGGGGCATCAGACCCCAGCTGTCGAATGCGGTGCGGTTGACCCGCTGCGTGCGCTCGTCACCGGCGCCGCCCGCCACATAGGAGTACACCGACGGCGGCATGGCCGACTCCGCTTTGGCCTCCCAATCCGTGAACGTCATCGGCAACTTCGGCACGATGCCGGACAGACCCTGCAGGTAGATCTCGAACTGATAGTTACCGAACGTCATGCGACCAGCGTGCCAGGCCGCCGCCGGTCAAGTGCCGGCTTCGGACTTGGCCAGTGCGGCCTTCCACTCGCGGAAGGTCTCCTCGGTACGGCCGCGACGCCAGTACCCCGAGATCGACGACGCCCACTTCGCGGGTACGCCACGCTCCTTGCGGATGTAGGGCCGCAGGTTGTGCATCACGGTCTGCGCCTCGCCGTGGATGAACACCTGTACCTGGCCCGGCAGCCAAGCCGTCTCCTTGACCGCGGTGATCAGCGGCGCATGGTCGCGGGCCTGGTCATCGGCCACCAGGTCGGCGCGCGCGCCCCGGTGGATCCAGCGCACTTCGACCCCGTCGGGTTTCTTCAGCGGAACCTCGTCGTCGGGTCCGGCGACTTCGATCAACACCCTGCCGATCGCGTTGTCCGGCAAGGCTTCCAACGCAGCGCTGATCGCCGGAACTGCGGCCTCGTCCCCGGCCATCAGGTGCCAGTCCGCAGCGGGGTCGGGCGCATAGGCGCCGCTGGGACCCATCAGGTAGGCGGGCTGGCCGGGGGTCGCGGCGGCTGCCCAGGGCCCGGCGACGCCCTGGTCGCCGTGTACGACGAAGTCGATGCAGATCTCGCGGCGCTCGGGGTCGACGTGGCGGACGGTGTAGGTGCGCACCGTTGGCCGCTGTTCGGGCGGCAGCGACGAGAACGAGTCGAGGGTCAGCGGCCGCGGCAGGCTTGCAACATCGATATCCGGGCTGACGATCACGATCTTGACGTAAGAATCGGTGAACTCGTTGGGGGTGAAGGTGTCGAATCCCGCGCCGCCGAGCACCAGTCGGATGAGATGCGGTGTCATCTGTTCGGTACGCACCACTTCAAAGGTGTGTATCGGTCGCCCTGCCACGAAAATCCTCCAACCTCGAAAAACGTGGTTATTAGCCGGTCTTATCGACTATACGGGCGAAGCGGAGCGGTGTGGGCGCTACCGAATCCGCGCGTCAACGCTTTACCGGCTTGCCAGCTTCCACCTCCCGTCTCGGCACACGACCAGGCCGGACAGTTCGAGGTTCGCCAGCGGGCCGAGTACCTGACGGGCGGGAAGGCCCGAGGTCACCGCGATCTCGTCGGCCGTGCGCCCGCCGCGGCGCGGAAGCGCGTCGTAGATCCGCTTCTCGGTTTCGGTCAAGTCGTCCAGCGGCGAGACCGCGCGCTGTTCCTCGGGCGCCAGTTCCCCGATGCTGCCGACCAGCTCGACGAGGTCCGCCGCGCGCGTCACGATCTGCGCCCCACCGCGCAGCAGAACGTGGCAGCCGACCGATGCCGACGAGGTGACTGGACCGGGCACCGCGCACACCGGCCGCCCGAGCGCGCACGCCCAGGCCGCGGTGTTCGCCGCTCCGCTGCGGGCTCCGGCCTCCACCACCACGGTGGCCCCGCCCAGGGCGGCGACCAGCCGGTTACGGGTCAGAAACCGGTGCCGCGCGGGGCGTACGCCGGGCGGATACTCGCTGCACACCAAGCCCTGTTCGGCGATCCGGCGCAGCAGCCCCGTATGGCCGGCCGGGTAGGGAACGTCGATACCGCCGGCGAGTACCGCCACCGTCAGTCCGTCGGCGGCCAGCGCGGCGCGGTGCGCCGCGCCGTCGATGCCATATGCGCCGCCCGACACCACCGCGACATCGCGGCCGGCCACACCGGCGGCAAGGTCGGCCGCGACGAATTCGCCGTAGGCGGTCGCTGCCCTCGTACCGACGATGGCGGCGGCCCGGTAGGCGACCTCGTCGAGCGCCGCGGGCCCCACCGCCCACAACACCATGGGTGGATGAGCCTGCGCGCGCAACCGGTCCGAGACCCCGCCGAACCCTGTGAAAGCCAACCACGGCCACTCTTCGTCGTCCCGTGTGACCAGTCGACCGCCCAGCCGAGTCAGGATATCGAGATCGGAAGCGGCGCAGTCGATATGGCGACGAGCCTCGGCGCGCCGGTCGATGCTCTCACCCGCCGCTCCGCGTCGCACCCGTTCGGCCGCTTCGACGGGACCCACCCGCGTGGCCAACGCCGACAACTCCGGACACGGCGGTTCGACCACCCGCGACAGATACGCCCACGCCAAGGTCACATCATCCGTCATCGCACCTTCCCTCCTTGCCGAAAGCTCAACGCCGCCGTGACGTCCTCGAGCGCCGGCGACGTGCGCCCGGCGAGATCACACAGCGACCACGCGACCCGCATGGTGCGGTCCATCCCGCGCACGCTCAGCGCACCGTGGTCGAGCGCCGTGTGCAGCGGCTTCATCACCGGCGCCGACAGTCGGAACTTGCCGCGCAGCAGTGAGCCGCTGATCTCGGCGTTGGTGCTGATGCCGTGGGGCAGCCAGCGCTCGGCGGCCGCCGCTCGCGCCCTGGCCACCCGCTCACGAACGACGGTCGTGGACTCGCCGTCCTGCGCGACGATCGCACCCGCGCGCAGCGAGTGCATCTCGACCCGCAGATCGACGCGGTCGAGCAAGGGCCCCGACAGCTTGCCGAGGTAGCGCCGCCTCTCCTGACCGTTGCAGATGCAGTCGCGCGGGTCGGGCGGTGCACACGGACACGGATTCGCCGCGAGCACGAGTTGGAGGCGTGCGGGGTAGCGTGCGACGCCGTCGCGCCGGGCGAGCCGAATTTCGCCATCCTCCAAGGGGGTTCGCAATGCCTCGAGCACGCTGACGCCAATCTCGGCGCACTCGTCCAAGAAGAGCACACCGCGGTGTGCCCGGCTGACCGCGCCGGGACGCGCCATCCCGCTGCCACCGCCGACCATCGCCGCCACGCTCGAGGTGTGGTGCGGGGCCACGAACGGCGGCGTCGTGATCAGCGGCGTGTTGCCCGACAGCAGCCCGGCCACCGAGTGGATTGCCGTCACCTCCAGCGCCTCGCTTTCCGACAGCGGCGGCAGCAGATCCGGAAGTCGTTGAGCCAGCATGGTTTTACCCACGCCCGGCGGCCCGGTCAGCATGAGGTGGTGGCCGCCCGCGGCGGCGACCTCGACCGCGTACTTGGCCTGCGTCTGGCCGATCACGTCGGCGAGATCGGACATGGATCTCTGCTGCGACGACGGAGACACGACTCGGGGTAGGAGCGCTGCGCTCCCTTTGACCCAGGACTGCAGTTGGACCAACGTGCGCGCCCCACACACCTCGATACCGTCCACCAGGCTGGCCTCGGCGAGATTCTCGGCGGGTACGACGGCTGTTGGCCAGCCTTCCCGCTTGGCCGCCAGCACGGCGGGCAGGATGCCCTTGACGGGGCGGACCCGCCCGTCGAGGGCCAATTCCCCGAGCAGCACGGTCTTTTCGAGCCGTGGCCACTGCGCTTTCGCGTCGGCCGACAACACCGACATCGCCAACGCCAGGTCGTACACCGATCCCATCTTCGGCAGCGTGGCCGGTGACAGCGCCAGGGTCAGCCGCGTCTGGGGCCAGTCGTTGCCGCAGTTTCTGATCGCGGCACGGACCCGATCGCGTGACTCCTGCAGTGCCGCGTCGGCCAATCCGACCAGGTGCACGCCGGGCAACCCGGAACTGATGTCGGCCTCGATCTCGACGATCTGACCGTCGAGTCCGCGCACCGCCACGGAGTAAGCGCGTCCCAATGTCACCTAACCCACCCCCGACAGGTGGCTGATCTGCGGCGGGCTCCCTCGGCCGATACGGACTCCCACCACGTCGATGCGGACCTGCGACCAACTGACCTCCTGAGCGGCCAGCCACAGGCCGGCCAGCCGCCGCAGCCGGCGCACCTTCTGCGGTGTCACAGCCTGCTCGACACCACCGAACCGATCGCTGGTGCGGGTCTTCACCTCCACGAACACCGCGACGCACGCCCTGTCGTCAGCGGCGATCACATCCAACTCGCCGTACCGGCATCGCCAGTTGCGGTCGAGCACCCGCAAGCCAAGCGACCGCAGGTGCTCGACGGCGAGCTGCTCTCCCAATGCGCCGAGCTCGGCGCGGGTCAACGGAGTCATGCCACGACCGTGCCGAGGCCCGCCGACACTTCACCGCCATCCGGGCGCCGCGAGGGCCGGTAATCCCCAACCGGCGATTCGTCCCCAACTCGGCCAGAACCCGTTTCGCCGGCGTCAAAAAGCGGGTACACGCCGGCATGTCCGACAAGTCATTACACGGTGTCGCCGACCGAGCGACCGACAGCGATGCATTCGAATACACGGCACGCGCGGGCTTCGCTGTCAGCGGCGTGCTTCATCTGCTCGTCGGCTATCTGATCCTGCGTATCGCGCTCGGCTCCGGCGGCAACGCCGATCAGTCCGGGGCGCTGACGACGCTGGCTCAGCAAACCGGTGGCGCAGTGCTGCTGTGGGTCGTCGCAGCGGGACTGCTGGCGCTGGGGCTCTGGCGGGTCGCCGAGGCGATCGTCGGCCCGCGGCCCGGCGAGGGATCCGGTCGTTTCCAAGATGACACCCCGGCGTGGAAGCGGGCCAAATCGCTGGGGCTAGCCGTAGTCAACTTCGCCATCGCGTTCTCGGCGGCGCGCTTCGCGCTGGGCAGCGGGCAGCAGAGCACTGCGCAGAACGCCGGCCTCAGCGCCCAGATGATGCAGACCGGATGGGGCAAGGCCGTGCTCATCGCGGTGGGCCTCGGCTTGGTCGGCGTCGGCGGCTACCACGTCTACAAGGGTGTGACGAAGAGATTCTGCAAAGACCTGCGCGCCTCCGGTGGCACAGGCGTCACCGCCGTCGGGGTCACCGGCTATGCGGCCAAGGGTCTGGTTCTCGCGGGCGCGGGGGTCCTGGTGATCGTGGCGACCCTGCAGGCCGATCCCGCCAAGGCGACGGGTCTTGATGCCGCGGTCAAGACGCTCGGGCAGGCGCCGTTCGGCAAGCTGCTTCTCATCCTCGCCGCGGTCGGTATCGCCGCCTTCGGCGTCTACAACTTCGTGCGCGCTCGATCCGGGCGGATGTGACTTACTGCCCCATCGCGTCGAACAGCGTGGCCAGTTGTCCGGGGCTGACCGCGATACCGCACTGCGCGCGCATCTCCGTCAACGGCGCCGCGATGCCTCGCAGATCGAGGTACTCGTTGGGGTGCGCGGTGAAGTACGCCCGCACGGCGGCCCGGGCGTCCTCCGGAGGTTGCGTAGCTGCCGCGGTGAGCACCTCGTTGGCTCCGGGGTGAGCCTCCAGGTAGCCGCCCGCCTGCCCGAGTACGCCGCTCGCGGTCGTGGCAAGCCCGCTGGCCGTGCACGGCGCGGCGTTGGCCACCGGCAGAGTCGTCGGAAAGGCGCCGAACGCGCCGACGACGATCAGCGCCGCTGCGCCCGCCAGTCCCGAACGCTTGGATCTGTTCATTGGCTCATCCTCGGGGTCGGTACCGCGGGGGTCGGCCCCGGGATTCGACGCAAACGTACCGCGTCTACCGGAGTGCAGCGCCGAAAAGCACTGTCGCGGCCACTCGGACGCATTGGCCGAACAGCGAGCCGGGAACGCCGAAAGGGTATGTTCCATTAGGTAACGCTCAGCTAAAGATCCCGTCTGGCCTGCACGAACCGCGAAAGGATCCTTTGCATGCGATCACGGTGGAGGCGCATCGTCGCAGTAGTGTCAACGCTCGCCATCGCGGGAACCGCGACCGCCTGCTCGGATTCGGGCGAGAGCGACGAACTGCTGATCTACAACGCACAGCACGAGTCGCTCACCAAGGAGTGGATCGACGCATTCACCAAGGAGACCGGGATCAAGGTCACTTATCGGCAAGGCGGCGACACCGAACTCGGCAATCAGCTCGTAGCCGAAGGTAAGGCGTCGCCGGCCGACGTGTTCCTGACCGAGAACTCGCCCGCAATGGCGGCAGTGGAGCGCGCCGGGCTGTTCGCCGGCCTCGACCCCGAGACGCTCGACCAGGTACCGCCGCAATACCGTCCGCCGACCGGTAAGTGGACCGGGGTGGCGGCGCGCAGCACCGTGTTCGTCTACAACACGGACAGGTTGCAACCTGACCAGCTGCCGAAGTCACTGCTCGATCTGCAGCAGCCGCAGTGGAAGGACCGGTGGGGTGCACCGCCGACGAAGGCCGACTTCCAGGCGATCGTCGCGGCGCTGCTCGAACTGGAGGGCGAGCCCGCGACGGCGCAGTGGCTGTCGGCGATGAAAGCCAACGCCAAGCTGTACAGCGACAACATCGCAACGCTCAAGGCGGTCAACGCCGGTGAGGTCGACGGTGGGGTGATCTATCACTACTACTGGTTCCGCGATCAGTCGAAAACCAAAGAGATGAGCGGTAATAACGCACTGCACTATTTCAAGAACGAGGATCCCGGCGCCTTCGTCAGCCTGTCCGGCGCCGGCGTGCTGGCCTCCAGCGACAGGATCGACCAGGCTCAGCAGTTCGTCCGGTTCATCACCAGCAGGGCCGGCCAGGAGGTGCTCGAGAAGGGCACGTCGTTCGAATACCCCGTCGCCAGCGGTGTGCCCGCCAACTCCGACCTGCCGCCGCTCGACACGCTGCAGGCGCCCAACGTCGACCCGTCGAACCTGGACGCGCAGAAGGTCACTGACCTGATGACGAAGGCTGGCTTGCTGTAGGTGGTCGCCGCCGCTCCCCCTGTCCCTGCGCCCGCGGCACCGATTTCGCGGTCGACGAGGACGGCGCGGCCGGGCCCGCTGGTTTCGGCAACGGTCGCGATTCTCGTTGCGGCGACCTGCATCCCGCTGGGGTATGTGGCGTGGGCGACGGTCTCGGTGGGCTGGACGCGCGCTTATGAACTGGTGGTGCGGCCGCGCGTCGGGGAACTGCTCGTCAACACCGCCGCACTGGTGCTCATCACCGTTCCCCTGTGCGTGGTGATCGGGGTCGGCACGGCCTGGCTGGTGGAGCGGACGGACCTGCCGGGCCGGGCGTTCTGGCGACCGCTGTTCGTTGCGCCGCTTGCCGTTCCGGCGTTCGTCAACAGTTACGCCTGGGTCGGGGTCATCCCGTCACTGCACGGGTTGGGGGCCGGCGTGCTGGTCACCACCCTGTCCTACTTCCCGTTCATGTACCTGCCGGTCGCCGCCGCACTGCGACGGCTTGATCCGGCCGTCGAGGAATCGGCGCGGGCACTGGGCTCGCATTCGGCAGGGGTGTTCTTCCGTATCGTGCTCCCACAGCTACGGCTGGCCATCCTCGGCGGCGCGCTACTGGTCGGTGTGCACCTGCTCGCCGAGTTCGGTGCGTTCGCGATGGTGCGGTTCGACACCTTCACCGTCGCGATCTTCCAACAGTTTCAGGCGACGTTCGACGGGGCGGCCGGCGCCATGCTTGCCGGTGTGCTGGTGTTGCTGTGCCTGGCGCTGCTGACCACCGAGGCGGCCGCCCGCGGCAACACCCGCTTCGCGCGAATCGGCGCGGGCGCTCCGCGTGCTGTGACACCGATCCAACTGCGTCACAGCGTGATTCCGGCGACGATAGCGCTGACAGCATTGGCGGTCCTGGCGATCGGTCTACCGGTCGGGACGATCCTGCGGTGGCTGTGGCTGGGCGGTGCCGAGGTCTGGATCGTCGACGACATCCTTTTGGCCCTCGGCCAGACCATCGGCTTGGCCTCCGCCGCAGCGGTTTTGACCACCGTGCTCGCATTCCCGGTCGCGTGGGTTGCGGTGCGTTCGAGCGGTGTGCTGGCCCGCGTGGTCGAAGGCGCCAACTACGTGACGAGTTCGCTACCCGGCATCGTCACCGCACTGGCGCTGGTGACCGTTACGATCCACTTCGTTCGCCCCCTCTACCAGAGCGTGGCGCTGATCGTGTTCGCCTACGTTCTGCTCTTCATGCCGCGGGCGCTGATCAATGTCCGGGCCGGCCTTGCTCAGGTTCCCCCAAGCCTCGAGGAGGCGTCCCGCTCCTTGGGAAGTTCGCCGACGGCGACGTTCTTTCGGGTGACGCTGCGGTTGACAGCACCCGCCGCGGCGGCCGGCGCCTCGCTGGTATTCGTCGCCGTGGCAACCGAACTGACCGCCACTCTGCTGCTCGCACCCACCGGCACCCGCACTTTGGCGATGATGTTCTGGTCGTACTCCAGCGAGTTGGATTACGCGGCGGCGGCACCCTATGCCCTGGTGCTCGTGGTGCTGGCAATACCAGTGACGCTGCTGCTGTACCGGCAAGCCACAAAGGCGGCCGCGCTGTGACCGTTCTGGAAACCCACGGGCTGGCCAAGTCTTTCAACGGCCACATGGTGCTCGACCACATCGACCTCGAACTGCATGCGGGCAGCATCACCGCTGTCGTCGGCTCGTCGGGGTGCGGTAAGACCACGCTGCTGCGGTTGATCGCCGGATTCGAAATGCCTGATGAGGGCACCATAGCCATCGGCGGTCGGCAGGTCGCGGGCCGGGGCACCGCGGTGGCACCGCACCGGCGAGCGGTCGGTTATGTCGCTCAGGACGGTGCGCTGTTCCCACACTTGACCGTCGGACAGAACATCGCCTACGGACTCGCCGGTTCACCGCGTCGGGCCGAGACTCGGGCTCGGGTACGGGAACTGCTCGAGACAGTCTCGCTCGATCCCTCATACGCATCGCGCAGGCCGCACCAACTCTCCGGCGGCCAGCAGCAGCGCGTGGCCCTCGCCAGGGCGCTGGCCCGCAAACCGGTCGTGATGCTGCTCGACGAACCGTTCAGCGCCCTCGACACCGGGTTGCGCGCGTCCACCCGAAAAGCCGTGGCGCGTCTACTCACCGACGCCGGAGTGACCACTCTGCTGGTCACTCACGACCAGGAGGAGGCGTTGTCGGTCGCCGATCAGGTCGCGGTCATGCGCGACGGCCGCTTCACCCAGGTTGGGCCGCCCCAGCAGGTGTACCGACAGCCGGCCGACCACTTCACCGCCGCGTTCCTCGGCGACTGCATCGCGCTCCCGTGCACGGTGAGCAACGGTGTCGCCGACTGTGCGCTCGGGCGAGTTCCCGTGCATGGGACAGGATCGCAGCCGACTGGTCCCGCCACCTTGCTGTTGCGGCCCGAACAGCTTGTGGCGACCGTGGTTTCCGATACCGAGCGGCTCGAAGGCGTCGGTACCGTGTTGTCTGTCGAGTTCCTCGGCCACGATGTGCTCTTGACCGTCGAGCCCGCCGGTGATGCTGACCCGATCATCGTGCGCCAGCACAGCATCGATCCACCGCCCGTCGACGCGAAGGTGCATATCCAGGTGGTGGGCAGCGGGGTTGCGCTGTGAGCGGCCTGCTGATCGATCAGCTACGGGCCCACGGTGACAACGTAGCGGTCCGCACCGAGACACAACAGCTGTCCTACGCCGCGCTGGCCGACCGGGTCCTGACCGCGGCGCGCGACCTCGGTGACAGCCGGCGCCTGGTGTTGCTCGAAACCCGCAACGACATAGACACTTTGGTGCATTATCTCGGCACGCTCGCCGGTGGTCACGTGGTAGTACCGGTACCGGCCGGACGTGACCACTCCCCGATAGTGCAGGCATACGATCCCGACACCGTCATGAGCGACGGAGTTGTCCAGCATCGCCGCCGGGCGGGTCGCCACCGCCTGCACGAGGACCTCGCGGTGCTGATGTCGACGTCGGGCAGCACCGGCTCACCGAAACTGGTGCGGCTCTCGCACGCCAATCTGTGCTCCAACGCCGCGGCGATCGCCGACTATCTCGATATCCGCGAGACCGACCGCGCGGCAACCACACTGCCAATGTCGTACTGCTACGGCCTGTCGGTCGTCAACAGCCACCTGGCCCGTGGGGCCGGCCTCATCCTCACCGACCTCTCGGTGACCGACGAGAAGTTCTGGCACCTGTTCCGCCGCCAGCGCGGCACGTCGTTCGCGGGGGTGCCCTACACGTTCGAGCTGCTCGAGCGGATCGGCTTCGACTCAACGGACCTGCCCGACCTGCGTTACGTGACGCAGGCCGGCGGGCGGATGCCGGCCGAGCGCGTGCGGCGGTTCGCCGAACAGGCACGCGACGGAGGCTGGCAGCTGTTCGTCATGTACGGGGCCACCGAAGCGACCGCCCGGATGGCTTATCTGTCACCGGAATTGGCGCTCTCGAGATCCAGCGCGATCGGTACGCCGATACCCGGTGGTTCCTTCGCGATCGAACCTGTCGAGGACTACGGCGACGAATCGGTCGGCGAACTGGTGTATCGCGGCCCCAACGTGATGATGGGCTACGCCCACGGCCCAGCCGACCTTGTTCTCGGCAAGACGGTGGAGTCACTGCACACCGGTGACCTGGCGCGGCGCGCTTCCGACGGGCTCTACGAGATCGTCGGCCGCACCAGCCGGTTCGTCAAGATGTACGGCCTGCGTATCGATTTGCAGCGCGTCGAGTCCGCGCTCAGTACCGACGGGATCACCGCCTTCTGCGCCGCCGACGATGATCGCCTCGTCGTCGCGGCGACGGGCGCATGTGCAGAGCGTGATGTCCAACGCGTCGCGGCTCGGGCTGCCGGCCTGCCGACGTCCGCGGTGCGCGCGGTCGCGGTGGCCGAGCTGCCGTTGCTGCCCTCGGGGAAACCGGATTACCGACGCGTTCGCGAACTGGCGCTCGGCCGGGTGGCGGCGCCGACGACCGACCTGCGCGCGCTGTTCGCCGACGTCCTGCAGATGGATCCGGCGGCCATCACGCCCGACGTGAGCTTCGTCGACCTCGGCGGTAATTCGCTGTCCTACGTGGCCATGTCGGTGCGGTTGGAGCGTGCGCTGGGGCAACTGCCCGCTCGATGGCAGGAACGGCCGTTGCGCGAGCTCGAGACATTGGCCGAGCCGTCGCGGCGGCGATGGCGGCTGTGGGACGCGACGGTAGAGACCACCGTGGCGTTGCGAGCCGTCGCGATCGTCCTGATCGTCGGTTCGCACGCCGAGCTCTTCGAGTTGTGGGGCGGCGCGCATCTTCTGCTCGGTATCGCCGGATACAACTTCGGCCGCTTCTGCCTCACCCCGGTGCCCCGCAACGACCGGTTGCGCCACCTGCGCAACACCATCGGCTGGATAGCGGTTCCGTCAGTGCTGTGGATCGGCGTAGCGCTGCTGCTGACGCGGGACTACACCTGGACGAACCTGTTGTTGGCCAACAAGTTCCTCGGCCCTCATGACAGCATGACCGCAGGGCGGCTGTGGTTCGTCGAAGTCCTGGTGTGGACGCTGGTCGCGTTGGCGCTGCTGTTCTGGATCCCGACGATGGATCGCGTTGAGCGTCAACGGCCGTTCACGATCGCGGTGGCGTTCCTGGTCGTCGGGTTGGCGTTGCGCTACGACGTGCTCGGATGGGACATGGGCCGGGACGCCTGGTTCACCATGCTCGCGTTCTGGTTCTTCGCGATCGGCTGGGCGGCGTCCAAGGCCGGCACTGCCGCGCAGCGCGCGCTGCTCACGGTCGTGCTCGCGGTGGCGTTGCACGGCTACTTCGACACCACCTTGCGCGAGCTGCTCGTGTTCGGCGGTCTGGCGCTGATGATCTGGTTGCCCACCATCCGCTGTCCCGCGGCGTTGGTCGCGACGGCCGGCGTCCTCGCCGAAGCCTCGCTGTACACCTATCTGGTCCATTACCAGGTCTACGCGCTTTTCCCAGGCCACCCCGTCCTGGGAGTGACCGCCTCGCTCGCCGTCGGCATCGTGCTCACCTATCTGGTGACCGTGCTGCGACGACGCCGACGCGCCGGCGCGCAGGATCCGGCCTGGGTACCCGCTGCGCGATAGGCCCAGCGGTCCGCGCGCCGAGAGAAGCTCAGTCCCGCTCGGCGATGAGACCCTCCTGTGCCAGCGTGGCTGCGATGACGCCGTCGCTTCGGATCAGGCTGCCCGTCACGACGCCTCTGCCCCGCGCGGCTGCAGGCGACGTCGACTCGAGCAGATTCCACTGGTCGGCGAACACCGGCTGGTGAAACCAGATCGAGGAGTCCGTCGTACCGCTGCGGTGTGTCCGCGCCTTCATCGAGTGGCCATGGACCTGCAGGGCGGGATCGATCATGTACACATCGCACGCGTAAACCGCGATCAGGGTGTGCAGCAGCGGGTCGTGTGGAAGGGGCACAGTGACGCGCCACCAGAGCCGACGGACGAACTCGCCCGACGAGGTGTCGTCGGCGATCCGGATGTCCAGTTCGTCGAGCGGCATCGACGGCGCCGGTCCGGCGGGACCGGTCCGGGGCGAGGACTCCGCATCCTGCGGTGACGATGACCGGTGTCCGTGTTCAGGCCCGCGGGTCGGTACGGCGAACGACACGGTAGCCGTCGTCAACAACCTTGCCTGCTGGTGGGATTCGACGCGACGCGCCGACGACGTGCGTCCGTCGAAGACGCGGGCGACGGTGTAGTCGACGTCATCCCCGGCTTCCCCACCGCGCAGAAACTGCAGATGCAGATTCGTCGGCAGCCGATCATCGTCGACGGTGCGGCACGCCGCGGCCAGGCTCTGTGCGACGAACTGTCCGCCGTAGGAACGCTTTCCGGCCGGACCGCTTGCCGGGCCGACCCAGGTGTCGGCCTTCTCGCCGGGCCGCAGGTCGAGCAGGTTCAGCAGCGTGCTCACTCGCCGCGGCCCGTCGCCACGGTGCCCGATGCCACAAGTCCGTCGACCTCCTCGGCGGACATTTCCAGCCAGTCCCTCAGCACGCCGACCGTGTCATCTCCCAGCGCCGGCGACGCGACCGCGGGCGGATACTGGCCGCCGATCGAAATCGGTAATCCCGGAGCCAGATAAGTGCCGATCCGCGGCTGATCCAGCGAGGTGAACAACGGGTTGGCGGCGACCCTGTCGTCGGTGGCCGCTTCGGCGAAGCTGCGGTAGCGCTCCCACAACACCGACGTGGTCGAAAGTTCGGCGGCGATCTCGTCGGCCGTGTGCGCACTGAACCACTCCGAAAACAACCCGCTCAACGCGTCGCGGTGCAGGAATCGCTGCCCCTCGTCGGTGAAATCGGCGCCCAGCGTCTGCGCCAGAGCGGCAACCGCCTTCGCAGTACCCGTCAGCTCGGTGAGGTCCCGGAAGTGCCTGCCGGTCAGCGCGACCACCATGAACGACGCCCCGTCGCTGCTCAGGAAATCCTGGCCGTACTGGCCGTACACCGAGTTGCCGATGCGCTCGCGCGCGGTGCCGTTGACCATCACCTCGGTGAAGAACCCGAGGTTGCCGGCCGTGGCCAGCGCGACGTTCTCCAACGGGATGCTGACCCGCTGGCCCTGGCCGGTCGCCTCACGGTGCCGCAGGGCGGTCGCCACGGCCAACGCCGTGTAGAGACCACACGCGACATCCCACGCAGGCAGAACGTGGTTGACCGGGGTGGCGAGTTCGGAAGGACCGGTCACCATCGGAAAGCCGATGCCGGCGTTGACGGTGTAATCGACCCCCGTACCGCCGTCGGCACGCCCGCTGACCTCGACGTGAATCAGGTCGGACCGCAGCGCGCTGAGGGTTTCGTACGAATGCCATTGGCGTCCAGCAACGTTCGTGATCAAGACGCCACTGCCGGTGATCAGCCGCTGAATGAGTTGCTGGCCCTGCTCGGATCGCACGTCGGCTGCCACCGACCGCTTGCCCTTGTTCAGGCCTGCCCAGTAGATGCTTTCGCCGTCACCGGTGACCGGCCATCGCCGATAGTCGGCGGCGCCGCCGATCGGGTCCACCCGCGTCACCTCCGCCCCCAGTTGAGCCAGTGTCATCCCGGCCAGGGGAACGGCGACGAAACTCGAAATCTCGACGATGCGCACGCCGGCCAGCGGCCGCGTCGCGTCTGGTGTGCCGGTCATCGGGGTCAGTGTAAGCAGTGGGCTCCGACGAGGATCACACGAGTTCGACGGCCTCGGCGATGGACGGCAGTACCCTGCTGGGCCGGAAGGGATACCGCTCGACATCGTCGATGCTCGTCGACCCCGTGAGCACCAGAATCGTCTCCAGGCCCGGCTCTATCCCCGCGACGACGTCGGTGTCCATCCGGTCGCCCACCATCACGGTGCTCTCCGAATGCGCTTCGATCCGATTCAGGGCACTGCGGAACATCATCGGGTTGGGATTGCCGACGAAGTAGGGTTCGCGGCCCGTGGCTTCGCGCACCCCAACAGTCTGTCAGTTCTGACCTGGACCGCTAGCCCATCGGCAGATCGGGCATCTGGACATCGCAGCGGTCGCGGAAGTCGAACGCGGCCTGCCGGACGGCCCGAAGCTCGTCGCGGACCCGCGGATTGGCGTCCAGGTACGCCTTGATCTCCGTGGTCATCTGCTCCCTGGGCTTGCCCTTGAGGCCGGTGAAGAACGCGTTCACGTCCGGGTGGGTGAACAGGTACGTCGAGGTGCCCGCGGCAACTCCGGACATGACGCCGGACAGGTCGGCGGCCGTGCAGTTGGGTGGGTCAGCGGCGGCGGGCACCGCCCCGAAAAGGATCGCACCGGCGATCACACCGGCGCCGACAGCACTGCGTCGGAACAACATTGGCAGCTCCTTACTCGATTCGTGACGGACTTTCTAGCGCGGGCCGCCGCCAGGGCGGCCCGGACGGCCGATGTCGATGGGCGGCCTGGGATCAAGGATGATGTCGACGCCCCAGTCGTCGCTGCAGTACCACGGGTCGGCGCAATAACCGGGGTAGACGGGTCCGGCCTGCGGGGCATCGGGCCCGCCGCCGCGCACGGTTCCCTGCGCGCAGACGGTGGCGGCGCCCGCATTGGTGCAATCCGCCCCGGCCAGAGGGCTTATCCCGACACCGACCGCACCCATCGTCGCCGCAAGCCCGACCACCACACAAAACTGTGAGAATTTCACGGCCGGTTCCCTTCCCCTGAACAGATGTTTTACCGCAGGTCGATACTTCGACGCTGCACCGTGTTTCATTATTTGCGCAGCGTAGATGTATTGATGGCCCATTTCCGGAAATCAGGATTATTGCGCCTGGGTTGCTCAACCGGCTTTCGCTCTACGGACAGACCAACCGTCACAATTTTCGATGAAAATGCAACCAGTGAATTGCCACGTCCATAAGCGAGAGCGAAGCCCCCACGCCGGTGCGGCATCGGCTGGCGCGCGCAAAAATCCCCATATCTTGACGTCCGACGGTGCTAGTGTGCGGCCATCCGGTTTCTCCGAAAAGGGGCGGGATATGCCGACAGGTAATCGAGATTGGTCCAAACCGGTCGCGATGGCGATCCCCAAAGAGGGCTACTTCGAACTGGAACGGGGCCGCTACGGCCCAGTGTTTCCCAAGACACCAGCCTGCTACGGCTTCTCGATCATCGCCAAGGTCAAGGCGGGCCGTGAGGAAGCGGTCCGGGCCTACGGCAAGGAAATCGAGAAAGCCGTCGCCGGTAATCCCGAGGTACTGGCACCTCTGCGGCTCCATTATCTGAGGTGGCAGTTGTTCGACGTGGGTTCCGGACTGCACTTCCAGTATCAGGGCATCTTCGACACCGACTTCGACAAATACACCGAAGATGCGGTGCAACTGTTCAGCCAGACCGGCATAACAACGGTGTTCACAAACCTCGAGGGCTTCCCCGAAGACTGGAAGGAGAACCCGGAGGCGTTCGTGAAATTCGTTCGGGAACATCAGGTTCCCAGCTTCCTGGAGTACGGCGAGTATCCCTATGTGACTGCCGACGAGATCAAGAAGGCGTTGCGCCTCAAGGCGGCCTTCTCCACCATGCTCGACCAGATGCAGTGACCGGCCAGGCTGGGGTGTGGCACTGACCGTGGGCGACCTCGAACTCGACGACATTCAGCACATCCTGCTGACGCGGACACCGGCCATCACAGGACGCTACGAATTCCTGACCTTCGACACACCGGCTGGTGGTCGTGCGTGGCTGGGCACACTGCTCGACAAGGTCGAATCCGCAGCAAGCGTGCCCGTGACAATGGACACCACGCGGCGATGGGTCACGCTGGCCTTCACGTCAACGGGTTTGCGCGCCCTCGGGGTCCCGGAACAGTCGCTGGCCACGTTCCCCGACGCGTTCCGGGAGGGAATGGCCTCGCGCGCAGATATTCTCGGCGACTCCGGTGACAACCATCCGGAGAACTGGGTCGGCGAACTGGCGAGCGAGGACCTTCACGCCATCGCAGTCCTGTTTGCGCGTGACGACGAGCAGTGCCGGATGTCCATCGCGCAGCACGACAACCTACTGGCGCATACAGACGGTGTGCGCAGCCTCTCGCATCTCGATCTCAACGCAACCCCGCCGTTCAACTACGCCCACGACCATTTCGGCTTCCGTGACCGGTTGTCCCAACCGGTAATGAAGGGTTCCGGTGAAGAACCGACGCCAGGTTCCGGTGCGCCACTCGAGCCGGGCGAATTCATCCTCGGCTATCCCGATGAAGAAGGGCCGGTGACCGATCTCCCCCAGCCCGAGACGTTGTCGCGAAACGGTAGTTACCTGGCCTACCGCCGACTTCAGGAACACGTCGGGAGGTTCCGCGACTACTTGAGGGCCAACTCCGAAACCGCGGACGACGAGGAGTTGCTCGCCGCGAAATTCATGGGGCGCTGGCGAAGTGGTGCACCATTGGTGCTCACGCCCGATCATGACGACCCCGAACTGGGCGCTGACCCGATGCGCAACAACGACTTCAACTACCAGGAAATGGATCCGTTCGGATACGCGTGCCCGCTCGGCTCGCATGCCAGGCGGCTCAACCCTCGCGATACCGCGCATTTCATGAACCGCCGCCGGATGATCCGTCGCGGTGCGACATACGGCCCCGCACTACCCGACGGTGCGCCCGACGACGGCGTCGATCGTGGCATCGCTGCGTTCATCATCTGTGCCGACCTGGTGCGCCAATTCGAGTTCGCGCAGAACGTATGGATCAACGACAAGACTTTCCACGAGCTCGGAAACGAGCACGACCCAATTTGTGGAACGCAGGACGGCACACTCGACTTCACTGTGCCGAAGCGGCCTATACGCAGAGTGCACAAGGGCATTCCGGCGTTCACCACCCTGCGGGGCGGCGCCTACTTCTTCCTGCCCGGGATAGGTGGATTGAGGCACCTCGCCACACTGGGAGGTACGTCATGAGCACCACCGCTCGCACATACAACCAAGGCCACATCTCGCGCGAACACGACGGCCACAGACGAATCAGCATCTACTGGACATGGAGCTACCCGTGGGAAGCGCAGCGCGACCCGGCCGAGATGTACAACCGGTTCTCCACGATGACCGAAGTCCGCAATGCGCTATGGCCCAACTATGAAACCGTCGAGTACGACGAAGCCCATTTCCTGCAAGGAATCGCCGGAACCCTGGAGCTCTTTCACCGATCGACATTGGCATTCCAAGAGCTTGCCGGCGAGACCACCGGCCATCCAGTCGCGGTGTTCCAGCGCATCGACCAGGCAGGTTACCTACTGCCAATCGACGAGCGAATCCTCAACGACACCGACACGCTGATGGTTTTCGGTCTCGACCACGTGCTGTCCCAACAGCAAGCCAATGCTGACGAGATCGCGGCGATCGAGCAATGGCTCCGACGGGAGGGCACCTGCCTGCTCCTCGCACCGCATCACGACGTCGGCTTCACCGACGACTTCGACCAACGCCAGGTGGAGTTCGCGCACCACGGTGATCCCCTGGTGCCACGCCAGCAGCGGTTCGGCCAGTACACCAGGTCGTTGATGAACGCGCTCGACGTCCCGGTCCACAACACCTGGGGGCTCCGGCCAGCGGTGATCGAGGAAACCCGAGAGATAGCCCCGTTGACGGGATTCCGCGATCTCGACGACGCCCGACTGCTCGACAACGTCACGACCTTCAACTTCCATCCGCACCTACCCCACTACGAGCTGACAGCGCCCGCGAGCGACGCCGTTCGGGTACTCGGCCGCCAGCGCGTAGACCCGACCAGACCGCACCCGTTCACCGCCGAGGGGAATACGGAATTCAACGCACTGATCTGGATGCCGCCGATCGGTCAGCGCGCCGGTGACATCGTCCTGATCGATTCGACGCACTTCACCACGTTGTTCGGCGGCACCGAGAGCCTGCGCAACCTCTGGCACAACCTTGCAACCATGCGATGAAACTCACCTGTCACGGGAGATCTTGTCACCGGGTCCTGACCGGCAACTTCGCCCAACCACGGACGCTGGAAGTCCGCGCGCGACATGCGCTGTCATAGTCCACATCCCAATCGGTCCACCGCTTCAGGACCTCTTCGAACGCCACCCGCGCCTCGAGCCGCGCCAGCGCCGAACCCAGGCAGAAGTGCAGTCCCTGCCCGAAGCTCAAATGTCCACCCGCACGGTGGATGTCAAAGCGGTCAGGATCGGTGTACCGCGTCTCGTCACGGTTGGCCGATCCGTTGAGTAGCAGCATGTACGAGCCCTCGGTCACCGTGTGTCCGTACAGCTCGACATCGTTGGCCACATATCTCGCCTGCACCGGTGACGGCGGCTCGAACCGCAGTGTTTCCTCCGCGGCCGAGGCGATCAACGACGGGTCGGCGACGAGTTCGCGCCGCTGATCTGCATGTTCGGCGAGCAGCTGGCCCATGAATCCGATCAAGCGCGCGGTGGTTTCGTTGCCGGCGCCGGCGATCATCGCGGTGTAGGCGAGCACCTCGGTGCGCTCCAGTGGGCGAATCGTGCCGTCCGGTTCCTCGACCTCCGCATTGAGCAGATCGGTCATCAGGTCGTCGGACGGATGCGTCGCTCTCCATTCGATGTACTCGGCGAACACCGCGATCGCGTCTTGGAAAATGGTCGGGCTGACGTCACCGGAGCCGTCGGCCACCGTGATGCTCTTGTCGTTGAGATCGCGGATCTGCTGCTGCCCCTCCTCGGGGATGCCCAGCAGATAGCCGATCGTCCGCATCGGCATGATCGCCCCGAGATCGGTGACGAAGTCGAAACCCCCTGCGTCCAACAACGGATCAAGTGCGCGCGCACAGAATCCGCGCACCATGTCCTCGACGGCCAGCATGCGGCGCGGCGTGAACACTCGCGACAGCAGGCGCCGGTGCAGATCGTGTAGCGGTGGATCCTCGAAAAGCAGGATCCCTGGTGGTACTTCGATGCCGCTGAACAGGATGTCCGCAGTCGTGCCGCGGCCCGATCGGTAGGTCTGCCAATCCGGCAACGCCTTCGCCACATCGTCGTAACGACTCAGCGCATAGAAGTTGTACTTCTCGTTGAAGTACAGCGGCGCTTCTGCACGCATCCGGCGCCACACCGGATACGGATCATCGTCGATAGCGAAATCAAAAGGGTCGTAATATAACTCGACGGCTGGGTCGATGCTCACAGCGGATTCACTTTCACGGTTTGGACGGTTCAGCGGGGTTGGTTGGGCACCCCGGGGAACAATTGCTCCGTCGGACCGGACGTCACGTAACCACCCAGCTTCGTCGCGAGGTGCGGCGCGAAAACCGCGCCGTACATGAGGTGTCCCACCAACACGACGGCCGCGATCGACAGCAGCGAGGATCCGATGAGGCCTTTCGATCGCTTATCGGCCCACACTTCGATGACGTTGCGGCCCTGCCCGTCGGTACGGCCGAGGAGATAAGTGAACACCATCATCTGCAAGGCCATCGCGATCGCGTCGTAAATCGGGTACTGGTACTTGCTGCCCTCGAAGATCGCCAGTCCGGGAATCACGTAGCCGTAGTAGAAGACGCCGAGCCGAGGACCGAAGAAGCCGTTGAACAGCAGTGCCCAGCAGAAGCCGACGAGGAGCCCGACGACCAACAGCGTCTGCGGTCGACGCCAACCGAATCGCGCGATCAGCCGCCGCCCCAGCCCTGCCCCGATCACCGCGGGCAGCACGAAGTAGGCGATGTAGCCGATCGGCACGGCCGACGGAAGCCCACCGCCCCACGTCATGTTGAGCGGCCACCACGACGGCATCCGCGGAAGCGCCGGCGGGAACTGGGCGTACACCGCCCAGTCGTACGGCGCCTCGATCCACGAGAACGAGATCGCCGAGATCGACACCAGCAGCAGCGGATGGAGCCGACCTCGCCGGACGCTCAGGTATACGCCGTACGCCAGGAACAGGATGCCGCCGATATAGGCGAACGACAGGCCGGCGATCAACGCCGGTGTCAGCTCGGTGCTCATCGGCGGTTCTCCTCGGCCTCATGGTCACCCGCGTTGCCGCGGGCTTCGGGATCGAAGTACAGCACCAAGCCGAATATCAAGATGATCAGCCCGAACAGCGTTCCCAGCATGATGAGCTGGCCCATGACCACATCCCTTCCGCCGAATCCCGGCCGTACCGGGTTCGTAATAGTGGACACTATTACGACGGCGTCGGTCAAGGGAGGCCAAGCGACGGCTATCGTGACTTCCCGTGCCCCAGCGACGTTCGCCCAAGAAGGGCCCCGCCGGCGAGGTACCCGCCACGCGCAGGCCACCCGGCGAGGCGCGGCGGCTGCTGCTCGACGCCGCCCGTGATCTGTTCGCGCGGCGGGACTATCGCAGTACCACCACGCGGGAGATCGCCGAGGCCGCCGGCGTCACCGAGTATCTGCTGTTCCGCCACTTCGGCTCGAAGGCCGGCCTGTTCCGGGAAGCTCTGGTCCTTCCGTTCACCGACTTCGTCGACGACTTCGGCAAAACCTGGCAGGCCGTGATTCCCGACAAGATCACCGAGGAGGAACTGTCGCGGCAGTTCGTCGGCCGGCTCTACGACGTCCTCGTCGAGCATCAGGGCCTGCTGTTGACGCTGGTCGCCGCCGACGGTCTTACCGACGAAGAGATCGACAGCGCGGGGATCGCCGATATCCGGCGGGCGCTCACCGTGCTCGGCCAGATCAGCGCCGAGGGGATAAGCCTGCGCGGAATGCGCTCGGACCAGCCGGACCTGCCCGCGCACTCGACGGTCGCGATGATCGTCGGAATGGTGGCGCTGCGCTCGACTTTCTTCGGCAACTCACCCCCGCCGCGCGAGTCGATCGTCGACGAGCTCGTCCAGGCGATCCTGCACGGTTTTCTGCACCGGCCCTAACCGCCGGGCCCGTTGGGCCACTTGAGCAGTGACCCCGCGTCCACGCGGATGTGCTGCCCGGTGATGTAGCGACTGTCGTCGCTGGCCAAAAACACACCGAGGTTGGCCATGTCCTCCGGCTCGATGTACGGGATCGGCATGGCCTGAAAGAGCGAGAACAGCGGTTCGGCCTCCTCGCGGGTGGGCGTCTTTCCCTCGGCCTTCAGATCGGGCCGGAAGACGCCGTACATGCCCTCGTTCTGCAGCAGATGGGTGTTGCAGTTCGTCGGATGGATCGCGTTGATGCGAATCATCCGCGGCGCCAGGTGAAGACACATCTCGTCGACGTACTCCATCACGATCCGTTTGCTCCACCCGTAGCCGGCGCCACCGGGGCCCATGTCCGGACTGGTGGTGGTGCCGCGGATCATGCCTGCGGTGGAACCGGTCACGATGACCGATGCACCGTCGGGCAGGTGCGGGATGGCCACAGCGACGGTGTTCATCACGCCCACCAGGTCGACATCGGAGGCATCCACAAAGCCCATGGGGTCAGGATTTCCCATGGCCATCGGCAGGATTCCCGCATTGGCGACGACGATGTCGACCCTGCCCAGATCGGCTACCCCGGCTTCGAGCGCATCACGCAGTTCGTGGCGTTCCCGGACGTCGGCGATGCGCGCCACAACTCGCCGACCGATCTCCTTGATCGAGCGCTCGGTCTCGGCGAGGTCGTCCGGCGTCGCCAGTGGGTAGGGGTTGGACGGAATATCGCGGCAGATGTCGACCGCAATGATGTCCGCTCCTTCCCTGGCCATCGCAACCGCGTGCGCGCGCCCCTGACCACGGGCCGCACCGGTGATGAAAGCAACTTTGCCGTCGAGCTTTCCGGCCATTCCCTACTCCTTGGATGTTCATTCTGCGTTGGTGGCGCGCGCCCTTCGCATTATTGCGCCGTGGCGGCAGAGTCGATCAGCTGATAGGGGTGAACGTGATGTGTAATTCGCTGAGCCCGCGCATGATGAACGTCGGCTCGTAGGTGAAGTTCCGGCTGTCAGCCGGACCGTGGTGCTCGGCGGAGATCGTGATGTCGCGCATCCGGTCGAGGATCCTGTTCAACGAGATGCGGCCCTCCGCCCGCGCCAGCGGCGCCCCCGGACAGGAATGCGCACCGCGGATGAACGCGATCTGTTCCCGCACGTTCGGCCGCTGCGGTCGAAATTGGTTCGGATCTTCGAACTTTCGCGCATCACGGTTGCATGCGCCCGGGAGGAGCATCACCGTCGTACCGGCGGGCACCTCGACTTCGCCGACCTTCGTGGTGGTACGCGCCATCCGGAAGTGCGATTTGACCGGGCTTTCCATTCGCAGCGTCTCTTCCAGGAACGCGGGGATCTTGCCGCGGTCCTCGCGGAGTTCCTTCTCGAAGCCCGGATCGTCGGCGATGAACCGAACCGCCGAACTGACCAGCTTCGTGGTCGTTTCGGTGCCGGCCGCGAACAAGAACGTCGAGAGGTTCATGACGTCCTCGATCTCGGGGGTCGACCCGTCCTCGTGCTTGGCCTGTGCAAGTTCGGTCAGCACATCCTGGCGCGGCGAACGCCGACGATCCTCGATATAGGCGTAGAACTTGTCGTTCAGCCACTCCAGCGGATTGTGCGATGTCGGCGCCTCCTTGCCCAGTTCCCCCACCGTCTCGAGCGCAAAGGCCGCCTTGAACTCCTCGTGGTCCTCACTTGGCACGCCGAGCAGATCGGCTATGACGAGCAGCGAGAACGGTTTCGCGTAGTCGGCCAGGAACTCGCACCGACCCCGCTCGATGAAGGTGTCGAGCTGCTGATCGGCCAGCCGCCACATGAACTCCTCGTTCTCCTTGAGGCGTTTGGGCGTGATCAGCTTGTTCATCAGACCGCGGGTGCGGGTGTGCAGGGGTGGGTCCTGAGAAGTGATGTGTTCGGCCATCGGTACCGCCGCGCGATGTTCTTCGATCAGATCGGTCACGTCGTCGCGGCCATCCGGCCCGAACGGCATACCCGAGAACGGGCCGGCCACCGACACACAGGACGAGAAGGCGGGGTCCTTGTAGACCGCGAGCGCTTCCTCGTATCCGGTGACAACCAGTACTCCGAAGGGCGTCGCCTGCGTCACGGGGCATTTCGACCGCAGGAAATCGAAGTAGGGGTACGGGTCGGGAACAAGCTTCTCGTCGGTGAAGAAATCGACAGCCTCGAAATCGGTCACAAGACACTCCTGGTTGCTTCGGTCACATAGGCATCGTCGACGTTCATGATCTGGTCGAGGTTCTCGGCGATGTCTTCGGCTGTCAGGGACTGCTTCCAGATGCCCTGGGTGCGGACCACCGCGAGGCGAGAGACACCGCCCATTCCCGTCAGCAGCACCTCGCCGTTCAAAGAGCATGACTGGTGGGCGAGGAAAGCCGCTGCGGGAGCGCATAGTTCAGGAGGCATGCCGGCGTTGATTTCGGCCATCGTGTCCTCTGACATGCCGTACAGCTGCGCCAGTTGCTGCCCCTGTGATGCGGACATGCGGGTGTAGGCCCGCGGCGCAATCGCGTTCACTCGGATACCGTGCGTCGCGCCCTCTGTGGCGAGGGTGCGGGTGAGCCCCCAGACCGCTCCCTTGGCCGCACCGTAGCTCGTGAGTTCCGGGATGCCGCCGAGCATGGCCTCGGAGACGGTATTGACTATCCGGCCCTGACCGGCTTCGACGAGATGAGGCCATGCCGCCCGCGAGACGAAAAGCGTTCCGAAATAGTGAACGTCGAGCATTCCGCGGATCTGGTCCGTCGACAGCGTCTCGAAAAGTCCCGGGTCGTGTACGCCGGCATTGTTGATCACCGCGTCGATCCGCCCGAACGCCTCGACTGCGGTGTCGATGACCGACTGCGCCCCCACCTCGTCGGCGACCGAGGCGCTGCACGCCACCGCTCGGCCACCGGCCTGCGTGATCTCCCCGACCACCGCGTCGGCCGGCCGCGTTGCGCAAGGACTTCCGTCGATGCCGGCTCCGTTGTCGGCGACCAAGACGCGCGCCCCCTTGGCGGCAAGCAGCAGCGCATGGCCGCGGCCGATTCCCCGCCCGCCGCCGGTGACGACCACCACCTTGTCGTCGAAACGCAGATCGGTCATGGGCTTGCCAGTGTGTCGAAGAGGATGGGCAGCGCCGTCGGGGAACGGAACGCCTGCCCACGGATGTATGCTTCCTCGGCCGCGGGGTCCAGCCGCAGGTTGGGCAGGCGGTCCAGCAGGAGGTTGAGCGCCACTCGCATCTCCAGTCGCGCCAGATGCATGCCCAGGCAGACGTGCACACCGTGCCCCCAGCCGATGTTCGCCTTGGCTTCGCGGAAGATGTCGAACTGATCGGGCTGTGGAAACCGTTCCTCCTGGCGGTTGGCCGCACCCAACACCGGCATCACCGATGACCCCTCGGGGATGTGCACTCCGCCCAGTTCGGTGTCGCAGGTGGCAACCCGGGTGATCATGATCAGCGGCGGTTCCCAGCGCACCGCTTCCTCGATCGCCTGCGGTATCAGTGTCCGGTCGGCTCGAAGTGCCTCCAGCTGTTCGGGATTGGACAACAAACCGAACAGCAGGTTGCCCAACGACCGGTACGTGGTTTCCACACCCGCAGGCAGGAGCAGGCGCAGGAACGAGAAGATCTCCTCATCCGAGAGTTTCTCGCCGTCGATCTCGGCCGCGGCCAACCGACTGATCAGGTCGTCACGCGGCTCCTCGCGTCGCTCGGCCAGGATCGGTCTGAAGTAGTCCGCCAACGCCATCGACGCTTCCCGCCCGCGTTCGGGGTTGACCGTAAACGACAGCAGCGAGATGGACCACTTCTGGAACTGGGCATAGTCGTCCTGCGGCAGCCCCAACAACCCCGCGATGATCAGCGTCGGATACGGGAAGTTGAACTCCTTGACCAGGTCGGCACTGCCCCGGTCGGCGAAGCGGTCGATCAGCGCGTTGCCGATCTTGGTGACAAGCGTGTCTTCCCAACGCGCCAAGGCCTTCTGGGAGAATGCCTTTGCCACCAGGGCCCGGTGCCTGCCGTGTTCGGGCTCGTCCATACCGAGCATCACATGCTTGCCGAACACGTCGCCGAATGCCGCGATGATGATCGACGACGAGAACGTCTCGTTGTCCCGCAACATCTGCTGGGCTTCGTCATAGCGATAGACCATGACGATGGGCTTGCCCTCTTGTCCTGGGATGCCGGGAATCTCGATCTTCTGAACGGGTTCTTCGCGACGCAACCTGGCCAGTTCCGTGTACGGGTCCCGCACGTCGCCCGACACGAAGTCGTCGAATTCGCCGAAGTCCTCGAGGTCGTCGAACAGCTGCTGCATGGCTTCCCCCTACGAAACGGCCGGATAGGCGACGGATTTGATCTCGGTATACTGGTCGAACCCTGCGACACCGTTCTGGCGTCCGATGCCACTGGCCTTGTATCCGCCGAACGGCGTGTCCGCGCCGTAGCCGGCAGTGCCGTTCAACCCGATGAACCCGGCGCGGAGCCGTCTGGCCACCGCCAGTGCGCGGTCCAGCGTCCCCGCCATCACGTTGCCCGCCAGCCCGTAGGGGCTGTCGTTGGCGATGCGCACCGCGTCCTCTTCGTCGTCGAACGGAATCACCGCAAGCACGGGCCCGAAGATCTCTTCCTGCGCGATGGTCATCTTGTTGTCGACGTTTGTGAAAAGCGTTGGCTTGACGAAGAAACCCTTGTCCATGCCCTCTGGTGCCTCGGCTCCCCCGACGAGCAAGGTCGCGCCTTCGTCGACGCCCTTGTGGATGTATCCGCGGATACGGCTGCGCTGCTTGTCCGAGATCACCGGGCCGCACAGCGTGCCGGGATCCTGCGGGTCGCCGGCCGCAACCCCCTCGTAGATGCCCTTGAGGATCTCCACACCCTCCTCATAGCGGGACCGGGGCAGCAGCAGTCGGGTGGGGTTGGCGCAACCCTGGCCTGCGTGCATGCACGGCGCGATGCCCATCATGCAGCCGACCGCGAAGTCCGCATCCTCCAGCACGATGGTCGCCGACTTGCCGCCGAGCTCGAGGAACAGGCGCTTCATCGTCGCGGCACCCTTTTCCATGATCCGCTGCCCGACCACGGTGGATCCGGTGAACGAGATCAGGTCGACCTTCGGCGACAACGTGAGTTCTTCGCCGACGAAGTGGTCCGACGCGGTGACGACGTTCACGACACCCGGTGGGATGTCGGTGTTTTCCGCGATCAGCCGGCCCAACCGGGTGGCGTTGTACGGGGTGTTCGGTGCCGGCTTGAGCACGACGGTGTTGCCGGTACCCAGGGCCTGACCGATCTTTTGGATGGTGACCTCGAACGGGAAGTTCCACGGCACGATCGCCCCGACCACGCCGACGGGTTCGCGCCAGACTATGCGGGTGGTGTTGACCCCGGTGACCGATACGAGCGCGTCGCCCAGCGAAGTCTCCCAAGGGTATTCGTCGATCAGCCGGGCCGGGTATCTCAAGGCGTCGGACAACGGCGCATCCAGCTGAGGGCCGTGTGTGATGGCCCGCGGGCAGCCGACCTCGAGGATGAGTTCCTCACGGAGCTCTTCCTGCTCGGACTCCAGCGCCTCCTGCAGCTGCAGCAGACAGCGTTGGCGGAACGCATGGTTGGTCGCCCAGTCGGTGTCGTCGAAGGCGCGACGCGCGGCGTCGATGGCCCGGTGCATATCGGCCTTCGAGGCGTCGGCTACCTCGCCGAGTACCTCTTCGGTCGCCGGGTTGATATTGGTGAATGTGCCGGCCTCGCCATCGACGAGCTTGCCGTCGATCATCATCTTCGATTCGAAGCGAACGTCAGCCATGGTCTCTGCTTCCTCGTAGCGCGCCGAACCGCGGGATGCCCATCATCAGCCGGATCATCTGGTGTAAGCCGGCGGAGGGAAATACCCGATTGGCAATCAACAACATTCGGGCGTCAGGACCCACCGGCCGCTTGACGAACGGCTTCGAGCTGTCCAACGCCTTTGTCAAGCCCGCGGCGAACTTCTCGGGCGACCTAGCGGCCATGCGCATCGCGGCCCGGCCACGCTTGTCCATCGTCCGGTGGTGCGGCGCGTAGGGACCATCCAGATCGCGGCAGTCGGTGGTTCCGCCATCGGTGATGATCTCGGTGCCGTAGGTACCGGTCACCAGGATGGTCACTCCGATGCCGAACGGCGCAACCTCGGCGGCCATCGACTCACCCCACCGCTCCAGCGCCCCCTTGACGGCTGAATACGGAGCGGTCGCGGGCATTCCACGCACACCACCCTGACTGGACACCAGGACGATGCGGCCGCGGCCGGCTTCGCGCATGGCCGGCAGCAACGCCTTCGTCAGCGCGACGGGACCGAAGATGTTGGTCGCGAACATCTGCTCCCACAGGCTGACCGGAGTTTCCTCAACCATGCCCGCTGCGGAGATGCCGGCGTTGTGTACCAGCGCGTAGGGGGCGCCGACGGCCTCCTCGATTGACTTCGCGGCCGTCTCGATGGACGCGGCGTCGGTGAGGTCGAGGGTGACGCCGATCAGGTTCGGGTCGTCCGCCGCCGCGCCCGTGCCCGCACGCAGCCGCTGCATGCCGGTCTCGACGGAGCGCATGGCAGCCACGACGCGCCAGCCCTGCCGGTACAGCTGGGTCGCTGATGCCAACCCCAGCCCTCGGGAGGCACCGGTGATGACGATGCTGCGCGGTTCAGTCAAGCGCTCATCACCCCTGGGCTTCAGGTGCGCACCGGTCGCTCTTGGACCCCAGTTCCACGTCCGGTCGTCCGTCGGGTTGGCCGCTCATCCAGGTCGACATGATCCCGACCGAGTACGGGCCTCGTTGGCCGTTCTTTTCGTAGAAGCCCTGCGGGTCATAGATCTTCACTTCCGGATACGGCCACGGGCATGCCACCGACGTGGAGATCTTGGTCGCCTTCACGATCGCGAACAGCCCGCCATAACAGAAATAGGCGACGTTGATGATCACGAACATCACGACGAAGGTGCCCAATCTGGGCTTCGAGGCGAAGATCCGCGCCCGCTGAGCAAGCTTTTCCGCGACGGACTTACCCGTGTCGTCCCGGTAGAGCAGCACACCGGCGGGGATCATCACGAACGTCACCGCCACCACTTCCCAGATGAGCGGGAATTGATGGGGCTGTCCGGTGAACACCGACGCCCAAGGCGGCACCTGCGAATAGATGTACATACCCGTGCGCACCAGGGTGATCTCCAGCGCCGCGTCCACGACCACCCCGATCGGGAAGATGATGGCCGCCAGGCTGATCAGCGGGTGACGCCACACGAACGAGTCAACGGGCCTGCGCGCCTGCAACTTCCGCAGAATCCAGATGGCCGGAAAGTAGGGTCCGAGGTAGAACATCACGTAACCGAGCACCACGTACGGCTCCACCGTCGGTGATAGCGACACCAGGGGCCAGTCTTCGGGCAGGTGTGCCAGTTCCGGGTTGTACACCGCGAACGGCGACCAGTTCATGATCGGGTCCTGCCACACGATCAATGAAGTGACCAGCGCCATCAGCAACGTCGGGTTGTGTGGGTTGCGCCGCCAGTGCACCACCCACAACGTGATGATGACGGCCATCGTGATGACGGTGAAGGTCTCGAGGATCACCACCCAGGTGGACGTGCTCCACCCGAACAGCACCTCGACGGGCCGCGGCGTGCCCTCGACGTCCGGGTTGGCGATCCGCGGCGACCCCGGGCCCTTGCGGGTGTTGACGGCGAAGAACACCGCGACGGCAAGGAGTGCCGCGACCGAAATCGACGGCCCGAGCCAGGAGCGTTTCGTCGATGCAGCGGCGCCCGGGGGTGGTGCCTCGGTCTTCGGCGTTTCAGTGGTCACGGGTTACTCCTCACCAAAGCGGTCGACGAGATGAGAGTTGACGCCGTCGGCGTCCAGGCTTCGGGCCACGAGATATCCGGCGCCCATCCAGGCGCGGCGCGTCCAGTTGCCGAACGACACGCGGGTGCCCGGCGCCCCGGCGGCCGCAGGCATCATCTTGACTCGTTCCAGCGCCTCCTTCACACCCCGCGGGCTCAGTGGGTGGGCATCGGTACACGCGCGGAGCAGGGCCGTGGCGACGTCGCAGTTCACGACGGGCACACAGTATTCCGGGCGACGACCGAACTTCTCCCGGTACTTGTCGAGGAACCGCTGACCCACGGGATTGCCCTCGTCGTACTGGTCCACACCCGTCCACCCCATGAACGCGTTCCACATGATCGGATTGATCCACGCGTTCTGGAACGCGGTGCTGGTGAACCGGGGCGGATCCCAGCCGAGCTCCTCGAGGGCCGGGTTGACGAAGACGATGCCGAAGCCGAAGCCGGCGTGCACGACGGCCTGGGCCTTTGCTTCGTACAGCGTGCGCACGGCCTCGGATACGTCCTGAGCCGTCTGCGCGATGGCCGCTTCGGCGACGATGCGGATTCCCTTGCGTCGAGCGGCGTTTCGGAAATTCTTCACATATGTCTCGCCGACCAGCGACTGCTCCATGAGGATGCCCACTTCGGAATGGCCGCCCTTGGCCAACAGATCCGCCCAGAAGATCGGCTCATCGGTCAGCGAACCCTGCGGGAAGGAGAACGTCCACTCCCCCAGCCAAGCGTCGCTGCCGGTGACGCTGAGCGCAGGCACCCGGAATCGCTCCTCGATCGCCTCGCGGGTCGGTACGCAATTGTCGGTGATATGCGGGCCGAACACCGCGAGGCACCCCTCGTCGACGAGCTCGCCGTATGCATCGATCACTGCCTTGACCGAACCCTTGGGCAGTCCCTCGACCTCTTTATAGATGATCTGGATGGGGCGGTCGATCACTCCGTTCTCCACCGCTTCGGCGAAGATCAGCTCGAAGGGGTTGGACAGGTCCTCCTTCATCTCCTGCGGGTACAGGTCGGGCAGCTTGAAGTCCATGAGGTACCCGAACTTGATCGGCTCTGCGGTGCTCTCGTAGGACATCCAACCTCCGTCATCCGTAGAAACCTAACATTTGTTCTGACACTAGCGAGGGTGCCGGGCAGGGTCAATCATCTGGCGACCGGTCGGGCAGGTAGGCGTCGATCATCTCGATCAGACCGCGGGTGACGGTGGAGTCGTCGGTGAGCGGGCCTGCGATCGCGGCCCGTGCCGCGTCCCGCGGCGTCAATCCCTCCGTGATCAGCCGGCCCGCCGCGATCAGCACCCGCGTCGAGGCGACTTCGCGAAGCCCGCCCGTCTCCAACCGCCGGATCGCCTGGCCGAGCCGCACGAGCTCGGCGGCGCGCTCGTGATCGACGGCCGCCTCATTGGCGACGATCTTCTCCTCGACATCGGATGTGGGAAAACCGAATTCGATCGCAACCATCCGTTGGCGCGTCGAGTCCTTGAGATCCTTCAGAACGCTCTGATAGCCCGGGTTGTACGAGACGACCAGGCAGAACCCTGGTGCCGCATCCAGCGTGACACCCAGTCGTTCGATCGGCAGCTGCCGCCGGTGGTCGGCCAGCGGGTGCAGCACGACCGTCGTGTCCTGCCGCGCCTCGACGACCTCGTCGAGATAACAGATCGCACCGTCGCGGACCGCCCGGGTCAGTGGCCCGTCGACCCACTCGGTGTCGCCGCCACGCAAGAGGAACCGGCCGACGAGATCGGCGGTGGTCAGGTCATCGTGGCAGGACACGGTGACCAGCGGCCGGTCCAGATCGTGCGCCATCGCCTCGACAAACCGTGTCTTGCCGCAGCCGGTCGGACCCTTTAGAGCAATCGAGAGGCCTTGGTTGTAGGCCGCCTTGAACACCTGCTCCTCGTTTGCGACGGGCACGTAGTACGGGCGCGGCGGCTTCACCTGCATGGCTTCCCTTCGCTCGTCCTCGGTGTTACGAACCCTAGCTCGGAACAGATGTTTGGTTCAACCCCGCGGGCTCATGACACCCGCCGGCGCGCGTCGGCAGTGCGCATTGCAGCGCGGAACAACGGACCGATCACATCGGCCAGCTGCTTGGGTTTGGGGATGGACGCATGCGCAGCGCTGCCGAATACCATGGCGAGTTCACCGGCATCGGTCGCCGCGCCGATGGTCAGACACAGGCAGCCGATGCCCTCCCGCCTGGCTTCGCCAAGCGCCCGTCGTACGTCTGCCGCCCCATACGACCGTTCATAGCCATGGTCGTAAGCCAACCCGTCGGACAGCACGACGAGCAGTCGTCGCGAGGTTCCCGCCTTCTCGGTCATCACCGACGTGCCGTGCCGGATGGCCGCGCCAAGCCGCGAGTAGGCGCCCGGAGTGAGGCTGCTCAGCCGTCGCATCACCATGGCGTCGAGGTTGTCGTCGAATCGCTTCACCGGTAGCAGGGAAACGGTCGAGCGACCCTGGGACTGATAGGCATACAGTGCCACGCGGTCGCCGAGTTCGTGCAGCGCGATGGTGAGCGCGGCGGCGGCGTCACGCTGTTGCTCGTGCACCGTCTGCCCGAACGTGCCTGCCTCCGCGGCCGAACCGGAGATGTCGAGCAGGACGAGGACGGCCAGATCACGGCGCCTTCGCAGGCTGTCGAGGTAGACGGCCTCGTCGGGAGTCGACCCCGCCAAGGTTTCCACGCGCGCCTCCACAGCGGCGTCGACGTCGATGTCGTCGCCTTGAGCCTGCCGGTGGCACCGGTCCAGCCCGATTCCGAGCCTGGTCAGCGGGCGCCTCAGCGCGTGCACATCCGGTCGAGCCAACACCGGCCGGTCTTCGATCGGCGGATCTGTTTCCTGCACCGTGCACCAGTCCGGTCGGTAACAGCGTCGCTGGAAGTCCCACTCGGGGTATGTCCGACCCTCGTTCTTGGAACCCGCCAGGTCACCGGTGTCCGCCGGGCCGGCCGCCGCGGAGGTCACTGAGCCCGCCGCGCGAATTCCCTTGCCGGAGCGGTGGGTAGGCGTATCTGCGCCCGGTGTGCCGCCACCGGCGAGTTTGCGCACACTTCTCGTCATCCGTTGCAGCAGCTTGCCGAGGGCGCCGCCGCCGCCGACGGGACTCGAGAACGGGTCGATGACATCCTCGCCATCGCCAATGTCATCGTCGAGTTCGGCCAACGCCTTCGTAGGCTGGCGGCGTGGCACGTGCCCACCGGCCGAGGTCGACTGCGCTGCGGCGGCACGTGCGGCGAGCAGTTTCTGCGCCCTGATCACTCCGAAGACGTGAGGCGGATCGCCGATGTCGCGACGGTCTCCCGCCAGCTTCAGCGAACCGAAAGCCGAATCCGACCGCCCCGACAACTCGAGGTCGAGAAGCGAACGGACACCGAACGGCAGCAGCTCATCGTTCGCCGACAGTGCGCGCTGCCCTTCAACCGCGAGATACCGCCGGGCCAGCGCCGGGCGCCTGACGAGCCTGCGCATCACGTCGAGTTCCAGACCTCCGCTGGCCAGCAGCGACGCCTGCACCGTGACCGACTCGAGTTGACTGGATGCGGTCGCCGTCGGGTCGATGTAGACGGTGATGCCGTCCGTCCACGCCGCCTCACCCGGGGCTGTCGGCGATACCGTCACTGCGCGGCCGGCCAGCGCAGATGCCAGCAGCGCGAGGCGCTTGGGATTGTCGGCGTCATCGCTTTTTGCGCTGTCGACGGGCACGTTCCTTGCCACCTCGCTGATTGACCAAATATCTGTTCCAACGTAGAGTCCGGCGGCACCGCCCGTCAATCACCGGAGGAACGATGATCGACTTCACCGGCCAGGTCGCCGTCATCACCGGTGCGGGCCGCGGGCTGGGCCGCGTCTACGCCCTCGAGTTGGCAAGGCGCGGTGCGGCCGTCGTAATCAACGATCTGGGCGGGACCATGGGCGGCGACGGCGCGGACACCGCGGTCGCCGAGCAGGTCGTCGAGGAGATCACGGCCGCCGGGGGTGCGGCCGTCGCGTCGTACGATTCGGTGGACAGCCCGGCGGGCGGCGAGGCGATCGTACGGACCGCTGTCGATGCGTTCGGCCGCCTCGACGCGGTGATCAGCAACGCCGGAATCTTCAACGCGATCCCGTTCGACGAGCTGACACCCGACGACTGGCGCCGCATGCTGTCAGTGCACCTCGACGGTGCTTTCTATCTGGCTCAGCCCGCCTACCGGGTGATGAAGGCGCAGGGATACGGCCGGTTCGTGTTCATCGCATCGTCGGCGGGGATGTTCGGTCAGCACCTCGAAGCGCACTACGCCGCGGCCAAAGCCGGCATCGTGGGCCTGACCAATGTCATTGCGCTCGAGGGAGAACCGCACGGGATCCGGGCCAACACCGTCCTTCCCTTCGGGCTTTCCCGGATGGTCACCGAGACACTTGGCGATCCGAAAGCCCTTGAGGACAACGGGTTCTTCGCCGCGATCCGCCCTGAACTCGTCGCGCCCATCGTGGTGTACCTGGCCAGCCGGGCCTGCGAGTTGAGCCACCAGAACTTCTCGGCGTGCGCCGGCCGATTCGCCAGGGTCTTCATCGGGTTGAGTGAGGGCTGGCTGGCGCCGCGCGACGCCGAGCCGACTGCCGACGATATCGCCGAGCATCTCACGGATGTGGCTGCGACGGAACCGTTCACGATTCCGGGTTCGATCTACGACGAGGTTTTTGCGGTGACTCAGCGCCTCGGTGGTTGATCGACTCGGCGTCATCGCCTGAACATCATTACTCGCCGAAGCGATCCACCAGGTGGGAGCGGACACCGTCGGCGTCGAGTTGCCGCGCCACCAGGTAGCCCGCACCCATCCACGCCCGCCGGGTCCAGTTGCCGAACGATATGCGAGTTCCGGGCGCTCCGGAGGCGGCCGGCAGCATCTTGACTCGTTCGAGCGCCTCCTTGACACCTCGCGGACTGAGTGGATGCGCATCGGTCAACGCCTCCAGCAGGGTGCGGGCGACGTCGCAGTTAACCACGGGCACACACCATTCGGGCCGACGACCGACCCTTTCGTTGAAGGTGTCGAGGAATTGCTGGCCGACCTTGTTGGCCTCGTCGTACTGATCGACACCGGTCCATCCCATGAACGCGTTCCACATGACGGGGTTGATCCATGCGTTCTGCCAGGCGGTGCCGGCGAAGCGCGGCGGGTCCCAGTCCAGGTCGGCCAGGGCAGGGTTGAGCATGACGATGCCGAAGCCAAACCCGCAGTGCACGATCGCCTGGGCCTTCGCGTCATAGAGGGTTCGCACGGCTTCACCGACATCCCGCGCGGTCTGGGCGATGGACGCCTCGGCGACGATGCGAATGCCTTTGCGTTGGCACGCTTTGCGGAAGTTCGTCAGGTAGGCCTCACCGACCAACGACTGCTCGATCACTACGCCGACGTCGAGATGTCCCCCCTTGACGAGCAGGTCTGCCCAGAAGATCGGCTCGTCATGGTGCGAACCCATCGGAAACGCGAAAAACCATTCGCTCAGCGCGTCGTCCGATCCGGTCACGCTGATGGCCGGCACTTTGAACCGCTCGACGATCTCGTCACGGATCGCCACCGCGTTGTCACCGATGTGTGGCCCGAAGATCGCAAGACACCCTTCGGCGACGAGTTCGCCGTAGGCGTCGATGACCTTTTTCACCGAACCCTTGGGGAGGCCCTCCACCTCCCGGTAGACGATCTCGATCGGCCGGTCGATCAATCCCTGCTCAAGCGCATCGGCGAACACGATATCGAAGGGAATCGTCAGATCGTCGCGGCGTTCCTGCGGATAGTCGTCGGACAGTAGAAAGTCCATGAGGTAGCCGATCCTGATCGGTTCGGCGGCGCTCTCATAGGACATGACGCTCCTTCACGGACGGTTTGCCTTGGGTGACCAAAAATCTGTTCCGCATTATCGTCGGCGCGAAGATCGAGCACAAGGAGCTCGTCTCGGCTGCTCGACCACTCGTCCCCACTCGCGCGCCTGCCAGCCCATGACGCCGCTCGCAGCGTCTCTACCGGCGCATTCGCAGGTTGTGTGACACCGCGCGATGGCCTGTTCTGGTAGCGTCAAACAAACATTGGGTCGGACTGACCAAACCGGTGAACGAGGAGTTGGGGCGTGGAGGTGCTGTGGCGCGTCGCCGTGTGACGCCGAACGCTCACCTCGCGGCGAATGCTGGCCACTCATTTGACGACGGCACCCGGCGCACCGAGATCCTGCAGACGGCGGCGTCGTTGATCGCCACGTCCGGGCTGCGGACATCACTGCAGGAGATCGCGGATGCCGCCGGTATCCTGCCCGGCAGCCTCTATCACCATTTCGAGTCGAAGGAAGCCATCCTCGTCGAGCTGCTTCGCCGCTACCACGACGACCTCGATCGCATCGCCGACCAGGCCCTCAATCGACTCGACGATCCCACGTCATTGTCGGCCTTCGACCGGATCGTGGAACTGGGCGCCGCGATAGCCCAATGCGCCGTGACCCACAGCGCGGCGCTGCAGATGACGTTCTACGAAGCGCCGACCTCGAATCCGGAACTCGCCGCGCTGGCCCAACAGCGCCCGGCGGCCATCCACGAAGCGATGGTGCAGACGCTGCGAGCCGCCCGGTGGAGCGGGTATCTGCGGCCCGACGTCGATCTGCCGATCCTCGCCGACCGGATCGTGCAGGCGATGCGACAAGTAGGGCTCGATGTCATCCGGCACAGTGCGGGCGCCGACAAGGTCGCGGCCACGTTGTGCCGGATCCTGCTCGAGGGCCTGGCGACCGTTCCTCCCAGCGACGCCGAACTCGATCGCTCCGCGGCGTTCATCGCCGCTGACGACGCGGTGAAGTCGTGGATCGAGGATGAGCGAAACGCGCCCAACGATAAGGCCTCCCACGTACGCGCGGTCGCGCGGGCCGAGTTCGGGCGAAAAGGCTACGAAGTCACCACGATCCGGAACATCGCCTCGGCGGCGGGCCTGGGTACCGGCACGGTGTACCGCTTGATCGGCTCGAAAGAAGAGCTGTTGGCCTCCATCATGCAGTCGTTCGGTGAGAAAGTCGCCGAAGTGGGATGGACCAGCGTGCTGCGCTCCGACGCGTCAGCCATCGAAAAGCTTGATGGGTTGAGCTGGATCCACACCAACGCCCTCGCTCACTTCGGCGACGAATTTCGGATCCAGCTCGCATGGATGCGGCAGTCGCCCCCCGACACACCTAACATCGCGTGGCTGTTCACCAAACGTGTCCGGCAGATGAAAGCGTTACTCACCGCGGGTATCCGCTCCGGCGAGATCTCGATAGAGGGCCCGTCTAACGAGACAATTGCCCGCGTCGTCATCGGGGTGTCGTGGATACCGGAGAACCTGCTGCACGATCTCGGCCCCCGTGCTTCGCAGATTCACGTCCGCGACACCCTGCTGCGCGGCGTCACCACGCGCTCGGCCTGAGAAAGCACTCGGACGCAAGGTTGTCGAATTGAAGCCATGCAGAGGGTTTCTCGTACTTTCTCTGCATGGTTTCAGTCTGAGCCGACCGGGCGGCCGCTAACCGACATCGATCGGCAGCCTGCCCCATCCGCGCACGCTTGATGTGTGTGCCATGGCGGCGTTCTCATAGTCGACCTCCCACTCCGGCCACCGCCGCAGCATCTCCTCCAATGCAACCCTGGCCTGCATCCGGGCCAGCGACGAACCGAGGCAGAAATGCAGCCCCTGGCCGAACGACAAGTGCGAGCCGGTGCGATGGATGTCGAAACTCTCTCCCTCGGGGTAACGCCGCTCGTCCCGGTTGGCAGAGCCGTTGAGCAACAACATCACCGAGCCTTCGGCGATCCGCTGCCCGTAACACTCGGTGTCACGGGCGACATATCGGGCCTGCACCGGCGACGGCGCCTGGTAGCGCAACACCTCCTCGATCGCCCCTGGGATCAACGAGAAGTCATCGACGAGTTCGCGCCGCTGATCGGGGTGCTCGGCGAGCAGTTGAGCGATGAAACCGATCAGCCGTGTGGTCGTCTCGTTGCCGGCCCCGGCGATCATGGATGTGTAGGTCAACACCTCGATCCGTGACAGCGGCCGAAGCTGCCCGTCCTCTTCGACCTCGGCATTGAGCAACTGTGTCATCACGTCGTCCGACGGATGCTCGGCCCGCCATTCGATGTAATCGGCGAACAACTGATAGGCATTCTCGAACGTGGCGGCCGATACCGACTGAAAACTTCCCTCTTTCAGCCCTATCGACGCGTCGGTGTTGTCGCGGATCTGTTGCTGGCCCTGTTCGGGGATACCCAACAGGTAGCCGATGGTGCGCATCGGGATCAACGCGCCGAAATCACCGATGACGTCGAAACGCGAAGCGTCACCGAGAGAGTCGAGTGCGCGCACACAGAACTGGCGCGTCAGGGGCTCGATGGCCTCCATTCGCCGCGGCGTGAACACTTTGGACAGCACGCGCCGGTGCAGATCATGCAGCGGCGGGTCCTCGAACAGGATCACCCCTGGCGGCACCTCGACGCCACTCATGATGACGTCCATCGTGGTGCCCCTGCCCGATCGGTAGGTATCCCAGTCGTGAAGTCCCTGTGCGACGTCGTCGTAGCGGCTCAACGCGTAGAAGTCGTACTTCTCGTTGTAATAGAGCGGAGCCTCGTCGCGCATCCGCTTCCAGGTCGGGTACGGATCGTCGTCGATGTCGAAATCGAAAGGGTCGTAGTACAGATCGACGGTGTTCGTATCGATCATTTGTTGCTCCCTCTGGTCGTTGTCAGGTTCATGACCACTTCGCATCCCGAGAACACAGCGGGCCTCCCCTGCTCAATCGAATGCGTGTCGGGGCAGCGTGTTCGGCAGATCGAGCGAGCTCAACAAGCCGGCGGGAGCCTCGACCACATAGGGAATGGCGTTGACCACGCGCATCGCTGTGGCGGTCATGGCAGCGTGGCCGGCGCCGTGGCCTTCGGCGGCGCCGACGTTCATCGCGCAGTGGATGTCGGGATCACCGTCGATGTCGACGCGGTAGGTCGCGTCGAATTCCGATGCCTGCCAATCCGGCGCCACGTCACGCGCCATCCGGATGATGTGCTCGACGACGATGGCTTCCCGACCGTTGACCACGCCGGCGGCTCGGGTACTCACCGCACCGCACGTGCCGGCCTTGATCGTCCCGAACGCGACCTCGATGTCCCTGGCGGTGAGACGCCGGTCGAAAGTGCCGTGGACCTCCTCGACCTCAACCCCGAGACCTGCTGCCATCAAGTGAATCGGGGCCCGCCAGGCCATTTCGATGAAGCCCGGAGTTTTCATCAGCGGTTCGAAGTCGAGCGGATGGCCGAAGCCCATGCCGTTCATCATCACGTCGGCCACCGGATAGTGGTCGTTGAGCGCGACCTCGGTGACTTTGACGCACCGGATGGTCTTCGACTGCGTCGCAAGAAGCAGGGCGAGTTGATCGGAGCCGAACCCTGGGAAGATTCCGGATGCGTAGAACGAGGCGTTCCCCGCCGTGGCTGCCTGCTCCAACTGGTCGCGCCACTCGGGTGAGTAGTAGGCGGGGGGATAGACCAGCGTCGTCGACGACGTGGATACGACATTGATTCCGGCCTCGAGCAATTTGTGGTAGTCGGGCACCGCACCGGTGTCCCGCTCCGGTCCGCTGGCGGCGTACACCACACAGTCCGGTTGCAGCGCGACGAGCGCGTCGGCGTCGTTGGTGGCCGTCACCCCGATTGGGTCCCCGCCGGCCAACTCCCCGGCGTCCTTGCCGACTTTGTCGTCAGAGTGCACCCACACGCCGACCAGTTCGAGATCGGGCCGGCGCCGGATCGCATCGATCGCAATCGATCCGACGCCGCCGGTCGACCAGACCACGGTTCGCAGCGGTGATGTCACGAGTCCTCCTGTCGGTCATATCTGCTCGGACGCCGTCGCGGCGCGCTCGAGGTAGGGCCAGGCGATATCAGGCGGGAGGCCGCCGCACAGTGGCAACAACGGCAGCGCTCTGCCCTCACGAATGAATGCGGTGGCCTCAGCGACGGTGAAGATCCGGTACGGTCCGTCGGCCTCCCGCAGTTCGGACACGTTCGTAGCCCGGGAGATGCTGGCCACGGAGTCGTCGCCGTGCCGGTAGGACGCGGCCGTCACCGCATCATGCAGCAGGTAGGGTCCCAGCTCCCGCCATGCCGTGTCCACGTCGTCGGCGACAAAGACCGTCGTCGGGACGCCCTCGGCAGGGAACTGCATTAGGCCGGGCTCGAATCCATTGTTGTGGCACTCGATTTCGTAGAACTGCTTCAGCTCGGCTGAGGGGACCTGGGAGATGAAGCCGAGCCCGTACCGCGCGGCACGGCGAGCGGCGGCCCTGCTGCCTCCGGCGATGAGCATGTACGGCCCGCCGGGCGTCGCGGGCGGCGGCGTCACGTGAATGCGCCGTCCGTCGACTTCGATCGGCTCACCGCTCAGCAGGCGGCGAAGCAGCGCCAACGACTCGTCGGCCAGTGCGCCACGCCCGCGCATATCGACGCCGAAATGCTGGTACTCCTCGGCACGGTGACCGATCCCGAACGCATAGGAAACCCGGCCGCGGCTGATGATGTCGAGGACGGCGATGTTCTCGGCGAGGCGGACCGGATCCCAGAACGTGATCGGCACGGCGGCCAGCATGATCGCCAACTGTTTGGTGCGCGCGGCGATCGCGGATGCCAGGAGCAGCGGAGCCGGAAGATGCCCGTCGTCGGTGGCATGGTGCTCGGAAAGCACGGCGATGACAGCGCCGCGCTTTTCGGCCCACTCACACATCTGGACAGCGGCCGCATAAAGCTCAGGCGCGGGTGCTCCCCCGGCGGGTGCTCGCATGTCGAACCTAAGGGTGAACATCAGCGCCACGGCACGGCGGAAGGGCTCACGCCGACCGACTATAACCTAACGTTTGTTCTGGTTTGCGTTAATAGTGAATGCTATTCTCAGCCGGGGTGCGCGGCTTCGCGCCGCAGCACATCGCCATCTCCTGCAGGAGGATCGATGACCGAAGGCAAGCACCGTGTCGTGGTCTGGTCGACGGGCGGTATCGGTTCCATCGCGATCCGCGCGATCTCCCAGCGGCCCGACCTGGATCTCGTCGGCGTGTGGGTGCACTCCCCCGACAAGGACGGCAAGGACGCGGGTGAACTGGCCAACGGGCAGCCGATCGGACTGGCCGCCACCACCGATGCCGAGGCCTTGATCGCCCTCAAACCAGACTGTGTCATCTACGCGGCCAGCGGTCCCGAACGCGATGCGTCGGCAGTACCCGACTATGTGAGGTTGCTCAGCGCCGGGATCAATGTGGTGACGACGAGCACCACCCACCTGGTGAATCCGCACGCCTACGAGCCGGCCGAGTGGCGTGATCAACTCACCGCCGCAGCCGAGCAGGGCCGGGTGTCGTTGTACGCGTCCGGCATCGAACCGGGATTCGCTGCCGATTACCTGCCGCTGGTGCTGACCACGCAGTCATCGCAGATCGAGAAGATCCACGCCTACGAGATCGGACTCTACGACGACTACGGTGTGCCCGACATCATGAGCGACGCACTGGGATTCGGCCGTCCGCTCGACTATCAGCCGTGGATTTCCTTCCCCGGCGCGATCGCCGGTGAATGGAACGGCCAGATCCGCATGGTCGCCGAAGCACTCGGCGTCGAGGTGCAGGAGGTGCGCGAAACGTTCGACCGCGCGGTGACCGATCGGACGCTTCAGGTGGCGATGGGCACCGTCGAGGCGGGCACGTGCGGAGCCCTGCGGATGCAGGCGATCGGCATCGTCGACGGCCACGAGGCGATCGTCGTCGAACACGTCACCCGGTTGGCTCCCGACGTGGCTCCAGATTGGCCGACGCTGCCGGGTGCGCTTGGCTATCGAGTGGTGATCACCGGCCAGCCCGATATCGAATGCACGATGGCCGCCACCGTCCGCGACCGCAAGGACGCCGCCATCGAGAGCATGACGTCGGGTGCCGGCGCAATGGTCGCCACGGCGATGCGCGTCGTCAACGCCGTGCCGTATGTCGTTGCCGCGCAACCTGGTCTGCTCAGTTCGGTCGACCTACCATTGACGATTCCGCGGCACGCGTTCAACCCACGCGGGTCAGCGTGAACGGCATCTCGATGTCGAGCACCTTGTTGAAGCCGCAGGCGCCACTGGGCCCCTCGGTCTTGTCCCACCCCACGTACTTGTTGGGGTCCTGCGGATAATCGAGCCAGAACACCCACGCCTGTTGGCCCGGGTAGGCCGTACCGTCGATACACGGCTCCCAGTCCGGGACTGTCCTGGCGACCTTCCACCGGCCGCTCATGTAGACCAGATCCGCGCTCCAGCCCTGATCGCTCTCGACCCGACCGGTGCAATCCTGATACGTCGTACATGTCGAGGTGATGGTCCACGTCTGGGTGACGCTCGCCTCGTCGTGGCGCGAATCGTTCGTCTTCGCCCACCGGCCGTCGGAGAACGCGGTGAAGACGCCGTTAATCGCGACCTCGTTCTGCGCGTGCGCAAGGGGCGCAAGGTATAGCGGTGCGATGATCGCCGTCGCGATCGCCATCATCCGAATCATGGCGCTCCTCCCCCGTAGATCAGGTCCTGCCATGACTTCGCGCTCTCGACGAGATCGGTTTGGCGGCCGACGTTTCCGTCCGGCGTCGCGTACTGGCCGGTCTGCGGATCGTAGTGCGCGACGGCGACGGAGGGTCCCGGTGCCGCCGGATCGGTTGCGAATGAACTAAGCGTCGCGGGCACCGCCCCCGGCGAAGGTGGCGAACCGTCCGGCGGCACCGGGCCCTGCGGCGGTGGCCCGTGTGGAGTCGCGGCCTGCGGGGCAGGCGCGGCGGCACCCTGCTGATCCACTTCCCGCGACACCAGGGGCGGGATCGCGTTCGGCGGCAGCGACGGCATCTGCGCGCCGGGCGCCAGCGGCGGAGGCGAGATCGGCGGTAGCGGACCCTGCGGCATGGCGCCGGGCGGCAGTGGCGTGCCTTCGAGCGGGGCGAAGAGGTTCTCGTCGGCCCTCACCCGGTCGTCGGGCGGCACGCCCTGTGCGATGAGGTTCGGGTCGATCGGATACGCCCCCAGCGAGTGCTGGCGCATCGCCAGCGGTTCGTAGGGTTTGTCGCTGTAGCAGATCTCTACGGTCGGCGCTCGCTTACCGGGAACCCCCATACACGGCGCGTTCCGCGCACCGCGCACGACGATCGGCGAGTCTTGCGGCAGCTTGCAATACAACCCGTCCGGCGTGTCGATCGTGGTCTGATCGTCCGGGCTCCGCCATTGCGAGGGTGGCAGGAAGCCGACGGTGCACGGGTTGGGGTCGGCCATCTGAATACGGAAGTCCCCCAAGGCGATACCGGTGGGATTGTTATGGGGAGCCGACGAGTGCACGTTGGCCACGAACGGCGGTAACAGCACGAGCACCTGCTCCAGCGAGGGCCGATAGGTCACCGCCACCTGACCGATGGTGGTCATGTTGGCCAACAGCACCGGCAGGGTCGGCTTGATCTGCTCGAGCAGCCCGGAGACCTCGTTCGCGGCGGCGGGGCCCTCCTCCAGCAGAGTGCGGATCTGCGGGTCGTCGGCGGCGACCTGTCGGGTGATGCCGGCAAGGCTTCGCGACCACACCCGCAACGCGTCGGTCGAGCGCGCCTGCGAATCCAGAAGGGGCACCGAATCTTCGGCCAACCTCGCCGACCGCGACGCGTCCTCGTTCAGGGCTTCGGAGAGCGTGGCCGACGAATCCACCAGGGAACCCATGTCGAAGCCGGCCCCGCTGAACGCCTTGTATGATTCGTCGATCAACTCGGTCAGGCGGCCCTTGGGGATGCTCGCGATCAGGGTGTTCACTTGCTCCAGCATCGGGCTCACCGGCTGCGGAATCGTGGTGTCGGCCATGGCGATCACCGATCCGTCCTCCAGATACGGTGCAGAGTCGGTGCGCGGAAGCAGTTCGACGTACTGCTCACCGACGGCCGACACACTGCGCACTTCGGCCTGCAGATCGGCGGGAATCCTCGGTGACGTGTCGAGGCGGAGCGTCGCGGTGGCCCGGGTGCGGGACACGTCCATCTCGGTCACCTTGCCGATCTGCACCCCGCGGTAGGTGACGTTGGCGAAACGGTAGAGCCCGCCCGAGGACGGCAACTCCAGGGTGACGGTGATCTTCCCAATGCCGAGCAGAGTGGGCACCTGCATATAGACGAACACCATCGCGAGCACACCGATGATCGACGCGATCGAGAAGATCACGAGCTGGATCCGCACCATCCGCGGCAGCATCAGCCACCACCCCCGGGCTCCCACGGGGCGGGCGCAGCGTTGGGGATCGGACCGAATGGCGGCGAGGTGCCAACGCCCAGAGGGAATTTGGTGTAATACGCATCGTACCCAGGATCACCCGGCGCGGGGATCAACGATGCACGGTCCTGCCCGAGTGCGGTGCCAAGCAGCAGTCCACGCTTGAGCCGCGGATTCGTCCAGTCGACGGTGACGAAGAGGTTCACGTAATCCCCGCGCACCCCGCGGTCGATCACGTTCTGGGTCAGCGGGAACGTCGGCAGCCACGCCAGCGCCGTGTCGATCTCGGCGCCCACGTCGGCCAGCGCACGCAGCGTCGGCTCCAGGTTCTTCAGATTCGTGACGAGGTCGGCCTGCGTGTCGTTGATCAGGCCGGATACCGTATCGCTGAACTGCCCCAACCGGTTCAGCGCCGTGGTGAAATTGGGTCGTTCCCGGATCAGGACGTCGAGCGCGGGCGGGATCTTGTCGAGCGCGCGGGTGAGCACCTGCTGTTCATCGCCCAGCCGTTGCGAGAACCTGTTCAGCTCGTCGATCGTCGCGATGATGTTGTCGCGCTGTTGGTAGAGGGTCCCGACGAAGGTGTCCAGTCGGGCGATCAGGTCGCGTACCGTTCCCTGGCGTCCCGACAGTGCGGTGTTGAAATTGGCGATGATGTCGCCGATCTGGCCCAGTCCCCCGCCGTTGACCACCGCCGCCAGTGACGACAGCGTCTGTTCTGTCGAAGGGTAGGTCGACGTCTTGTCGAGACCGATGGTGGCGCCCGGACGAAGCCTGCCGCTCGGCTTCTCACCCGGCGGCGGGTCCAGCGCCACGTGCATGGAGCCCAGCAGGCTGGTCTGGCCGACCGTTGCAACGGCATTGGCGGGCACCGCGACGTCGGGCTTGACCGAGATCTCGAGGTCGATGTGCCAGCCGTGCAACGTCATCCTGCCCACGCTGCCGATCACGACGTCGTCGATCATCACGGGCGAATTCGATTCCAGCGTCCCGACGTTGGCGAGTTCTACGTGGTAGACGTCGGCGTCCGACCCTCGGCCCACCGCCCCCGGCAGCGGCAGCGAGTTCACCCCTTGGAAGGAACATCCGGTGACGGTCAGGAGCAGGGTCAGCCCGGTCGCCACCGTACGACGGCAGATCATGAGGGCCCTCCGCCGTGTGGGATCGGGGGTGCCCCCGCCGGCTGTGCCGGCGAGTTCGGTACCGCCGGCTGTGCCGGCGAGTTCGGCGGCGCCGGAGGTCCCTGCGGGTTGGGCCGCTCCGCGGGCAGCAGCATGTCCTGCAGGGTCGACGGGCCAGGTGATGCGGGGGCAGCCAGTGGTGCGGGCGGCATGCCCGGTGGTGGTGGGGGCACTCCCCAGCCCGGTGGCGGCGGCATGTCGCCGATCCCGGTGTAGGCCGATACCGCGGGCGGAGGCTCCGGCTGATCGTCGGGCGGCCCACCCGCCCCGGGCATCAACTCCGGTTCCGAATACCGCAGCATGTACGGCGGCGGGTTCGACGTCAGGAACAAGCTGAACGGGAACGGCAAGTTGTTGATGCTCGCCGTGCGCAGGCCGGGCCCGAGGTACTGCGAGCACAGCTTGCCGGTCGTGGGCGCGGTGACGTTCTGGAGCGCCCCGACCATGCCGCAGAAGGCCCACACCGGATTCGACAGATTGTTCAACACGAACACGCCGCTGGCAGCCCCGGTGCGCGGGTCGAACATGTTGACCGCGTTGGCAATCGAGTGTGGCGCGATGTGCAGGACGTTTTCCAACGCCATGCGGTTGTCGACGAGGTTCTGCGTCACATTGGCCAGACGCTGGATCTGTTCGGCAGTCTGGTCGCGCGTGCCCCGAATGAATCGAGTGGTCTCGCCGACGACCTCGGACAGATTCTTCAGCGCGGCGTCGAGATCGGATCGGCTGTCGTCGACGACGCTGGTCAACGTCGCGAACCTGTCCTGGAACTGCACGATCTGCTCGTTGCTGTCCCGCAGCGCGGTGACGAACGCCTGCAAGTGGTTGATCGTGTCCACGATGTTGCCGCTCCCGTCGGCGAGGATGCGACCGACGCCGGACAGCTGCGCAAGCGTTTGACGCAGTTTGTCGCCGTTACCGTCGAGCGCGTTGGCCGCACTGTCGATGAACCGCCCGACCGAACCGGTGGACATGCCCTCGGCGGGGCCGAGGTCCGTTGCCAGGCGCATCAGCTGTTCTTTCACTTCGTTCCACTCGACCGGAACGGCCGTGCGCTCCACCGGAATAACGGCACCGTCGGACATCACCGGACCCGACTCGTAGGCGGGCGTCAGCTGGACGTACCGCGCCGAGACCAGGTTCTGGGCGACGATTACCGCCTTCGCGTCAGCGGGCACCTTGATGCCGTGGTTGACAGCCAGCATCATCTCCGCCTGCGTGCCGACCGGTTTGATGGCCTTGATGGTGCCCACCTTGACGCCCGCGATCCTCACCTCGTCACCGGGATAGATCGCGGTGGCGGTGGTGAAGTGGGCGGTGATCGTCGTGGACCGGAACACGGTCTGCCGGATCAGGACCACGACCCCGCCGACGAGTGCCACCGCCAGTGCGACCGCGACCGCGCGCTTGACGAAGCTGTTCATCGTCCCGGCCCCCACTGCTCGTGGGGCATCGGGATTCCGTTGTAGGGGAACGGAAGCTCGGCGCGCGGTCCGGCGTTGTCGGGTGGCTGCCCGGCGTTGACCCCGCGCCGGAACCCGAACGCGTAATCGAAGAACGGCTGGAAGATCTGGCCGAAGAAGATGTTGGGGATGTAGGCCTGGTAATACGGACCGTTACCGATCGTCTCGCCCAACGTGGTCTGGAACTTCGCCAGTCCGGGCAGCGCCTTCGCGATGTTGTCGCGGTTGCGCTCCAGGATCTCGGTGACACCGTTGAGCTTGTCCAAGGTGGGGGCGAGCTCTTTCTCGTTGTCGGCGATGAGACCCGAAAGCTGCTGGGACAACGCCGAGGTGTGCGCGAGCAGTTCGACGATGGCGTAGCGCCGCGCCGACAACACCGACACCAGGTCGTTGGCGTTGAGGATAAGCGTGTTCACCTGCTGGCTGCGGTCCGACAGGATCTCGGTGACATCGGCGCCATTTTCGAGCAAGTCCCCCAGCGTTTCGTCACGGTCGTTGATCGCCGTGGACAGCCGGGTCAACCCGTCGAACGCGGGGCCCAGCTGCGGCGCCACCTGGTCTAGGGTCGCCGACAAGGTGTCCAGCGAATGGTTCAACGACGCGGTGTCGGTGCCCGCGGTGTTGCTCGTCAGCTCGCTGACCGCCTCAGTCAGCGAGTACGGGGATGCGGTGCGCGACAGGGGAATCACGTCCATCGGATGCAGCGACCCCTCGCCCTTGGATTCCAGGGTCACGACGCGCTCGCCCAGCAGGGTGCCGGTGCGGATGTGTGCGGTGGTGTCCGAACCCAGCGACACCGAGTCGTCGACCACGATCGTCACCAGTGCGTTGCGCCCTTGGAGCGCAACGCTGGAGACGGTGCCCACCTTGATTCCGGAGATCGTTACGTCGTTGCCCGCTGCCAGCCCGCCGGCGTCGGCGAACTGCGCCTGGTACCGCACCGCGGTCGCCCATGACACCAGCCGTTCCGGAGCGAGCCCGACGGCGATGACGAGGACGATCAGCACCACGCCGAGGATTCCGGCGCGGATGAGTTGTCTGCCACGGTATTTCAGCATCAGGGCTCGGCGCACCTCCCGGTTTCCTGTTTGAGCCATGGGAAGACGGCGGTACGGCCCTGCAGATCGGTCACCCGCCACTTGAGTTCGCAGATGTAATAGTTGAAGAAGCTGCCGTACGACCCGGTGCGGATCAGCTTGCGGTAGTTCTCGGGCGCTTTCTGCAGGCTCGTGTCGATCCGGTCCTTCTGGAAGTCGAGGTTTTGCGCCAGCCGGGCGAGTTCGTCGACAGTGCCCGCAAGTGGTGCGCGCGCATCGCTGAGGAGATCGGCCACCGACGCCGATCCGTTGTTCAGCGATTCGATCGCGGTGCCGATCGGATCGCGTTCGGCCGCAAGCTCCGTGACGAGCTTCTCCAGGCGGTCGATCGTGCCCGAGAACTTGTCGCCTTCGCGATTCAGGGTGGCAAGCAGCGTGCGCAGATTGTCGATGAGTGCCTGGATCGTCTGGTTGTGCTCGGCAAGCGCCGTGGTGAATCCGGAGGTGTTGTTGAGCAGAGACTGCAGTGTGCCGCCCTGCCCCTGGAAGATCTGGATCAGTGAGGCCGACAGCGCGTTTACGTCTTCCGGATTCAGGCCCCGGATAACGGGTTTCAGCCCGCCGAGCAGCAGGTCGAGGTCGAGAGCCCCCTGGGTCCGCTCCACCGGGATCTCAGAACCGGGCGACAGCGGAGTTCCGTCGGGTCCCTCGATCAGTTCCAGGTACCGGTCCCCGACCAGGTTCAGGTACCGCACCGCCGCCCGCGTGCCCGTGGTCATGCGCACATTTGGGTCGGCGTCGAATCTGACCAGCACGGTCTTGTCGGGACGAAGCTTGACGCTGTTGACCGTGCCGACCCGCATCCCGGCCACCCGCACGGACTGTCCTGCCTTCAGCCGGGAAGCGTCGGCGAACACCGCCGAATAGTCCTTCGTGCTCCCGGTTTGGTACTGGCCGAAGATGAAGAACAGCGACGCGGTCAGCAACGTCATCACGAGCGCGAAGATCCCGAACTTGACCAGCGTCGGCCGCAGCGAGCGCCTCATCCGGGCATTCCGATCTGTGCTGTATTGCGGGGTGGCCCAGCGGTTTCGGTGTCGGGGAACATGATCTGCTTGATGATGTCGGCGTTGAGGACTATGCCCGGATAGGTGCGTCGCCACGGATTGGTTCCGGTGTCGGCCACGACATACGGTGCGGCGGTTTCGAACGGCAGCTTCGGCAGTCCGGTGCACTGCGGACCGCCCTCGGCGCCGGCCTTGGGCAGATCCAGGGGATAGCGGTACCGCTCCTGGGCCCACAGGAAGCCGGCCAGCACCTCGACGCCCGGCGCTTTCAGCGGTGGGAAGTGCGACGCCTCGACCATGCCGGCCAGCGCACACCACAACGCCTGGTTGTACTCGTTGGTCAATGCGGTCGTCGGGACCAGCAGCCGCACGACTTCGGTCAGCGACTGACGATTCTGACCGATCACCTCGTTGCCGACGTCGGCCAACCCGATCACGCTGACAAGGGCCGCGTCCAGATCGTCTTGCTTGTCGACGATGGAATCGCTGATGGTCGCCGCATTGCCGGCGATCGACACGAAATCGCCTGCCGCGTCGGCGTATGCGCGCAACACATCCGGAGCGAGTTCCAGATCGCGATTGAGCGCGGGCAGGCTCGGTTCCAGCGTCGCGAGGTAGGAATCCAGGTCGGAGAGCATCTCACCGAACTTGTGCCCGCGACCGGACACCGCTGACGCGATGGCACCCAGCGTGGCGTTGAGCTTGGCCGGTTCAATCGTGGACAGCACCGAGGTCAACTGCTCGAAGACGGTGTTCACCTCGACCATGACGTGCTGGGCCTCAACTACCTGACCCGCGTGCAGCGATTGCGGTGACGGATCTTCGGGGAAGACGAACTGTACCTGCTTTGCGCCGAACACCGTCGGCGAAGCGATGTCCACCAAAGCGTTGGCCGGAATTGCGCTGAGCCGCGCGGGATCCATCGCCAGATGAATCGCCGCTTCACCGCTCGGTAATGCTTCGATCGACGCGACCCGGCCCACCTGAACGCCGCGGACTTTGACCTTCGCATCCGGATTCATCACCAGGCCGGCCCGCTGCGAGATGACCGTGACCGGTACGGTGTCGGCGAAATTGCCGCGAAACAGGTTCGCCGCCAACATGAATACCGCGACGGCTGAAGCGATGGACACCAGCCCCACGAGTGGACGCAACAGATGTTGTCTCACCGAGCAACCCCTCGGTCGTGCCCGGGGCGCTCAGAACTGCGCCCCGCTGCTCGGTTTGACAAGCCCGTTTCCCCCCCAGCGTTCGTTCGAGGACGGTGCAGGACATTACGCCGGAACATATCTTTGGGTCAATCACCCCCTGTGCAGGTGGTCAACGTCGGAGCTTCAACGCCTTCCCCATTTTGGTCGCCCGGGCCATTTGCGTTTGCTGTGCAAGAATGTCACACACTTCAGACCTGTTCAATAGGCAAAAATGCGACATATCGGGATTTTCTGTCTCATGGCTTCACGGTGCGTAGCCGTCCGGACAGGCGTCGGCACATTCGCGCATCGCGGACCAAGGATTAGGCTCGCCCAGCTGGCGACCATCGAATCGCCGCTCTCGATCCGTCAATCTGCGCGTCGCAATGAATCATGCCGCGCAAGCATGCCGGAACTCAGTTGAATGACGATCTTCGCGAGAAGAGAGACGGTCGGTATCGGAAAGTCATTGACACGGACGAAAATATCGGGAACGAATCCAAGTTGAATTGCTTCGACCATTCGGCGTCGAAATCCGTGCGCTTCGCCACACCGAAAAGCACACCCGCTATTCGGGCAGGCGCAATTCAGGCTTTTCGACTTCTTCGATATTCACGTCTTTGAAGGTGATCACCCGCACCTGTTTGACGAAGCGGGCGGGCCGATACATGTCCCACACCCACGCGTCGGAAAGCCGAAGCTCGAAGTAGACCTCGCCCTCGGAGTTGCGCGGTACCACCTCGACGCTGTTGGCGAGGTAGAACCTGCGCTCGGTCTCCACCACGTAGCTGAACTGGCCGACGATGTCCTTGTATTCGCGGTAGAGCGAGAGCTCCATCTCGGTTTCGTACTTCTCGAGATCTTCGGCACTCATCGGCTCAGCTGTCCTTCATGTTGGTCTCGCATGTCGGTCTCGGCCATTGTCCCCTACCCCACTTCGCCATGCTGCTCCGGTGGACCGACAAGACCGGAGCCGACCAGTTCGGTGACCACCTGCATCCCGCCGGTCGTGGCGACCCGGCGGACGTTGATGAAGGAATACCGGTGTTGGCCGCACGGGCCCAGCTCGGCCAGCGCCGCGCTGTGCGCCGGCGTGCTGTAGCCCTTGTGATCGGCGAACCCGTAACCCGGATGCTCGGCCTCCATCTTCACCATCAACCGGTCGCGACTCACCTTGGCCAGCACGCTGGCCGCCGCGATGCACGCCGCGGCCGCATCGCCGCCCACCACCGGTAGCGACGGCACCGGCAGTCCGGGCACCCGGAAGCCGTCGGACAGCACGTATCCGGGCCGTAGCGACAGGCCGGCCACCGCCCGACGCATGCCTTCGATATTGGCCACATGCACGCCGCGCCGGTCGACCTCCGTCGACGGGATGAACACCACGTGGTAGGCCAGCGCATATCGCCGGATCAGCGGGTACAGCCGCTCGCGTTCGCGTTCGTTCAGCTTCTTGGAGTCGTCGAGCGCCGCCAGGCTCTCCAGCCGGTTCGGACCCAGGACACAGGCGGCGACGACAAGCGGGCCCGCACACGCGCCGCGGCCGACCTCGTCGACCCCGGCGACGGGACCGAGGCCGCTGCGGTACAGCGCCGACTCCAGTGTGCGCAGGCCAGACGATTTCCGGATCACAGTGCGCGGAGGCCATGTCGCCGGCAAGAACACCCTCTCCTATGCCCGAACTTGCGGTAGTCGCCGTGCCAGGTTCACGTCTGCGGATTGACGCTGCCCACACCGCCCCAACGCGACGGTGGCCAGGCGATGAATCGTGCCTTTCCGATGACATTGTCCACCGGCACCGTGCCCGCCACGGGATCGCCCGTACACAGCAGACCTTTCTGGGCGTCGGTCGGTGTATTGGTGCAGTGCGCGCGGGAATCCGCCGAGTGGGTGCGGTTGTCGCCCATCACCCACAACCGACCTTCGGGCACCTGCACCGGCCCGAACTCGTTGCCCAGGCACGGGTAGACCGCCGGGTCGGCCCGCATTGTCTCGGGGTCCAGATACGGCTCGTCGAGCCGCTCACCGTCGACGGTCAGCCCGGTCGCAGCTCGACACTCGACGGTCTGCCCCCCCACCGCGATGATCCGCTTGACGAGGTCGTTCTCGTCGGGCGGGACGAACCCGATGACCGACAGCGTGTTCTGCACCCATCGCACGACCGTGTTGTCCGAGCGGATCGACCGGTAGTTGATGTTCCAGTTCGGCGGCCCCTTGAACACGACGACGTCGCCGGGCTCCGGTGAGGAGAACCGATAGGTGAGCTTGTCCACCATGATCCGGTCACCGGTGCAGCCGGGACAACCATGCAGCGTGGGTTCCATCGACTCCGACGGGATCAGGTAGGGCCGCGCAACGAACGTCAGCATGACGTAGTACAGGACCAGTGCGATCGAGATGAGGATCGCGAATTCCCGTAGCGCGCCGCCCTTCTTCTTGGGCTTGTCGTCCTCGCTGTCCGACGCGGCGGCGTCGGCGACATCGGCGGGGCGCTCGGCTGATGACTCGTCGGATTCTGCGGAACCGGTCACCGCATCAGGGTAGCCAGCGCGGTCTTCGACGCCGCGCGGCTCGCGCTCCAAGGATCAGGCTTCCGCGCTGGCAACCGGCCGGGTAGTCAGCGCTTTTCCTTGATCTTCGCCTTCTTGCCACGCAGCTCACGCAGGTAGTACAGCTTGGCGCGGCGTACGTCGCCGCGGGTCACGACGTCGATGTGATCGACGTTGGGTGAGTGCACCGGAAATGTCCGCTCGACGCCGACGCCGTAGCTCTCCTTGCGCACCGTGAAGGTCTCCCGGACACCGCCGCCCTGGCGTCGCAGAACCACACCCTTGAAGACCTGGATGCGCTCCTTGGAGCCCTCGATGACCTTGACGTGCACGTTGACGGTGTCGCCGGCACCAAACTCCGGGATGTCGTCGCGCAGCGATGTCTGATCGACGAAGTCCAGCGTGTTCATCGGTGACACTTCCTTGCGGTTGGGCGGCTGCGGGCCTGCCGTCACGACGGGGCGCCGTGACATTAGCCTGCCGAGCCGAGCTGATCGGGCGTATCGGGGTGTATCTCGCAGCGGGCGGAACTGGCCGTTCCCGGGTCCTGCACAGACAACTGCTCAATTGTGCCAGATGGGAGCTCTGCGGCGAAATCGCGCCGAACGCTCGGCACTGATTCGTAAGGGTATCTGAACAGGCATCGCGGGTACCCCAGCCACTAGGCTGGGAACAGGGCTTCAGCGACGCGGTGGGCCCAACTCATTTCCATCGGGGAGCGCAAGGAGGGGCATGCTACGGCTGCCGGCGAACCTGGTCAGGGCGATCGCGACCTTCGCGGTCGCTGTCCTGACGATCGCCGGCTGTGAGGCCAAAGTGCACGGCACACCACCCCCCGGCGCGGCCCCGGACAGCACCGTCGTCGTACCCCAGGGCGGTATGGCGCCACTGCCGGAAACCCCGCCCGACGAACCCGCCGCGTCCTTCAGCGGCCTGGACGATCGCATGCGACTGGCCACTGCCCAGGCGGCCGAGGCCGACGCCGACGTCTCGATCACCGTCCTGGACCGCAACACCGGTCAGCTCGTGTCCAACGGCAACGCCGAAACGATGCCCATCGCCTCGGTGGTCAAGCTGTTCATCGCCGACGATCTGCTGCTGCAGGAATCGCAGGGGCGCGCCAAGCTCACGCCGGCGGATCGCCAGGCGTTTCAGGCGATGCTGCGATCCTCTGACGACAGCGCAGCCGAGGTCTTCTGGAATCGCGGCGGCGGCAGCGACATCGTGTCGCGGGTCACCGACCGGTACGGGCTGCGCGCGACCAGCACGCCCTACAACGGACGTTGGTTCAACACCTTGAGCACGACCGGTGACCTCGTTCAGTACTACGCGAAGCTGCTGTCCGGCGACGGCGGCCTACCGCAGGACAAGGCCGACATCATCCTGTCGAACCTGGCGGCGTCGACACCGACCGCGCCCGACGGCACCGTTCCCGGCGGCGTCTACCCGCAGCGGTTCGGCATCCCCGAGGGCCTCTACGCCGAGCGGGTGGCCGTCAAGCAAGGTTGGTTCTGCTGCTGGAACGGGGGCAACTGGGTGCATTGGTCGACCGGAGCGATCGGCAGCGACCGTCGGTTTGTCATGGCGATCGCCTCGATGCAAACCGCCGACGACGTCACCGCACGCAACACGATCACCCAGGTGGTCAAGACGATGTTCCCGGGCGGGCACATCTAGTCCGGCCGGTCGAGCAGGTCGGGCCGCCGCTCGCAAGTGCGATTCAACCCTTGTTCACGACGCCAGTCGGCAATCTTCGCGTGGTCCCCGGACAGCAGGATTTCGGGCACGTCGAGGTCGCGCCAGGTCGGCGGCCGGGTGTAGCTCGGCGCCTCCAGTACCCCGTGGGAATGCGAATCGTCCTGGTGTGACGCGGGATTGCCGAGCACCCCGGGCAGTAGCCGAACGATCGCCTCGATCATCACCAGCGCCGCCGACTCCCCGCCGGGTAACACATAATCACCGATGGACACTTCCTCGACGCGCATCCGGCGTGCCGCGTCCTCGACGACTCGCTGATCGATCCCTTCGTATCGGCCGCATGCGAACACGACGTGCTTTTCGCCTGCCCACGCGTGCGCGTCGGCCTGCCGGAACAGCCGGCCCGCCGGCGTGGGTACCACGAGAAGTGTTTCCTCCGAACAGATCTCGTCGAGCGCGGCGCCCCATACGGGTGCCTTCATCACCATTCCCGGCCCGCCGCCGTAGGGCGAGTCATCGACCGAACGATGCACATCATGGGTCCAGCGCCGCAGATCGTGCACGGCCAGCTCGACGATGCCCGACTCGATCGCCTTGCCCGGCAACGACTGTCGCAGCGGCTCCAGGTAAGCCGGGAAGATCGTGACAACATCGATGTGCACGTCAGCTCAGCTCCAGCAGACCCTCGGGCGGGTCGATCTCGATCGTCTGCTCCGGCAGCGACACCGAGGTCACGATGGCACCGACGAAGGGGATCAGCACCTCGCGCTCGGCACTTCGGACCGCGAGCAGTTCACCGGCCGCGGTGTGCAACACCTCGGCGACGGTCCCGATGACGTCACCGCCGACGGTCCGCACCTGCAGACCTTCGAGCTGATGGTCGTAGTACTCGTCGGGATCGTCGATGGGCGGGAGTTCCTGCGAGTCCACGACGAACAGGGTGCCGCGCAACGCGTCGGCGTCGTTGCGGTCCGTGACGCCGACGAGCCGCACCAGCAGCCGGCCGCCGTGTTCGCGCACGGACTCGATCGTGTACCCGCGCTCTGCGGTGCCCTTGGCGGCGCGGCCGCGCAGCGTCGTACCGGGTGCGAACCGCGCCTCGGGGTCGTCGGTGCGGACGTCGACCACCACCTCACCGGTGACGCCGTGCGCCTTGACGACCCGCCCGACCACCAGGTCCATATCGGCTACTGGTCGGTGTCCACCACGTCGACGCGGATGCCGCGACCGCCGATACCGGCGACCAGGGTGCGCAGTGCGGTCGCGGTGCGCCCGCCTCGCCCGATCACCTTTCCGAGATCATCGGGATGCACATGTACCTCGACGGTGCGCCCACGCCGGTTGGTGACCATGTCGACACGGACGTCGTCGGGGTTGTCGACGATTCCGCGCACCAGGTGTTCGACCGCGTCGACGACGACAGAACTCACGGTCGGACTCAGCTTTCGGTCGACTCGGTGGCGCCGGCGATCGTGGCGTCCGCCCCCTCAGCCGGGGGCTCGGACTCGTCCTTGGCGGGCGCCGGATCGGCTTTGGCCTCGGCTTCGACGGCCTTCTGGTCCGACTCGTCGGACGCCTTGTCGGCAGCCTTCTTGCTCGGCGCCTTCTTCTTCTTGGGCTGCGTGGCCTCGGTACTCGGGCCGCCCTCGGCCTCGGCCAGGGCCGCGTTGAACAGGTCCAGCTTGCTGGGCTTGGGCTCCTTGACCTTCAAAGTGCCTTCGGCCCCGGGCAGACCCTTGAACTTCTGCCAGTCACCGGTGATCTTCAGCAGTGCGAGCACCGGTTCGGTGGGCTGGGCGCCGACGCCGAGCCAGTACTGGGCCCGCTCCGAGTCGATCTCGATGAGGCTGGGCTCTTCCTTCGGGTGGTACCGGCCGATGACCTCGATCGCCCGGCCTTGACGGCGCGTGCGCGCGTCGGCGACGGCGATGCGGTACTGGGGATTGCGGATCTTGCCAAGCCGCGTGAGCTTGATCTTTACAGCCATGGTTGTGCTACTTCTCCTGTGATTGCCACGCTGCAATTCAGCGATCGGGGCGGATTGCCCCGGTCCGGTTTTGCTTTGCGTGTGTGACTGCCCGCAGCCGTGGTCGCGGGTCAGACAGTCGCACATTGTGCCAGACCTGCCAGGGTTCTCCCAAAGCGCTGTGGTGGCAGCGGCGGCACCAGCTGAGTGGTCAGATCCCGAGAACGGCTTTGGCGATCATGAAGTAGACCAGCAGACCCGTCGCATCGACGAAGGTCGAGATGAACGGATTGGAGAACACCGCGGGATCGGCCCCGATGGTGCGCGCGAGCAGCGGCATCGCCCCGCCGACAGCAGCCGCCATCGAGCACACGCTGACAAACGTCAACCCGACCACAAGGCCGATGTCGATGTCGTAGACGAGGCTGGTCCCCACGAACGCCAGCGATCCCAGGATGAGGCCCAACGAGAGCCCCACCCGAAACTCCCGGAACAGCACCTTGAACACATCGCGCGGCCCGACGTCGCCGAGCGCCAACGCCCGGGTCACGGTGGTCGCCGCCTGGTTCCCGGTGTTGCCGCCGGTGCCGATCACCAGCGGGACGAACAGCGCCAACGTCACCACCTCGGACAGCGTCGCCTCGAAGAACTCCAGCACCTGCACGGTCAGCGTCGCGCCAATCGCCAGGACCAGCAACCACACCACCCGCGAGCGCACCAGGCTCGACACGGCCGCCGTTAGATAGGGCCGACGCAACGGTTCGGTACCGCTGAGGCGGGCCTGGTCCTCGGACTCCTCGCTTTCCAGGATCCGCAGCGCGTCGTCGACGGTGAGGATGCCCACGAGCCGGGACTCGTTGTCGACCACCGGCAGCGCCAGAAGTTTGAGGTCGGCGCAGCGGCGGGCCGCGATCTCGGCGTCCTCGGTGGCCCGCGCCGAGTGCGCGGGCCGCATCACCTCGGCGATGGTCGCAACGGACGGTGAGCGCAGCAGTCGGCGCAAGCCGACGACGCCGACCAGCACCCGTTCGTCGTCGGTGACAGGCAGGGCGTAGATCGTCTCGGCATCCTCGAGGTGGTCGTTCACCTTCGTCAACGCCTCGGACACCGTGAGTTGCGGTCGCAGCGCGACGAATTCCGGGCTCATCCGCCGACCGATCGAATCGCGCGGATAGCCCAGGATGCCGGCAGTCATTTCCTGCTCGCGCGGCGGCAGATCCTGCAGCAGCCTGCGCGCGACCGTCGCGGGCAGTTCGTCGATCAGTTCCACCCGGTCGTCGGGGTTCAGGTCGGCGAACAACGCGGCGACATCGTTCTGCTGCAACCCGCCCAACAGGTCGCTCTGCAGGGTGGGGTCGAGGTGCTCGAACACCTCCAACGCCTGCTCCTTGGGCAACACCCGGTACAGCACCGCACGCTGCTTGTCGTTGGTGCGCTCGAGGATGCCGACGATCTCCGCCGTCGAGAGCCGCCGCACCGCCACAGTCAGCGCGCGTACATCGAGTGCATCCAGCGCGTCGAGCACCGACTTGGTGCGTGCGTGGGCATCACCCTCGCTGACGGTGAGTTCCGGCACCGCTACACCAACTTGTCGAAGCACTTGGTTTCGACGCGCTTGCTCATCCGCCAGCCGTCGGCGGTGCGGACGAACTCGTCGACGTACCAGATCCCGACGAAATAGATCTGGCTTGCGCCGGCGTCGGAGCCGCCCATCACCATCGGGTTGAAGCAGATGGCCCGTGACGTCGCGCGGTCCCCGGCCGAATCGGTCGTAATGCGCACGTCGACGTTACCGAGCATGTGGTAGTACGCCGGGAAGTTCGGCAACACGTCTTTCAACCACGCCTTGACTTGCGGGTAGTGGCCGTCGATGCCTCCAGTGACGCGGTAGTCGATGTAGGCGTCCGGGGTGAACACCCGATCGAGGTCGTCGAATCGCTTCTGGTCGATCGCCGTCGAATAGTCGATCAACAGCTGTTGTATCTCCAAGCGGTCCGAAATCTCCTCGAGGCTCAACATGCGTCGATTGAACACGACTAGGCTGCCTGCCCATGCGCAAGCTGTTGATCTGCTTGACGAGCGTGCTGTGCCTGGCCATGTGGGGAACCGCCGTCGCCACCGCCGCACCGGTCGGCGTTAGCCAACCCTCGGGTTCGGTCCCGATCCCCGACGGCCCCGCCCGGGCGTGGGTGCTCGCCGACATGGACACCGGCGCGGTGCTCGCCGGCCGCGACGAATACGGCAAGTACGCACCCGCCAGCACGATCAAGGTGCTGCTGGCGCTGACCGTGCTCGACGAACTGCCCCTCGACGCCACCGTGGTCGCCAACGAAGCCGACACCGATGTCGAGTGCAACTGCGCGGGCGTCACACCCGGCATGGTCTACACCACCCGCCAACTGCTGGAGGCGCTGCTGCTGGTGTCGGGCAACGACGCGGCCAACACACTGGCGACCATGCTCGGTGGCTACGACGTCGCGGTGACCAAGATGAACGCCAAGGCCGCGCTGCTCGGCGCGTACGGCACGAATGTGGCGTCGCCGTCGGGCCTCGACGGGCCCGGGATCGACATGTGGTCGTCGCCGCACGATCTGGCGCTCATCTTCCGCGTTGCGATGGCCAATCCGGTGTTCGCCTCGATCACCGCGCAGCCGACAGCCGTCTTCCCCACCGAGGCCGGCGACAAGGTCCTGGTCAATCAGGACGATCTGCTCAAACGGTATCCGGGCACGCTCGGCGGGAAGACGGGGTTCACCGACCGCGCCCAGAAGACGTTCGTCGGCGCCGCGCAACGCGACGGCCGCCGGCTGGTCGTCGCGTTGATGTACGGCATGGACAAACCCGGCCAGCCGACCTACTGGGATCAGGCCGCCAGCCTGTTCGACTGGGGTTTCGCGCTGAGTCCCGGCGCCAGTATCGGCTCGCTGTAAGCAAGCTTTTCAGTTGCTGAATCGCAACGTATCCGAGACCGGGTCTCCGAACGCGGCCGATACGCTCGGCGGCCATGCGAAGTATGTTGGCTGCGTTGGCCATTGCGCTGACCTTCGCAACGACGTCGGCCATCGTCGTCGCTCCCCCGGCCCCGGCCCAGCCAGCGGTCGAACCCTCGGGCGCCGTCGCGCTACCCGACGGTCCGGCGCAGTCCTGGGTGCTCGCTGACCTCGATTCCGGCCGAATCCTGGCTTCCCGCAACCCGCAGGAGCCGCACCCGCCCGCCAGCACCATCAAGGCGCTGCTCGCCATGGTGGTGCTCGACCACCTGCCGCTGAACGGGGTGATCGCGGCCAGGCCGGCGGCCGCCGACGTCGAATGCTCTTGCGCGGGAGTCAAAGCCGGGCGCACGTACACGGTGCGTCAACTGCTCGACGGGCTGATGCTGGTTTCGGGTAACGACGCCGCCAATGTTCTCGCCGACGGTCTCGGCGGCTACGGTGTCGCAGTCGCGAAGATGAACGCCAAGGCGGCCGGCCTGGGGGCACGCAGCACGCGGGTGTCCTCACCGTCGGGACTGGACGGTCCCGGGATGGAGTCCGTCACCACCGCCAACGACCTCGGGGTGATCTATCGCCAGGCGCTGCGGTACCCCGCGTTCGCGGCGATCGCGCGCCAGCCGTCGTCGTTGTTTCCCACCGACAACGGGCCGAAGACGATCACCAACCAGAACCAGCTGCTGAAGCGGTACCCGGGCACGCTCGTCGGCAAGACCGGCTACACCAACTTGGCTCGCGACACGTTCGTCGCCGCGGCGCAACGCAACGGACGCCGGTTGGTGGTCGCGCAGCTGTACGGCAACGGTGATCTCTACGGTCAAGCGATCCAGTTGTTCGACTGGGGTTTCGCCGCCCCCTAGTTGCGCTAGCGA
>NZ_QMEW01000018.1 GCF_003284965.1 Mycolicibacterium sp. GF69
CTTCGCTGACCTGGCCCATGAAATCCGCACCCCGGTAGCGGTGCTGGAAGCCTATATGGAAGCCGTCGAAGACGGTGTCGAGTCACTGACTCCGACCACCATTGCCATGCTGCGTGACCAGACGCGCCGACTGGTGCGCTTCGCCCAAGATGCCGCCGCTCTCGCACAAGCTGAAGAAAGCTCCGCATCAATGACGATGACTGACACCGACATCGCCGAGTTGGTCACGACCGCGGTCAGCGCCGCAGCCAACCGCTACCGAGCCAAACAGGTAACGCTGTCCACACACCTCCCACCCGGCGTGCCCGCAGTTTCGGGCGACCCGCAGCGACTCGCTCAGGTACTGGCCAACCTCTTTGACAACGCACTGCGGCACACACCGCCACACGGCCACGTCGACGTCCGCGTCCACAAGGACCGTCACCAGCTCGAAGTCAGCATCACCGACACCGGCGAAGGCATTCCCGCCCAACACCTTCCGCACGTATTCGAGCGGTTCTACCGCGTGGAAGCGGAACGCACCCACGACAAGCGCGGGGCCGGCATCGGATTAGCCATCGCAAAGGCACTCGTCGACGCACACGGGGGCTCAATCACAGCACGCAGCCAAGGACCGGGCACCGGGGCCACGTTCACCATCACACTTCCGGTAGCCACGTCCGAGCGTCGCCGACCAGACTCGCCGAGCCCAGCGTCTCAAGACCTGCACGTCCGACCGTAAGGGACGATGTATCCACCTCCGCGGCGGAAGGTCCCCCACGGGTTTCGACCTCGCCCGAGGTCGAGGTAGCGTCTGGCCATACGCTCCGGGTGAGCTCTGGTCAACTTTCTGAAAGTTGACCCCGTCGCACTCCGCGCACTGCCGAGGTCTTGACGTGATTGGCCAGCGATCCCGAGCGGATCGATTCGTCGTTGTCTGCGGTCGTCAAATGCTCGCGGTTAGAAGGTATTGAACGGGGGCAGCGTCAATTGTGCGGCATCAGGGTTAGTCGTCGGCGGCGCGGTCCTGTTTGACGAGGAGTTGGCGGCGTTGGCGGGTGCGGTAGGAGTCGCCGGTGAGGGTGAGCACTTCGGCGTGATGCATGAGGCGATCGATTTGGCCGCAGCTACCACTGTCGTCGGAAAACTTTTCGCCCCAACGGCCGAACGCAGGTTTGAGGTCAACATAATCAAGCCCGCTCGTAGCGTGACGCCACCAGTTGAAGAACAGGTTCGCGGCATCCTGGCCAAACGGGATGCATAGGACTTCGTCGAGGGTGAGCAGCTTGTAGCGGCGGACCTTCTTCAGCTCGGCCTCCAGCCGATTAGCGTGACGAGCGGTCGACAGGCGGGCGATCCTGTTGCTGGTGTCGAAGAGTACCGAGTACCGGGGTGGGCGGCTTCGGCCCCAGCCCGATTGCCAAATGTGTCTTGCTCCATCGAAGATATTGATGCTCAGGTGTCGACCACCCGCGCGTTGGTCGCAGCCCGCTTAAGACGGTGACCAGATCGCTGCGAGATGTCTACGTGCCGGCGGGAGTCGCCGGCACTGGGACATCGAGGAGAGCTCGACGCAGTTTTCTGGCACCCCTACAGCGAGCGGAGGATCTGCTCCATGGTCTCGATCTCTTTTTGTTGTGAGGTCATGATGGACCGTGCCATCTCGATCGCCGGCGCGAACTGGCCGTTGTCGACCTCAGTCTGCGCCATCGCGATGGCGCCCCGGTGATGCTCGATCATCTGCGTCAAGAACAGCCTGCTCGCTTCGACACCCTGCGCGTTGCGAAGCGCGGTCATGTCTTGCTCGGTCATCATGCCGCCGTCGCCCATATTGCCCATGTCATGGCCTGGCATGCCACCGCCCGGAGATGTCGTGGAAGACACGCCCCATTCGGATAGCCAGCTTTGCAATTGCTGGATTTCCGGGTCTTGTTCCGCCTTGATCTTGTTGGCCAACGACACCACGCGTGGGTCGATGCCCTGCTTTGCCAGCAGCATGTCGCTCATCTCAATTGCCTGCTGATGGTGGGGGATCATCCCTTGCGCGAAGGTGACATCAGCGTCGTTGTGCGCTTGAGGCTGCGCGCCCTCGCTCGCAGAAGCGGACGGCGACGGGGTGGCCGTCGCCGAGGTAGTCATCGACGACATGTCGTGTTCGCTTTGTGAGCTGTTACTACAGGCGCTCAATGCGAGCGCCGCCGCCACTGCAGCAGCGGCGATGCCAATGAACCGGTTCATGTGCACGCGGATTCCTTTCGTTGCGCAGCTAGCCAGCCTGCAGCCAGAACCTAAAGGGTCGGTCCCATATTCGATGAAGAATCGGTAAAGTCCCTGTGCAAGCGAGTACCGAAGCGACTCTGCGAACCTCAGTCGTAGGCCCGCACGACCGCGGCGCCGGCGGTTGCAAAGGCACCATCGGCAGCTGACCTCGTTACATACGTAGTAACTACGCATACCAGTAGCAGCTGAGAATCCTCTCTGAGGCGCCAGACCCTCCCATCACAGGGTGCGAAAGGTGCGCTTGACCCGCTCGCGCCGCAAAGTCATCCCCACCTTGCGCCGATGGCTAGTTACGATGTACGTACCGATGCAGTAGCCGCCTCGGTAGCGCGCACGCACGTGTGGGGTAGGTCAATGGTGGCTTTCGAACCTTTACTGAGACTTTAACGAAGGACTAGGTAAGCAAAACAACGAGCGGCGAGCATGAAAATTGGTCACAGGTGCAGCGTGTCGCGGTGACGCCGGACATCATTACTCGCAACCGTCGCATCTGCGTTGAGGCGACGGCAGAGAAGGGGCAGCAATGCTGCGGCGACGGAGATCACGGATCGGTCGGCGGAACACTCGGCTCGGGCTCATCGCCGGGGCCGTGGTGGCGTTGACGGTGCTGCTCATGGGATGCAGCGGCAACGCGGCCGCGCCGGCACCTCAGGTGATTGCAGACAAGGGCGACCCGTATAGCGAATTACTCGTACCGACGCTGCAGTCCTCAGTGGCAGACGGTGCTGTCGGCGTCGCGGTGGACTCTCCTGTCACGGTGACCGCCGGTGACGGCGTACTCGGCCCGGTCACCATGGTCAATGAAGACGGCATTCCAGTCGACGGGCAACTCAGTCCAGATGGACTGACGTGGGCGACAACCGAGCAGCTGGGCTACAACAAGCAGTACACGTTGCGCGCCGAAGCACTCGGACTCGGCGGCATCACACGCAACAGCATGACATTCCAAACGCAGTCGCCGGAGAACCTGACGATGCCTTACGTCATGCCCAACGACGGCGAAGTCGTCGGCGTCGGCCAACCCATCGCCGTCCGCTTCGATGAGGACATCCCGAACCGGCTGGAGGCCCAGAAGGCGATTACGGTCATCACCACCCCCCCGGTAGAAGGAGCGTTCTACTGGCTCAGCAGCCGCGAGGTCCGATGGCGCCCGGCCGAATACTGGAAACCCGGCACTACCGTTGAGGTTTCCGTCAAGACCTATGGTGTCGACCTCGGGAACGGATTGTTCGGCCAGGACGACGTCAGTACCCGGTTCACCATTGGTGATCAGATCATCGCCACCGCCGACGACAACACCAAGACGCTGAGCGTCAGGCGCAACGGCGAACTGATCAAAACCATGCCGCTGTCCATGGGTAAAGACAGCGCACCTACTGACAATGGCGCCTATATCATCGGCGACAGGTACCCGAATCTGGTCATGGATTCCTCGACCTACGGCGTGCCGGTCAATTCGCCAGACGGTTACCGGCTCGATGTCGATTGGGCGACCCAGATGTCTTACAGCGGCATCTATGTGCATTCAGCACCATGGTCGGTCAGCAGTCAAGGTCGTGCCAACGTAAGCCACGGCTGCCTCAACGTCAGCCCGGCGAATGCCATCTGGTTCTACGAGAACACCAAGCGCGGCGACATCGTCGAGGTCGTCAATACCGTGGGTCCAACACTGTCCGGTACCGACGGTCTCGGCGATTGGAATATCCCGTGGGAGCAGTGGCGAGCAGGAAATGCGAACCTCTGAGCACGCCGAACAGTACCGATCAACGCTGCAAGCATCACGAGCGGCTGTCGTGACAACGCCGAGATGGCAGGCACGCATGCGCTCAGCCGTGATCGCTATCTCGGCGGTTACCGCTTTGCTGAGCGGAGCATGCTCAAGTGCCGACGGCCCCTCTGGCCGATCGAACCTCAGCGGTCTTTCGCACATCCACGGCATGGGCGTGGATTCTGACGGCGTGTTATATGCCGGCACGCACTACGGCGTGTACCGACTCACCCGCGAGCGCAACGCCGAACTCGTCGGCGACCTCGTGCAGGACTTCATGGGATTCACCGTCGTGGGGCCGAATCATTTCCTGGGCAGTGGGCATCCCGGCGCAGACAGCGGCGACGCTCCACCGAATCTTGGTTTGATCGAAAGCACCGACGGCGGCCAAACCTGGCACTCACTGTCGATGACCGGCGAGGCCGACTTTCACTCCCTCGACTACCGGCATGGACTGCTCTTCGGACTCGACAGCATCACCCGATCGGTGATGGTGACCGCAGACAAAATGACGTGGGCTCGACGTGCGGAGATCCGCGCCGTCGACATCGCAGTGTCACCCACCGACCCGAACAGCGTCCTCGCTACCACCGGCACGGGCATGTTGCGCAGCATCGACCAGGCTAAGACCTTCACACCTGCCGCCGGCACACCCCCTCTGGTCTTGCTGAGTTGGCCCGACGAAGGACCCTTGATCGGGATTACCCCGACCGGGATGGTGCACGCCAGCCAAGACTCGGGGGTGACCTGGCAAGCACGGCGCGATTTGGGTGAGCGCCCGCAGGCCGTGGAGGCAGCGGGGCGCGGCCTGGTGTTCATTGCAACCGAGAAGGGCGTCCACCGCTCGACCGACAGTGGAACCACCTTCGAAACGTTCTACACCTTCAACGCACCATGAACGAGGTTACTCGCGACCCCCGGTGCGACGTTGACGACGCTGCAAACGGCAACCAAAGGCGCCGTACACCAAGCGAACCGGCAGAAAACGGCAAGGGATCCGATTCGTCCTACTCTCCACGTACGTACACAGCAGAGTCTATGCTAAATGCGTGGCCGCATTGGTAGCGACAAGCGGCGACGAGACCCACCTGATGACCATCGCCCGCAACGTGAGAACTGGAAAAGCCGTCTCCCGTATCGATGGGCAAGCCACTCCCACAATGAGGACGGAAAGCAGCAGGCCCCAGCGACTTGTCGATTGAGCCTCCAATCTCACCGGCGGAAGGCCGACGGGATGGACGCGCCGTCTCGGCCCGGCACACTCAACAATCTCCTCTCGAATGGAATCCTCTCTCCGACTTGCGACGGGCGTCTCGAGGTTCTCCCGGGGCGGTCATGGTCGGTCATTTGTCGGTAGCCGCCAACCGACAATGAAATACTGCCAGATCGCTGTTCAAGCGCGTCGACAACGGATAAGTGACGGTGAAGTCAAACGTCCCCAAGCTACTCATGAGTCGTCTCCATATTGATACTGGGCGGGGGTCGCCAGGAGAAAGCAGCTTCACTGGCGCGCAGATAGGCACCCGTCGGAAGCAGACCGAACAGAGCATTGCGCAAAACCGCGAGGAGCGGGTTCCGGCTCCCGGTGAACCGGCCTACCCTCGCGGAGGTGCTGACCATGGCTTGGGTGCGCGGGCGCCGTGTGTGGTCGTACTCGGCTAGGGCGGCGGGCACCGACCGGTTCGCGGCGAGTGCGGCCAACGTGACGGCGTCCTCGAGGGCCTGGCAGGCGCCTTGGCCGAGATCCGGGGTCATGGCGTGTGCCGCGTCGCCGAGCAGCGCCACGCGGTTGGCGACGTAGCTCGGCAGCGGGATGCGCAAGTGGTAGATGTCGTGGCTCAGCAACGCGTCCGGCGCTGTGGCGGCGAGCAACTGCGGGATGGGCTCGTGCCAGCCTGAAAACCGCGCGGCCACTTCGTTTAACTCTTCGTGCAGGTGGGCGCCCTTGGGTCCGGTGACGCTGGCGAACCAGTACGCCCGCCCGTCGGCTAGCGGGACGATGCCGAAGCCAAGGCCTCGGCCCCAGCTGACGATCATGCCGGGCATATCCGGCGGCACTTTTGCGGCGGAAACTACGCCGCGCCAGGTGAGGTAACCGGCGTATGAGGCTCCTGGATGGCCGGGAAACAGCGCCGACCGGGCGGTGCTGTGCACACCGTCGGCCCCGATGATGAGGTCTGCGCGCTCGATGCCGGTGTCGTGGACGGCCTCAGCGATCTCTGATTCAGTGCGAACGGCCGTTATCCGTTGACCTATACGCATGTCCGCTGCGTCGGCAGCCTCCAGCAGGATGCGGTGTAGGTCCGCGCGGTGCAGCACATATGCCGGAACACCGTACTGGGCCACCAGTTCGTCGATTGTGGTGCGCACCAGCCAACGGCCGGTGGCGGTACGAACGCCAGCGGCACCGGTCGCGACGCTAAGCTCCCGCAGGCGATCGCCGGCACCGAGCCACTCCAAGGCCCGGACGGCGTTTGGTGCCACGACTATTCCCGCTCCAAGTGGAGCGAACTGCGGTGCCTGCTCGAATAGCGTCACCCGCCAACCAGTTCGACACAGGCCTGCGGCTGTGGCCAGCCCTCCGATCCCGCCGCCGATCACTATTGCCCTACGGTCCGTCATGACTCGCTCCTTTTCGGTACCTTCGCGCAGCCGTACCGGCCGGCCGCTTGCCCGAGAGCCTCACAGTCACCGCCACCCAGGGGCGGCCAATGCGCCATAGCCGCCACGCCGAAGCTCACTCGTTCCTCTCGCGTGGTAGCCCTAACTTGAACACCAACATACGAGTTACCCCATCGCAACTACTCATACACCATTGTTCGAGATAATGCTCAAGTGGCGGGCACAGATGCGAAGAAACCACGGCAACGGGCGGATGCGCGGCGCAATATCGAGGCAATCCTCGATGCCGCACTGGCATGTCTTGCTCGCGACCCCGACGCGAGCGTCGGCGATATCGCCAGGACCGCCGGTGTGGGCCGGATCACCCTGTACGGTCACTTCCCCACCCGCGCGGACCTGGTCGACGCGGTGTTCGCCCGCACGCTGGCAGAGGCGCAACAGACCCTCGACGCAGTCGACCTCACCGGTGACCCCCGAGCGGCACTTGCTCGACTGGTGGCCTCGTCATGGCAGATCGTGAATCGGCACCGCGCACTTCTTCAGGCCGCGCAGCGCACCATCGGGCCGGATCGGATCCGCGACCAGCACAAGATTCCGCACCGGCGGGTGCAGGGGCTGATCAAACGGGGCCGTCGCGAGGGCATCTTCCGGGACGACCTACCAACCACGTGGCTTGTGGCGACCTTTCACAACGTGCTTCATGGCGCCGCCGAGGAGCTCACCGCCGGTCGGTTGAATGAACGTGCCGCCGACATTGTGATCGTGGCCACGTTGCTTGCCGCCTTTACCGCCCCGAGTCAGCCGGTGCCAGATCCTCGCCCATGGCTTCCAAATGCCATGCGGCATCAACCTTAAGCTGATCCCTCAGCATTCGGGCCGGCACGCGATCAATTCGACGGCGGGGCTGTTGAAGCGCCTTGCACGCACGGAAAGCTTCACATCGGTGAACCCCGCCGTCTGCGCGTCATCGACGAGTTGAACGGGATCGATATCAAGGACGTGCCGGTGAACACTGAGCACGAGCCGTCCGCCCGGACGCAGAACGCGGAAGAACTCTGCAAACCCCGCGGGACGACCCCACAACATCACGTTGTTGACCGAGATCACCACATCGACAGTGCCGTGGGGACATCCGGTCGCTTCGGCGGTGCCGTCCCGAACCTCGACGCGGCCGTCACGGATAAGCGCAGCGCATCTGGCCGCCGCCATATCACGCATGGTGGCTGAGGGGTCCACACCGACCACATGACCGGTGGGTGCCGTGGCAGCCGCCGCCTCCTCGATGCCTAGACCAGGGCCGTGCCCCACAACCAGCACATCCGCACCGTCGCGCAGTTCAGCGTGGTCGACCACCCAGCGTTCCTGTTCGGCGTTAGAGCCTGTCATGAGTACACCGCCAAGCCGCCCGGCCAGACCGCGTGGATGCCCAAAGATGGGATCGAGAACTCGCATAAGCAGATTCGTCACACCACCAGCCAACCTGCCAGGCACCCACTACACAATGAGGAAAACCTGAAAACTCGGCCAAGGACAACCTGTCGGCTCCCGCTGTTCCGCAATTGGCGGCAATATCGCCTACGGTATGCCGCAGTACGTACGCAGACCACGTGTTCAGAACGCGCAGCAGTATCGCAGGTACCCCCGGCGTAATGATGCAAAATGACACCCTCTCTCGACAATCGACCGACACCGCGCTCGCCCAGCGAGCCGTGCGTGCGACGACGAGCGGGCGTCGCACTGAGCCGCTGCCGACTCCCATCTCAAATACCTCGGACTTCTGCTTACCGGGCCCTTTACAGTCACATCGCCGCGTCGAGGGCTGAATGCGCACCACCCTCGTCATGATTGCTGATATATACCCTAGGGGGGTATAGTATCTATGACTGTACGGCCGTATCCGCGAGAGATGGCTACAGCCGTGGCGGAAAATGGACTGATTGAGGAGACGTGATGAGCAGAACGACTTTCACCGTCGTGGGGATGAGCTGCGGAGGCTGCGTCCGCAAGATCACCGCGGAACTGACCGGAATCGACGGCGTTCGTGACGTTGCTGTCGATCTGGCCAGTGGTCAGGTCGCGGTGACCAGCGACGCACCCGTGGATCAGTGCGCATTTCGCACCGCTATCGAATCCGCGGGCTACACCGTCGCCGGCTCCGATACCGCAACGACGGAGAAGACTTCATGAATACGTCGATGAAGCTCGGCGGTTTCGCCCTGGTCCTCGCGGCCGTGTTCGGGGGTGCGGTCGCGCTCGGCGACGCCACCGGCTCGCGGCTGCCCGGCAATGAGAGCGTTGAGCACAACGTTCATGGCGAAAGGTCAACCGCACCAGCCAGCCAGTCGGCAGTGTCCGGTGCAGCCGACACCCCCGTGGTGACCGGCGGTACCGAGTCGGCGGCGACTATAGCCGATACCAGTCCAACCGGACTGACCGCTACCGAACACGGCTACACCTTCATCCCTGAAACAACGTCTTTGCCATCCGGCAAGAACGTTGGTGTGACGTTCCGGATCATCGGACCTGATGGCCAGCCGGTCATCAAATACGACACGACACACGACAAAGACCTGCATTTGATCGCCGTCCGTCGCGACATGGCCGGCTTCCAGCACGTCCACCCCACTCTCGAGGCGTCCGGCGTCTGGCACACCCACCTGGACTTGTCGCCGGGGCCGTGGCGGCTTTTCGCCGACTTCAAACCTGCCGGCGCAGACGACCTCACACTGGGCACCGATGTGTTGGTGGCCGGTCAGTACGACCCGCAACCACTGCCGGCGCCATCGAAGACCACGACGGTCGACGACTACACCGTCACCCTGAGCGGTGATTTGTCGGCAGGCAGCTCATCGAAGCTGACGCTGTCGGTGTCGCGTGGGGGCGCACCGGTCACCGACCTGGAGCCCTATTTGGACGCCTACGGCCACCTGGTGGTGCTGCGGTCCGACGACCTCGCCTACCTTCACGTGCACCCAGAGGGAGCACCGGGTGACGGAGTGACCAAGCCAGGCCCCGACGTGACCTTCTATGCGACGACACCCTCGACGGGCACCTACCGGATGTTCCTGGACTTCCAGCACAACCGCGTCGTACGTACCGCGGAATTCACCGCAACCGCGGCGGACTTCAGCCAGGGCCCTTCCGAAGTGACACCACCGCCAGCCCCCGCCGACGGCCAGCCCGGTGGCCACCACTGAGTCATGGCGCTCGCCGTCACCACCAGCCATTCGTTCAAGGAGACTGCAATGACATCGATTCACGAAGACAACAGGGTCAAGGCCGGCGACCGCCAGATCGAGCTGTCCATCGGCGGAATGACCTGCGCCTCATGCGCCAACCGGATCGAGCGCAAACTCAACAAGCTCGACGGTGTCAGCGCCACAGTCAATTACGCCACCGAAAAGGCCAAGGTGAGCTACGACGACACCGTGGACACCCAAGCATTGGTGGCCACGGTCGAGAAAGCTGGCTACACCGCGGAGCTGCCCCGCGCCGCTGGTGCGCCGGGAGCCGAGGCCGACTCCGACAAGGATGACCCCACACGGGCGCTGCGGGAGCGGTTGATGGTCTCGCTGGTGCTGTCGGTGCCGGTCATCGCGATGGCGATGGTGCCGGCCCTGCAGTTCACCAATTGGCAGTGGCTGTCGCTGACCTTGGCGGCACCCGTGGTGGTATGGGGCGCATGGCGATTCCACCAGGCCGCATGGACCAACCTGCGCCACGCCACCTCCACCATGGACACCCTGATCTCCATGGGAACCCTTGCGGCGCTGGGATGGTCGCTGTATGCGCTGTTCTTCGGCACCGCCGGAGTCGCGGGGATGACCCATCCGTTCGAGCTGACCATCACACGAACCGATGGCGCAGCGAACATCTACCTGGAAGCCGCCGCCGGGGTCACCACCTTCATTCTCGCCGGCCGCTACTTCGAGGCCCGATCGAAGCGAAAGGCCGGCGCTGCGGTGCGGGCCTTGCTCGAACTCGGCGCTAAGGACGTCACTGTCATCAAAAACGGTCGCGAACAGACCATTCCGATCGATCAGCTCGCCGTCGGTGACGAATTCGTGGTGCGTCCGGGCGAAAAGATCGCCACCGACGGAGTAATCGTCTCGGGCAGCTCAGCGGTGGACGCATCCATGTTGACCGGAGAATCGATGCCGGTCGAGGTCGGCGTCGATGACACCGTCGTTGGAGCAACCGTCAACGCCGGCGGTCGCCTGCTGGTCCGCGCCACCCGCGTCGGTTCCGACACGCAATTGGCGCAAATGGCGCGGATGGTTGAAGACGCGCAGAACGGTAAAGCCCAAGCGCAGCGCCTCGCCGACCGCATCTCCGGGATCTTCGTGCCGATCGTCATCATGCTGGCGGCCGCCACCCTCGGCTATTGGATCGGGACCGGCAACGGGCTGGCAGCGGCTTTCACCGCCGCGGTGGCCGTGCTGATCATCGCTTGCCCCTGCGCGCTCGGCTTGGCCACTCCAACAGCACTGATGGTCGGAACCGGCCGCGGCGCTCAGCTCGGGATTCTGATCAAAGGCCCTGAAGTCCTTGAAAGCACCCGCACGATCGATACGATCGTCCTCGACAAGACGGGCACCGTGACCACCGGCCAGATGACCCTGATCGACGTGGTCACAGCCGCCGGCCAAGATCGCGGGGAACTTCTGCAACTGGCCGGGGCGTTGGAGAATGCCTCCGAGCACCCAATCGCGCAAACGGTCGCCAAAGCCGCACGCACCGAAGTGGGCGAGCTTGCAACGGTGGAAGGGTTCACCAACATCGAGGGTCTCGGCGTTCAGGGCATCGTGGATGGGCATGCAGTCGTCGTGGGGCGGCCCAGGCTCCTCGCCGATTGGTCCCAGCATCTGCCGGCCGAGCTGATCGGGGCATTGCGCGCCGCGGAATCGGAGGGCAAGACGGCGATTGCTGTCGGCTGGGATGGCGCTGCCCGAGGAATCCTCATCGTCTCCGATGCCGTCAAACCCACCTCCGCCGAAGCGATCAGCCAGTTGCGCGGCTTGGGTTTGACGCCGGTCCTGCTCACCGGTGACAACGCCACCGTCGCGAGGACGGTTGCCGATCAGGTGGGCATCGATGAGGTGATCGCCGAGGTGATGCCCAAAGACAAAGCCGATGTCATTGCCCGCCTGCAGAAGGAGGGCAAGAGCGTGGCGATGGTCGGCGACGGCATTAACGATGCTGCAGCGCTTGCTCAGGCCGATCTGGGGTTGGCCATGGGAACTGGAACCGACGTGGCCATCGAAGCGTCCGACATCACCTTGGTGCGCGGCGACCTGCGTGCCGCCGCCGATGCGATCCGACTGTCTCGACGGACGCTGCGAACGATCAAGGGCAACCTGTTCTGGGCGTTCGCCTACAACGTGGCCGCTCTGCCTCTGGCAGCAGCAGGATTGCTCAACCCGATGCTCGCCGGAGCAGCGATGGCCTTCAGCTCAGTGTTCGTCGTCAGCAACAGCCTGCGACTGCGAAGGTTCCGTTCACGGATAGGACAGCCGGCGGCAGAGGATTAGGCGAAATAGTTGGGCGACGCCACTCAGCCGCAACACCATTCGCCTGACCCAGACACGGGCTAACGGCTCGCTGTCAGTTTGGCAGCCCCAACAGAACCTGTCCTACCGTTCGGAGCCGAAAGGTTTCGATGTCTATATTAACGGTCGTTGACGCGATCATCATCGGCTCCGGACTGGCCTCTACACGGCATCTGTCGGCTTCACCGGCCAGCCCTCAGCTTCCGGAAATGGCACGCGAGCCCCGCAAAGGAGTGGGACTTTCTCGTGGCGGCAGGCAATCCGCGTCAACATCTACGGAGCTTGCTAGTATGTCAGGGGCGGCTGCGCGGACCGATGCGAATCCCTAGTTCGTGTCATCTGTCGCAGCCGCCCCAGAGCACGTGCGTTGAACGGCCGCGCTGCCCCCGGCCCCCGGCCACCGGCGTGGCGGCGAGCGCCGCGACGGCGAATCTAAGTCTCGAGATCATCTGGATCGCAATGCAGCTGATTCCGAGACCGCGGCCTGAGCTGAGCGGCGTCGCGCCCTGGCCGGCGGCAGTGTCGAGGTGTTGCTCCGAGGAACGATCCGCGCGAATGACTCAACACTTCACATCATCAGGTTCTGGCGATCAAGTTCTTGCGCCGAAGGGTCATCCGAAGCGGTTCGGCGTCAGCTTGCTGTCCCCCGCTATGGATGAGATTCGGCGGTGCCCTTGTGTCCAAACTTGGCGTGCGGTACCGGCTGCGGGGCCAAGGTGCCGGGCTTTCGGCCCAGACGGGTGCACTCTGGGTCGGTGGTGCATGGCACCCCCCGGATTGCGGGGACGTCCGGATTGCCCGGGATGGGCTGCAACGGCGAGCGCGGTGCAAGGTGCGGTATGCACGATAGGCTGAACACGTCGGCTTCTTCTCCGTTAGGGCAGGGAGCCGCCGGTGTGATCAGATCACTGCTGGGAACGGCGAACGCCGGCACCGCCGCGACCGCAGCGAGGACTCCACCGGCCAAGGCAAGCCGAAGCCAGTGCTCACGGCCAGTAGTTGACGGTCCAGTATTGGACGCTTTCTGGCGCTTCATGGTTCGACCACTTTCTCTACGGAGTTAACACGTACGTAATAATCCAATAATACTGAGTTTTCAGATAGTTTGTGACACATATGAAGGTCACTAGGGCTGGGACTTCCGCGCCCTGGTAGGAGGATGTGAACACCGCGCCTTGCCGGGTCGATAGATTGCCCTCGAGGAAGTAACTCTCGGGGTGCGCGACGACCACGCCAACGCGAAGAACCGCCCCGCCGCAGTCGCAGCGCGTGGAAGTGGCGTGTCGCGCTACGTGGTTAGCGAGACAACGCGAGGGAACTCTCTGGCTTGCTAACGCAAGCCGAAGAGCTTTAGCCCGCGTCTCTGAGTCTTACCTGCTCGCCACGAAATGCACTTTCCCTTCACCGCGCGTGAGGACGCGCTTCGAACCTGGGCGTATCATCCGGCCCAGGTTTAGGACTATCTGTCAAGGCTAAAGCGTCGCGGCATCTACTCCGATGCGCACGATCCGCTATTTCACCGCCGCGGGTCTCTTCGCCAACAATGTTGGAACTGAAGGGCGACATCGGTCTGAGTCTTCGACGTGAGGCCGCCTCCGCGTGACACCTTCGCCATTCAGGCCGGGATTCGATTAGCAATCATCGACCCTGGCGTGGTGGATCGGGGCGAAGCGAATGCTCGACGCGCCATACGGGCTGTCGCAAGTTCTTAAAAGCACGGCAGGAACGGCACGCAGACATGCGGGGGTCGGGGTGAGAAATGGTGCGGCGGTGGCGGTACCACGAAGTGACCGCCACGGTGGTCACCACCACCGTGGCCACCACCGTGGCCGCCGTGTCCATGTCGGGTGGGCACAGGTCCGGGCGTCGCGTCAGCTTCGGCTGGGGCGAGGTTAGCGGCACCGGTCATCAACCCACCGGCAACGGCGGCAGCCGCGACCAGCGCCGTGGCGGGCCGGCGCAGCTTGAAGCGCCGCATTCGGATGCCGTCCGGGGAGTCGTTGGTATCTGGCGAGTGCGTGCTCTGTGAGCTATTGCTGACTTCCGACATGATTCCTCCTTAAGAACTAGGCGATTCCTGTTGCGGAGTCGGGTGACTCCTGCACCGGATTGACGACGTTGGTGCACCGTGTCCAGGACTGCACCACCGTCTCGGTGGGGTGATCGATGACCGCTGGTTCCGTGGGCGTGCCGACGTCCAGTAGACCGTGTTGACGGCAGTAGTCGTCGTTGTAGATGGTGTCGAAGTAGCGTTGTGGTCCGTCGGGGAAGACCGCCGCGATGCGCGTGCCCGGCGGATGAGTGCGCGCCGCCCAGCCGGCGACAAGCGCCACCGCGCCCACACTCCAGCCTCCACTTGTGTAGTAGGTGCTAGCCAGGGTGCGGCAGGCCCATACCGCTTCGGCGGGCGCGACCCAATGTGCCTCGGAGAAGGCTTCGTAGTCGACGTTGTGTGGATAGATACTGGACCCAAGCCCGCGCATCAACCGCGACGAGGCTGGCTGACCGAAGATCGTCGACCCGACGGTGTCCACTCCGATCAACTTGAGGTTCGGGTTGGCTTCCCGCAGTACCCGCGCCACGCCGGCCGAATGCCCACCGGTGCCCACCGAACACACCAAGACATCGATTTGACCTAGTTGAGCGAGTAGTTCGAGGCCCAGCGGACGGTAGGCATCGACGTTGTCAGGGTTGTTGTATTGGTCGGGGCACCAGGCGTGTGGATCATCAGCCATTAGCTCCGCTACTCGATCGCGTCGGGCCTGCTGCCATCCACCAGAAGGATGAGGCTCGGTGACCAAATCCACCTTCGTCCCATAAGCCGCTAGCAAGCGTTGAATGATGGGTTCCATGCCGGGATCGGTTACCAGCGTGACCGGATGACCATGTACACGCCCCGCCAAGGCCAGACCTAAGCCCAACGTGCCGCTGGTCGACTCGACGATCTGCGCCCCGGGGGACAACTGCCCGCGCGCTCGGGCGCGCTCGACCATGTGCAACCCAGGCCGATCCTTTATTCCCCCTGGGTTGTAGCCTTCCAGCTTGGCCCAGAAGCCGCGCTCACCGTCTCCAAAGGGCGACGATACCCACAGCACGGGGGTGTTGCCCACCAGCGAAGCAGGGTTTCGGGCCGCCAATGGCGCCGAACGAAGCGATCTCGTCGAGTCGCGACGCCGTACTGAGCGATGACCAGAAGAATGAAGAGAAACAACAGAATTCATGAGTGATTTCATTTCTGCATCGGTGCCGCATCTTGGCGGCAAGCTTGATGACGGAATAGCGATCACCGGTCCAGTACTGCAGACAGCGCTGGACCTGGCGCTAACCGATCAACGACGCGCGATGCACAACCGGGTCACAACATCGCGACCCGTAAAAGATATAGCCGACGAGCGCGGTGGGCCCCGTACTCCCGGCCGAATAAAACCTGCGTACGCGATCCCAGCGAACACCGCAGCGATGACACCCATAGCCAGCAGAGCGGACGCTTCGCCGCGCATTACAGCCGGCATGCTCAGATTTGCCGCGCGGTCCCAGACAGAATCGGCGGAAGCGTGATCGTGATCACCGATGACACCGAACTCTGTCGCGAGCGACGCTGCAAGCGGATGCGGGTCGTGTGCTTGATGATGTTCCGGCCCAGCGACGTACTTGCTGCTTAGCAATGCCAAGGCCACGCTTGCCATAACGATAGCGAACCGCAACGCCGCCTTACTAGCTACAGCCGTTCGCATAATGTCCTTAAGGATAGCAGCCCGACTACTGGGTGACATCAGGAAACTGCGGCAGATGCGACACCCACCTTCCGTCTTGTGTAGCCCAACTATCGGGTTTTGTGCGCGCCAGCTGCGACAGTTCCGATGATCTATGTCAAATGAGCTGTCCCGCTCTCCGCCGCACGAGGAGATGCCGGCGACGGTCGAAGTCGGACTACGAAGTCTCACTACGTTGTGGACGGCACGTAGCGTGATGCCTGCAGCCGGCGGCTGATCGGCTGGGCCATCGATGAGCACATGCGCCGACCTTGTCGAGTCGGCGGTGGCGCTGGTCGTCGCGATCGCGGCGAGCTGGCCGAGCGGGTGATCTTGCCCGCCGACCGTGGCTGCCAGTACACCAGCGCGCAGCTGGCGCGGTTCGCCCGCAAATGCAATCTGGTGCGCTCTGTTGGCCGCACCGGAACACCGGGGTTGGTTGAGGTAATGTTGCGGCTGAATAAGTCTGGGCGACATTGAAAGTCGAGTTCTACGACCGCTACTTGTGGCCCACGAAGGCAACGGCTCGCCGTCGGCGACTGGATCGAACTTGTGTACAACGGCGACGAAGACGCCACTCCGTGATCGGGACGAACATCAGCCCGGTCGGCTACCAGAACCGACTCACTCAGACGGCGCGAGCCGCCTGACCCTGTGCCCGGCAAACGGAATCGTCCATTAAGCCTCCTTCACACGAGTGCCCCAGCATATCCATCGCGCTGTGCCCTACTACCTCGTCGAGGTCACCGAGCTGCAATAGCCCCGCACGATGGGAGAGCGGCCACGCAGGACGGATAACGCTACAACTGCCCCCTTGAGCTTGAGAGGGTGATCGCACTATGGACCAGCATCCCGGGCTGGACGGATACCGCGAGCTGTTCACCAATGACGCCATTCCCGAGCGCCGTCGAGCCTGCGATGTCCACCCAGGGACTTGACGTGGTGACCGCAGTGACGGCCTTCTCGAGTCGTTCCCGCCAGCGCCGGCGCCGCCTTCTTTTACCATGCCGCACAATTACGCGCCCGTCGACAGCCTCACCCGAGGCCGACTGCCGGCTGACGTTGCTGAGCTACAGCGACTCGCTGCGCATCTACACCAACGGGTGACGGCCGGCGCGAAACGATTGGGCAGCACCGCATTTGCTGGGCTCGCCCGGCGTGGGTCTCCGCCTGGCTGTGCGGTTCGACAGCAGCACGGCACGTCCACCGCGCACCGCCGTGCCGCTTTAGCGTGGCTGAGCAGTCCACGGGAGCCCCAACGACCGCTTCTTCGCCTTGCTCAGCTCATCGCTGCGACACCGGCCGCCACCGGCCGCACTGCCCCACCCCGGGGGGCGGTATCCGAGACGCCCAGACGCCAATCCTTCGCGGGCGCCCATACGCCCCGCGGCGTCGGCTGATCGCCAATCAGCGCCGCATGCACCGCGGCTGCGTCCCAGCCGTCTGGTACCGCCTCGTGAAGTGCACTGATCGTTGCCGCCGCACCCCGCGACTGTCGAACCGTCGCACCGCATAGCGGCCGCGGTCGCGACGCATCTGCGACATGCGCTCCATGTTGTCGCCATAAAACCTGAACGACATGCAGCTGTGCTGCGCTGTCGTGAGCGATCTTGACGCACACCCGGGTTGCGGCACTCGCGCAGCCCCAGCACGCGCCGCGACCACACCCCTTCGATCGCCTACGCGTAGCGGTGCGAACGCACACACAGCCGCCCCCCGGCACGGGTGAGGTAGAAGACTGTAACCACCGGCACCGATTGCACCTGTCCAGATGTCGCGATCGGAAGTCATTTGCCCGCATACGACGTGACTCCGGATGCGGCGATCTCACCGGCATGCAGACGCTGATCAACGATCGGCCTGCCCGCGCTCCTATGACCGCCGACTCTAGATCGCTGCTCTGACATCAGCCGTCCCAAACGACCACGGACACCCGCACGGAGGAGCGGCGGCGGATGCGAATGACAGGGGTGCCCAAGCGTTCAGGCGTCACATCTCCACTCGTCCGTACGGCGTACCGTGACCACGCAGCGCTAGCGCGCGCGGCCAGCCGAGCGGGAACGGACCGTGCTGAGCGGCGGAGACGGCGCACCTCTGCGCCAGGTCTGCCCTAGCGCCTCCACCGGCCGGCGCCGGTCATGCCCCACGGTCACATCACGCACGACACCGGTGTTGTCAACGCCATACCTGGGCCCCCTGGGCGCTATCGCTGCCTGGTGCATGCGAACTTTCACTCGCCGTAGGCCTTTTCGGGTTTTGGTGCGTGCCGCAGCATCGCGCGGATCTCTCCAATGCAGTCGCCGGTCAGATCAGCGATCGTCGTCAGAGTCTCACCATTGCCCTGCATGAGTTTGAGCGCCGCGCCGGCCTCGACGCGAAGGACTGCGCGCCGCTTGTTGGCCTCGGCCCGCACCTGATCGCGGAGCTGGGCAAGTCGTTCGCGCTCCCACGTGTCCACCGTGGCCAGCTTGGTCTTGGCGACCATGTAGTTCGCCGCGTTCTCGATGTTGGCTCGCTCCCGTGCGGCACGGGCCTCGTTGGCGCGCCGGGTCGCTTCGCGCGCCCGCCTGCGGGCCTCCACCTTTGACGTTCCTGCTGTTGTCATGGTCGGGACCTTAGAAGCCTGCGGGCCGAGCGGGCCACCACCACAGCCACATTCGCCATCGACCAATTTTTCACCGCCGCCCCTGCCGCACCACCGCACCTGACCCACCCACCGCTCAACCCCTCGCCTCCGCGCCGCCTCACAGCCCCCTCAGCTCACCCGCTCCACAGCCCCTTCCACGGCCCACCGACAGACCACACACCTCTTGCATCCAGGTTCGGATTCTGAGAGTTGTTTGAGAAAGCCATGTTTGGTAGTGGCTTCTCGAGGCGGCGCAATCGTAGCGTGCGGCACATGTGGACCATTGGATGCACGCCATGGTGATGACGCTGCACAAGTTGACCGCTGGGGATGGCTACCTGTATTTGGTGCGGCAAGTTGCCGCCGCGGACAGCACACAGCGTGGCCGCTCCACGCTGGCCGACTACTACTCCGCGAACGGCGAAGCGCCGGGACGGTGGCTGGGTCGCGGCCTGGCCGCGTTGTCTACCACCGGGCGTTGCGACGTGAGTACCGAAGCACGCGAGAGGATGTGGGCTGTCGAAGATGGTTCAGTCGTGAGTGAGGAGCAGATGCGCGCCCTCTACGGGGAAGGGCTGCACCCCAACGCCGACCGCATCATGAACCACGTCGCAGGACAAGGGCTTCGGGCCCAACACACCGCGGGACAGCTCGGGCACCGATTCCTGGTCCGCGACGGTGAACCCGAACTGGCCCGCCGACTGGCGGTGGCCTACCGCGAGCACAACGCCGACGACGGCGCACGGTGGAACGCCAGCATCGACGCGCACGTCCGCGCAGAAATCCGCACCCGTGTCGCGAATGAACTGTTCAGTGAGCAGTACGGTCGGGCTCCGGCTGATGATCGTGAGCTGTCGGGGTTCATCGCGCGCAACACCCGCGCAAGGACGACCGCCGTCGCCGGTTACGACCTGACGTTCTCGCCGGTGAAATCGGTATCGACGCTGTGGGCGATTGCACCGCGCGTGGTCTCTGAGCAGATCGAGGCTGCCCACGATGCCGCGGTCGCCGACGTCCTGGAGTGGTTGCAGGATCACGCCGCGTTCACTCGAGTGGGCGCTAATGGTGTCGCTCAGGTCGACACCGAAGGACTCATCGCCGCCGTCTTCACTCACCGTGACTCCCGCGCCGGTGACCCCGACCTCCATACCCATGTCGCAATCTCCAACAAGGTGTCCCACGTGGACGCCAACGGCGTGCGCCGCTGGCTCGCCCTCGACGGCCAACCACTGCACCGGGTCACCGTGGCGGCCTCGGAGTTGTACAACACCCGCCTGGAAGCCCACCTGATCGCCGCCCTCGGGGTGCGCTTCGTGGAAACCTCTCGCGGCCACGGCAAGCGGCCGGTGCGTGAGATCGACGGCGTCTCGCCGGAATTGATGTCGCGGTGGTCAAGTCGCCGCGCGATGATCAAAGCCCGCACCGCCACCCTGGCCACCCAATTTCAGGCCGACCACGGCCGCGAACCCACCCACGTCGAAATCGTCGCATTGGCTCAACAGGCGACCCTGGAAACCCGCGAGGACAAGCATGAACCGCGGTCGCTGGCCGAGCAGCGTAAGACCTGGCGCGACCAAGCCGCCCAAGTTCTCGGCCGCAACGGTCTGCAGCAGATGCTGGCCGACACTCTGGCAGAACCCCAACACACCCGGATGGACACCGCTATCGATGACCGGTGGGTACTGGCGCGCGCTGGCGAACTGATCGCCACCGTCAGCCACACACGGTCGACGTGGCAGCGCCACCACGTGCGCGCCGAAGCCCTCCGAATGGTGCGCGCCCACGGGGTGGCGCACGATGGCGCACTCGTGCAGCGCCTCACCGAAACTGCACTGTCGGACGCCTTCTCGGTGCCCCATGCCCGCGTCGCCGACGCGGAGCGGGGCGAGCCCGTCGCGTTGCGTCGCCGCGATGGCGCCAGCATCTACACCCGCCACGGTGTGCAGCTCTACACCAGCGGCGAAACGTTGGCCGCCGAACGACGTATCCTGGCCGCCGTCGGCCGCATGAACGGCCGCTGCGCCACCGAACTCGATGTCGAACTCGCGCTGGCGGATTCGGCAGCGCGCGGCCGCACACTCAACCCCGGCCAGGCCGCCCTGGTGGCCGAGATGGCCACCAGTGGACGCCGGGTGGCGCTCGCCCTCGCCCCGGCCGGCACCGGCAAAACCACCGCCATGGCCGCACTGGCCGACGCGTGGCGCAACACCGGCGGCCACATCATCGGACTGGCCCCGACCGCGGACGCGGCGATCGTGCTCGGCGAAGACCTCGGTGCACCCACCGACACCCTCGACAAGTACATGTGGTCTGCAGCCGTCGCCGGCACCGCGCGTCCCGACTGGTTCATCCGCATCAATCAGGACACGTTGATCGTGATCGATGAAGCCGGCAGAGCCTCGACCGCGGCCCTGGATGCGGTGATCTGTGACGCTGTTCGTAAAGGCGCGAGCGTGCGCCTCGTCGGTGACGACGGGCAGTTGTCGTCGATCTCGGCCGGCGGCGTGCTGCGCGACATCGCTGAGGCCACCGATGCACTCACCCTCTCCGAAGTCGTGCGCTTCGCCTCCCCCGCCGAAGCTGCCGCCGGCCTGGCATTACACGACGCCGACCCCGCCGGCATTGCCTTCTATATCGACCACCACCGCATCCATGTCGGCACCGAGGACACCGCCGCCGACATGGCCTACCACGCCTGGCGAGCCGATCTGGCTGCTGGCGCAGATTCCATCCTGCTCGCCCCCACCAACGACATCATCACTACACTCAATGCCCGCGCCCGAGCCGACCGACTCGCCGCCGATCCCGACGGCGCCAACACCCCTACGGTGGTGCTCGCCGACGGATTGGCCGCTAGCGTCGGCGACACCATCCGCACCCGCCGCAACGCACGCCGGATCCGCCTCGGGCGCACCGATTTCGTCCGCAACGGCTACCGCTTCACCATCACCGACGTCCTGCCCGACGGCGCGGTGCGAGCCCGCCATCTGCGCAGTGGACACATCATCACCCTGCCCGCCGACTACCTCGCCGACCACGTCGCCCTCGGCTACGCCTCCACCATCGACTCCGCTCAAGGCCTGACCGTCGGGCGGCGCGACACCAGAGGCACCTGCCACATTGTCGGCTCCGACGTGCTCACCCGCCAGCACCTCTACGTCGCGCTCACTCGGGCCACCGATGAAAACCACCTCTACCTATCCACCGCCGAGGCCGAGCCGCACCGGCTGCTGTCCCCCAAAGCCACCCACCCTTACACCGCCGTCGACGTCCTCACCCGCGCCCTGGCCCGCGACGGCGCACAGGTGTCCGCGACCACCGCCGCCCGTCAGGCGGCTGATCCCACCGTCCGGCTGCAGGCCGCCGCGGACATGTTCTACGACGCACTCGGCGCGGCGGCCGAAAACCATCTGGGACCCGGTGCCCGGGACCGCCTCAACGCGCTCGCCGACTCCGTGCTTCCGTCCCTGAGTACGCACCAAGCGTGGCCCGTCCTGCGCCGCAACCTCGCCGTCCTGGCGCTCGACGGCGCCGACGCCCATCAGCTGCTCCTCAACGCGCGGGCCAAGGGCGGCCTCGACGACGCCGCCGACCCGGCCGCCGTGCTGGATCACCGCATCGATCCCATTGGTACCCATTCCGCCGGCATCGGTGTCCTGCGGTGGCTACCCGCCATCCCCGCTGAACTGCGCGACGACCCGACGTGGGGCACCTACCTGACTGATCGTGAAGGCCTCGTCAAAACACTTGCCGACGACATCCGCGCCCGGGCGACGGCCTGGACCAACGCGACCGCCCCCGCCTGGGCGCGCCCGCTGATCACCGTCAACCCGGCGCTGACCGCCGAGATCGCGGTCTTCCGCGCCGCCATGGGTGTTCCCGCGGCCGACACCCGCCTGACCGGCCCCCACCAATACCCGGTGCGGACCCGAGCCGTACAAGCCCTGCTGCACAAGCACGCCGCCGCCGGCATCGGCCAACGCAGCGCCGACACCACCCGCTGGAACGACCTCCTCGACGCCATCGACCCACGCATCCGCGCCGATGCCTACTGGCCCCAACTGGCCGCCAACCTCGTTCACGCCGCCCGCGCTACCCCGGACCTGCGCCGCGTCATCACCACCGCTGCCCGCCGAGCACCGCTTCCCGACGAGCTACCCGCCTCAGCGTTGTGGTGGCGCATCGTCGGCGCACTCTCACCAAACGCCACTCTGGCCACCGCGCATTCGCGGCTACGCCCGACCTGGATCTCCGACCTCGACGCCGTGTTCGGCACCGTGCTGGCCGAAACCATCGCCGCCGACCTCGCCTGGCCCGGCCTGGTCGCCGCCATCAATGCCGCCGACCCACACACCTGGACCCCGCGCGATCTGCTCCACCTCGCCGCCGAACACCTCGCCGACACCGACGATGAGGCCCACCCCCTCGCGCCCGGCGACTACGCCCAACTGATCACCTACACCGTCGATGCCTTCACCTACCGCCTACAGGCACGCCTGGGCACCGACTTGCGCGACGTCCCCCTTCCTGAGGACGCCCCGCCGGCCCCCGACGACGAAGCACTGTTCCCACCCGACCCCGAAAACCCCTACCCGGCAGCCGAACAGCACGCACCGTTCGACATCGACATGCCCCTGCCGAAGGATCGGCACGTCTTCGAATGCGGGACAGGTCCCATCGAGGGACTCCAGTTCGAAGACCTCTCCGCGACTCGCCCCCCACGCGAATTACCCATCACCATGGACGTTTTCACCACACTGCGACAGGAATATCGAGAGGTCTGCAATACACTCGCGGTACTCGACGCCGACATCTCTGCCGGGAAGGGCCCCGCCCTACGCGCCGCCGCCCCGGACCTCCTGCGCATGCGACGCCAGGTCGACGCCGACCGCCCCTACGGCCTCGCCGTCACCGCCGTGGCAGCCCAATGGGACGACGCCGAGGCCGCCTACAACCACACCCTGCGCACCATCGAGCAGGCGCGTACACGCCTGACCACTTTGCAGGCCAATCCCGACGCAGAGGAACTCGACATCGCCTCCGCCCGCCAAGCCGTGGCCTTCTACACCAGCATGCTGCCCGAGCAGCCACCCTCAATGCAGTTTCAGCACGCGTTCGCCGACGCTCACGCCGCACGTACGGCGGCTGCGGGCGGCCACATCGTCACCGAACGCGACATCGCCGTCGCGCGCGCCGACGCGGAACGGGCCGACCTGATAGCCCGCACCCAGCTACGCGATCGCCGCGATACCCTTGGCCGCAAGATCGACCGCGCCGAACGCGACATCGCCACCGCCTTCGCTTCAGCCCAAACCGTCGCCGCAGACACCCTCGAAAGACTCTTGGACTCGGCCCGCTGCGAACTCGACCTGCTCCGTTCCGCCCGACGCATCGACGTCGAACGCGCACCCCTGACGATCCCCGAATCCGCACTAGCGGACCACAACCCGGTCATCGCCGCACGATTGAAAGCCCTCGCCGCGCAGCCCTACCGGCTCAGCTACACCCGCGCCGATAGCACCGACCCCGACACCATCGCGGCACTACAGACGTTGCACGCCACGGCGAACAGCGGCCAACGAAAAGTGCTGTGGCTCAGTGTCACCGATGATCAAGCTCAAGCCGCGCAGGCTACTGGACTCGCCGACGCGAGCACCAGTATCGACCGCGCCCGAAAACTTCTCGGCGAACAGCTATGGTCACTTCGGCCGAATCTTTTCGTCGTCATCGATAACCCCGCCGCCGCCGACCCCGCAAAACTCGCCGCGATCACCGGCTACATCACCGCCCGCGACGCCCGCGCGATCATCCTCGATCCCGCCAACGGCCAAGTCGGGCCCAGCACCCCCGCATTGCGTCTACTGGCGCAGACGATGCCCTGGACCACCCACCTAACCGCCACCGACACCACCCTCGAAAACCACCGAGGCGCGCCAACCCCAGCGATCACATTGGCCGACCGACTCGGCCGTACCCACCTCAACGAATCCTGGCGCCAACTACTCACCCACTACGACACCACAGCCCGCGCCATCCGATCCGCCCACCGACTGCACCTCACCCTGACCTGGCGCGACCACACACGCAGCCGCGATGACCTCGACCAGTCGCTCGGCATAGATTACTGACGCGAAAGGCATTCCCGTCAAACGGCATCGATGTAGGGCCAGCGTTTCCTCCGCTGCTGCCGCCAGGATCGCGCGTAACCTCAATACCAGGGAGTCGCCCGTCCCTGCAGCTCTCAGGAGGGCAGACCAATGAGCCGACGAATCCGACCTCAGGTGGCGACGAGTCTACGACGGATCCGCGCCTGCAACATCGAATCCATGCCACTCGAGACCGACCCGAGCATCCTTCACGCCGTCCAGACGGTCTACACCACAGACCTGGGGCTGCCCGAAGAGTGGACTGACGCACAGCGCACAGAGTTCATCGCCGACGAAGCCGACAAGATCACCTGGATGGGTCGGGCCCAAGCCAGCACCCTCGGCGATCAGAGCGTCGAGCAATGGACTCGTCGGCACGACGGCCGTGCCCCCGACCCAGGGGTTCTGAGCGCGTTGAGAATCGCGGCACGAGCCCGAGCGCTTCACGTCGTTCTAAGTACCGAGCTTTACGAACTCATCACCCCAGACACCGAAGACGGAAACCCGGATCAAGTAGGTCAGCATCATGATGACTGGCGAGCGTAACTCTGAAATTCTCATGACGTCGATGCGCACTAATCGTTCGCGAATGGCAGCGAGACGCAATGCCTGAGACTAGTTGATGTGAAATTTTTATGAGCTGACTCTTAATCAGCGGGTCCAGGGCCTCGAAATAATTGGCGGTGCACGGGAGGCACAATTTGACGCTCACGCGCCACGCGTTCAAATGAGAGTACGCGGGTGGATTCTAACCCGGCCATGCCGCGAATTCATAGAAGACAGCTGGCAGAAAGGGCAGCAAGAATCCGCTGGCGCTGTTTCGGAACCCTATTGAACTTCAACAAACAACTCTCACCGTAGCGAGGAGTACGTTGTCGCCTTTTTGTCTCGATCTAGTGCGGACAAAGGACGAAATCCGGGTTCTCTCAGGTATTTCGGAACAATCATGCTTCTAGTAGTGGACTCGGCTCGGCGACCGTCATATTTTGGAAGAGGCTGAGCGGGCATTCCGAAGGACTCGCAAAGCCACCAGTGAAGGCAAGGCGATCCTCCGCCTTGGAGAACCGTGAGGAGGTGAATAGCGTTGACTCTTAGTCCTTTCGATGATTTACCCTTCCTGCTGCCAGTGCCCCGCGCCGCGGTGCTGTTGGGTATCAGCCGCGCTTCGGCGTATCGGCTCGTGGCTACCGGCGAACTGCCGTCGAGACGGCTTGGCGGGCGCGTTTATGTCGTTACCGCGGAACTGCGTCAGATTGTTGCGGCATAATCGAACTGACCGTCGCCGTGGTGCGTACCGCTTAGGTCGAGTGCGACCCTTGGTACGCGCCGGGTTCGCACTCGATGGAACCGACCATCCACGGTCTGGCCCAGACGCCCCAAAGGAATTGAACAAATGTGGATCCAGAGATCAGTCCCGCATCGGACAAGCTGCAGCCCGGTCGAGATAGCTCACCCGTCGAACCGAGTCGATCACCTGACGTTGAGCCAAAAACCGTGCCTGAACTGACGTCTCAGGCAGACATTGGCACTCGACCGGACGGGTCGTGCGAGCGCCAGCGCTTCACTTGCTTTCGCAGAATCTCGTTCGAGTACCGCGAAGTTACGACCGAGGTTGCGGCAGCCAGGCGATTATCCGATCCGACAGCCCTGACGGCAGCCGGAAGAATGAGCGAAACAGGCGCGCCTGTTCGGCTACGACCAGGTGCCGCGGACAGAAGACCGGCAGCAAGAACAAGAACCCTCGGCGCCAAGGAGAACTCAGGTGAACGACGCGCAATCTACACGTCCGCCCCAGACGCGCGGCGAACGGACCGACAGCTCGATCAAGCGACTGCCCAGCGGCGCTGGCTGGCGGGCGCGGCCCACACTCGGGACCGATCCAGTGACCGGCAAGCAGGTCAGGCCCACCAAAGTGTTCGCCACCAAGAAGGCTGCTGTCGATTGGGTGACCGAGCAGCGCCAGCAGTGGAGCTCGTCGACGTGGGCGCCGAAGTCGACGCGAACCTTCGACGAGGTCGCCGATCACTGGCTGACCGTGCGGGAAGCAAACCCATCGATCGGGCCGAATACCGTTCGCGCTGACCGGGAATCGCTGGCCTACGCCCGCCGGGCCTTCGGCGCGGTCCAGGTGCAGAAACTCACCCCGGCGGCGCTTGCCGACTGGTCGGCCGCCCTGAAGGGTAAGGACGGCAACTCGCTGGCGCCGGCCACCAAGCGGCGCGCCATCATCCGACTGAAATCCGTGATGGCTCATGCCCGCAAGATGCGCTGGCTCACCTACGATCCCGCCGCCGAGCTCGAGTCACCAGAACAGAAGTCGATCACCGCTACCGCCGCCGCCGATATCTGGACTCCCGACCAAATGGGCAAGTTCCTCGACCACGTCGCCGCGCACCGGCTTGGCGGCTGCTTCGCGCTCACGCTCCTCGGGCTGCGCCGCGAGGAAGTCGGCGGGTTGCGATGGTGCGACATCGACCTCGGCAGCGGCGCGCTGCGGATCCGTCGGGCCCGCGTCGATGTCAACGGTAAAGACACCATCGTTTCGACGAAGACCGACAGGTCGGCGCGAGAGTTGCCGCTGCCGCCGCGCGAGTTGACGATGATTAGGGCGATGCGGACCGTGCATCTGCGTGAGCGCCTAGCCGTCGGGCGGCCGTTGACTGACGACGACCTGCTGCTGTCGCGGACCGACAGCACGTGGCTGCCCGTGCGCGACTACTCCCGCGAGTTCGCCGTCCAGCGAAAGGCCGCCGGACTCAAGGCGATCACGCTGGGCAAGCTGCGGCACTCGAACATCTCACGTATGCGCGCGGCGGGCGTCGCCGCCGATGTCGTCGCCGCCTGGCACGGCCACACCGAGCGGATGACACAGGCGGTCTACGGGCGAGTGACTGATCAACGCCTAACTGCCGCGTCGGCGGTGTTCGCCCCACCAGCCATAGGACAGAACTAGGACAAGCTGCCGAAGCGATGAGCTTCCAGCGAACCAGACAAGTGGGTACATCAGAGTTCAGAGCCGTACGGTGTCTAAGTGGAGCTAACGGGATTCGAACCCGTGACCCCCACACTGCCAGTGTGGTGCGCTACCAGCTGCGCCATAGCCCCTCAAGTTGTGCCCATCGAAGTTACACCACCCGCCGGAAGCGCTCAAAATCGCTGGTTACGGCACTTCCCCGCCGGCTTCGGGCCCGATTGCGCGGGCGGGCGTGTGCGCGGCCGGCCGGCCGTGGGTCTCCGGCGCGAACACCCATCCCAGCGCCCCGAGCAGCAGGATCGCTCCGCTGACCACGAACGCCCAGGCGAACGACGCCTGCTCAGCAATTTGTCCGACCACGAGCGAACCGATGATCGAGCCCAGGTCGGCCATCATCTGGAAGGTTGCGACCGCCGTCCCGCCGCGCGCCTTGTTGCCGACGATGTCGGCCACCGCGGCCTGCTGTGGGGAGACGAAGATGCCCGTCGCCGCACCCGTCACGTACGCCGCGACCAGGAAGATCGGCAGCGACGTCGTGAAGCCGACCAGGATCGTCGACACCGCGGACACGGTCAGCCCGACGATCAGCAGTTTGCGCCGCCCGATCCGGTCGGACAGGTAGCCGCTGGGAATGACCACGGAGACGTTGCCGATCGCGAAGGTCGCCAGTGCCAGTCCCGCCGCGCCCGCGCCGTAGCCGAGCCCCTCGACGACGAACAGCGGCACCAGCGCGATGCGCAGGCCGAACGCCGCCCACCCGGTGCTGAAGTTGGAGAACAACGCGGCGCGGTAGGCACGGTGGCGCAGCACCCGCCGCACGGATACTTCCGCCTCGACCGTTGCCTCCGGCGCCGCGAGTGTGCTGCCCCGCAGGCTGACGAACACCACGCCGGCGGCGACCAGCAGCGCGACTCCGTAGATCATGAAGGGCGCGGCCAGCCCGAATCCGGCGGTGAGGCTGCCCAGAACGGGCCCGCCGACCGACCCGACGAGGAACCCGGTCGAGAACATGCCCGCCACCCGGCCGCGCGCGTTCTCCGGCGAGATCCTGATCATCAGGCCCAGCGACGAGACGGTGAACATCGCCGACCCGAGGCCGCCGAGCGAGCGGAAAGCCAACAGCTGCCAGTACGTCTGCGCGAACGCGCACGCCGCCGTCGAGAGCGCGACGATGATCAGCCCGCTGATGTACACCCGGCGCTCCCCCAGGCGTTGCACCAGCAACCCCGCGGGCGGCGCGGCGATCAAGCGCATCAACGCGAACGCGGTGATGACGAACGTCGCGGCGCTGATGCTCACCCCGAAATGGCGGGCATACTGCGGCAGCACGGGCGCCACCACGCCGTAGCCCAGCGCGACCACCACGTTCGCACCGACGAGCAGCCAGACCTCCCGCGGCAACTTCGGCTTGGTCGCCGGCGAACAGTCGCTCTCGGAGGTCACCCAATGACCTTATTGACCACCTCGCGCGCCGCTTCCTGCACCTCCGCGAGGTGTTCGGGTCCCTTGAACGACTCGGCGTAGATCTTGTACACATCCTCGGTGCCCGACGGCCGCGCCGCGAACCACGCGTTTTCCGTCGTCACCTTCAGCCCGCCCAGCGGCGCGCCGTTGCCCGGCGCCGTCGTCAGCTTCGCGGTGATCGGCTCACCGGCCAGTTCGGTCGCCGAGACCTGCTCGGCCGACAGCTTTGCCAGCCGCGCCTTCTGCTCACGGTCGGCGGGCGCGGTGATGCGATCATAGGTTGGCGCACCGTACTTCTCGGCCAGCTCGGCGTATCGCTGCGACGGTGTCTGCCCCGTCACCGCCAATATCTCCGAGGCCAGCAGCGCCAGGATGATGCCGTCCTTGTCGGTGGTCCACACCGATCCGTCGTGCCGCAGGAACGACGCGCCCGCACTCTCTTCACCCCCGAAACCGATTGTCCCGCTCAGCAATCCGTCGACAAACCACTTGAACCCAACCGGCACCTCGACGAGTTTGCGGCTCAGCCCGGCGACCACCCGGTCGATGATCGACGAACTGACCACCGTTTTTCCGATCGCGGTCGCCGCCGGCCACGACGAGCGGTGCGAGCAGAGGTAGTCGATCGCGACCGCCAGGTAGTGGTTGGGGTTCAGCAGGCCGCCATCGGGTGTGACGATGCCGTGCCGGTCGGCGTCGGGGTCGTTGCCCGTCGCGATTTGATACGAATCGCGGTTGGCGACAAGCGATGCCATCGCATGCGGCGAGCTGCAGTCCATCCGGATCTTGCCGTCGGTGTCGAGCGTCATGAACGCCCAGGTCGGGTCCACGTAGGGGTGCACCACCGTGAGGTCCAGGTTGTGCCGCTCGGCGATCGCACGCCAGTAGTCGACGCTGGCGCCGCCGAGGGGGTCGGCGCCGATACGGATGCCCTCCGCGCTGATCGCATGCATATCGACGACGTTGGACAGGTCGTCGACGTAGGTGTTGAGGAAGTCGTACCGCTCGACACGGTTCATCGCATGGGCCAACGAGATCTGCCGGACGTCCTCGAGGCGGCCCTTCAGCAGTTCGTTGGCGCGTTTGGCGATCGTCCCGGTAGCGCCGGTGTCGGCGGGCCCGCCGCTGGGCGGGTTGTACTTGAACCCGCCGTCGCGGGGCGGGTTATGCGACGGCGTGACGACGATGCCGTCCGCGAGGCCGCTGCTACGGCCTCGGTTGTATGCCAGAATCGCGTGGCTCACCGCTGGCGTCGGCGTGTACCGGTCCGCTGAATCGATCATCGCCACAACGTCGTTGGCGGCCAGCACCTCCAGCGCCGACTCCCACGCCGGCTCCGAGAGCGCATGCGTGTCACGACCGATGAACAGCGGACCGGTGGTGCCCTGCGCCGCGCGGTACTCGACGATCGCCTGGGTGGTGGCCAGAATGTGGGCCTCGTTGAACGCCCTGTCGAGGCTGGACCCGCGGTGTCCGGAGGTGCCGAACACCACCTGCTGATCGACGTTGTCGGGATCGGGTTCTCGGGTGTAGTACGCCGTCACCACCTCGGCGACGTCGATGAGGTCCTCGGGCTGCGCCGGCTGACCGGCTCGGGGGTTGGCCGCCATGCCCCGATTCTGCTCCTTGCCCTGACGCGACGCGTAGCGGTGCAGCCATACTTTGCGTTGTGTTCGGTTACGACGGCCGCGAACTGCTCGCAGTGTTCGTCGGCGGTGCGCTGGGCACCCTGGCTCGCGCGGCCCTCGAGACGCTCGTCGCCCCCGAACCTGGCCACTGGCCGTGGCCCACATTCGCGGTCAACGTCGTCGGCGCGTTCGTGTTGGGATACGTGGCGACCCGCCTGCCGGAGACCAGCTACCGCAGGCCGCTGCTGGGCACCGGGTTCTGCGGTGGGCTGACCACCTTCTCCACCATGCAGGTCGAGATGCTCAGGATGATCGAGCGCGAGCATTTCGGGCTGGCCGCCGGGTATGCGACGGCCAGTGTCGGCCTGGGCCTGACCGCGGCCTGGCTCGCGTCGAGGTGGGCGCGGCGATGACGGTCGCGGTGTGGCTGGGTGTGGCGGTCCTCGGCGGCCTCGGGGCGGTGTTGCGCTTCCTGGTCGACCGCGCCGTGTCGCACCGCCTCACCGGCGCTTTTCCGTCCGGGATTTTCGTGGTCAACATCTCCGGCGCGCTGCTCCTCGGCTTGCTCGCCGGCCTGCAACCGGAGCCCACGACGGCGTTGTTGATCGGCGTCGGTTTCCTGGGCGCCTACACCACGTTCTCGACCTGGATGCTGCAGACGCTCGAACTGGGTGTGGAGCGGCGCCCGGGCTTCGCGATCGCGAACATCGTCGTCAGCATCGCGCTCGGGGTGGCGGCCGCTGCCGTGGGATGGTGGATCGGCGCGCAGTTGTGAGACTCGCGGTTGTGAGATTCGCGGTTGTGAGATTCGTCGCGCCGTCGCCGCCGATCGCGTGCCCCACGAGTGTGGGGTAAGCCTAGCCTTACCTGATTCGACGTAGTACCGTCGCTGGCCGTGAACCCGTCTAATCCAGAAGCCGTCAGCGTCGCTCTCGCCGAGATCCTGCGCGACGACATGAACGTCGATGTCCGGCGCATCACCCGCGATTCCCGACTGATCGACGACGTGGGCCTCGACTCTGTCGCGTTCGCCGTCGGGATGGTGGCCATCGAAGATCGGCTGGGCGTGGCGCTGAGCGAAGAGGATCTGCTCAGCTGCGACACCGTCGGCGACCTGGAAGCGGCCATTCTGGCCAAATCGGCTGCTACATCGACCAACTCGTGACCGAACTGGCCGCGGCCCTTTCGTCCGCGATGTCGGGGGCGTCCACCCGGTTGTGGGTCCTCGACCGCGAGTCGGGCCAGTGGGAGCCTCATCCGTGGCCCGAAGTGCACGCACGTGCCGAGAACGTGGCCGAGCGGATTGCCGACGACGGTGCCACGCGGGTCGGACTGATCGGTGATCCGACCGTCGAGTTCATCGCTGCCATCCCCGGCGCGTTCTTCGCCGGTGCCGGGTTGTCGATCCTGCCCGGACCGATCCGCCGGGCCGATCCCGACCAGTGGGCGCACCACACGCTGGACAGGTTCCGCGCCATCGGCGTCACGACGGTCTTGGGCCACGGCGCAGAGTTGGAATTGTTGCGTAAGCACGCCGGACCGACCGCCGTTCACGATCTGGAAGCGGTCGGCCACCCGCGCCGCTCGACGCCCTTCCGCGGACCCGTCAGCGCCGACGTCGCGATCCTGCAGGGCACAGCGGGGTCGACGGGGACGCCCCGCACCGCGCAGATCTCACCCGCCGCATCGTTGGCGAACCTACGCGGCCTGATCGCCAGGGTGAACGTCAACGACCGGTCCCGGCTGCACAGTTGGCTGCCGATCTATCACGACATGGGCCTGGCGTTCCTGTTGACCGGCGCGCTGGGCCAGGCGGATCTGTGGCAGGCGCCCACGTCGGCGTTCGCGGCGTCTCCATTCAATTGGCTGCAGTGGCTGATGGAAAGCAAGGCCACGATGACCGCCGCGCCGAACATGGCCTTCAACATCATCGGCAAGTATGCGAGTCACCTGAAGGACCTGGATCTGAGCCACCTCGGCTTCACGCTCAACGGCGGCGAACCCGTCGACTGCGTCGGATACCAGCGCTTCGCCGACGGGATGGCCCGGTTCGGGTTCAACCCCAATTCTCTGGCCCCGTCCTACGGCCTTGCCGAATCCACCTGCGCGGTCAGCGTTCCCGCACCATTCACCGGACTTCGCTTCGACGACGTGCATGTGGTCAGCGACGGCGCCGAGACCAGCCGCCGATTCGCCGTCCTCGGTCACGCGATCCCCGGCATGGAGATCCGGATCAACACCGACGCGGCGCGTGCGACCGAGGTGACCGGCCGCGAGGTCGGCGAGGTCGAGGTCCGCGGCACGTCGCTGATGACGGGCTACGTCGGCCAAGCCCCCATCGACCCGCGTGCGTGGCTGCCCACCGGTGATCTCGGCTACCTCACCGACGACGGGCTGGTCGTCTGCGGCCGCGCCAAGGAACTCATCACGGTCGCCGGGCGCAATGTCTTCCCGGCCGAGATCGAGCGCATCGCCGGTGAGATCGACGGCGTGCGAGACGGTTGCGTCGTCGCCGTCGGGACCGGCGAGGCCTCGGTACGGCCCGGCCTCGTGATCGCCGCCGAGTTCAAAGGCGACGACGAACCCGCCGCGCGCAGCGAGATCGTGGCCCGCGTCGCATCGCATTGCGGTGTCGTACCCGCCGACGTCGTTCTCCTCAAACCCGGTGCGCTGCCCCGTACCTCGTCGGGCAAGCTGCGCCGGCTCGAAGTCAAACGCACCCTGGAGGGAGCAAGCCGATGACAGCCGCCGCCGAAGCGCCGAACGCAGCGACGATCGAGGATTACCGCGAACTGCTCGAACGGGTCTTCGACGACCGCGTCACCGCATGGACGGCGGAAGCCGAAGAGACCGAACGCTTTCCGCGTAAGCTGATCGAGTATCTCGGGGAGACCGGCGTATTCGCGGCCAAGTGGCCGCCGGGCGGGCAACATCCCGATGTCGCGAAGGTCATCGAGCTGGCGCGCCGGCTGGGCCGATTGGGCTCGGCCGGCATCGGTGTCGGAGTGGGCCTGCATGACTCGGCGATCGCGATACTGCGACGCTTCGGCAAGTCGGACTACCTCAAAGACATCGCCGAGCAGGCCATCCGCGGCGAGACGGTGCTGTGCATCGGCGCTTCCGAGCAGTCCGGCGGGTCCGACCTGCAGATCGTCGGCACCGAAGCGCGATCCGTGCGGGACGGGTTCGAGGTCAAAGGCATCAAGAAGTTCGTCTCGCTGTCCCCCATCGCCGATCACGTCATGTGCGTGGCACGCAGCGTCGATCACGACCCCAACAGCAAGCACGGCAGCGTCGTCGTGATCGCGGTTCCGTTGGCGCAGTGCGAGGTCCAGACGCCGTACCGCAAGGTCGGCGCGGGCCCGCTCGACACCGCCGCCGTGCACATCGACACGTGGGTACCCGCCGACGCCCTGGTGGCCCGTGCTGGTATCGGTCTGGCCGCCATCTCCTGGGGCCTGGCGCAGGAGCGTATGTCGGTGGCGGGCCTGGTGTCGACGTCGGCGCAGCGGGTCATCGGAATCACGTTGGCGCGCATGATGGCTCGTCGCCAGTTCGGCCACACACTGTACGAACACCAGGCCCTGCGGATGCGCATGGCCGACCTTCAGGCGCGCGTCGACATGCTGCGTCTCGCCCTCGACGGCGTCGCTGCAACCGGCAAGCTCGACCTACGGACCGCTGCGGCGATGAAGGTCAACGCTGCCCGCCTCGGCGAAGAGGTGATGAACGAGTGCATGCACATCTTCGGCGGCTCCGGGTATCTCGTCGACGAGACTCCGCTGGGCAGATGGTGGCGGGACATGAAGCTCGCCCGCGTCGGCGGCGGCACCGACGAGGTGCTGTGGGAGTTGGTGGCCGCCGGGATGAAACCCGACCACGACGGCTACGCCGAGTTCAACCAGCTGCCCTGACTGCGGCTTTTCACCCGGCCGGTCAGCCGCGATAGTACGGTCTCATACGGCCTGCCCGGCGCGTCGCGGATGAAACCGCGCGGCCGGCGGAATCTCACGGACGCGGCAGCGCGTACAGCGCCATGCGCCGGTTCGACATGTCGTGCTCGCCGAGGAACTCACATCCGGCGTACTCGCACACGCCACGTGCGCCCTTGTTGCGGTGGTCCGGGTCGAACATGATGCGCCGGCACTGCGGATCGAGCTCGAAGATGTTGGCGGTCAACCGCGGCAACAGGATTGGCGCGATACCGCGGTTGACGAACCGCATCTCCGCGATCGCCGCATGCAGTCCGATGTCGTGTGGGTCGCCGTCATAGCGCGGCGCGATCGAATCCTTGGCGGCCCGGTACAGCTCGATGTAGACGAACGGTTGGCCTCGGAACATGCCGATGAACGGCCGGGAGTACTGCCCTTCCAGTTGCGCCGTCAGGTACCGGTGCCAGCGCTCGGGCGGCCAGTCGTACTCCCACGCCTCGACCAGATGCGGACGGTTCATCCACTCCGACACCATCTCTGCATCCGCGTCGGGGGCGGCGAGTCGGACGAAGTACGGATCGGCGAGGACCGGTGTCGGCGGCGCCGCGACCTCACGGGCCGCAGCCGATATGTCCGTCAGTTCCCGCGGGAGTACGGGCGCCGGTGCACCTTCGATCTCGATGTCAATGTCGGTCATCGCCCGCCGAGCCTACCGGACTGAGTAAGGCAAGACTTACCTTCCTCCACGTCTCCGGCGGCGTCTAAGCCGAACAAGTCGTCGAGCGCCTTCTGTTCGAGGTCGGTCCACCGCTTCACGCTTTGGCGGACCTCGGCGACCCCGTCCTCGTCGAGGTGTTGAGCGGCCTCGGGCGTGATGCGGCAGATGTCCATGGGCCCGCCGACGCTCGGCGACGTCGCGTCCAGCGCGTCGAGCACCCGCAGTGCGGCCACCACCCCGTAGTCGACGCTGCGTTGGTCCATCCGGAAGTGCGCCAGTAACGCCTGCGCCTGCTGGGCCATCGGCGAACCGCTGCCCACGGCGTGGAATCCGATCTCTTCGTAGTGGCCGATCAGCCCGTGCGGATCGATGTCGACGATGAACGGTTTGTCGTGGGCGTATCCCGCCGCGAGGACATAGGTCGCGGGGGTGGCGCCGGGCTTGCCCTCCGGCACGTCGGTGATGAAGTTCTTGTAGTGGTGCTCGAGCACCGGCAGCACGCGTCCCTGCAGGGCGTTGCCGATGTCGGGCGCCTCCACGATCGCGTCCGGTTCGTTGTCGAAGATCTGCTCGAGGTCGTAGAGCACGGCGCGCGATCCGCTGCCGCCCCAGGCGGCCCGACTTCCGAGCGAGTGCAGTTTCTGGGCCGGGTAGCTCAGCCCCCGCAAGGGATCGGTGATCTGCGAATCCGAGGCCATCACCAGCCCGTCGGCGCAACGCAGTGCGAGAACGACGGTCATCGCGTCAGTTTCGAGGGCATACGGGTTTCGAAAAGCATGGGCCGATCGTCTCACGCCGCCCGGGTCAACAGGTCGCGTAGGACGGCGGCGTTACTTCGATCCAGATCGCGAGTGGCGGTCACCAACACCACCGGCCCCTCGCGCAGCAGGCCGCGCAATTCGTCCAGTGCCTCTGCGGCCGTGTCGTTTTCCAGTTCGGCGGTGTAGCGGGCGACGAACTCGTCGAACCGTTCCGGCCGGTGCGAATACCAGCGCCGCAGCTCGGTCGACGGCGCAACCGCAGGCAGCCATCGACCGACCCTCGGATCGTCCTTGCGGAACCCCCGCGGCCACAGCCGGTCCACCAGGACCCGGGTCCCGTCCTCGTCGCTCGGCGGGTCATAGACGCGTGCGACCTCGACGCTTGGGCGCTCAGCCATGCGGTGAGATGGTAGGGCTATGCGGGTGGACCGAGTAGCGGATTTGCAGCGCTGGCAGGATTCCGGCGCCGTCTGGCAGGTGCGTTCCCGGCGGGACGACAGCGTGACCGTGGCGCTGCTGCGCTGTGACGGCGGCGAAGAGGTCGACGTGTTCACTTCCGACGACCCCCGTCTGCTCGCGTTCATCGGTGAGCGCCACAGCAGCGATGACTGAAGATCAGCGCCGACGGTAGGCCGCGCGGACCAGTTCGGCGAAGGCGGCGGCCGCGGCGTCCACGCCGGCGAGGTCCTCGGTGGCGACGAGGTCCAGCAGCAGGCCGCGCGCCACGGCCAGACCGAGACGCATCATCGCGGGGTCGCCGTTTTGATCCTGGGCCAGCCAAGCGTCGACCGCGCCCGGAAGCATGCGGGCGAACGGCTGCTCGCCCTGCACGCCGCGCGCGTAACACTCGAAGAACAGCCGCTCGAATGGCCGCAGGTCTGGCCGCCGCAAGTTCGCCCACATCGCCGCGACGGCCTCGGCGGGATCCTCGGGCAACTCCCGGGACAACGCCATCTGGCGTCGCTCGACTTCACCGACGATCGCCAGCAGCAGTTCGTCGCGCGAGCCGAAATGGTGCAGCAGCATCCGATGGCTCGTGCCGACCGCCGTGGCAAGGTCGCGAAGCGACCGGTCGCCGATGCCGTTGGCTCCGACCTCCGCGACGAGTGCGTCCAGCAGCGCCCGGCGCCGTCCGAGATCAGGGGGTCGGGCCATCGAGTCGATGCAGCTGCTCGCAGCGCGCCTTCAGCCCCTGGCCCTCGAGTTCGAGGTAGCGCCTGGTCATCGAGCGCATCGCCAGACCGACCATTGCCCCGACGGGACCGCGTTGTTCGAGCCGCTGATGGATCCGCGTGGTACGTCCGGGGTGGGCGATGACTTGGTGGTATGCCACTGTGAGTCCGCCGGGCGAGCGCTGCTCCCAAGTCCATGACGTTCCCGGCGACACCTCGGTGACCGCCCAGACGAGCTTCGGCAACCGCGGTTGTTTGATCTCGAACCTGTTGCCCGCGAACAGCTCTGGGCCATCGAGCGCCACGAGCCGCGTCACCGAGGCCGTCCACTCCGGCCAGCGCTGCACATCGCTGAACACGTCCCAGACGACGCCGGCCGGCGCGTCGATCTCGACATCGCTCTCGGTAAGCATGTACCAAATGGTACATCAATGGCACCGCCGCGAGAAGGGCGGATCGGCCGGTGCGGCAAGATTGCGTCGACATGGCTATCACCGACGGACCGACCTCGCGTCGGCAGCACATCCTCCGACTCGTGCTGTTCGCGGCGTTTCTGCTGGGGTTGTTCTATCTGGTGGCCGTCACCGGCGTCGTCGACGTGGAAAACGTCCGACGCACGGTGGCCTCCGCCGGTCCCGTCGCGCCGCTGGTCTACGTCGTCGTGTCGGGTCTGCTCGGCGCGGTGTTCGTGCCCGGCCCGATCCTCGCGGCCGCCAGCGGTGTGCTGTTCGGCCCGGTGGTCGGCACGTTCGCCACGCTGGGCGCCACCGTCACGACCGCGGTCGTCACCAGTCGGATCGGTAGGCGGGCCGGCCGCGAAAGCGCTCGCGCCCTTCTCGGTGACGACCGGGCCACCCGGTTGGACGATCTCATTGCGCGGCGGGGCCTGTGGGCCGTCGTCGGACAGCGCTTCGTTCCGGGCATCTCCGACGCGCTCGCCTCCTACGCTTTCGGTGCGTTCGGAGTTCCGTTGTGGCAGATGGCCGTCGGCGCATTCATCGGTTCGGTTCCCCGGGCGTTCGTCTACACCGCCCTGGGCGCGTCGATCTCGGACCTGAACTCGCCGCTGACATACGTGGCGATCGCGGTGTGGTGTGCCACCGCCGTCGTCGGTGCGTTCGCGGCCCACCGCGGCGTGCGGAGCTGGCGGCGGCGGACGCCGTCGAAGCCCACGGGCGACGACGAGCCAGCACCCGAGTGAGTCGGCGCTTACTCGGGTAGTTGCGCGCTGCCGGGCGGCGGGGTGAGCTGCCAGGTGTCGCACGCCATCGCCAACATGGCGTAGGTGCCGACGACGAAGATCAGCTCCATCGCCTGGTGCGTGCCGAGTTCGTCGACGAGGCGGCGCCACGCGGCTGGCGTCGCCCGGCCGTCGGCGAGCAGTTCGTCGGTGGTTTCGAGCACCAGCCGGTCCACCCCGTCGAATTCGGCGTTGCCGCGTGTGATCCGGACGAGGTCGTCGTCGGAGAGGCCACCGGCTTTGGCGATCTTGACGTGCTCGCCCCAGAAGAACGAGGAACGCCGGGCGTGGGCGAGCCGCAGTACGGCCAGTTCGCGCAGCCGCAGGGGTAATTCGCCACGCTGCAACAGGTATGCGTTGTAGCCGAGGAACTTTCGTGCCATCTTCGGGTGGCGGGCGAGCACGCCGATGATGTTGAAGTTCAGCGGGTCCCGTGCTTCACCCGAGCCGGCCCGCGGGACGTCCGCACCGGGTATGCCCATCAGCGCGCCGACGGCAGCGTACTCGTCGTCACCCCACTCCTCGGCCGTGAGCGGTGTCAGGAGCGGGCGGTTCGCGGCGTCTGCGGCGTCTGCGGTCATCATCACCCTTCGTCGGCGGCTGCGCGGTGCAGTTCTGCGAGCGCGTGGATCTGCTCGAGGTAGTGCTCGACCGAACGGTGGACGAACCGCGCGGACACGATGGTCGTGCCCGCGGCGGCCAGGGCGCGCAACGCTTCCCGCGTCGCCTCCGGATCGCCCACTGGGTCGAGCGGACGGTCGGCGGCCAGGACGACCTCGAAGCCCGGTGGCACCTCACGCGCCCGCAGCCATTGCGCCGCGGTCGCAATCGGGATGCCGAAGGGGGCCCACCCGTCGGCGAGCGTGAGCGCGCGTCGTAGCGAGCGTTGGGTGCGCCCGCCGACCCAGATCGGCATGTGGGCCTGCAGCGCGCACGGGTCGACGATCAGCCCGCCGAACGAGTAGTACTCGCCGTCGTAGGACGGTTCGTTGCTCGACAGCGCCGCCCGCAGCGCCCGCAGTGCGTCGTCACCGCGCGGGCCCCGGTCCTCGAACGGAGCGCCGAGAAGGTCGAACTCCTCTTTGAGTGACCCGACGCCCACGCCGAGGATCACGCGCCCGCCACTGACGTGATCCAGTGTGCCGTAACGCTTCACCACCGCCAGCGGATGGTGGTATCCGAGCACCAACGTCATGGTGGCGAGGCGGATGCGTTCGGTGCGGGCCGCGATGTATCCCAGGGTGGCCAGCGGATCCCAGTACCGCGAACCGCGGCGGTCGGCCTCCGATGCCGGGATACCGATGTGCTCGCTGCAGGTCAGATGGTGGTAGCCGAGCTTGTCGGCCGCTTCGGCGACGCGGCCGACGTCGTCGACGGTGGCGTCCCGTTCCCACGTCAGCTTCGCTCCGGCGACGTTGGTGACGACCGGTGTCGCGATGCCCAGCTTCAATTCAGCGGCTCTTCGCCGGCCAGGATGGTCCGGTGCATGAGGCGTCCGCTGTCGACGGCGTACGGCAGCGCACGGTGCATCGTTCCGGTGTTGTCCCAGATGAGCAGATCGCCCACCGCCCACTCGTGCCGATAGACATACTGCGGCTGGGTGGCCCAATCGCGAAGCCGCGCAAGCAGTGCCCGGCTCTCCTCGACCGGCATCCCGACCACGTAATCGGCCGTCGCACCGAGGAGCAGCGACTTGCGGCCGGACTGGTGCGTCCACACGATCGGGCACGCCTTCGTCGGCGACTTCTGCCAGAACGCGATCTCGTCGTAGCTCATCTCCGGGGTCACGTAGTACTGCGATCGCTCGGCACTGTGCACGACACGCAGGTCGGCGATCAATTCCTTATCGGACTGCGGCAGATCGTCGTAGGCGGCGTAGGTGTTGCAGAATTCCGTATCACCGCCGGTGTCGGAGAGCTTCACCGCGCGCAGCAGCGTCGCCAGGTTCGGGTAGGGCTGCAGGGAACCGTCGAAGTGCCAGAACAACGAGCCTTTGAGATATCTCGCACGCTGGTTGACGTTCTCGTCGAGCGAGATCTTGTAGATACCGTCCTCGCCTTCGTTGGCGACGACGTTGCCCAGGGTTCGAGCGATCGCGACCTGTTGTTCGTCGCTGATCTGCAGCCCACGGAAGAACACCACTCCGCGTTGCTCCAGTGTGGCGCGGATCTTCCCGGCCTCCCGGCCGCTGAGCAAGGTGTCGATATCGGTTCTGATCTCGCTGCCGATCCTGGGGGTCTGGTCGACGATGTCCAATTGTGCGGAGGTCAGGCTCACGACAGCTCAGCTCACTCTCGTCAGAATGGTGTTGGCCGAATGCTTGACTCGCGGCTGGTTCCACAACTCCACCGCGAGCGAGACGGTGATCAACGAGTACAGAAGGTTACGGAGGTTCGCGACGTCGTCGGGCAGCGGTTCGGAGTAGTCGAACTTGTCGATGTAGGCGAGCGCTTCCTCGGCGTACGGGAAGATCTCGTCGTAGAAGGCGCGGATCTGCGCCATCGAACTGTTGACGCGCTTCACATAGCGTTCATGTCCGTCCTCGATCGCCCACTCGGACACCAGATGTTCGAGTTGCGAAAACTCCGGTGGCAGAATCGCGCTCACAGCTGTGCCCCCGCGCCGGCCACTTCACGTTCGCCGTTTTCGACGTAGTCGGCGACGACCTTGTGCAGATGCCGCAGCAGGATTTCCTCGTCGTTCATCGTGAAGTGCGTGAGCGCGCCGCTGTTGAGCATGGCCTGCAATCCCTCCGACGGGCTGGCGTCCTCCAGGATGATGTCGTTGAGGAAGGTGACCGTCAACTCCTGGCCGAGGCGCTCCTTGTGCGTCTTCGGTGGCTGGTAGTACGCCTCTGTTTCGAAGATGTGCGAGTGCGGTCCGGTGGGCCAGTGCGTGTGGACGGTGTAGCCGGACGCCCCGAAGATCAGCACGAAGTTCGGGAAGAACTGGAACGAATCGAAGCCGTACTTCTCCGACCGGGTCGGGTTGATCCCCGGCGGCATCGGGCCGCGGTCGGCTTTCTTGTTCCACGGACCGGCCGCGCTGGCCTCGAATACACACTCGATGGGTTTGGAGTACGGCGTCTTTCGCGACGGTTCGCCGGAGAACGAGAACATGCGGTGCGGGCCCTTGAGCCGGTAGGCCAGCGCGTCGGTGAACGGATTCGGCTGGTCGAACGCGTCCCTGGCCTCCGCGGTGAGCGCGCCGAACGACGAAGCGTGAAGGTACGGGCCGTGATAGCTCTCGGCGAAGCCGTCGAGGAAGATCTTCCAGTTGCACTGCAGTTCGGCCTTGAACTTGTAGACCTGATGCGGGCCCGCGAAGGGATATCCCTCGATCTCGTGTGCCAGTTCGCCGAGGAAAGCGCGCACCGGTTCGGTGTTGTGCGGGTTGAGGTTGATGAAGATGAAGCCCTCCCACACCTCGCACTGGATGGCGGGCACCCGGCAAGCCTCTGCGTCGAAGTCGAGCAGCAGATCCGTACGGGTGGCCGAGTGCAGCGAACCATCCAGCTTGTAGCGCCACCCGTGGAAGCGGCAGTACAGCAGGGGTGCGCGGCCCTGCACCTCCTCGAAGGGGTCGTCCTCCCACAGCATCTTGTTGCCCCGGTGCGGGCAGATGTTGTGGAACGCCCGGATCACGCCATCCTTGCCCCGGACGATGATCACCGAGGTGTTGAGGAACCTGAGTTCCCGGGTGAAGTAACTGCCGGCCTTGGGCACCCGCTCGACCCGTCCGACGTAGAGCCAGGTCTTCTTGAAGACGTGTTCGCGTTCCTTGTCGTAGAACTCCGCCGAAACGCAGTCCTGAAGCGACACCGGCCCGCGGCCGAGCTCGGGGTAGGCGTCGGTCCAGTGTCCACTCGCGGGTTTCTGCACCAGGCTTTCGTGACTCAACGGTCTCTCCTCCGTCGGGCTGAAGACGGTAGGCCCGAACGTACCGCCGCCGAAATGGCCAAAACAGACCCATCAGTGCAACACCCTGTTGCATATTCGGAACACAGCGCGACGGGAGGAGCGATCGGGATATGGAGCAGAACCTGCCCTTCGACGTCGATGCCCTGCTGATCTTCGGCAAGGTGGTCGAGAACCGCAGCCTGTCGAAGGCCGCCGCGCTGCTCGGCATGCCGAAGTCAACGGTCAGCCGCAAGCTGACCAAGCTGGAGTCTGACCTCGGCATCAAACTTCTGCGCAAGAACACCCATCAGCTCACCGTCACCGATCTGGGCGAGCAGGTGTACGACCACGCGGTCAACATTCTGGCCGAGGCCAACGGCGTGCGTGCACTCGTCGAGGGCAGCAGGCAGGAACCCCGGGGCGAACTGCGCGTGGCCATTCCGGTGTTCGTCGGCATCGACTACGCGTCGCGGGTGGGTGCGGCGTTTCTGCGGCACTACCCAAACTCACGGTTGGACATTCGCCTCGTCGACAACATTGTCGACCCGATCCGCGACGGCTTCGACGTGGTGTTCGGGACCGGACCGCTGCAGGACTCCACGCTGATCGCACGCAAGGTGTTCAGTCTCGAGTTGTTCCTCTGCGCATCATCGGATTTCGTCGCGAACCTGGCCGAGCCGATCACTGATCCCACCCAGCTGAACACGCTGCCGTTCATCGACTTCGGATTCGGCGGCCCCCGCAGGCTTGCGGTCACCGCGGCTGCCGGACGCCAGGAGCTGTCACCGCCAGTGCGCGCTCGTGCCAACAACTTTCAGGTCTGCAAGCAATACATCATGCAAGGGCTGGGGATCGGCGCGATGCCCACCCAGATCATCTGCACGACCGAGCTGCGCGAAGGCACCATCGTGCCTGTACTGCCCGAATGGCACCTCGAGTCCCTCGACGTACACATGATCTACCCCTTCGAGTTGTCCTTCTCGACGCTCATCAGCGCCTTCTATGAGACCGCATGCGAGATCATCGTGGAGAACGCCGCGCGAACGTGAGCCGGGACCGCGGTTGGCGTTTACCCACCTCGCCACGGGGTAGTCCCGCTCGCATCTGCGTTGGGAGCTCGCGTCTGCGATGGGAGCTCGCATCTGCGTCGGGAGTGAGCTCTGCGTTGGGAGTGAGCATGGTCATGGTTGCCGGCGCCGCGTTGCAGAAGGACTTGGACCCTCACAGCGAGGACGCCCTGGGGCGCTCGGCGATTCTGCGGGGGCTGGCGCCGGCCGACAGAGCGGCGCTGGTCGACTGCTTCTCCTACGTCCGGTTCCTGCCGGGCGAACCCATCTACCGGGACGGTGAACTCGACGATCGGCTCTATGTCGTCGTCGACGGCAAAGTGAAGATCGGCTGGCATTCACCGGACTTGCCCGAGAAGTTGCTCGCCGTCCTGGGCCCGTCGGACATCCTCGGCGCCGAGTCGATGTTCGACTCCGGCCCGCGCGTCGGTTCGGCGACGGCGTTGACCGGCGTGGTCGCGGCGGTGATCGACCACGCCACGCTGCAGGCGTGCACCGAGGGCCGTCCGCACATCACCGAGCAGCTGATGCGTCTGCTGGCACGAAGTCTGCAACGCGCCGAAGACCTGATCAGCGACCTCAACTTCACCGACGTTCCGGGCCGGATCGCCAAACAACTCCTGCATCTCGCGCAGCGTTTCGGTATCCGCCATGATCAGCAGCTGCGCCTCGACCACGGCCTCACCCAAGCGGAGATCGCTCAATTGGTCGGTGCCTCAAGGGAATCAGTCAACAAGGCGCTGTCCGAATTCGTGCACCGCGGCTGGATCACCGTCGACGGTAAGAGCCTGGTGATCCACCAGACGGAACTGCTCGCACGTCGGGCCCGCTGACGTTCGAGCAAATTATTCGACGGCGAAGCGTTGCAAGGTGCCCATCGGTGGGTATGCCTGGCGACATGGATGCCGACACATTGATCGCGATGGCGGGCTTGACCGCGCTCGCCGCCGCAGTGTTCACGGGCGCTATCTGGGACAGCCCGCTGGTCACCGCACCCGCGCGGGTGAGCCAACGGCGCCCGTACGGTAGGCACGCGATGCCCGTCGCCACGCCGCGAAAGGCGTGAGAATTCACCGGTTGACCACGGTAGAGGCCCGTTGAGGGCTACGCTCAGGCGAGGAGGACTCCAGCGGGGTCTGGCTCGGCGTGATGTTTCGTCCTGCCTTCCCGAGGGGTAAACCGCAGCAGCCACAGGTTCAGATCCGAGCCCTGTGATCCGTAGCAGGGTCGCGAGTTAGGAGTCTGAGTGGTGTCAGAGGTTCGACATTCCGAGTACGCGGACGTGGCGGACATGTTCCGCCGGCTCAAGACGCTCGACACCGGATCGCTCGCGTACCGCCGCCTGCGCGAAGCGGTCATCCAGCGCACGCTGCCGCTCGCCGACCACGTCGCTCGCCGATACCGCAACCGCGGCGAGCCGATCGACGATCTGGTGCAGGCGGCCCGGGTCGGTCTTGTGAACGCGGTGAACCGCTTCGATCCCGACAACGGCGCCGATTTTTTGTCGTTTGCGATCCCGACCATCATGGGCGAGGTCCGCCGCCACTTCCGTGACTACGGTTGGGCAGTCAAGGTGCCGCGCAGGCTCAAGGATCTCCAGGGGCAGTTGGTCAGGGCCCGCGCCGAGTTGTCGCAGCAGATCGGTCGCGCGCCGACACCATCGGAGGTCGCGCACCATCTCGGCATCGAACGCGAAGCGGTGATGGAGGCGACGATTGCCAGCAGCAACTACTCAACCCTGTCGACCGACGTCCAAGCCTGCGGCGACGACGAGTCCCGCCCCGTGGGCGACACCATCGGCGACATCGATCCGAATATCGACAAGGTGGTTGATCTGGAAACGGTACGACCCCTCATCGCCGCGTTGCCCGAGCGGGAGAAGACAGTGCTGTTGCTGCGGTTCTTCGAGAGCATGACGCAGACGCAGATCGCCGAACGCATGGGCTACTCACAGATGCACGTGTCACGTCTGCTCGCACAGGCTCTACGTCGACTCCGCGAGCAGGTGTGCGAAGCGGGTACCGACGGTGCGCCGGCCACCGAGGTCCGGCGCCGCACGGCGACTGTGGCAGTCACGCCCGCGACCGCGCCTCGCCTCAAACGCGGCGCCTGACCCGCAGCGCGGCTACCGCGGCGCGAAGACGGGAACGAAAGCGCTCTCACCGTCCAGCTCTTGGCGCTCGAAGCGCACCTCGACCCGCAGACCGACATGAACCGAATCGGGTTCGCAGTCCACGATGTTCGTCGCTATCCGCAGCCCGGGTTGCTCGTCGAGTTCGACGATCGCGACGACATACGGCAGCGGTACGGCGGGATTGAACGGCTGATGGTTGACGGTGTAGGTGAACACCGTGCCGCGGCCCGAAACCGGATGCGCGTGCAGCTCACCCCCGCAGTCGGGGCAGTCGGCGGCCGGGGGTGACACCCACGACTCGCAGCGCATGCATCGGGTTATCAGCAGTTGGTCACCGCTGCCTCCGGTCCAGAATGCCCGATTGTGGGCGTCGAGGGTCGGCAACAGTCTGGCCGCGGCGGCGGGTGACATGTCGTCGGACACGTCTAGGAACGTACAGTCTCCACGGAGTGTCCAACGACGAGGCAAGGCGGTGGCCGGTTGAGGACGTTCGAAAAGGACGCGGTCATCAGCGGCGTGGGCATCTCGCGAATCGGCCGACGCACCGGCATCCCCGGTCTGGAACTGACCATGGAGGCCGTGGACGCCGCTGTCGCTGACGCCGGCCTGGGTCCGCAAGACATCGACGGAGTCGTCACCTTCGGCGACACGCCGTTGGCCGAAGTCGTTGTGGGACTGGGCGCTCTGGCCGTCGACCGAGGGTACGGATTTCCGACCGGCGGTGTGCTCACCCCGGTGATGTCAGCGATCATGGCGGTGTCCGAGCGGCGTGCGCGCCATGTGCTGGTGTATCGGACCGTGCAGATGCTCGGGGGGACGATGACGCAGGCGCCCCCGACGTCGGAGCCCAATCCGTTGGCCAACCCGCCTGTCGAGCCGCGCGCACCCGGAACCCGCCGCAAGCTCGGACCGTTCGAGGACATCGACGAACTGCTGGCCGCACACGCCTACTCGGCGGCGAACTGGCTGGCCATGCACTGCATGCGACATATGGAGCTGTACGGCACGACGAAGGAACAGCTGGGCTGGCTGGCGATCAACAGCAGGCGCAATGCCGGGCTCAATCCGCTTGCGGCTTACCGCGACCCGATGACCATGGCCGACTATCTGGGCGCGCGGCCGGTGTCCACGCCGTTCGGGTTGTTCGATTGCGACGTGCCGATCGACGGGTCGATCGCTCTAGTGGTCTCGCACGCCGATTACGCACCCGACTGCCCGCAGCCGGCTGTTTCGGTGGAAGCCGTTGGTGGAGCGTACGGTTCGGGCGGCTGGTTTCACCGCGAGGACTTTCCGAAGATGGCGTCAACCGAGGCCGCCGCCGAAATGTGGTCGCGCACCGACCTGACACCGTCGGACGTCGACGTCGCCGAACTTTACGACGGTTTCACCTTTCTCACGTTCGCCTGGCTCGAGGCGCTGGGGTTCTGCGGCGACGGCGAGGCCGGTCCGTTCGTCGAGGGTGCGACGCGGATCGCTCTTGACGGCGCGCTGCCCCTCAACACCTATGGCGGACAGCTGTCTGCGGGCCGGATGCACGGTTACTGGCTGCTGCACGAAGCGTGTCTGCAGCTGCGCGGACAGGCTGGTGACCGGCAACTGGCGCGCCGCCCCGAAGTGGCGGTCGCCGCGGCAGGCGGCGGGCCGATCGCCGGGTGTTTGCTGCTGACCTGCTAACTCACTTCTCGGCGCGTTGCGGCCTGTCCGGGGGGCGCAGTGCACCCCATAGCCCGACGCCGATACCGATGACCGCTCCGCCGAGGCCGATGACCTGCTGGGAGCGCTTCATCTCGTGGTGCACGGCCATGCCGCCGAGCAGATCGGCCGCGTCGGCGCCACCGGACGCCAAAAACCATCCCCTGGTGTCGCGGCCCCGCACCGCGGAGGCGAGCAGCAGGCCGCCGATGAGCGCGTCGCGGTAGCCCATCGAACGCAACAGCAACTGTGCGGTGGGCGTCGGCTCCTCGGGGGCACCCCAGAGTCGGTTGGCGCGCAGCGGATCGATCAGGAAGGACACGCCGGAGGCGAAGCGGATACTGCCCGCGACGAGCGCGGCGCGATCGAGTGGCATGGCCGCAGCCTAAGTGGCAACGGCGCGAGGCGAGCCGCTTTCCGGTTCAGGCTTTGTCGGATCGGTCGCTGGCGTTGCCGGTTTCGGTGTGCAGTCCGCCGCGGGCTCCGAGTCACCTGCCGTGGGTGGCGAAGAACTGCCCGGTGGATTGGGACGCGTCGAACGCGGCGAGCAGGCCGCCGGGCCAGACGTGGCCGCCGCCGTCGATCTGCACGAACACCACCTCGGTTCCGTCCGCGCAGCCGGCGGCCGCGAACCGGTGGACGCTGCCCTGCACCTGGTCGACCGGGGGTGGACAGCCGTCGATGTCGCGCCACCGCTGCGCCATCGCAGGCGGCGCCACGATGTCGCTGGGGCCGCCACGGCCCAGCATCGGTCCCCCGGCGAACGGCACGACGGGATCTGCCGTGCCGTTCACCGCCAGTACCGAAACCGGCTGCGACGGCGCGCACGGGAATCCCGCCGCCAGCGAGGCCGCGACCGGAGCCACCGCGGCGAAGACGTCGCCACGTTCACACGCCAACCGCGACACCATGAAGCCGCCCGCCGAGGTCCCGGTGGCGAATACGTGGCCGGGGTCGATGCCGTACTCCTGACGAAGCCGATCCACCAGCGCGACAAGGAATCCGACGTCGTCGACGCCCTGGCGGTCGGGCACCGAAGCGCCGCGTCCATCCGCCCAGCTCATATCGATGCCGTCGGGATAGGCCACCACGAAGCCGTACTGGTCGGCGATCGCGTTGTAGTTGGTCGTCCCTGCCTGCGCCGGCCCGGTCATCCCGGCGCCGTGCAGGTTGAGCACGAGTCCGGTCGGGCGATCGATTCCGGGCGGTGCGTGCACCTGATAGGTGCGGTTCAACCCGCCGACCATCAGCGCGCCCGCGGCGTCGCCACCGGGGAACGCCGAGGCCCGTTCGCCGCCAGAGCCGAAGAGACAGCACAGAGCCGCGAGCACGATCGCCGATCGCGCGATCGCGGTTTTCATCGGCGCTGCGGCGCGATTGCTTCTGGAACAAGCCGTCATCGAGACCCGCACTCCCCCTTTCCGGTCCTCGGCGCGAACGTAATGCACCGCGGTTGACCGTGTTCACCTTTTCTCCCGGTCGGCCCTGTTCGACCCCGCGAGCAACAGGAGCCGCCCCCAAACAGGACGAGCGATCGCGAGGAATCCAACGTCAGCGTCGCGTCGCGGCATGGGCCGCCAGATACAACACCGCGCCCACCGCCACCAGGATCGCGCCGAAGAGCCAGACCTCGGCGGTCTGCTGAGTCAGCAGCAGCACACAGGACGCGACGCCGAGCACCGGCACCGCCGTCCACACCCGGAAATGCGGATGGTCGACCGGGTCGCGGCGAAGCACCAGCACCGCGATGTTCGTCGAGATGAACACGACCAACAGCAGCAGCACCACCGTCTCGGCGAGCGTGGACAGGTCGCCGAGCAGGCTGAGCACCATCGCGACCGCGGTCGTCGCGACGATCGCCGTCCACGGCGTACGCCGCCGCGGCAAAACACGACCGAGCACGCTGGGCAGCAGACCGTGTTCGGCCATACCGTAGGTGAGCCGGCTCGCCATGATCATCGTCAGCAGCGCGCCGTTGGCGACCGCGACGAGCGCGATCGCGCTGAAGATCCAGTCGGGCATGCCCACCCCCGACGCCGAAACCACGTCGAGCAGCGGCCCGGACGACTGCGAGAGTTCTTCGGCAGGCAGCGCCGTCGCGCTCGCCACACCCACCAGGGCGTAGAGGACCCCGGCGGTGATGAGGGCGCCGAACAGCGCCGTGGGATACACCTTGCTCGGATTGCGGATCTCTTCGGCGACGTTGGCCGATGTCTCGAAGCCGACGAACGAGTAGTACGCGACGATCGCCCCGCTCAGGATCGCCAGCGCCGGGGTCGCCCCGTCCGGGAACGCGGTGATACGGCTGACGTCGCCGCGGCCGGCGCCGACCATGACCGATACGGCGATGACGACGATCAGCAGACCGGTCAACTCGATCACGGTCATCACGACGTTGCTCTTCACCGACTCGCTGATGCCCCGTGCGTTCAAGCAACCGATCAGCGCGAGGAAGACGATCGCCGCGGGGACGGCCGGTACGTCGATGAACGTCGAGAGGTAGTCACCCGCGAACGCGAGCGCCAACCCGGCCGCGCTCGTCACACCCGCGGCAAGCATGCAGAAACCGACCAGAAACGAGATTGCGGGTTGGCCGAACGCGCGTTCCGCGAAGACCGCTGCGCCGCCGGCCTTCGGGTACTTCGTCACGAGTTCGGCATAGGAACCGGCCGTCAGTAGCGCCAGCAGCAGCGCCACGAGCAGCGGTGCCCACAACGCGCCGCCGACGTCGCCGGCCAACACCCCCATCAGCGCGTAGATACCGGCCCCGAGTACATCGCCGAGGATGAACAGGAACAGCAGCGGCCCGGTGATTCCGCGTTTCAGTTTGTCGCCGGTGGTCGTGTCGGAATCGCCGGCCTGCGCTTTGGCCGCAGAGGTCATGGCGTTCTTGATACCCCGCGCGTCCGCCCGGTACGCGATTTGGGCGTGAAAACGAACGCTCAGCGCACGCAATCACGCACAGATCGCCGGTTGCGGAGGATCGCGACACGGTCACAGCTGGATACCGTTGCGGACACCAAGATCACAATCGTCACTTTGGTCACTAACGTCACATCCGCCCATCGCTGACGTCGCTTCGACGTCCGCCTTCGGAAAGGTGTGACATGTCGCCGCGTCCGCGCATCGCCTCGATCTCGGTGGCCTCGGCAACCGTGATCGGCCTGACCCTCGCAATGGGCGTAGCCCCGTCGGCGACGGCCGAACCCTGTACGGGCGCCGCGGCGGCCGTGCAACCTCCAGCCGCGCCGAACACCGAAGCGACGCCCGCCCTCCCCGGCGGGCCGCCGGTGGGACACCGGCCCCGCAACGCCAACGAAGGGGCGCCGCTACCGCGCCTCGGCCGACTACCCGCCGAAATCCTCAACTCGGTGTCGTCTGACTCGGCGACCGTGGAGCAACAGGCAGGCGTGCGACCCGCGCCGGCACCGCCGGCCGCCGATCAACCTGCGGCACAGGAAGTTACCGCAGCCTCTCCCCCCGACCCGCCTCCCCCGCCCGCACCGCCCGGAACGACCCTTGTGGGCTGGGTGACCGGCCCGGAGAGTCCGAACAACACGATCGGGCGCTTCGCGATCACCGGTACCGACCTCGGGATCATGTGGGACAACGGCGATCCCGCCAACCGGCAGGTGCTGATGGCCTTCGGCGACACCTACGGCTACTGCAGTGTGCGCGGTCAGCAGTGGCGGTACAACACACTGTTCCGCACCCAGGACGGCGCCCTGTCGAAAACGGTCGCCGTGCCCGACGGCATACTCGCCAACCGGTATTCCGGTTCACCGTTGTGGGCGCCCGGCCTCTCCAAGCAGATCATCAACAGCACCAAATGGGCGCCGAACGAGAAGGGCATCATCCCGACGGCGGGAATCGCCGCGGGCGGCAAACAATACGTGAACTTCATGTCGATCAAGAACTGGGACGCCGACGGGCGATGGACGACGAACTTCTCGGCGATCGCGGTCTCCCCCGACAACGGCGAGCACTGGGGCGTCTATCCCGGTTCAGTCCGGGCGGCCCGCGAGGGCGACGTCTCGGGTGCGAAGTATGTCCCCGGAAACGAAAACTTCCAGCAGGGCGCGTTCCTCAAACCCGGCCCGGGTGATCCCTACCTGTACACGTTCGGCACACCGTCCGGCCGAGGTGGTGCCGCCTACATCGCGCGCATACCACAGGGTGCGGTGCCCGACCCCAATCGCTACGAGTACTGGAACGCGGCGCAGAACACTTGGGTACCAAGGGATCCCGGTGCGGCAACGGTGGTGATTCCCGGACCGGTGGGTGAAATGTCGGCCCAGTACAACACCTACCTCAAGCAGTACCTGGTGCTGTACTGCAACGGCGCCAACGACGTCGTGGCGCGGATGGCGCCCGCCCCGCAGGGTCCGTACGGCCCAGAGCAGTTGCTGGTGCGGTCGTGGGACATTCCGGGCGGCATCTACGCGCCGTTCCTGCACCCGTGGTCGACCGGCAAGGAGTTGTACTTCAACCTGTCGCTGTGGTCGGCCTACAACGTCATGCTGATGCGCACCGTGCTGCCGTAATCTCTGCCGCTCAGTTCTGTTCCGCTGCTTGCACTTCGACCACCGAGGTCAGGCCGCTGATGGTCAGGACCGGCATCAGGATGGGGTTGGCGATGATCCGGCGGATTCGCTCGGCGTATTCGTACAGCGCGTTGATCGCGCCGCTGTCGAGGTAGTCGACCGCCCTCAGGTCGACGATCAGCCTTGCGACGTCGTCGTTCTGGTCGTTCACGGCGGCGGCGATGGCCTTAATGAACGCCTCGATGTTGCTCAGGTCGAGTTCCCCGGTTGCGGACAGCAGCACTGTGCCGTCCCCTCGGCGGCCGGTGTGCAGGGTCAGCGGGGTGGGCATCAGGCGATCCTCGTGTGCATGCTGATCGTCGTGCCCGCATCGCCGGGCTCGATCGAGACATCACCCATGAGCGCGCGCATCAGCGCGATGCCGCGGCCGCGGTGCGCCGCGGGGTCGAAGTGCGGCGTCTTCCAGGCGCCGGTGTCGACGACCATGAGGTGCAGCCGGTCGGCCAGCGCCGTCGCGCGCAGAGACACCGTGCCCTCGGGATGGTCGCGGTGCCCGTGCTCGACGGCATTGGCGAGCGCCTCGCCCGTCGCGATGAGCACGTCGAGCGTCTGTGTCGGATCCACCCCGGCCTGCACCAGCCATTTGCGCAATGCGGCCCGAGCCTCCGCCAATTCACCTGCAGCCGCCGTGAATTCGAGTTCCAACGGCGCCGGCTGACGGTACAACAGCATCGCCACGTCGTCCTGGTATCCGTACCTGGGCGCCAGCCGCGACATGATCTCGTCGGCCAGGTCGTCGAGCGTGCTCGTCGGATGGTTCTCGAGCACATCGGTGGCGCGGCGGATGCCCTTGTCCAGTGGCTCGCGGCGACGCTCGACCAGCCCGTCGGTGTAGAGCAGCAGGGTCGCCCGAGACGGCATGACGTAGCGGCCCTCCGGACGGGTGTGGTCGTAGGGCAACCCGAGCGGAGTGACCGAGGCATCGTCAAGCAGCCGACTGCTGCCGTCGGGCAGCACCACGACAGGGGGCGGGTGCCCCGCACTGGAGTACGACAGCTCACCGGTCTCCGGGGTGAGCACGGCGCAGAACGCCGTCGTACAGCGCGCGCCCGGCAACCGAGCGGCGAACCGGTCGAGAGCCGACAGCGCTGCCGCCGGTCCCGGATTCTCGAGCAGCAGCGCGCGGCAAGCGCTCCTCAGCTGGCCCATCACGGTTGCGGCAGGCAGGCCGTGGCCCACGCAGTCGCCGACGATCAACGCGATCCGGCCGTCGTCGAGATCGACTACGTCGTACCAGTCACCGCCCACCTGAAGCGGGCGGGTGGCCGGTTGGTATCGCACGGCGAACCCGCTGGAGAGGCTGGGCCCCAGAATCGCATGTTGCAGCGCGAGCGCGGTTTCGCGTTGCTGGTCGAGTTGGTGCACCCGCTGCAGACCCTGGCCGAGGCGGCCGGCCAGGACGGCGAGCAGCGTCTGGTCCTCGCGTGTGAACGGTTGCCGCTCGGCCAATTCGACGTAGATGATGAGCACCCCGCGCGGATGCTGCAGGGCGATGCGCGCCGATCCGGGGTCCGAGGTGTCGGCGACGAGCGTGTCGGCAAAGCGCGACGAGGTGATCGCGAGTTTGGTGGCGGCCGGCAGATCCTGCCACTGCGCCGGCGCGCCTGAACAGATCAGGCCGGCCGGTTCGAGCACCGTCTCGGCTTCGTCAGCCGAAAAGGTGACGGCCAGAACGCGGCGCGCGCGCCACAGCTCACGCAGTTCGCCGGCGGCCGCCCGTACCGCGTCGTCGAGCGTATCCGCTTGGGCGAGTTGTTGGTTGAGTGCAGCCAACGCGGCCTCGCGCTGCTCGGTGTAGTGCTCGGCGGTCACGTCGCGGAAGGTGCCGACCATCACGCGCCGGCCGGTGTCCATCTCCTCGACCTGGTTGAAGGTGAACGTGACCCACAAGCGGTGCCCGTCGCGGTGGCGGACCGGAACGGTCTGCCTGCCATGCGGTTCGGCCAGGATCTGCGCCAGCACCTCTAGGGCCCGGCGGTGCGCTTCGGGGTCCACCTCGGCCTGCGGCCACCACGGTTGCATGGGCTCATATGGCAAACCCTCGACGCCGTATCCGAGGATGTCGGTGAACGCCGCGTTGATCTCGATCACCGCGCCACGTTCGTCGCACACGAAGAACGCTTCTTGCAGCGACTCGATCAGGGCGGTGCGCCAGCGCGCGTGGTGGTTACGCAACCGGGCGAGCTTGACGTTGGCCCGCACGCGGGCGAGCAGTTCGGCGGCGGCGAACGGCTTGACCAGATAGTCGTCGGCGCCGGCCTGCAGACCCTCGATGGCGGCTTCCTGTCCGGCGCGCGCGGACAGCATGAGCACCGGCACCGCCGCGGTGCGCGGGTCCGACCGCAACGCGGTGACCAGTTGCAGGCCGTCCAGTCGCGGCATCATCACGTCGCTGATCACCATGTCCGGCAGGTCCGCGCGGACCGCGTCCAACGCCTCTTGACCGTCGCCGACCACGTCGACGAGGTAGCCGTGGTTGCGCAACATCCGGGCGAGGTAGTCACGCATGTCGGCGTTGTCGTCGGCGATCAGAACGCGCGGGACCGCAGCGGTGTCGAGCACGGGAGCGGATTCGTTCGCTACTTCGGGCGGCGTCTCGTATATGTAGGCTTCGCCGTCGGACGGCAGCCAGCGCAGCGCCTCCTGGAGGTAAGGCTCGGCGCTTTCGTTCGCCGACCGGGCCGGCGTCGGCGGCGCGAGCGCATCAGCCGGAAGATGCGCGGCGCCGAACGGCAGCCGGATCGTGAAGGTGGTGCCGGCGCCTTCGGTGCTCTCGACACTGATGGCTCCGCTGTGAAGTTCGATCAGCTCCTTGACCAAGGCCAACCCGATGCCGCTGCCCTCGTTGGACCGCGCGCGCGTGTTGTCGATGCGGTGGAAGCGTTCGAACAAGTGAGGTATCTGCGCGGCGGCCACTCCGACGCCGGTGTCGGAGACGGTCACCATCGCCTCGGCACCGTCTCGGGCCACGCTGACCGAGATCCCCCCGGTGAACGTGAACTTCAGCGCGTTCGAAAGAAGGTTGAACACCACCTTCTCCCATGAGTCGCGGTCGATGTAGACCATGTCGTCGAGGGCAGCGCGCTCCACGCTGAAGCTGAGCCCGGCCCGCTCGACCGCAGACTGGAAGACGCTGGCGAGTTCGGCTGTCACCGCGCCCAGATCGACCGGCGCGAAATTGGCCTGCATGCGTCCAGCCTCGATGCGCGAGAAGTCCAGCAGCGTGTTGACCAGCTTCGCCAGCCGTAAACCGTTGCGCCAGATGATGTCCAGGTCTTCGCGGGTCAGTTCGTCAAGACCCGCGCTGCGGGCCCGCAGCTCGGTGACCGGGTCGAGGATCAGCGTCAAGGGGGTGCGGAACTCGTGGCTGATGTTGGAGAAGAACGTCGTCTTGGCGCGGTCGAGCTCGGCCAGCTCCTCCGCGCGCTGTTGCTGGGCCTGAAAGTTCCGCGCGCTGCCGATGCCGGCGGCGATGTGCCCGGCGACGAGTGCCACGAAACCGCGATACATGTCGTCGAGCGGTCGATAGCGATTGAGGGCGGCCACCAGCAATCCGCTCGGCGAGGTGCCCTGCTGCTGCAGTGGGACGATCAGCGCCCGAAGCGGTGGGGCCGGCCATCTACCGGTCGGCAGATCCGCATACCGACCGCCGTCGAGCTCGACCGCCGTCGTCTCGCCGCGCGCCGGTTCGTCCAGCGGCCATACCTCGTGCGCACCCGCGGCCAGCCGTGCCGGCGCGACAGGATGCCCCGCGGCGATTCCGGTGGTTCCGGCGAGCCGTGCGCCGCCGTCGTCGTCGAACAGATAGGTCAGCGTGAACGGAAGGTCGCGCAGATTCGAGCGGAGTTGTCGGTCGACGAAAGCCATCACCTCTTGCTCGGTGCGCACGACGCTCGGATCCGAGCCGAGATCGCGCAACGTCGTCATCTGGCGTTCGCTGATCACCCGCTGGGTGTCCTCGCTGACCACGCACAGCATGCCGACGACATGACCGGCGTCGTCGCGAAGCGGACTATAGGAGAACGTGTGGTACGTCTCCTCCTGGTATCCGGAGCGCTCGAGAAAGAGCAGCAGCGCCGAATCCCAGGTGGCCTGCCCGGTCGACAGCACCCGGTCGATCCGCGGGCCGATATCGGGCCAGATCTCGGCCCATACCTCACGCGCGGGTCGGCCGAGCGCCCAGGGATACTTGCGCCCCAGTGTGTCTCGGCGGTAAGCGGCGTTGCAGAAGAACGTCAGCTCCGGGCCCCAGGCCATCCACATCGGAAAGCGCGACGACAACAAGATGCTGACCGCTGTCTGCAGGCTCTGTGGCCAGTTCTGCGGAGTGCCGAGCGGCGTGGCGCCCCACGCAACTGCGGCCAGGTCGGGCCCTACTTCGGTGTCGGCGCCGAAGACCGTGGTCAGCCGATCTCGCGGGCCGGCGAGATCACTCATCTTCGGCCGCGTCGGCGACGTTTGCGTACGGGATCAGAATCTTATCCAGCCCGGTGACCTCGATGGGTCGCACCACTTCGGGGTTGGCGGCGACCAGCCGAACCGAAACCCCTGCGGCCAAACCCTTTTCGTAGCACTCCAGAACGGCGTTGAGCCCCGCGCTGCCGAAGTAGGTGACCCGCGAGAGTTCGACGATCAGCAGCTTGGCCCGATGCCCGTCGGCCGTTTCGATCGCGGCGTCGAGGTGAGGCTGCAGGATCGCGACGCTGTTCGAGTCCACCTCACCCGTCACCGACACCACGACCGCGGAACCGCGAACATCCTGGGTCACTGTCAATAGCGCCACGTATCGGCACCTGTCATCGCTGGCGCGGTCCGCGCGGATCGGGGGTCATGGCGTGGGGGTACCCCGCCCCGGCCGACTTCAGTTGTGACGTGCATCCGGTGCTCTCGTTCGACTACCGATCGTCGACGGCGCCGACGCGGTTGTGGGCGGTGAGCAGCAAATGGTCGAACTGCCGGCGCAGATCGTCGCGCTGGGGATCGATCGTGCCGAGTTCGGCGACGATCTGGCTCGCGAGCGCGCGCAGTTTGGTGTTCGTGTGCTGGGAACGCCACATCAACAGCTCGAACGCGGCGGCGGCGTCGATCCGGTAGACCAGCATGAGGGCGCCCTTGGCCTGTTCGATCGCGGCGCGCGCCTCGAACAGTTCGGGCAGCGAGTCGCTCAGCGCCTGCTGGCGGGTCTGCGCGAACGTGTCGGTCAGATCGATGTAGTAACCCTCGGTGCCCACCACCGCGCCGCTGTCGTCGAGCATCCGGTCCCCCAGCACGATGACCGTGTGCACTTTGCCGCCCGTGTCGATGAACCGATGGCGGCTGGAGAACGACCCGCCCAGGTGCAGTGCGTGGTCGAGAAGGTCCTGGACGTGTTGTCGGTCGTCGGGGTGTTTGTGTGACAGCAGCAACTCGGTCGTCGGCACGACGGCGCCGGGTTCGTACCCGTGCATCCGCGCCACCTCGTCGGACCACTCCCAGCGCTGCCCGACGAACCAGAACCGGAAGGTGCCGACGTTGCGATCCGCGATCGCCCAGGCGGAGGCGGAGGGCAGGGGGCTGTCCGCCAGGTCGGGCTTCGACATCTGTCCATCATCGCACCACAGACGCTTGTAGGAGCGTATTCACCGAAGCTCCGCAGGTGCGGTCGGGCTCAGTCGACGGCCCCCGTCGACGCGGCCGCGCGCTCCGGGAACACGGCGGCCAGCCTGCGCTTCGACGCAGGCGTGGGCAGGACCTGCGGCCACCAGAACCACCGGCCGAGCAGCGCCGCGATGGCCGGCGTCATGAACGCCCGCACGACCAAGGTGTCGAACAACAGACCCAGCGCGATTGTGCTGCCGACCTGGGCGATGCTGCGCAGATCACCGACGACGAACGAGGCCATCGTCGCGGCGAACACCAGCCCCGCTGACGTAACCACCGAACCTGAACCGGCCATCGCCCGGATGATCGCGACCTTGTAACCGTGGTGCAGTTCCTCCTTGAAACGGGACACCAGCAGAAGGTTGTAGTCGGAGCCGACCGCCAACAGCAGGATCACCGACATCACGAGCACGATCCAGTGCAGGCGGATGCCCAGCAGGTGCTGCCAGACCAGCACGGACAGACCGAACGACGTGCCCAGCGAGAGCAGCACCGTGCCGACGATCACCGCTGCCGCCACCACGGCTCGGGTGATGATCAGCATGATGATGAAAATCAGTGCGGCCGCGGATAATCCGGCGATCAGCAGGTCGTAGTTCGAACCGTCGCGCATGTCCTTGTATGTCGCAGCGGTACCGCCGAGGTAGATGGTGGAGCCCTCCAGCGGCGTGCCCTTGATGGCCTCCTTCGCCGCGAGCTTGATCGCGTCGATGTGATCGATGCCCTCCGGGGTGGCCGGGTCGCCCTCGTGCTCGATGATGAAGCGTACCGACTTACCGTCCGGCGAGATGAAGTTGTCCATACCGCGCTGGAAGTCCTTGTTGTCGAACACTTCCGGCGGTAGGTAGAAGGAGTCGTCGTTCATCGACGCGTCGAACGCGTCGCCCATCGCGTGTGCGTTCTCCTGCATCGCGGCCATCTGATCCTGCAGCCCCTTCTGCGAGGTGCGCATGGTCAGCATCATCGTCTTCATCGTCTTCATGGTTTCGATCTGCTGGGGCAACAGAAGGACCAACTGAGGCATCAACGTGTCGAGGTGTTCGAGATCGGGCACCAGGTTCTGGATGTCGTCGGTCAACGTGTCGATGCCGTCGAGGGTGTCGAAGATCGACCGCAGCGCCCAGCAGCCCGGGATGTTGTAGCAGTGCGGTTCCCAGTAGAAGTAGCTGCGGATCGGGCGGAAGAAATCATCGAAATCGGCGATGTGGTCACGGATTTCGGCGACGTCGATCGCCATGGCCTTGGTCTTCTGCACCATGCTGTGGGTGGTGTCGGCCATCTGCTGCATCAGGCTCGACATCTTTTCCATCGTGTCGATGGTCGTCTGCATTTCGTCGGCCTGCACCAGCATGTCGGCCATCCGGTCCTGCTGGTATTTCTGATTCAACTGGTTGGTGGTGCCCTGCATGCTGAGCAGGAACGGGATCGTGGTGTGTTCGATCGGCTTGCCCTGCGGCCGGGTGATGGTCTGCACGCGGGCGATGCCCGGCACCCGGAACACGCCCTTGGCGATCTTGTCGATCACCAGGAAGTCGGCCGAGTTGCGCAAATCGTGGTCGCTTTCGACCATCATCAGCTCCGGGTTCATCCGGGCGGCGGCGAAATGCCGGTCGGCCACGTCATATCCGATGTTGGACGGGGTGTCGGCGGGCAGGAAGTGACGCCCGTCGTAGTCGACCTTGTAGCCGGTCAGCGCCAACAGCCCGACCAACGACAGCGCGCAGGTGGCGACGAGCACGGGCCCGGGCCACCGAACGACCACGATGCCCACCCGCCGCCAGCCACGGGAGTTGATGGCCCGCTTCGGCTCGAACATCCCGAATCGGCTGCCGAGAACCACGACGGCCGGGCCCAACGTCAAGGCGGCGAGCACGGCGACGAGGACACCCACCGCACACGGCACGGCCATCGTTTGAAACCACGGCAACCGGGTGAACTTCAGGCACAAGAGCGCACCGGCGATGGTGAGTCCCGAGCCCAGCACGACGTGCGCGGTGCCGTGAAACATCGTGTAGTAGGCGGTTTCGGAATCCTCACCGAGTTGGCGCGCCTCCTGGTACCGCCCGATGAGGAAGATCGCGTAGTCCGTACCCGCGGCGATCGCGATCAGCGTCAGCAGACTGGTCGCGAACGTCGATAGCCCGATGAACCCGGCGTTGCCGAGGAACGCCACGATTCCCCGGGACGAGCCGAGTTCGACGAACACCATCAACAGGATCAGGATCATGGTGGCTAGCGAGCGGTAGACGAACAGCAGCATCACCGCGATGACGATCAGGGTGGCGACGGTGGCCTTGAACGCCCCCTTGTCACCGGCGACACGCTGGTCGGCGCCGAGTGCTGCTCCGCCGGTCACGTAGGCCTTGACGCCTTGCGGGGCAGGCGTTTCCGCGATGATGTCGCGCACCGCCTGGATCGACTCGTTGGCGATCGTCTCGCCCATGTTGCCGCGCAGATAGATCTGCACATACGCCGACATACCGTCGGCACTCTGGGCGCCTGCCGCGGTCAGCGGATCACTCCAGAAGTCTGCGACGTGCTCGATGTGGTGCGGGTCGGCGCGGAACCTCTTGATCAGCTCGTCGTAGTAGTGGTGCGCGTCCGCGCCGAGCGGCTTGTCACCTTCGAGGATGACCATCGCGTTGCTGTCGGAGTCGAACTCCTCGAAGTTCGCCCCGACACGCTGCATCGCGATGAACGCCGGTGCATCGTGGGCATTCATCGAGACGGTGTTGGCCTCGCCCACCTGCTCCAGCGACGGGACGAGCACGTTGGTGAGCACGGTCAGCACCAGCCAACCGATGATGATGGGCACCGCGAGGACCCGGATGGCGTGGGCGATGCGCGAACGGCGGGCCGGCACGGCAAAAGGGCGCGAATCGCCATTCTGGCCGCGAACCGTTTCGGTTCTGCTCATGCCCCGGCCCCTCTTCGCGCATCACTTCACCGTGGAGCCCGGACATCAAACTCCGTCAGTTGTGTCATCTATCTAGCTCATCGAATTATCTGCTGTCAATCGGATGCTGGTGGCCGAGATCGGGAAACTGGTGGCCGACGACACGACGACGATTACATCGCCGCCGATCGCTTTGCCTACGCCGGGTTGCCCGGATGGCGGGTCGGCCGCACGGCTAAGTTCTTCGCGTCGGATTCGCGGATCTTCAGATCGCGCCAACCGTCGCCTCAGCAACTCCGCAACGCGTCTGGTATCAAATCGCCGGTCTGGATATGGCGAAGATCACTTGCTTACTGGCGTGCATACAAGGGGGTAGCCCCCACGGGAAATGACTTGGGTGTTAAATTAGCCGTCGCTCGCTTCATGATTTGGCAAGTACCGCGCGTCAACTGCGATATCCGCGCTTCTAGAGCAGCTGCGCCGCGGCCGAACCGCGCCGAAGCTTCCTCGTGATTAGGTTTGCGAATCACTTGCCTCCAAGGTTAGCCTCAGCTAATCTTCAGCTGCCATTCGGCAAATTCACAGGCACAACAGGAGACAACGTGCAACTCGCAGCACCTGCCGGCCCGCCGGTCTACGACCTTCCACCCAGTTACTCGCCGCCAACTCGCCGCAACTCAAAGTTCTTGGTTGCTGGTGTTGCGATGGCAAGTGCCGGCGTGATCGCGGTCAGCCCGGTAGGCCCCCCATGCCCAATATTCAGGACGTCCAGGACCGGGTGGTGCAGGCCGCGGTCCAGCTGACGGCGGCCACCAATCCGCTCGTCGTGTGGCAGCAGACCATTGCCAACACGTTCGCAAGCTTGGACGCCCTGACCCAGGGGTCCACGGCGGCGTCAGGCAACCTTCTGGAGGCGCTGAGCACCGGCTACATCTTCCGGGAAGCCGCGAACGTTCTGATTCAGAACACCCTCAACCCGGGTCCGCTGCTGGATCAGCTCGTCAACTTCAATTCGAACTTCGGTCCGGTCATCAATAAGGCCATCTCCGATACCCTCCAAGGACTGGCGACCGCGGCCGAGCAGTTCCCGGGTGTGGTGACCGAGTCGCTGTCCTACCTGGCGAAGGGACAGTTCGTCGAGGCATTCTCCGAGATCAACGGTTGGTTCGTGCTCAGGGTCTTGGGCGGGATACGCCCGCTGATTCCGATCATGTCCATCCCCTCTCAGTTCTTGGATGCCCTGCCGGGCACGGAGAAGCTGCCGGATCTGCTCGATGTGGTGTCCGAGTTCGGCCTCACCAAGGCCATTTTCGAACCAGTCCTCGGCGGGATCCTTCAGTCGGCAGAACTCCTCGACGCCACGCGGGAGGCATTGGTCGCAGGAAAGTTCGAGGACGTCGCCGCCAACCTGGTGAACATCCCGGTACTGGCGATCAACGCTCTTGTCAATGGATTCACGCCGGCCACCTCGCCCTCGGAGTGGCAGGGTCTGCTCGACCGTGGTCTCATTTCTTACCTCGCGGTCACGCTGACCAATCAGATTGCCGAGGCGATCAAGCCGCCCGCCCCCGCCACCACTACGACCTCTTTTGACGCGAAAGAGACTGTTGGACAAGGGAGCCCGGCTGAATACAGCTTCGGCGGGGACACCTTCGCGGTCAACGTCGGCAACGAGAGCGCAGGCGCTGGCATCGGCACCGGCGAGGGCACGGGCGAGGTCTCCGGTGCGGGCACCGGCGAAGGTGAAGGTGCGGGCACCGGCGAAGGTGAAGGTGCGGGCACGGGCACGGGCGAAAGCACCGCTGAAGGCACCGGCCCGGGCACGGGCAGCAGCACGGGCGAAGGCACCGGCACGGGCGAAGGCACCGGTACGAGCGAAGGTGAAGGCGCGGGCGAAGGCACCGGCGCGAGCACGGGCAGCGGTACCGGCTCGACCAGCAGCACCGGCTCCAGCAGCACCGGCTCCAGCTCGAACAGCAGCACCGGCTCCAGCACCGGCAGCAATACGTCGGGCATCAGCACCAGCAGGGGCGGCGGCACCGGTAGCAACACCGGCTCGGGGAGCACCGGCTCCAACTCGAGCAGCAACACCGGCTCCAACTCGAGTAGCAACACCGGTTCGAGCAGCAGCACGGGCTCCAACTCGGGCAGCAGCACCGGTTCGAGTAGCACGGGCTCCAGCTCGAGTAGCAGCACTGGCTCCAGCAGCACCGGCTCCAGCAGCACCGGCTCCAGCAGCACCGGCTCCAGCTCCGGCAGCAGCTCGGGCGGCAGCAGCAGCTAAGTAGTTACGAAAGTGACGGCCCCCTCGGCAACGAGGGGGCCGTCTCTCGTCGGCGCGAGCAGACGATGATCGGCGACGATCAGTTTCGCGCCGCTCTATGTCCTGGCACCATCGAACCGGCTACATGGAGCCGACCGATATTGGGAGCGCGAAACTTGTCACGCTGCAGTCGAATCCGGTCAGCGAGCGCCGCGAACCAACCGACCGGGACGCGCTCCCGTGTCCACACTGTCGCGACGGGTGACTACGCCGCTGACCACCGTCGCGCTGTAACCGGAGGCGCCCTGAACAAGGCGCTGACCGCCGGCTGGCAGGTCGTAGGCCATCCGCGCGGGGTGCAATCTCAGCGCCTCCATGTCGATGACGTTGATATCGGCCTTCTTGCCGGTTTGGATGACACCACGATCGGTGAGGCCGAACAGCTGCGCGGTGTCGTGAGACTGCTTGCGCACCAAGTACTCCAGCGGCAGCTTGTCCCCACGGTGGCGGTCGCGTGCCCAGTGCGTCAGCAGGAACGTCGGATAAGACGCGTCGCAGATCATCCCGCAGTGCGCCCCGCCGTCGGACAGCCCGACCACCCCCGCCGGATGCAGCAGCATCTCCCGGATCGCGTCATGGTTGCCGTAGAAGTAGTTGTAAAACGGCAGCATCAACATCGCCGTCGCGTCGTCTTCGAGCATCAGGTCGTACAGCGTGGACAGCGGATCTTCTCCGCGCTCGCTGGCGATCTTCTCCACGCTGCGTTCGACGCTCGGCTCGTAGTCGGGTGGATCACCCAGCGAGTAGATGCGGCCGAGCGAGTACTGCACGAGCGCGAACATGTTGTCGAACAGTTTGTTCGGATCCGGCGGCAGGTCCGCCTCGGCGAGGATCGCGGCTTTGACCGCAGGCTCGGCCAGCCGCGCCGCCAACTCCTCGCGGCTACATTCGGCCTTCAGCGTTCGGAAGGTCGGCCGGTGCGTGAACGCGTGATGCCCCGGGAAGCCGAACAGCATCCCGAACGGGCGTGGGGCGATCTGTGGATACAGCTGGCTGCCCGCGGCGTGCGCCTCCGCCGAGATGTCGAGTTGTTCGCGCCAGAGGTCGGGTGCGGCGTCGACCTGGATCATGCCGAACGAAATCGGGCGATCGATCTCCGCGGCGAGGCGCCTCATCCACTCCAGTTCCTTCTTGGGCGCGATGATGTCCTCGCCGGCGACGCCCTGCGGTGCCAACTCGAACACCGCACGCCCACCCGCGGCCATGGCGCGGCCCAAGCCGAACAGTTCGTCCTCCGCGGCGAAGGTACCCGGGACCGGTTCACCGTCGATGGCGCGATGGCCCAAGGTGCGCGAGGTCGAGAAACCCAGTGCGCCCGCCTCGATGCCCTCCTGCACCAGGCGGGCCATCGCGGCGATGTCCTCGGGAGAAGCAGGCTCGTTGCGGGCGCCCTTCTCCCCCATCGCATAGGCGCGGACCGCGCCGTGCGCGATCTGGCTGCCCACATCGATGGCGAACTCCTGCTTCTCGACGACGTCGAGGTATTCGGGGTAGCTCTCCCACCCCCATGAAATGCCTTCGGTGAGCGCGGTGCCTGGAATGTCCTCGACACCCTCCATCAGTCCGATCAGCCAGTCCTCGCGACCCGGTCGCACGGGCGCGAAGCCGACACCGCAGTTGCCGGTGACCACGGTGGTCACCCCGTGACCGCTGGACGGTTCGAGCGTCGTGTCCCAGCTGACTTGACCGTCGTAATGAGTGTGGATGTCCACGAACCCGGGTGCGACGACCTTGCCGGTCGCGTCGATTGTCTCGGCGGCCTCACCCTGCATCGGCGCGTCGCCGGCGCCTCGTCGGCGGACCTCGACGATCTTGCCGTCCTTGACGCCGATGTCGGCGGTGAACCGGTCCGCACCCGTACCGTCGACGACCGTCCCTCCGGTGATCTTCAGGTCGAACACGATTACTCCTCCAGATCGGGATCTCAGCCGCTAATGTCGGCACTGTAACACCGTTACAGAGGGCTGCGAGGCGACTTCGGAAAGGAGCGGTCATGACGCACACAGCGCAGGACGTTCGTCGCGAAGATGCGATCGGCACCCCGCCCGCGCGACCCACCCTGATACCCGCCGAGCGGTACTACTCCGCGACTTTCGCCCAACTCGAGATCGAACGCATGTGGCCGAAGGTCTGGCAGCTGGCCTGCACGGTCGATCACGTTGCCGAATCCGGTGACTACTTCGAATATCGTTGCGGCCCATACTCGGTGCTGATCGTGCGCGGCGACGACGGCGTGCTACGGGCATTTCAGAACGTCTGCCGGCACCGCGGAAACTCGTTGTGCTCGGGTTCCGGCTCCGGCCTGCACGAACTGCGATGCGGCTATCACGGCTGGACCTGGGATCTCGGCGGGATACTGCGCCGAGTGCCGAACCGCAAGGGCTTCGGCGCGCTGCGCATGGCCGATCTCCCGCTGGCGCCGGTCGCCGTCGACACCTGGGAGCGGTTGGTCTTCGTCAACCTCGACGTCGACGCGATACCCCTGCTCGACTACCTGGAAGGTATGCCGGCCGACGTCGAGTGGTGCCGGCTCGCGGACTTCCGCTGCTACGCCACCATGACGATCGAAGTCGACGCGAACTGGAAAACGATCACCGACGGCTACAGCGAGACGTACCACATCCAGACCCTGCATCCCGAGCTGCACCGCTGCATGGACGATGTGTATGCGCCGCAGACGATCTGGGGACACACCGGAAAATCCGAGCAGATGTACGGGGTTCCGAGCCCGCACTTGAAGCAGACGCTCACCGACGGCGAGGTCTGGGATGCCTACGTCTGCACCCAGGGCGCATTGATGGGCGTCGAGGAGGGCACGCCGCTGCCCGACGACCGTGACCCCGGCTCATCGGTGGCCGACGTGATCGCCGCGCGCACCCGGGCGTTCGCGGCCTCCCGCGGCGTCGACCTGGGCTGGGCCGGCACCGACGAGGTCATGCGACTGCACCAGTACAACGTGTTTCCGAACATGACCCTGCTGATGAACGCCGATCATCTGACCGTGATGACGTCGCACCCGGGCGCCGACCCCGACCACGGTGAGTTGGTGATGCTGTTGTGGACCCGCATGTCGCCAGACGCGGACCGCACCAAGCCCGTCGACGTGCGCATGACCGCCGCCGATGCGCACCCGGGACTGGTTCTCACGCAGGACATCTCGGTGCTGGCCGGGTTGCAGCGGGGAATGCATCAGCCCGGTTTCACGCATCTGACGCTGTCCAACGAGGAGCGGCGCGTGATCAACATGCACCGCAACCTCGAGCGCTACCTCGACCTGCCGGCGTCCGAGCGGATGACCGGAGGTGAGACCGATTAGCACACCGAGCAGCCCCGAGGTCATCCTCGACACCGCCGCGAAGCTGATCGAAACGCACGGGGTGGACGGCTTCACCATGCGGGGGTTGGCCGAACAACTCGGTGTCGCCGCGACGTCGATCTACTGGCATGTCGGCGGTCGCGACAAACTGTTCGACAGCCTGGTGGACCGGCTGCTCGACGAGATGGCGCACCTACCCGTCACCGGAGACACCCCCGTGGACCGCATCGCTTCGCTGGCGCGCGCGCAACGCAAGCTGCTGATCGAGCGCCAGCACCTGCTTGCCATCGCTCATGAACGGGATACCACGCCCCGACTGTTCCTGCCGGTGCAGCGGGCGTTGGCGGCTCAACTGGCCGCACTGGGCGTGACGGGCCAAGACGCCGCGCTCGTACTGCGCGCCGTTCAGGTGCACGTCATTTCGTCTGCGGTGATGCAGTTCTCGGCCGTGCGTGGGGCCAAGCACGATGAGGAAGACCCGTCGCTGTGGACCGACGACTGGCCGGATCAGGCACTGGTGCGGGCGCTGCAGTCCCCGACCGACTACGACGCGGTTTTCGAGTACGGCCTGCAGGCGCTGCTGGCATCATTGCGGCGCTCACCCGGTACCACCCCTGTACCGACTAGACCTTAAGGGGTGGGTTCCGTGCATCAGATGAGGGCAATCAACCCGCTAATGTCCTGGAGCCGAGCGAGCCGGGCCGAGCCGAGCCGAGCCTAGGCGGGCGCGTAGCGCAGCATCGTCACGTCGTGCTCGGGATAGTCGAAAAACACTGGCTTTACGCGCATCCCGACCGCAAGCTCGGCGGGGTCGACATTGACCAGTTCGGTGGAGAACCTCGGGCCTTCATCCCATTCGACGATGGCGAGAAGGTGCGGCACCGCGTCGGCGAAATGTGGCCCGACGGGCCGGCGCGCGACCGTGTAGGAGTACAGCGTGCCCGTCCCAGAGATCTCGCGCCATTCGAGGTCGTCGGCGAGGGTACGTGGCGCGCGCACGCGCGGATAGAACACGTACGCGTCCGATGAGGGTGAGTACTGGATCACGACGCGGTGCTGCGCGAGCGCATCCCAGAACGGCGCAGTGGCCGGCGTCTTGACCGGCATCGGTCGTTCGAATGTGGTCACCGGTCAGTCTCCTTCGAGGATCAGCGCGGTCTGCTCGGACAGGATTCCGCCGTTACCGGATACGAACGCACGGTGGCAGTCGGCGACCTGCGCGGCGCCGGCGCGGCCCATGATCTGACGGGTGGCGTCGCAGACATGATGCATCCCACCGGCCAGACCAGCCTGGCCGAAGCCGAGTTGACCGCCGGCGGTGTTGAGCGGAAAGTCACCCCTGAACGTCAGATCGTGATCGGTGACAAACTGCATACCCTTGCCCTTGTCGCAGAAACCGGCATCCTCCAGCGAGAGCAGCACCGTGATCGTGTAGCAGTCGTAGATCGACACCATGTCCATGTCTGCCCGCGTGAGATCGGTCATCCCGAAAGCGGTTTCGGCGGCTTCAGCCATCGGGGTGTGCAGCAGGTCGGCCGCATAGGTGGGCGTCTTGAACGGCACATGCTCCCCGAAGCCCTTGATCCACACCGGCCGGTTGCGCGCTCGCCTGGCGAGTTCGGCGCTCGCGATGACGACAGCAGCGCCGCCCACGCACGGCATCACGATCTCGAGCATGCGCAAGGGGTCGGCGATGACCGGGCTGGCGAGGACATCCTCGACCGTGAGCGGCTTGTCCTTCCAGATCGCACCCTCGGTGTGGTTCGCGTTGACCCGCTGATCGACGACGATCTTGGCCATCGCCCGCTCGTCGTAGCCGTATACCGCACCGTAGCGGGTGGCCACCTGGCCGTAGGGGCCGTTCTGGCCCAGATTGCCGTAGGGGATTTCGAATTCGGCCTGCGGGGAGCCGTACTGGTTGCTCGACGACCCGAAGAAGACCGCGTCCACCAACGGTTTCGGCTTCTTGTCCGACATCGAGGTGAGGTAGCGCGCTGGCAGCGCACACAGCACCACGTCGCACAGGCCCAGTTCGACCGCCGCGGCCGCCCGCCACACCATTGCGGCCGCGCTCGCTCCGCCGAGGTCGACAAGTTCGGCGAAGTTCGCTCCGACACCGAGGTATTCGGCGATCGTCGACGGTACGAAGATCTCCGACTCGGCCAAGTGCGAGGTGACGATGCCGTTGACGAGTTCACCTGAGAGCCCTGCATCGGCGAGTGCGGCGGCGCTGAGTTCGGCCCACTGCTCGAGGGTGAACGGCGCCGTCTCACCACGCTCGGCGGCCCTGTTCATCCGCTCCGGCGGTAGTTCGACGTAGCCGACGATCGCGGCTTCTCCACGTAAACCCATACGTTGTCCTTTGTTTCGCTACTTGCGGGGTAGGCCGAGGATCATCTGGGCGATGATGTTGAGCTGGATCTCCTTGGTGCCACCGCCGATCAGTTCGGCCGGCACCCGCAGATACGGCTGCACGACATCAGAACCGGCGGCCATCGCCCGGCGGCCGGCCGATGCCAGCGTGACGGGGAACGTACGCCGCAGCAGCACGTTCATCGCGACTTTGGCGATGCTGGAGGCCGGCCCGGAGGCCTGCCCGTCGAGCAGTCGGATGGTCTCGCGCACCCCCAGCGCCTTGATCGCGTTGGTATAGGCATCGAGTTCACCGAGCTCCCGCAGGACGTCGGCGTCCCTCTCGTCGCCAGCGGCGAGCCGACGCAGTGGTGCCGCCCGGTCGTACTGGACGTAACCACTGATGGCCGAACGCTCTTCGGCCATCGTGGCAATGGCCAGCGCCCACCCCCCGGTCGGTTCGCCGAGCAACATCTCGTCGGAAACGAAGACGTCGTTGAGGAAAACCTCGTTGAATTCCTGCTCGCCGCTGGCCTGCTTGATCGGCTGGACCTCGATGCCGTCCGAACGCATGTCCACGATGAAGTAACCGATTCCGCGGTGCTTGGCGGCGGTCGGGTCGGTCCGCGCCAGCAGCGCTCCGAAGTCCGCTCGGTGCGCCGACGATGTCCAGATCTTGTGGCCGTGGATGCGCCATCCACCGTCGACCTTGGTCGCCCGTGTCGCCAGGGCGGCCAGATCCGAACCGGCGCCCGGCTCGCTGAACAGCTGGCACCACGCGAGCTCGCCGCGTTGGGTGGCCGGGATCAGCCGCTCCTGCAGTTCTTTCGAGCCCGCTTTGATCAGGGACGGCAAGATCCACTCGGCGATCCCCAGGGACGGTCGCACCACTGCGGGGCGCTTGGCGAACTCCTCATCGAGGATGAGTTGTTGCAGCGGGCTGGCATCGATCCCCCAGGGCGGTGGCCAGTGCGGCGCGATCAACCCGGCCCCCGCGATGGTGTTTCGTTGCGGGCCGGTGGCGAACTGCTCGTAGTCGCCCTGTCGGCCCGGCCCGTCATTGCGCAGTGCGGAGGCAGCGTCCAGGGTCTCGGCGACGCGGGCCCGGAACGCGACCTCGGCATCGCCGAGGTCGACGGAGAAGTCCCGCTCCTGGGTGGCGGTCACCTCGCCGAGTCGCCTGGCCCAGTGGCTGGCCGATCCGATCGACGCGGCGAGGCTGGTCGCGCGCCGCCAGTACAGGTGCAGATCGTGTTCCCACGTGAACCCGATGGCGCCGAACATGGTCAAGGTTTCCAATGCGAGGTCGGGACACGGTGCGATCGCCATCAATGCCGCCCCGGCCGCTGCGACGCGATGCTGGTCGAGCGGCTCACCGGCCGCCCGCACCGCGTCCCACGTTGCCGCGCTGGCCAACTCGCTGTTGACCAACAGCATCGCGGCGCTGTGTTGCAGGGCCTGGAACGTGCCGATGAGCTTGCCGAACTGCTCGCGCGTGCGCAGATGGGCGGTCGCGGCTTCCACGCACCACTGTGCGATGCCCGCGGCCACACTCGCCGTCAGCGCGGTTGCGAGGTATTCGGCCCGATCGACGTCGATGCCGGTGAGGACGTCGGTCTTCTCGACCGGATATCCGGTGAGCCGCGCGGTGCCGAGATCAGTCAGCAGGTCGGTGCTGGCCACGGATGCGACGGCGACGCCGGGGAGCGTGGTGTCGACGCCGACCCAGATCCTTTCGCCACCGTCCGTGGTGGCACACACCAATGCGGTTGCCGCTGCGCAGATTCCCGCTGTCAGGTCCGAGTCGCCCGTGATCAGCCACCGCTCGCCGTCAGGTCGTGCGGTGTAGGCGGAGTTCTGCGGTAGCACGAGCGCGGCCGGTGCGCCGTCGGCCAGGCGGGTAAGCAGCGCTTCGGCCGGCTGGGTCGGTTCGGCGAGCAGCGCTACCGCACCCGTTGCCACCGTGGACAGCAGCGGACCGGACAGTGAGGCCTTGCCTGCCGCTTCGAGCACACAGGCGGCGTCGAGCAGATCTCCGCCCCCGCCGCCGGAACGTTCCGGCAGATGTACCGCGTGAAAGCCGTTGGCCACGAAATCGGCCCACCATGGCGGAAGATCGCCGCGCGCAATTTGGTCAAAGGCATCGCGGGCGCCCGCCATCGAGGCACGCCGTGCGGCGAACTGGCCGATCGAGTCGCTGAGTTCGCGTTGTTCGGGTGTGAGGGACAGGGTCATCGGCGCTCCCTGCTGGTGCGGCGTGATTCGCGGAAGAAGTGGGCCGCCGCTGCGATCGCGTCGGGGGCCGGTGATGGCTTCCAGCCCAACTCACGCACCGCTTTCGAGTGGTCCAGTGGGGTCATGATGTGCATCAGCCGGATGTTGAGCGGCGTTAGCTTGGTGTCGTGACCGCGGAGCTTGGCTACCCAGCTACTCGGGTAACTGGCCGCGGCCATCACCGCGATCGGGACCCGGCGTCGAGGCGGTTCGAGTCCCACAGCACGGCAACCGGTTTCGAATATCTCGCGCGAACTCATCCAGCGTTCGGAGACGATGTAGCGTTCGCCGACCCTGCCGTGTTCACCGGCGAGAAGCATGGCGGCCGCGGCGTCCTCTACACCGACCGTCTCGGCCTCGAAACCGTCGATGTAGAACGGCATCTTGCCGTGTACCGCCGCTGACAACAGAGCGCCGTGCGGTGTCGGCAGCCAGTCCCCCGGTCCGTAGGTGTTCGAGACGCACATCGCGACTGCGGGCAATCCCCGCTCGGTGCAGTAGCGCAGCGCCATCTCTTCGGCCACCACGCGACTGCGCACGTAAGCGCCGCCGGCCTCGAGCCAGTTGTGCGCGGTGGATTCGTCGGCGAGCCCGGCGCTACACCGCCCGATCGTGGCAATCGAACTGGTGAACACGAAGCGGTGCAGGCCGGTGTCGGCCGCGACGTCGAGCACACAACGCAGTCCGTCGACGTTCGTGCGCCACATCGGCGCCGGGTCGAGCAGCCACGGGCGCGCGTCGACGACGCAGTAGTACACGACGTCGCATCCACTCATCGCCGAGCGCACGCTGTTCGGGTCGAAGATGTCGCCGCGCCGGATCTCAACGGGTAGTCCGTCGATGCCGCGTGTCGAACTCGTCGGTCGAATCAGCACCCGCACGTCGTCGCCGCGCGACACCAACTGCTTGGTGACGTGCGAACCTAAAAAGCCGCTGGAGCCGATAACAAGTTGCGTCAACTTTGGCACTCCGCGCTCAAATACCCTGGTCCCACTGCTCGTTTGATCCTCGACCCTTAGCGAGACGGACCGTCTCGTCTTGCCAAGAGTATGGCTCGGTGCCACGATCTGTAAAGACGGTCCCCCTTAGATGCGGAGTCAACCATGGTCACCCAGGCGAGCACCCCGCGCCGCCGTAGCGAGAAGTCCCGGTCGGCGATCGTCACGGCCACCAAGGAACTACTGCTCGAGCGCGGCTTCGACGGGCTGAGCATCGAAGCGGTGGCGGCGCGCGCCGGCGTCGGCAAACAGACCATCTACCGCTGGTGGCCCAGCCGCCCCGCGCTCGTGGCCGACGTGCTGCTCGAGGACGCCGACAAGATCTTGCGCCCGGTTGCCTACACCGACGACCTCACCGCCGACCTGAGCCGGTGGGCCGTCAACCTCGCGACGACACTCACCACCGAGCGCGGGAACGCGATGCTGCGCATCCTCACCGTCGCGGGCATGGAGCACGACGACATCAAGGCACGGATGCAGGCCGGGTTCAGTGCGCCGCTGCACGACGGCGTCAAGACGCGCGTGTCGGCCGCAGGCTTCGACGACGCGACCGCCCAGGCGGCGGCCGATGCCATCGTCGGCGGCATTGTCTACGCGATCCTCAGCGAGGGCCGATCGTTCCGCCGGAGCCGGGCAGAGGCGATCACCCGGACCGTCATCGCCGGTGCACACCGATGACGTCGTCCGCCAACATCTTTCGTGTTTGCGGAGCCGGCGGGGTGACGATAGCCGCCGAGCGCTTCGGCGATCCGGCCGCACCGGCGGTGGTGTTCCTGCACGGCGGCGGGCAGACACGACGGTCGTGGGGCAGGGCGGCGACGGCCATCGCCGAACGCGGATGGCAGGCCGTCACGGTGGACCTGCGCGGTCACGGCGAATCGGACTGGTCGGACGACGGCGATTACCGCGTCACGAGCTTCGCCGGCGACGTTCTGGAAGTGATGCGCGAGCTGCCGCCGCGACCGGTGATCGTCGGCGCATCGCTCGGCGGGTTCACGGCCATGCTCCTGGCCGGTGAACTCGCGCCGCGTTCGGCGCGGGCGGTCGTACTCGTCGACATCGTGCCGGACATGGATCCCTCTGGCGCATCCCGCATCCACGACTTCATGGCCGGTCGGATGCGATCGGGGTTCGAGTCGCTCGACGAAGTCGCGGACATGATCTCCGAGTACAACCCGCACCGCCCCAGACCCAGCGACCTCGACGGGTTGAAGACCAATCTTCGCGAACGCGACGGCCGCTGGTATTGGCACTGGGATCCGAAGTTCGTCGACGGAACGGCGGCTTTCTCGCCTATCGAAGTGACGGAGGTGGACCGTATGCACGCTGCGGTCGCATCGATCCTGGGGACCGGAGTGCCGATGCTGCTCGTGCGGGGACAGATGAGCGACCTGGTCACCGAAGAGCGTGCGAACGCATTCCTGCATCGTTTCCCGCAGATCGATTTCGTCGACGTCGGCGGCGCGGGCCACATGGTCGCCGGGGATCGCAACGACCTCTTCGCCGAAGCCGTGGTGGATTTCGTCATCCGGCACGGATAGTTCCACCGGTTGAACGCATCGCCGCGACGGGGGACCCGGTAAGCGCCAACGGCAGTGGATGCCGACCACTTCGTGCACGACTTCTGTTCACCAAAGCGGTGTATAACGCCGACTTAAGGGTACGTAAATACTTTACGAACGCGGGCGAGGAGTTCGGATGAACATCGTTTCGGCAGCCACCCGAGTTGTGGCCAAGACCGCGGAAGTCACCACGGCGGCCGCCGGCGCGGTCGGCGGCGCGGCCGTCAGCGGAGTGCTGGGCGGTCTCCGTGGCGCGGCTTCCGGCATACGGACCGGCTTCGACGACGGCAGCCGCTCCACCGCCGCCGCCGCGCTGACCATCGGCGCCGTCGGCGCCGCCGGACTTGTCGAGTGGCCGGTACTGCTGACCGTCGGCGGGGCTGCGCTCGCGGTGCGCCAGCTCAGTCAGCGCAGCGCCGATTCCGCTGACCGTGAGCGGCCGACACTGCGGTCGGTTCCCTCCGGTACGAACGGCCGGGGGACATCAACAACGCGCGCAACGAAGGCAGCGGCGCCCAAGTCACCGGCACCTAAGGCAACCAAAGCGTCCAAGGCGACCAAGGCGACGAAGACAACCAAGGCGTCCAAGACAACCAAGCGCAGCCCGTCGCGACCGGCCAAGAAAGCGTCTGCCCGCCGGCGCCCGGCCAAGAAGTGAGCCTTCTCGGCCGACTGATCGGAAGCGCCACGACAATCGTCACCGCACCGATCGCGGTGACGGCCGTGGGTGCGGCGACGGCGTTGGATGTCGGTGCGCGGTTGGCGGAGGAGTCCAGGCGTCGGCTGGTCGATGCCGGGCCGTCACCCGAGTCGGTCAGCGCAGCGGTCACCGCGCTCAGAGAGCTCGCCGGCGGCAAGCCGAGCCGGCGATCCTGGGCTAACGAGAACCGCTGCTGGATCGAAGTCCGCGGGCTGGACGGCGACGAGGCAACGGCAACGGCACTGCGCCGCGCGTTGCTCGAGGCCGCGCGCTCGGAGCCCGGAGTGCTCGCCGTGGCGCTCAACCAATCATTGTCGCGGGTCGTCGTCACCGTCGACGAGGACGGACCGACGATGGAGCGGCTCTGTCGACTGGTCGACGAGGTCGAACACGACGCCGGCCTGGAACCCGGTGGTGAACCCACCGACCTGCCGGCCGACGGCGTCGTGTTGGCAGGCAAGGTCATCGCGGCCACCGCCAGCGGCATAGGACTGTGCACGGCGGCCGCGGGCCGGGCGCTGATGTGGCCGGCCCTGCCCGCCGGTATCACCGCCGCCGTCACCCTGATCGACTACCAGCCGCGGCTGCGAGCGGTGGTTGAGCGCAGGCTCGGGCGTAGCGCCGCCGACACCGCCATCGCGCTCGCAGCGGCGACGGTTTACACCGTGGCGGAGGCACCCAGCTCACTGGCCGTCGAGACGATTCGGCATCTCTATCACGTCGGTGAGGCGCTGGCAGGCGCACGAGCCTGGCAGCGCCAAGAGCCGGCGGTGGCGCCGTACGCGCAGGACGATCACACCGTGCCTGCCGCGCAGCGGCCCCGCCCCGCACCGCCGGGGCCGATCGAACGTCACGCCGAACGCAGCGGAGCTGCACAGGGTTTGGCCGCCGCTGCGATCGGATTGTTGAGCCGTGACCTCAACACCGCAGCAACCGCCGCAGTGGTGACCACGCCTAAAGCGGCACGCAACGCCCGGGACGGATTTGCCGCCGCGCTCGGCCGCGGACTTGCCGAAAAACACGACATCGTCGTCCTCGATCCCCAGGCCATCCGCCGACTGGACCGCGTCGACGCCGTTGTCATCGACCCGCGTGCGCTGATGATCGACCAGTTACGCATCGGCCGGTTGCGTGGCATCTCCGACCGCGACCGGGCCGCGGCCTGGCAGTGGGCGCGCGACAGTCTCCCGCGCGGTGACCTCGACGTCGGCTGGCAGCCCGCGCCACCGCGTGCCAACCGCAGCACCAACGGTGCGGCGCGCGCCGAGGTGCTGGTCCGGCACGTGCACCACCCGCTGGCCGCGAGCGTGCTCGGTGAAGTCCGCCGCGCGGGCGCCGAGTTGATCTCGGTGGCGAGCGATGAACTCGACGACCTGCGACCCTCCTTCGATGAGCTGTATCCGCTGGAAGGTTCCGTCGACACCGCGCTGTTGGACGCGGTGATCGCGCTGCAGAGCGACGGCCGAACAGTTGCTGTCATCTCTGCACAAGGGACACAATCGCTTTCGGCTGCGGATGTATCGATCGGTTTGACACCCGAGGACGGGCCGCCGCCGTGGCGAGCCGACCTGCTCGCACCCGACATCGACGCCGTGTGGCGGATCGTGCACGCCCTCCCCGCGGCCCGTAGAGCGAGCCGACGCGGAGTCGAACTCGCCACCAGCGCCTCGATGCTGGGCGCGCTGCTGATGGTCCCCGGTGTGCGTGGACGCGGCCCCGGTCCGGTGACGGCCGGCGCCGCCGCGGGCCTGACGACCGGAGTGCTGCTCGCACGGGGTGCACTCGGCGACCCGACACCCACGCCCGCGCCGGTACACGAATGGCATGCCATGTCCCCGGACGAAGTGCGACAAATTCTACCTGCGCCGAAACATGAACCCGCACAACGTCAATCGAGGCTGGCCGCCGCGGCGAGCGCAACGGTCGGCATCGTGCCCCGGACCGCCGGACCCGCACTGCGGCTCGCCGGGGAGCTATTGGGCTCGCTGCGCGAGGAATTGTCGGATCCGCTGACACCGATCCTGGCCGTGGGCTCCGCGGCCAGCGCCCTGCTGGGTTCGCCGGTCGACGCGATTTTGGTGGGCTCGGTGCTGGCAGGCAATTCGCTGCTGGCTGCCTCACAGCAGGTACGGGCCGAGCGATTGCTGAACCGGTTGTTGGCCGTCCAGGTGCCACCGGCGCGGCTCGTCACCGCAGACGGCCACGAAACCGTCGATGCGATGCGGTTGCAGCCGGGCGATCTGATCGAGGTCCGGCCCGGCGAAGTGATCCCCGCCGACGCGCGGATCGTCGAGGCGACCGACGTCGAGGTCGACGAGTCGTCGCTCACCGGTGAATCGCTTCCCGTCCCGAAGCGGCCCGAGGCCACACCCGGGGCCGCCCTGGCCGAGCACAGCTGCATGTTGCACGCCACCACGACGATCGTCGCCGGTACCGCGGTGGCGATCGTCACCGCCGTCGGTGACCGTACTCAGGCGAACCGCGCGGCGCACGTGCCCGCGACCGAGAAGTCCGCGGTCGGACTGCAGAGCCAATTGCGCGAACTCACTGATCGCGCACTGCCGTTGAGCCTCGCCGGCGGGGCCCTCGTCAGCGGGCTGGGGCTCCTGCGCATGATGCCCCTGCGCAGCGCGGTGGCCAGTGGCATCGCGGTGGCCGTGGCCGCGGTGCCGGAAGGCATGCCCCTGGTGGCCACACTGGCGCAGCAGGCTGCCGCGCGCCGGCTCACTCGCGCCGGGGTACTGGTACGCAGCCCACGTTCGGTCGAGGCGCTCGGCCGCATCGACGTCGTCTGCTTCGACAAGACCGGCACCCTCAGCGAGAACCGGCTACGGGTCACGAAGGTGTACTGCGCCGCCGGCGTCACCCAGGAGCAGGTGCTCGACTGTGCGGCACGGGCCACCCCACCGATGAACGGCCAGCGCCACGAGCACGCCACCGACGCGGCGGTTGTCGCCGCGGCCGGCGGCCCGGTTGCGCCGCTCGAAGGCGCGACCCATCTACCGTTCCGGTCCGGACGCCCTTTCTCGACATCGCTCGTCGGCGAGGAACTCTCCATCAAAGGCGCCCCCGAAGTTGTTCTGGATGCGTGCACGAATCTCACGCCCCGCACGAAGCGGGCCGTGCACCAGATGGCGGAGTCCGGTCTGCGTGTCATCGCGGTGGCCCGAAGGTCGTTGACCAAACAACAGGCCGCCGTCGGGAGTCGCAGCGATGAGGCGCTGACCGGACAGTGTGACAACGGTTTGGAGTTCGTCGGCCTGATGGGATTGTCGGACACCCCGCGCGCGGAATCGGCGCAGGTGCTGGCCGCCCTGCAGAAGCAGCAGGTCGGGGTACGGCTCATCACCGGTGACCATCCGGTCACGGCGGCGGCCATCGCCACCGAACTCGGGTTGCCGGTGTCGGCGGACCAGGTGATCAGCGGCTCGGACTGGGAGGCTCTCTCGCGCCGGGGCCAGGAGCGCGCGGTGCGCGAGGCGAAGGTGTTTGCGCGGATGACGCCGGAGCACAAGGTGCAGGTGGTGCAGACACTCGAGCGCACGGGTCAGGTGTGCGCGATGGTCGGCGACGGTGCCAACGATGCGGCCGCCATCCGCGCGGCCACCGTCGGAATCGGTGTTGCGTCGCGGGGCAGCGATCCCGCGCGCACCGCGGCGGACGTGATGTTGCTCGACGGGCGTATCGGATCGCTGCTCGATGCGCTCGACGAGGGACGCCAGCTGTGGCGGCGGGTGCAGGCGGCGGTCTCGGTGCTGCTGGGCGGCAATGCCGGCGAGGTCGCGTTCTCCATCGCCGGATCGGCGCTGACCGGCCGCTCACCGTTGAACACCCGCCAGTTGCTACTGGTCAACATGATGACCGACGCCCTACCGGCGGCGGCCCTGGCCGTCAGCCCGGCGCGGGCCAACGGCGACGACGCCGGACACGGACCCAATCACGCGGCGATCTGGCGCACCGTGGCGATCCGGGGCACCACGACCGCAGCGGCCGCGACCTCGGCGTGGGTGATGGCCGGGTTCACGCTGCAACCACGGCGCGCCTCGACCGTGGCACTGGTCGCCCTGGTGACCACGCAATTGGGCCAGACACTGATCGATTCGCACAGCCCGCTCGTGGTCGGGACGGCGGTCGGTTCGTTGGCCACACTCGGTGTGCTCATCAGCACGCCGGGGGTGAGCCAGATGCTCGGGTGCACACCGCTGGGACCGCTGGCCTGGGCCCAGGCCCTCGGAACGGCCGGTGTCGCGACAGCCGCCGCCGGCTGTGCACCGTGGGTGCTGAGCCGAATTCAGTCCTCCAGGTCGACGACTCCCAGCCGCCAGAGCACCGCATACAGTTCACGCAACGGTATGGCGATCACTCCGGAGGCGACGGCCAACGGATCCGAAGACGGTGCTACACCTGGTGCGACCACGCCCTCGACGGTCCGCACTGCGGGCGTCCAGACTCCCAATACGCCGTGACGGGAAGGCAACAAATGGTTAAATCCTCGCGAAACACCACCACGCACCGCGACGCCGTCGAGCGGGTTCGGCAGGCCCAGACGTTCTCGGTGGAACTGCCGATCGTCGGCCGGGTGCGCATTCCACGTCCTGAACAACTCGCGTTCTACGGCGCGCTCGGCGCGCTGGCGGCCATCGAGATCATCGAGTGGCCGGTCGCTTTGGCACTCGCCGCCGGCCATGTGCTGATCCAAAACGAACACAGCCGTGTCGCTCAGGAGATCGGCGAGGCGTTGGAAGACGTCTGAGCGCTCCCCGAGAAGGCCGGCGCTACGGTGTTGACTGTCCGCGCCACCTGACGCGAAAGGCCGCCATGACGGAGAACGCTGCAGAAAACAGAGTCGGCAGAGTCGCCGGCAAGGTCACCTTCATCACCGGCGCCGCGCGCGGTCAGGGGCGCGAACACGCGATTCGGCTCGCCGAAGAAGGTGCCGACATCATCGCGGTCGACGTCTGCGACGACATCGACGCCGCCGGCTATCCGGGTCCCACCGAGGCGGATCTGGCCGAGACCGCGGCACTCGTCGAGAAGTCGGGCCGACGCATCGTCACCGCCACAGCGGACGTGCGTGACCTCGCAGCGCTCCGCGCGGCGCTCGATCGCGGCGTGGCCGAACTCGGCCGACTCGACATCGTGGTGGCCAACGCCGGTATCAGCGCGAACCCGGCTCCCGCCGCGATGATCGAGGAGTCGGCGTGGCAGACGATGCTCGACATCAACGTGACCGGCGTCTGGCACACCGTCAAGGCGGCCCTGCCGCACATGAGCAACGGCGGCGGATCGATCATCCTGGTCAGCTCGATGCTGGGACTGCGCGGCGGCGGCTACATGGCCCACTACGCGTCGGCGAAACACGCGGTGGTAGGCCTGATGAACTCGCTGGCCAATGAGCTTGCGCCGCAGTGGATCAGGGTCAATTCCATCCATCCGGGCAACATCTTGACGCCGATGATCGACAACGACCACTTCCGTCGTACGGTGCGGCCCGACCTCGCCGATCCGACCATGGACGACGCCACACAGGTCATCGGGCACTTCCACATGTTGCCGAAGCCGGTGATCGAAGCACGAGCTGTGAGCAACGCCGTGTTGTTCCTGGCCTCCGACGAAGCGCAGTACATCACCGGTGCGGCGCTACCCGTCGACGCCGGCGCTGTCGCGAAGTTCTGATTGCCACCTCACCTGGAGGCGCTGAACCTCATCTAGAGGCGCTGAACCTTCCGAACCGCCACAGGTACGACGGCAGCCGTCGCACGGGCACGCTCTTCGGCCAGTCCGTCGCGCGGAAGTAGGCGTCCGACCCGCCGTCGACGAAAATGACGCTGCCGCAGAGGAAGTCAGCGGAGTCCGACAGCATGAACAGCATCCAGTCGGCGAGTTCGGCGGCGTCTCCGAAGCCGCCGATGGGGACCGGGAACCCGTTGACGGCTTTCGCCTGACGCGGTGTCGCGAGTTGCGCCTGCAGCAGCGGCGTCATGATGGCGCCCGGGGCAAGCGCGTTGAGGCGGATGCCTTCACCGGCCCACTCAGGCGTCACCGCGGTGCGGCGCACCCAGTGCGACACCGCGAGCTTGGATGCGGCGTACCCCAACGACGGCGCGACCGGCCCCAGCAACCGCAGCGAGCGCACCGCCTTGTCGGTGTCGTCGGACAGCAGCGCGCGAACCGTACGCCGCGGCACCGCAGGGGTGGTCGTCGTCGAATTGCTGCCGACCACTACAACTTTCGCGTGATCCGCGGCAGCCAACGCCGGCCGCAACGCCTGCAGCATGTCCACCACACCGTGATAGTTGACCTCGAAGATACGTCGCACACTGTCCTTGCCGGGCGTCGGCCCGATCCCAGCGGCCAACACGGCGCCGTCGAGCCGATTCGACGCAGCCTCCAGCACCGCATCGGCCGCCGCCTGTCGCCCCTCGCGTGTCGAGAGGTCGGCCACGACGTCACCCTCCTTCACGTCGACGGAGATCACCGTGTGGCCCTGGGCCTTCAGCTTCGTGGCGGCCTGCTGTCCCATGCCGGACGCGGACCCGGTGATTGCATACACGCCCATCGTCATCCCCTACCGTCGTCGTAGCTGCTGCAACCGCTGTCGTCGACGGGCAGCGTATCGGTGCAGTCGACGGGTTTACACCGCTGGTCCGCGTCGAGGCGTCGCGTGATCGGTCAGGGCGTGATCGGTCAGGGCGGAATCGGTCAGGGTGTGAGCCCCTTGCGGGTGAACGGCTCGGCCTCACCTCGACCGACCGCTTCGTCGTGCTTGCCGGCCGCACGGTCGAGCAATTCCATGAGGGAAGATTCGTCGCGGACCATGCGCCGGTACTTCGGACCGAGCGAGAGGATTTGGTCACGCTCGCGCAGTAGCGCTTGAAAGATGCGTTCGCGTTCGGCAGCACTGCGGGTGTATTCGGAGTCAAGGTAAGCCGTGGCGTGGCGGCGCGCGTTGGCGATCGCGGTGCGGGCGGTGCCCCTGCGGCTGAACAGAGATGCCATGACGGTGACGAGAAGCACGCCGATGATCACCGACAGCGACAGGCCGGTGCTGATCTCGATGACCTTCACGGGCTCGCCGTCGTTGATGAACGGCACGTTGTTCTCGTGCAGCGCATGCAGAATCAGCTTCACACCGATGAACCCCAGGATCGCCGCCAAACCGTAGGACAGGTAGATCAGCCGGTCGAGTAGGCCGTCAATGAGGAAATACAGCTGCCGCAGACCCAGGAGCGAGAACGCTGTCGCGGTGAAGACGATGTAGACGTTCTGCGTCAGACCGAAGATCGCCGGGATCGAGTCAAGTGCGAAGAGAATGTCGGTGCCGCCGATGGCCACCATCACCAGCAGCATCGGCGTCATCGCCCGCTTGCCGTCCACCATCGTGAAGAGTTTGTCGCCGTCGTAGTGGTCCGTGGTGTGAAAGATCTTCCGAGCCAGACGAACGATCACGTTGTCTGCGGTTTGGGAGTCGTTGCGGTCGGGGGTCAGCATGTTGCCCGCGGTGAGCAGCAGAATCAACCCGAACGCGTAGAACACCCATGCGAAGGTGTTGATCAGCGCGGCGCCGAGGAAGATGAAGCCGGTACGCGCGATCAACGAGAACACGATGCCGAACAGCAACACCTTCTGCTGATCCTCGCGTGGCACCCGGAAGCTGCTGATGATGATCAAGAACACGAAGAGGTTGTCGACCGACAGTGCCTTCTCGGTGACGTAGCCCGCGAAATACTCCGAGCCGGGATCGACGCCCCCGACGACCAGGACACCGACACCGAACAGCACCGCGATCCCGACGTACGCCGTCGACCAGGCCGCCGCCTCCTTCAGCGTCGGAACGTGGGCTTTCCGGACATGAAAGAAGAAGTCGAAGGCCAGGAGGCCGCTGATGGCGGCAATGGTCAGCGCCCACACCCATCCGGGTACGTCCATGTGTCCTCGCGTTCGTCGTCAGAAAATCATCACGCCGGTCTCCCTAAACAATGCCCTTTTGCCCAGCCTTTCTACCAAGCCCTTCTGCCAGCGAGCCTGATCTGGAACCCGACCCTGCCCACCACCGTCATCAACGCGTGCGCCCGACGCACTACGGTTGGTCGAGCACTGCTGACCACGACAGGCAGGGGAAAGCCGGAGATGACGATCCTGGACCGCTTCCGACTCGACGACAAAGTCGCCGTCATCACCGGAGCTTCGTCCGGTCTTGGCGTGTCGTTCGCCGAGGCGTGCGCGGAGGCCGGCGCCGACGTGGTGCTGGCTGCGCGCCGCACCGAAAAGCTCGCTGCAACGGCCGAACTCGTCCGGGCCGCCGGCCGGCGCGCACTCAGCGTCCAAACCGATGTCGCGGACCCCGAACAGTGCGCGGCGCTCGTCGATACCGCGATGGAAGAGTTCGGCCGGGTCGACGTCCTGGTGAACAACGCCGGTGTGGGTACCGCGGTGCCCGCTAGCAGGGAGACTGCCGACGAGTTCCGCACCGTGATCGACGTCAACCTGAATGGGTCGTATTGGGCCGCCCAGGCGTGCGCGCGGGTGATGCAGCCGGGCAGTTCGATCATCAACATCTCCAGCGTGTTGGCCCTGACCACCGCGGGTCTTCCGCAGGCCGCCTACAGCGCGAGCAAGGCAGCGGTCGTCGGCCTCACGCGCGACCTCGCCCAACAGTGGGGTGGTCGCAAGGGGATCCGCGTCAACGCCCTGGCCCCGGGTTTCTTCAAGTCGGAGATGACCGACGAGTATGCGCCCGGGTACCTCGATCGCACCGTGGCCGATCGGGTGGTGTTCAACCGGGTCGGTGAACCCCATGAGCTGTCCGCCGCGGTCGTTTGGCTCGCATCCGAGGCCGGCGGATACGTCACCGGCCAAACCATCGTCATCGACGGCGGTGTGACGATCACCTAGCACCCGGGGCGCGCGTCGTCCGCTAACGCATCTGGCTCGCTTCGATCACGAACCGTGAACACCGGTGTCTGCCCGGGCTTGAAGATGATGTGATGGCCCGGCGGCTCCGACAGACATCGGAGCGGAAGGTTGCCTATGGGTTCGCTCGGTCTGCCACAGCTTGCTGTGCTGGTCGCGGTGGCCGCCATGGCCGCGATGGGTGGCTTCGCGGCATCAACGGCAATGCGACGGACCAAGCGACATGTACGTCACGTGTTCTTGATCGGCGCTCTCTGCGGCTTCGTGGCCGGTGCCGTCTCGACGAAGTGGCGAGGTGGTCGCAGAACGCTTCTTCGTGTCGGCACCCATTCACTTGCGTTGCCGGGCCTTTCGTGGCCCCCGCAGACTCGTCGCCGGACGCGCAACCCGGATCTGGCGGCCCTGCACACGGCACTGAGTCATGTACTCGCGCCGGCGTTTCGACGCCTCCGCTCCCACGGCCACGTCAGCAAGGCCCATACGGCGATCACGATCGCGACTTCGACGAACAGATACACCGGCCACGGCCCCAAGACATCCAACAAGGATGCGGTCGGCGGTTTCCGGTTCAGGTAGCCGTAATTGGTCCCGACGATCGCGTTGAACGTGAACGTCGAAGCCGCCCATACCAGCGTCGTGATGACGGCGAAACGAAAGCTGCGCCACCGCGGACGCATGCCTCGGCCCCACGTGAGATAGACGGCCGCCCATACCGCGAAGACGTGCAGCACGAAGAACGTGACGAACAGATGGTGGGGAAAGTCCGGTGCGCCTTCTTGTGGGGTGCCGACGTCGGGTGTGATCAACGCCTGCGAGCTCAGCACCAGACACCAGTAGTAGGTCAGCGCGAACGCCCAATGTCGTTGTGACCAAAGCGCGTAGGCGGCCGTCAGCTCCGCGATATCGCACAGCTGGATCGGGATGGACGTCTGAATATCGGGGCGGACCAGCTTGTAGATCAGCGCCACCACGAAGGCGACAAGTATCAACGATGCGAAAACACGCGAGAACAACCGGGCCTGAACCTCGGTCTGCCGGCGTCCGATCCAGATCAACAGTGCCGCGCCGATCGCGAAGATCACGAGCACCGCCAGGTGCGACGGTCCGTACGCCACGAATTCCCGTTGTGCGTAAACCATTCCGACCGGCTCCTAAATCGTGATGACCAGCATCGCTGCCCGCGTCAGCGGGGCTTGTGCTCCGGTGATGTCGCGCCGGGTACCGCGCTGCCATACAGACCCAGAGTTCGGGCGGCCACCGTCGCGAGTTCGCCTTGCAGGTTCGAGAGCGGGCGGCTGCCGCGAACATGGATCGCGTTCGTGAGCAGGATGACGTACGTATCCGATCCGGGATCGACCCACAGGGAGGTTCCGGTGAACCCGGTATGTCCGAAGCTGCCGACGGGAAAGACCGCTCCGCGCGGCCTGGAATGGCCGGAGTCGATGTCCCAGCCCAGGCCTCGCAGGTTTTGTCCCGGGATCGCCGGATACTGGGGAGCGAGCAGCGAATCGGGGTTCGGCGTCGCGGCGATGGCTGCGCGCGCGGCGTCGTTTGCGGCTTGCAGTTGTTGCGTTGAATGTCCGGGCTGCTGGGGGGTGGTCATCAGCTCAAGGGTGGCCCGCTGCAGCGGAAACTTGCTCGGCCGGCCCGCCAACCGGTCGAGCAGCGCCTGCACAAAGGTACTGAGGTCGAGCGCCGTGGTGAAAACGCCGGCATGCCCGGCCACTCCCCCCATGCGGCGCGCCGTCGGGTCGTGAACGGTGCCTCGCAGCAGGTGATCGAGGTCGGGATTGCTGCCGGGGTGGGCCCTGCCTTCCTCGTCGCGCGCTGTCGGGGCGATCCGCGGCAACAGTGCGGTGCTCCAAGCGTCAGCGGGGCATGCGGCCACCCCGGTCGGCGCGGGCGCCCACGCGATCGCCGTCCCCAAGACCCTGTGTGGACCGCATGCCTTGGCCGGCGGCAGGTATCGGGTTTCTGACATCCCGAGCGGTGTGAACACGTTGCGTTGGACGTAGACGTCTTCTGGCTCGCCGGTTACCTTTTCGATCAGCGCACCGAGCAGAATGAAGTTGATGTCGGAGTAGCGGAACACCGCGCCTGGGCTCGACTGAAGAGCCGTGCTCAGCGCACGACGGATACCTTCGGCATGGTCGGCCTCGGCCAGCCCCCACGGATCGCCGAGGTCGAGATCCCCCGCGATCCCCGACGTGTGGGTGAGCAGCATGCGGACCGTCACTTCGGCCCGCTGCGGGTCGTCTGCACTATTGAAGCGGGGCAGATACGCCTGCACGGGTTCGTCAATGCCGACCTTGCCCTGCTCGTACAGCTGCATGACGGCCGTCGCCGTCGCAAGAGGTTTGGTCAACGACGCGATGTCGAAAATCGTGTCCTCGGTCATCGGCTCAGCAGGTGCCGGTGCCCCATCGAGCCCGGGTTCGCTTGGCAGCCTTCGCAAACCGTACGCCCTCAAAAAGACGGTGCTTCCACCATGTCCGACCGCGACCACCGCTCCTGGCATCTTGTTCGCGGCGACGGCCTCGTTCATCAGGTGCGAGATTGCGGGCAAGTCCGGCGTCGGGGCGAGAGCCGGCTTGGGAGCCGGCTTGGGAGTCGGAGCCGCAGCGGGCGGCGGCGACACCGGCGGGCTGACATCCGGCGCCGGACGCTCAACGCGACCACAGGCGAAAGTCGCTGTGAGCGTGAGCAACACAGCTGTGAAGGCGATGGCCCGTCGCGCCGACCGTGCGCCGACTGTGGCCGGCCGGTCTGCTGACATGACCACCTCGTCGGGATCGAAGGTGCGCGGGCGACGCCGCGTCCAGCTGCGTGTCGGCCCCAGCATAAAGCGAAGCCACTTCGGTGCGAGGGAATCCGCCGTCCGCGAGAGGCCGATGTTGTTACCATCGCGCCGTGCACGACTCCCCGACGTCGCCCCGCGGCGGCAAAGGACTCCCGTGGTCACGGCGGGAGATCCTCAAGTATGCCGTCGCTGCGCCGCCGCTGTTGGTCCTCGGCGCGACGGCGACGCTTCAGGCACCGAAAGCCTCGGCCGACCCACTACGGCTGGTCGATTTCGCCCACCGCAAGGTTCCCGCGGACCAGCTCAAGGCGGCCGGCTTCGACGGCGCCCTGGTCTACGTATCCGAGTTACGACCGGGTGCGGATTTTGACTTCAAGCCGGTGACCCGTGAGTATGCCGATTCGCTGCGCGCCGAGGGGCTGCACGTCGTCAGCTGCTACCAGTACGGCAAGCCCGGTTGGCCGACACCGTCGGATTACACCCGCGGTTATGACGGCGGGGTGGCCGATGCTGCGACGGCCCTGCGGCTGCACGAGGCCGCCGGAGGTCCGGATTCGGCGCCGATCTTCTTCAGCGTCGACGAAGACATCGACCTGGATACCTGGCAAAGCGTTGCGATCGAGTGGTTTCGAGGGATCAACTCGGTGCTCGGCGTGAATCGCACCGGCCTCTACGGGCACGCACGGGCGTGCTCGTGGGCGATCGCAGACGGGGTGGTCGGCCGATCGACCAGCGACGGACACTGGTGGGTGTGGCAGACCAAGGCGTGGTCAGGTGGCGAGCGCGAGCCCAGGGCGGTGCTTTATCAGGCCGTGGTCATCGGACCGTCAGAGCCCGGCGTGCCCATCGGAGATACCCACGTGGACGTGGACGAGGTCCTGGCGCCCGATTTCGGCCAGTGGGATCTGGACAGACGCTGAGCATCGCCACACCAATCGGCGCGGGAACCTTCGCAGCCGGTCCGGATTTAATACCCTGCTGACATGCCGGAGCGCTCACCGGCCGGGGGGACGGTCATCAAGCTGGCACTCTGCTGCGTTTTGGCAGGAGTGCTGGTAGCCGCTTTGATGTTTCCCGTCGCCGGCGGGTTCGGTTTCCTGTCCAACCGCGCCTCCGACGTCGTCGCCAACGGGTCCGCCCAGCTGGTGGAGGAAGACATTCCCCAGGTGACGACGATGGTCGACGCTGCAGGTAAACCGATTGCGTGGCTCTACACCCAGCGCCGATTCGAGGTGACGAGCGATCAGATCGCCAACACGATGAAGCTGGCGATCGTGTCGATCGAGGACAAGCGATTCGTCGAGCACAGCGGGGTGGACTGGCAAGGCACGCTGACCGGTCTGTCCGGGTATCTCTCGGGCAATCTCGACACCCGCGGCGGTTCGACCATCGAGCAGCAGTACGTGAAGAACTTCCAGCTTCTGGTGACCGCGCAGACCAATGCCGAGAGACGCGCCGCGGTCGAGTTGACGCCGGCGCGCAAGCTTCGCGAGATGCGAATGGCGCTGACGCTGGACAAGACGTTCACCAAAGCCGAGATCCTCACCCGGTACCTGAACCTGGTCGGGTTCGGCAACGGGGCGTTCGGCGTACAGGACGCCGCGCAGACGTACTTCGGCGTCAACGCCTCACAGTTGAACTGGCAGCAGGCGGCGCTGCTGGCCGGCCTGGTTCAGTCGCCCACCTCGCTGGACCCCTACATCAATCCGCAAGGCGCGTTACAGCGTCGGAACCTGGTGTTGGACACCATGATCCAGCACCTGCCGCAGCGTGCCGACGAACTGCGCGCCGCCAAATCCGCGCCGCTGGGCGTGCTTGCCCGACCCAACGAACTGCCGGGCGGTTGCATCGCCGCCGACGACCGCGGGTTTTTCTGCGAGTACGTGCTGTCTTATCTGGCGCGCGCCGGGATCGGCAAAGAGCAGATCTCGCGCGGCGGCTACTTGATCCGCACCACCCTCGATCCGAAGGTCCAGTCTTCGGTCAAACGAGCGATCGACAAGGTCGCGAGCCCCACGCTGTCGGGCATAGCCGGCGTGATGAGCGTCATCGAGCCGGGTAGAGATTCACATCGCGTGCTGGCGATGGCCGGCAATCGTCGGTACGGCCTCAACCGGGACGCCGGCGAGACCGCACAACCTCAGCCTTTTTCACTCGCCGGCGACGGTGCGGGGTCCATCTTCAAACTGTTCACGACGGCGGCGGCGCTGGAGATGGGCATGGGCACCGACTTCCAGTTGGCCGTGCCCAGGTTTTTCCAGGCCAAGGGGTTGGGCAGCAGCGACACACCCGGATGTCCCAAGGAAACCTGGTGTGTGAAGAACGCCGGCAATTACCGCGGGTCGATGAACGTCACCGACGCCCTGGCCACCTCGCCCAACACGGCATTCGCCAAGTTGATCCAGCAAGTCGGGGTGCCGCGGGCGGTCGACATGGCCGTCCGGTTGGGGTTGCGTTCGTACGCCGTCCCGGGCACGGCGCGGGCGTATGACCGCACCAGCAACGAAAGCCTCGCCGACTACATCAAGAGGCAGAACGCCGGATCGTTCACCTTGGGGCCGTTTCAGCTCAACGCGCTCGAATTGTCGAACGTGGCAGCGACTTTGAGTTCCGGCGGTATGTGGTGTCCGCCGAATCCCGTCGACAAGATCATCGACCGTCACGGCAACGAGGTGACGTTCACCGCGGAGAAGTGTGACCAGGCGGTGCCGACAGGGCTGGCGAACACGCTCGCGAACGCGATGAGCAAGGACGACCGTGGCGGCGGGACGGCTGCGGGGGCGGCCGGTTCGGTGGGGTGGGAACTTCCGATGTCGGGTAAGACCGGCACGACCGAATCCCACAGGTCCTCGGGGTTCGTCGGCTTCACTAACCGGTACGCAGCCAGCGTGTACATCTTCGACGACTCCAGTTCGCCTTCGGAGATCTGCTCATTCCCGCTGCGCAAGTGCTACAGCGGTGACCTGTACGGCGGGAACGAGCCGGCGCGCATCTGGTTCGAGGCGATGAAACCGATCGCCAACGACTTCGGCGAAGTGCATCTACCGCCCACCGATCCGCGCTACGTCGAGGGCGCGCCGGGTAGCGAGGTGCCGAACGTGTCCGGCATGAACGTCGACCGGGCCCGGCAGCGGCTCAGGGACGCCGGGTTCCAGGTCGCCGACAAGACGACGCCGGTCAACAGCACCGCGTCTTACGGGGCCGTGGTCGGCACCACGCCGGGTGGTCGGACCATCCCCGGGTCCATCGTCACGATCAACATCAGCAACGGTGTTGCACCCGCGCCGCCGCCACGTCCAGAGGGACCGCCGCCACCACCCGGCGCACCGCCGCCACCCCCGCCGTCGAATCCGATGGTCGTGCAGATCCCGGGGCTGCCCCCGATCTTCCTCGGACCGCCGCCACCCCCGGGCGCGCCGCCGCCACCTGCGCCACCGCCACCGCCACCGCCACCGCCCGCTTGAGGACCTGGGCGAGACGGGTACGGCCAGGATCTACTCGGGTGAGAGTTGGTTCGAGTCGGCGAACATGAGGGTGCCCTCGTCGAGCATCACCGCCCAGCGCCGAGCCGGATCCGCGAAGTGATTGGCGCCGATGTCTACGGACACCGCGGTCATTTCGCCGAAATCCTCGACGATGACGCCGCGCGCCTCCTCGTCGGTGCCCCCGTTGACGAGGACGCGTACGTCCACCGCCAGTTCCGAGTCGTGGCCTTGCTCCCGGTCATCGACGCTCTGGTCAGCCACTCTTGTCCTCCTGACGCCCGGTCAAGGATCAACGAAGTAGCCAGTGAATCACGAAACTGGGCGTCTAGCTCCGAAAACGGAAACATATTCGCCCTGTGGCCTTTGCTTGCGCGATGTGAACCGTTGATTCAGCGCTGGTGTCAAGCCCGTTCGCCGATCCACTCCGCGATGAAGCGGAGCGTGTCGGGGATCTGATCGGCCAGTTGGCGACCCAGCAAGCTCTCGAGTTTCCCGCCGACGAGCGGCACTTTGAATTGAATCGTCCCGCTGCACTTGAGGTGCTCGCCGTCGCTCGTTGGCGACACCATGATGGTGCTGCGTCCCGAGCCCGGCGCCCCGTGAGCTTTTACGCGGATCTCCCCGCGGGCGGTGGTCCCCTGATCGACGGTCCACGTTTCGCTTTGGACGAGTTCCAGCCCTCGCGGATAGAGCCTGGAGAACGGAGGAGGTAGCACCGCGTTGCGCAGGTCCTGAACCATCGTCGCCCGCACCGTCCCGTCCGCGTCGACGTCAAACGAGCGAAGTTCGACCACGTCGCCGTGGGGCTCCAACCGCGCCAACCAGAAGTCCTTCGTGGCGTACGCGGCGTGTATCTGTTGGACACTGACCGAAGCTTCGACGGAGCATTCGAACGACTTTGGCATGGCAGCAGGCTATCGCTGTCGACCCGGAGGCGAAGGTCGCTCCCCTGTCGAGTCGCGCCGGCGCGTCGGATCGGCCGAGCCGTCCAACGCAGAACGGGCCAGAACTTTCGCTCTGGCCCGTACTCGTTGAGTGGAGCTGCCGGGAATTGAACCCGGGTCCTACGGCGTTCCCTCAAGACTTCTCCGTGCGCAGTTCGCTATGCCTCTACTCGGATCTCCTGATCACGCGAACGAGTCAGGATGACGATCCCAGTCGCTGTTTGATGTCCCCACAGGTCCCGCGACCGAACCCGTAGGTGGGTCCCTCTAGCTGATGCCAGGATCCGGGCCGAGGGCGCTCCCGGGCTGACAGACTCACAGTCGCTTAGGCAGCGAGTGCGAAGTCGCGCTGATTGGAATCGGCGCTTAATTGGTTGCAACGACGCTTACGGTGGTCTCTTGCCTGCACCGGCACGCTTCCCTTGATTCGACGCTCGAAGTCGAAACCGTTCAGCCCCTTGTGTAGTTATCTAACAACGTGCCCGCCGACCAGCGGCAGGACATTTCATCTTACGCGACCTACAACAGCCCACGCCAAGTATTTATGCCCGGGATGCCCTGTTACCGCTGATCAGATCACGTAGTTGAGGTGCTCGACGACCCGTCTGCCGACGGTTTCGTCGCCCGCATAGCGGATTGCCTCCGCGTGCTCAGCCAGTGGCGTGCGTCCGCCGGCGAGCCGGGCGAACAGCAGGGCGTCGAGTGTGATGGTCGCCGTCGGTTCGGCGCCGCCGAAATCGTCGACCACCTGACCGCGACCGTCGACGGCGACGTTGATCGTCCGTCCCACCGGACCCGTCAGCACGATCGACACGCGCGAACCCTCCGGTGCCCGACCCAGCTTGCCGACCACGAACCCCATACTGGCCGCCATCTCGTCGAGCGCCAGCTGCGCCGGGGCACCGGCCGGCTGAGTGTGTTGCCCGACCGCGTCGCGGATGTCGTGTTCGTGCATCCAGCAGTCGAACACCCGCACCCGCATGAACCGGCCGTAAGTGTCGGGCCCTGCCGGCGTTGCGGTGACGGCATTCCAGTCGGTTTCCGACATCGCATTCAGCGTGTCTCGCCGCTCAGTAGTGATGCCCCGGTACCTCTGTCGCAGTTGGTCCGCCGGACGGTCGCGAAGTTCGCGCACCCACCGCTCGTTGAGCGCACCGATGTCGTTGCGGACGTGCTCGAGCGTCGACACATCGATGTCAGCGTCCGGCGTGTCGGCCCCCTGCAGTATCGACTCGGTTCCGATCACGTGTGCGACGACGTCGCGCACCGACCACCCCGGCAGCGAGGTCGGCGCCTGCCACTGCTCGTCTGCCAATCCGTCGACAAGGTCGCCGATCGCATCGAATTGCGCGAACAGCGCGTCGAGCACCGTCGCCTTGTCGAGGACAGTCACCGGCCGGGCCACCCGCTGATGCTGTCATGCCTCACGCGGCGAGTGACCACGTTTGCAGGCACTCGAGCGGCGTGTCGCCGAGCAGCCCCGGTCGCGCCCGGCAGGGAAGCCGAGGCAAGAGAGGGTTAGGTCATGCCCTTGGCGCGCCGGCCCAACTCGCGGGTGATCTCCCGCGCAGCGTCGCGGCGGGCCAGGTCCTGACGTTTGTCGCGGGCCTCTTTACCGCGGGCCAGCGCCAGTTCGACCTTCACCTTGCCGTCGGTGAAGTACAGCGACAGCGGCACCAGCGTGAGGTTGCCGTCCCGGATTCGACCGATCAGCTGATCAATCTGCCTGCGATGCAACAACAGTTTCCGGTTGCGCCGCGGTGCGTGGTTGGTCCAGCTGCCGTGGTGATATTCTGGGATGTGAACGTTGCGCAGCCACACCTCGCCGTCGTCGACCGTGGCGAACGCGTCGGCTAGCGATGCCTGCCCGTCCCGCAGGCTCTTCACCTCGGTGCCGACCAGCTGGATACCGGCCTCGAAGGTCTCCAGGATCGAATAGTTGTGCCGGGCTTTGCGATTCGACGCGACGATCTTGTTGTTGCTGTTCCGCGCCGAGTCGGCTTTCTTGGCTCCCTGCTTCGCCATCGCTACCTTCGGATGTAGAGCCGAAGTGTGACGTAGGCGGTGATTCCGGACATCGCCAAACCCAAGAACAGCATCAACGGCGCGCTGAAATACAGCACGTCCTGCCAGTCCACCTTGGCGATCAGGTTCGCCTGATAGAACTGGTTCAGCGCATTTTCCAGGAACAACGCCCGCACGAGTACCAGCCCGATGATCGCGATGACAACGCCGATCAACGCGGCCAACATCGCCTCCACAAGGAACGGCAGCTGGGTATACCAGCGGCTGGCGCCGACCAGTCGCATGATGCCGATCTCGGTGCGTCTGGTGTACGCCGCGACTTGAACCATGTTGGCGATCAACAGGACTGCGCCGATCGCCTGCACCAACGCCACCGCGAATGCGGCGTTGCTGATGCCGTCGAGCACCGCGAACAACCGGTCGATCAGATCCTTCTGGTTGAGCACGTTGAGCACACCCGGTTGGCCGACCATCGCCTCGTCGAAGTCCTGATGCTGCTCGGGGTCGTCGAGCTTGACGATGAACGACGCCGGGAACGCGTCGCGGCCCGCGACGTCCTTGTACTGCGGGAACTTCTTGATGGCGTCGTCGTAGGCCTCGTCGCGGTTGAGGAACCGCACCGAACGCACGTCGTCACGGTCCTCGATCTGCTGGCGCAGCGCCTTACACGGATCGCCGTCGCACGTCGGGTCGTTGGCCGAGATGTCGTTGGTCAGAAAGACCTGGCTCTCCACGCGATCCAGGTAGATGTTGCGGGACTGGTCGGCGAGTCGAATGACGAGCAGGCCGCCGCCGAACAGTCCGATCGAGATGGCGGTCGTCAGGATCATCGCCACGGTCATGGTGACGTTGCGACGAAATCCGGTGAGGACCTCGTTGATGAGGAAGCCGAAGCGCACTAGCGATCCATTCCGTAGACGCCGCGCTGCTCGTCGCGAATCAGCCGGCCGAGTTCGAGTTCGACGACCCGCTGGCGCATTGAGTCGACGATGTGGTGGTCGTGGGTGGCCATCAAGACCGTGGTTCCGGTGCGGTTGATCCGCTCCAGGAGATCCATGATGTCCTTGCTGGTCTCGGGGTCCAGGTTGCCGGTGGGTTCGTCGGCGAGCAGCACCAGGGGCCGGTTGACGAAGGCGCGGGCGATCGCCACACGCTGCTGTTCGCCGCCGGAAAGTTCGGCGGGCAGCCGGTTGGCCTTGCCCGACAGGCCGACCATTTCCAACACGTCGGGCACCACCCGGTTGATGGTCTCCGCCCGCTTGCCGATCACCTCGAGCGCGAACGCGACGTTCTCAAAGACGCTCTTCTGCTGTAGTAGCCGGAAGTCCTGGAACACGCAGCCGATCACCTGCCGCAGGCTCGGGATGTGGCGTCCGGGCAGCTTGTTGACGTGGAACTTCGACACCTGGATGTCGCCGTGGGTCGGGTTGTCCTCAGCGAGCAGCAGTCGCATGAACGTCGACTTGCCCGACCCCGAAGGACCGATGAGGAAGACGAACTCACCCTTGTCGATCTTGACCGACACGTTGTCGAGCGCGGGCCGCGCAGACGACTTGTACTGCTTCGTCACGTTGTTGAGGGTGATCATCACGGTCCGTCAGTGTAGCCGGGGAACAGCGGTGCCCTAGCTGGGCGGAGTCGTGGCCGGCGCCGGTGACGGCAGCAGCTGCGGAAGCCGGGGCATCAGGGGCGGCTCCTCGGTCGGGGTCGGCGTCGTCTCCGGTGAGTCGCCGGGCTCGGTCCCGGTCGTCGGTGTGTCGGTCGGGCTGCTCGGCGTCTCGGTCGGACTCGTCGTGGTGGTCGTCGATGTCGTCGTCGGTGTGGTCGTGGTGGTCGTGTACTCCGGTTCGGTGGTCCGGCGCACGTTGGTGCGCGGCACCCAGGTGTAGTTCGGGTCCGGCACGAATCCGGGCGGGACGATCGCGGGAGCGGGCGGCGGTTCGGCGGGTGCAGGCTCGAAGGTCTGGTTCACCCAGAACAGCGCCGCGAACGCGACGATGAGCACCACCGTCGACACGCGTATCCGGCCGAGCCGGCGGTTCAGCCAGCTCGTCACTTCTTCTGCTCCGGCGGTCCCTGAGTACCTTCCTCGGCGCCACCGGCGGTTGCCGGGTGGACGATGGCCTCGACCATCGGGGTCGCACCGTCGCCGGGCGAACCGATTCCGGCGCGGCGCAGGGCGGCGATCACCAGGACGCGGATGCGTCGGCCCACCTCGAACTGCTTACCCGGCAGCGTGCGCGCGACCATCCGGAGATTCACCGTGTCGATCCCGATGCTCTCCACCCCCATCAGCTGGGGCGCGTCGAGCATGAGTTCGCTCAGCGCGGGGTCCTCGGTCGCGTTCTCTGCGACGCCGTGCAGCAGGTCGTTGACCACGTTGAGGTCCGACGACGTCGGCACCGGAATGTCGATGACGGCGCGGGCCCAGTCCTTCGACAGGTTCAGCGACCGGACGATGTTCCCGTTGGGGATGGTGTACATCTCGCCTTCGGGTGTGCGCAGTTTGGTCACCCGCAGCGTGACCTCCTCCACGGTGCCCAGCGACTCCTCCGACGCGCCCACCATGCTCAGCTGCACCAGATCGCCGAACCCGTACTGCCTTTCGGTGATGATGAAGAAACCGGCCAGCAGGTCCTGCACCAGTTTCTGCGCACCGAAGCCAAGCGCGGCGCCCAACACCGCGGCCGGCGCGACCAGCGACCCGACCGGGATGGCAAGTGTGTCGGTGATCTGAACGGCCACCACGATGAACAGCAGCGCCACCGAGACCCAGGAAATCACCGAGGCGACCGCCTGGCGGTGCTTGGTGCTCTCGGAGCGGACCAGCTGGTCGCTCTCCTCGTATTCAGCGTCGATGCGACGGACGACGCGGCTCGCACCCCAGGTGATGAACCGGGCCGCCAGCAGCGCCCCGATGACCAGCAGTGCGATCGTCACGCCGCGGCCGAGGATCCAGGTGCCGATATCGCCTTCCCAGAACCCCTGCCAGCGGTCGCCCAAGGACAGCGCGATCACGTCGTCACTCGTCATTTTGACTCTTGCGCCAACGGATTCCGGCCTCCAGGAAGCCATCAATGTCGCCGTCGAGCACCGCAGCCGGGTTGCCGACCTCGAATTCGGTCCGCAGGTCCTTGACCATCTGGTAGGGGTGCAGCACATAGGACCGCATCTGGTTGCCCCACGAGCTGCCGCCGTCGCCCTTGAGGGCGTCCATTTCGGCGCGTTCCTCTAAACGCTTGCGCTCCAACAGCTTTGCCTGCAAAACCCGCATCGCTGAGACCTTGTTCTGCAACTGCGACTTTTCGTTCTGGCAGGTGACCACGATGCCGGTCGGGATGTGGGTGAGACGGACGGCCGAGTCGGTGGTGTTGACCGACTGACCACCGGGCCCACTGGACCGGTACACGTCGACGCGCACGTCGCTTTCCGGAATCTCGATGTGGTCGGTGGTGTCGACGACCGGCAGCACCTCGACATCGGCGAACGACGTCTGCCTGCGGCTCTGGTTGTCGAACGGGCTGATGCGCACGAGGCGGTGAGTGCCCTGCTCGACCGAAAGCGTGCCGTACGCGAACGGCGCGTGCACCGCGAACGTCGCACTCTTGATGCCGGCCTCTTCGGCGTAGGAGGTGTCGAACACCTCGACCGGGTAGTTGTGCTGCTCGGCCCAGCGGATGTACATCCGCATCAGCATCTCGGCCCAGTCCGCTGCGTCCACCCCGCCTGCGCCGGACCGGATCGTGACGACGGCTTCGCGCTCGTCGTATTCGCCGGACAGCAGGGTGCGCACCTCCATCGCTTCGATGTCCTCGCGCAGTTGCTTGAGTTCGACGTCGGCTTCTGCGAGTGCGTCGGCGCCGCCGTCCTCTGCGGCCAGCTCGTAGAGCACCGGCAGGTCGTCGACCCGCTGCCGCAGTTCCTCCACGCGACGCAACTCACCCTGGGTGTGCGACAACTCGCTGGTGACCTTCTGGGCGCGCGCCTGGTCATCCCACAGGTTCGGGTCGGATGCCTCGTGCTCGAGCTTTTCGATGCGACCGCGAAGGCCGTCGACGTCGAGCACCCGCTCCACCGTGGTCAGGGTGGAGTCAAGGGCGGCGAGGTCGGCTTGACGGTCAGGCTCCACGGGAGTTCAGGTTACCCGTGAGCCGATTGGCGCCGGTTCTCACGACTGGCGGCAACGAAGGCGGTGCGCGATCTAGCATCGGGTGGGTAACCAGCCCAGCCCCGTCGCGACAGCCCTTTGCGCGGGGTCGGGCAGCGACAGAAAGCGTGACAAAAGGTATCCATGCGCCCATACCACGTTGCCATCGTCGGCTCCGGCCCCTCGGGTTACTTCGCCGCGGCGTCGTTGCTCAAATTCGCCGATTCTCGGGAGTCGCAAGACGACGCGAGCCAGAAAAGAGATGTGCGCGTCGACATGCTGGAGATGCTGCCGACCCCGTGGGGTCTCGTGCGTTCCGGCGTGGCTCCCGACCATCCGAAGATCAAGTCGATCAGCGCCCAGTTCGAGAAGACCGCCGGGGACCCGCGGTTCCGGTTCTTCGGCAACATAGCCGTCGGTGAGCACGTGAATTGCACCGAGCTGGCCGAACGCTACGACGCGGTGATCTACGCCGTCGGTGCGCAGTCCGACCGGGCGCTGGGTATCCCCGGTGAGGAGCTGCCCGGCAGCGTCGCCGCCGTCGACTTCGTCGGCTGGTACAACGCCCATCCCCACTTCGAGGAGATCGCGCCGGACATCTCCAGCGGTCGCGCCGTGGTGATCGGCAACGGCAACGTTGCGCTCGACGTCGCGCGGATCCTCGTCACCGATCCCGACGTGCTGCGTGCGACGGACATCGCCGACCACGCCTTGAAGTCGCTGCACGACCGCGGCGTGGAGGAGGTGCTCGTCATCGGCAGGCGCGGGCCGCTGCAGGCGCCGTTCACCACGTTGGAGTTGCGCGAGCTCGGCCACCTCGAGGGCCTCGGCGACGTGGACGTGATCATCGATCCCGCCGACTTCGCCGACATCACCGACGACGATCTAGAGGCGGCCGGCAAGACCGTGCGCAACAACATCAAGGTGCTGCGCGGGTACGCCGAACAGACGCCGAAAAATGCCAAGCGGCGCATCGTGTTCCGGTTCCGCACCTCGCCGATCGAGATCAAGGGCGACGGTCGGGTCGAATCGATCGTGCTCGGGCGCAACGAGTTGCTCGATGAGCAGGGCCGCATCGTCGCCAAGGACACCGGTGAGCGCGAGGAGGTACCCGCCCAGCTGGTGGTGCGCGCCGTCGGTTATCGCGGTGTCCCGACGCCCGGTCTGCCGTTCGACGAGCGAAGCGGCACGATTCCGCACACCAGCGGCCGTATCGAGGGCAGCCGCAACGAGTACGTCGTCGGTTGGATCAAGCGGGGTCCCACCGGTGTCATCGGCAGCAACAAGAGCGACTCACAGGAAACCGTCGACACGCTGCTCGCGGACCTGGCCGGCGCGCAGTTGACCGATTTCGACGAGAACCATTCGCGGCTTCTGGCGGAGTGGCTGGTCGAGCGGCAGCCGAAGGTAGTCACCGACGACCACTGGCGGGTGATCGACGAGTACGAACGGTCAGCCGGTGAACCGCACGGCCGGCCGCGGGTGAAGTTGACGAGCGTGGCGGAGATGTTGCGGATCGGGCACGGCTGATACTTGTCCCCACCGGTGATTTCGACTGAGCGGCTCACCCGTCGCTTTGGTCGCCACCGTGGGAATGGCCGCCTACGGTCTCGCCCTACTGATCGGTGCGGCGACCGGAAGCCGCGGGCTGGCGTTGGGTTTGACGTCGGCCGTCGTCGCCGTCGCTTACCTGATCAATTCGTTGGCGCCGCTGATCGACTGGCTGCGCCCGGCCCGCTTCGCATCGCCGTTCTTCTACGCCGTCGGCGACAGCCAACTCAAAAACGGGCTATCGCCCGCGTGGGCTGGCGTGCTGGTGGGGACCACCCTGGTTTTCGCGGTCGCTGCCGTTGCGGCATTCAACCGCCTCGACGTCCACTGAGCGGTTGGCGCTTGAAAATTGCAGTCAACGCTGTGATTCCTGCCGGCGAACGACCCTGACGGCAATTTGGACGCTCGATCAGGCCGAGGTTTGGTGTACAAGATGTGTATCCTAGGTGTATGTCCCGGACGAATATCGACCTCGACGATCGACTCGTCGACGAGGTAATGCGCCGGTTCGCCGTGTCAACGAAGCGCGAGGCCGTCGACCTAGCTCTGCGGCGCCTCGTGGGAGTACCGCTCACCAGCGACTTTCTCGTCAGCCTCGAAGGAGTGGGCTGGGAAGGCGATCTAGCGGAGATGCGGAGCGACCCACCGGTGGACCTGGCTTGATTCTCATCGACACGTCGGCGTGGGTCGAATACCTCCGTGCTACCGGGTCGTCGGCCGCGATCGAAGTCCGCCGGCTGCTCACCGAACAGGTGAGTGAAGTCGCGATGTGTGAGCCAATCGCGATGGAGATCCTGGCAGGAGCTGGCGACGTCGCCTACGCGAAACTCGAACGACTCGTCAACGGCTTGCCGATTCTGGCATTTGATGCGGCATCAGACTTCCGCAGCGCCGCCGCAATTTACCGTGCGGCACGACGCGGAGGCCGAACGATACACAGTCTCAACGATTGTCTGATCGCCGCCGTAGCGATCAGACATGAGGCGGAGGTCGTGCACCGCGACGCCGACTACGACGTCATCGCCTCCATCGCGCCGCTGGTCGCCACATCCGTCGCTTAGAGCGGACCTTGATTCGGCGGAGGGTTCTCGCGCCGCGCGAATCGCCAGTTGTCCGGATTCTTCGGTGAATAGACGACGGGAAACAGTTGGCCCATCGTCGGCCAGGCTTCGACGTCGACCTCCATGCGCTGGTACACGACGTGTTCGTTGACCGTCGGACCGTTGATGACGCCGGTGATCGTGACGTACTGCGGGCCGGTGACGTCGGCGGGCCTGGGGCTGACGCCGGTGACCAGCAGCTGACCCGACGGCCAGTCGGCGGGAGTGCCGCGGCGCCGCATCAGCATCGGTCGGGCCAGCAGCACGAGCGCACCGACGAGGAGCAGTATCACGGCGAATTCCCACACACCGACATGGTAGGACGACAGGCATGGGTTCCGAGGCGGACGATCTGACGCTGGCACTTGCCTTGGCCGACGAGGCCGACGCGCAGACGACAGCGCGGTTCGGCGCGGTGGACCTCGTCGTCGAGACCAAACCCGACTTGACCCCGGCCACCGATGCCGACCTGGCCGTCGAGTCGATGATCCGCAGCCGGCTGGGCCGGGCGCGTCCGGACGATTCGGTGTTCGGCGAGGAGTTCGGCGGCACGAAGGCCTTCGCCGGAAGGCAGTGGGTCGTCGACCCGATCGACGGCACCAAGAACTTCGTCCGGGGAGTGCCGGTGTGGGCGACCCTGATCGCGCTGTTGCACGACGGAGTTCCGGTGCTCGGCGTCGTGAGCGCACCTGCGCTGCAACGACGTTGGTGGGCGGTGACGAGTCGGGGGGCGTTCGCGCGGGTGGCCGGGCAGGCGGAGCGACGGTTGAGCGTTTCGAAGGTGAACGAGCTCGCGTCGGCCAGCTTGGCGTTCTCCAGCCTCTCCGGCTGGGCAGAGCGCGGCGTGCGGGACCGGTTGATCGCGCTCACCGACGACGTGTGGCGGGTGCGCGGATACGGCGATTTCTACAACTACTGCCTGGTCGCCGAGGGGGCCGTCGACATCGCGATGGAACCGGAGGTGTCGACGTGGGACCTGGCGCCGCTCGATGTCCTGGTGCGCGAGGCCGGCGGTCGATTCACCAACCTGGCCGGCGAACCCGGACCCCACGGCGGCAGCGCGGTCGCGACCAACGGCCTGCTGCACGATGCGGTGCTGAGCAGGTT
>NZ_QMEW01000019.1 GCF_003284965.1 Mycolicibacterium sp. GF69
TAGGCGCCGCTGCCGCTCCACAACTCGACGATTAGCCTCTTCGGAGTGCCCGTCGTCGACATGGTCCTGATCGCATTGGCGGGGCTGGGAGCGGGCGCGATCAACACGCTTGTGGGCTCCGGAACGTTGATCACCTTCCCGACGCTGGTGACCCTCGGATTTCCGCCGGTAACGGCGACGATGTCGAACGCGGTCGGTCTGGTCGCCGGTGGGGTCTCGGGCACCTGGGGGTACCGCCGCGAACTGCGGGGCCAGTGGGATCGGCTTCGCTGGCAGATTCCGGCCTCGTTCGTCGGAGCGGCGCTCGGGGCGTGGCTGCTGCTGCATCTGCCCGAGACGGTGTTCGAGAAGGTCGTCCCCGCACTGCTGATCGGAGCGCTGGTGTTGGTGGTGATCGGCCCGCGGATCCAGTCCTACGCGCGAGCGCGGGCCGAAGCCGCCGGGCAGTCCGCCGCGGACGTGTCGCGAGCGCGGATGGCGGCGGTGGTTTTCGCGACGTTCGCCGTCGGCGTCTACGGCGGGTACTTCACCGCCGCCCAGGGGATCATGCTGATCGCCGCGATGGGTGCGCTGTTGCCCGAAGACATGCAGCGCATGAATGCTGCCAAGAACCTGCTGTCACTGGTGGTCAACGTGGTGGCAGCGGTGGCGTACACGGTGGTGGCGTTCGACCGCATCAGCTGGCTGGCGGCGGCCCTGATCGCGGCCGGTTCGCTGGTCGGCGGCTTCCTCGGCGCACACTACGGCCGGAGACTGTCACCCAACGCGTTGCGGGCCGTCATCGTGGTCGTGGGAATGATCGGCCTGTATCGATTGCTGACCGTCTAGACGCGTTGGGTATGGTTACGCAAACCGCTTGACCAGGAAAGGGGAGCCGGGTGGCCGAACGTCAGTTCCGCACGGCACCGTCTGCCCTTTGCGCGCTGGAGCCGTTCTGGCCGTCGCGTCGGGTCATCGCCTTTGACGAATGGTGTCGCGCGCGCCTCTGATCCGCGCCCCCTGTCCGTCCGGTCGCGCTTCTCGCGCTGACCACTCCCGAAAGCAGTCGAACCTGTGCGTTCGCTTCTGATATTCACGCTCGTCGGCATCGGAGCGCAGCTGGTCGACGGTGCGCTGGGCATGGCGTTCGGTGTCACCGCCTCGACGCTGTTGGTGCTCAGCGGCCTGGGCGCAGCCCAGGCGAGCGCCGCCGTGCACCTAGCGGAAGTCGGTACCACGTTGGCGTCGGGCCTGTCGCACTGGCGGTTCAGAAACCTCGACTGGTCGATCGTGCTGAAACTGGGGGTGCCCGGCGCGATCGGCGCGTTCGCAGGAGCTACCGTGCTGTCGTCGCTGTCGACTGAGCACGCGGCGCCTCTGATGGCGGGAATCCTGGTCGCGATCGGCATCTATGTGCTGCTGCGGTTCTCGCTGCGCAACCCGCCGGTGATGCGGCACGGTGAGACTCCGCACACGGCGAAGTTCCTCAGCCCACTCGGCCTGTTCGGCGGTTTCATCGACGCTTCCGGTGGAGGCGGGTGGGGGCCGGTGACGACCAGCACGCTGTTGTCACGCGGCAAGACACCCCCGCGCACGGTGATCGGTTCGGTCAGCGCGTCGGAGTTTCTGGTGGCGGCGTCGGCCTCGGCGGGGTTCGCTGTGGGCCTGCGCGAGGAGTTCGTCGAGAATCTGCCGGTGGTGCTCGGTCTTGCGGTGGGCGGAGTGATCGCCGCGCCGTTCGCGGCGTGGCTCGTGAGCCGGATCAGACCCGCACTGCTGGGCACCGCGGTCGGCGGGGTCATCGTGCTGACGAACAGCCAGAAGCTGGTGCACTACTTCGGGATTCACTGGCCGTGGTCGACGGCGGTGTACAGCGTGATTGTGATCGCTTGGGCGACAGCGCTGTACATGGCCTGGCGGTACCGGCGGGTGGTGGCACCGGCGCCTGCGACCGAAGTACCCGACGCGGTGCCGAGCACCACTCGGTAGGCGCTCGAGGCGGTTGGGTTTGCACGCCACGGCTGCGGTAGCATTTCGACCGCTGCCGGCGATCCCGGCGGCACCGCGGGCTGTGGCGCAGTTTGGTAGCGCACTTGACTGGGGGTCAAGTGGTCGCAGGTTCAAATCCTGTCAGCCCGACCAACAGAACCCGCTCTGACCAGTGTCGGAGCGGGTTTTGTCGGTTCTGGGGGAGTGCTCGCCGGGCACGTCGGGTGTCCCATTGGGCCAAGAGTGTCCCAGCAGACGGCGCGGCGACGGCTGCCGCGTGACGCGGGGGCGTTCAGGCGCCGTCGCCGGGAAGGCGCAGCTACTGAAATCCGGGGTTCGGTTGGGCTGGATGGCGTAGCGGAAGTCAACGAGGTCTTGGTGGTCATGCCTCGTCGTCGCAGCAATCACAACCGGGCGCGCCCTCGCCGGTACCGGGTGCGGCGAGAACGGGCGTCGCACAACAGGTGTCGCCCCTCCACGCCTCGATACCCTCACGGACCGCGATGGCGGCGATGATCAAACCGGCGATGGGGTCAGCCCACGACCAACCGAACAGGCTGTTGAGGACCAGGCCGACGAGCAGCACTGCCGAGAGGTAGGTGCACAGAAGCGTCTGCTTGGAATCCGCGACGGCGGACAGTGAACCGAGTTCGCGTCCGGCGCGGCGTTGTGCGTAGGACAACACCGGCATGATCGCCAGGCTGAGCGCCGCCAGGACGATGCCGATGGTCGAGTGTTCGGCCTCACCCACGCCGAGCAGGGCGCGGATGGCGTCCACGGTGATGTAGGTGGCGAGTCCGAAGAACGAGAACGCGATGATGCGCAGCGCGATCTTCTCGCGCGCCTCGGGGTCGCGCCCGGCGAATTGCCACGCGACAGCCGCCGCCGACGACACTTCGATTACCGAATCGAGGCCGAACCCGACGAGCGCGGTGGACGAGACCCGCGCACCTTCGGTGAGCGCCACGATGGCCTCGATGACGTTGTAGGAGATGGTCGCGGCAACGAACAGCCGGATGCGGCGGGCCAGTAACGCGCGCCGCGCATCGCTGAGCGTCACGGCCAGCTCCGTGGACGCCATCAGGCGCACCCGCAGACCGTGCCGTCGAGTCCGACGCATTGGCAATCTGGATCGACGGCGAGCACCAAGCCCATCAGGTTTTCCAGTGCGTGACCGATGCGCGCGTCAGCCAACTCGTACCGTGTGCGGCGACCTTCCGGCACGGCTACCACCAGGCCGCAGCCGCGCAGGCACGCGAGGTGGTTGGACAGCATCTGTCGTGAGACGCCAATGCGGTCGGCCAGGTCGGCGGGGTAGCTCGGCGCGGTATTGAGGCTGAGCAGGATGCGGGTCCGCGTGACGTCCGATAGGGCGTGACCGAACCTAGCTAGCGCATCGGTGTGAGCGAGTGTCTGCACACATGCAAAGTACATCAAATACTGAATTCACGATTCCCTGTATAGACATTCGACGTGTGCCGCCGCGGTGGTGTCAGGACCGCAACGATAGTTCGGAGTGGAGTTTGTCTACGCGACGTGCGATGTCATCGCGGACCAGCCTCATTCGCTCGACACCGACGATGCCACGTTCAGACGGCTCGTCGGTCACCCATGTTTCGACGATGACGCCCTCGGGTGCATCGACGTGTGCCTCTTGGCCAAGCACGATGACCCGATCCACGCGGCGCAGCAGATCGGGGTCGATGGGCTTGGGGTGTTCGTCCGACACGTCAACGCCAACCTCGGCGAGCGACTCGGCCGACAGTGCGTTGAGCGCAACGCCCGGTCGCGTGCCCGCGGAATGCACCTCCACCGCGTCACCCGCGCGGTCGCGCATCAGGCCAGCGGCTATCTGCGACTTGCCGGCGTTTTTCACGCAGACGAACAACACGCTGGGCTTGGCGGTCACGGCGCGGCCCCCTCGGGGATGAATCGGCGGCGCAGCGCGAGCGAGACGTAGACCAGCGCCACCAGCACCGGCACCTCGATCAGCGGACCGACCACACCCGCGAGCGCCTGACCCGACGTCGCGCCGAACGTTGCGATGGCCACGGCGATGGCCAACTCGAAGTTGTTCCCGGCGGCGGTGAACGCCAGCGTGGTGGTGCGTTGATACCCGAGGCCGAGCGAGGCGCCGAGCGCGTAGCCACCGCCCCACATCACGGCGAAATACACCAGCAGTGGCAACGCGATTCGCGCCACGTCGAGGGGGCGGGAGGTGACCTGAGCGCCTTGAAGCGCGAACAGGATGACGATGGTGAACAGCAACCCGTAGAGTGCCCACGGCCCGATCCTGGGCAGGAACCGGCCCTCGTACCAGTCGCGGCCCTTGGCGCGCTCGCCGACCCGACGGGACAGGTAGCCCAGCAGCAGCGGCACGCCCAGGAAGATGAGGACCGACTTGGCGATCTGCCACGGCGACACACTGATTGACGTCTGATGCAGGCCGAGCCAACCGGGGAGCACCGACAGGTAGAACCACCCGAGCACCGCGAACATAATCACCTGGAACACTGAGTTGAGCGCGACGAGCACCGCGGCGGCTTCCCGGTCACCGCACGCGAGGTCATTCCAGATGATGACCATGGCGATGCACCGGGCCAGGCCGACGATGATCAGCCCCGTCCGATACTCGGGCAGGTCGGGCAGCAGTAGCCACGCGAGGGCGAACATCAACGCCGGGCCGACGATCCAGTTGAGGACCAGTGACGCCGCCATGAGTTTGCGGTCGCCGGTCACGGCGTCGAGTCGGTCGTAACGGACCTTGGCCAGCACCGGGTACATCATCACCAGCAACCCGATGGCGATGGGCAGGCTGATGCCGTCGAGCTGGACCGCGCTCAGTGCCCGGTCGAGACCGGGAACGGCGCGGCCCAGCAGCAGCCCGGCGACCATCGCGGCGCCGATCCACAGCGGCAGGAAACGGTCGAGGGTGGACAGCTTGCCAACGACGGCGGGGTGGTCGGCGGTGGCGGGTTCGGTCACCCGGCGGCCCTGGGTCCGCAGTCGCACGCCGTGGCATCGGCGGCATCGCCCTCGGCCTGGTCGGGGTCGGACGCACCGAAGCTGTCCGCGTCGGTCAGCTTGGTGTACACCTCCCACTTCTCCTGATCCGGCGCGGTCACCCACACCTTGTCTTGGGTGGCGAAGCAGCAGGTGGTGTTCATCTCCTCCTCGGTGAACAGACCCGCCCCGGCCAGGCGCGCGATCTCCGAATGCACTGTTTCAGTCGAATCGACCTCGATACCAAGATGATTGATCGACCCGCCCTTGCCGCGGTTCTCGATCAGGACCAGCTTCAGCGGCGGCTCGGCAACGGCGAAGTTGGCGTAGCCGGGCTTGACCTTCGCGGGTTCGGTGCCGAGCAGGGTGGTGTAGAACGCGATGGACGAGTCGAGGTCATCGACGTTGAGCGCGAGTTGTACGCGGGACATGGGCACCTCCGAGGTGTGAGACATAAGCCGAATTAGTGACAGGTCCGGTCTACTCCACCCTTTTGACTTATGTCAAGGGGGTCGGGATCATGGAGGCGTGCCCAAGACGCTGCCCACCATCGACATGTCGCAGCCGGTCTGCTGCGCGCCCGTTGCCGCCGGACCCGCCGACGACGCGGCGGCGCTGGACGTGGCGATGCGGCTTAAGGCGTTGGCCGACCCGGTGCGGGTCAAGCTGATGTCGCTGCTGTTCACGACCGACCAAAGGTGCACTACGGGGTCGCTTGCCGCCGCCGTCGGTTTGTCGGAGTCCACGGTCAGCCATCACCTCGGCCAGCTCCGCACAGCTGGGTTCGTCGCGTCCGAGCGCCAGGGGATGAGCGTGCACCACACCGCCCGCCGGGACGCGCTCACCGCGCTCTGTCAGGTCCTCGACCCAAGCTGCTGCACTTAGCCGCATCCCTGTTCGGTAGCGGCCCCGGCAGTTTCCCAAGACAGTCACGGACGCACCCTTGGGTCTGATCCCGTCGCAGCCGCTATTGCGCCAGGTAGCCCCCGTCGACGGGCAGTACGGCGCCGGTGATGAAGGAGGCGTCGTCGGAAGCGAGAAAGACGATGGCATGGGCGACTTCGGCCGGCTCACCGATACGGCCCATCGGGTGCATGGCCTCGATCGTCGCCAGGTATTCCGCGCCACCCGGCTCCTCCGGCAACCGCTTGACCCGCTCGGTTCGGATCGTTCCGGGGGCGACGGCGTTGACTCTGACGCCCTGGTCGGCCCACTCGACCGCGAGGTGCTTGGTCAAGCCGGTGGCGATGAACTTGGCCGGACCATAAGCCGCCTGCCGCTTTTGCCCGGCCAAACCGGAGATCGAGGACAAGCAGACGATGGCGCCGCCACCGGTCGGCAGCATTGCCTCGATCCCGAACTTGCACGTGAGGAACATGCCGCGCCCGTCGATGGCCATCACGTCGTCCCAGTCGCCGGTCGTCATCTCCCGCACATCGCCGAGCGGGATGATGCCGGCATTGGCGACCAGTACGTCGAGGCGGCCGAAGCGCTCGGCTGCCGCCGCGATCATCCGGTGCGCATCCTCCTCGACTGAGACGTCACCGATGACCGTCTCGACCTCCGCCCCGGCCTCGCGCAGTTCATCGGCGAGCGCCAGCAGCGGCTCGCCCTGAATGTCGGTCACGATCAGTCGGGCGCCCTCGCGCGCGAAGAGGACAGCGGTCGCCCGACCTATGCCGAACGCGGCCCCGGTGATCACCGCCGATTTTCCGAGAAGTCGTCCTGGTTTTTGGGTCACGGTGTCCGTTCTGTTGTCGTTGTGGTGCGTCTCGGCACCGCATTTGTCTCAGCGTTCCACGACGGTCGAACGCGATGGGGGTGAATCACAGCCGCGACAACGGCCCGCCCCAATCACTGCGTTCGCCTCATTCTTTGTCATCGGTCAAGCAGAATCTGGTGAGGCGCTCGCTGTGGAGCCCATTGCGCACCACGGAAGGCGTCGATGAGAAAGACGACTGCGACCCGAAGTCGCGAAGTCCATCCACAGAGCGTCCAAGCAGAGACCGGGGCCACACCTGCGGGTGTGAACCGCAGGCAGTATCCGGCTCTCGCGGAGCGCTCATCGCCCGAGAGAGTGCGGCGGGCATTGCGACTGGCCGGCATGCGGCCGTTGCCCTTCCCCCCACCTCGCGCCCGCATCGACCTGACGGGGAAACGGATCCTTATCACGGGAGCCTCCTCCGGGATCGGCGAGGCGGCCAGCGAAAAATTGGCGGCCCACGGCGCGACGGTCATCGTCGTGGCACGGCGGGAACACCTACTGACCGCCGTCGTCAACCGGATCACCGCCGGTGGCGGCGAGGCGATCGCGATGCCGACCAACCTGGCCGATCTCGACGCCATCGACGCCCTCGTGAGCAGCGTCGGTCAGGTGGACATTCTGATCAACAACGCCGGTCGGTCGATCCGTCGCCCACTACTGGAGTCACTGGACCGCTGGCACGATGTCGAGCGCACCATCGCGCTGAATTACTACGCACCGCTGCGGCTCATCCGCGGCATCGCCCCCGGCATGGTCGAGCGCGGTGACGGACACATCATCAATATCTCGAGCTGGCGGGTGATGCCGGAGTCGTCCCCGTTCTTCGGCATCTACAACGCGTCCAAAGCTGCGCTGAGCGCGGTCAGCAGAGTCATCGACAACGAACTAGCCGACTTCGGTGTGGAATCGACGACGATCTACTACCCGTTGGTGGCCACTCCGATGATCGCGCCGACCCGCGCGTATGACGGCTTGGCCGCACTGAGCGCCGACGAAGCCGCAGACTGGATCGTGACCGCCGCGCAGACCCGTCCCCTGCGCATCATGCCGCGCAAGATGTTCCCGCTGCGTGCGCTCGACCTGGTGTCGCCACGGCTGCTCAACGGCGTGATGAAACGCTCGACACCGCGGACGAAACGCGCAACCGGTGAACGATGAGCGCGTCGGCTATCGAGACGAAAACCTGGTCCTAGGAGCACTCCTCACCACCGCCGCATTCTTCTGTGTTGCCATGGTCGGCACGCTGGCGAAGGTTTCGAGCCAGTACACCTCGACCGGCGTGTTGCTCCTGTTTCAGAACGCGATCTGCCTGTTGTTCATCCTGCCGGTCGTTGTGCGTGACGGGTGGACGTCGGTGCGGACGAACAAGATCGGCTTGCACCTGCTGCGCGCAGCCACCGGAACTGGCTGTTGGTATGCGCTGTTCTTCGCGATCACGCAGATACCGCTCGCCAACGCCACGCTGCTGACCTATAGCGCACCATTGTGGATGCCGTTGATTGCGTGGGCGGTGACGCGTCAACGTGTCGCGGCGCCGACGTGGATGGGTGCGGGCGTCGGCTTTGCCGGCATAGTCCTCGTGCTGCAGCCTCAGGGGCACAGCTTCTCGGCGGGCGAATTGTCAGCGCTCGCAGGTGCTGCACTTCTAGCCATGGCCATGATGTCGGTACGTTGGCTAAGCGCCACCGAGCCGCCCGTCAGGATTTTGTTCTACTACTTTCTGCTCTCCACGGTGATGTCCGTTCCGATCGCCGCCGCCGACTGGCGACCGGTCACTTCTACCGGCTGGCCGTGGCTTCTGGGTCTCGGCTTGGCCCTATTGCTCTCCCAGGCGTTGATCGTGGCGGCCTATCGCCACGCGTCGGCGGAGAAACTCGGCCCCTTCATCTACACCGTCATAGTCTTCACAGCGATCATCGATTGGATCGTTTGGGACCATAGACCCACGTTGGCCACCTATCTCGGTATGGCACTGGTCATCGGAGGCGGCCTGTTCGCCATGGGGGCTAAATCCAAAGCGCTGCAGCAGGATAACGACGTAGGTTCCTTCCAGGAGCAACATCGGGCGTGAGTCGCTACGGGCGGGAACCGGTCACCATCGGGCCGTCACCTTCTCCGCGATCTGCCTGGCAATCCTGACGGCTGAATCAGCCGGGTTGGCGCTGCACGTGTTGACGTCGATGACGACGTTGTTCTCCAGTGCCACCGCGTGTCCGCAAGCCCAGCCAGGTGCCGCAGCGTTCTGCTGAGTCGCCACGGTGCTGAGCACGCCGTCGGCATTGGTGATCGGCCCGACGACCCAGTGCGTTCCGCTCTGCAGATGGCTGTACTCGTGACAGGCCTGCCACTGCTGAGCGGAGGCGTCGAAGAAGGCGCCGGCCTTGTTCACAGTCGGGTACAACACGACCGCCTGCTTCGCGTAGTGCGCGAACTTGTCACCATCGTTGAGGCTCTGGTCGTAAGTGGCCCGAAAATCGCTGTTCGCGTAGACCGGTGCCTCGGCCGCGCCGTCGATCCCGAGGCATTCCTGCGGCTCCATGGTCGCGCTGTTGTCGGACATCGCGGTCTGAGTGCTCGTCACCGCCATGTTCGCTGCACCCATCGTGGCACTCACCTGTTCGGGGCTGAGTAGCAACTCGACCAGTTCGCGCTCGACAAGGGGACGCGGAATCAACGAAGGCGTCGGCGTGGGAGTCACGGCGTTACCGATCGAACTGGCGCACCCTCCGGCCAGAACGCAGACCAGCGCGGCACCGAGTGCGGTCAATGGTTGGCGCATTGTTCCTCCCCGTTGCGGTTCACTCCAACCAGCGAGCGATGTTCCCATGCATCGCGGCGCGTGAGCTAATCCTGCAGCAGAGCCGTCGTCGATGACGCGAAGTTGGGCGGTGTTTCTGATAACGAAGAACGGTGCTTCTGGTAACGATTGGTGCGCCCACGACCCGAGGCCGCTGCAGAGACAGCTTGCAAACGTCGGTCGTACGCGCACATCGCGTTCCGGGGCCGTTGCTAGTCAAGAGGATTCAGCACTCGCTCGGCCGATGACTCAATCCGAGGACTTTTCGGTGTCCTCGGCGTCGTCGGAGTCGTCCGAATTGTCGCTGGTGTCCTCGGCATCGTCGGACTCGTCCGACTTATCGTCGGTGTCCTCGGCGTCGTCGGCGTCGTCCGAGTCAGAAGCCCCGTCGTCGGCCGGCTCCTCGGAGTCGTCTGACCGGGGAGATTCATCGAGCTTGTCCGCGAATTTCGTCAACGCCCGCGCAAGCTGCCGCGCCTCGTGCGGCTCGAGCGAGTCGCCGAACAACAACTCGCCGTCGTCGTTGGCGCGTTCGAGGTAGACCCTGTTCTCCTTGGCCGCGACGTTCCACTGGCCGGATTCCTGCTCTGCCATCGTTGTCGCCTTCCGACTATGGACGATTTCGCGGGACACTTTCCGCTCTTATACCCACGCTCATGCGCCGTCACGCAAAAATCGGCCCATCACCGCACGGTGGCGTGCGATCGGCCAGATCACCCGCGGATCCGCAGTAGATTCGCCGAATGCCGAAGACGACGGCACCTCGCTGGCGTTCGGGGGTCCGCAGTGGCTGCTGAAGTAGCCGTCATCGGTGCGGGTCCGGGCGGGCTCGTCGCCGCGCGCTGGCTGCTCGCCCAGGGGATGGAACCGACGATTTACGAGCGCGGGACGAGCCTCGGCGGCCAATGGACCGGCGAACCGGGCCGCAGCGGCGTCTGGCCGGCCATGCACACGAACACCAGCCGGGTCCTGACCGCTTTCAGCGATCTCGATCCCGGCCCCGGCGCCGTCTTTCCCGCCAACCACGAGATCCTTCGCTACCTCCACCGGTATGCCGAGATGTTCGATCTGCCAGGACGAATCCGGTTCGCCGCTCCCGTGACGAGCATCCGGCGCGGCGATGGACATTGGCTCGTTGACAGCGCGGGCACGCAAGAGAAGTACGCGCGCGTCGTCGTGGCCACCGGACGATTCCAGTCGCCCCTGATTCCACCGATAGCCGGGTTGGACACCTTCGCCGGCCCCGCCGGGGCGGTACCGACCTTCGACTACCGCGATCCAGCTACCTACTGCGGTAAGCGTGTCCTGGTGGCGGGTTGCGCCGTCAGCGCTCTGGAGATCGCCGCCGAACTGGCTCAGCGCGGCGCCGCCCGCGTCGTCCTCACCCAGCGCCGCCAGCGCTACGTGCTACCCAAGTTCGCCGGCGGCGTCCCTTCCGACCACCGGGTCTTCACCCGGTACGGGGCGTTGGCGAACGAAACACTGCCGGTCGCCGAGGTCGACCGCCAGCTCAAGGAGATCGTGCTCGAGGCGGGCGGAAGCCCGCAGCAGTACGGGGCGCCGGCACCCGATCCGTCGCTTCTGGCCGCCGGTGTCACGCTGAGCCAGCACTACCTGCCGCTGGTGGCCGAGGGCAGGGTCGAAGTGCGACCATGGCTGGAAGCGGTGACGGGCGCGACGGTGACATTCGCCGACGGACGCGCCGAGCAGTTCGACGGAATTCTCTTCGGGACCGGCTTCGAGCAGTCGATGCCGTTCCTGGACAACGAGATCCGTGTGACTCTGGGTATGGACGCCGTCCATCTCGACACCGATCGGCACACCTTCCACCCCGACCTGCCCGGCCTGGCGTTCGTGGGGATGTGGGACCAGTCCGGCGGGTATTTCGTGCCGCTCGAACTGCAAGCCCGCTGGATCGCCTACACCTGGGGCGGACTCATCGCGCCGCCCAGCGATGTCGACCATCGCCGGGCGATAGCGGCCTACCGCTCTCGTCGCGGCATGCCGCAGAAGACACGAATGAATCTGGCCGTGATCACCTTCGCGCGGGCCGCTGGTGTCGAACCGACGGTCGGAAACTGGCCGGAGTTGCACCGCGCCCTGCTGTTCGGGCCGCTCGCGCCGAGCGGCTTCCGCCTCGAGGGACCTGACGCGCTGCCCGACGCGCCGGCACGGTTCGCCCGCGACGTCGCCGCGTTCGGGGCGATCGCCTCGCCGGCTTTCTCTGATCGCGAACGCTCGTACTGCGCACTGCTCGGCGCCGAGTACGCCCAGCTCGCGTAGTACTACTCAAACCGACCGCCCGCGCGGCCGGGCATCCTGAACCCATGCCGCTCACCAAGCCCCTCTCCGGCGCCGAGGATGTGGCCGCAGGCACCCGGCCGGACCGCGACCGCGCCATCGACGTCGCCCGACTGGCCGCGCTCGTCGTCGTCATGTTCGGCCATTGCGCGCTGCTGCTGGCGACCATCGACAGCGGCGGCGTCCGGATCGGCAACATCCTCGGTGAGATCCCCGCCCTCGCGGCTGTGACCTGGGTCGTTCAGGTCATGCCGCTGTTCTTTTTCGCCGGCGGGGCAGCCGGCGCATACGGCTGGCACGCGGGCAAGTCATGGGGCACCTGGCTGTTCACCCGCGCGCAGCGACTGTGCCGCCCGGTCTTCTGGTACCTCGCGGCGTGGGCCGTCGGACTTCTCGCGGTGCGCCTGACGCTCGGCGTGGAATCGGCGGCGGACCTGGGCCGCGAATCCGTCGCGCTGCTGTGGTTCCTCGGCGTGTACCTCGTCGTACTCGCGTTCGTCCCCGCCATGACCCGGCTGTCGAAAGGCCGGCACGTCGCGGCGATCGTCGGCGGCCTGCTGACCGGCGCCGCGGCCGTCGACGCGATCCGGATCTGGGCCGGAACCCCGACGGCGGGTGTCGCAAACTTCGTCATCGTCTGGCTGATCCCAGTTGTGTTCGGTGTCGCTTATGCGCGCCGGTTGATCGGCCCACGGACGGCTCTCCTGGTGGCCGCCGCTGCGTTCATCGCGCAGACGGTGCTGGCGATCGCCGGACCCTACGAGGTCTCCCTCGTCGTCACCGGCGCGGAGCAGTTGTCGAACGTCTCACCGCCCACGCTGCTTCTCGCGCTGCACTGCACCGCGATGTCGGGCGCCTTCATCGCGTGTGCCTCAGCGATCCAGCGGTGGGCTCAGCGACCGCGGGTCTGGTACGTCGTGGCGGTCGGCAACGGGGGAGCGATGACGCTGTACCTGTGGCACATCGTGGCGATCGCGATCGCGGCATTCTCCTTGCATGCGGTCGGCCTGGACGCGTATGACGTTGACGCACCGTACTTCTGGGCCCTACTCGCGCTACGGACGGTCGTGTTCGCCGTCGTCATGTTCGCGATGTTCCGCCTGCTCTCACCGCTCGAACATCGCCCACTGCCCTGGTGGGACGCCCCCGTGGTAGCCACGGGTGCTCGTTCGGCCGCCGCCGGTGTGCTGATCGTGTTGGCGGGCGTGGCGATGGTCCTGCTGGCCAAGAACGGCATGACCGGAACGCTGGGATGGACGATGCTGGGGTGCTTCACCGTGTCGGTTGCGACGGCGCGGGCCATGGCACGGGCTTAGGCCGTGGCCGCACCCTTTGCGGCCACCAGAACCACTTACCCATGAGCGCCGCGATGGACGGCGTCATGAACGCGCGGATCACCAGCGTGTCGAACAGCAGGCCCATGCCGATCGTCGTGCCCATCTGCGCTACGACGGTCAACTCACTGACCACCATCGAGATCATCGTGAACGCGAACACCAGGCCAGCCGCGGTGACCACCGAACCACTGCCGCCCATGGCGCGGATGATCCCGGTGTTGACACCGGCGTGGATCTCCTCTTTCAGACGCGCCACCAGCAGCAGGTTGTAGTCCGCGCCGACCGCCAACAAGATGATCACCGCCATGGCCATCACCATGAACTGCAGTTCGATGCCGAGGATGTGCTGCCACACCAGGATCGAGAGGCCGAACGAGGCGCCCAGTGACAACACCACGGTGCCCACGATGACCGCGGCCGCGATGAGGCTGCGCGTGATGATCAGCATGATCGTGAAGATCAGCGCCAGCGCGAGGATGCCCGCGATCATCAGGTCGTAATTGTTGCCCTCCTGCATGTCCTTGAACGCCGCAGCGGTTCCGCCGACGTAGATCGTGGACCCTTCCAGGGGAGTGCCCTTGATGGCTTCCTTGGCGGCCTGTTTGATGGCGTCGATACGCTCGATGCCGTCGGCGCTGAGCGGATCGCCCTCGTGTTGGACGATCATCCGCACCGCTTGGCCGTTGGGCGAGATGAAATTCTCCATCCCGCGTTTGAACTCCTCGTTGTCGAAGATCTCCGGCGGCAGATAGAACGTGTCGTCGTTCCACGAGTCGTTGAACGCGTCGCCCATCGCGGACTGGTTCTCGCTCAACGCGGCCTGCTGATCCTGTAGGCCGCCCTGCGAGGCGTGCATCGTCAACATCATGGTGCGCATGGTCTTCATCGACTCGATCTGCTCGGGCATCAGCGCCAGCAGTTGCGGCATCAGCGCGTCGAGCCGCTCCAGGTCCGGGATCAGGTCCTGGACGTTGTCGGTCAGCAGGTTCGTGCCGTCGATGACGTCGAAGATCGACCGCATCGACGCGCAGACCGGGATGTTGAAGCAGTGCGGTTCCCAGTAGAAGTAGTTGCGGATCGGGCGCAGGAAGTCGTCGAGATTGGCGATGTGATCCCGTAATTCGGCGGTGTCGGCGGCCATGGTCTTGGTCTTCTCGACCATGCTGTGCGTCGTGGCGTTCATCTCGCCCATCAGCGCCATCATCCGGGTCATCGTGTCGATGTTCGTCTGCATCGAATCGGCCTGCACCAGCATGTCGGCCATGCGGTCCTGGGTGTACTTGCGGTTCAGGTCCTGACCGACGCCGCCGAGGCTCATCTGCGCCGGGATCGTGCTGAATTCAATGGGTTTACCGTTGGGGCGTGTGATGGCCTGGACCCGGGAGATGCCTGGCACCCGGAAAACCGCCTTCGCGATCTTGTCGATCACGAGGAAGTCCGCCGAATTGCGAAGGTCGTGGTCGCTCTCGATGAGCAGCAGTTCGGGGTTCATCGTGGCGGGGGAGAAGTGGCGTTCGGCCGCGGCGAAACCCTGGTTGGCGGGCAGGTCGGCGGGCAGGTAGAGACGGTCGTTGTAGTTCGGCTGGTAACCGGGCAGGGTCAGCAGACCGACGAGTGACAGCGCGACCGTCGCGAGCAGTACCGGTCCCGGCCAGCGGACGATGACCGCACCGATCTTGCGCCAGCCGCGAATACGCATGGCACGCTTGGGTTCCAGCAGCCCGAACCGGCTCGCGATGGTGATGATCGCCGGTCCCAGCGTCAACGCGACGAACACCGCGGTGGTCATCCCGACCGCGAGCGGGATACCCAGCGACTGGAAGTACGGCAGGCGGGTGAACGACAGGCAGAACGTCGCACCGGCGATCGTCATACCAGAGCCCAGCACGACGTGCGCGGTGCCGTGGAACATGGTGTAGAAGGCCGACTCCCGGTCTTCTCCCGCCGTGCGGGCCTCCTGATATCGGCCGATCAGGAAGATCGCGTAGTCCGTCGACGCGGCGATCGCGAGCGTGACCAGAAGGTTGGTCGCGAACGTCGACAGCCCGATCAGCTCGTGGTAGCCCAGAAATGCCACCACGCCGCGGGTGGCCGCCAGCGCCAAAAAGACCATGACCAGCGTGATGAGCATGGTCCCGATCGACCGGTAGACCAGCAGCAGCATCGTGATGATGACGGCGAACGTGACGTACTCGATGATCCGTATGCTGCGGTCGCTGGCGATCTGCTGGTCGGCAACCAACGCCGACCCGCCGGTCACGAAGACCTTCACGCCGGGCGGGGGAGGTAGGCCGTCGACGATCTGCTGGACGGCTTCCACCGATTCGTTGGACAGCGCCTCGCCCATGTTGCCGGCCAGATAGGCCTGTACGTACACGGCCTTACCGTCGGCGCTCACGGCCGCGGCCTCGGTGAGCGGGTCGCCCCAGAAGTCCTGCACGTGCTCGACGTGCTTGTCGTCTGCCTCGAGCCGGTCGACCAGTTCGGTGTAGAAGCGCCGCGCATCGCCACCCAGTGGTTCGTCGCCCTCGAGGACGATCATCGCCGCGCTGTCGGACTTGAACTCCTCGAAGACCTCGCCGACGCGCTTCATCGCGATGACCGACGGCGCGTCGTGGGGACTCATGGAGACCGAGCGCATCTGGCCGACGACCTCGAGCTGCGGCACGGTGACGTTGAGCAACGCGATCAGCGCGATCCAGGCGACGATGATCGGAAGGGCCAACCGTCGGATCCATTTGGCCAGCGGGGACCGGCGGGACTGTTCGGCCTGCTCGGGCGGTCGTACGGTCGGAGTGCTCACCAGGACGTCACCTCGGCGAAGCTCCTCCCTAGGTGGTGGGGACCGCAGGTTGTTAGGACCGCCTTAGTTCCTACCAGATGAGGCGCTCCGAAAGATAGTCGTATCCGGCCCGCCAGCGAACTGCGCAGCTTGGTTAACCAATCCCGTCTTCGCATGGGCGCCGGGCCGGTGCCGACCAGCCGGACGCCACGGCCCGCACATGCGCGATGCGTGTCCTCGGCGCGCGCACCGGTGCCCGCGGCAAAGCCGCGACCGCGCCGGGCACGGACCAGGCGGCAGGGCGCCCTAGCTGTCGCCGGTGCGGCTTACCAGTTCCAGACTTCGGGCTGGCTCGGCGGGTAGTTCATGCACACGTCGGTGGCGTGCGCGACGACACCCTTGTTGTTGAAGAACAGCTTGGCCCAGTTGCCCCAGCGGGTGGCCATCTGCTCGTAGTAGACGTTCGTCGCGGTGTTCTCCGAGTACTGCCGGCGGCCGGCGTAGTCCAGCGAGAAGAACCAGTAGATCCGGTCGCGGGCACCCTTCTGCACGTCGAGGGGCCGGTTCTTGTAGTCGATCATGTACCGCTCGTAGTAGAACGGGTCCTCATCGCGAACGGCGGCCATGTACTGGTCGACCGTGCAGGTGGTCCTCATGATCCGGTTCGGGATCGGGTAGTCGTCGGTGGCATCCGCAGCCGCGGCTCCCGGGAAGATCATCGCCGCGCAGCCGAAGGTTGCCAGCGTGATGGTCGCCTTACGAAACACTTTTCGGCTCCTCGATATCGCGGTGGTCATCGGGCCTGGTCCAGGATGTGGAGCTGATCGGGGCAGTAGAAGCGCAACGCCCCGGCGAGGAACTTCCACGCCTGATCCGTACTGTTCTGACCGCGTGCCAACTGGTTCTGTACGAACTGGGCCGACGCGAAGGCATCCCGGTCCAGCCCCTTGTGCAGCCGCTTACAGGTGATCTTGCCGATCCACGCGTTGTAGTCCTTCTGGCCATAGATGCCATAGGTATGCAACTCGTTGGTGAAGTCGGTGTCGATGTCCTGCGCCTGGGCGGGCGCCGCCAACACCAGCGCCGCCGCGGCGGTCGCTACTCCGGCGATCAGTCGTTTCATGACTGTGCTCCTTCCCCCCCTGACGACGTCAGTTCCCTAGGTTTCGGCCACGGTACAGGCACCGGCCGTTCTCGTACGCGTTGTGGCCACCAGAACCACTTACCCATGAGCGCCGCAATGGACGGTGTCATGAATGCCCGGATGACAAGGGTATCGAACAACAGTCCAAGTCCGATGGTGGTTCCGACTTGTCCGATGACTGTCAGTTCGCTGACCGCCATCGACATCATCGTGAAGGCGAACACCAGGCCGGCCGAGGTGACGACCGAACCGCTGCCGCCCATCGCCCGGATGATGCCGGTCTTGACGCCGGCGTGCAGTTCTTCCTTCAGCCTCGACACCAGTAGCAGGTTGTAGTCCGCGCCGACCGCCAACAGGATGATGATCGCCATCGCCATCACCATCCAGTGCAATTCGATGCCGAGGATGTGTTGCCAGATCAGGATCGACAAACCGAACGAGGCGCCGAGCGAAACCACCACCGTCCCAACGATTACCGCGGCTGCGACCACGGCACGGGTCAGGATGAGCATGATCGTGAAGATCAGCGCCAACGCGAGGATGGCCGCGATCATCAGGTCGTAGCTGTTGCCGTCGGACATGTCCTTGTAGACCGCGGCGGTACCGGCCAGGTAGATGGTGGAGCCCTCCAGCGGCGTGCCCTTGATCGCTTCCTTGGCGGCCTGCTTGATGTCGTCGATCCGCGCGATGCCTTCGGGGGTCATCGGGTCGCCGTCGTGGGCGATGATGAACCGCACCGACTTGCCGTCCGGTGAGATGAAGTTCTCCATGCCCTTCTTGAACTCTTCGTTGTCGAAGACCTCCGGCGGCAGGTAGAAGGAGTCGTCGTTCATCGACGCGTCGAAGGCATCACCCATGGCAGTCGAGTTCTCCTGCATGGCGGCCATCTGATCCTGCAGACCCTTTTGTGACGAGTACATCGTCAGCATCATCGTCCGCATCGTCTTCATCGTTTCAATCATCGGCGGCATGAGCGTGACCATCTGCGGCATCAGCTTGTCCAGCCGCTCCATGTCCGGCAGCAGGTTCTGGATGTCGTCGGTCATCGTGTTGATGCCGTCGAGGGTGTCGAAGACCGACCGGAACGCCCAGCAGATCGGGATGTTGAAGCAGTGCGGTTCCCAGTAGAAGTAGTTGCGGATCGGCCGGAAGAAGTCGTCGAAGTTCGCGATGTTGTCGCGCAACTCGGCCACGTCGACGGTCATGTCCTTCATTTTCGTGACCATGCTGTGCGTGGTGGCGGCCATCTCCTCGGTGAGCGCCGACATCCGCTGCATGTTCTCGATGGTTTTGGACATCTCGTCGGCTTGGACCAGCATGTCGGCCATCCGGTCCTGCAGATACTTCTGGTTCATCTGCTGGGTGGTGCCCTGCATGCTGATCTGGAACGGAATCGACGTGTGCTCGATCGGCTTGCCGTCGGGGCGGGTGATCGCCTGGACGCGCGAGATGCCGGGCACGCGGAAGATCTGCTTGGCGATCTTGTCGATGACCAGGAAGTCCGCGGAGTTGCGCAGGTCGTGATCGCTTTCGACCATCAGCAGTTCGGGGTTCATCCGCGCCGGTGAGAAGTGTCGGTCCGCGGCCGCGTAACCCTCGTTGGCCGGCAGGTCCGCAGGCAGGTAGTTGCGGTCGTTGTAGTTGGTGCGGTAGCCGGGCAGGGCGAGCAGACCGATCAGCGACAGCGCGATCGTCGCGACCAGGATCGGACCGGGCCAGCGCACGACGACGGCGCCGACCTTGCGCCAGCCCCGCACCCGCATCGCCCGCTTGGGTTCCAGCACCTTGCCGAACCTGCTGGCGACGCTGATGATCGCCGGACCGAGCGTCAGCGACGCCACCACCGAGGTCACCATGCCGACGGCCAACGGCACGCCCATCGTCTGGAAGTAGGGCAGCCGGGTGAAGCTCAGGCAGAACAAGGCGCCCGCGATCGTCAGGCCGGAGCCCAGCACCACGTGCGCGGTGCCGTGAAACATCGTGTAGTACGCCGATTCCCGGTCCTCGCCGAGACCACGTGACTCCTGGTATCGGCCGGTGAGGAAGATCGCGTAATCGGTGCCCGCCGCGATCGCCAGCGTCACCAGCAGGTTGGTCGCGAACGGCGAGAGCCCGATGATCTCGTGGTAGCCGAGGAACGCCACCATCCCGCGGGTCGCCGCCAACTGCATTACAACCATCACCAACGTCAAGATGACGGTGACGATCGACCGGTACACCAGCAGCAGCATCGTGATGATCACGGTGAACGTGAGCGCCTCGATCACCCGCATGCTGCGGTCGCTGGCGATGTGCTGGTCCGCGGCCAGCGCGGCCGGCCCCGTCACGTACACCTTGACGCCGGGCGGCGGCTGCATGCCGGCGACCAGCTCCTGGACCGCCTCGACCGACTCGTTGGCCAGCGCCTCGCCCTGGTTGCCGGACAGATATACCTGTACGTAGGCGGCTTTGCCGTCGCTGCTCTGCGCGCCGGACGCGGTCAGCGGGTCGCTCCAGAAGTCCTGAACACTCTGGACGTGTTTCGTGTCGGCCTCGAGCTTGGCGACCATCTCGCCGTAGAAGGCGCGGGTGTCCTCGCCGAGGGGTTGTTCGCCCTCGATGACGATCATCGCCGAGCTATCGGAGTCGTACTCCTGGAAGACGTGACCGACTCGCTTCATTGCGATCATCGACGGCGCGAAATCCGGGCTCATCGAGACCGCGCGCTGCTGACCGACCGTTTCCAGTTGCGGCACAGTGACATTGAGCAGCGCGATCAACGCGATCCAGATCAGGATGATGGGGACCGCGAAAGTGCGGATCGTGCGGGGGATGAAGGGCCGCTTGGCACGCCGCACGGGCGGAAAGGCGTCCGTGGGCGCCTCGTTCGTCGGCGCGCTCATGCGGATTTCACGAAGCAGAAGGTCTGAGCATTCACGCCGGTGGAGGTTCTCTCGTCCTTGATCTCGTCATCGACGGTGATACGGCAGGTGATGCTCGCGCCATCGCCCTGGGCGACGATATTGGGGGCAGCGGACGGCGCGGTGGTCTGCAGCGTGAGCGACCACGGCAGCGACGCACCGTCGATACGCTGCGGCCGGGCATCGAGGTCCAGATAGTTGATGTCGGCATACGAGCCGGTTCCGAAGATCTCGTACTTGATGACCTTTGGGTCGAACGGCTCGGGATCGTCGGCGAAGACCCGTGGAGTGACGATGATGCCCTCGGCGCCGAAGAAGGTGCGGATCCGGCTGACGGTGAAGCCTGCGATGGTCACCACGACGACGATGACGATGGGGATCCAGACCTTTTTAGCGAGTCGGAGCATCTACCGTGCCCGCCTTTTGCAACCCATATCCGCCCTCAAGTCTTATTCGTGCGCCGTGCATGCGTAATGCGTAACTTAGCCCGTATAAGTTCTCATTTTGCCCTAGGTTAACTCAAGTCAGAGTGCTGCTGGTCACCACCGCGGAGGCGGTGTGATCCAGGTCACGAAGACTGGGGTTCGAACCGATCCAGATAGCGCTCGATGAACGCTTCTGCCTCGGTGTGGCCTCGGGTTATGCCGAGCCCCCGTTCGAGAAGCACGATACGGGCCAGGCTCGTGACGATCATAGACATCACTATTGGCGGAAATGCGTCTACGTCCGCGCCGTGCGTCTTCATCGCCGCCGCGACGACGCTTTCCTCGACGCCGCCGAAGCGTTCGGCGTAGGCCGCGATCTCGCTGCGGATGGCTTTGCGATGATTCGCCAGGGCCATGAACTCCATGAACAGTCGGGCGCCGTGCGTGCTGTTGAGGCGCCACAGCGCGTGCAACGGTTCGTCGGCGGCTGCGGCCTCGCGCTGTCGCACCAGGTTCGCCTCGGCCCCTTCCCGCAAAACGGCCAGGAACAGGTCGTCCATGCTGGGGAAGTAGTAGTGCACGAGCGCGGGTTTCACACCCGCCTTGGCCGCGACCCGGCGTGAGGTGGCTGCGGCGTACCCCTCCTCGAGCATGACCTGCGCCGTTGCCTCGATCAGGGCCGAGCGTGTCGCCGACTCGCGACCACCCCTTGACCGCTCGCCGACCGGGCTGCTAGACATGGCGCCAGCCTAGATGTTGGGCGATCGCCCAACAAGCGAGGGGAGCTGCGGCGATGGCTGGTCGGGTAGCGGGCAAGGTCGCGTTCGTCACCGGTGCGGCACGCGGCCAGGGCCGCAGCCACGCCGTGCGGCTGGCCCAGGAGGGCGCCGACATCATCGCGGTCGACGTGTGCCGCGCGTTCGACGATTCGCCCGCGGAAGGGTCGAGGCCCGAAGACCTCGCCGAGACCGCCCATCTGGTCAAGAACCTCGACCGCCGCATCGTCACCGCCGAGGTCGACGTGCGGGATTTCGATGCGCTCAAGCAGGTGGTCGACGCCGGTGTCGAACAGCTGGGCCGTCTGGACATCATCGTCGCCAATGCCGGTATCGGAACGGTCGGCACCAAGCTGCACAAGATCGCCGAGGAAACCTGGCAGGAGATGATCGACGTCAACCTCAGCGGGGTGTGGAAGTCGGTGAAGGCCGGTGTGCCGCATCTTCTCTCGGGCGGACGCGGCGGATCGATCGTGCTGACCAGCTCGGTGGCCGGGATGAAGGCCTATCCCCACACCGGGCACTACACCGCGGCCAAACACGGCGTCATCGGGCTGATGCGCACGTTCGCGGTCGAACTCGGAGCGCATTCGATCCGGGTCAACTCGGTGCTTCCCACCCACGTCAACACGCCGTTGTTGATGAACGAGAAGACGTACCGGATGTTCCGCCCCGACTTGGCCGAACCCGGACCCGACGACCTCGCGCCGATCTGCCGGTCCTTCCACATGTTGCCGATCCCGTGGGTCGAGGCCGAGGACATCAGCAACGCGGTGCTCTTCCTCGCGTCCGACGAATCCCGTTACATCACAGGGTTTCCGCTGCCCGTCGACGCCGGCAGCTGTCTCAAGTAGGGAGTGCGACGATGACCGTCACAAAAGACAGCGCCGTCAACCACGAAGCCGTCTACTACGACCCGTACCGCGTGGACATCGTCGCCGATCCGTATCCGGTGTATGCGCGCCTGCGGGACGAAGCGCCGCTCTACTACAACGAGACCTACGACTTCTGGGCGCTGTCCCGTCACGAAGACGTCGAGCGCGCGTTGCTCGACTGGCAGACGTTTTCCAACAGCCGCGGCGACATCCTCGAACTCATCCAGTCCGAGTTCGACATGCCCAAAGGCGTGATGATGATGGAAGATCCGCCCGTCCACACGATGCTGCGCGGCCTGATGTCGCGGGTGTTCACACCCCGCCGGATGGCCGAGATCGAAGACCAGATCCGGCAGTACTGCATCAACTGTTTGAACCCGTTGGTCGGTGCCGACCGGTTCGACATCATCGCCGAACTCGCGTCGATGATGCCGATGCGCGTCATCGGAATGCTGCTCGGCATACCGGAATCGGAGCAGGTGTCGGTCCGCGATGCCAACGATGCCAGCCTGCGGACCAAGCCGGGCGCGCCGATGAAAGTGGTGCGCGCCGACAAGATCGCCGACGGCAGCATCTACGCCGAATATGTGGACTGGCGTGCCAAGAACCCCTCCGACGACCTGATGACCGCCCTGCTCAACGTCGAGTTCGAAGACGAGAACGGCGTGACGCGCAAGCTCACCCGCAAGGAGGTGCTGCATTACACGCAGGTCGTCGCCGGCGCCGGCAACGAGACCACCGGCCGGCTGATCGGGTGGCTGGCCAAGGTGCTCGCTGAGCATCCCGAGCAGCGTCGCCACGTGGTGGACGACCGCACGTTGCTGCCCCGCGCTGTGGACGAGACCTTGCGATTCGAACCCACCGGCCACAACGTCGCCCGGCTTGTCACCCGGGATTTCGAGGCGTACGGGCGAACGGTGCCCGCGGGCAGCGCGATCCTGTTGATGTTCGGGGCCGCCAATCGTGATCCACGCCGCTACGAGAGCCCGGACGTCTACGACATCCAGCGAAAGAACATCAGCCACATCACTTTCGGCAAAGGCGTGCACTACTGTCTGGGCGCCAACCTCGCCCGGCTGGAGGGCCGCATCGCGCTCGATGAGTTGCTCAACCGCTGGCCGGAGTGGGACATCGACTACGAGACAGCCAGACTGGCGCCGACGTCCACCGTCCGCGGCTGGGAGCGGTTGGACGTCGTGCTGTCCTGAGGCGGCGGGTTGTTGCCGTGACGGGTTGAGCCTCCGGTGTCCATGTCTTGCGTTTGTGATGGCTCGGTTTGGGGCAAGCTCAACCCATGAACAAGATCGTTCGTCGTTCAGTGGTCGTCTCGGTCGCCGCGGCCCCGGTCGCGGCCTTCTCTTTCATGATGGCGGCATCCGCCTCGGCGCAGCCCGTCAATTGTCCGAACGGCCAGTGGTGGGATCCGGTGGCGAACGTATGCCGCGGTGCGGTGGCGACCGTCCCGGTGGCGTGCGCACCAGGGGAGTACTGGAACCCCATCTCGAACGTCTGCCGACCGCTCGGACAGTACTAGCGGCGCAGGCCCGGCTCGCGCGCTTCGCTTCCTCGCCGCGCGCTAATCCAGGGCGAAGTCGATGACTCCACGGATGATGTCACCGTTGAGGAGGTCGTCGTAGGCGGTGTTGATCTCGTCTAGCCGGTACCGGCGGGTGATCATCTCGTCGAGTTTCAGCCGGCCCGACTGATAGAGGTTGGCCAGCCGGGCGATGTCGGCACGTGGGTTGCACGAACCGAACACCGTGCCCACCAGGTTCTTGTTCCACAGGATGAACTCCTGCAGCGCGATCTTCGCCGAGCGGGTGGTCTGTGCCGTCATCCCGGTCAACACGCACGTGCCGCCCTTGCGGGTCAGCTTCAGGTACGCGTTGACGTCGTCGCCTGCGATCAACGAGGGTGCGGCGATGACGCTGTCGGCCATCACCCCGTAGGTGAGATCACGCACGAGGTCGAGCGCTTCGTCGACGGAGGAAACACTGTGTGTCGCACCGAACGTCAGCGCTGCCTTCTGCTTGAACTCGACGGGGTCGACCGCCACGATCTGTGCGGCGCCGTTGATCCGCGCACCCTGAATCGCCGCGGTACCGATGCCTCCCGCACCTACCACCACGACGGTGTCGCCGCCGCGGACGTTGGCGCGGTTGGCCGCGGAGCCATAGCCGGTCGGGACTGCGCACGACAGCAGCGCGCTTGCGAGAAGCGGCAGGTGCGGATCGATCCGCACGAGCGAGTGCGCGGACACCACGGTGTGCCTGGCGAAGGCACCGACCTTGGACAGGTGTCCCAGCGGACGGCCGTCGACAGTGTGGTGGCGGAACGTCTGGTCGGTCGGCATGCCGGGCGCCATCGTTCCGGCGCCTTCGTCACACAGGTACTCCATGCCCGACGCGCACCATCGGCACTGCCCGCACACCGCCACGAATGACATCACGACGTTGTCGCCGACCGCGAATTCGGTTACTCCGTCGCCGATCTCGAGTACCATGCCGGAGCCCTCGTGGCCGCCGATCATCGGAAACATCGGCGTGAGTCCGTACTGCCGGGCGACCTCGTTGGACATTGACATATCGCCCTTGAGGATGTGGTCGTCGGAATGGCACAGCCCGGCGGCGGCCATCTCGACGAGGACCTCGCCGGCGCGCGGCGCGTCGAGTTCGAAATCCTCGACCGACCACGGCCCGCCGACATCGTGCAGGATCGCCGCCCGGCTCCTCATGCGTTCCTCACCTCGCTTCCCTGCGCGGTCGGGGGTTTCGGTGCGGTAGTAATCGCTGCGCGACTGGTAGCGCACCCAAATCACTTGGTGGCACGGCGATGCACCTCCTGGGGCGTCACCGGCGGGCGGGCCGAGGGGCCGCGCGTAACCGCGTGCAACCGGATCTCCGGCACGTCGACCGCCGGGTCGACGGTGTCGAGCCAGGCGACCGCGTCGGCGACGTCGGCGGCATGGATGGCATACATCTCGAATGGCACATCCTGCAGCATTTCGGTCTCGACGGGTCCGGGCGTGACCACGTGTACGTTGATCCCGTCGCGGTCGACTTCTCGCGCCAGCGCCCCCGCGAATGCGTTCATGCCCGCTTTCGCCGCGGAGTAGGCGGTGCGGGCACGCATGGGCTCATGTGCGGCAGACGAAGAGATGAACACGAACCGCGAACCGGCGCGCATACGGGGCAGGGCCGCAGACGTCACCACGAAGCAGGAATCCAGGTTCGCCGAGATCGTCGCACGCCACTGTTCGAATGTCTGCTTGCGCGCGTACGTTCCGCCGAGGATCCCCGAGGCGTGTACCAACAGGTCGACGGTGCCGACCGCCGCGACGGCGGGCTCGAACCCCGACGGCAGGCTCGCGTCGGCGACCACGTACCGGGCGCCGATCTCCTGCGCGGCCGCCCGCAGCGGCGCCTCCCGGCGTGCCGTCAACACCACGTCGTAACCGAGCTCTGCGAGCCTACGGCCGCAAGCCTTTCCGATTCCGCCGCTGCCACCGGTGATCAAGGCCGTTCGCACACAGCGCCTTTCAACGTGTACGCTGCGCGAGCGCCTGGGGCGACAGCGCCACGATCCGCTGTTCGGGGTCTCCGGCCAACAGGTAGGTCTGCGTGTCGGCGACATGTTTGGCGGCCAGTTTGCGGGCCCGTTCCGCGTCGCCGGACTCGATGGCGTCGGTGATCTTGGTGTGTACGCCGAGCGCGATCCTGCGTTTGTTCATGGATGGGTACTCGCCCTTGGCGGCGGTCTCCTCGGCCCACCAGTTCAGGTGGCCGGTCCACAGGGTTTCGAGGCTGCCGACGACGGCGATCATCGTGTGGTTGCCACACCCCCGCACGATCTCGTCGTGGAACTGCCCACCGATCTCGGTGAACCGTGCCCCGTCGTCGATGTGCTCGGCCATCGCGTCGTTGAGTTCTGTGAGCCTCGGTATCAGCGTGGTGCCGCGGTCGGGCCTGCGGGCGGCGAGCGCAGCACACATCGGGTCGAGTTCCTGTAGCGCCGTGCCGAGGTCGGCGAGCGGTACGTAGTCACTTTGCAGCAGCAGGCCGAGCATGTAGGCCGCGCTCGCCTTCGCCGGCGCATGCACGACGGCGCCGCCGCGGTTGCCTCGGCGCACCGACACCAGACCCTCGGTCTCCAGTATTCGCAAGGCTTCTCGCAATGACACCAGGCTCACGTTGAAGTGTTCGACGAGCACTTCCTGGCGCGGCAACAGGTCACCGTCGCGCAGTTCACCTTCGATGATCTGGCGACGGAGTTCATCGGCGACGATCTCGGCGGTTCTGCGCGCACCCAGGCGGCGACGGGCCTCGGGGCCGATTCCCAGTGTTGTCATGTCTTTGCAATATTAGCAGTGATAGCGCTTTAGTCCTGGGCCTCGGTCGGATGACATCTATCTAAGATGGCGGCGAGACTCAGGAGGTGTGAGTGGGCGAGTTCGCCACCCCGCTGGACGGTCTGCGGGTCATCGAGATCAGCGACCGCATCGCCGGGGCCTATTGCGGGAAGCTGTTGACCGACGCCGGCGCCGACGTGGTCAAACTGGAACCGCCCGATGGCGATCCGCTGCGCCGGTATACCGCCACCGGAGCGGCAATCGACGCGCTCACCGACTCGCCATTGTTCAGCTACCTCAACGCCGGAAAGCGCAGTATCACAACCATTTCCGATGATCTGCTGGTGACCGCCGATGTCGTCGTGGTGACGGCGAACCAAGCGCAGGCCCGCGGGCGGGGCGTCGAGCCGGCGAAGCTGCTCGACGCCGCACCCGGCTGCATTGTCGTCTCGATCTCCGACTTCGGCTGGACCGGCCCGTGGTCCGAGCGCCCGGCCACCGAGTTCACGCTGCAGGCCGCGTCCGGTCTCACCGGATTTCGCGGTGACCCCGCGGGGCCGCCCATCTCCATCGGCGGCGAGCTGGGGGAGTACATGGGCGGGGCGTGGGCCGCGTTGGGCACGCTGGCGCTGCGCAGGCGCGTGCGCACCGGAGGCGCCGGCGGACATCTCGACATGTCGATGCTCGAGGCGATCACGCTCATGCAGAGCGGCGAATGGCTGCACTCTGCGCTGCTGCAAGGTGGGCCGGTCAGGCGCTCGGTCGAGGTGCCGTCGATCGAACCCGCTAAGGACGGCTACGTGGGCATCAGCATGGTGACCGGTCAGCAATGGCTCGACTTCGCCGCCATGGTCGACTGCCCGGAGTTCACCGAGATCGACCAACTGCAGTTCCAGATCGGCCGCTGGGAGTACCGCGACTGGATACGCGAACGCATCCACCCCTGGATGCGCGAACGCACAGTCGACGAGATCGTCGAGCTGGGGCAGCTGTTCCGGCTGCCGTTGGCTCCGCTGGGCAACGGCGCGACCATTCCGGCGATGGACCACCTTCGCGAACGCGGTGTCTATGTCGACAACCCGGCGGGGTTCCGTCAGCCGCGGCCCCCGTGGCTCATGTCGAAGGCGTGTCCGGCGCCCATTCGCGATGCGCCCGCGGTCGGCGATGCGGACGGCGAATCTTTCTGGTCCCCAACAGTTTCTGACCGAACCCGCAACGCGGGCGACAGTGCGCCGCTGGCGGGGGTGCGAGTAGTCGACTTCACCGCGTTCTGGGCCGGACCGGCGGCCACCCATGCGCTGGCGGCGTTCGGCGCCGACGTGATCAAGATCGAGTCGATCCAGCGTCCGGACGGGATCCGGTACTCGGGCGGGATGCGTAAGGACGTCGACGACTGGTGGGAGTACGGCTGGGTGTTCCACGCGATGAACACCAACAAGCGGTCGGTCACGCTCGATCTGCGATCCACCGAGGGTCTGCGGCTGGTCCGGCAACTGATCAGCGAGGCGGACGCCGTCGTGGAGAACTTCTCACCGCGGGTGATGGAGCAGTTCGGCCTGGGCGCCGAGGTCTTGCTCGAGCTCAACCCGCATCTGGTCATGCTGCGGATGCCCGCGTTCGGTCTGAGCGGCCCGTGGCGCGACCGGGTCGGGTTCGCCCCGACCATGGAACAGATCGCCGGGCTGGCCTGGGTGACCGGCCTGCCCGGGGGTCCGCCGATCGCACCCCGCGGGGCCTGCGACCCGCTCGCCGGCGCGCACGCCGCGGTCGCGTTGCTCGCCGCACTCGAGTTCGCCGACCGTACCGGCGACGGACAACTGGTCGAGGTTCCGATGATCGAGGCGGTGTTGAACGTGACGGCCGTTCAAACCATCGAATACGAGGCTTTCGGCCGGGTGATGGAACGACGGGGCAACCAGGGCCGCGGCGCTGGTCTTCAGGACGTCTATCGGTGTGCGGGGCAGGACGAATGGATCGCCGTCGCTGCGTGCACCGAACGTGAACGCGCCGCCCTGGCCGAAGTCACGGCGGGCGCAGCGCTCGACGCCTGGTTCGCCGCCCGGAGCGCCGAAGCGGCCGCGGCGCAACTCGCATCCGCGGCGGTGCCCGCCGCGGTGGTGGTGTCGCCGTCGCTGGTCGTCGACAATCCGCAGCTGAGCCATCGTGGCTTCTTCGAGCGGCTCGATCATTCGAGCACCGGCGAGAACCTCTACCCTTGTCCGCCGTTCGCACGGCTGGCCGGACAACGCTGGTTGCGGCGCCCGCCCCCGACGCTGGGCCAGCACAACGCCGAGGTGCTGGGCGCACGGTGCGGGCTCAGCGAAGCCGAGTTGGAACGGCTCGCCGCTCGCGGCGTGATCGGAACCCGGCCGAAAGGCCTGTGAAATCAGCGTGCGCGCAACGTGATCGGCATCGCGTGAAATATCGTCATGTTGTTGGTCAGGTTCGGGTAGGCGACCTCGACCCGTCCGAGCGCGATGTCTTCGGCGCGGCACAACAACTCGTCGAGTACCGCACGGATCTCGGCGCGCGCCAACATCGCGCCGAGGCAGTGGTGCGGCCCGCCGCCGCCGAACGCCACGTGCGGATTGTCGGTGCGGCCGATGTCGAATCTGAACGGATCGTCGAAGACCTCCTCGTCGCGGTTGGCCGACCGCAACATCGACACCACGCGCTCGCCACGGGGGATTGTGACGCCGTCGATCTCGACGTCGACTCTGGTGACCCGGCTCCAGAACGCCACCGGCGTCGACCATCGCAACACCTCTTCGACCGCGGTGTGCCGCACCGCCGGGTCGGTGCGGTAGCGCTCGAGCTGCGCTGGATTCTCGACGAATGCCTGCAGCCCATAGGCCAGTGCGTTCTTCGTGGTGTCACTGCCGGCGAAGGCGATGACGAAGAAGAAGATGTCGAGTTCGGCAGCGGGAATCGACAACTGCTCGCCGTTCTCATCGGTGACGACGGCCGAGGCCAGCGTGCTCCAGATGTCATCGGCGGGCCTGCGGCGCTTCTCGGCGGTCAATTCCGTCGCGTAGGTGAAGACCTTGCCGAACAACTCGAGGTGCTGCTCGGTCTGGCGCGCTGATTCTGCCGAATTCGCCTGCAGGATAAGGTCGAAGGTGTCGAAGATCTCGGCTCTGTCCTGTTCGGGGATTCCGATGATGTCGCCGATCACGGACATGGGCAGTGCGTCGGCGACGTCGTCGATCCAGTCACCGCCGCCGGATTCCAACAGGCGGTCGATCATCGCGGCGGCCCGCCTGCGGATGTCCTGCTCGAGCTTTCCGATCGCCTTGGGCGTGAAAGCATGTGCCATCACCCGGCGCCGCTTGAGCAGATCGGGCGGATCCATGTTGATGATCGTCGGGAACGAACCCACGGCGCCCACGCCCTGAATCAACGGCCCTTCGACGGCGGTGAACGACTCGGTGTCGCGGTGGATGCGGTGCGCGTGGCGCAGTTTGGTGGTGATCCAGAAGTCGCGCTTCAACGTCGCCACGACCCGGTCGTTGAGGCCATGCCGGAATACCGCTCGGTTGCGTCGCAACTCCGCAAAGAGTTCATCGGGAAAGCCGTTCTGCCACAACGTCGGATCCGACAGGTCGACCGGAGCCGTCGTTGGCATGCGCATTCCCTTCGCCGTCCTTGACCCAGAATGCCTAAAATAGTAAAAATAGGCAACGGGCGGCGACACTGACCCGGATTCTTGTTTGCGCGGACGGAGCTGGAATGACGGATACGGTCGACCCCACGCTCGACCCGTCGGAGCGCGAGTTCGGACCCAGCGGCATCAGCCTGTCGACCTACCGGTTCCCGACCGGATGGTTCATCGTCGGTTTCTCGTCCGAACTGGCTTCAGGCCAGGTCAAGCGCGCCCACTATTTCGGCGAGGAGTTGGTCATCTTCCGGACCCGGTCGGGCCGGGTCAACGTGCTCGACGCCTACTGCCAGCACTTAGGCGCCAACATGGGTGTCGGCGGCACCGTCGAAGGTGAGCACATCGTCTGCCCGTGGCACGGCTGGCAGTGGCGGGGTGACGGCACCAACGCGCTGATTCCGTACAGCAAGATCGGCTGCAAGCAGAACGTGCGGATCAAGCGCTATCACAGCGCCGAGTGGTACGGGTTCATCCTGGTCTGGCACGAACGCCACGGCCGCGCCCCGTACTGGCAGCCGCCGGTGTTGCCCGAACTGGAGACCGACGAGTACTACCCCCTGCATCCGCACACCCGGATGGTCAACAGGGTCAAGGTGCACGCGCAGATGATCATCGAGAACGCGGCGGACCCGTACCACGTGCAGTACGTGCACAAGGCCGCGAATCCCGCCAACACCGCGTCATTCGAAGTGTCGGGATACCACCTGCACGCGACGGTGAACGCGAATTTCGGTGGAGGGCGGGCGAAGACGTGGCTCACGCCGAACGGACCGGTCGACGCGAAGATCATCTACGACAACTATTCGCTCGGCCTCGGTGTGGTGCGGTTCCCCTCCGAGTTGGTCGCCACGGTCCAGGTGACCGGCCAGACCCCGGTCGACGAGGACTACACCGACTACTTCTACACCCAGGCCTCGATCCGCGAACCGGGCGACGAGGGCGACCGACCGAGCGGCCGCGCCGCGAAGTTCCTGCAGCTGCAGCAAGAGGTCATCAAACAGGACTTCTTCACCTGGGAGAACATGAAGTACCTGGAGAAGCCCAACCTCGCGCCCGAGGAGGCCCGCGACTACGCCGCCCTGCGACGCTGGGCGCACCGCTTCTACCCCGGCACCGAACCGTCACCGGACGACTTCGGATACACCGCCGCCGGCGACCCCGACCCGGCCGCAGCGGGCGCGTGACGCCCACCGATCGGAGGCGTGTGGAACCTGGCGCGTTCGGTGTCGAGCGCTTCACCGTCGCCGAGGTGCTCGACCGGCGGGCCGAACAGTTCGGGGACCGGGTGATGATGTCGATCGACGGCACCCCGATCACGTTCGCCCAGATGCGCGACCGGTCCTGTGCGGCCGCGGCGATGCTGGCCGAGCACGGCATCGGTCGGGGGGACACCGTTGCGTTGTTCGCCGGAACCTGCCCCGAATGGGTGTATTTCTGGCTCGGTGCCGCCCGAACTGGTGCGGTGAGCGCGGCGGTCAACGCGGCCAACAAGGGTGACTTCCTGGCCGAGGCGCTGAACCTGTCGCGGGCCGGGCTTGTGGTCTGCGACGCCGACCGGCGGCCTCGGCTCGCAGCGGTCGCCGACCGCCTCGACGTCGCGACACCGACCCTGCTGATCGATGATGCGGTCGCGGCCACGCTGACCGCCCGCGACCCCGCCGCACCTGCGCCGGCACGCACGGCGGTCGACGAGGTCGGCGTGCTGTTCTTCACCTCGGGCACCACCGGCCCGTCGAAGGCCGTGGCGACCACGTGGCACTACCTGTTCACCATCGCCGCCACCGCCGCGGCGGCGTGGGAGTACGGGCCCGGCGAGGTCATCTGGACGGCGATGCCGCTGTTTCACCTCAGCGCCGCACCGACCGTGCTGGCGCCGATGCTGGTCGGCGGCACCGCGGTGCTGGCGAGCGCTTTTCATCCGACCGAAGTGTTCGACGAGGTACGCGACTGTGGCGCAGCGGGATTCGTCGGAGCCGGCGCGATGGTGTCGATGCTGTGGAACTTGGCGCCCGAGCCACGCGACGCGCAGATCGGACTGCGGTTCATCTCGGCGGCACCCATCGCGGCCGATTCGTACCGTGCGATCGAGGAGCGGTACCGATGTCGGATGGTCACGATGTACGGGCTGACCGAGGCTTTTCCTATCGCATACAAGTCGGTTTCGGACGACGGCGTTCCGGGTACCTCGGGGAAGATCAACCCGGCCTTCGAGGTACGCATCGTCGACGGGAACGGTCGACGGCTTCCCGAAGGCATGACAGGTGAGATCACGTGCCGGCCGCGGACAGCGCATGTAATGAGCGAGGGGTATGTGTCGTCCGCGTCCGTGCACCGGGATCTGCGTATCGATGGACACCCGGACTGGTTCGCCACCGGCGACCTCGGATTCCTCGATGCAGAGCACAACCTGACCTACGTCGACCGCGCCAAGGACGCCCTGCGCAGGCGGGGCGAGAACGTGTCCTCGGTCGAACTGGAACGGGTGGTGATGCTCCACCCGGCGGTGGCGGAGGCCGCAGCGGTCGGCGTCCCCAGTGAATTGGGCGAGGACGACATCTTCGTCGTGATGACGCTGCGCCCGGGTGCCACGCTCGACTTCGGCGAACTGCTCGATTTCTGCGCGGCCCGCATGCCGTACTTCTGTGTGCCCAGATATCTCGAAGTGCTGGAAGAGATTCCGAAGAATGTGATCGGACGGATACGCAAAGACGTGTTGCGGTCGCGGGGGCTCGGTGCCACGGCGTGGGACCGAGAATCCAACGACTATCTGCTGAGCCGGTGAAGGAGCCAGATGATGTCATTGAGCTACCAACAGCAGTACGTGCTCGACGGCTTGGCCGGGCGGGCGGCGATCCTCAACCTGGACGCCAGGCACGATCGGCTGTTCTCCAGCGGTGACCGCACCGGATGGCTCGCCACCTTCCGGCACTCCGGAGCGACATTCTCCCGGGCTGGGGACGCGTTCGCCGACCTGCGCGAGGCGTTCGACGGCGGCAACGGACGGCGACTTATCACAGTCGATCACGACATCACCGTCGACGGTATCGAGGCAACACAGCAGTGCATTGCATTGCTGTTCTGCGCCAACGATCTCGAGGCGACCGGCAGTTACACCGACCGACTCGTCTACGAACGCGGCGGCTGGTACTTCGCATCCCGCCAACTGGACTGGGATACCGCACCCCGCGAGAGCGCCCTCCCGGGGTGAACGAGGCAATCCGGTACGACTTCGCCTTCGGCACCTACGAAGACGCGCTACGGATGGTCGGCACCCGAACGGCGCCGAGGTACGCGGGCACCGCGGTGAGCGCCGCCCGGATCCAGCACTTCGCGGCGATGGTCCGCGACCCGAATCCGTCCTACTGGGACGAGGATTTCGCCGTGCACCAGTGGGGCGGGCTTCTTGCGCCGCCCGCGCTGCTGATGGGCTGGCTGATCTTGCCGCCGTGGCTGCCGACCGGTCAGCCGCCGATGCCGGCGATTGCGCTGCGCGTACCGCTACCCGGTACGACGTTCATCAACGCCGCCAACGACGTCGAGTTTGTTTGCGCCATCGTCGAAGGGGACCGGCTGCACGTCATCGAGGAGGTCGTCTCGGTGTCACCGGAGAAGCGAACCCGCCTCGGGACCGGACATTTCGTCCAGACCTGCGACGAGTTCCACCGCGCCGACGGGACGCTGGTCGCGGTCAACCGCAACACGCTGTTCCGGTTCAGCCCCGAGGCACCCCGATGACGGCACACCGCCGGTACCCGCGGCTTCATTGGGGCCAGGTGGTCGTACCGACCGAGCTGCCCGAAGTGGTCGATCCCATCGACTATCAACGCGTGGTGATGAATGCGGGGGCAACGTGGGATTACTTTCCGGCACACTATGATCCGTGCTACGCCGAGCAGCACGGCCATCCGACGATCTTCGTCAACACGATGCACATCGCGGGATTCGTCGACCGTATCGCCACGGGATGGGCCGGACCCTACAGTCGTGTGGTGCGCCGCAAGATGACCCTGCTCGCGCCGGTCTACGCCGGTGACTCGATGGTGGGCCGCGGTAGCGTCGTGGCCAAGCGCGACGGCCGGTTGGTCGATCTGCAGATCACGGTGTCCAACCAGCGCGGCGAACGGTGTTGTCCTGCCGAGGTGACGCTGGAGTTCTCCGGTTAGAGATCCGGCAGCTTGTCCGCGCTGACGGTGGTCTGCAACTCGACGTAAGAGGACAACCCCTCAGCACCGAACTCGCGGCCGACCCCGGACTGCTTGAACCCGCCGAACGGCATCGTGGTGTCGAGGGTGTACATGTTGATTCCGTAAGTGCCCGTGCGGATCTCGGCGGCAACCTGCAAACCGTGCGCGGTATCGGCCGTCCACACCGAGCCGGCCAGCCCGTAGTCGCTGTCGTTGGCGATACGAATCGCGTCGCGTTCGTCGGAGTACTTGAGAACCGTCAACACCGGCCCGAAGATCTCCTCGCGGGCGATCCGCATGTCGTTGGTCGCGTCGGTGAACAGTGTCGGCTGGACGTACCAGCCGCGGTCATAGGGCTGTTCGCTGCTGCCCAGGACCATTCGCGCGCCCTCGGCGAGACCGGCCCGGATGTAGTCCTGCACCCGGTGCTGTTGGCGCTGCGCCACCAGTGGGCCGATGTCGGTTCCGTCGTCGGCGGGGTCGCCCACCTCGAGCTGCGCCATCATCGCTGCGAGTGCCTCCACCACATCGTCGTGACGTCGTTCGCTGACCAGGATGCGGGTCTGCGCGACGCAGGCCTGCCCGTTGTTCATCAGGCTCGCTGTCTTCAAATGCGCGACGGTGCGGTCGATGTCGGCGTCGTCGAGGATGATCGCCGCCGACTTTCCGCCCAACTCCAGGCTGACCCGCTTCAGTTGCTCCCCGCACAGCGCGGCGATACGTCTGCCCGTAGCCGACGATCCGGTGAACGAGATCTTGTCCACCCCAGGATGACGCACCAGCGCCTCACCCGTCTCCCGTCCGCCCGGCAGGATCGAGACGACTCCCGCGGGCAGGTCGATCTCCTCGATCATTTCCGCCAGCCACATCGCGTCGATGGGTGTCTCGGGAGCGGGCTTGACCACGACCGCGCATCCCGCAATGAGAGCGGGGATCATTTTCGGCATGATCAGAAACTGGGGAACGTTCCAGGGCACGATCGCGCCCACCACACCGACCGGTGCACGCCTGATGTGCACATCGCCGAACAATCCGCGTCGCCGCTCCACCCACGGAAACTCCCGCGCCGTCGCAAGATTCAGATGCATCTGGGCGAGCGCCCCTGTCGCCTGTCCCAACCTGCTGAAGCTGCGCGGGGAGCCCATCTCCGCCGTGATGAGATCGGCCATCTCGTCGGTTCGGGTGGCATAGACCGCAGCGAGCGCCTCGACCTTGTCCAACCGCTCTTCGACGCTCATCCGCGGCCACGGGCCGTCGTCGAAAGCCTGGCGGGCGGCGCGCACCGCCCGGTCGACGTCCTCGGCAGCGGCTTGCGGCGTGGCGCCGATCTGCTCCTCGGTGTGCGGTGAGATCACCGCAATGCGGGCTGCGGTGGCCGGCGTCTCCCAGCGACCGCCGACGAAAAGTTTCTCGTACGTAAGCGATCTCACGCCGGTGCCTCCTCGTCGACTCACGGGGATCGGCCCGCGGGCGCCGCCACGGCGACGCGGCCTGCCCGCTAACCTCACTATTGATGCAAACATAACAAAGACACCAGCCCGCCGGCCCATTCGCCGGATCTCCCGACGAGTGTTGCGAAAATCCCTGGTAATCGCGGTCGTCGGCGTATCGTCCCGCTCAACGCGAGGTCGCGATGGAGGTCGTCGATGGCGCTGCTGAACTCGGTGTCGGTCCGGCGGGCGACGCAGGTGGTCGCCGTGGCTGTGCTCGCCGCCGGAATGGTGGTCGCCGGAGCCGAAACAACAACCCCGACGGCGCGGGCCTTTTCGAATCCGAACCTGCCCGTCGACCACCTGGAAGTGCCCTCGACCGCGATGGGCCGCACCGTCCGAGTCGAGTTTCTCTCCGGCGGCCAGAACTCGCCCGCGCTCTATCTGCTCGACAGCATGGAAGCCGGCGACGATTTCAACGGGTGGGACATCAATACGCGGGCCTTCGACTGGTACCACGACTCCGGCATTTCGGTGGTGATGCCCGTCGGCGGGAAGTCGAGCTTCTACAGCGACTGGTACCAACCGGCGGTGGGCAATAGCGGCACCTACACCTACAAGTGGGAGACCTTTCTCACGCGAGAGCTTCCGGCGTGGCTGGCCGCCAACAAAGAAGTACGGCCGACCCGCAACGCGGTCGTGGGATTCTCGATGGGCGGGTCTGCGGCGCTGACCTTGGCGGCCTTCCACCCACAACTGTTCGTCTACGCGGGATCGCTGTCGGGCTTTTTGAACCTGTCCGCCCCGAACGGTCCCGGGCAGGTCAGGATCGCCCAGATGTGGAACGGCGGCTTCGATCCCGCCGCGATGTGGGGCCCACCCGGCGATCCGGCGTGGGCCCGCAACGATCCGACAGTGCAGGCGGGCAGGCTCGCCGCCAACGGCACCCGCATCTGGATCTATTGCGGCAACGGCACACTCACCGACTCGAGGCTGGCCAGTCCCGACGCGCCCATCGCCGGACTCGGCTTCCTCGAGGGGTTCGCGATCGACTCAAACCGCGCGTTCGCCGACGCCTACGTCGCCGCAGGCGGCAACAACGGTGTCTTCAACTTTCCCGAAGGAATCCACAGCTGGGGGTACGCGGGCCAGCAGCTCGAGCAGATGAAGCCCGACATCGTGCGTGTCTTGGAGGTCGGCCCTGCCGCGCACGGCTGAAGTGTCGCAACGGATTCGCACGCGCCGACATTCGGCCGCCGATGCGACCGTTAAGCCTCGTCGGTCGGCGCGGAGTCGCCCCCGGATGCGTCGAGCACACTGACCGCGATGCCGTAGGGCAGGAACCGCACCCTGCGCGCGGGGTCGGTGTTGTTCTTGTTCGCCCGCAGCGCGTCCAACTCGGTCGGATACACCTGCTCGATGTGCGCGCCGCCGTCGTCGTCCACCGTGTAGATCGCCCACACGCCGTCCCCGGTCTCGCCGGTCGTCTCCGGTTCGCGCCTGGGCCGGGCCGAGCGGGTGAACTCGTCGATCAGACCCGCCCAACCAGCGCGTTCACCCGATGTGGTGAAGAACCTGCCCATACCGTCGAGCGCATCGCGCAGCCCCTCACCCGCCTCGCGGACGACACGGTCGAATTCCTCGGGGTCGATTCCGAACGGGCCGTTGCTGCTCATGACGCTTCCTCCTGCCGCTCCCGCGCCATCGCGCGGCGGTAACCCCAGTGTGCCCGCTTGAGCCGGAGTAGTCGACTGAGGCGATCCCTAGTGGTAGGCAACCTTTATGGCCATCTCACCGGCGGACGCCCTGGCCGCCGTCGAGCGATCCCCGGCGGCGGTCGCCGCTCATGACCGCGACGCCTGGCTGGCCGCATTCACCTATGACGGCCTGGTCGAAGACCCGGTCGGTTCCCAACCGCACCGCGGGACGGCGGCGATCACCCGTTTCTACGACACCTTCATCGGCCCGCGCGACATCGTTTTCCGTCGCGACGTCGATATCGTGGTCGGCTCGACCGTGATCCGGGATCTGGACCTCGAGGTCCGGATGTCGGCCGGCTTGACGATGCGGATCCCCGCTTACCTGCGCTACCACCTGGAAGATGACGGGAGAGAGCTGAAAATTGCTGAGCTATCCGCCTTTTGGGAGCTTCCGGCGATGGTCGGACAGTTCCTGCGCAGCGGCCTTCGATCGGTGCCCGCCGGGATACAGCTGTCCCGGGGCCTCCTGACCAACCAGGGGGTGGTCGGGACGCTCGGCTTTGTCGGTGGATTCCGCGGCGCCGGCGGGCATGGCAAAAAGCAGTTCCGCGAGTTCCTCGCGGCGGCCCAGGCGGGCGACGAACTCGGCGTGCGGCGCTGGCTGGGCAGTGGTGCGCGAATTACCGCGGGCGAGCACACGCCGTTGGGCGGCACCGAGCTGTTGTCCCGGCTGACCGGCACCCGCGCCCGCAAATTGATCGGCTCCGGATACAGCCTGGCCTGCGGTGTCGACGGCATCCGGGGCCGGGCTGTGCTCATCGCCGATGTGGCGGCGAAACCGTTCGCGATCCGGCGGATCCGGTACTACTCCGACCGCTGACCCACCGAGACGTTTCGCAGCCGACTGGCCGGGGGAACCCGGCAGCCATGCGACAAACTGATCCGCACCGGCTGGCCATGACCGGCGTGGTCGTGGCCGCGGTGCTCGCGTCCTGCCTGATCCTGCCCGCGATGGGCAAACTCGCGACACTCGACGGCATCGGCCTCGCCGCCGCCATCGTCGGAATTCCCAGCGGCGCGGTGCTGGTCGCCACCGGCTACCGGTACTACGGGTTGGCCCGCAGCGTGGCCGTCGCAGTGGTGGTCATGACGATCGCACTGATCGCCAGTTGGATGTTCTCGGTGTTCGTGGTGGCGTCGGCGCTCAGCGGTTCGAGCACCACGCTGGCAATGGGCGTGCTGCTGTACGGGATTCCGGCCGTCACTGTGGGGGCGCTGGGATGGCTTGCGCTCAAGCTGGTTCCGGCGCGGTCTCAGTCGAGCCGTTTGACCTTGTTCGCGGCGGGTAACCGGGCCGCATGACCCCGCGTGAGGACGACGACAAGAGCGAAGAAGACGTCGCCGAGGACGACCACGTTGCATCCTCCCGCGCCGGCAAGAAGGACGACGGCACCTATGTCGGGCGCACATTCTCCGATGACGCGATCGACGCCGAAGAGACCGGAGCCGAGGCGCGCAGCGACGATCGTCGTTGACCGCACGAAGTGAAGTATCGATTCGGTCGCAGCGGACGCGTCGGATGCGGCCGGCGCGGTCTCCGTGAGACCGTATGAGCACCATGGCTGCCGACGATGAGATCACCTACGAGGAATTTGGCCGCAGATTCTTCGAGATCGCCGTGACCGAGGACCGCGTCGGCAACGCCATCGCCGACATCGCCGGCGATGCGTTCGAGATGGGCCCGATTGCGCAGGGCCCGGGCAAGCTCGCCAAGGTCACCGCCAAGGTCCGGATTCAGGAACCGCGCCTGACCCGCGACGTCGGCCCCTTGATCACCTTCGCCATCCGCATCCCGCTGGAGATCGACATGGTTGTCGACCTGCGCATCGACAAGCCGAAGTTCATGGTCTTCGGCGATATCGCGCTGCGCGCCACCGCACGGGCCGCAGAGCCGCTGCTGCTGATCCTCGATGTCGAAAAGCCGCGGGCGTCCGACATCTCCATCCACGTCACGTCGAAGTCGCTGCGCGGCGAAGTGGTGCGGGTCCTCGGCGGCATCGACGCCGAGATCAGGCGGTTCATCGCAGCCCACGTCGCCGCCGAGATCGACAGCCCGGCGTCGCAGAAGGCCAAGGTGATCGATGTGGGCGCGACCATCGACACCGCCTGGACAGGAATCTGAGCGGCGCAGGGCGTACGATTCCGGGGTGCTTGGCAAACCCGCGTCGGTGCTCGCGCTGACCACTGGACTTCTCGCTGCCGCGGCCGCGGTGGCCGCGCCCGCGCAAGCCGATCCCGTCGATGACGCGTTTGTGAATGCGGTCACCGAGGCCGGGGTCGTCATGAGCGATCCGAGTAGCGCGGTGGCCGTCGGCCAACAGGTGTGCCCCATGCTGGCCGATCCCGGTCAGAACGCGGCCGACGTGGCCGCCAGAGTGGCCGACATGGGCGGTATGTCGCTGGGTCCCGCGACGATGTTCACCGGTATCGCGATCTCGATGTTCTGCCCGGCGATGATCTCGTCGATCGGCAACGGCACCTCGCCGATCCCGCTGCCGTTCCTCGGTATCTAAGGGGCCTGATCCCACCGCGGGCGCTTGGACCGCTCCGACCGCGACGTAGCGCGAGTACACGGCGTCGAACTCTAGCGACGAAGAGCGGCCATCACCTGTTCGACACCGGCGGCCACGGCCAGCGCGCGATGACGTTCGGTCACCTCGGCGCCACCGGCACGCAGCACGTCGACGACATTCGCGACGGCTTCGGCACGGGCGGCGCTGACCGCCACCGCCGTCGCCCACCACGCCAGCAGCGCGTCCAGCCCCCGACCCGGTTCGGCTCCGAGGTCGACGAGCGCGGCGACGGTCGCGGGCAGTAAACGACGCGCGGCCTGTTCGATCGGCTGCGTGCCGTCGGGCAGCGCCGCGCTCACCGAGGCGCCGGCACGCGCCAGGGCGCGCACCATCTCGGGGTTGTCGCCATCTAAGAGGCCACCGCTGGCGGGTCCCTCGATGACATGCATGGGCGTCGCCCCGTCGGAGTCCCGCAGAGCCGGGTCGACGCCGTTCGCCAGGGCGTGGTTCAGCGCCACGGTGCGGCCCGCGCGAACGATTTCGTGCAGGATCGTCGTGAAGCGTTCGCCGCCGGCCGACAACGCAATGCGGCGTCCCGCGTCGGCGCCGGCATCGATCAACGCCACCGCGATACCCGATGCCAACGTCCGCACTGCGTACCACAGCGGTGACGCACCGCAGGCATCCACCGGATCTGGGTCGGCACCCATCGCGAGAAGTTCGATCACCGCCGAATCACCACGGTGCGCCCGACGAAACAGGTCCATGACGTCGGGTCGCAGCGGCTCGGTCCACGCCGGCGGCTCGACACCGAGTGCGCTCAGAACCCGCAGCGCTCCGATGCGCCCGACGCCGAGGTCGTACCACGGCCAGGGGCCCGGCCCGCGAGCCACGAAATCGTCGACCGGCATCCGCCATTCGGAGACTGACGACGCTTCACCGCCCTGCGTCCGGAACACCAATTGGGCGCCGTCGCGCGATATGACGACGGATGCGGGCCCGTCCTGGTACCGGGCGAGTTCGGCCACAGCGAGGATTGTGCCGAAACGCGAAGAGGGGTCCCCCCGTGGGTGCGGGCGGGTACCCCTCTCGAGCAGAATCGGCTACTTGACGTCTACATAGACGATGCGGTCCTGATACGTGGCGTAGTGGTCGGTGCTTCCGATCGCCGGAGCACCGGCGTCGATCCGCGAGTAGCTCTGGCCCTCACGGACCGCAGTGACCTCCGCGTCGCGCAGGGGAGCGGTGCCGACCTGGGTGACGACGACCCGGTAGCCCTCCGCCTTCAGCTGCGCGATGGTGTCTTCTGCGTTCTGCGGCTCCGCCGGTGCGGCCGAAACCGGAGCGGCCAGCCCGATCGCAGCTGCGGCCAGCGCACCGGTAGTGGCGAGTCCGATCCTCGTCCTCTTCATTGCCTCTTCTGTCATGCCTTCGTTCCTCTCGTCCTCGAGCCGTGGTGCGGTCCAGACGCTGAGCGCAGCGTCGACCGCACGTGCGTGGGCTCAATCTTGACAACGACCAGTTGAAGGCTTTGATTCCCGGGCGGCACGTGACCGGCAAGCAGCAAATTCTCAGTGGCACAGCTTTTCAGTGGCACAGCTTCTCAGTGGCACAGCGCCGTTGGATTCGGCGTCAGAGCAGGCGGCCCAGGCGGCTGAGTTGCAACGGTCGCCCAACGACGCTGAGCTGGCTCAGGATGTCCTCGAGACGGGCCAAAGGCAGATCCATGCGCCACTCGGCCACCGATGCCGATAGGCGTACCACCCCAGGCGCGAAGCTGATGCCGGTGAGCGCAACGCCGTGCGGGAGTTGCGGCAGGCGCACAGGGTAGGCGGGCGTGCGGGCAGGTAACGGACAGCGCGTCCGGCGGAAGGTGAGACAGCGGGGCTTGAGCCACAGCGTCGAGCCGTCCATGCGGGCGTCGACCTCCAGGTGGCCCGCGCCGGGCCGGCGCGCGAGCGCCAGCCTGGCGACACCGTCGGCGCCGACAGCTCCGGACAGCCGCGGCGCCGCCCACTGGAACACATCGTCGAGCACTGGCGCCGGCACATCCAGCGTCAGCTCGACGGGCGCCGCCACCAGGACCGGCGGTGCAGTGGGGCGGATGTGCACGTTGTGCAGCACCGCGGTCGCATGGTCGAACTGCGCCCCGTTCCACGTGATGTCACGGGCCGCCAGCCGAACGTCGTTGAGTTGACCCACCGACAGACCTCGGACGTCGAGTCGCGAGTCGAACTCGGTGACGGTCAACGTCAGGTCTGAGTCGTCGAGCCGGACGTTCAGCCGCCTGCCGACTACCAGCCGCCGCACGGTCATGAACAGGGTGCGGTAGGCCGCTGCCGCCCCGCTGGTGACCGGTGCGACCGCCGCGGAGGACCACAGCGCGGTCAACATGTCGACGGGCCGGAAAGGATCGAATCGGCGCAGTGGTTCTGGGCGCGTCATGGCTCCAGCATTCCCGCTGGGGTCGGTTCCGTACAGTCGTGGACATGACATCCGTGGTAATCGTCGGCAGCGGGTTCACCGGATTCGAATGTGCACGCGCACTGGCTCGTAAGTTCCGCAAGTCCGGCGCACACGTCGACATCTCGATCATCTCGCCCGACGATTACATGCTTTACACGCCGCTGCTGCCGGATGTCGCCGGCGGGCTGGTCGACGCTCGCTTTGTGGCGATCCCGCTGGCCAACGCGCTGCGCGGGGTGCAGGCCGTCCGCGGACGGGTCGACGGCGTGGACTTCGACGGACGCACCGTGACGTTCACCGACCCCGAACAGCGCTCGCGCGTGCTGTCGTGGGATCGGCTGGTCCTGACGCCAGGTTCGGTGACCCGCCTGTTCGACGTACCCGGACTCGCCGAGCACGCCCGCGGGCTGAAGTCCACCGCCGAGGCGTTGTATCTGCGTGACCATGTGCTCCAGCAGCTCGAGCTGGCCGACGTCGACGACGATCCCGGCCGCAGGCAAGCTCGGCGAACCATCGTCGTGGTCGGCGCGTCGTACTCGGGCACGGAGTTGGCCGTCCAGCTTCGCGCGCTGGCCGACTCGGCCGCCAAGCAGATGGGGTTCGACCCGAGCGAAGTGAAGTTCCTGCTGCTCGACCTCGCCGAACAGGTGATGCCGGAGGTGGGCGAGAAGTTGGGCGCAGCGGCCCAGCGCGTCCTGAAGTCGCGCGGCGTCGACGTGCGGCTGGGGGTCACGCTCAAGGAGGTACACGCTGAACACGTTGTGCTCAGCGATGATTCGCTGGTACGCACGCACACCGTCGCATGGGTCACCGGAGTCACGGGTGCGCCGCTCATCGAGAAGCTCGGGCTGCCGACCGAACGGGGCCGGCTGAAGGTGACCACCGAGCTGGAGGTGCCGGAACATCCGGGGGTGTTCGCGGCGGGTGACGCGGCAGCGGTCCCGGACGTCACGCAGCCGGGCAAGATCACACCGCCGACCGCACAGCATGCCACCAGGCAGGGAAAGACGTTGGCGCGCAACGTCGCAGCCAGCCTCGGGTACGGCACCGCGAAGCGATACAAGCACCGCAACATGGGCCTGGTCGTCGACCTCGGTCCCCGCTATGCCGTGGCCAATCCGCTCAACATCCAGTTGTCGGGATTTCCGGCCAAGGTTGTCACCCGCGCGTACCACGTGTTCGCGATCCCGCGGTCCGTCAACCGTTGGGCGGTGACGCTGGCTTATCTCACCGATGTCTTCTTCGACCGGTCCGTCGTCTCGTTCGGGCTCTCGACGCGCGAGGACGCGGAGTTCTCGGCCAGCGAAGGCATTCCCGTGCCGAAAGCGGGCTGATTCAAACCCCGTGAACCGGGGAACTGTGACGGCATGGCTACTTATCGCGTGTTGAACCCCGAGGGTGAGGTCGTCGACACCAAGGACATCGAAAGCGCCGACGACGCCCACGCCTGGTTCGTCGATCAGAAGGCCGACCCCGAACTGGGCTGGCGCATGGAGGTCAAGGGTGACGACGGGGAGTGGGCTTTCTTCGACAGCAGCGAGGGCGATCGCAAATACTGACGCTGCTGGGAGGATGGCGGCGTGCCGAAGCTGAGCGCCGGGTTACTGCTCTATCGGGTGGTCGACGGCGCCGTCGAGGTGTTGATCGGCCACCCCGGCGGACCGTTCTGGGCGCGCAAGGATGACGGCGCCTGGTCGATCCCCAAAGGCGAGTACACCGATGGCGACGACCCGTGGACCACGGCATGTCGCGAGTTCGAAGAGGAACTGGGCAAGCCGCCGCCGGTTGGCCCGCGCATCGACTTCGCGCCACTGCGGCAGCCGAGCGGCAAGATCATCACCGCGTTCGCAGTGCTGGGCGATCTCGACCTCGAGGGCATCTTCTCGAACACGTTCACGCTGGAGTGGCCCAAAGGTTCGGGCACGCTCAGGGAGTTTCCCGAAATCGACCGGGCGGGTTGGTTTTCGGTGGCACAGGCGCGGTCCAAGCTGCTGAAGGGTCAGCGGCCGCTGCTGGATCGGCTGACGGCGGCACTCGAAGACGGCGAACGCCACGGGTCTCGATCGCGTTAACCGTCAGTGCGCGGCCGTGGATTCGCCAGCCGGCCCGCGTCCGCAGGTATTCGTCGTCGTAACGCAGGTGCCATACCAGGTCGAAGGCCCGCCCATCGGTCAGCGTCCAATGATGGGCGATGCAGGTGATCCGGCCGAGCGCGTAGTCCGGTGCACCACCCGGGGCGTACACCTCTCCGACGATGGCATGCTCGGTGCGGGTCACCGCACTCAGCGCGGCCATCGCGGCTCGCACGCCGTCGCAGCCGTGGTGGCGGTGCACCGGCTCCAGCGATCGTGGCGGGTCGGGCAGTCGCAACTCCGCGTTTTCGGTGAACAACTCGACGACGTCCTCGAAACGGCGGTCGTCGACGGCCGATGCGTAGATGTGCACCAGGTCGGCGACTGCCAATCGGTCTGCGGTGCTCAGCCTCACGAGGCCAACCCCAGCCGCTGCGCGCACGCCGACAGCGTGTCGCGGGCTTCGTCGAGATCGGCCGTCGGCGGCATGGCGAGGATCAGGCGGTGCGCGCCGAGCGCCTCGAGTTTGGCCGCCCGGTCGCTGTCGACTTTGGTGACGAGATGTCCGAGCGAGAGTTCCAGCGCATCGGGATCGCGCTCGCAGCGCTGCGCCTCCGCACGCATCAACGAAACGAGCTCGGCCAGTTCGGCGCCGCCGACGCCGAGCGGCTGAAACCCGTCGCCGAAGCGACCGGCCCGTCGCGCCGCCGCCCTGCTGTGGCCGCCGATATGAATCGGTATGTGCGGCAGGGGCTTCGGAAAAGATTTCGGATAGCACATGGCATGGTCGAAGTCGAAGAACTCACCGTGGAATTCGGCGCCTTGCGGGCGGTCCTGCCAGAGCAGCCGTAATACCGCGAGCTGCTCGTCGGCGCGTCGGCCCCGGCTGGCGAAGTCGGTTCCGCAGGCCTCGATCTCCTCTTTGAGCCAGCCCATTCCCACGCACAGCCGCAGCCGTCCGCCTGAGAGCGCATCCACGGTGGCAGCCCGCTTGGCCAGCACCACGGGGTGATGGTTGGGCAGCACGACCACGCCGGTGGCAAGTCCGAGTCGCCTGGTCTGGCCGGCCAGGAAGGCAAGCAGGTCAAGCGGATCCGGCACGCTGCAGTCGGCGGGCAGATCCACCCGGCCCGAAGCGTCGTACGGGTAGACGCTGGCGTACCGCGACATCAACACCGTGTGTTCGACCACGACAAGCGACTCGAAACCGCATGCCTCCAGATGCTGGGCGAACGCGGCCATGAAATCGGGTTCGGCGGTGGCGCCCCCAGCCACCGGCGCGACGACGGCGAACCTCACGGCAGCGGCGGCAATCCGTTGCCTTCGCGGATGTCCCTTCGACATTCGCGCCGGGTCTGCCCGGTCTGCTCCATGCACACCTGAACGGGCGATTCCTCGGCGACCGGCAGCGGCGGGTCGGTGGCTTCGGTGGTCACGGTCGGACTGGGGATCTCGCCCTCGGTCAGCGACCAGATCGAGGCGCCGGTGGTCTGAAGCGTCGAGCAATACGCCGTAGAGCCGTCCTCCGTGGTGGCCGTGCTGCCGACGGGGGAGCAGTCGGCCCCGATCGCGACCGAGTCGGCCGGTGCGGTCGTAGTGGTCGTCTCAGTGGTTGTCGTAGCGGGAGTGGTCTGAGCCGACGAGGTCGTGCTCGACGGCGGCGGTGGCGGAGGCAGCGGGCGATCCGGCGGTGAGGTGGCCGTCGGCGACGGAGCAGTGATCCGGCGGTCCTCGTCGACGCGGCCGAACTCGAAGGAGGCCACCGCGATCGCCACCAAAAGCAGAAAGGCGAGAATCAGAATCACCGGCACGAGCACGCTCGCGCGCAGCAAGGAACGCCGGGGTGACGCGGCGACAAAAGCGGGCCGGGTCTGATCGTCGTCGGACGGGCCGACACCGAGTTGGTGGCTCAGCGCCCTCGCGAAGTCCGCGCAGCGCTCGAACCGGTCCTTGGGATCCTTGGCCAGCGCCTTGGCCAGCACGGGGTCCAGACCCGCGAGGTCCGGATGGTGGGCGCCGATCGTCGGGGGCGCGGACGACAGGTGCTGGCTGATGACGACGGCGGCGTTCGAGTGTTGAAACGGCGGCGCCCCCGTCAACAGATGAAATGCGGTGGCGGCCAACGCGTACTGGTCCGCACGGCCGTCCATCCGCTCGCCCATCAATTGCTCGGGGGCGGCGTAGAGGACGGTGCCCACGGTCATGTTCGTCGCGGTCAGCCCGCTGGTGTCGTTCTCTCGGCGTGCGATTCCGAAGTCGGACAACAGAATCCGCTCACCAGCGGACTCGGGGTGAGCAAGCAGGATGTTGGCGGGTTTGACGTCGCGATGTAACAGGCCGCTCTGGTGGGCGTAATCGAGAGCGTCGGCGATGGCGCTGATGATCGAGACGACATCGCGCGGGGGCATCCCGTCGGGGTGGCGCTCGCTCAGCAGGTGCGCCGCATCCGTGCCGTCGACGTAATCCATCGAGATCCAGAGCTGACCGTCGGACTCGCCGCGGTCGTGCACGCCGACGATGTGTGGGTGCCACAGCGTGGCGGCGAGGTCGGCCTCACGCTGGAATCGCCGGCGGTACTCGTCATCGGCCGATACCGACTCCGCAAGGATCTTGAGCGCGTCGTGGCGAGGCAGGCGTGGGTGCTGGGCCAGGTAAACCTCGCCCATGCCACCGGAGCCGAGCAGTCGCACGATGGTGTATCCGGCGAACGTCGCGCCATCGGCCAACGGCATGGCCCGAATAGTACGAGACGGCTACAAGTCGAGGGTCAGATGGGAACTTTCAGCGGCGCGGGAAACACAGGTCAAGATCATCCCGTCGGCACGCTCGGTGTCGGTGAGCAGCATGTCGCGGTGGTCGACGTCGCCCGCCAGCACACGGCTGCGGCAGGTGCCGCAGAAGCCCTGCTGACACGAGTACGGCGCATCCACCCCGGATCGGCGCAGCGCCGAGAGCAGCGTCTCGTCTGACGTCACGTCGATGACGTCGCCGGTCGATGCCACCGTCACCGAGAAGTTCGTGCCGTCGACCACCGGCGGGGCGGCGAAACGTTCGAAGTGCAGTTCGACGTTGTCGCGACCGACCAGCCGCTCGCGGATCGCGGTCAACATCGGCGCCGGGCCGCAGGCATAGACCGCGGTGCCGTCGGGGCAGTCGCCGAGCAGCTCATCGGCGCTCGGCAGGCCGGCCACGTCGTCGGTGCGGATGTCGATGTGCGGGCGGTACCGCGCGACCTCGGCGACGAACGGCAGGCTCTCGCGGCTGCGGCCGGTGTACACCATCGACCACTCGACGTCCAGACGCTGCGCGAGGCGCAGCATCGGCAGGATGGGAGTGATTCCGATGCCCCCGGCGATGAAGCGCAGCCGCTGGGTAGGGGAGCCATGTCCGGGCACTGTCAACGGGAACGCGTTGCGGGGCCCGTGCGATGTCACGGTGGTGCCCGGCCGCAGTGCCTCGTGCACCTCGACGGAACCCCCGCCTCCGTCCGGGATGCGCCGCACCGCGATCCGGTAGCGGTCGCGGTCTGCGGGGTCGCCGCACAGCGAGTACTGACGCACCAGGCCGCTGGGCAGCGTGATGTCGATGTGCGAGCCGGGGTGCCATCGGGGCAGCGGCGTGCCGTCAGCCGAAGCCAATGTCAACGCCACCACGTTCTCGTCCTGCGCCACCACCTGCCGGTCGGCGACGCGCAGCGCCAAGGCGCGGTCGAGCTCCGGCGGTGGCGTGACGCGCCGGACGGACCCCGCGAGGGCCTCCATCCCGGTGATCACCGCCTCGGCAACGCCGATCATCACGTAACGCCGGCGCGGCCGCAGCGGATTGGCGGGCAGCTGCCGGTAGCGCTCTCGCAGCCCCATCAACGGTGCGCGGCGCGCGCGGCGGGCGAGGTGGCCAGGTAGGCGACGGCCTGTGCCGTCGAGCCCATCTCCTCGGGCGAAAAACCTGGCCGGAAGTACATCAGCGTGTTGGACCCGAACAGTTTCCGGAACTTCGGCAACAGCCCGAGTTCGGAATCGCGCATCCGCATCCGCTGCATCGCCCACCAGCCGATGTCGCTGTCCGGATCGGACTTCAGCAGGTACCTGGTGCCGCGCTGGAAGAACACGAACATCACCGTGGCGGCCAGCGACATGGCCCGGATCCGGTCCGGATAGCTGTTGTGGAAGTAGACCGCTACGTCGTGGGCGACACAGCGGTGCTCGACCTCTTCGCTGCCGTGCCAGCGGAACAGGTCGACCATGGTCGGGTGGGCGCCGTGGTCTTCCCAGGAGGAGTTGAGCGCGAAGTCGCCGAGCACCGCGGTGTAGTGCTCGATCGCCGCGATCAACCACAACCGCTCACACAGGTTGTTGAGACGCCGCTCGGGGTCTTCGAAATCCTTTGGTGCCAGGACCTTTTCGAACAGATAACTGACGAGGTCCAATATCGGCGCGGGGTCGACCCCGTTGCCGATGAGGAACTCTTGGATCACGTCGTCGTGGGCCGCGGCGTGGGTCGCCTCCTGACCGATGAAGCCGCGGATGTCATCGGCGAGTTTGGGATCGCGCACCAGCGGCAGGGCCTCGTTGTATGTGCGGACGAACCAGTGCTCGGCCGCGGGCAGAACCACGTTGAACAGGTTGATCATGGTGGAAGCCACCGGGTGGCCGGGGATCCACTCCAGGGGGATGCCGGAAAGGTCGAAATGGACCTGGCGGGCCTGGATCTGGACTCTGCCCGGGTCAACCTCGTGGTCGGACCGGCGTGGTCGCAGGGCCATCGGCTGAGCCGGCGATTCTGGCATCGTCGCTCCTCCTTCTTGCGCAACAGTCTACGTCCGGTGTGGTCAGGCAGGTTTCAGGTTCGCAAGCCGCGTCTATAACCCTCCCATGGTGGGGATCGAGGACGTTCTCGGGTGGGCCAAGCAGCAGGTGGCGGCCCGGGTTCCGAAGGCGGACCTGGATCAGCGCGACCCGGACTACATCCGCGAACAATTGCCCGGGCTCTGGCTGCTGGCGTCGCTGTACTTTCGCGCCGACGTGCGGGGCCTGGACCGCATCCCCGCCGAGGGACCGGTGTTGTTGGTGGGCAACCACAGCGGAGGCAACCTGCCGCCCGACACCTTCGTGTTCACGCTGGCGTTCAGCTCGTACTTCGGCGTCGAGCGGCCGTTCTACCAGCTCGCACACAACCTCGTCGTGTCGATGCCGGGGCTGGGCTCGCTGCGCAAGTTCGGCACCGTCGCCGCCAACCACGACAACGCCAAACTGGCATTGGAGTCCGGCGCGGCATTGCTGGTGTATCCGGGCGGTGACTACGAGGTGTTCCGGCCCTCGTGGCAGCGCCACGACGTCGACTTCGGCGGCCGGAAGGGCTACGTGAAACTCGCCCGCGAAGCGGGCGTGCCGATCGTGCCGGTCGCGAGCGTCGGCGGTCAGGAGGCGGCCCTGTTCCTCGACCGCGGTCAATGGCTGGCCAGGATGCTGATGGTCGACAAGTTGGCGCGTCTCAAAAGTGTGCCGATCCTGCTGGCACCGCCGTGGGGCCTGGTCGTCAGCGATATGGTGCCGCGGCTGCCGCTGCCGACCAAGATCGCGATCGAAGTGCAGGATCCCATCGCTGCGGACGACGTCGCGGCCGGCGACGACGATGTCATCAACGACAAAGTGCTGACCAGCTTGCAGGCCGGGGTGGACAGGTTGGCCGCCGAACGACGCCTCCCGGTCCTGGGCTGATCTCGATGAGAGTGCAACGCCACTGCGTCATCGACGCTGACCGGGACCGCGTTTGGCAGGTGGTCAGCGATCCCGGCTGCTATCCCGAGTTCATGGCGAGCCTCAACCGGTTCGAGACCCTCACCGAGGGGCCCGCCGGGCTGGGGGCCCGCTTCACCGTGCACTGGAAAGTGGGCTCCGTGCCGATCGGCGGCACGGTGGAACTGGTCGAGTTCGACCCGCCGCGGGAACTGTCCTGGACCGCGCTGACGGGCGTGTCGCAGCGCGGCCGGTTTCGGCTGCGCGACACCGAGGACGGACGTACGAAGGTGACGTTCCGGCTGTCCTACGAATCCGCGGGCAACCTGCTCGGATTGATCGCCGACCGGGTCGCTGCGCGGCAGGTCGGGCGCAACATGAGCAGGACGTTGCGGAACCTGCGTTCGATGGTGGAGGGCTAGCCGGCCGGCGGCGCGCCCGCGCCGGGAGCGCCCTGAATCGGCACCACCGGGGTCGGTGTCACGGTGGTGATGCCGTTGCTGCCGACGGTGGGCCCACCCGCGGGGGCCATCTCGGCGATCTGGTCGGCCGCCTTCTGGCTGCAGTCCAGCATCAGCAGCATCCGGCCGCCGGAGGTGATCTTCTGCTGGTCGACCAGGCACTGCGCCTGCGGCAGGACGCTGCCGACCGACCCGCCGAAGTAGGCCTTGACCCCCTGCGACTTCAAAATCTGAAGCGCCCGGTTGTAGGGCTCTCCGACCACGTTCAGGCTGCTCGGCTGCGACATCGCGATGCCGGCGCCGACCAATGCCGCGGAACCGACAGCGACGAGGCCACCGCTGAGCACCACAAGCTTGTTCACGTGATCTCCCTAGGTCCGTGCGGTGCGAACATATCGCAGAGGTGACGAATGTGAAACCGGAGCAGGAGCGTCCAGCGTTACACCGCCGGGCGCACCGCGATCCGCATGATCTCACCGAGACGCGCCGCGTTGGTATCTGTGAAAACGTCTTCCAGCAGCAGCTTCTCGCCATCCGGACCGGTCAGCGGCACCCGCCAGTTGGGATATTCGTCGGTGGTCCCCGGCTGGTTCTGGGTGCGCAGGTCACCGACCGCGTCGGCGAGCGACAGTGAGAGCAACCGCGAGGGGGTACGGCCGAGGTAGCGGTGCAGCGTCTCGACGATCTCGGCAGTGCCGGGTTCAACGGCATCGATGAGCCCGACGCGACGCAGTTCGTCCAGCCACCTCGTCTGCTGCCTGCGGTCGTCGGCCAGTTCCTCTTCGGCCGGGCGGGTCAGTAGCCCGAGTTCGCCGCGGAGACGGACGTGTTCGCCGGCCAGATAGCCCGCCGTCGGCGGCAGGTCATGCGTGGTGACCGCCGACAGGCAGTGCTCACGCCACCGCTCGGCCGGCAGTGGACCGCCGTTACCGTCGCGGTCGGCCTCGAACCACAGGATCGAGGTCCCGAACAGACCGCGCTCATGCAGGTAGTCGCGCACCCATGGTTCGACGGTGCCGAGGTCCTCGCCGACGACGACGGCTCCCGCGCGGTGCGCCTCGAGCGCGACGATGCCGATCATCGCCTCGTGGTCGTAGCGCACATAAGTGCCTTCGGTGGGCGGCGCCCCGTTCGGTATCCACCACAGCCGGAACAGCCCGATGATGTGGTCGATACGCACGCCGCCCGCGTGCCGCAGCACGGCGTTGACCAGTGCACGGAACGGCTCGTAGGCGCGCTTCTCGAGTTGGTCCGGCCGCCACGGCGGCTGCGACCAGTCCTGCCCGAGCTGGTTGAACTCGTCGGGCGGCGCACCTGCGCTGACCCCGAGCGCGAGCACGTCCTGCAGTGCCCACGAGTCGGCGCCATCGGGATCCACTCCGACCGCGAGGTCATGCATGATGCCCAGGGCCATGCCGGTCTGCAGTGCGGTGGCCTGCGCCGCGGTCAGCTGGTCGTCGAGCTGCCATTGCAACCAACGGTGGAAGTCCACGGCATCGGCGTGCTCCGTGGCGAAGTCCGCGACGGCCTGGTCCGTCGGATGCTGCAGTTCCGGTGGCCACCGATGCCAGTCGCCGCCGTAGCGTTCGGCCAGCGCACACCAGGTGGCGAAATCATCGAGGCTGCGGCCCTCCCGCTCGCGGTAGGCGGCGTAGGCCAGTTCCCGCCCGGCAGAACGCGGTACCGCGTAGAGCGCTTCCAGCGCCGAGCGTTTCACCTTCCACGCGCCGTCGCGGTCGATCTGGTCGGCGCGGTCGGCACGGGACTGCACGGCTTCGCGCAGTTTGCGCATCCGGTTGCGCCGGCGCACGTACGCGTATTCGGGTATGGCCTCCACCCGCAGATAGATCGGATTGACGAAGCGGCGCGAGGTCGGCAGGTAGGGCGACGGCTCCATCGGCGCGACAGGAGCGGCCGCGTGTAGTGGGTTGACTAGGATGAAGCCTGCGTGGTGGCGCGCGGCCGACCACACCGCGAGATCCGTTAGATCGGTCAGATCGCCGATGCCCCAAGACCTTTCGGATCTGACGCTGTACAACTGGGTGGCGAGGCCCCACTGCCGGCCCCCAGGGGCGCGCAGCGATGCGGGGGAGACGATGATCGGCGCACTGAACTGCGCCGCGTCGGCATGCAGAATCAGACTGTGGTAGCCGATCGGCAAATCGGCGGGTAGCCGGAAGGTCGCCTCACCGATCAGTGCGCCATCCAACTCATATGGCGGCCTGTTGTTTTCGAGTTGCTCCAAGCCCGTGCGCACGGACCCGTCCTCCAGCACGATTTGCAGCGCGACCGGGTTTCCATGCGTGACGTGAACCCAGAACGTCGAGGCGGTCCCAGTGCGCCCGATGATCGTCGGCGGCAGGTGGCGAGACCAGTATTCGCGGTCGTGCGCAATGAGCGCTGCGACGCGGTCGTCCTCAGTGCCGGCTGCAACGCCCAGCGCACCGAGCACCGAGACCAGGGTCGACTCGGCCACGGCGATTCGGGCGCCCGCCCAGTTCTCGTATTCCGTTGCGACGCCGTAGCGTCGCGCCAACTCCACAAGCGACGCGGCGGGCTGTGTCATGTCGCCAATATTGCCCGCAGCCGGGCGCCACGTCTGCGTCCGCGTCTTTGCACGCGAAGCCAGATACCCCGAATCGGGCCCGGCCAACCGGCCGCCACCGGTGCCGATACCGGACCGCGGGATCGGTAGGGTCGAAGGGTATGGCGCCCGACCGGTCGGATACCGCCGAAGTGCGCACCCGCCGGGCCCGCGTCGCCGTCGCGGCGCTGTTTCTGACCAACGGTGTCGTGTTCGCGAACCTGTTGCCGCGATATCCAGAGATCAAGACCGACCTGGGCCTGTCGAACTCGGCCTACGGCGCGGCCATCGCGGCGTTCTCGGCTGGCGCGCTGGCGGCCGGGTTGACCGCGGCCACGCTCATCCGCCGTTACCGCTCATCGCGCGTGGCTGTTCTCGGCACGGTCGGCATCGGAGTGTTCGTCCTGCTCGCCGGTGTCACGGCATCACCGGTGCTCTTTGCCGCGGCTCTGTTCGTGGCGGGGGCCTGCGATGCGGTGACCGACGTCGCGCAGAACGCTCACGGGCTACGAGTGCAGCGAATCTACGGCCGTTCGATCATCAACTCGTTGCACGCGGTGTGGTCGGCCGGCGCGATCATCGGTGGCCTCATGGGGGCGGCCGCGATCGCGCTGGGCATCTCGCGTGCCATCCACCTCGGCTTCTCCGCGGTGCTGTGCAGCGTGGTGGTGCTCGTCGCGTACCGCTTTCTGCTGCCCGGCCCCGACCACGATGCCGAACACCGCGCGGGTCCCGCTGAGCGCGGCGCCGCCGGTGTTGCGGTCTACGCCACGCTGCTCGCACTGGTGGCGATCGCGGTGGCCGGGGCAACGGTCGAGGACGCTGGAAACACCTGGGCCACGCTGTACCTGCGCGACAGCCTGGGGGCGCCCGCGCCGACCGCGGTGACGGCCTACATCGCGGTCGTCACGTCCATGTTCGTGGGCCGGCTGGCGGGGGACCGGCTGGTCGACCGGTTCGGAGAACGTGCCGTGGTGCGCGCGGGTGGCGCGGCCATGGCGGTCGGTATGGGCCTCGCGCTGGCGTTCCCGTCGGTGCCCGGCACGATCGCGGGTTTCGCGGTCGCGGGTCTCGGCGTCGCGACACTGGTCCCGTTGGCCATGCACGCCGCCGATCAGCTGCCGGGTCTGCGGCCGGGCAGCGGTCTGACGATCCTCACCTGGCTGATGCGCATCGGCTTCCTCGGTGCGCCGGTGCTCATCGGGGTGGTCTCGGATGCGACGAGCCTGCGGATCGGATTGCTCGTCGTGCCGGCGGCGGGGGTAGCGGTGGTGCTGCTCGCCGGCGTCCTCAGTGCGCGACGCCCCCGAGCTCGATCGTGAGGACGCCTCCGACGATGAGCGCGATGCCCAGCGCCATCACCCAGGTCAGCGGTTCGGCGAACAGATAACGCGCGATGACGGCAACCAGCGCCACGCCGCATGCGGTCCACACGCCGTAGGCGATGCCCACCGGCATGTCCAGACCCAGCGTCAGCCATAGCAGATAGAACGAGGTGAGGTAGCCGACGACGACCGGCGCGATCCAGGCCTTCTTGCGCAGACCATCCGAGGCTCGCAGCGACAGCGTCGCGAACACCTCGATCAGGATCGCGCCCGCCAGCGTCCAATACATCACGACTGGCTCACCGGCCGGTGTGAGCCCAGTTCGACGAGAAGTACCCCACCGATGATCAGCGCGATCCCGATCACGATCGGCCATGTGAACGGGTCGCCGAAGATGGCTGCCGCCAGCACCGCGGTGCCCGCGGTACCGATCGCGCCCCAGATCCCGTAGGCGACGCCCACGGCCACCCCGGCCCGCAGCACCAACGTCAGGAACGTGAAGGCTGCAAGGTAACCGGCCACGACGACGATCAACCACGCCGAATGATCCTGCGACGCACGCAGCGACAGCGTCGCGGCGACCTCGGCGACAATGGCGGCGACGAGTAACGCCCACTTCTGCACGCGGTCAAGCTACCGGTGGATGTCGTTGGCGCTGAACGCCGACCGCCGAGACCGGGTTCTCGCGCAACGGTTATCTGCTGATCCTCGGTGGTGTCTTCGCTGATCAGAGGTCTTGTCGGTGTGCGCGAGTAGCCTGAATTCGCTTGTCTTCCATCGATTCGAGGAGTTCTCATGACCGATTCCCAGCGCGCCCTCATCGCTGTCCTGCTCGACAGGTCCGGGTCGATGGAGTCGATCAAGTCCGACACCGAGGGCGGGTTCAACGCGTTCATCACCGAACAGCGCAAGCAGCGGCTCGACATCCGGGTGACGCTCGCGCAGTTCGACACCGAATACGACGTCGTGTTCGCGAACCGTCCGGTCGCGGACGTCCCGCCGTTGGAGCTGCAGCCGCGCGGTGCCACCGCACTCTACGACGCGGTCGGCAGGCTCATCACCGACGTCGGCGCCGAGCTTGCGGCCCTGCCCGAGGAGCAGCGCCCCGGCCGGGTGACCGTCGTCGTGCTCACCGACGGTCACGAGAACTCCAGCAAGGAGTGGACACACGATGCGGTCCGCAAGGCGATCCACCGCCAGGAGCGGGAGTACTCGTGGGATTTTGTGTTCCTCGGCGCGAACATGGACGCCGTCGCGATCGGTCAGCAGCTCGGCTTTGCCGCCGACCGTTCGATGACCTACGCCGCCGACGCCGACGGGGTGGGCGCCGCCTGGGCAGCCACGTCCGACTACGTCGTCCGCCGCATCGCCGTCCCGGTCGGCGCCCCGGTCGCGGGCTTCTCCGAAGAAGACCGCGCCGCGGCTCGAGGTGAGCGATGACGACAGACGCACGGCGTACCGCCGGCGACGGCCTGGTCGTCGACACCGCGAGCGGTCCGGTCCGCGGTGTCGACGACGGAAACGTGAAGGTGTGGAAGGGCATCCGGTTCGCGGCGCCGCCCGCGGGCGAGCTGCGGTGGCGCCCGCCCGAGCCGCCACAGCGCTGGACGGAGCCGATGGACGCCAGCAGAGTCGGCCCGGTGTGCCCGCAGCCCACCGATCCGCGGATTCCGATCGACCTCGGCGCGCCGCAGGGCGACGACTGCCTGTCCTTGAACGTCTGGGCCGCATCCGGCATCGAGCCGGGGGCGGACAAGCCGGTCCTGGTGTGGGTGCACGGCGGTGCCTACGTGCTGGGCTCGTCGGCGCAGCCGCTTTATCACGGTCGCGCACTCGCGAGGGACGGTGACGCAGTGATCGTCACGGTGAACTATCGATTGGGTGCGTTGGGCTTTCTGGATTTGTCGGCCTTCGACGACACGTTCGCCACGAATCTCGGTCTGCGCGATGTGCTGGCCGCACTGCAGTGGGTGCGGGAGAACATCGCGGGGTTCGGCGGCGACCCAGATCGCGTGACGGTGTTCGGGGAATCGGCGGGCGCGGGGATCATCACCACGCTGTTGGCCAGCCCCGCCGCGGCGGGGCTGTTCGGCGCCGCGATCGCACAAAGCTCACCGGCGACATCCATTTACGACCGCGAGCGTTCGCGGCGCGTGGCAGCGCTGTTCGCAGACCGGCTCGGCCTGCAGCCCGGCGAGACCGACCGTTTGGCGACGGCGCCGACCTCTGCGTTGCTGGCCGCCTCGAAGCACGTGTTCGACAACATCCCGGTGCGCACCCCTGGCACGTTGGCGTTCGCCCCGATCATCGACGAGGACGTGGTGCCCGCGCACCCGGTCCAGCTCGCCCGCGACGGGCGCACGCATCCGGTCCCGCTGATCATCGGGACCAACAAGCACGAAGCCGCCCTGTTCCGCTGGATGAAATCACCGCTGATGCCGATCACGCCGAAGGCGATTCGGGCGATGTTCGCCGAGATCGCGGCCGAACAACCCGATCTGCGGCTCCCGGACGAGCAGCAGATTCGTGCCGCCTATCGCGGGCGGGGCAAGACCATCGGCATGGGCGTGGCGCGCGACATCGGGTTCCGGATGCCATCGGTCTGGTTCGCCGAGGGCCATCGCGAGGTCGCACCGGTGTACCTGTACCGATTCGACTTCGCGACCCCGATGCTGCGAATGCTGCGCCTGGGTGCCGCACACGCCACCGAGTTGCCCTATGTGTGGGGCAATCTCGTCGCCGGCCCGAAGGACCCCACTTTCAAGCTGGGCGGATTGAAGGCGGGCAAGGCGGTCTCGGCACGCATGCGGCGGCGGTGGCTGAACTTCGCCGTCGACGGCACACCCGCGGGATCGTCGGGCGATCCGGTGTGGCGCCCGTACCGCGCCGGCGACCGCGCAACCCTGATCATCGACGCACAGGACCGGGTGGTCGACGACCTCGACGCCGACCTGCGCAGCGCCTGGGGCGATCAGGTGCTGAGCTTCCGCTGAGTCGTATGCTTTGCCCGGAGGTTTCGACGTGGATTTGAGTGGTGCCTTCGCGCACGTATTGCCACCGCTGATGCACGACCCCGTGATGTACGCGGTGCCGTTCTTCTTGTTGCTGTTGGTCATCGAGTGGGCCGCGGCCCGACGGTTGGCGCATGAGACCGCGGACGCGAGGCGCAAGGAAGGACCAGCCGAGCGCATGCCGGCAGGGGCCTACCAGCGATCCGATGCCTGGGCGAGCATCTGGATGGGTGTGGTCTCGATCGGCACCAGCGGCGTGCTGAACTTCGTCGCGCTGCTGGGCTATGCGGCGCTGTTCGCCTACGTCGCGCCGTGGCAGTTGCCCGCCAACGCCTGGTACACCTGGGTCATCGGCATCGTCGGGGTGGACCTGCTCTACTACCTCTATCACCGCATCGCGCACCGGGTGCGGCTGATCTGGGCCACCCATCAGGCGCACCATTCCAGCCAGTACTTCAACTTCGCCACCGCGCTGCGGCAGAAGTGGAACATCAGCGGCGATGTGTTCCTTCGTGCTTTGTTGCCGCTGTTCGGCGTGCCGCCGTGGATCGTGTTCGCCAGCTTCTCGATCAACTTGATTTACCAGTTCTGGATTCACACCGAGCGCATCGGGAAGCTCTGGGCACCAATCGAATTCGTGTTCAACACGCCGTCGCACCACCGTGTGCACCATGGCATGGACCAGCACTACCTCGACAAGAACTACGGCGGCATCTTCATCTTGTGGGACCGCCTGTTCGGCAGTTTCGCGGCGGAGACGTCCCGGCCCCACTACGGGTTGACCAAGCAGGTGGACACCTACAACATCTGGACTCTTCAGACGCACGAATACGTGGCGATCGCCCGCGACGTACGCAGGGCCTCGCGGTGGCGCGACAAAGTGGGCTTCATCTTCGGACCACCCGGGTGGGCGCCCGCGCAACGCCACCGCGTGCAGGAGGAAGCGGCCCCGGTAATCGCGTGAGCGCTGACTGGGCTCGGCCGCTCGACGCGCCAGGCGTCGGTTTCGATTCGTAGCACTCTCGTGCCGAAGTTGCGCCCGGAGCGTAACGTCTTCGTGACCTTGACCGATGGGCAGGTGACGGGACCATCGTCGAGTGGTCGCTATCGGTCGGCGCGTTTGTCCGATGTCCGGCCGGGTAGAGCGGCCCGCGACACCGGTCCCAACTGAACATTGGCGCGACGAGCGGAGGCCACGGTGCACCGACACTGGACACGGGTACTGGCGGCCATAGCCGCCCCGATAGTCGCCCCGATCGCCGCACTTGCCCTCGGATCCGCGCCCGTGCAGGCGACTCCGGGCGTCCTGGTCTATCCGGGCATGGAGATCCGCCAGGACAACAACGTGTGCACCCTGGGCTTCGTCGACCCGCAGGCACGGATCGCATTCACCGCAGGGCACTGCCGGGGCAGCGGGCAGGTCCGCGACCGGCAGGGCAACCTCATCGGTGTGCAGACGGTGTACCGCGACAACACACCCAACGGCGCCACAGTCGACACCAACCACCAGATCGCCGACTGGGAAGCGATCGCGCTGTCCCCAGACGTCATGATCAACAACGTCCTGCCCGGCGGCAAGGTGCTGGTGTCCGATCCCGGCGTTGTGCCCACGGCCGGGCAGCCGGTGTGCCACTTCGGCGTGGTGACCGGCGAAAGCTGCGGCAACGTTGAGGCCGTCAACAACGGCTGGTTCACGATGGCCAACGGTGTCGTCAGCCAGAAGGGCGACTCCGGCGGTCCGGTGTACGTGATCACACCCGACAACAGGGCGGTCCTGATCGGCATGTTCAACAGCACCTGGGGCCGCTATCCGGCCGCGGTGTCCTGGCAGACGGCGCGGCAGCAGGCGAGCGAAGACGTCATCTCTGCCGCCTCCACAACCGTCGGTTCAGTTGCGCTGCCGTAGGGACCGATGACGCGAGCAGTCGCTCAGGAAAGCAATTCCAACACCGGTATCGACGGCGCGGTCGCGCGCATCTGGTTCGGGGGCGACTGCGGCGTCAGACCGCCGACGTGTCCCTTGACCTCCCAGTACCAGCGATCGAGGTAGCGACGGAGCAGTTCGGGCTTCGCCTCATCGGGCACCTCGGCGATGCGTACCTGTCGGCGATGCCAGCGCGGGCCGACCTCCACTGAGCCCGCCATTTTCGCGTTGCGCACCCACTGGGTGTTCCCACGCGGCGACACAACGTAGTCGCGCCCGTCGACGGTGAGCACGTTGACCACCACGCCGCGGTGCTTGCCGGTCTTGCGCCCGCGCACCCGTAGCGCGGTCGTGCCCGCAACGCTGACGCCGGCTTCGGCCAGCCAGCGGAATATCCGGTTCACGACACGGGCGGCGCGCGTCGGTTCGTCATAGTGCATGTTCATCCCGGCCCCTTCCTAAACAAGAGCGGCGCTCTCTTTTGGAGTGTGCCACCCTGCGCTCCGAAATTCAAGAGCGGTGATCTCGGTTGTGTCAGAATCGGCGCATGGGCAAGCGGCAGGAGAGTCGGCAGCGCATCGAGGCACAGATCATCGAGCTGGGGCGTCGCCATCTGGTGACCGAAGGCGCCGCAGGCCTATCGCTGCGCGCGATCGCGCGCGACCTGGGCATGGTGTCTTCGGCGGTGTACCGCTACGTGGCCGGCCGCGATGAGTTGTTGACACTGCTGTTGGTCGACGCCTACTCGGAACTGGCCGACCGCGTCGACCGCGCCCGCAGCGATGGCGGCCGGTCGTGGCGCGACCAATTTCGTGCAGTGGCCGGCGCCGCACGTCGATGGGCGATCGACCGGCCCGCGTCGTGGGCGCTGCTGTACGGCAGTCCGGTACCCGGCTATCGCGCGCCACGTGAACGAACCGTTGCACCCGGCACCCGCGTCGTGGGGACCTTGTTCGAGGTGATCGACGCCGGTGTCACGGCCGGTGACATCCCGCAGTCGAAAATTGCTGTGCCCGAACCGTTGTCGTCCGATTTCGACGCCCTGCGCAGCGAGTTCGCATTCGGCGGCGATGACAGCGCGATCGTGAAGGCGTTTCTGGTGTGGGCGGCGCTGATCGGGGCCGTCAGCCTGGAGGTGTTCGGCCAGTACGGCGCCGACACGCTCACCGAACCGGCGGCGGTGTTCGACCTGCAGGTCGGCCTGCTGATCGATGCGCTGACGAAATAGGTACTACCGCGCAGCATGAACTAGAACACGTTCTAGCCAATCGGTCGGGCCGCGGATATCCTCGACGCGATGCATGCCCAGACACCTGTCCAGCTGGCGTGGGTGACCCGCGACCTCGACGCCACCGAGCAGACGCTCACCGCACTGTTGGGTGCCAAGAAGTGGGTGCGGATGCCCGATGTCCACTTCGCGCCGGACGCCTGCACATATCGCGGTGAGCCCGCTGACTTCGTGGCCGGTATCTCACTCAGCTACGCCGGCGACATGCAGTTGGAGCTGATCGCGCCGGTGACCGGGCGCAGCATCTACACCGACTTCCTCGACACTTCGGGTCCCGGGATGCACCACGTCTGCATCGAGGTCGACGATGTGGAAACGGCGTTGGCCGAACGGGGAGTCGAGGCGATACAGCGTGGTGTGATGCCCGGCGGTATGGAGTTCGCGTATATCGAGGCCGCCGGGGTGCCCTACCTGGAGATCGCCTCCATCCCCGACGAGATCAGGGCATTCTTCGACTACATCAAACAGGAGCAGCAGTGAGTAACCGAGCAGCCGTCGAAGACGTACCCGACGCTGTCAGCGCCGCGGAGATCTCTTCGTGGTCCGACGAGTTCGACGTCGTGGTGATCGGCTTCGGCATCGCGGGCGGATGCGCCGCGGTCAGCGCGGCCGCTGCCGGCGCGCGGGTGTTGGTGCTGGAGAAGGCGGCCGACGCGGGCGGGACCACTTCGATGGCCGGCGGGCATTTCTATCTGGGTGGCGGCACCGCGGTCCAGCAGGCCACCGGTCACGAGGACAGCGCCGACGAGATGTACGCCTACCTCGTCGCGGTGTCGCGGGAACCCGAACACGAGAAGATCCGCGCCTACTGCGACGGCAGCGTCGAGCACTTCAACTGGTTGGAAGACTTGGGTTTTGAGTTCGAGCGCAGCTACTACCCGGGCAAGGTGGTCGTGCCACCCGGCACCGAGGGCCTGTCGTACACGGGCAACGAGAAGGTGTGGCCGTTCTACGAGCAGGCCAAGCCGGCCCCACGCGGTCATTCGGTTCCCGTACCCGGAGAACTCGGCGGCGCCGCGATGGTCATCGACCTGCTGGTGAAGCGCGCCACCGAGCTGGGGGTGCAGATCCGCTACGAGACCGGGGTGACCAATCTGGTCGTCGACGACGGGTCGGTGGTCGGCGTGTGCTGGAAGCACTTCACCGAGACGGGCGCCATCAAGGCCGAGGCGGTGATCATCGCCGCGGGCGGTTTCGCGATGAACGCCGACATGGTCGCCGAATTCACCCCGGCGCTGGGCCATCGGCGGCGCACCAAGCACCACGGCGAAGTCGAGCCTTACATCCTGGGCAACCCCAACGACGACGGCCTGGGCATCCGGATGGGTATCTCCGCGGGTGGGTTCGCCAAGAATATGGATCAGCTGTTCATCACCGCCGCCGCATATCCGCCCGAGATCCTGCTCACCGGCGTGATCGTCAACAAGGACGGCAAGCGATTCGTGGCCGAAGACTCATACCATTCGCGCACTTCGGCTTTCGTGCTCGAGCAGCCCGAGCAGACGGCTTATCTGGTCGTCGACGAAGCGCATATGGAGATGCCGGAGATGCCGCTGATCAAGTTCATCGACGGTTGGGAGACCGTCGATGAAATGGAAGCGGCCCTTGGCCTCCCACAGGGCAACCTGGCCGCCACGCTGAACCGCTACAACGAGTTCGCCGCTCGCGGAGAAGATCCCGACTTCCACAAACAGTCCGAATACGTCGCCGCGCAGGACACCGGTCCGTTCGCGGCGTTCGACCTGTCGCTGGGCCGGGCGATGTACTCCGGTTTCACCATGGGCGGGCTGGCGGTGTCGGTCGACGGGGAAGTGCTACGCGAAGACGGCTTGGTCGTCCCCGGGCTCTATGCGGCCGGCGCCTGCGCGTCGAACATCGCCCAGGACGGCAAGGGTTACGCCAGCGGGACCCAACTGGGCGAAGGGTCGTTCTTCGGGCGGCGGGCGGGCGGACACGCAGCCAGGCGCGCGGGCGCACCCGCCGCCGCGCCCTAGACGCGGGCAGGGTCCGCGGAATCCTTGTCTACTTCACCGACGCGGCCCAGCCGCCAGTCACCGCCGCCCAACAGGTGCAGCTGCAGGTCGTGATGCTGCTCGACGGTGCTGCGATGGCTGACACTGACCAGGATCGTGTCTGGCAACTCGGTCCGGACCAGGTCGTAAAGCATGAACTCCAGGCCCTCGTCGAGGGCTGACGTGGACTCGTCGAGGAAGACCGCTCGGGGTCTGGTCAGCAGCACGCGGGCGAACGCGATGCGCTGCTGCTCGCCCGGCGACAGCACCTTGGCCCAGTCCAGCACCTCGTCGAGGCGCTCGGCGAGATGCGGCAGGGCCACCCGCGAAAGCGCGTCGTGGAGCTTGTCGTCGTGGATGGACCCGACCTTATTGGGATAGGAGACCACCGCGCGCAGGTCGCCGAGCGGCACATAGGGCAACTGCGAGAGGAACATCGTCGCGTTGTCCCCGTCGGGGCAGCTCAGCGATCCCGTCGTGTAAGGCCACAGCTGCGCCAGGCTGCGCAGCAGCGTGGTCTTGCCGCTTCCGGACGCGCCGGTGACGACCAGCGTGTCGCCGGACTCCAGGCGCATGTCGAGGGGGTTCAGCAGCTGCCTGCCGTTGGGGGTGCGCACCTCGACATCGTCGAGCACGACGCTGCCGTCGGTGGTGCCCACCCGTTCGAGTTCGGGCAGTGCCCGACCGTCCTCGTTGGCGACCACGAGCCCGTGCAGACGGATGATCGCGGCGCGGTAGCCGGCGAAGTTGTCGTAGGCGTTGCGGAAGAACGACAACCCGGTGAGGATCTCGCGGAACGCGCTCGCGGTCTGCGACAGCTGACCGAGCGTGATCTCACCGTTGTAGAAGCGCGAGAACTGCACGATGTACGGGATGAGCTCCTGGGCCTGTGAGATCGAGAGGTTCCAGCCGAGGAAGCCGGCCATCCGATTCACGTACTTCTTGTAGTTCTCGACGATCGGCGTGAATCTCTTGCGCAGACCGGTCCTTTCGGCGAGCTCGCCGCGGTAGAAGGCCACCGCCTCGGCGGCGTCGCGCAGCCGCACCAACGCATACCGGAAGACGGCGTTGAACTTCTCGTTGTCGAACGCCAACGTGATGATGGGCTTGCCGATCCAGAACGCGACCACGGTGGCGAACAGGATGTAGACGATGCCGATCCAGAACATCGCCTTGGGCAGCTCGTAGCCGATGATTGGCAGCGTCACCGGCCCCGACAGATTCCACAGGATGGCGGTGAACGAGATCATCGAGACGACCGAGGAAATCGCACCGAACAACAGTGTGGTGCCCGAGGTGTTGTTCGGTGTGTTCGGCAGTGGGCCGACACCGGCGGTGAAGATGTCGATGTCGGTTTGGATGCGCTGGTCCGGGTTGTCGATGGTGTCGTCGATGAACCGCGCGCGGTAGTACGCCCTACCGTCGAGCCAGTCACCGGTCAGTTGATCGGTCAGCCACGTCCGCCAGCGCAGCATGAACCGCTGCGTGACCCACAGATCGAACATGATCAGCGCCACGTTGAGCACCGCCAGCACCGAGAAGACGGTCATCGACAACCAGAAGCCGCTTTGTCCGGATTCCCGCACCGCGTCGTCGCCGGTGCCGATGCCGGACGCGATGACCTGGAAGCTGGTCATCATGTCGTTGCCCTGGAACGAGAACAGCACCGACAACCGCACGCTCGTGATGACCAGAAGCAGGATCCCGGCCAGCCACAGCCAGACCTTGGCGCTCTCTGCGCCGGTGAAGTAGCCGCGGGTGACTCGCCAGAACTGGCGGCCCCAGGTGGTGAACCTGGCGATGAGCACCAGGATGATCAACGCGCACACCGCCGTGATCGCCCAGGCACGTGCGATCCAGATCAGCGACGTCCACAGTTCGTTGCCCCAGTCCAGCGTCGGGGTGAACATTCCCGCATCCACCCCGGCAAGGTACCTTCCCGACCCGCGGCCGACCGTTCAAAGCCCGACTGTTTTGCGTGGAGTGGTCGGCACGCCGAGACGCCAAACGCCCCTAAGCTGCCATCATGAGCACCGACGCTCCGACTCCGTCGACGGTGAACGCGGGACACGTGATCGCCCGGCGGCTGCGGGCCAGCGGGATCGACACGGTCTTCACGCTCTCGGGCGGGCACCTCTTCTCGATCTACGACGGCTGCCGCGCACAGGACATCCGATTGATCGACACCCGCCATGAGCAGACCGCCGCGTTCGCCGCGGAAGGCTGGTCCAAGGTGACGCGGGTACCGGGGGTGGCGGCGCTGACCGCGGGACCCGGCGTCACCAACGGGATGAGCGCGATGGCGGCCGCACAGCAGAACCAGTCACCACTGGTGGTGCTCGGTGGTCGGGCGCCGGCGCTGCGGTGGGGCCAGGGCAGCCTGCAGGAGATCGACCACGTCCCGTTCGTGGCGCCGTTGACCCGATTCGCCGCGACCGCCGAGTCGCCGGACGCCGTCGGGAAACTGATCGACGATGCGCTGCTGGCTGCTGTCGGGGCGGGTGGACCTTCGGGGGTGTCGTTCGTCGACTTTCCGATGGACCACGTGTTCAGTGCGGCCGCCGCCACGGACGAGCCGGGCGCACTGCACCAGCCGACCGTCGTGGTGCACGCCGACGCGGGCGCCGTGGACACCGCGGTGCGACTGCTGGCCGGGGCGCAGCGGCCGGTCATCATGGCCGGAACCAACGTCTGGTGGGGGCACGCCGAGACCGCGCTGCTGGAGCTGGCGGAGTCGCTGCGCATTCCGGTCCTGATGAACGGCATGGCCCGCGGCACCGTTCCCGCCGACCATCAGCTCGCGTTCTCACGGGCGCGGTCAAAGGCGTTGCAGCAGGCCGACGTTGCGGTGGTGATCGGCGTGCCGATGGATTTCCGGCTCGGCTTCGGCGGCGTGTTCGGAGCCGATACCGCGCTGATCGCCGTCGACCGCGTGGCGCCCGAACGGCCGCATCCGCGACCCGTCGCCGCCGGCTTGTACGGCGACATGACTGCAACCCTGCTGGCCCTGTCGGCGGCCGGCGCGCCCGACCACGAAGCCTGGATCGCGGAGTTGCGGGCCGTGGAGACCGCGTCTCGCACCGCCGAAGCCGACGAACTGCGCGACGACCGCACGCCGCTGCACCCGATGCGGGTGTACGCCGAGCTCAACGCGATACTCGACCGCGACGCGATCGTGGTGATCGACGCCGGCGACTTCGGTTCCTACGCGGGCCGCGTGATCGACAGCCACGTGCCGGGCGCCTGGCTCGACAGCGGCCCGTTCGGCTGCCTGGGGTCGGGACCGGGCTACGCCCTGGCGGCCAAACTGGCCCGACCGGACCGCCAGGTCGTGCTGCTGCAGGGTGACGGCGCCTTTGGGTTCTCCGGTATGGAGTGGGATACGTTGGTGCGCCACGGAATTCAGGTTGTCTCGGTGATCGGCAACAACGGCATTTGGGCGCTTGAGAAGCATCCCATGGAGATGCTGTATGGCTACTCGGTGGTGGCCGAACTGCGGCCGGGCACCCGGTACGACGAGGTGGTGAGGGCCCTCGGCGGGTATGGCGAGCTGGTGTCGACACCCGCCGAGTTGCGGCCCGCGCTCGATCGCGCCTTTTCCTCGAGCCTGCCCGCGGTGGTGAATGTGCTTACCGACCCGACCGTGGCGTACCCCCGCCGCAGTAACCTGGCCTGACCCCCGTCGTCGCGACCGTGCGCGTGTGCCCTTGACACGCACGTCACACAGAACCGGCGGCCGCGTACGGTAGCGGTGTGGCGAAGACGAAGACCCGCACTTCAGGTCGTGTCAGCAGTAAGTTCTGGCGGATGCTGGGCGCCAGCACCGACCGCGACCAGGCCCAGTCGATGTCGCAGGTGCGCGGTTCGGCGGAGTTCGACGAGAAGGCAGCGGCCCTCGACGACGAGCAACTGCGCAAGGCCGCCGAGTTGCTGAACCTCGATGACCTCGCCGACTCAACCGACATCCCGCAGTTCTTGGCCATCGCCAAGGAGGCCGCCGAGCGCGCAACCACGCTGCGGCCCTTTGACGTTCAGCTCCTGGGGGCGCTGCGAATGCTCGCCGGCGACGTCGTCGAGATGGCTACCGGTGAAGGCAAGACATTGTCGGGTGCGATTGCGGCCGCAGGTTACGCGCTGGGCGGACGGCGCGTCCACGTCATCACGATCAACGACTATCTGGCACGTCGCGACGCCGAGTGGATGGGCCCGCTGCTTGAGACCCTCGGCCTGACCATCGGCTGGATCACCGAGAGCTCGACGGCCGAGGAGCGTCGCGCTGCCTACAAATGTGACGTCACCTACGCGTCGGTGAACGAGGTCGGCTTCGACGTGCTGCGCGACCAATTGGTCACCGATGTGGCCGATCTGGTTTCACCGAACCCCGACGTCGCGCTGATCGACGAAGCCGACTCGGTGCTCGTCGACGAAGCGCTGGTGCCGCTGGTGCTGGCCGGCACCACCCACCGCGAGACCCCGGAGGTCGAGATCATCCGCATGGTCGGTGAACTGACCGCCGGGCTCGACTACGACACCGACACCGACAGCCGCAACGTGCACCTCACCGAAATCGGCGCCCAGAAGATGGAGGCCAAGCTCGGCGGCATCGACCTGTACTCCGAAGAGCACGTCGCCAGCACGCTGACCGAGATCAATGTGGCATTGCACGCGCATGTGCTTCTGCAACGCGATGTGCATTACATCGTCTGCGACGACGCCGTGCACCTGATCAACGCCTCCCGCGGGCGCATCGCCCAACTGCAGCGCTGGCCCGACGGTCTGCAGGCCGCCGTCGAGGCCAAGGAGGGCATCGAGACCACCGAGACCGGCGAGGTGCTCGACACCATCACGGTGCAGGCGCTGGTCAACCGCTATCGCACGGTGTGCGGTATGACCGGAACCGCGTTGGCCGCCGGCGAGCAGCTGCGCCAGTTCTACAAGCTCGGCGTCTCGCCGATCGAACCCAACAAGCCGAACATCCGCGAGGACGAGACCGACCGCGTGTACGTCACCGCCGCGGCCAAAAACGATGCGGTCGTCGAGCACATCAAGAAGATCCACCAGACCCGGCAGCCGGTGCTGGTCGGCACACGCGACGTAGCCGAATCCGAAGAACTCCACGAAAAGCTGGTCAAGGCCGGCGTTCCCGCAGTCGTGCTGAACGCCAAGAACGACGCCGAGGAGGCCGCGGTGATCGCCGAGGCCGGCAAGCTCGGCAGCGTCACGGTGTCCACCCAGATGGCCGGGCGCGGCACCGACATCCGCCTCGGCGGATCCGACGTCGACGATCACTCGGCCCAAAAGGAGGAGGTTGCCGAACTCGGCGGGTTGCACGTCATCGGTACCGGCCGTCACCACACCGAGCGGTTGGACAACCAGCTGCGCGGTCGTGCGGGCCGCCAGGGTGACCCCGGCTCCTCGGTGTTCTTCTCGAGTTGGGAAGACGACGTGGTGGTCGCCCATCTCGACGCGGGCAAGCTGCCGATGGAGACCGACTCCGAAAAAGAGGACGGCCGCGTCGTCAGCACCAAGGCGGCCAGCCTGCTCGATCATGCGCAGCGCATCGCCGAAGGGCGGATGCTCGACATCCACGCCAACAACTGGCGCTACAACCAGTTGATCGCCCAACAACGCGCGATCATCGTCGAGCGTCGAAACGCCTTGTTGCGCACGTCGACCGCCCGCGAGGAACTCGCCGACCTGTCGCCGAAACGCTACGAGGAGATCGTCGAGGAAGTAGGCGAGCAGAAACTGGAGCAGATCTGCCGGCTGATCATGCTTTACCACCTCGACCGCGGCTGGGCCGACCACCTGGCGTATCTGGCCGACATCCGCGAGAGCATCCACCTGAGGGCGCTGGGCAACCAGACCCCGATCGACGAGTTCCACCGGATGGCGGTCGACGCGTTCGCCTCACTGGCCGCCGACGCGATCGAAGCGGCGCAGCAGACGTTCGAGACCGCTCCCTCGATCGAGGACGAGCCGGGCGTGGACCTGTCCAAACTCGCCCGTCCCACCTCGACGTGGACCTACATGGTGCACGACAACCCACTCGCCGACGACTCGCTCTCGGCGCTGAGCTTGCCGGGCGTATTCCGCTAGGTTTAGTCCATGACCGAGGCGCATGGCCGGGTGCCTTCGCCGCCGGACGAGGCGGGTCGGGCCCGCGGCCGGGTGCTCACAGTGCCCAACTTGCTCAGCGCCGTTCGGCTGGTGCTGGTGCCGGTCTTCCTCTGGCTGCTTCTCGTGGTGCATGCCAATGCGTGGGCCGTCGCGGTGCTGATGTTTAGCGGGTTCTCCGACTGGGCCGACGGCAAGATCGCTCGGCTGGTAGACAACCAGTCCTCGCGGCTGGGGGAGTTGCTCGACCCCGCGGTCGACCGCATCTACATGGTCGTCATTCCGATCGCGATGGCGCTGCACGGCTCGCTGCCGTGGTCGATCGTGCTGACATTGATCGGACGCGACGTTGTGCTGGCCCTGACGCTGCCGCTGCTGCGCAGCCGTGGCCTGACCGCGCTGCCGGTGACCTACATCGGCAAGGCCGCGACATTCGCGTTGATGTCCGGGCTGCCGCTGATCCTGTTGGGGCAGTGGGACGCTACGTGGAGCCGGGTGGTGCTGGCCATCGGGTGGGGCTTCTTGATCTGGGGCCTGGCGATGTACCTGTGGTCCGGCGTGTTGTACCTGGCCCAGGTGGGCATGGTGGTGCGCCAGCTGCCGAAGGTGTCGCGATGACCCAAAGCTTCCGCAAGACGCTCGGCGGCTACGACCCGGAGGCGGGTCGCAACGCCCACGCGGCGGACCGGCCGACGAAGATCCCGGTGCCGTCGCTGCTGCGATCTCTGCTGACCGAGCACCTCGATCCCGGCTACGCGGCGGCCGCCGAGGCGAAAGCCGCCGGTCGGGTGCGGCCGAGGTGGCAGGGGTGGGCGTGGCAGCTGGCGGGTGCGCTGCTGCTGGTGGTGGTGTTCGCCGCCGCGGTGGCCCAGGCGCGCGCGACCGCCCCCGGTGTCCGCGAGACGCAGCAGGTGCTCGCCGGCAGCGTGCGGACTGCTGAGTCCGAGGCCACCGCGGCAGCGGCTCGCAGGGACGCGCTGGCCGCCGAGGTCGGCGACGAACGGCGCAGCCGCCTCGAAGGCGACGCCCGCGGGCAGCAACTGCTCGAACGACTCGACGAAGCGGACTTCGCCGCGGCGGCCGTACCGGTGATCGGCCCCGGTCTGACGATCACGGTCACCGACCCCGGTGTGTCGGCCAACCTCAGCGACGTGTCCAAACAGCGGGTACCGGGCAGCCGGCAGGTGATCCTCGACCGCGATCTTCAGCTCGTCGTCAATTCGCTGTGGGTCAGTGGCGCCGAAGCCCTGTCGGTGGGCGGTGTGCGGATCGGTCCCAATGTGACGGTTCGACAAGCGGGCGGCGGCATCCTGGTCGACAATCAACCGATCAGCAGCCCCTACGTCGTCCTCGCGATCGGACCGCCGCACGCGATGCAGGACGTGTTCGACCGCAGCCCCGGTTTGCAGCGCCTCCGGCTGCTGGAGGTCTCCTACGGCGTGGGAGTCAACGTCAGTGCCGCAGAGGGACTGGAACTGCCCGCCGCCTCTGTCCGAGAGATCAACTTTGCCAAAGAGATTGGACAGTAAAGAGATTGGGCAGTAGCAGGAAGATGAAGTCAGACACATGATCGGAATCGCCGCACTGGTCGTCGGCATCGTGCTGGGCTTGGTGTTCCACCCCGACGTGCCGGAGTTCGTGCAGCCGTACCTGCCGATCGCGGTTGTCGCCGCACTCGACGCCGTGTTCGGCGGGCTGCGGGCCTACCTCGAGCGCATCTTCGACTCGAAGGTGTTCGTGGTGTCGTTCGTGTTCAACGTCTTGGTCGCCGCGTTGATCGTCTACGTCGGTGACCAGCTGGGGGTCGGCACCCAGCTGTCGACGGCGATCATCGTGGTGCTCGGCATTCGGATCTTCGGCAACGCAGCCGCGTTGCGGCGCAGACTGTTCGGCGCATGACCGCGCGATTCGAGGCATGACCCATGGGTGAGCACTCGCCGCAACGCCCCGAGCCCGACCACTCGGGCGATCGCCTCGCGCGCGAGGGTGGTCGCCACGAGCTGCCACCCGACGAGCCGGCACCCGAGATCGGCGATCTGCAGGGGGGTGGCCTCGCCGGGGTGCTGCGACGCGGCCGCTCACAGGTGGTGTTCGGAGCGCTGGCGGTGGTGCTGTGTGTGTTGCTCGGCGTCGCGATCGTCACCCAGGTACGGCAGAACGATTCCGGCGATTCGCTGGAGACCGCTCGGCCCGCCGACCTGCTGGTGCTGCTGGACTCACTGCAGCAGCGGGAGGCCGCACTGAACACCGAGGTGAGCGAGCTGCAGCGCACCCTGGCTCAGTTGCAGGCGTCCGGCAGCAGCGACGAGGCGGCCATCGAGAACGCGCAGGCCCGGCTGGCCGCGCTGTCCATCCTCATCGGCACCGTGCCGGCGACCGGCCCCGGCGTGACCCTGACCATCACCGACACTGCGCCCGGCGTCCCCGCCGAAACCCTGCTCGACGTGATCAACGAGCTGCGCAACGCGGGCGCCGAGGCAATGGAGATCCGTGGCGGGGGAGCTGAGGACCAAGCCGCCGTCCGGGTCGGCGTCGACACCTGGGTGGTCGGTAACCCGGGGGCGCTGGTGATCGACAACGTGACCATGAGCCCGCCGTATTCGGTTCTGGCCATTGGCGATCCGCCCACCCTGGCTGCGGCCATGACCATTCCCGGGGGCGCCATGGACAGCGTCGAACGGGTCGGCGGCTCGATGGCGGTACAACAGTCGGATCGGGTCGACGTGACCGCCTTGCGGCAACCGAAACAGCGCCAATACGCTCAGCCAGTCAAATGAGCATCAGTTGTCAACCGGGCCGAACCGCTGAAAAACGAGGAGCGCCGTGAGCGAAATCCCAGCCGACCTGCACTACACCACCGAACACGAGTGGGTGTTGCGCACCGCCGACGACACCGTGCGGGTCGGCATCACCGACTATGCCCAGTCGGCACTCGGCGACGTCGTCTTCGTCCAACTGCCCGATGCCGGCGCCGCGGTGACGGCCGGCGAGTCGTTCGGCGAGGTGGAGTCCACGAAGTCGGTTTCGGATTTGTACGCCCCGCTCACCGCGAAAGTCGTTGCGGTCAACGGTGATCTCGAGGCAACCCCGCAGCTAGTGAACTCCGATCCCTACGGCGAGGGTTGGCTGGTCGAGTTGCAGGCCGATGCCGCCTCGCTCGATGAAGCGCTCGGCGGACTCCTCGATGCCGACGGCTACCGCGCCACGGTGACCGAATGACGGGTTGTTAGGGTTTTGCAGACCGGACGCCAACTAGGCCGATCCGGCGGTGGTGGGCACAATGACGCCCACCGCGCGGTACGGTCGACATCAGACGCGGTATCGCCACAGCAGCCAGTTAGGAGCAGCGGGTGACGGAAAACGACCAGAACTCTGGGACCGACCAGACGTCTGACGAAGTCACCGTGGAAACGACATCGGTCTTCCGCGCCGACTTCCTCAACGAACTGGACGCCCCGGCGACGGCGGGCACCGACGGTGCAGTCTCCGGCGTGGAGGGTCTGCCTGCCGGCTCGGCACTGCTGGTCGTCAAGCGCGGACCGAATGCGGGCTCCCGGTTCCTGCTCGACCAGCCCACGACGTCGGCCGGCCGGCATCCCGACAGCGACATCTTCCTCGACGATGTCACGGTGAGCCGCCGGCACGCTGAGTTCCGCCTCGAAGGCGGTGAATTCCAGGTGGTGGACGTCGGCAGCCTCAACGGCACCTACGTCAACCGCGAACCTGTCGACTCCGCGGTGCTCGCCAACGGCGACGAGGTGCAGATCGGCAAGTTCCGCCTGGTGTTTCTCACCGGCCCCAAGAGCGACGACAGCGGTCCAGGGAGTTAAGTGACCGCCCCCGACACTCCCGCGCTCACTGGGATGTCGATCGGAGCGGTCCTCGATCTGCTGCGACCGGACTTCCCGGACGTGACCATTTCCAAGATCCGGTTCCTGGAGGCCGAAGGCCTGGTCACTCCTGAGCGCACTGCGTCGGGTTATCGGCGGTTCACCGCCTACGACTGTGCGCGGCTGCGGTTCATCCTCACCGCTCAACGCGACCAGTATCTGCCGCTGAAGGTGATCAAGGCGCAGCTCGATGCGCAGCCCGACGGCGAGTTACCTCAGAACGGATCCGCATACGGTGTACCGCGTTTGGTGCCGATCTCTGAAGACGGCGCCGACAACGCCGCCGGAGTGTCAGCGGTGGCACCGACGCAGGTGCGGCTGTCCCGGGAGGATCTGCTGGCCCGCTCCGGCGTCGACGATGAGCTGCTTGGCGCACTCGTGAAAGCCGGAATCATCAGCACCGGGCCCGGCGGGTTCTTCGACGAGCATTCCGTGGTGATCGCGCAGTGCGCGCGTGCGCTGGCCGACTACGGTGTCGAGACCCGCCATCTGCGGGCGTTCCGCTCTGCGGCCGACCGGCAATCCGACCTGATCGCTCAAATCGCCGGGCCGCTCGTCAAGGCGAACAAGGCCGGCGCACGCGACCGCGCCGACGATCTGGCGCGTGAGGTCGCGGCGTTGGCGATCACCTTGCACACATCGCTGATCAAGTCGGCTGTGCGCGACGTACTGGATCGCTGAGGATTAGACTCGAAGCGATGGCTATGAGGCTGGCTTCTTCGGTGCGGAGGGCAGACACAGATGGGTGAGGTTCGTGTGGTCGGCATTCGCGTGGAGCAGCCGCAGAACCAGCCGGTCCTGCTGCTGAGGGAGTCGAACGGCGACCGGTATCTGCCCATCTGGATCGGTCAGTCCGAGGCCGCGGCGATCGCACTCGAACAACAGGGGGTCGAGCCGGCGCGCCCGCTGACGCACGACCTGATCCGAGATGTCATTGCCGCGCTTGGCCATTCCCTCAAAGAGGTGCGCATCGTCGATCTGCAGGAGGGCACCTTCTACGCCGACCTGATTTTCGACCGCGACATCAAGGTGTCGGCGCGCCCGTCGGACTCGGTGGCCATCGCGCTGCGGGTGGGGGTGCCGATCTACGTCGAGGAGGCGGTGCTGGCCGAAGCCGGCCTGATCATCCCCGATGAGAACGACGACGAGGCCGCGGGCGCGGTGCGCGAGGACGAGGTGGAGAAGTTCAAGGAGTTCCTCGACAGCGTCTCGCCCGACGACTTCAAAGCGACCTGACGCGACGGCGCGAAGCTCCGATTTGTCACGGAAACGTCTCGTCACCTCGACACGCGGTGCTGGGTTTCTCCATCGGCGAATCGGGCAGCCATACTTTGGGAGCCGGACCACTGATGGGCAGTCGAAGGCACGGCGAGAAGCGTATGCTCGACACACTCGGGCTTGGCAAATGTGCGCCCCACGCAGGTCACAGACGCGGGTTCGATCGGCGAGAGGAATCTACAAGTGGGAGACTTGCCACATCAGGAGCAGCTGGACCTCGCTGCTGCTAGCGGCCCCGCGGATTCGGAACTGACGACCACCTCGGAGTCGCCCGGAGAGCCCGTACAGGCCGGGCTCTTCCCCGACGACTCCGTTCCCGACGAACTCGTCGGCTACCGCGGGCCCAGCGCCTGCCAGATCGCGGGCATCACCTACCGGCAGCTCGACTACTGGGCACGCACGTCGCTGGTCGTGCCGTCGATCCGCGGCGCGGCCGGCTCGGGTAGCCAGCGGTTGTACTCGTTCAAGGACATCCTCGTCCTCAAGATCGTCAAACGACTGCTCGACACCGGCATCTCGCTGCACAACATCCGCGTCGCGGTCGACCATCTGCGTCAGCGCGGGGTTCGCGATCTGGCCAACATCACGCTTTTCTCCGACGGCACCACGGTCTACGAGTGCACGTCGGCCGAAGAGGTGGTCGACCTGCTGCAGGGTGGCCAGGGTGTGTTCGGCATCGCCGTGTCGGGCGCGATGCGCGAGTTGACCGGTGCGATCGCCGACTTCCCAGGTGAGCGGGCCGACGGCGGAGAATCCATCGCGGCACCCGAGGACGAGTTGGCGTCCAGGCGCAAGCACCGCGACCGCAAGATCGGCTGACCTCACCGCCCGTTTCCAGGGCTCGACCGCGGTCCTTTGTCGCGGGCCGCACCCCACAGCGGTAAACTCGGCAGCGCATCGCGCTTGTGCGGGAGAGTTTCGTGGCGGCCAGTCACGGACGCCGAAGGAGCAACACCTCTCCGTCAACCTCTCAGGCACCGGGACCGCACAAGATGCCGATGCCTCTGGAAAGCGGTGAGTAGCTCCACCCGGTTCGGCCGGGGGACGACTCGCCCGCCCATGGGGAAAGGCGATCCACGAACCGATCGCCGAATCTCTCAGGCGCCCGCAGCGGGTCGACGACAGAGGGGGAGGACCCAGCGGTTCTCTACCTGTATGCGTCTGGAGTAGCCCGAGTGTTCGATCACCGCCAACCCAATTTCGCCGACCGCCACATCGGACCGGATGCCGACGCCGTCGCGACGATGCTGAAGACCATCGGCGTCTCCTCACTCGACGAACTCGCCGAGAAGGCGCTGCCGGCGGGCATCCTCGACGCGCTGTCGGCCGACGGTTTCGCACCCGGCCTCGACCAGCTGCTTCCGCCCGCCGGCGAGGCCGAGGCGCTCGCCGAACTGCGTGCGCTCGCCGACGCGAACACCGTCGCCGTGTCGATGATCGGTCAGGGCTACTTCGACACCTTGACCCCACCGGTGTTGCGGCGCAACATCCTTGAGAACCCGGCGTGGTACACCGCTTACACGCCGTATCAGCCTGAGATCAGCCAGGGCCGCCTCGAGGCGATGCTCAACTTCCAGACCATGGTGACCGATCTGACGGCACTCGAGGTCGCGAACGCGTCGATGCTCGACGAAGGCACAGCCGCCGCCGAGGCGATGATCTTGATGCACCGGGCGGTGCGCGGGCCGTCGAACCGGCTGGCGGTGGACGCCGACCTGTACCGGCAGACCGCAGCGGTGCTGGCCACCCGCGCCGAACCGCTCGGAATCGAGATCGTGACGGCCGACCTCACCGAAGGTCTGCCCGACGGCGAGTTCTTCGGCGTCATCGCCCAACTACCGGGGGCCAGCGGTGCCGTCGTCGATCGGCGCGACCTGATTGCCGCGGCCCATGACCGTGGCGCACTCGTCGCGATCGGCGCCGACCTGCTTGCGCTGACGCTGCTGCCCCCACCCGGCGAGATCGGGGCCGACGTCGCGTTCGGCACCACCCAGAGGTTCGGTGTGCCAATGGGTTTCGGCGGCCCGCACGCGGGCTACCTGGCCGTGCACACCAAACACGCCCGGCAGCTGCCAGGCCGCCTGGTCGGGGTGTCGCTCGACGCCGACGGCGCGCCGGCGTACCGGTTGGCGTTGCAGACCCGCGAACAACACATCCGCCGCGACAAGGCGACGAGCAACATCTGCACAGCGCAGGTGCTGCTGGCGGTGATGGCCGCGATGTACGTCAGCTACCACGGCGCCGACGGCCTGACCGGCATCGCCCAGCGGGTGCATGAGCGAGCGCGGACGGTAGCGGCCGGGTTGACCTCGGCGGGCGTCCAGATCACCCACCGCGCCTTCTTCGACACGGTGCTGGCCCGGGTTCCCGGTGAGGCCGTCAAGGTGCGCGACGCCGCTAAGTCGCGAGGCGTCAACATCTGGCTGGTCGACGACGACCACGTTTCGGTGTCCTGCGACGAGGCCACCACCGCTGCACACGTCGAGGCTGTGCTGTCGGCGTTCGGAGCGACACCTTCGGCGACGTCGGACTCGAAGTTCGACGGCCCCCGTATCGCGACCCGAACTTCGAAATTCCTGACCCATCCGGCGTTCACGCGGTACCGCACCGAGACCGAGATGATGCGCTATCTGCGCTCACTGGCCGACAAGGATATCGCGTTGGACCGCAGCATGATTCCGCTCGGATCATGCACGATGAAGCTCAACGCCGCCGCGGAGATGGAACCGATCACGTGGCCGGAGTTCGCCCGCCAACATCCGTTCGGTCCGGCTTCTGACACTCCGGGGCTGCGCAAGCTGATCGCCGACCTCGAGAAGTGGCTGACCGACATCACCGGCTATGACGCGGTGTCGCTGCAGCCCAACGCCGGGTCACAGGGTGAGTACGCAGGTCTGCTGGCCATCCAGGCCTATCACGCCGAGCGCGGCGAGCCGGACCGTGACGTCTGCCTGATCCCCTCCAGCGCGCACGGCACCAATGCGGCATCTGCGGCGTTGGCCGGTATGCGGGTCGTGGTGGTGGCGTGCCGATCCAACGGTGACGTCGATCTCGACGACCTGCGCGCGAAGGTGACCGAGCATGCGGATCGGTTGTCGGCGTTGATGATCACCTATCCGTCCACGCATGGGGTCTACGAACACGACATCGCCGATATCTGCGCGGCCGTGCACGACGCCGGCGGTCAGGTGTACGTCGACGGCGCCAACCTCAACGCGCTCGTCGGGCTGGCGCGGCCCGGTCGGTTCGGCGGCGACGTCAGCCACCTCAACCTGCACAAGACGTTCTGCATCCCGCACGGCGGCGGCGGGCCCGGAGTCGGGCCGGTCGCGGTCCGCGCGCACCTCGCGCCGTACCTGCCCGGTCATCCGCTGGCCGAGGAATTGCCCGAGAAGTACACCGTGTCGGCGGCACCGTACGGGTCCGCATCGATCCTGCCCATCACGTGGGCTTACATCCGGATGATGGGTGCCGACGGACTGCGCGCGGCGTCGTTGACGGCGATCGCGTCGGCCAACTACATCGCCCGCCGCCTCGACGAGTATTACCCGGTGCTTTACACCGGCGAAAACGGCATGGTCGCCCACGAGTGCATCCTGGATCTGCGCCCGATCACCAAGCAGACCGGGGTAACCGTCGACGATGTGGCAAAACGTCTGGCGGACTACGGCTTTCACGCGCCTACCATGAGTTTCCCGGTTGCGGGCACGCTGATGGTCGAGCCGACCGAAAGTGAGAGCATCGACGAGGTCGATGCGTTCTGCGAGGCGATGATCGCGATCCGCGGTGAGATCGACAAGGTCGGCGACGGCACCTGGCCCCTCGACGACAACCCGTTGCGCGGCGCGCCGCACACCGCGGAGTCCCTGCTGGTGGACGACTGGAACCACACCTATACCCGCGAGCAGGCGGCTTACCCGCTAGGGAAGAACTTCCGCCCCAAGGTGTGGCCGCCGGTACGTCGCATCGACGGCGCGTACGGCGACCGCAACCTGGTGTGCTCCTGCCCGCCGATCGAGGCGTTCGCGTAGTTCCACGGTCCGCCGAGTGTGGGCTCAATGCACGCGCCGCCCCTGAAAAGCGTGCGGGTAACCCACGTTCGGCGCCGACCTAGCCGAGAAAGTTCGCGAGCGCCGCATTCAACTCGGGGGAGTCCGAGCTGGCCAGATTCTGGTAGCCCCCGCCACTGATCTCGGCGACGGCCTCCCAGGTCGCACGATCGGAGTCGGTGCCGAAGTCGATGACGTTGACGGCCACCGGCTTTGCTTCGTCGAATGCATCGCGAATGTACTGTTGCAAACCTTCGCCGTTGAGGGTTTGGTCGGTGTGCGGGCCTGTGGTGATCACCAGAACCGAGTTCTGCTGTCCGTCACGGTAATTCGCCATCGCTTCGGTGTAGACCAGTCGGAGCGTGGTGAACGACACCGCACCGCCACCGGACGCGGACTGTTCGTCCAGCGTCGACGTCAGCACTGTCGACCGGGGCCGGCCGTCGAGCTGATCGCTCAGCGGACCAGTGCTGACCGCCGAGCGGCCTGCGGTGCCGTCGAATGTCCACAGCCCCACCGCTGACGATGCGGGCAGCGCCTGTAGGCGGGCGTTGAGCGCGGCCACGACGTTCGCGAGCCGTGACCGGCCGCCCTCATCGGCGGGCATCGACTGATCGAGCATGATGGTTACCGCCGGATTCGCCGCCGGCGCGGTCAGCGCGTTGGCCAGCAGCGCGCGCATTTCGTTGTTGCCGACCGACAGCGGAGCCGGCACCGGCCCGAAGTTGACGACGTCGCTTTCCGGGGGTGTACCGCCCTCCGTGCGGAAGCCGGCTTTGGCCAGTTCAGCAAGCTGCTCGGGTTTGCGCATGAATCGGGCGAACTCGCTGGCGGCGCTCTTCTGTTCCTGCGACAGCCAGTCGCCCGACAGCAGCACGGTGGGGAAGTCGGCCACCGCGGCCGGGCCCGGCGGCAGCCAGGAGGTAACGACATCGGCGGCGTTCTGCAGCCCCGAAGTGCGTTGGTAGAGCTGTTGTTCGGTGATGGCGACGGCGTGTACCGGCGCGGCGGCCGGATCTGAGGCGTTGATCAGCGCGTCCAGCGCGGTCGAAGTCTTCTTGTCCGCCAACTTCGGCTGACCAGCCACCAGGGTGTTCACTGCGCGGGTACCGTCGCTGGCCGGCGCTCCGGCCGGTACCGAAGCCGCGGCGAGCGCTTCGGCGGCCAGATACGACGCATCGCTGTCGCCGCTCAGCGGCAGCGCCAACCGCAGGGAACCCCAGCCGGGCAGGTTCAGCGCGTCCAACGCGGTCGGATTCGTCTGCAGATTCGGCAGAGTTGACCAGTTCTGCTGTGCAAGAGCGTTTTTCAGCTGTGGACGAACAGCAAGCACCACGGGCGAGGTGACCAGCGACCGGCTGTCGATGGTGGCCTGCGCACCTGACGATGCCTCTAGCCGGGCTGCCGAAACCGAGCTGCCCGGGATCCACAGGGCCGGCCGATCGCCGAGTTCGGCCGGCCAGGTTCCGATGAACCCGTTGACCACCTGGTCGGATTCGGCGGGCTTGACCCCGATCTTCACGCATCGGTCGGCCACTGGGGCGGCGGTGTCGTTGTACCGGCCGGCCAGGGTCTGGATCTGCTCGGCAATGGCCGGGTCCGCGACCACCGCGACGGCCAGTTCCCCGTCGACGCAGCGTGCGGCGGCTTGATCGCTGCGATCGGACAGCGCGTCGCCGAAGAAACGCCACAGGATGACCGCGCCGACGAGGACCACCACCGCGACGAGGGCGACGATGACTCCGACGCTCACGCCTCGCCTGCCCGCCGTCACCGCACGGTGGCTGCCGGTCCACTCACCGCCCTCCCAATCGCCGCTGTGCTGCGGACCCGACCGGGGCGGCACATTCGGGGGGGACCCGGTGTCGCCCGAATCCGACTCGGGATAGGCGGATTCGTCACCGTAGTCGGGCTGATCCGTGTAGTCGGGCTGATCCGTATAGTCCGGTTGATCCGTGTAATCCGTCTGATTCGAATAGTCCGGATAACCGGAGTCGCCGAATTCCGGACCGCTCCCGGCTTCGGTTCCACCGAAGTGGCCGAAGCGTTCGGTCCGGGAGTCGTCGTGCTGTTCGTCGATTTCCCTGCCTGCCGAATCTTCGGGATCCGGCTTACTGTGCCTGCCCACTTCCGCCCTTACTCGCGACGTCGACCGGTCACCGAATCACGCACCGCCGTTCGCGGCCTTGTATTCGCGCCGGCGCCGATGCAGGATCGGCTCGGTGTAGCCATTCGGTTGTTCGGCGCCCAACAGGATCAACTCCTGTGCAGCCTGGAACGCGATGTTGTGGTCGGGATCGGTTGCCATCGGCTTGAACTCGGGATCCTGCTCGTTCTGCTTGTCGACGACGGCCGCCATCCGCTTCAGGCTGGCCACCACATCGTCGGGTGTGATCACGCCGTGGCGCAACCAGTTCGCGAGCAGCTGGCTCGAAATACGAAGTGTGGCACGGTCCTCCATCAACGCAATGTTGTGGATATCCGGCACCTTCGAACATCCGACGCCGGCGTCGATCCAGCGCACCACGTAGCCGAGGATCGACTGGCAGTTGTTGTCGACCTCCTCGCGGATCTCCTCCGGCGCCCACGCCAACTCCTTGGCCAACGGAACGGCCAACAGCTGGTCGATGCTGGTGCGCTTCTCGCCCTCGAGTTCCCTTTGCACCTCGAAGACGTCGACCTCGTGGTAGTGCATGGCGTGCAGCGTCGCCGCGGTCGGCGACGGCACCCAAGCGGTGGTGGCACCGGCCTTGGGCTGACCGATCTTCTGTTCGACCATGTCGGCCATCAGGTCAGTCATCGCCCACATGCCCTTGCCGATCTGGGCCTTGCCGGTGAAGCCGGTGGCCAGCCCGATGTCGACGTTCTGGTCCTCGTAGGCCTGGATCCACTGGGTGCTCTTCATTGCGCCCTTGCGGATCATCGGCCCGGCCTCCAGCGAGGTGTGGATCTCGTCGCCGGTGCGGTCGAGGAAGCCGGTGTTGATGAACACCACCCGGTCGGCGGCCGCCTTGATGCAGGCCTTGAGGTTGACCGTGGTGCGCCGCTCCTCGTCCATGATGCCGACCTTGAGCGTGTTGGCGGGCAACCCGAGCACGTCCTCCACACGGCTGAACAGCTCGACGGTATAGGCCACCTCGTCGGGACCGTGCATCTTGGGCTTGACGATGTATACCGAGCCGGTCCGGCTGTTGACCAGCGGGCCGTTGCCGTCTCCGGCCTTCAGTCCGTGGATCGCGATCAGTCCGGTGAACAGCGCGTCTTGGATTCCCTCGAAGACCTCTTTGCCGTCGGCGTCGACGATCGCGTCGTTGGTCATCAGATGACCGACGTTACGCACGAACAGCAGGCTGCGGCCCGGCAACGTCAACTCGCCGGATTCGTCAGTGTCCGCATTCGGCCGCGTGTAGGTGCGGTCCTCGTTGAGCCGGCGGGTGAAGGTCTCACCACCCTTGGCCACCTCTTCGGTCAGGTCACCACGGTTGAGTCCCAGCCAGTTTCGGTAACCGAGCACCTTGTCGTCGGCGTCGACCGCGGCGACCGAATCCTCGAAGTCCATGATCGTGGTGACCGCGGACTCCAGCACGACATCCTTGATTCCCGCGGCGTCGGTCGACCCGATGGGCGACTCCGGGTCGACGAGGATCTCGATGTGTAAGCCGTTGTTACGCAACAGCACCGACCACTGAGGGGCGCCGAGCTCGCCGGTGTAGCCGACGAACTGTTCGGGCGTCGCGAGTCCGGTGGACAGCCCGTCACCGAGCGTGACCAGCAATTGACCGTCGTCGATCTGCAGCCCGGTCGCCTCGCTCCAGGCGCCGGACGCCAACGGCGCGGCACCGTCTAGGAAGCGACGGGCGTAGGCGATGACCTTGTCGCCGCGCACCCGGTTGTAGCTGCCACCCTTCTCGGCGCCGTCGTCCTCGGAGATCACATCGGTGCCGTACAGGGCGTCATAGAGCGAACCCCAGCGGGCGTTCGCGGCGTTCAGCGCGAAGCGGGCGTTCAGGATCGGCACCACTAGCTGGGGACCGGCGGTGGTGGTGATCTCGTCGTCGACGCCCGCGGTGGTGATGGTGAAGTCATCGGGTTCGGGCTGCAGGTAGCCGATCTCGGTGAGGAAAGCCTTGTAGGCGTCGTGGTCGAGGGGTTCGATCACCCGCTGCCGGTGCCATTTGTCGATCCGGGCCTGCAGATCGTCGCGCCGGGCCAACAGGTCTTCGTTCTTCGGCGTCAGGTCGGCGACCACCTTGTCCACGCCGGACCAGAAGGTGTCGGGGTCGATGTCGGTGCCGGGCAGCGCCTCGTTGTTGACGAAGTCGTACAACACCCGTGCCACGCGCAGGTTTCCCACCGTCACGCGATCGGTCATCATTCCTCCTAGAACTGTCGTCCCAGCTTACCCACCGGTAACCGGCCTATTCGCCACCGGCGGCCTCAATGTCTCCGCGGCCCGCCGCGGTATCCGATTCGCGGCCCGCCGCGGTATCGAGCCAGTCGCACCGATCGGCAAGGGCTGACCGCAACGGCGCGGCTCGCTCCGCGATGGTCTGCTGGATCCGCACGTATTCGGCTCGACCGGCCGGCGTCTCGATCGCGATCGGCTCGAATCCGTATTCGCGGAGATCATAGGGGCTGGCCCGCATGTCGAGTTCGCGGGCATCGGCGGCGAGGTCCAAACAGTCCATCACCAGCTCGGAATTCACCAGCGGGCCGAGCTTGAACGCCCACTTGTAGAGGTCCATCCCGGCGTGCAGACAGCCCGGTTGCTCGGCGGAGGTCTGGCTACGCCTGGTGAGCTGAACCGCGTTGCGCCGCGCGGCCGGCTCCGTGAAGAACCGGAACGCGTCGAAGTGGCTGCACCGCAACGGCATCGAGTCGACGACCGCGTCGGTTCCTGCCACACCCAACCGCAGCGGCACGCGGTCGTGGCGAATCGTTGGCGCGCGGTAGACCATCGCCCACTCGTGCAGCCCGAAACAGTTCAACCGGGCCGGGCGCGACGCGGTTGCGCGCAGCAGCCGACCGATGAACCGGACGGTGTCCAGGCGCGCCGACAGGTAATCGCGGCTGACCGCTACGCCGGCGCGTACGGACGTGTAACCGGTCCGGGTCAGGTAGTGCTGCGCGGCCTCGCCGCCGAGCGCGACGCCGAAACCGGGATGCCACGTCCGCAACTGCCGAGGACGCAGGCTGTAGTAGGTGAACAGGAAGTCCCAGACCGGGTGCGATTCGCCGGATGGATGGGCGCGAAGGAAGTCCTGCACGCGCCGACGGTGGCGGCGTTCGCGGTCTGTCCAGTGCGGCTCGTCGACGACAGCAACCACCGGAGCGCGGGGCTCGGCACCAACCACCGGAGCGCGGGGCTCGACATCAACCACCGGAGCGCGGGGCTCGACATCAACCACCGGAGCGCGGAGCGCGACATCAAACACGGTGCGTCCCGTCGCGTACGGTGCCCACCAGGTCCTCGACGAGGTCTTCGAGCGCGACCATCGCCTCAACGCTTCCGTCGGTCCCGGTGACCAGCGCCAGGTGGCTGTTGGTGCGCCGCAGCCTCGACAGTGCGTCGGGCAACGGTAGCGACGCCGGCACCAGCGGCAGCGGGCGCACCATCGAGAAGTCGAGCACCGCGTCGGGGTCGTCGACCAACGCCAGCACATCTTTGATGTGCAGGTAGCCCAGGTACGCGCCGGAGGCGTCGGTGATCGGGAAGCGTGAGTATCCGGTCTCGGCCAGCGCCTGCTCGATCGCGCCGACCGTCGGCCCCGCTCCCTCGCGCGCCACCGACACCGTCCGGATGTCGCGCAACGGGAACGCGACATCCTTAACCGTGCGGTCACGAATCTGCAGTGCGCGGGTGAGCCTGCTGTGCTCCTCGGGGTCGAGCAGGCCCTCCGACAGCGACTCGGCGATCATCTCGGACAGCTCCACCGTGGACACCGTGACGTCGAGCTCGTCCTTCGGCTCCACCCGGAACGCCCGTAGGGTCGCGTTGGCGCACCAGTTGTAGAACGCGATCAGCGGTCGAGCCAAGCGGATCCAGACCAGGTAGACCGGTATCAGCAGCATGGCCGTCGACTCGGGCCCGGCGATCGCGATGTTCTTCGGAACCATCTCGCCCAGCAGCACGTGCAGGACCACCACGATGGCCAGCGCGACGATGAACGACACCGTGTGCAGCAGCGCATCGGAGACGCCGAGCGCATCGAACGGTTTCTCCAGTAGATGCGCGACGGCGGGCTCGCCGACACGGCCGAGCAGGATCGAGCAGATCGTGATGCCCAATTGCGCGCCCGCGAGCATCAGCGACAGGTTCTCACCCGCGCGGATCACGGTGACCGCGCTTTTCTTGCCCTGTTCGGACAGCGCTTCAAGCCGATCGCGGCGAGCGGAGATCAGCGCGAACTCCGAGGCGACGAAGAATGCGTTGACGACCAGCAGCAGCATCGTCAGCAGAACGCCGAGTAAGTCACCCATCGACGCCGCTCCCGTCGGCAGTTGTGTCACCGCGCCGGCCCAGTTCGGTCAGCTCGAGCAGGTCGATACGGCGACCGTCCATCCGCACCACGGTCGCCAGCCAGCGCTTCGGGTCCTCGATCGGGCTGTCGGGATCGAACGCGTCGAGTTCGATCGATTCGCCCTCGTCGGGGATGTGGCCCAGCTTCTCGAGTACCAGGCCGCCGATCGTCTCGTAATCGCCCTCGGGGGCACGGAACGAGGTGGCGCCTGCGACCTCGTCGATGCGTAGCAGCCCGGATATCTGCCAGCCCCGGCCTGCGGGTACGACGTCGGGCGCCTCATCGTCGTGTTCGTCGCGGACATCGCCGACGATCTCCTCGATCAGGTCCTCGACGGTGACCATGCCTGCGGTCCCGCCGTACTCGTCGACCACCAGCGCGGTCTGTAGACCGTTGGCGCGGATCTGTGTCATCACGGCGTCACCGTCAAGAGTCGAGGGCACTTTCGCAACCGGCAGCGCCACCGAGGCGAGCCGGGTGGTGTCACGTTTGCCGGTCGGTACCTCGAAGACCTGCTTGACGTGCGCGATCCCGATCGTCTCGTCCAGGTCGCCTCTGATGATCGGAAACCGCGAGTATCCGGTCCGGATCGCGGCCGTCACGAGCTCGGCGACGGTCTCGTCAGCATCGAGCGCTTCGATCTTCTGCCGTGGTGTCATGAGTTCCTCGGCCGAGCGGTCGCCGAACCGCAGCGACCTGTCCACCAGTACCGCGGTGATCGGATCGAGCGCGCCGCTGCGGGCCGAACTGCGCACCAGCGACACCAGTTCCTGCGGAGATCGGGCCGACCGCAACTCCTCGGCCGGTTCGATACCCAGCCGGCGAAGAATCATGTTGGCGGTTCCGTTCGTCAACCGGATCAGCGGTGTGAACAGGGCCGAGAACAACAACTGGGGCGCCGCAGACCAGCGTGCCGTCGGCACTGGCCGCGCGACCGCGAGGTTCTTCGGTACGAGCTCACCGAAGACCATCGACAGCGAGGTCGCGATCGCGATGGCCAGCACCAGCGCCAATCCGCCGGTGAACCGGGTGGGCACCCCGATCGCGTCCAACCCGGGGTGGATCAGGCGGGCCACCACGGGTTCGGCGAGGAAGCCGGTTGCCAGCGTGGTGATCGAGATGCCCACCTGCGCTCCGGACAGCTGAAACGACAACGTGCGATGCGCCCGCCGGACCATCTGGTCGCGCCGGTCCCCGTCGCGCGCGTTGGCTTCCACCGTGCTGCGTTCGAGCGCGGTCAGCGAGAACTCCGCGGCGACGAACACGGCGGTGCCGGCGGTCAGCAAGACGATCGCCAGCAGGGACAGCAGCGATGTCACGACGGGCATCGGGTCGTCCTACGGATGCCGGGCCTGCTACCCGGCCGTCTAGAGGAGGGCTCGGCGTCGGCGGGCTCGGGGTCGGACCGCTCGGCCCGGAAGGCCTTCTCTGAAACCCGGGCCTCGACGGGTGCCTGCGGCACGGGATCCCTTTCGCGTAGAGGACTGAAGAAAACCCATGGTAACGGGTGATGGAGTGGGTGCGAGATCACCAACCCGTCGGCAACGGGTGTCCCTCGGCGAAGCCGGCCGCCGACTGCACTCCGAGCACCACCTTCTCGTGGAGTTCGGCGAGATTCGTGGCGCCGACGTAGGTGCAGGTACTGCGCACGCCGGATGTGATGTGGTCGAGTAGGTCCTCGACTCCGCCGCGCGAGGGGTCCAAACCCATCCGGGAAGTCGAGATGCCCTCCTCGAACAGCGCCTTGCGGGCCCGGTCGAACGCGCGGTCGCCCGCGGTTCGGGCGGCCACCGCGCGCTTGGACGCCATTCCGTAGCTCTCCTTGTACGGCTGGTTTTCGCGGTCGCGCATCAGGTCTCCGGGCGATTCATAGGTCCCCGCGAACCAGGAGCCGATCATCACGTTGGCCGCGCCGGCCGCCAGCGCCAGCGCCACGTCACGCGGATGCCGGATACCCCCGTCGGCCCACACGTGAGCACCGAGTTCCTTTGCCGCGGCGGCACATTCGACAACTGCGGAGAACTGCGGCCGGCCCACGCCGGTCATCATGCGCGTCGTGCACATCGCGCCCGGCCCGACACCGACCTTGACGATCGAGGCGCCTGCCCTTATCAGGTCTCTGGTGCCCTCGGCGGAGACCACGTTGCCCGCGGCGAGCGGAATCCCGAGATCGAGCGACGACACCGCCTCGATCGCGTCGAACATCTTCAGTTGATGCCCGTGTGCAGTGTCGATCACCAGCAGGTCCACCCCGAGCTCGGCCAGGCTGCGGGCCTTGGCGCCGACGTCGCCGTTGATGCCGACCGCACCTGCGATGCGCAGCCGACCCTTGTCGTCGACCGCCGGTGTGTAGATGCCCGCCCGGATCGCGCCGGTCCGGGTGAGCACACCCGCCAGCGTTCCGTCGGTGTCGGTCAGCACCGCCATGTCAACGGGTGCGTGTTCGAGCAGATCGAATACCTTGCGCGGCTCGGTGCCCACCGGCGCGGTGACGAAATCGGAGATCGCGATGTCGCGGACCCGGGTGAAACGGTCCACGCCCACGCAGTTCGCCTCGGTGACCAGGCCGATCGGTCTGCCCTCGAAGGCGACGACAGCGGCGCCGTGCGCCCGTTTGTGGATCAGCGCGGTCGCATCGGAAACCGAGTCGTCGGGGGAGAGCACCACCGGGGTGTCGACGACGAGGTCGCGGCTCTTGACGAAGTCGACGGTCTCCTTGACCGCCGATGTCGGCAGATCTTGCGGCAACACCACGATGCCGCCGCGGCGGGCGACCGTCTCGGCCATCCGGCGGCCGGCGACGGCGGTCATATTCGCGACCACCACCGGGATCGTGGTGCCCGATCCTTCGGAGGTGGAAAGGTCGACGTCCATCCGCGACTGGACATCGGAGCGCCCGGGGACGATGAAGACGTCGTTGTAGGTCAGGTCGTAAGCGGGCCGGTGGCCCTCCAGGAATCGCATCTCAACTCGAGTCTAGTTGCGCGCGTTTCAGGTCGAGCCGGGTCGCCGCTGAGCAGGTTACGCCTCGACCTCGGAACGGTCGCCACTCCACAGGGTGTGGAACCGCTTGGCCGGGTCGGCATCGATGCGCCCGTAGGTGTGCGCCCCGAAGTAGTCGCGCAACCCCTGGGTCAGCGCGGCGGGCAAGCGCTCCTGTCGCAACCCGTCGTAGTACGACAGCGCCGAGGAGAACCCCGGGATCGGGATGCCGAGTTCGGTGGCGGTGCCGACGACGCGACGCCAACTGTCGATCGCCGCCTCGATTGCGCTCCGGAAGTACGGCGCCACGATGAGCGTGGGCAGATCGGGATTCTCGTCGAACGCGTCCTTGATCCGGTTGAGGAACTTGGCCCGGATGATGCAGCCGCCGCGCCAAATGGTGGCCAGGTCCCCGGGCGTGACGCCCCAGTCGTACTCGGCGCTGCCCGCCTGGATCTGGTTGAACCCCTGCGCGTAGGCGATGATCTTGGACGCGTACAAACCCTGGCGAACGTCCTCGATGAACTTGTCGGCGTCACTTGGCTTTTCGCCGAGATCACCGGAGGCCAGACCGGTGGTGGCCTTGCGCTGGACCACCGATCCAGACAGCGCCCGTGCGAACACCGCTTCGGCGATACCGGTCACCGGCACCCCGAGATCGAGTGCCGATTTCACCGTCCAGCGGCCCGTGCCTTTCTGCTCGGCCTCATCGAGGATGAGGTCGACGAGCGGCTTACCGGTCTTGCCGTCGGTTTGCCGCAGCACCGTCGCGGTGATCTCCACCAGGAAGCTGTCGAGGTCGCCTTTGTTCCACTCGTCGAACACGTCGGCGATCTCGCCGGCCGACTTGCCCAACCCGTCGCGCAGCAACTGGTAGGCCTCGCCGATCAACTGCATGTCGGAGTACTCGATGCCGTTGTGCACCATCTTCACGAAGTGACCGGCGCCGTCGGGCCCGATGTGGGTGCAGCACGGTACGCCGTCGACGTGCGCGGAGATCTCCTCGAGCAGCGGCCCGAGCGATTTGTAGGACTCCGCCGGCCCGCCGGGCATGATCGACGGCCCGTTCAGCGCTCCCTCCTCGCCGCCGGAGATGCCGGCGCCGACGAAGTGCAGACCACGGTCCCGCATCGCCTTCTCGCGCCGGATTGTGTCGGTGTAGAGCGCATTGCCGCCGTCGATGATGATGTCGCCTTCTTGCATCGCATCGGCGAGCTCGTTGATCACCGCATCGGTGGGGTCTCCGGCCTTGACCATGATCAACACCCGGCGCGGCTTCTCCAGCGCGTCGAGGAACTCCGCAATCGTCTCGCTCCGGACGAACTTGCCCTCGGCGCCGTGTTGTTCGAGCAACGCGTCGGTCTTGGCCACCGAACGGTTGTGCAGCGCGACGGTGTAGCCGTGCCGGGCGAAGTTCCGCGCGATGTTGGATCCCATGACGGCAAGGCCGGTGACCCCGATTTGAGCGGTGCCGGTGGTCGAAGCGGAAGCGTCAGAGGTCATTCGGGCGGCCTTTCGTTGTCTGGTTGTGGTGAACGCCTCGATGGGCGTGGCTTATCCCTGAGCTGCGAATAGCCGGTGCAGTTCGGTCAGCCACGGCAGCACGACCGCGATTGTCGGCACGACCAGCACCGCCACGGCGGCCGTGTATGCGCCGGTTGCCAACGCCAGGCTGTTGGGCCGACCGCCGAGGCGGCGCACCCGCAGCAGGGTGGTCGGTCCGCCCGCGGCCAGCGCGCCCGACGGCGTGCGCCCAGCCGCGCAGGCGACCAGGGCGCGAGCCAGGGGAGTTGGGCCGGCGATGCGTACCGCCGCATCGTCGGCGAGCATCTCGACCAGCAGCCGCACGGCGTCCAGCGCGCTGCCGCTACGAACGAAGCGCGGGAACGCCGCGTGGACCGCGGTGAACATCTCGAGCACCAGATCGTGGCGCGCCCGCAGGTGTGCGCGTTCGTGGGACAGGATCGCGGCGACTTCGTTGTCCGCCAAGGTCGTCAGCGTGCCCTCGCTGACCACGACACGGCTACGCACCCCGGGCAGGCAGTAGGCCAGCGGCTGATCCACATCGAGGATGCGCAGACCACCTCCCGCGTGCGCGTGGGCCCACTTGCGCGACTTGCCCACCAGGTCGACGACCGTCCGGTGGTGGGCGCGACGACGGCGCGTCGCGATCGCGACCTGCAACACCGAGGCGATCAGTCGTGCGCCGATGACCAGCGTCAGCGCGAACACCACCACGTAGGCAATCCACACGGGCCAGCCGAGCACGGCAATCTCACTGGTGATCGTCGCCGTTGGCCTACCGTCGAGGCCCGGCGCGAACAGCCGGCTCGCGATGGCGATGCCGGCCGAGAACGCGGACAGCACTGCCGCCATCGCGATCGCCTGCCACAGCACGATGGCCGCCCGCGGCGCGCGAAAGGGCCACGATGCGCGCGCCAGAAGGGCAGGCACCGGTCCGGACAGAACCAGCGCCAAAACAGTGAAGGCCAGCGCGGTCACGCTGTCAGTCTCCCTCAGCCGGTGCCTGGATTACCAGCGGGCGGCGCAACGCGATGTTTGGTTTCCAACTCGGCCAGTGCTCGACGCAACGCCGCGGCCTCGTCCGCGCCGACCCGCTCGACGAAATGCACCAGGGCCGCAGCACGGCTGCCGGAATCGGCGGCCTGGTCCAAAGCGTCGACCATCAGGCCGGCGACCAGTTCGTCGCGACCATGGGTCGGTGCGTAACGGTGGGCGCGGTCATCGCGGTGCTGCACGACGAGATTCTTCTTCGCCAGCCGCTGCAATACGGTCATGATCGTGGTGTAGGCCAAGTCGCGCTGGGCGGAAAGCTCCTCGTGAACTTGGCGAACGGTTTGGGGCTCACGCGCGGACCAAAGGTGATCCATAACTGCGCGTTCAAGGTCCCCTAGACGCGTCAACTTCGCCATCGTGCGTTCATCTCCTAGAGGCAGTTAAACCAGCGTACTACGGGTTACTACCGTGCGTCGTATTTCGTCCGGCGGATAGGCCGTCAGCGGCGTCGCCCCTTCGTTTCTGCCGTGGTCACCGCCCTTCCGGGCAGTGGTGTGAAAGCAGTCACAGGGGTCTAGCCGTCGTGAGGCGCGTAGCTATAGTAAGCCTTACCTAACTCGATATTGGGAGGCTCCACATGACGGTTCTGGTCGACGATCCGCTCATCGCAAGCATGGCGATACGCAAGGTGCTGCCGCTGCATGAGTCGAGTCGACGGCTGCGCGAGCTCTATCCCGAGTGCCCCCGGGTGTACGGGGTCGCGGTGATGGGCGATCTGTCCAGACGGCGGTGGTGGCCGCTGTCTGAGGCGCTCACGACGAACCGTCTGCGGGCGATGTTCGAACTTGCGGCCGAGGAGACCGACAGTCGGGCGGCGGTGGCCCATCAACTGGCCGCGACACTGGCCCACGTCGTGGTGGGACGCGTCGTTCCGCTGATGGTCCTCGAAGGCCGGGCATGGGACACCGGCCTGGAGAACCTCTGGGTGCATGTGGACTCCGAGGGCGCCATCGACTGGGTCGGCGTCGCCGATCCCACCCTGCGGGCCCTGCCTGACGATCCATATTTCGACAACCGCTCGGACCGCGCCGGCCACTCGACGCGCGATGGGATCGTGGCGCTGCCGAGCGAGGCGGCATTGACGACGTGGGTCGCCCACCGCAGTCACCGCGCGCTCGCCCCCCTGTTCACCAAGCTGGCCGAAATCAGCGCGGGCGCGATGTCGACCGCCGCGATGTGGCATGTCGTCGGCGGGGCCGTCGTCAGCGCCGCGACGCAGGTTCCGCTGCTTGCCGGTTCGAGCGAATGGACGAGCATGCGTCGCGGCCAGGCCGTACTGGATGCGCTCGTGGGTTTCGGCCTGCCCGTCAGGGGCACGTCCCGCATCACAGCAGGAAAGGTCTTGCTAAATTAGGGCAGCCTTGCCTATGCTTTCGGCAGACGCACGACGAAGATCAACCAAGAACCACCGGACCGCGCCGGAGTCCTGAGGGCTGCAGAGACCCCCGGTCCACACGGAGGATGAGCCCCGCACCATTGGTGCGGGGCTCATCCGCATTCGGGCCGAATACGCGGTGACTCAGGCCTTTTCGACCGCACCGCCGCTCTCGGCCCAGTCGCCGAAGCCACCGAGGTTGTACACATCGCGGTAACCGAGATCCTTGAGCGCCTGCCCCGACAGCGCCGAGCGGCCGCCCGACGCGCAGTAGACAATGACGGGCTTGTCCTTGGAGAAGTTCTCGTCGTAGTACGGCGACTCCGGGTCGGCACGGAACTCCAGCATGCCGCGCGGCACGTGTACGGCGCCGGCCACCTTCCCGCCGCTCTCCAGTTCGGGGGCGTCGCGGACGTCGACGACCAACGCGCCCTTGGCGATCAGTTCTTGTGCCTCGGCGTAGGAGAGCTTGGGCACCACGGCGTTGGCGGCGGCAACGAGGTCTTTCGCAGTCTTGGCCATGGTCGACCCTAACTCGCACCACCCGGCGAGGCCATGGTCTCGGCGAGCGTGTAGACACGTTCGCGTGACCTCCGATACGACCCCGTTGCCGTCCGAACTGGGTAAGGGCTTCGACACCGAGCTCGGCCTGAACTACCTCGAGATCGGTCCCGACGGCGGCCGTGCGCAGCTGAAGATCGCCGACAAGCTCCTGCAGCCGTACGGGATCGTGCACGGCGGCGTGTACTGCTCGATCGTCGAAAGCTTGGCCAGCGTCTCTGCGGCCGTCTGGCTCGCCGACAACGGCGGCGGAAACGTCGTCGGCGTCAACAACAACACCGACTTCCTCCGGGCCATCTCGTCGGGGACTGTCACCGCGGTGTCCACACCGATACACCGCGGTCGACGCCAGCAGCTGTGGCAGATCACCATCACCGACGACAACGAAAAGCTGGTCGCCCGGGGACAGGTGCGGCTGCAGAACATGCCCGCCGAATAGGGCGCCCCAACGCGTGCGCTGCCGATCGGCGCGCGCGAGCGGGTACCGATCGGCGGATCCGGTGAGCAGCAGGGGCTCTAGCCCGCGACCTTCTCGGTGTCGCGGACGCCCGCCGCTATCTCCTGGAGTTCTTCGATCCGGGTACGGGCGTAGGCCTGCTGCTCGGTGATCGTGAGGTTGCCGCGCTGCGTCGACAGGAACGTCACCGTCCACGACACCAGCGTGGTGAGCTTGCGCCGGAAGCCGACCAGGTAGACGAGGTGCAGCACCAGCCAGGCCAGCCAGGCGATGAAGCCACCGAACTCCAGCGGACCGATCTTGGCGACCGCGGAGAACCGCGACACCGTGGCCATCGAGCCCTTGTCGAAGTACTGGAACGGTTCACGCTGTGCGGGATCGGCGCCCTTGAGCTCGGCCCGGACCGCGTCGGCGGCGTACCTGCCGCCCTGGATCGCGCCCTGCGCTTGTCCGGGCACACCCTCGACGTGGGCCATATCGCCGACCACGAACACGTTCGGGTGGCCGGCGAGCGTCAGGTCCGGCTGCACCAGCACACGGCCGGCACGATCGACCTCGCCCTCGGACTGCTCGGCGAGGTCACGGCCCAACGGGCTGGCCGACACACCGGCCGACCACACCTTCGTCGCGGATTCGATCCGTCGGATGGTGCCGTCGGAGTCCTTGACGGTGATGCCGTTGCGGTCGACGTCGGTGACCATGGCACCAAGTTGAATGTCGACGCCCATCTTCTCCAGCCGCGCTTGGGCCTTCTTGCCGAGCTTCTCGCCCATCGGCGGCAGTACCGCAGGCGCCGCATCGAGCAGGATCACCCGTGCGGTGGTCGAATCGATATGGCGGAACGCGCCTTTGAGCGTGTGGTCGGCCAACTCGGCGATCTGCCCGGCCATTTCGACCCCGGTCGGCCCCGCGCCGACCACGGTGAACGTGAGCAGCTTCTCGCGCCGGGCCGGATCACTCGAGCGCTCCGCCTGTTCGAATGCGCTGAGGATGCGCGCACGCAGTTCGAGCGCGTCATCGATCGACTTCATACCGGGCGCCCACTCGGCGAAATGATCGTTGCCGAAGTAGGACTGGCCCGCGCCGGCGGCGACGATGAGTGTGTCGTACGGCGTGACGTAGGTGTGGCCCAACAGCTCTGACTTGACCGTCTGGTTGGCCAGGTCGATGTGGGTGACGTCGCCGAGCACGACCTGACAGTTCTTCTGCTTGCGCAGGATCATCCGCGTTGGCGGAGCGATCTCACCGGACGGGATGATGCCGGTCGCGACCTGGTACAGCAGCGGCTGGAACAGGTGGTGGGTGGTCTTGGCGATCAGCTTGACGTCGACATCGGCTCGTTTGAGTCGCTTAGCAGCTGTCAGCCCGCCGAACCCTGACCCGATGATGACGACCTTGTGTCGATCAGATGCAGTGGCTCCGGGATGGCTCATATCGGGCTCCTCGACGGTGCTTCCACGTGCAGTTCTCTACCCGTAACGGTAGCCGCCTGAACACTCGATCGGTGCACAGGTTTGCTGTGTTATATCCCACCACAGTCGCGGTATCACCCGCCGAGCAGGGGTTTGAGCACCTCGCCCACCGCGGCGATGCCGCCTGGGTGGTACCCGTCGAGGCTCGTCACCGGACTGAGGATTACCCCGTCGACGCCGGCGTCGAGGACCTTGGTCTTGATCTGTTCGGCGATCTGATCGGCACTGCCGAAGACCGCTTGCTGCTTGAAGTCGTCGGGAATGACGTCGCCGGTGACGTTCTCGTCGATGATCGCGACGACGAGCATGCTTGTCTCCAGCGTGCCCGGATCGCGCCCGATCTCTTCGCAGCGCTCCTTGACGACCTGGACCTTGCGCGGCAGCTCGTCGAAGCCCGCGATGATGTTGAGATGGTCGAAGTGCCTGGCCGCCAGCGGAATCGTCTTCTTCTCGCCGCTTCCGCCGATCATCAGCGGGATGTGTTCGCGAAAGCGCGGTTCGGCCATCGCCTCGTTGGCTCGGTAGTACTTGCCCTCGAAGGTGGGGCGCTCACCCTCGAGCATCGGCAGGATGATCTGCAACGCCTCACCGAGCTTGTTGAACCGGTCGGTGAAGGTGCCGAACTCGTAACCGAGACTGTCATGTTCGAGTTCGTACCAGCCGGTGCCGATGCCCAGTACGGCCCGGCCCTGGCTCATCACGTCCAGGGTCGTGATCGCCTTGGCGAGCAGCGTCGGGTTGCGGTAGGTGTTGCCGGTGACCAAGGTCCCGAGTTGGACCCGGTCGGTCGCCGTCGCCAAACCTCCCAGCGCGGTGTAGGCCTCGAGCATGGGCTGGTCCGGCGTGCCGAGCCCCGGCAGTTGGTAGAAGTGGTCCATCACGAACACCGAGTCGAAGCCGGCGGCCTCCGCTTCCTGCGCCTGCGCGATGACGGTGGGGAAGATCTCCGGGACGCCGGTGCCGTACGAGAAGTTGGGAATCTGAAGTCCGAGTTTGATGGTCACCACCTTCACGTAACCACACCCGGCCGGAGCGGTCACCCCGCTTCAGCTCCCGGTGAAACGCGGAATATTCAGCCGAAGTTCGCGAGCGCACCCTGGCTGACGTGCAACGTCTGGCCGGTGATGTGGCGCGCCGCCGGAGTGGTGAGAAACAGCGCCAGACGGGCGATCTCCTCGGCGACCGGCGGGGGCGTGCGCGATAGCCCCTCGTAGCCCGGCTCGGCGCTACGACCGGAGGCCACCGCGTTCACGGTGATTCCCCGAGTGCCGAAATACGTGGCCTGCCCGGCGGTCCAGTCGGCGAGAGCGGCCTTGATCGCCGCCTCGGCGCTGCCTTCGGCGGGGTTCTCGGGCACCACGCTGACGATCGAGCCGCCCGAGCGCAGGTGATCGCCCAGAATCTGCACCGTCAGCACAGACGACACCACGGTCGAGTCGAGCGCCTCCCGCCATGCCGCCGCCAGATCCGTCAGCGAGTAGGTGCGCGGGTCGCCGCCGTCCCAGCGAGGTGCGGGCACGTTGACGATCGTGTCGAGGTGCTGCGGAAACTGAGGTCGCGCCGCTTCCAGGCTCGCGGGATCGGTGTTGTCGAGCACGATCGCGTCGACATCGAGTTCCTTCGCGGCGACTTCCAACTCGTCGCGGCGGGCGCCGGCGATCACGACGCGGTGACCGGCGTCCCGGAAGCCTCCGGCGATCGTGCGACCCAGATCGGTGTCACCGGCGGTGACGAGCACCTCCATCGCGAGGACCTCCCTGTCGTGTCAGACGCTGAACCAGCGATTCACAGCAATGTTACTGGACAGTAGCTAGCGCACGAAACCGGCGCGCGGGCGCGTGTGCCATAGGGTTTCGACCGTGAGTTTCAGGACGGCATCGGGTTGAGCACATCGGCTGGCCTGCCGCGATGGCTTTACCTGCCGGCCGCGGTCGGCGCGGCGTTCGTCGCGATACCTCTCGTCGCGATCGCGATCAAGGTCGACTGGCCGAATTTCGTGCAGCTCATCAGCAGCGACTCGTCGACCGAAGCTCTGCTGCTCAGCCTGCGCACGGCTACTGCCAGCACGGTGCTGTGCCTAGTCTTCGGCGTTCCGATGGCGCTGGTGCTGGCGCGCAGTGACAGCGTTCTGGTGCGGGTGGCCCGACCGCTCATCCTGCTACCGCTGGTATTGCCACCGGTGGTCGGCGGCATTGCGCTGCTGTACGCGTTCGGCCGTCTTGGCCTCGTCGGGGAATCGCTGGAGGCGGTGGGTGTCCAGATTGCATTCACCACGACGGCGGTGGTGCTCGCGCAGACGTTCGTCTCGTTGCCGTTCCTGGTCATAGCGCTCGAAGGTGCCGCGCGCACGGCGGGCGCGGGCTACGAGACAGTCGCGGCCACGCTGGGCGCGCGACCGTCGCGGGTGTGGTGGCGGGTCACGTTGCCGCTGTTGACACCGGGCCTGGTATCGGGGGCCGTGCTGGCGTTCGCACGGTCGTTGGGCGAATTCGGTGCGACGCTGACGTTCGCGGGCTCCCGCGAAGGCGTCACCCGGACCCTGCCGTTGGAGATCTACCTGCAGCGCGAAAGCGACCCCGGCGCCGCGGTGGCGCTGTCACTGCTGCTGGTGGTGGTGGCGGCGGTGGTGGTGCTGGGCTTGGGCAGCCGACGGTTGCGGGGTGACAGTGCCTGGTAGGGCAGCGTGACGGGCGTCGGCGTCCGAGCCGTCGTCGAGCAACGCGGCGTCGACGTCGAGTTCGACGTCGCCGCAGGTGAAGTGCTGGCCGTCCTCGGCCCCAACGGCGCGGGCAAGTCGACGGTGCTGCACGTCATCGCGGGATTGGTGCGCCCCGACGACGGTGTCGTGCGGGCGGGGGACCGGGTGCTCACCGACGTCGCATCGGGCGTCCACGTCGCAACCCACGACCGCCGGGTGGGACTGCTCCTACAGGATCCGTTGCTCTTCCCGCATCTCAGTGTGATCGCCAACGTGTCGTTCGCGCCTCGCAGCAAGCATCCCGAGCGGTGGCTCACAGAGGTCGACGCAGCGCATCTGGCCGAGCGCCGACCGCGCCAGCTCTCCGGCGGCCAGGCACAGCGTGTCGCGTTGGCCCGCGCGCTGGCCGCCGAGCCTGACGTGTTGCTTCTTGACGAGCCGTTGACCGGGCTCGACGTGGCAGCGGCTGCCACGATGCGCAGGGTGCTGCGTCGGGTGCTGGTGCGTGAGGGACGGTCGGCGGTGATGGTGACACACGATCTGCTCGACGTGGTGACCCTCGCGGATCGGGTTATGGTGATCGAATCCGGATGTATTGCCGAAATTGGTTCTGCCGCAGCGATATTGACTTCACCACGCAGCGGGTTCGGGGCGCGGCTGGCGGGAATCAACCTGGTCCGCGGTGCAGGTGACGGCAACGGCACGCTGATGACCCGGTGGGGGGCCGCCTGGTACGGGGCATACGACGTGGACCCCGCGCCGGCAGGACCGGCGGTCGCCCTGTTTCACCCATCGGCGGTCGCGGTGTACCGCGAGCGGCCGAGCGGCAGTCCGCGCAACACCGTGGAAGTGACCGTCGCAGAACTCGACGCCCGCGGACCTGCGATCCGCGTGCGGGCCGAGGAGCAGCCCGATGGAAGCCCCGGGCTCGCCGCAGACGTCACCGCAGAGTCCGCGGCCGAGCTGCGCCTCGCGCCCGGTGAGCGGGTCTACTTCGCCGTGAAGACGCAAGAAGTCACCATCCATCCGGGGGCGTAACGCACATCGACGGCGAAGCGAAGAGCGGGTAGGACAACCGTCCGCCTGAACCGTTCGATACCCCCGGCGCCACGCGCGGGGGCGTCGCCATGTCAGCAACTCGCGCTACCGTCGCCGAACATTTTGTTTACTCTTCTCAGCTATGTCTTATCCAGGCACAATTTGAGCAATTCACACTTGCGTCACGGCGGTAACACGGTAGTTTCTTCCCCATGGATCACCCGGACGCGATTTCACCCCCGCGCAGGGGCGTGACGAAGATGTTCACGGTCGCGGCGCTGGCCGGCGCCACCGCTGTGGCGCTCGCGCTGCCGTCAGTGGCGCAGGCGCAGCCCGAACCGACACCTCCGCCGCCCCCGCCGCCGACGGGCAATACCTTCATGCAGGGTCCGCCGCCAC